>NZ_CP099960.1:0-1200000 GCF_024137865.1 Moraxella sp. FZFQ2102
ATTATGACGAGTTGAAACACCTTCGTTACGGAAGTTGCGGTTGATTTCAAATACTCGCTCAAAGCCCCCGACTACCAAGCGTTTTAGGTATAATTCTGGTGCGATACGCAAAAACAGTGGCATATCCAGTGCATTGTGATGTGTCTCAAATGGACGTGCTGATGCACCACCTGGGATGACATGCATCATCGGCGTTTCGACTTCCATAAAGCGTTCTTTGGTCAGAAACTCACGAATGCCTGCGACGACTTTTGCACGGATCTCAAAGGTGCGTTTGGTTTCTTCATTGACAATCAAATCTAAATAACGCTGACGGTATTTGACTTCGGTATCAGTCAAGCCGTGGAATTTGTCAGGTAATGGGCGTAGTGATTTGGTCAATAGCTCAAAGTCTTCTAGGTGGATGTACAAATCCCCCTTGCCAGAGCGGCCGATATAGCCTGATGCTGCCACGATATCACCCAAATCGAGTGATTTGATGGTTTCTAGCGTCTCACTTGGCAAGCCTTTGCGATCGACATACAGCTGGATGCGACCAGTCATATCTTGGATGACGATGAATGAGCCACGGTTTAGCATCACACGGCCAGCGACTTTGGCATAGACTTTGTCGCCTGCTTCGATGGTTGCCTTGTCCACGCCATCAAATTGATTTTGTAGGTCTTGGCAATAATCTTCACGCTTAAAGGTGTTTGGATAAGCAGTTTTGCCCTGCTCGGCTGCCTTTTCTTGTAAGGCTTGTAGTTTGGCGTGGCGTTGGGCGATTAGGTCGTTTTCTGAGATTTGTTCGGTGTTGTTGTGTTCAGTCATGATAAATCCGCTGATGATGTGAAAGCTAATGCTATGAAATTAACAAAAAAATTTCGCCTATTGTAACATAAAGGCGGTCAATTTTTCATTAAGAATTTGCAAGTTTCGCCCATACATAACCCATGTATTTGTTTATGAATTTTAATTTGGTCAATGTTGCTTATTGCCCCAATAATGACTGCCAACACTGTCATGACGCGCCAATGCTGATGTAGCAAGCAAATATGCACAAGTAATCAGATTATGCAGCTCAATATTGGAAATATCGGTACAACTAAAGTCTGGGCGTTGAATCATCCAAGGAGTCAAGCGATCTATCAGTGTACGAATTTGTTCAGGATACCGCACAATACCCAAGGCTGACTGAACTTCGTGTTTTACCATAGATTTAGTCAGTGTAGCTTTTGATGTTTTGTTGCTTTGTAAGAACGATGGACAATTTGGATTTCGCTGAACAATATGCCAAGATTCTAAAGCTTGTATTTTTTGCCAAGGCTTATGTTGAATATATCTATCCAAAATATCATCCGCAATGCATTGCGCAATCACAATACATTCCAATAAAGAATTACTTGCCAAACGATTTGCACCATGCAACCCTGTGCAAGCAACTTCCCCAACTGCGTATAGATGCATGATATCGGTACAACCCTTCGTATCAGTCAGTACGCCACTACAAAAATAATGCTGTACAGGGGTTACTGGAATTGGCATAGTACAAATATCAATACCTTGATTTTGACATATGGTGGCAATTGTTGAAAAATGCGAATGAATAAACTTTTGAGAGCGGTGACGAATATCTAAATAAATGCGCTTACCTGTACTCATCTGATGATAAGCAATACTTCGCGCTACAATATCTCTGGGTGCAAGTTCGGCTCTATGATCATAGCTTGGCATAAAGCGACAGCCGTCAGCATCAATTAACACCGCTCCTTCGCCACGCAATGCTTCGGAAATCAAAAAAGTCCGTTCTTGTTGAGTAGGCATTGCAAGTCCTGTAGGATGAAACTGCACAAATTCGCAATTTGCTAAGCGACACCCTGCCCAATATGCCATAGCAAACCCATCGCCTGTGCATACTGTTGGACTTGTAGTGTGGTGATACACCTGTCCTGCACCACCTGTTGCCAATACAGTATAAGATGCAAAGAAAGTATGATTTTGATGATTAATTTGACATTCCACACCCATACACCGTCCATTGTCGGTACACAAAGACAGAACAAAACACTGCTCAATAACGGTAATATGTGGTGATTGATCAATCTTTGTCAGTAACGCCTGCATGATGGTTTGCCCTGTATGGTCAGCACAATGATATATGCGCCGCTTACAATGTCCACCCTCTTGGGTTAAATGCATCCGCCCATTTGCTTCTTGATCAAAAGTAACTGCATGACTCATCAGCCAATTAATAGCATCTTGCCCTTTACTGAGAATTAATCGTACTGCAGATTCATCACAGAGCCCAGCTCCTGCTAGCAGTGTGTCTTGTACATGAGATTCGATCGATTCTGGTATTGATGTAGCTGCAGCAATACCACCTTGCGCAAGACAACTGGCATTATCACGCAGTGTGGATTTGCATAAGATGGCTACTTGTAAATCAGTCGGCAAGCTAAGCGCTGTTGCAAGTGCTGCCAAGCCATTGCCAATAATTAATACATCATAGTTAGTACCTGCACAATTATCGATGTCATTATTCATTATACTTGCCCCAAACCATGTATTGATGTTGTGTTTTTTAAAGTTTTTGCAAAACTCAGCATTCTATCAAGTGGCTGTTTGGCTTTTCTGACTAACTGATCATCGAGAATAATTTCACCTTTACCATTTTTCAGCACATCATAAATGCCTTGTAATTCATTCATAGCCATCCAAGGGCAAAATGCGCAGCTTTTACAGGTTGCGCTTTCTCCGGCAGTAGGTGCAGCAATAAAAGTCTTGCATGGTGCCAATTTTTGCATTTCATGCAAAATTCCAAGATCGGTCGCGACAATCAAAGTTGTTTCATCACGACAGACTGCCGCATCGATCAATTGACTGGTTGAACCGACCACATCAGCCAAAAGAACTACCGATTCAGGTGCTTCAGGGTGCACCAAAGTTGCTGCATTGGGGTGCTCTGTTTGCAATTGACTTAGTTCCAGAGCCTTAAATTCATCGTGAACTAGGCATGAGCCTTGCCAAAGCAGCATATCAGCACCAGTTAGACGCGCAAGATAGCCACCCAAATGCCGATCAGGACCCCATAGAATTTTCTTACCTTGAGCATGTAAATATGCGATCAAATCTACTGCTATAGCACTTGTTACCACCCAATCAGCACGCGCCTTCACTTCAGCACTGGTATTGGCATAAACCACAACTTCACGATCGGGATTTTCATCACAAAATTGTGTAAAAACATCAACAGGACAACCCAAATCTAATGAGCAAGTTGCTTGCAAATCAGGCATGAGCACTGTTTTATTTGGGCTTAATATTTTGGCACTTTCCCCCATAAATCGCACTCCTGCAACGATTAGCGTGTCGGCAGGATGCTCTGCCGCAAATTGCGCCATTTGCAATGAATCGCCCACCATGCCACCTGTTTGTATAGCAAGCTCTTTAATATCGGCATTGACATAATAATGCGCCACCAATACAGCATTTTTTTGAGCAAGCAGCATTTTGATTTGTTCGATGTACCACTGTTTTTGGGTAGATTCAAGCTCTGATGGTACCTTTGCCCATGCTTGTTGTGTACTACACTGCATCGTTGGCGCGTGTGCTGATGGTAAATCATAATCGATACGCGTAATATTTGTACTGACAGACATTGACCAAATCCTTCTTTAAAATTACAAAATAAGAACAAAAGCATGTTTTCAAATATATGCTCAAATTGAGTATATATTTTTGACTATTATGCTCATTTTGAGTATAATGTAAAGCACTTTTTGAAAATTTATATCATTGCAATGGTATTTGCCTTGGGTGTTTGTAATTTTGTCCAATGTTTTTTAAAATAGACCAAATAAATAATCGTATGGACAATTATTATGCAAACCATCCAGAGGATAAAAACCTTTGATAATTCAACGCACGGCATTGTTGAGTTGGTGACAGTCTTGGTGGCAGTAACTGATAACACAGCGCGCGTATTGACCGTAACAGATGGTCGCGAACTACCAAGTGGTGCGCTCAGCCCCATTCACCATTCCTTGCAAGCGGGTGTCAGAGATTGGGTGCATAAACAAACTGCCCAGCCTATGGGTTATGTTGAGCAGCTTTATACATTTGTTGATACCCATAGACAGAACCAAGATGGCTTACCAGTGTTATATGTGAGTTATTTAGGTTTGGTTAATGAGGCACAAGATTTGGCAGCAGATGCAATATGGTGCGACTGGTATCAGTATTTTCCTTGGGAAGATACACGCTGCACCACTTGGCAAGCTCGTATTGAATATATCTTGCAAGCACTCAAGCACTGGGCGGATAATGCCCCAAGTCGTGTTCAGTCCAATAAGCGCCACCAGCGCATACAGATAGTTTGGGGTACTGGCACATATACATGGATGGATGATATGGTGTTATTGCGTTACGAGATGCTTTATGAAGCAGGATTAATTACTGAATCGCCGACGCTATTGCAAGGGTTTGATATTGGACAAACAGGCATTTATATGAACAAAAATCATCGTCGCGTACTTGCAACGGCATTAGCAAGATTACGCGCCAAGATCAAATATCGCCCTGTGATTTTTGAATTAATGCCTGAGCAATTTACTTTACTTGCGTTACAAAAAAGCATCGAGACATTGACAGGGTGTACTTTGCACAAACAAAATTTTCGCCGACAAATCTTTCATCAAGCATTGATCGAACCTTGTTCTAAAGATACGGTCGGTATGCGTGGGCGTCCAGCGCAGCTATATCGCTTCAAAGATAATGTCTTGCTTGAGCGTTCATTGTCCAGCACTAGGTTGCCTGTAAGTAAATAATCACCGGTGACAATTTGTTAATTTAGGGAGAAGATGATGGCAAATAAGAAAAAAACCGTTCGCACAGCAAAAGCAATTTTTTCATTGCCTGATGTAATGATTACACCCATCATACAACTGGCACTGGCTGAAGACTTAGGTAGGCGTGGTGACATTACCAGTCAGGCGATTATTCCAGTAGGCACTAAGGCGAAACTGGCAATCGTCAGCCGTGAAGATGGCATACTCGCCGGTATGGATTTGGCACGATTGTCATTCACCTTATGCGACCCCAAAATCAAATTTAAGACCAAGGCACAAGATGGTGACCGTATTCAGACTGGACAAGTTTTGGCGATTGTTAAAGGGGATGCTCACGCATTATTGCAAGCTGAGCGTGTGGCGCTGAATTTTTTGACTCACTTAAGCGGCATCGCCAGTCAAACCGCCATTGCTGTCGCCCAAGTGGCACACACCAAGACCAAAATCACTTGCACACGCAAAACCATACCATTGCTGCGCAGCCTACAAAAATATGCCGTGCGTGTTGGTGGTGGTTGCAATCATCGCATGGGATTGGATGATGCCATCTTGATCAAGGATAATCATTTGATTTATGTTGATTCTTTGACCAATGCAATTTATCGCGCTAAACATGCTGCAGGGCATTTGATCGCTGTCGAAGTTGAAGTTGATACCTTGGAGCAGTTGCAACAAGCACTAGATGCGGGCGCAACCTTTGTGCTGTTGGACAATATGGATGATGCTACACTACAACAAGCAGTAATGATGTGTCAGGGTCGCGCCAAGACTGAGGCTTCTGGCGGTATTACCTTAGAGCGCATCAAGACGATAGCGGAACATGGTGTAGACTATATTGCCCTAGGCTATTTGACACATACAGTGAAAAATCTAGATATTGGACTTGATTACTTGGTTAAATAAACCCAAACACCCTTGCACCAAAAACAAAAAACCGCTATGATGAGTTAAACCTTACTTGAAACAAGGAGTCTGTGATGAGTACCAAAACTGTCGGCGTGCCTTATCGTATCTTACGCGATGATGTGCAAGCGATTTTGATCGATGTTCAAGAAAAACTCACCCCACATATCCATGATCACGAAGCCATCACGGACAAGATGGCGATCCTTATCCAAGGTCTGCAGGCGCTTGGCGTACCTGTGATGCTAAACGAACAATACAAAAAAGGTCTGGGCGAAACCATTGCCAAATTGACGGATGTGCTGGATGACGCGAACAAACAAAGCTTTGAGAAACTCAGCTTTAGCGTCTGTGACAATCCGCCATCTTGGGCGCATATCGTCCGCCAAAACCGCCGTATCGCACTATTATTCGGCATCGAAACCCATGTCTGTGTACTGCAGACAGCATTGGATTTATTAGATAATGGGATGCAGCCTGTGATCATCGCTGATGCGGTCGGCTCACGCAATCCGTATGACAAAAAAATCGCCCTTCGCCGTATGCGCCGCGCTGGTGCGGTGATTACAACCACCGAAGCGATTTTGTTTGAATTGCTTCGTGGTGCAGATGATCCTGCCTTTAAGACCATTTCAAAATTGGTCAAATAAATCAATTGAGCCAAACACACAAATCAAACAAATCGCCGACAGTAAAGACTATCGGCGATTTTTTAATTCTAATTATTTTCAAAATAATTATCAAATTCCCACCTAGCAAAAGTGCCAATCTGCATGGCAAGCTGATACCAACTATCACCTGTGGCATAACAAATGTATCTTTCAATGATTTGTTTGATTTTATTGTAATCAAAGTGATTGACAATCAGATAACTACATCCCATCACATCATAACATTCATCAGCCAACTGAGATAGATAAGCTGGCGTACAAATAGTTAGATAAAAATCATCACCACCAATTTTACCATCAACACCAATAACCAAGCGCAAATCCAAAGCAAATTCACCTAATGGCTTTGGATGCAACTCAGATAATGCTTCAGATATTTCTTCAACAATAATCGCTTTTAGCTGTGCTTTCATGAATACCCCCTAATAATAAAGCGACCCAAAAGCCGCTTTATTATTAATGCATTACTCACCACTAACACTTGCCATCAGATCTGCTTGATGCTCACGCAATAAGCTGTCTAATAGCTCAGTCAAATCCCCTTCCATGATGGCATCGAGCTTATATAATGTCAAGTTGATGCGATGATCTGTCATGCGACCCTGTGGGAAATTGTAAGTGCGGATACGCTCAGAGCGATCGCCCGAACCGACCAAATTGCGACGCATATCACTGGTGGCATCAATCTGCGCTTGGACTTTGGCTTGCTGAATACGAGCAATCAGCATCTTCATCGCCTTTTCTTTGTTGGCATGCTGAGAGCGTTCTTGTTGACATTCGGCGACCACGCCTGTTGGGATGTGGGTGATACGCACCGCAGAGTCAGTGGTATTGACATGCTGACCACCTGCACCACTTGAACGATAGGTATCGATACGCAAATCTGCTGGATTGATTTCAACCGTATCATCAATCTCAATCTCTGGCATCACCGCCACCGTACACGCCGAGGTATGCACTCGCCCTTGGGACTCAGTGGCTGGTACTCGCTGTACACGGTGTGCACCGCTTTCAAACTTCAGGCGGCCATAGACATCGATGCCAGAGATACGGCTGATGATTTCTTTATAACCACCATGCTCGCCTTCGTTGGCGGATAGGACTTCGACTTGCCAACCTTGCGATTGAGCGTATTTTTGGTACATACGGAACAAATCACCGCTAAAAATCGCCGCTTCATCACCGCCTGTACCCGCACGAATCTCAAGAAAGGCAGGGACTTTGTCATTAGGATCTTTAGGTAACATCAAGATGTTCAGATGTTCGCCCAAAGTCTCAATGCGCGCTTTGGCATCGTCAATCTCTTCAGCCGCCATCTCTTTCATATCAGGATCGGACAATAGCTCTTGGGCAGTGGCAAGGTCTTCTTCAGCTTGCAAAAACTTCTGCCAAGTCTCGGTAATCTCGCCAAGATCGCTATGCTCCATCGATAGCGCGCGAAATTTCTTATTATCGCCAATCACTTCAGGGTCGGATAACAGCGCGGTCACTTCCTCAAAACGATCAACCATCTGATCTAGGCGATGGCGTAGGGATTCTTTAATCATAAGTATAAATTTGTCTGATAAAAATAAGCCCTATTTTGCCACAAATCCGTATTTTTTGCATAAATATTTCACCGCTAATTTACCAAGCTGATTTATAATAACCGCAAATTTTACGCCCATATACACCATGCCAATCCCAAATAAACCCACCAAAATCCTACTCATCGGCGCTGAATGTACAGGCAAATCCACGCTTGCCGCTGCTTTGGCGCAGCGTTATCAAGGCGTGATTGTCCCTGAGTATTTGCGACTATTTTTGGATACAAAGCCACAAGGTTATGTCTGTACTTTTGATGATATTGTACCGATTGCACAGGCGCAAATCAGACTTGAAAATAATGCTATGCAAGCTAATGATAAGCTGATTATTTGTGATACTTCAGTGATTTTATTGGCGATATATAGTCAGTGGTATTTTGGACAAGTGGCGGATGAGCTATGGGATATGATCAATACGCTCAGCTACGATGCGATCTTTGTGACTGATGATATTGGTATCACATGGGTGGCGGATGGACAGCGCGATTTGCCGCATGGCAGACATCTGATGCGTGATGAGATTATTAAGACTTTAGAAAAATTGGGCTTAAGCTTTGTGCCTATCACAGGATCGGTAGATAGCAGAATGGCACAAGTAGCCAATTATCTTGGGCTTTAAAAAAAAATTAGCTCCCAACAAAAAAATCGGGCTTAGATACAAACCCGATTTTTCTTAATTCTTAAACAGCTATCACAAACAGCCATCACACTTTTTTAACAATCACCGAACCGATCGAATAACCTGCGCCAAACGATGAAATCACACACAGATCACCCGATGCCACACCATCTTGGCGATCGTGGAATGCAATGATTGGGCTTGCTGAGCTGGTATTGCCATAATCAGCGATGACCACAGGGGCGATGTCTTTGTCCGCATCTTTACCCATCACGGTGCGCAGAATCAGATCAATCATATTGATGTTGGCTTGGTGCAGCCACATACGCTTGATTTGTGCAGGTTCGATGCCATTTTCGCTCAGATGTGTACTGATGGTCTCAGCGACTTTTGGGCAAACTTCGCGAAAGACTTTGCGCCCTTCTTGCAAAAATAGGCTTTTGGTTACAGGCTCATTGATGTCGCTGTACATCGGCACACCTGATGCCAAGGACTCTGAGCGATCCATAAAGCCGTATTCGCTCGTGATATTGGTCGAAAATTGGGTAATCAGCTTGGTGCTGATGATTTCATAGCCTTTTGGCGTATCCAGCTCTTCGATGATGGTCGCTGCAGCGATGTCACCAAAGATAAAGTGGCTATCACGATTACGCCAGTTGAGATGTCCTGATGTGATCTCGACATTCACCACCGCCACACGCTTGGCAAGTCCTGCCTTAATATTACCCACCGCCTGCGCGATACCAAAAGTCGCCGCAGAACACGCCACATTCATGTCATAAGCAAAGCCATGCGTCATGCCGACAGCGTGCTGAATCTCGATGGCGATCGCAGGCATGGCGCGCTGAAAATTCGAACACGCACAAATCACGCCGTCCAAGTCATCAGCATTCAAGCCAGCATTGGCAAGGGCTTTATTCAAAGCATCCGCACCCATCTCTGCCATGATAGACAGCTCTTCGCCAAGCTTACGCGCAGGGAAAATCGGCGCCATGATGTTTGGGTCTAGCACGCCTTTTTTCTCGACCACATAGCGCGAGCGAATACCTGATGCTTTTTCGATAAACTCAGCGCTAGAATGCTGCAAAGCGACCTTTTCGCCTGCTGCGATGGCATCGGCGTGCTCGGCATTATAATTATCCACATAAGTATTAAAAGTCGCCACTAGCTCTTCATTGCTGATTTTATTGGCGGGAATGTGTAGTCCTGTTGCGGTGATGCAAATGGTCATAAAGACTCCTTAAATTTGTTGCCCTGCGCGGTTGCACGGCTCATATTTCTTTTTGCCATTTTAGCACAAATAAATGTAACAAGTTGTAAAAAAATACAGTTGTTTACATAAATATTTAATGACTTGGTCAAAATGCTTGTACTTTCGTAAACTTATCCGCACTCTTTAACAGCAAATTTGCCAAAAATCTTCATCAAACACACTTATTTGGTAGTTAGATTCGCCCAAACTTTTTCAAGTCGCTTGGCAGATACAGGCGATAGCGTCTTCATCGGCTGAGCAAATAGATTAATACGGTACTCTTCGACCAGCCAACGATATTCGGCAAATTTCGCCTGATGCACCACCGTCGCCAGTCGCTCCATATGCACATCAAGCTGATAAACCGCATCAAGATCCGCATCCAAATTATGCACCAATCGATCAAGGCGGATATTCAGCGCTTGCAGGTAACGCGGATACTGCTTCCAGTATTGATATTCGCTGCGATAGATGAAATTGGCAAGCTGAAGATCATCAAGCTGATCTTCAATATCTTCGATGCTCTCGCCAAAAATCTCTTGATCCAGCATTAATAGCTTACCGCGCGCGGTCTGCCATGCGGTGTAGATGTCTTTGAGTGTTTTTAGCACCGACTGCCCCACAAGCAAAAACTGCCCCAAAATCAGCTCAGCGGTATGTACAAACTCAGTCTCATCCATCGGCAAATGCTCAATCAGCCACGCATTTTTATCAGTAATCAGCCCTGCGATTAGACTTCGTGCGTGCGTGCCTTCTTCGCTGATTGGCTGTTTATCAAAGTTATAAGCATGCTGATATAGACAGGCTTGTAATGTCGCATCTACGACGATGGTTTTTAGTTTTTCTAAATCTCCAAGCGGCGCAAAGGCAAGTTTAAAGGCTTTATCAATCTGCCCTGTCAGCTGCTTTTGTTTCGCGCCAAGCTTAGCTTTAATCAATGCCAAAACGCCTGTGCGATGGGTGCTGAGCGCCGTGCCAAGCTCGGTAAATACAGCGATTGATACCGCTGTACCCGTTTTGTCTGCTTGCAGTGCCGAAAATTCCTGCATGACAATGCCTGATGTGTGCTTGGATTTGATAAAATGAAAATATTCAGGAAAATCCGTGTGTAAACCCTGCTCCACCGCGACACTTTGGCTTGTGCTGGCGCGATGGCGTGCTTGTAGGCGCAAAAGATCGCGGCTTTTGTCAATCACGCGGTTTTTGTCATCCAGCACACATACTAAAGGCCGCAAATAATCTTCAACCTTGTCAGGGGCGAAGTCATTGGGATTGGTGCGCACACCTAAACTTAATAAAGCTTGGCTTAATTGATCAAGCAGACCTGCCTGTGCTTTTGGATTTAGCTTATCAAAAATTTTAGCACAAGTATCAGGTATCGGCACGATTTGACGGCGGATTTCTTTGGGTAAAGTTTTTAATAATTGCAGCACCAATTCATATCGCCACCCTGCAATGCCCCAAAGCAGTGCCACAGAATCAAGCTGCGCTAACGCCTTAATTGGCACGCGCACGGTCACACCATCATCATCACTGGCAGGATCAAAAACATAAGACAGTGGTAATTTCACCCCGCCTAAGTGCCAACTTTCGGGAAATTGCTTAGAATCGCTCACCGACTCATTCAGCACATCGTCATCATTAAAGTGCAAAAAGTTCGGCGTTTTATTCTCGGCATCGTGATAAAACTCTTCAAAACTCTTGCGACTGGCGATATGCTCAGGAATGCGCGTCTCATAAAATTGATACAGCGCTTCTTCATCGACAAGCAAATCGCGGCGGCGCATCTTATCTTCAATGCGTTCGATATCTTTGATTTTATTGGCATTATCGCTTAAAAATGCCAAATTAGCACCAAACTGATTGGCAACCAATGCATCACGGATAAAAATCTCACGCGCCTGAGCCAAATCGATTTGCTCATAATTCACAAGCTCTTTGGCAATGACAATCAAGCCAAATAAGCTGATTTGCGCATAAGCACGCACACGCCCTGCTTTTTTTGACCAATGCGGCTCAAAATAATGATATTTCAGCAGATTTGGCGCAGCAGAAATGATCCACTCAGGTTCGATTTTTGCCAAGCAGCGCATATAGACTTGCGAAGTCTCCACCACTTCAAAAGCCATCACCCACTGCACACCTTTTTTGTGCAGGGTGCTGGCAGGGAAAATGCGCGATTTTTGGCTGCGCGCCATCAGATATTCGCCGATGTTCTCGGTCTTGTGCGCCACAAAGGACAATAACGCGGTCAAAAGCGCGCGGTGAATATTGGCATAATGTGCCGCTTGGCGATCTTTTGGCGCGTTGGCAATTTTTAGTTTTTCTTTTAAATTTACCAGTGCTTGCTTGGGATTTTTGCCTTGAGCTTGGCGCGTTTGATTGGTTTTGGATAAAGATAAGCGCACGCCTTTTTTAGTATCGATGGATTCAATATCTTTATCATCATCTGTCGGTACGCCAATGACAAAGCCCATCTCAGCAACCATCTCAGTCAGCTGGCGATGTGTTTTTTGCCATTCACGGATGCGTGGATGGCTCAAATAGTGCTTTTTGGCAAAATTACGGCGCCCATTACTGGATAAAATTTGATGATCATTGGTGGGATGTTTGTCAAATAAAGCTTGGAATAATTCAAGATAAAATAAAAAGTCCGAATCATCACGGCGGAATAAGGCGTGCTTTTGATCGGCTTGCATTTGCTTATTCATTGGGCGTTCGCGCACATCTTGCACTGCCAAGGCAGAGACGATGATCAGCATATCGTGCAGGCAGTCGAAAGTATCGCCAGCGATCAGCATACGCGCAAGTCGCGGATCAATCGGCATTTTTGCCATTTGCTGACCGATTTTGGTTAGGTTGCCTTCTTGCGCGCGTCCTTTTTTGGCGCGGGTTTTGGTGTAGGCAGTATCGTCAAGCGCGCCCAGTTCGATGAGCAGTTTACGACCATCATTGACAAGGCGCAAATCAGGCGGTGTGATAAAATCAAAAGAATCAACATCACCAAGTCGCAACCGCTCCATCTGTAGTATGACGGACGCAAGGTTGGTTCTTAGAATCTCAGGTTCGGTAAACTCAGGACGACTGTTAAAATCTTCTTCAGAGTATAATCGAATACATACCCCTGCTGCCACACGACCACAGCGACCTTTACGCTGATTTGCCGCCGCTTGACTGATCGCTTCGATCGGCAGGCGCTGGATGCGCGAGCGGTAGTTGTATCGCGAAATACGCGCAAAGCCAAGATCAATCACATAGCGGATGTTCGGTACGGTCAGCGCAGTCTCAGCGACATTGGTGGCGATGATGATGCGTCGTCCTTTGCCATTTGGTGAGAAAATCCGCTGCTGCTCGGCATAGCTTTGGCGCGCAAACAATGGCAAAATCTCGGTATGTGCAGGCGCATAACTGTTTAAAATATCTTGTAAATCACGGATTTCAGCTTCGGTAGCGGCAAAGATCAGAATATCGGCTTGATCAGGATGACCTTTGGCGCGCGCATCATCAAAGCATTCATTCACCGCCGCAGTCAGCGCACGCGGCAGATTATCTTCGATGTCATCAAATGCATCATCATCTTGGCTTTTGATAATCATATCGGTCAAAGGCCGGTAGCGCACTTCCACGGGGTAGCTGCGACCTTCGACGACGAACACAGGCGCAGGCATACCACCGACCGCGAAATACTCGGCAAATCGCTGGGTGTCAAGTGTCGCTGATGTGATGATGACCTTTAGATCGGGACGCTTGGGCAATAGCCGCTTCAGATAACCCATGATAAAATCAATGTTTAGGCTGCGTTCATGCGCCTCATCGATGATGATGGTGTCATAATTTGCCAAAAATTTATCCGAGCCAAGCTCTGCTAACAAAATACCATCGGTCATCAGCTTGACGATCGAATGCTTACCGCCTTCTTCTGTGAAGCGAATCTTAAAACTCACCGTACGCCCAAGCTCTTCGCCAAGCTCTTCAGCGATACGCGTCGCCACCGATCGTGCTGCCAATCGCCGTGGCTGCGTGTGCCCGATTTGTCCTGTGATGCCACGCCCTGCCAGCATCGCAAGCTTAGGCAGCTGTGTGGTCTTACCCGAGCCTGTCTCGCCTGCGATGATCACCACTTGATGATCGCGAATCGCTTGGATTAAGGTCTCAGCTTCTGCGGTGACCGGCAGATCGTGATTAAGCTTGGCGAATAAATCAGCAGGGATACTTTGCTGCCGCGCTTGTACTTTGGCAGATGAGCGCGCAGTGATCTCATCATGACGCGCTTGTTTTTTGAGCTTGTCATCGCCATGAGCAGATTTGATTTCTTTACGAAGTTTTTCTAAATAATATCGATCTTTGGCAAGTACGGGTGCGGTATTTGAAACTTGGGCAGAATTTGGCTGAGTGGTCATGGGCTGTTTTTAATAGATATTTATATAAACGCACTATTGTAATGAAATTTTTGTCATCGTGCAATTTTTGCTGCGCTTAAGCTGTGTGGCGACTTTTATGGCAACTTTGGCGACTGATCAAACTATCCTTGTCGCCTATTTTCAAGCTTTTAATACCAACCATCAATAAACTTATGTTATAATCGCGGTAATTTTAACAATTAAAACGATTTTATTATGAACCAATCCATCAGTATTCTTGGGCTTATCACTGGGGCAAGTTTGGTCGTGCAGCTAGTGATGGCGGTTTTGCTCTTATTATCCATCCTAAGCTGGGTGCTGATTTTTCATCTTGGTGCTAAGCTTGGCGGCGCTTCGCGATTTGATGCGCGTTTTGAAGATTGGTTTTGGACAGATTCGATTAACAAGCAATTTGCCACAGTGACCAAAGAAACTGAGCGCACGGCACTCGAAGCGGTGTTTTATGATGGGTATAAAAAGGCTGCCGATCTGCCAAATGCTGAGCAAGCCGGCATTGCTGAGCGTGAGCTAAAAGTGGCACTTGGGCGTGAGCAAAACCGCCTAGAGCAAGGCTTAGCACCGCTTGCCAGTATCGGTTCGGTATCGCCTTATATTGGTCTTTTTGGCACGGTGTGGGGCATTATGAATGCCTTTATTGGCTTGGGTCAAGCGCAGTCGGTAAGTCTTGCGACGGTCGCGCCAAGCATTGCTGAAGCTTTGATTGCGACCGCATTAGGTCTATTTGCTGCGATTCCTGCAAGCCTTGCGTACAATTATTTTACCGCCAAGGCAAATAGCATCTATGAGCGACGCGCTTTGTTCTGTGAATCTCTGATTTCTGCCTTACTTGCCAAGCGATAAGTGGTGAGAATATGAGCAAACGCCACAGTTCTTTTGCACGCAGCACCAAGCCGCTTAATGCCGAGATGAATGTCGTGCCTTATATCGATGTCATGCTAGTGCTGTTGGTGATTTTTATGGTGACGGCGCCGATGCTGGCTACAGGGGTTGATGTGTCTTTGCCAAAAGAAGAGACTAAGCCTGTAACCCAAAGCGATGCGCTGCCTGTGATTGTGACGATTAAAAATGATGGCGCGCTGTTTGTCAGCCATAAAGATGCCATCGATGAGCCGCTTGATGATGCTCACCTTGATGCGCTGTTACGCAAGATGCATGGCGATAATCCAGAGCTACAAGTCATGGTCAATGCCGATGCGGACAATCCCTATCATCAAATCATGCACATCATGGCGCTGATCCAAAATGCAGGCGTATCACAGGTGAGTCTGCTTAGCGAGTCGGCGAAATAAGGGGCGCGTATGGCACAGTCTTATACCCTGCCAATCTTGGCAAGTGTCGTCATCCATGCGATGATTGTTATTGCCATCGCTGCGCCACTGATTGCGCCATCTGATGCCGATACGGGCATTGCCACCACTTTGGTGGGCCAAGACGATTTGGCAGCAGCACAAAAAGCCTTGCAAAATCATCACAAACAAAGTCAAAAGTCTGCAAAATCCGCACAGACAACGCAAGTATCCAGTGCAGATAAAGCACTGATGGCTCGTTATCAGTCAGATAATCCTTATCAAACCAATCGCGTGGTCAATTCCACCACGCAAATCGCTTCATCAAGCACGCCAAGCACACCATCTGATACAGGCACAGATATCAGTACTTTTGATACCTTTACCGATACGACAAGCGCGCCATCAGCCGATGATCAATTGGCATCATCTGTGAGCGTTGGTGATCATGCACAAACAACTGGTGCAGGCACAGCAAACGCTACACCGACCGTTGATAAGCTTGCTGTACAACAAGCCGCCTATCGCCGTATCGAATCAGCATGGAAATCGCAGCCCAAGCAGCCCAATCAATCCATGCAATTTGTCGTGCGTTTTGATGATGCAGGCAATGTCGCTGGCATTGATTTTGGTGCAGGCGATCCTGATCTTAAGCCATCGATTCGTGCCGCTGTCAGTGCTGCCGCCCCTTATCGCGAATTGGCTGGCGTGGTCAGTCGCATGACCTTTGAATTTAGAACCGAGACTTTGATTTTTGATGAACCAAAAGATGACAATGGTGCACAAGCGCCGAATTGATCATTGGTTTTTGAGTATGATTATGAAAAAAATGACCCTACTGACCGCTGCACTGCTGAGTGTATCGATGAGCCAAATGGCAAGCGCTAATGATGATAAAGTCTGGACGGTGACGCAGCAAATCGCCCAAAGTACGCAGCGCGTCGCCGTTTTACCGTTCATCGGTAATAACGCGCTGTCATCTGCCATCACCGCTAAGCTTGACACGACCGAACTTGGCGCAACCCAAAATAATCTGCCACAGCAAACCAATAATAGCAATGAGATCTTGTCTAATCTGAATGCATGGCGCAATCAGGGCTTTGGCTATGTGGTCATCGGTCAAGCGCATTCGATCGCAGGCGGAAAGACTGCCATCACTTATGAAGTCATCGATGCGATCAATGGCAAAAGTCTGGGCGGCGCACAGACGCACATCACCGATAGTGACCCAATCGCGATCAATCGCACATCAGCGCAGCTTAGTGACAAGATTTATCAAGCCATCACAGGTCAAGCATCGGATTTTGGCTCAAAAATCGCTTATGTCGAGAACACAGGCACGCCATCTGCACCGATCGCTACGCTAAAAATCATCGACAGCGACGGGAAAAACGCGCGCACTTTATACACGGTCAATGGCTCAATCCTAACGCCAACTTTCTCCCCTGATGGCAGTCAGCTTGCCTATAGCGTGCAGCGTCAAAATGGTTTGCCAGTGATCCAAATCCAATCGGTCAATGGTGGCGAGAGCCGTGTGGTGACACCGTTTTGGGGGCATAATCTTGCGCCAAGCTTCAGCCCAGATGGTACAAGCATTCTATTCTCAGGTAGTCATGAGAATAATGATCCCAATATTTACCGCCTAAATTTAAGCCTAAATACTCTTGAGCGATTGACCAATTTAAACGGTGCGGAAAACTCGCCCAATTATCTGCCGAACAATCAAGGCTTTATCTTTACTGCTGATCAGGGCAGTCGCCGCCAAGGATTATACCGCCAAAATTTCGGTAACCAAACCGCAACACCGCTGATCGCCAACGCCACCAATCCGCGCCTAAGTCATGATGGCTCAAAAATCGTCTATGTCGCAGGCTCACGCATCGTCATTGCCAATACTCAAGGCAAAACCGAGCAAAGCTTTGCTGCATCAGGCACTGAGATCTCAGCCAGCTTATCGCCATCTGGCAATCAGCTGGTATATGCGCTCAGTCAAGGCAAGCAAAGTCAGCTGATGATTAGAAATCTGCACAATAACAGCACGCGCGCCATCGCCACCACAGGGCAAGTGCGCGATCCCATTTGGTCAAAATAAATGGCAAAGCTCAATAAAGTAAATCTGGGTAACAGCGTGCGTCAATCAACATTTACTAAAATATCTGCATCTGCCATCATGGTGATGACACTTACAGGCTGTCAGCATATCCAAGTGACGCGCAGTCCTTTGCCCATCACACTGCACCCTGTCACAGCGCCGATGCAGGTAACGCATCATAGCGAGCATCTGACATTGCCCCAAAAAAATAAACCCAAACCAAGCCAAGCAGAACAGCTAAGACACGCGTATCTGCTTGAAGATTGGTTTTAGGTTTAGAATTTTTAAATTATTTTTGCGCTGTCTTTGCCAAGTGTTCACCAAACCAAATCGCGGTATCAATATCCCCTTGGCACGGTGTCACTTCAGGTGGTGCATCAAGCGACTGAGTCATAAGACCCAAAAAACTGCTTAAGCGGTTCAAATCGGTCTCATTACTACCTGTCGGCAATAATGGCAAGCCAATCCAGTTCATGCCGTGCTGCATGGCAAATAAGCAAAACTGCTGCAATACCGCCAATTTGTCACCGCTTAGCCCGCCTGAATTAGCAAAACCTGCCGCCCATTTGCCCTGCCAAGCGCGGCTGAGCCATCGCTTAGATGTGCTGTCCATGAATGCCTTAAATTCTGCTGTCGTGCTGCCCATATATACCGCACTGCCGAACACCAAGACATCCGCGCCATCCATCATTGCCCAGTCATCATCACTAAGCTTGCTGATATCGATTGGATAAGCACTGCCAACACGCGCAACCCCTTGTGCAATGGCGTGTGCCACACGGCGAGTGTGTCCATAATTAGAATGATAAATGATGGCGATTTTTGGCGTATTTTCGGTTAAGATGGTCATTTTTTCTACATTTATCCTTATTAATGATTAAACTTTTGCTACGATCATCGCCATGCGACCGGTGGCAGGCTTGGCGGCATGAGTTTGGGCGCGATATGAGTATAAATTGGCATCTTGATAGCTGCAAGCGACACTGTCATTTATCACGCTGATGCCAAGATGTTCAAGCTCAAGGCGCGCCAGTTTTACAATATCAATTTTTACTTTATCTTGACAATCTGATGCGATGATGATGGTATCAAACAGCGCATCAAAGTTTAAACCAACAAGCTTTTGATCGCTAATTTGCGTGCAGATCCGTACCGCAAGCGCATGATCAATCTCATAAGCAGCTTGAGAAATGCACGCGCCGATGATGGCTTTGGGATTTGTCATCGGATTTAGTTTGACAAAGCTTTTAGCAATAATGCCATTGACCAAACCCTGCCAACCTGCGTGAATACAGGCAATGCCATCATTGGCATCACCAAAAATCACCACTGGCACACAATCAGCCGTCATGATCGCAAGCGCCTGCCCCACTTGATGGCTGATCAGCGCATCGGCAGAATGTGCGCTAAGTGTGCTTGCTACATCATCCACATCAATGACGGTATCGCCATGCACTTGATTGAGCCAATAGATATGATCAATCCTAGATTGTGTAGATTGATTTAACTGATCTAAGAGTGCAGCACGGCGCAATAATACAGCAGATGGCTTATCTTTAACATGAAGTCCTAAGTTAAATTCACCATACAGATCAGCTTGGTCAAATTTATCAAATTCACCTGCGTGCGTCTGCGCGATAAAGATGCCATCATCTTGATAAAGCTGGGTCATCGGCACACTGATTGGCGGTATAGTTGTCATCTTCTTCATTGTAATTATAAATTTATACTAACTAATAAAAAAATCATTCTGCTTCAAAGGCATCCATCAGTGCTTGCATATCATCAGGCAGTGGCGCAAAAAATTTCATCAACTCACCTGTGACAGGATGCGTAAAGCCCAGCGTATGCGCGTGCAGGGCTTGGCGTGGGAAACTGGCAAGCTGTGCGCGCATATCCGCACTTAAACCTGCGCGCGGTGATGTGCCATAGACCTTATCACCGACCAGCGGATGCCCCACGGACGATAGATGGACGCGGATTTGGTGGGTGCGTCCTGTTTCTAGCTGCACATCGCACAGGCTGTATCGCTCATGTAGCGCGGTTGCCTTGATGATGTGCGTAACGGCAGGTTTGCCTGTGTCTTTGATCGCCATCTTGGTGCGCTGTGTGCTGTGCCGACCGATCGGCGCATCGATGCGCGCATGGCGCATGATCTCATGGGGTGCGCCCAGTACAATACATTGATAATGACGATAGACAGTTTTATCTTTAAGCTGATCTATCAAATCCAACTGCGCTGATTTACTACGCGCTACGACCAATAGCCCTGTGGTATCCTTATCAATCCGATGCACTAATCCTGCGCGTGGCAGATGTGCCGACTCTGGATAATGATACAGCAGCGCATTGACAAGCGTACCTGTGCGATTACCTGCACCGGGATGCACAACCAAACCTGCAGGCTTATTAATCACCAAGACATCATCATCTTCATAGATGACATCCAGCGCGATATTCTCGGGCAAATCTTCAGAATGATTTTCAAGTACCGCTGATAAAACAAGCTGATCCCCTACCTTGACCGCGTGCTTAGGCTTGACACTTTGTCCATTAACCAAAAGATCGCCTGACTCGATGAATTTTTGTAAATTGGCACGCGAAAACTCAGTAAATACGGTGCTTGCAAGCTTATCAAGGCGCATCCCTGATTCATTGGCTGCGACGGTATGTGTCAGCACTTGAGCGGCTTTATCATGCTCAAGCTCAAGATGATCACCATCATCACTATCAATCAGCGACTCATCAATGGCATCAGGCATCGCGGTTTCGTATTGTTCTACACTCATGTCAGATCTTGGATTGTTCATTAAATAAAACCTAATACTTTAACATACTTTTAACTATCGCGCCACTGTAACGCAATTATTAGCGCGCCTTCTTTTATTACGCAAGTTTTACATTTGGTTATAATTTGCTGTCTGTGGGCGTTTTGATAAGTTTTGGGCATCAGTTTCATTGTTTTGGCTGATAAATCATGCTAAACTAGCGAAAATTTATTGCATAATGGCAATGCCAATTATATGAGGAAACCATGAAAGCAAACGCCTTAAAAATTGCGATGACTGCTGTACTGGCAGGCAGTGTATTGACTGGCTGTGCCAGCATGAGCGGTCTGTTCGGCACCAAGAAAAAAGACGATGTAATCACCACAGCTGACAAGACCGAACAGCAATATTATGACTACGCCCAAGAATCCATCGCCAAATCACACAATAATGAAGCGGTGATCGCGCTGAATAATATCCGCACTTTCTACCCGACGGGTCGCTTGGCAGAACAGGCATTGCTTGATTTAATCTATGTGCAGTATCAACAAGGCAACTATGAAGCCGTGACCCAAAGCACCGCCGAATACATTCGCCTGTACCCAACCAGTCGTAACATTGACTACGCATTATATGTGCAAGGCGTGACCAATATGAACGGTGCGCCAAAAGGCCCGCGCCTATATCGTGTCAATCAAGCCGAGCGCAACACTGCCTATCTGCGCCTAGCTTTCCAAGATTTTCAATCTTTGGTAAACAATTACCCGAACAGTACCTATGCAGCCGATGCCGCACAGCGTATGGTGGCGATTTATAATGCCTTGGCAGAAAATGAACTGGTCGCCGCGCGTTGGTACATCAAGCGTGATGCAATGGTCGCTGCTGCCAACCGCGCCAAGTGGGTGTTCCAATACTTCCCGCAGTCAGAATCTGTGCCTGAAGCGGTGGCGATCCTTGCCTATACCAATGAGCAGCTGGGCTTGACAGAGACCTCTAATGAGTACAAAACTCTGCTACAAATTAACTATCCACAATATCTGAGCAATGATGGCACGGTTCGCCTAAGCGGTACAGGCGCAAAAACCACTGCCCAAAAAGTACTATCAGCCATCAGCTTTGGTAAATTGGGTCGTGCAAGCGATGCCCCTGCCTTTGAAGGTCAGTATGCAGGTCAAACGCGCACCCAGAGCATCCACCAAGCACAAGCCCTGCGCCTACCTGAGACCAATGAATCGAAAATCGAATCATCAAATAATTCATTGATTCCAGAAAATCAGCGCCGCTTGCCAAACCTAAGCCTAGGCTTGCCATCAGACACAGATACAGGCAATGTGAATAACATTCCGCACTGATCCTACTGATGTGATGCAGATAAAACGGCAACTGTTTGCCGTTTTATTTTTGTCCGAATGATAATTTGTGCTACAATGCATTGATCTTATTCACCTAAAAACCAAGATAAAAAAGATGCGCATTTCTGAATCCATCATCGAACAGCTGAACAGCCAAGCCGATCTGGTCGGCATGATTCGAAAGCACACGACGCTTAAGCCTGCTGGTCGTGAGTTCAAGGGCTGCTGTCCGTTTCATGGAGAGAAGACGCCGTCATTTTATGTCAATCCAGAAACCAATCTGTACTACTGTTTTGGCTGTCATGCCAAGGGTAATCCGATCACTTTTTTAAAGGAATATGAACGCTTAAGCTTCATGGAAGCGGTCAAATATCTGTCTGAACAGACAGGCATCGAGCTGCCCAAAGACGACAATCACGCCAAAAAAACGCGCTATACCAAGAAAAAAACCGATTCATCGCCCCATCCATATGCACCAAATGGGGAAAATCCTGTGCCGATTGCACCACCTGCACCGCCACAGCCCATCGCTGGCAATATGCCGATTCAGGATAATGCTTGGCAAAATCCGCCACAGCCTGCACCTGCATATTTACCCCAAAACGCCCAAGAACCACAAGGCGATTTGTACCAATTACTTGAAAATATTTGCCAGTATTATCAATTTATGCTTAATAATACCCCAAAGGCAAAACAGTATTTTCTGGATCGCGGCATTAGCGAAGAGAGCATCACAACTTTTCGCTTGGGCTATGCGCCTGAAGGCTGGCAGCATTTAGAATCGGTATTTTCTGAAGACATCGAAGGCTTAAAGATCTTAGGTCTGGTGCGTCAATCACAAAAAGGTCGCGATTTTGATTTATTGCGCAATCGCGTGATTTTTCCGATTAAAGATAAGCAAGGTCGCGTGGTTGGGTTCGCCGGGCGTAGTCTTGGTGATGAGACGCCTAAATACATCAACTCAAGCGAATCGCCAATTTTCCAAAAGCAGCACATTCTATATGGTATGTATGAAGCGCGCCAACAAAAAGCGAGCGAATATCTGATGGTCGAAGGCTATATGGATGTGATCGCGCTGTATCAAGCAGGGATTTTTGGTGCGGTCGCACCAATGGGTACGGCAGCGAACGAGACACAAATCGCCACTTTGCTGCGCTATCATGACAGTCTAACTTTGTGCTTTGATGGTGATGGTGCAGGTCAAAAGGCAGCATGGCGCACGATGGAAGTGGCTGCACCTGTACTCACCGATGGCAAGACGCTGAAATTCTTATTATTGCCTGATCAGCACGACCCCGACAGCTTTTTGCGTAAGCATGGCGCGGCTGCCATGCAAGATGAACTGAAAAAATCCTTAAGCTTATCTGAGTATATTTTTCAAGCATTAAGCGCGCGATTTGACCTTGATAAACCTGAACAAAAAGCCGCTGCAATGGCGCAATTGCGTAGTTTTTGTGAATTATTCCCCAAAGGCTCAAGCCTAAGATGGTGGCTTAATAGCGATATTTACCAAAAAATCAAAGCTGTCGGACGCAGCACCACATCACGGTTTAACAAGGTTGATCGCGCTAATTACACCATCAATAGCCAAGACCCTACCTTGCAGCTAAGCCTATGCTTATTATCGCAGCCACAAATCTTGGCGGATGACCCACTGGATCGACTGATCCATGCTGCACAGCTGCATAAGGTGCACGAGCAGTTTGCCGGTCATCTTGCGCGGCAGGATTTGACATCGCCACCGTTACCGACTTGGGCATCGCTAAACGCCCCCTTGCTCAGTCAGATTATTGAGATTGCTAAATCAATGATTCAGAGCAAATTACAATTCGACACCGAGCAGGCAGCACATTTTATCATCGCTGCCCTACCGATAGAATTACAAGATTTGCTTAAAAAACACTGGGTGGAATTTGCCAAAGCAACCAAACGCCACAATATGCAGAATCTATCGCCTTTATTCAATGAGATCTTGGGCAATGTCATCATCAAGCATCTAGAGCAGCAGATGGGTAGCTGCCAAAATCTGGTGCTGTCCGAGATTCACAAACGCCGATTGCAGCAGCTGAAACACTGGAATGCACAAACCAATCGCTCGGCACTGGCGGAGATTTTTGATAAGTCATTGTGATGGCGTTGCCATATCTGCCATTTAAGATGATTATTAAATGCAAATCACCACAGAGCCTTGCTTTTGTGCTACTTGTCCCAATGATTCACAATGATTGATTTGTCGTGCTTGATGTGCATAAAATCCCGCCACAAAGCTTACAGCGCATAAAATCAGCACAAGCAGCTTTGTACCCATGCCTTGTAAGATTACAGGTTTGTTAGGCTGTGCTGAAGGTTCGTTTGGTGCAGGCTTATTTTGTGAAGTTGTCATAAACAATTTTACTCTTAAATGATTTATCAAAGCTAATAAAAAAGCCAGTATCAAATCTGGCTTTTTTAGCATTTGGTCAAATGAGACGGATTATACATTCTCATCATCGACAGTCACTATGGTAACTTCGATATCATCAATATCATCCGCTTCTTCATGCTCAACGCACGCCATACCAACCAAGGCCTCTTCATCGGCGATGCGAATCAGCTTAACACCTTGCGCATTACGCCCTGCGGTAGCGATTTGGGCAACTGGAGTACGCACCAATGTGCCTTTGTCCGAGATTAAAATCACATCCTCATCACCAGTCACGGCAATTGCCTTGACCAACTGACCATTACGCTCAGAAGTCTTAATGGCGATAACGCCCTTACCGCCACGGCCTTTGGTTGGGTAATCGTCAATCGGGGTGCGTTTGCCAAAGCCATTTTCGCACGCACACAGGATCTCACCAGTGGTCGGTGCAACAACAAGCGACACCACACGGCTAACAGCAAAGCCATCGGTATCATCACTGTCGTCTTCGACAATCTCCTCATCATCACTCAGTGCCAATAGATTGACACGCATACCACGCACACCCTTGGCGACACGGCTCATCGCACGGATGCTGTCTTCTTTAAAGCGAATTGCCTTACCTTCATTGCTAAATAGCATGATTTCTTGGTTGCCATCGGTGATTGCGACGCCAATCAGCGTATCACCTTCTGCCAAATCAATCGCTCTTAGACCATTAGCACGCAAATTGGCAAATTGTGACAAGGCGACACGCTTAACCGTACCTGATGCGGTGGCAAAGAATACAAAGCTGTTTTCGTCCTTAAGATCTGTGACAGGCAAGATGGCAGTCACTGATTCATCCGATTCTAGATTGATCAGGTTGACGAGTGGGCGACCTTTTGAACCGCGGCTGGCGATCGGAATCTCAAAGCCACGCAAGCCAAACACGCGACCAGTATTGGTAAAGCACATGATATGCGCGTGCGTACTGGTGACAAGCATATGCTCAATCACATCATCTTCTTTCATAGCGGTGGCTGAACGGCCTTTACCGCCACGCTTTTGGGCTTGATAATCACTGATTGGCTGCGTCTTGGCATAGCCTGTGTGCGATACGGTCAAGACAACGGTTTGTTCTGGAATCAGATCTTCACGGTTGAAGTCATGTCGCGCATCGACGATATCTGTGCGACGCTCGTCACCAAATTCATCACGAATCTCAATCAGCTCACTACGCACGACACCCATCAGTACATCAAAGTCATTCAAAATCAGCTCAAGACGAGCAATCTCGGCCAAGATTTCTTGATATTCACCCGTCAGCTTATCCTGCTCTAGACCTGTCAAGCGATGTAGCTGCATATCCAAGATGGCATTGACCTGCTCAGGCGATAGACGATAGCGTGTGTTATTGTCAATCAAGCCATAAGGCGCATTCAGATCCTCACCCTCGATATACTCAGGGCGAATCGAGCTGGCACCAGCTGCCTCAAGCATCGCCACCACGCCACCTGACTGCCAAGTACGCTCAAGTAATCTTTCGCGCGCTTCAGCTCTATTTGATGACTGCTTGATGGTCTCAATGACTTCATCAATATTGGCAAGCGCAATGGTCAGACCTTCGAGCAAATGCCCACGAGCCAAGGCTTTGTTCAATTCAAAAATGGTGCGACGTGTCACGACTTCTTGGCGATGACGGATGAATGCCGCCACCAAATCACGCAAAGTCATCAGCTTAGGCTGACCATTATCCAGTGCCACCATATTGATGCTAAAGCTTGACTCTAGCGGTGTCTGGGTGAATAGATTGTTGACCATGACTTCCGAATTTTCGCCACGACGTAAATCAATCACGACTCGCACACCTTCTTTGTCCGATTCGTCACGAATCTCGCTAATGCCTTCGATTTTTTTGGCATTGACCAAGTCAGCGATGTGCTTAATCAGATTTGCCTTATTGACCTGATAAGGAATCTCAGTAAAGACAATGCGTTCACGGTCTTTGTTTGCACCGCTATCGCTCATCGGCTCAATGTGATAGCGACCACGGATGTGCAGACGACCCTTGCCCGTGCGATACGCATCAATGATGCCGCTACGACCATAGATGATACCACCCGTCGGGAAATCTGGGCCTGAAATATGGGTAATCAGCTCATCTGTCGAGATATTTGGATTGTCAGCATAAGCAAGGCAGGCGTTTAGCACTTCGGTGAGATTGTGCGGTGCCATATTGGTCGCCATACCCACGGCGATACCTGCTGCACCGTTGACCAGTAGATTTGGGATACGAGCAGGCAGAACGCTTGGCATCTTCATAGAGCCGTCGTAGTTATCTTCCCAATCGACGGTATCTTTGTCCAGATCAGCAAGCATACGATGCGTCAGCTTCTGCATCTTCATCTCGGTATAACGCATCGCCGCTGGTGGATCTCCATCCATCGAGCCGAAGTTACCCTGACCATTGACCAACATATAACGCAGGCTAAAATCCTGCGCCATACGCACGATGGCATCATACACTGCTATGTCGCCGTGCGGATGGTATTTACCGATGACATCACCGACCACACGGGCTGATTTTAGGTATTTTTTGTTATAATCGTTGCCCAATTCGTGCATGGCGTACAAGATACGGCGGTGCACAGGCTTGAGTCCGTCACGCACATCTGGCAATGCACGAGAGACAATGACGCTCATGGCGTAGTCTAAATATGACCGCTTTAACTCATCGACAATACCAATCGGACTGACTGAATCACTCATAAAAATCCTTTGAAAATCACTGGGAAAGTACCCGAAAATTTAACGAGTTATTATAGCATAAATTGGCAAAAAATTGTGAATTTTGTTGCAATTATCGATATTGGTTTTGATAGAAATTTTACCCAATGAATACCAAGGCATTCTAGCCATCAAAGACTAAACCGACCAATAAAAAAGCACAGACTGTAATCTGTGCTTTTTTGGGTATGAAAATGGTCAATTACCAAGCCTGTGCCAATGCTGACAACGCGCCTTTTAGCATCGCTGAGACAGTGCTGTTACAGGTGCCGATGCCTGAGTAGATTTGACCATCGACAGACAGCTGAATGTAAGCGGCGGCAGCATTGTGCGTTTGGTTGTCCTTGCCGTCATCGCTGTCGCTTTGTGCTGTTTGGCTGATGGCGTGTTCGGCATAGTTGGTGACATGGATTTGCTTGCCAGTTGCTTTGACAAGTCCATCGATGAACGCTGACAATGCACCGTTGCCTTGACCGATGACTTCAAACACTTCGGTCGGTGCTGCCACTTGACCTTGGAATGTCACTTCACCGCCTTTGTTGTTGATGGTGTAGTCGCTCAATCGGAAAGTATCTTGAGATAGATAAGTTTGGGTGAAGATTTCCAAAAGCTCTTCAGTTTTTAGCTCACGCGCCAAGCTTTCGGCTTGGGATTGCACCACGCGCGCAAAGTCAATCTGCGTCCAGCGTGGCAAATTAAAGCCATAATGACGCTGTAGAATATACGCTGCACCGCCCTTGCCTGACTGGCTATTGATACGCACTACATCTTGGTAGCCACGGCCGATGTGTAGCGGGTCGATTGGCAAATATGCCACATCCCAGTGATTATCCGTCTCTTTGTGCGATTCGTTATAATCCAGTGATTTTTTGATGGCATCTTGGTGTGAGCCACTAAATGCAGTGAACACAAGCTCGCCAACATACGGATGGCGTGGATGTACTGGTAGGTTGTTGCACTCAGTGACGATTTGCACCATTTCACTGACTTGGCTAAAATCAAGCTCAGGATCGACACCTTGGGTATATAGGTTCATTGCCATCACTAGGATGTCCATATTGCCTGTGCGTTCGCCATTGCCCAATAGCGTGCCTTCGATACGATCAGCACCTGCCATCAAGCCAAGCTCGGACGCTGCCACCGCACAACCACGGTCATTGTGCGTATGTAGGCTGATGATGACGTGCTCTCGTTGCTTGAGATGACGGCAGAAATATTCCACTTGGTCGGCATAGATGTTTGGTGTGCTGGCTTCGACAGTGGCAGGTAGATTTAGGATGACCGCTTGACCGTTTTGTGGTTGCCACACTTCACAGACAGCATCACACACTTCGACCGCATAGTCGGTCTCGGTTTGGCTGAAGCTCTCTGGGCTGTATTGGAACACCCATTCGGTATCTGGATAATTTTTTGCCTTGTCGCGAAGCATCGTCGCCCCTGCGATAGCGATTTGTTTGATTTCTTCTTTGTCCATCTTATAGACTTTGTCTCGTTGGACTTTTGAAGTTGAGTTATACACATGGACGATGGCACGGCGAGCACCTTGAAGTGCTTCAAAAGTACGCTCAATCAAATGCTCACGCGCCTGCACCAATACCTGCAAAGTCACATCTTCAGGCACATGACCTTCTTCGATCAAGCGACGGGTAAAATCAAATTCGACTTGTGCCGCAGAAGGAAAACCAATCTCAATTTCTTTAAAACCGATGTCCACAAGCAATTTAAAGAATTTTAATTTTTGCTCAATATTCATCGGGTCGATCAAGGCTTGGTTGCCATCACGCAAATCAACACTTGCCCAAATCGGTGCTTTGGTAATGGTCTTATCCGGCCAAGTGCGATCAGTCAGCTTGGGCGCAAATTCAAAAGGACGATATTTGGTAAAATCAAACGCAGGATTTTTTGGGGTAATATGTGGCATGATGGCTCCAAATTAAAAGCAAATTAATCGTAATTTTTGATGCTTGGTATCATAACAAATTTAGTATAGCAATTTTTACCTATTTTTGCATTATTTTTAGAATCAATGAGTACAAATCACTAATTTTTTGATAATATATAGTGAAATTCACTCATTTTAAGAGATTTATCAGTTATGGCAGCCACCCAAGACATCGTGACACTTGATGGCATCGATCGTAAGATTTTACGGGTTTTAACAAACAATGCACGAGCATCCATCAGCGAGATCAGCGAAATCATCAACCTATCCGCCACGCCCACCATCCGCCGTATCAAACGGCTTGAAGAGCTTGGCATCATCACAGGCTATCATGCACACACCGACCCTGCTACACTGGGCTATACGCTGTCGGTCTATGTGGCGGTGAGTATGGATAAGCATACCGCTGAGCGTTTTGGCGAATTTGAAAGCCAAATTCGCACCTTTGATGAAGTGGTCAGCTGTAGCGTCGTCACGGGTCGCAGCGAAGATTACCTGCTCAAGGTCTTGGTCAAAGATATGCGTCATTATGAAGAGTTTCTACTGCATCGCCTAAGTAAAATCGATGGTGTCAGCCAATTACACACAAGCTTTGAATTACGCGAAGTGTTTAGCCGTTCGGCGGTGTAGCTTAAATATGGTTTGGATGGATATAAAATCTACAACAAAACCACCCGATGGCACACAGCATCAATCACTTCTCGATCATGACTGATCAGTAAGATTGCTGTGGCTTTTTCTTGGTTGATTTTACGCAGTAATGCCAAAAATTGCGTCGTAGCAATGCGATCGAGCATGGTCGTCGGCTCATCAAGAATTAAGAGACCGGGTCTTGCCAGTAAAGCACGGACAATGCACAGGCGTTGGCATTCACCACCAGAAATCTCGTGCGGTAGTTTTGATAGCACATTTGGCGATAAACCACACAACTCAAGCAATTCAGATATCATCGGCATCACAGCGGTACTTCGTCCACCATCCACCGCTTCAAGCAGACTGTCTAAGATTGTTAAATATGGATTAAAACTTGAACGGACTTCTTGCATGACAAGCTGTGTTTGTTTTCGTAAACTTCTAAGCTTTGTGCCGCGAAATTTACTGATGTCATCGCCATTGATGATGATTTGACCTGCTATAGTTAATCGTGGATCTAGGCGCGTGATCGCGCGCGCAAGGCTTGATTTACCATGACCAGAGCCTCCCATCAATCCGATGATTTCGCCATGATTGATGTGAAAATCTGGAATATTGATACTATAAGTGCTGCGCGTCCAAAATTTTTGATAAGATAATCTTAGATTTTGAACGGTTAAGATATTTTTATCAGTGGTATGATAAATGATAGGTTTACCAAAATCCGCTGCCAATAACTGCCTACCCAATGAATGCGCACGCACTTGATTGATAGCACCAATAAAACACTGCGATTGATCCATCACCATCAAGCGATCACAATGCACCACAAGACTTGGCAAATCATGACTGATTAGTACCAAAGCCATGTCCTGCGTGCGCACGATAGATACCAGTAGTTTTAAAATTTCATCTTTTAACTCAGCATCCAACGCACCTGTCGGTTCATCGGCGATGATGATTTGTGGCTGTAGGGCAAGCACCTGTGCAACACTAATGCGACGCGCTTCACCACCTGACAGCTCATGCGGATAACGGCGCAGAAACCCACTGGGATTGGGCAGCTGCACAAGCTTTAGCAGTCTTATCATCTCATCACGCCAAGCAGATTTTGGCACCGCTCCTTTAGATTGACTGCGAAAAATCCGCTCAAAGCTTTGCGCCACTGTGTGCGTCGGGCTAAATACCGCTTTTGGCTCTTGAAAAATATAGCCAATCCGTTTACCACGCACCGCAGCAAACACCCAATCATCGCCCTGCTTGGCTATGTCAATCACTTGTCCATCAATGCTGACTTGCTCAGCTTGTACAGCAAATGACTTGGGCAATAGTCCTAACAAGGAGAGCATCAGGCTTGTCTTACCCATACCCGAACGCCCTGAGATGCCGAAGATTTCACCGCTTGATATTGATAAGCTTAGCTTATCAATAATAGTTTTATTATGATTTTCACCATTAAGGCAAATTGATAAATTTTTAATACTTATCAAACCAGGCTTAGTGCTTGATGTCAAATGCATTGCGCAGCCCTTCCCCAATAAAAATCAACAACGACAGCACCACAGCAAGCACCACAAAGCCTGATAACACCAAATGCGGCGCATCCAGATGGTTCTTGCCTTGTGCCAATAATTCACCCAAACTTGCTGTGCCCACAGGCAAGCCCAAACCAAGAAAATCAAGCGTCGTCAAAGCAGAAATATTCATCACCATCACAAAGGGCAGCTGCGACAGCACAAGTAAAATCGTACTTGGCAAAATATGGCGCAGCATGATACGCACAGGATGAATGCCAAGGTTTTGCGCAGCTGTCACATAGCCTTCACGGCGCATTTTCATAAAATGCACCCGCGTCATCGGCACAAGCGTCAGCCACCCAAAACTCAATAATAGCAAAAACAGCACCTGCGTCGATGGCACAAAAATACTGGCAAGAATTATCAACACAAAAAGCTGAGGCAGACCAATCCAAATCTCAAGCAGCCTTTGACCTAATAAATCAGCCACGCCGCCAAAATAACCCATCACTGCACCGACAAACACACCAATCATCGAACCGATCACACTCAAACCAATACCAAATAGCAAAGATACACGCAGTGCGTACAAAATACGCGCAAGCACATCACGCCCCACATCATCTGTACCAAGCGGATGGCTCATACTTGGCGCGCTCGGATGTGGCGTATCCGCATCTAATACAAGGCTATATTCACCATAAGGTAGTGGCGCAGATATTATATAGCCATGCTTATTAATCATCGCCTGCACCGCTGGATCTTGGTAATCGGCACTGGTCTCAAATACCCCGCCAAAAGTAGTCTCAGGATAATTATGAATGATCGGCGAATACAGCGAATTTTGATAAGATACCAATAGTGGTTTATCGTTAGCGATCAGTGGTGCACCTAATGATAATACAAAAATGATTATAAACATAAACAATGAAATCACAGCTAGCTTCTGCTTGCGAAATCTTGCCCAGCGTGTGCGATATTGCGATTGATCGAGTGAAAAATGCTGCGCCATCATCACCGCCCAAAGTCCACGCGTGGATCAAGCCATTGATACAACAAATCAAAAACAAGCTGCACCACCATGCCAAGCAAGGTAAAGACATACAAGATGCCAAACATCAGTGGATAATCACGCTGCATCACCGCATCAAAAGCCAATCTACCAAGCCCATCAATGCCAAAAATCACTTCAATCAGAAAATTACCCGAAAACAGCACGCCGATCACCGCCATTGGTAAATTGGCAGCAACTGGCAATAAAGCATTTTTTAGAACTTGTGAATAAATCAGGCGGCTTCGGCTGATGCCTTGGGCCTGCATGGCAAAGACGTAAGGGGATTGTACTTGTGATAAAATGCTGAACTTGGTCAAATACGCAATGCCTGCGATAGTGCCAACACTACTTGCCAAGACAGGTAAGGTGAGATGCCAAAGCAAATCTTTAATTTTATTAAATAAACTTAACTCATAAAAATTTGCCGACATGATGCCCTGCATGGGAAAAATGCGCCAAAATTCATTACCTGCGAACAGCACAAGCAAAAGCAGTGCCAGCATAAACACAGGCAAAGCGTGCAGCGCGGCAAGCAGCAGCGTGGTCAGCGTATCAGTCAGCGAACCATGCCGACGCGCCTTATGCACCCCAAGCCACACACCCATGCCATACATCACAATCAGGCTAAGCGCGCCAAACAGTAGCGTAATGGGGAGTTTTTGGGTGATCAAATCAAGTACCGCCTGCCCTTGAAAAAATGATTGCCCAAGATCAAAGCGCGCAAATTGCGATAGCATCAGCCAAAATCGCTCAACCACAGGCAAATCAAAGCCAAATCGCGTATTTAGCTCAGCAAGCATCTCAGGACTTAGACCGCTTGCCCCTTGATAATTGATCGTGGCAAGCTGAAAGCCTTGTGCGGATAGTGCTTGCTGCTCGGCTTGGATTTTGGCAAGTTGCTGCTCAAGCGGCCCGCCGGGTGCAATTTGTACGATGGCAAAATTGATTAGCAAAATGACAAAAAGCGTCGGTATTATTAGCAGAATACGCTTAGCCAAATAATGCACGATAATCCCTTAGGCTGTTAAGTGAGAATACAATATCGATGAGCCAATCGCAACCAGCACCAAGCCGCCTGCAATCATCGCGCCCTTGCCGAATCGCTCGCCCAATTGTCGTCCCAGATACAAGCCAATCGTCGCCATCGTCGTCGTTGCAAGACCAATCATCAGTGCTGCAAGCCAAATATTAACTTCCAAAAAGGCAAGCGATACGCCCACGACCATCGCATCAATACTGGTGGCAATCGCCGTGATGAATAGCCAAATCCCCGTACGATTCGGCGCATCGTCATCATCGTTATCACTCCAAATCGCTTCATAAATACAGCGAATACCAAGGATGGTCAATAATGTAAAGCCAATCCAATGATCGACGCTTGCCATCCACTGCTGCGCTACCATGCCAAGTAGCCAACCCAAAATCGGCGCGATCGCTTCCACCACGCCAAATACCAAGCCATGCTTGATCGCCTTGGTAAAAGTCATGCCGCGCGCTGCCGTACCTTTGGCGATGGCGACCGAAAAGGCATCCATCGACATACCAAAAGCTAGGACAATCAGGGCAAACCAACTCATATTTTACTCAATATTATTTATTTAAATTAAAAATTATTCTTGGATTCTCTCAGCCAAGTGAACACTGCAAGTGGTGAGCTGTCTGTTAAGTTATTTTTCATGGCGATTTGTTTTGCTTTATCAGCATTGCAAGCTTGGATAAAGACATTGCAGTCCTTTTCATGATCTAGGCTCACAGGCAAGCTGATGCCACCATCTGCTAAAGTTTTGCTCACTTGATCATACATCTTATCAATCTGTGGCAAATCACCATCTACTGCCACCGCCTTGGCAAATCGTAAATTTGACAGCGTATATTCATGCGCAGGATAAAATAGCGTATCATCGGATAGGGTCAAATAGCGCTGAAAACTTGCGAACAGCTGCTCGATCGTCCCTGTAAATACGCGTCCACAACCACCGCTGAACAGTGTATCGCCGCAGAACACGCGCATAGCACCGTCGATTTGCACAAGATAGCTGATGTGGCTATCCGTATGTCCAAAGCTTTGCCACACAGCAAACTCAAGTCCAAGCACCGTGACGATATCGCCTTCATCGACTGCATTGGCTTGGGCTACACCGTGATGACTATGTGCGTACAATGCACAGTCTTTATATTTGTCCATCAAAGCTGCCACGCCACCGATATGATCATTATGATGATGAGTAATTAAAATGGCTTGTAGGTTTAGTTGATGATCTTGTAAAAATGTCTCAACTTCTGCTGCCGAACCTGGATCAATAATCACCGCTTGATCATCGCGAACGATCACCCAAATATAATTATCATCGAAAGCCTTAATTGCGTGTATTTGATAAGTTTTCATAAACAATTCCAAATAGTATTTTTATTCTTGCTGTGCATCATACCACCAATAATCCAGCCCAATACTGTTCGTCGGCAAGCGATTTGGATGCTGATAGCCGTGATAATACATGACATCGGTGGAGTTTTTCCCATACCATGGTATCATATATTCGCCCGCGAGCAGAAGCCGATCAAGCACTTTGGCATAGATTTCGACATCGTGGCGCGTGGTGGCTTGGGCAAGCTTTGTGATGATGGCATCGATGGCGTGGCTTTTGATGCCGATGGTGTTTTGATTACCCATTTCATCAGCCGCTGCCGACCCCCACAGATACGCCTGCTCCGCCCCCGGTGCATTGCCCTGCATGAAGCTGTCGATGATCATGTCAAAGTTAAATGCTCGCTTGCGCGCAAGATAGCTGGCATTGTCCATGCGGCGAATACTGGCGTCAAACCCAAGCCTTTGTAAGTTTTTCACATAAGGCAATAAAATCGCTTGGTGCTTATCATCAGCCACTAAAATCTCAATGCTGACCACCTTGCCTTGCTGATCGATCAATTGTCCATTTTGATAACCAAACCCAGCTTGCAAGAGCAATTGCCGCGCTTTGAGCAAATTATCACGATTGATGCCATCGCCTGCGGATACTGGCTGAGTAGGCACACCATCAAGTGCTGATTGTTCAATTTCACTTAAAGGTAGTGATTGTAAAATCACCAACTCTTCTGCTGAAGGCTTGCCCTTGGCGGCGATGTTTGAGCCATAAAAATAGCTATTAAGCCGCTGATATTCACCGTATAATAATTGCGCATTTACCCATTCAAAATCAAAAGCCAAATTCAGCGCGCGACGCACGCGAATATCGCTAAATTTCGCCTTGCGTAAGTTGATCACCAAGCCCTGCATTAAGACAGGATTTTGATTGCTTAGTTCTGATTTAATAATCGGTAAATTATTTTGCTTAGGATCAAAGCTTGCCCAACGCTTAATATCAGCTTCTGTGCGAAACTGATATTGCCCTGATTTGAACGCTTCGAACGCCACCGCATCATCGGCAAAGTACTGATATTCAATGGCATCGAAGTTGAACCGCCCACGATTGACCATCACATCATCACCCCAATAATTGGCATCGCGCACATAGCGAATGCGGCGTGATGGCTCAGCAATATCAAGCCGATATGCACCACTGCCCAATAGCGGTGTCAGACTTGGCTGACTAAAGCGCGCATCAATGTCTTTTTTGGCAAAAATCGGCATCAAACCCACCGTCATGCCAAGATCAGCTGATGCACCCTCATCAAAATAAAACTTCACGCGATGCTGATCTAGTGTCTTGATGGCGATGATACCGCCCAAAAATGATCGCCACGACATCAAGCCATTTGTTAAGATATGCTCAAAAGTAGACTTGACATCATCAGCCGTGACTGCACTACCATCCCAGAATCTTGCCTTTGGGTGGATATGATAAATGATCCAGCTTTTATCATCAGGATTGTGCGTGACTTTCTCGGCAAGCTGCGGATATAGCACAAAGGCTTCATCAAGCGATCCTGCCATCAAGGTATCATACAGATAAAAAGTCCCTGTCGCTGGCACGCCTTGATCAATAAAGCTATTAACGCTGTTAAACATCCCGATGGCAGGCATTGACAGCACGCCACCTTTAGGCGCATTCGGATTGGCATAGGGCAGATGGGTCGCGTCAGCATATTGCACGCTATTATTCACCGTAAGCGTCGTCGTGGTGATGACACCATCTGCCAAGTGGCTATGCTTTTGGGCATCGCTTAGATTTGCAGCGTCCAATCGCTTGACAGCGACTGATTGCACAGCTTGCCCACTATTACCATCAGTATCGCTACAAGCTACCAAGCACGGAAGCAAACATACGGTCAGCAAACATGGCAAAAACCACGAACCCACCTTGCAGGTTCGTGGCTGTTGTCCATATCGCTGAAATAATGGCATATTAAGTTAAAATTAATAATATCAGCCGTGCTTACGCTCAAACTCTGCCATAAAGCTGACCAACGCCTGCACCTGTTCAAGAGTGATAGCATTATAGATACTTGCGCGCATACCGCCGACGGCGCGGTGACCTTTTAGGTTTAATAAGCCTACCGCCTTGCTTTCTTCCAAGAATAGTTTATCAAGATTGCTATCCGCCAATTGGAACGGCACATTCATGATAGAGCGGTGCGCAGGATTGACTTTATTGGTATAAAAATCGCTGCCATCGATGGCGTCATACAGCGCTTTTGCCTTGGCACGATTGACCTTAGCGATCGCATCCACACCGCCTTGCTCAAGCAGCCATTCAAACACCAAGCCTGATAGATACCACGCATAGGTCGATGGCGTGTTCAGCATTGAATCATTTTCAAATTGATTTTTATAATTCATCACATTTGGGCACCAAGGGCTTGCCTGCTCAAGCAAATCCTTACGCACGATGACCAATGTCAGACCTGCAGGGCCAATGTTCTTTTGCGCCCCTGCATAAATCATGCCAAACTGATTCACATCAACAGCCTCTGACAAGATGCACGACGACATATCAGCGACAATCGGCGCGTTCACCTGTGGCACATCAAAGATCTGCACACCATGAATGGTCTCATTTGGGCAATAGTGAAAATAGCTTGCGCCATCGCTTAGCTGCCAAGTATCAAACGCTGGCACATCGCTGCCATCACCTTGCGCGACCAAGTTTACCTTGCCAAGACCCAATGCTTCATAGCGCTTGGCTTCTTTATATGCCTTGGCTGACCACGCACCAGTATCCAAATAATCCGCTGTGCCATTATTTAGCAAATTTAAAGGAATACTAGAAAATTGCAGCGCCGCACCACCTTGTAAAAACAGCACAGCATATTCATCACTGATATTCATCAGCTTACGCAAATTGGCTTCGGCACGCTCAGCCATCTCAATATAATCAGCACTGCGGTGGCTCAGCTCCATCACCGATGCGCCAATGCCTTGCCAATCAAGCATCTCAGCTTGGGCGCGCTCAAGCACAGCGGTCGGCATACTGGCAGGACCTGCACAAAAATTCGCTAAACGGGTCATGAAAATATCCTTAATTTGGGTGAAAAATTCTACTTATTCTAACATGAAATGCATAAGCTTTGGCAAAGAATTTGCTGGCAATTTACTTAAATTGCTCTATTTATCGATCAACCAATCAGACTGATATGATCAAAGGCATTAGGTGTGTAATAATTGCCAAAATTGTTTTTTTAGCTGCGGATCATTTTGCATGGCATCTAAGGAATATTGATGATTAATTTGTTTAAACATACTTAATTCATCCAAGTTTAAGCACGATGGCAACGCGGTCAATACCGCCAATTTATCCACCTGTGGGCTTTTTAGGCGCAGCCCAAAAATAAATCCCTTAAAACCACTGTTCACCGCCGACAGCTGATTGGCAAACGGATCATCATCAAAAGACGGATAATGCATCTCACGCATCGCAAACGCGCCTTGCTGACTTTTATTGAGCGCGGCAGTCAGCGATTGCCAAGTAGTAAGCTCTGCACTGTCAAGATCGGTGTGATCGATCAACACCATCCAATCACAATAGCTAAACGCTTGCAGATGAAATTTAATGGTATCGATAAACAAGTCTGCGGCATCGCTTAGTTGTGTGGTATTTGTACTTTTAGAATCACTGGTATCTTGGACGGTGTTTTGGATGGTATCTTGATTTGTACTGATTTTTTTTGCCAATTTATCAAGATAAGACGACACTTCAGTATAAGATACAGCATTTGGGCGTGCTGAAGCCTGCTCTTTTCTTGTCTTATTATCTACGCTTAAGTTATTCTTAATTATCTGTGCTGATTGTGCTGAAGTTGTTGTCTGATGATTTTCTTGTTTAAATTCTTGTTTAAGTCCAACATCTGGCATGATGCGCATCGTCGGCTGTGTACGATCCGCCCACAGCACAAGCTCCAATTGATCATAGATCAAACGGTTCTGAGATAACACAGATGACGACTGTCGCATGACTATTCAACCCATCGCATAAGCACAAAAATAGCTTTATAGCTTACACCAAATTGATGATTTTTGCCAAATTTTTCATCAATTTCCGTGCGCGCTATCATGCAATTTATCAATAAATTATCGATAAATCATACATAAATTGCCCAAAATCCCCGAAGAAACTACACAAAATGAACAAAACAGTCATTTTTTGTGCCAATTTACCCTTGTATTTTCGAAAAATGGTGCTAATATAGGATTGTCAAAAAATGTTTTGATCAATGACTTATTGAGCATCGCCAAAAATGTAACAAAATGTGGCATAAATTTGGCAATGTTTTACAAGTCAAAAACTGTGTACAAACTGATTGAAGTCTTTGCTTTATTGTAGTTTGTGTCGTTTTTAAACCCCGATCATCTTGTTTGTAAGTTGGATGACTTGGGATAATGTAAACTTACTTGTTATTAATACTTTTACAATGGTATTGATACTTGATAGTAGCGACTTTATTTCGTTATTGATGACGCTCGTTGGCAAGTAGCCATATAAAGCTTTCAACACTAAAGAGGCAACCATGAAAACAGTTGGCAAATCTTTGTTTGGATTCACACTAATCGCCAGTGCTAGTTTCTGCGCTTATGCAGGTGATTCAAACCCAACGAACATCGACAATGTCCTAGGGCAGCTGACCGCACAGCATAATAATGCATCGCGCTTGGTAAAAACTGCTCGCCAACCTGCATCATTGGCACTAAACAGCCCATTGATGGCACAAAATGCTAAAAATGCCAAAAAAGCAGATTCAGACACTCCTGTTCTAGAAAAACTCACCGCTGTTGCTTCTAGTACCGTCAATAAATTCAAGCAAACTGGCTTGGCTTCATGGTATGGTCGTCAGTTCCATGGTCGCAAGACTGCAAGTGGTGAAACTTTTGATATGAATGCCATGACCGCCGCACACAGCTCATTGCCAATGAACTGCTATGTTCGCGTCACTAACCGTGACAATGGCAAATCTGTCGTAGTGAAAATCAACGATCGCCCATCATCAGGCAGCAGCGCGCTGAGTCTATCTTATGGTGCTGCTAAAGCCATCGGCATGACAGGCAATGTCGGCAATGTCACCATCGAGCGCATCGACTGATGATAGTTTGACCAATTTTATGCCTTACCTCCAGTTTGTGATCAACTGGGGGTAAAATTTTGCTCATGAATTTGTAATTTTACCAATAAAAAACCGATGATTTGACTCATCGGTTTGACATATGAAGTTTTTGGTATTTAAAAATCACTTCAACACAGTCAAAGGATCGACATAGACATTGTTACGCGCGACACGGAACTCAAATAAGGCAACACCGCCGCGCTGAGCTTTCATACCGGCGATGCGCTGTCCTTGATTGACAGTATCGCCTGATTTGACGCGCGCATCTTTGATATACACATAGCTAGAGACGAAGCCGTCGGTATGCTGAATTAGGATCGTTGATTCTGCCACGCTGTCTTTATCGACATGAATCACTGTGCCTGCGCGTGCTGCGTTAATGGCATCGCCTTCTTTGCCTGAGAACCACATCCCGTTCGATGAGACCATTTGTCCATTGATGTTATGCGTGCCGAAACGGCGTACGACAGGGTTGCTTGTGCCGACAGGATAGCGGAACTGCATCACGCCTGAGCTGCCTGTGGCAAATGGTGCGGTACTGGCTGTTGGTGCAGCGATGGTTGGTGGTGTACGCGGTGCTGGCTGTGGTGCAACGGTCGGCGTGGTGGTGCGCGTTGTCGTTTGGGTGGTTTGGGTTTGGGCGCGTGGCGTTGTGCTGCTGCGCGTATTGCGATCGCGTGCGCTGACACTGCCTGTCCATAGCGTCAGCCATTGCCCTGTGTAGATGGTGTAATTACTGTTCAAATTATTCATACGACCGATTTCGCGCCAGTCTAATCCATAACGCTGTGCAATCTTACCCACAGTATCGCCTTGCTTGACTTGATAGCGATTTGGCACGCCCTTTTTGTCCGTGATGACTTGAGTGCTGCGCGATGAGCCGCCTTGACCTGTTGAGCTGTTATAACTGGGCTTGCTGGCGCACCCTGCTAAAACACAAGCCATCAAAACCGTCGCCGTCGTTGCCATCTTCATCGAATGAGCCGACTGAGTCACTGCGCGCATTGTTTTCTCCACATCACTTTTTATTAAAATAACACAAAAATCAAATCTTTATCCAAACGCCGACGGCTGTCAAAATCACAACCTAACATTGGTTCGGTATTGTAACATGATGATCAATAACACAAAACCCGCCAAATGGCAGGTTTTGTATCTTTTTGTCAATTTGTTTTACAGCTTTTCAACTATATGGCTTCACGCTTGTGTCGCAACTGGTGCTGTCAGTGCAGGATCTTTTTGCTTCACCAAAGCGTACGCCACGCCTGTCAGTACACTACCTGCTGCGATCGCCACCAGATACATCAAGGCGTGATTGACCGCACCAGGGATTAATAACACGAACACACCACCATGCGGTGCAACCAAAGTAATGTCGAACAACGCCACCAATGCACCAGTCAGCACGCCGCCTGCGATACAGCATGGGATGACACGCACAGGGTCTTTGGCAGCGAATGGGATCGCCCCTTCAGAAATAAAGCACGCGCCAAGCACCATCGCCACTTTACCAGCATTGCGCTCGTTATCGGTGAATTTTTTGGCAGCCAAGATGGTGGCAATACCGATACCGATCGCAGGTACCATACCCCCTGCCATCGCTGCCGCCATCGGAAAATAGCTTTCTGATGTCAATAAGCCCACCGAGAAGGCATAAGCAGCTTTGTTGATTGGACCACCCAAATCAACACACATCATGCCTGCCAAAATCATGCCCAAAATCACCGCATTCGCCGTACCCATATTGGCAAGGAAATGCTCCATTTGGCTTAATAGATAAGCAACAGGCGCGCCGATGACATAATACATCGCAAGACCAACCACTAGGCTACTTAATAATGGAATGATTAAAATCGGCTTCAATGCTTCCATCGTTACAGGCAGCTTCAGCTGTTTGGCAAGAAATAATGACACATAACCTGCCAAAAAGCCTGCCGCGATACCGCCCAAAAAGCCTGCGCCCAGTGTGCCAGCCAGTGCGCCACCGATCAGACCTGCCGCCAAACCTGGACGATCGGCGATCGAATAGGCAATATAACCTGATAATAAAGGCACCATCAAGCCAAAAGCAGCTTTACCTGTACCCATCAGAGCCGCTGCCAATGAACCTTCTTGTTCAAAGGCATTGATACCAAAGACAAACGACAGCGCGATTAACAAACCACCTGCCACGACCATCGGCAACATATATGACACCCCTGTCAAAAGGTGCTTATAGACGCCTGCTTTTTGGGTGCTTGCGCCATCGGTTTTATCAGCACTTGCTGATTTGGCACTTGCCAATAATTGCGCGGTACTGATGGCATCATCGAATGCTTTATCGGTCTGCTTGAGCGCCACGCCTGTACCACAGCGATAGACTTTTTTACCAACAAATCGATCGGTATTGACTTCGATGTCTGTCGCCAAAATCACAAAATCTGCGCGATCAATGCTGTCTTGGGTTAAGATATTTTTTGCACCCACAGAACCTTGGGTTTCGACATCAATGCTATAGCCGCGACGCTCAGCACCAAGCTTCAGCGCATCTGCCGCCATAAAAGTATGTGCAACACCTGTTGGGCAAGCGGTGATTGCCACAAAATGTAGTGGCTTATCAGTGGCTGTGCTTGTCGGTGCAGTTTGATTATTAAAAATTTGCTGAAAATAGCTATCTGTAAAAGCACTGCCATCATGCTCATTAGCATTAATCACGATGCCATCTTGGCGTGCTGATGCATGATCAGCGATAAAAATACGCTGTGCATCAGATGCGCTATCTGCATCGATGATGGTCGCGCTGATGCCTTGTTGCAGCAAGCTTTGCTGAAGTTTTTTTGCCAATAATACGCCATGCGCTGATGTGCTGATGACGCTGATGGCGACTGCTTGGGGAAGTGGATTTTGCATTGAAAAATCCTTAACAATAAATGAAAAATAATCTTGTTTAACTGATGATAAATTTATCTAATATTTGGCTGTGCCAATCGTCACTGAATTTGTACTTGCGCGATCAATGATTGCAACTCATCGGTATTGGGCACACCAAAACCAACGATACTCACCGCGTGCGCTGATAATGCCACCGCTTGACGCAAAACAGCACTAGGATCAGCATCGGATAATAGCCCAAAAATCATGCCCGCAACCAAAGTATCGCCAGCACCAACTGTGCTTTGTACCTGCATCACTGGGGGCTTAGCAACCAAAACTTGGTCTCGATGCAGCCAATTGACACCATGCGCACCCATCGAAATCACAATGTGCTCAATATTGGTATTCAGATTGGCGAACAGTGCGCGCTGCGCATCCAAAGTATCTGCCTGCACACCAAAAGCATCCGCCAATTCATCTTCATTGGGCTTGATCAGCCACAGCGGATGGTTGATTGCGATTTTTAGCGCATCACCACTGACATCGACAGCAATTCGATCATTGACATCAGTCAAAATCTGTAGTAACTCTTGAAAATCGTCTAGTGAGAATCCAGACGGCAAACTACCCGCAACAAGCACTGCATCACAAGTTTTGGCAAGCGTGCCTACTTGATCGAACAAGGCTTGAATATCTGATGCGCCCACGATAAAGCCTTTGCCATTGACATCAGTCGTTGTGCCGTCATCGACAAGCTTGACATTGGTGCGCGTCTCGCCTGCCACGCAGATAAAATTGTTGTTCAAGATATCGCCGCGTGCGGTTTTTTGGCTGAATAATTTCTTAAAAATTGCATCATTATCCGCACCCAAAAACCCAGTCGCATGGCAAGTCAGCCCAAGTTCGCTCAGCACTTGCGCCGAATTGAGCGCCTTGCCCGCTGCATCGACTTGGACACGGCTTGCGCGATTGACTTCACCCAGTGTCAGCTGATCAACCGTCATGGTCATGTCAATCGCAGGGTTTAGCGTGATGCACAAAACTGACTTACTCATGCATCACCATCCATCGACAAAGCGCGCACTTCGCTTGCTGTTTGGCACTCTAGGGCGCGTGTGGCAAGGTTCTGTGCTGCTCTAAAGCTCAGCGTACGCACCAAGGCTTTGGTCAAGGCGATACTTGAGCCTGACATCGATAATTCATCGACCCCTAAGCCAAGCAAAATCGGCACAGCTTTTGGATCACTGGCAAGCTCACCACAGACGCCGACCCATTTGCCATGCTTGTGCGCCGCTTCGACAGTCATTGAGATCAAGCGCAAAATACTTGGGTGCAAACCGTCAGCATCCTTAGATAATAAAGGATGACCGCGGTCAATCGCCAACACATACTGCGTCAAATCATTCGTGCCAACACTGAAAAAATCCACTTCACGCGCCAACTGATCTGCCATTACTGCCGCGCTTGGTACTTCTAGCATGATGCCGACTTGTAGCTTATCATGCGGATGCTCTACCAATACTTCATCAAGAATTGCGCGCGCCGCTCGCCACTCTTCGATGCGACCGATCATCGGGAACATAATACGCAGATCACGACCTTTTGACGCTAGGATCAATGCGGTTAATTGATCGCGTAAAAATTCAGGACGACTTAACAATAATCGCACGCCGCGCAAGCCAAGAAATGGGTTTTCTTCGCTTGGCATCGGTAGATATGGCAACGCCTTATCCCCACCGATATCAAGCAAGCGCACCACCAATGGGCGACCATCCAGCGCATCAAAAACTTGTTCATAATCAGCGATTTGTGTCTTAACATCAGGTACTTGTGAATGCGACATGAATACAAGCTCGGTGCGCAATAGCCCCACGCCTTCAGCACCATTTGCCACGGCATTGGCAGTATCACTGACATTGCCGATGTTCGCAGCGATCTCGATTTGATGACCATCTGTCGTGATCGCAGGTTCGCTCGCGTACTGTAATGCTAAGCGTTTTTGTTCGCGGCGTTCGATTTGTGCTTGTTGGCAATCTTGGATCAAGGTTTGGCTTGGCTCAACCACGAACCAGCCTTCACCACCGTCTAGTAGCACAGGCGTGCCATTATCAATTGATAACACGCCTTGACCTGCACCAACCAAAGCAGGAATACCCAAAGCGCGCGCCACGATGGCACTGTGCGAGCTTGCACCACCCACTGCAGTGATGATACCTGCCACGCGCGCAGGATCGAGACTTGCCACATCCGATGGCACAAGGTCTTCTTTGATCAGTACATACGGATTATCAGGCGCGCTTGGTGGGATTTTGCCAAGCAGTTTGTACATTACTTTTGTGCCGACATCGCGCAAATCTTGGGCGCGCTCAGCCATTAGGGCGTTATTCAGCGATGCTTGAGTTTTTGCCAATTGTTCGATAAATGCGTGCCACGCCGCTGGTGCTGATTGCCCTTCATCAATGCCATCTTTTGCGCCATAGACTACTTCTTCATCTTCTAGTAATGCGATGTGCGCGGTGAAAATCTGCGCAATGTCAGCATTGGTCGCACTGGCAACCAGTCCTTTTAGATCGAACTTCACAGCATTGATCGCAGCGATGAGTTTCGACATCTCTTCAGATGGCAGCTGCCCTGTCAGTGGATAGCTTAGGCGTTCGACTTTCGGCGTATAAGCTTCGCCGACCGCCAAGCCATGTGATGCACTGACCGCAGGCGTCTTAGTACCATAGGCAATGATGTCTTGGCTTGGCATAACTTGCAGCGGATTCGTCACTGTGCGTGCAGCTTGTACATTCTCGCCAAGACCCGCTTGCACCGCGGCGATCAGCTTCGGCAGATGCGCCACTGCATCGGTATTGGTTTCGCCGATGAAAGTTAGGGTTTGACCTTTTTGTGCACCCAATGACAGCAGGCGCGTTAGGCTTTTGGCTGAGACGAACGCACCGTCATCGACAGCGACTTTGATCTCGCCTGCGACAAGCTTGGCAAGGTCAGATAACGCCGTGGCAGGACGCGCGTGCAAGCCATGCTCATTCATCAGCACGACGCTTTCGCTTGGCCAGTCGGCTTGTGATTCGATGCCAAGCAGATTATGCACCGCCGTGCGATTGCCTGTTTGTAGCGCTTGGATCAGATTTTCATCGATCAATGCGTCAAGTAGCCATGATAATTTGGCACGATCAATGCTCGGTGTCGCACTGATCACCGCCAGCGCTTCACGCGCATTGGCAATCAATGCCATCGCCGATTCTTTGACCGCAGGATTTTCTAGTACCACACAGTGCATGGCGTGGCTCAGTGCCGTCGGCTGATGTGCTGGCATCAGTAGCGATGTGATCATGCCTTGTGACTTTAGTAGTGTTAAGCCCTGTAGATACAGCTCATCGATTTGACTTGCGGCACTATCAGTTTTGATCAGGTTGTCCTGTAGCAGCAAGCTTGATTTGGTGACTAGCGCATTGACAATATCATCGGCTGTCTTAGCATCGCGAATCTGCTCGCTGATGTCATCACCAAGCGCGCGCGTCAAGCTCTGTAAAATCTGCAAATGCTCATCAGACTGTGCCGCGATCACCACCGCTAGATACACTACATCACCTGCATCATTCCACACCACGCCATCAGGAAAATGCACCAAGCGCACACCTGTCTGCAAAATGCTGCTGCGTGACTTGGGCGTGCCGTGCGGAATGGCGATGCCCTGCCCTAAGTAGGTCGATGATTGATTTTCACGATCTTTTAGACCTTGTAAATAGTCAAGCTGCGTCAATCCATCGGCGTGTAAAATCTCACTGAGCACCAGCAGTGCTTCATCTTTGGTGCGGGCAGTCGCCTGCATACGCACATTATCAGCGGTTAGGCTAAGCATTGTCACTTTTCGTTACTCTATCAGTCGTCATGCCTTGGGCAATTCTTTGGCAAAATTAGTGTTACATTATTTCAAATAACTTATAAATTATTCAAAAACGGGTGATTTTAGCATATTTTTCATCGAAGGTTAATGCAGGTTTTGTAATTGTTGAGTTTGAACATGAAAAAAGACAAATTCTGAGCTTAGAATTTGTCTTGGATTTGCTTTTTGTAAAATTTGGCTTAATAGTCGCCATCAGCATATCAGCCAAGCAGTGGCTTTGCCATCGCCAAATACAAAATGCCCACATACCCCACCGCAGCGATCATCATGCCCGCTTTGGCTTGTGATGGCTGTACAGCTTGATTACGCAGTGCTTTGATGGTTGCTGATACCGCAACAACCAGCAGTACAAGCTTAGCGATCGCCCAATGCTGCACGCCCGCCACTTGATACAGCTGCCAAAACAACCACAAGCCCGTCAGCATCAGCAGCGTATAGATCAGATGGCTTGCCCCTGTGATCATCGCCGATCGCTTGGCGGTCTTACCCATCCAAATCGGCAGCGCTTGACACACAAAAATGATGAGCGTCAGCACCGCAAGTAGCATATGAAAATGTTTCATCGCGCGCCTTATTCGTAGATCACTTCTAGAATTTCAAACTCAGCCACACCGCTTGGGGTTTGGATTTTGGCTTCGTCGCCTTCTGATTTGCCGATCAGACCACGCGCGATCGGTGAATTGACCGAGATTTTACCAGTTTTAAAATCCGCTTCATCATCGCCGACGATCTTGTAGCGGCGTTTTGCGCCATCGTCAAGGTTCTCAAGCTCAACTGTCACGCCAAACACCACACGACCATCTTGTGGCAATTTGGTCGGATCAATCACCTGCGCACCGCCAAGCTTCGCTTCGATGTCACGAATGCGTGCTTCGCACAGACCTTGCTGTTCGCGTGCGGCGTGGTACTCGGCATTTTCTTTTAGGTCGCCATGTTCGCGCGCTTCAGCGATGGCGATGGTGATGCGTGGGCGTTCTACAGTTTTAAGTTGCTTAAGCTCTTCTTCAAGCGCTTGGTGTCCTTGCGGGGTCATCGGATAGCGTTGCATAACTTTTCCTTGCAGTCTCACTCTGTGAAATCAAAATTAAAAATCAAATGCAAAAAAGCTTGCCAAACTTTCATCTGGCAAGGCTTTAGATTTCGTTAATTGTCCGCTATTGTACTTGGTTTTTTAAAAATTGCAAGCGATTTGATGTGCGCAGTTTGTAACTGATTTTGGCTTAATTTTAATGTGTTCAGTTAAGTGCGATAAGCGTTCAAAATCGCTTGTTTTAGTTGCAGATACGCCACCGATTGTACAAAATCATCATCTTGTGGCAAACAAAAATGATTCGCCAACACTGCAGGAGCACCCTTTAAGACATAGATTTCATCGGATAATTGTAACGCTTCATCGATATCATGAGTGATGAGCAGACAAGTTAAGCCTTGTTTTTGGCGAAACTGCGTGAACCAATCATACATCTCGGTCTTAGTCACGAAATCCAATGCCGAAAACGGCTCATCAAGCAGCATCAGATCGGCATTGGATAGATAAGTGCGTAGCAATGCCGCGCGCTGGCGCTGACCACCTGAGAGCTGATGGGGGAATTTATCCGTCAAGCCATCTAGTCCAAAGATTGGTAATAATGGCTCAATCTGCGATCGTATCTGCACTTTGTCTTTACCTTGTAAAGTCAATGGCAGTGCAATATTGTCATAAACGCGTTTAAACGGCAGCAGCAAGTCTTTTTGTAGCATATAGCCAACTTGCCCTGTTAGACCTGTGCGCTCCATCCCATCAATCAGCACCTGCCCTGTACTTGGGCGCAACAAGCCTGCTGCGATGTCAAACAGTGTCGTCTTGCCCACACCGCTTGTGCCGATGATGCTCACCACCGATCGCGGCATCACTGACAGTGTCAGATGCTCAAAAATCGCTACGCCATCACTGCCAAATCGATGACTGATGTCATCTAGCTGTAGTTTTGGTACAGACGATACAGGCGACATCATTGCATTATGGCAAATAGTCATTGGTCACGCCTGCTTGTGGTGGCAGCGGCTTATCTGTCAAGCCCTGCGCATTCACCCAGCCAAAGAACCGATCCCAACGCGCATAGTCAAATCGCCCCCAATCGCCTTGATCATCCAGATATAAACCAGACAGATAAGCTTGGCTTTGCTTAGCAAGCTCAGGATTGATCTCAGGCGCGTGCCTGAGTAGGATTTCGGCACTTTGTTCAGGATTGTTGGCAGCGTACAGATAGCCTTCTTTGATCGCAGCTAGGGCTTTTTTGTATTTGTCTGGCTGCTCTTTGAGCGCATCGGTATTGGCGATGAGAATCGGAGAATAATAGTCAAAAACAGGGTTTGCGTCTTTTAGATAAAAAAACTTCGTATCCACACCTTTAATCTTGGCGTGAATGCCGTCCCAACCATAATAGGTTAGGATAAAATCAAACTGATCCATGCGCAGCGCCATCGTCGCGTCAGTCGCTTCACCAGGGATTTTGTTCAATGGCGCACCAACCACCGCCGCCACTGTCGCATCATCGATCGGATCTTCCCATGTCGAATATCGCCTACCGTGCAGATCTTGCGGTGTGTTCGCGCCCAAGCTTGCCAAAGATAATAACCCTGCGCTGTTATGCTGAGTGATGGCAGCAATCGCGGTAATTGGCTCGCCTTTGTTCAGTCGTTTGACCATATTTGGCTGAAAATACACGCCCAAATCCGCACGATGATTGGCAACCAATGTCGATGTGCTGTCTTCACTTGGTTGTACGATCGTAGCATCGATGCCTTGCTTGGCAAAATAGCCATTTTCGATCGCGACATACAGCCCTGTGTGATTGGTATTCGGCGTCCAATCAAGCGCGATGACCAACGGCTCAAGCATCTTGCCATCGGCGCTGACAGCGGGTTTGTCTTGGCAGGCGCTCAAGGTAGCCATCGCCAATAACAGCGCGGCAGGTTTTAGCCAAGTGGTGGGTTTTAAGCCTGTTTTTTTACCGATAAATTTCATCATCATTACACTTAAATTTATAAAATTATTTAACAAATTGATACGCCATCACGCGTTTTTCGCACCATTTGACCAGTGCGATTAACAATAAAGTCAAGCAACTGATCAAAAAAATCACCGCAAACATATTATCAAGCTCATATGATTTGCGCACGCGCGTCATATACACGCCAAGCCCATGATAACCGCCAAGCCACTCTGCCACCACCGCTGATATTAAGGCATAGCTTAAAGCAACTTTTAATCCTGTAAAAAAATATCCCATCGCCGACGGTATCTTTAGGTGGCGATAAGTCTGATAAGTCGTGGCATTCATCGAGCGAAACAGATTGAGCGCATCAGCACTCACCGAACGATAGCCATCAAGCAGCGCAATGGTCATCGGGAAAAATACCGACAGCACCACCAGTACCACTTTTGGCGCGATACCGTAGCCAAGCCAAATCACCAATAGCGGCGCAATCGCGATCGTTGGGATGGTTTGATTCAGTAGCAGTAGCGGATAGACACTTTGGCGAAAAATGCGCGACAAATCCATCAAAATCGACAGCACAAAGCTTAACACCAAGCCAATCAGCGTACCGATAAACGCCGTCGCAAGCGTATATTTGGCGTGCATGGCAAGCAGCGGCGCATCATCGATCAGCGCCTGTATGATCTGCCATGGACTTGGCAGCAAATAATCAGGCACAAGTCCCGCACCAATCACCGCTTGCCACAGCACAAGCAAAGCCAGCACCAGCGCATAATGCCGTGCATAGTGGCGAATCAGACGAAATGGGCGAATGGTCATGATGGGTAGCTTAGCGATTGGTGAAAATGGCGATAAAATTGTGCCATTTTAGCATATTTGTCCCAGCTTTATGCATAAGCTTATCATAGCTTTGTAACTGCTAAATATCATGGTACAAAAAACAAAACCCCAAACAGCTTTTGGTTTGGGGTTTTGGGGTTTTGGGGTTTAAGATTTACGATTCGATTAAAGTTGGCGCTTAATATCAAACTTCAATCAAGCACTTGGCGCATCAGGCTGATTGGCAGGTGCAGCTTGGATAAAGGCATCTAGGCTTTGGCAATTTGTCACAATGCGATTAATGGTTGGATATGCGCTCAAATCCACTTCAAAGCGCTTGGCATTGAACACCTGTGGCACCAAGCAGCAGTCCGCCATCGTTGGCGTATCACCATAACAAAACTGCCCTGCGTGCTTGTTTAATTCTGCTTCTAGCGCGCGAAATCCTTCGTGAATCCAGTGTGCATACCATGCATTTTTTGTCGCTTCATCGACACCCAGCTCACCTGTTAGATATTTTAGCACGCGTAAATTATTCAATGGATGAATCTCACAAGCGATCAGTTGGCTAAGACTGCGCACGATAGCGCGCCCATCACGATCACTTGGCAGCAGTGGCACAGATGAATCAAGCTCATCAAGATATTCGATGATCGCAAGCGACTGCGCCAACACCATGCTGCCTGTTGTGCTGTCAATCTCAAGGCTTGGCACCAACCCTTGGGGATTTTTGGCAGTATAAGCAGCGTCTTTTTGTTCCGATTTAACCAAGTTTACAGGGATGATATCGGCGGATAATCCCTTTAGATTGAGCGCGATACGCACGCGATAAGATGCTGAACTGCGAAAATAAGAATATAGTTTCATACGCATTCCTTTTGACATATCCAATCATTTTACTAACAAATCCCAAAGCACTCCCAAGCTTTGAAACCCATCAAATTGATAGCAATACTATATCAAAAAATCACCACTTCATAACCCACAAAAACTGATAAATATTGCAAAAAAAACCATATATCAGTGATGTAAACTTCATATTGCTTATTTTGCTTGCGATGGCAACTTGGTAATGGTAAAGCCTGTAAATCCAAAAATCAGCGTCAAGACAAAGCACAGATAACAAAAGAATGCATACGGCAGATACACCACCACAGGCATCCCAGATGTCCCTGCCAAAAAGCCCTCATATACGCCCCACGGCACAAGCGGATTGATGACCGTGCCTGCATCTTCAATGGTACGAGATAGGTTTTTTGGATGTAAGCCCAGCCGCTTGTATTCAGGCAAAAACGCATTGCCTGATAATAATAAGCTTAAATACTGCTCACCGACCAAGGCATTGATGCCCAAGGATGTGAATACTGCTGCCGCCACGCCACGACTGGCTTTGGTGAGAATGTGGCGCATCCCATCAAGCAGCACAGGCAAAATACCCAAGCCCTGTCGCCACACCGCCAATCATCTTATCTTGCATGGCGTCAAATGTCAGACCTTTGACAAATCCAAACACAAGTAAGCCCAAAATCACCAAAAGCAGCGATAAATGCGGCACTCAACCCCATGCAATCATCGTCACCGATAGCACAGCCACCATCACGCCTGCCACCACCACCGCTTGAGTCGGGCTGATGGTCAATAATGCCGTGGTTTTATCATTCATATCCATATCCATATCCTTACAACTTCATGGGTGAAAATTTTGCCTAATGAGATTATCAACAAATTTATAAAAATTTTGATTTTCAAACCCCATCAGACTTGGTTGAAAAAATTTAAAACAACCATCAAGCACAGCAAAACGGCACAGTAGTTAATTTTAACAATCATCAACCATCATCCCTAATTGTAACACAGTTAATCCCTTGATTTTAAAAACAAAAAACCGCTTGGCAAATACTCACCAAGCGGCCTGATGACCAATTATTTAGCGGCATCGACATCCAAAGCACCACGGCGGATCTGATCTCGTTCAAGGCTCTCAAACAATGCCTTGAAATTGCCTTCGCCAAAGCCTTCACGATAATCGCCCTTACGCTGAATAAATTCAAAGAACACAGGGCCAAGTGCCGTTTCTGAAAAAATCTGCAACAACAGGCGTGGCTGACCACCTTCGGTCGTACCATCAAGCAAGATGCCACGAGATTGTAGCGCTTTGACATCTTCGCCATGATTTGGCAGACGCTCATCAAGCATCTCATAATAGGCATCATTTGGCGCAGTCATCAGCGGAATACCAGCAGCTCGTAGCTTGTCAATCGCACCGAGCAAATCATCGGTCAATAGCGCAATGTGCTGAATACCTTCACCGCCAAACGCCATTAGATACTCTTCAATCTGACCGCCGCCTTGCTTGGACTCTTCGTTCAATGGGATGCGAATCAAGCCATCTGGTGCAGTCATCGCACGACTGGTCAATCCTGTGTATTCGCCTTTGATGTCAAAATAGCGAATTTCTTGGAAATTGAACAATTTTTCATAAAACTTCGCCCAATAATCCATCCGCCCACGATAGACATTGTGCGTCAGATGATCCACCACCGAAAAGCCATAACCGACCGGATGGCGATCCACCCCTTCGATGAATTCAAAATCAATATCATAAATCGATTTGCCATCCTCATAGCGGTCAATCAAATACAAAGGCGCACCACCGATGCCCTTAATCGCAGGCAGGCGAAGCTCCATCACCGATGTCGGAATCTGTACAGGCTGAGCACCCAGCTCAATAGCACGCTGATAAGCAAACTGCGAATCACGCACCCGAAACGCCATACCACACGCCGATGGGCCATGCTCATTGGCAAAGTACATCGCCTCAGACTTCGGCTCACGATTGACGATAAAATTAATGCCGCCTTGACGGTACAGTAGCACATCTTTTGAGCGATGCTTGGCAACGAGCGTAAAGCCCATTTTTTCAAACAATGGCTCAAGCACATTTGGTGTCGGACTTGCAAATTCTACAAATTCAAAGCCGCACAATCCCATTGGGTTTTCGAATAAATCTGCCATAATCATTCCTTGGTTGGTTCAAAAAATAAATCCCTCGATACTTGTAAAGGATATGTGCCTTATCTTAAAATAGCGCAAGCTTATGCACAAATTGATTTTTTCTTGAATTTATCGGATTTGACCATGAATATCACCTTTCGCCAGCTCAAAGCCTTTGTCAGCGTCGCTCGTCACAAAAGCTTTACCAAAGCCGCCGATGAGCTGCACTTGACTCAGTCATCATTGAGCGGACTGATCAAAGAGATGGAAAATCAGCTGGATACTCGGCTATTTGACCGAACCACACGGCAGATGCATCTATCAGAAGCAGGCGAGCGACTTTTGCCCCATGCCCTACGAGTTATCCATGATATGCAGGTACTGGGTAATGAGATTGCCGATCTCAAGGATTTTCATCAAGGCAAAGTGCGTATCGCAGCACCGCAGCAACTTGCCGCATCTGCCATGCCTGAGCTGATTAAGCAGTTTAAGCAGGCTTATCCAGATATTCAGGTCAATCTGATTGATTGCTCTGTCGAAGATGTCATTAACTCGGTGCAGACACTAGAAGCGGATCTGGGCGTTGGTCCTGCGTTTGCTTATCATACCGATTTGTCAGCGACTGAGCTATTTTCATCGCCATTTCGCTTGGTGGTACGCCCCGATCATCCCTTGGCATCTCGCTCTGATTTGACTTGGAGTGAGATGAGTGATGGCGAACTCATCACCTTACAAGAGCCATTTGCCAACTATATCGCCGATCATCTGCCACTTGATATCAGCGCCAAGGTATTTCGCAGTGATTATGAAGTCAATTTTTTATCCACGGCACTCGGTATGGTCAAACAAGGCTTGGGTATGACGATGGCACTAGGCTATGCCAAAGCTTGGGTCAATGAACAAAATCTTGTCATGGTGCCCATCAGCGAACCACAAATCAGCTACAAATTTTTATTATACAAACATCGCTATCGCTCAACCTCCCCTGCTGTCATGGCGTTTGAAGCGTTTTTGATTAACTATAGTAAAGTGTGGCATGATTCGGTTGGGGAAATTAATAAGGTTATTTAAAATAATTATTAATCATATTGAAAATGCCCAAAAATACCATACTCTTGGGACATAGTTTAATCTGCTCTAGGTAATAAAATGCGGTAGCTTATTGGCAATACAATTCGTGAAGCTGAGCGATAAGCTGTACTACTTTTTGATCTGCCACACAATAATAAACATACTTGCCCTGTCTTTGGGTGTGAACAATCCCCGATTTACGCAAAATTCCCAACTGCTGTGATAGCGTTGGCTGTGTCACACCGGTCAAGACTTCAATCTCACCGACATTAAGAACACCCCCACCAAGTACGCAAACAATCTTCAGTCGCTCAGGGTTGGCAAGTATTTTGAGCACATCCATGACCCGTGGTAAAGCGTCAAAATTGATATCTTTATCAAACGGTTTGGATTTGTTATTTTGATCCATTGGAATCCTCAAGAGGTAGTTGGGCTATAAGCTTGGCATATTTTAACATATTTACCGTTAAAATCGACTATCATTATATAATTTTATATATTATAATAAAATAAATTGTTGTGAATTAGGAATTGAAATGCATCCGTTTTTATTAGCCCTGCTTGGTGGCGTGATGATTGGCACAGCAACTGTCGGCTATTTGCATACCACTGGTAAAGTCGTTGGCATCAGTGGCATGATTGCAACTTTGCCCAAAACCAAAATCAGCCCTGCCTTATTTTTTCTGATCGGTATTGGTTTATCCGCCCTATTGGCATCGATGTTTGGCTGGATAACTATAGATGACATCATCCTGACGGATTCAACTGGCTTACTCATCATAGCAGGCGTGTTGGTTGGTTTGGGCACGCGGCTCGGCTCGGGCTGCACAAGCGGTCATGGCATCTGCGGCATTTCACGATTATCCTTGCGATCTGTGGTAGCGACATTGACTTTTATGATGGCAGGGATATTGACCGTGCTTATGATGCGATTATTGGGTATAGTGGTGTAGGTGCATGATGAATCAATTAGCCAAAAATATCTTAGCACTTGGATTTGGACTCTTGTTTGGTGCAGGCTTGCTAGTGTCTGGTATGGCAAATCCCGCCAAAGTTATTGGTTTTTTGGATGTATTTGGTACATGGGATCCCAGCCTTGCTTTTGTCATGGTAGGTGCGATTGGGGTTGCCATATTGCCATTTAGCCTTGCCAAACGACAAGCACATACGCTGATGGGTGAGGCTTTCAGTTTGCCGACGGCGACCGTCATCGATGCTCGACTGATTATTGGTGCGATGCTGTTTGGTGTTGGTTGGGGCTTGGTGGGGATTTGCCCTGCACCTGCAATCAGCCTAGTGGGCCTGGGTCAACTGCAATCACTGTATTTTATGTTGCCAATGCTGATAACCATGTCTCTGCATGATATTCTCAATAAAGGATAATCGGATGATTATTAAAGAGTTTTTTGATAAAGATAGCCAAACCTTTAGCTATGTCGTCGCTGATGACACAAGTGGTGTCTGTGTCATTATTGATAGTGTGCTTGGCTTTGATATGCCGAGTGCTCGCACCGATACCACACTTGCCGATGACATCATCGCCTATATCAATGCACAAGCATGGACGGTAGCATGGCATCTTGAGACGCATATTCATGCCGATCATCTAAGTGCTGCCAGTTATCTGAAATCAAAACTCGGTGGCAAAATCGCCATCAGTCATCGCATTGATGAAGTACAAAGTATCTTTGGTGAGATTTATCATCTGGATTTTAAGTCCGCCAATGCAATGATGGGGTTTGATTATTTTTTTCAAGATGATGAAAGCTTTGCAATCGGTACATTATCCGCCACAGCGATTGCAACACCAGGCCACACGCCTGCTTGCATGAGCTATTTGATTGATGATGCGGTTTTTGTCGGTGATACGCTATTTATGCCAGACTATGGCACAGCTCGTTGTGATTTTCCTAAGGGCAGCAGTCAGACCCTATACCAATCGGTTCAAAAACTCTACACATTGCCGGATGTAACCAAAGTTTTTCTGTGCCACGATTATTTGCCAAAGTCTCGTGATGAATTCTGTCACCAAACCACCATTGGTACCCAAAAACAGCACAATATTCACATCAATACGACCGTCAATCAAGAACAATTTGTTGCCATGCGTGATGCCAAAGATCGCACCCTAGCCATGCCTAAGCTACTTTTGCCATCCATTCAGGTCAATTTGCAAGCGGGTAATTTGCCACAAGCAGAGGATAATGACATCAGCTATCTTAAGATTCCGTTGAATCAGTTTAGATAAATCTGTCTTGTTTGTCATTTATATCAAGCAGCAGCTGGAATTAATCTAAGCTGCTGCTTTATTTTGAGGATTCTCGTGATGCAAAGAACCTTAAGCAAGTGTAAATCTTATGATTTATTATGTAAAAATAACAAATAATCAAGAATTATGACAAAAATTTAACTTGCCATAATCGGATGAAATCAGTATATTAAGTTATCACTTGTTCATTCAGTTAATTTCACATGTGCTGCAAGTGGTGGGTTAATACACACTGTTTATGGTGTATTTTAAATGGAAAGCGGTTACATGATAACGGAATTTATCATTTAACTGAGCTAATTTCAAAGGAGTTGTTATGGCGTTTAAGCAAATTCAAGACTACACCCGTGGTTTTTATATCCCTTGCGTTTCTTTATTTGGTGCAGGTTGCGTCCAAGAGATTGGCGAACAAGCCAAAAATTTGGGTGCAAAAAAAGCATTGATTGTTACCGATCAAGGTCTGCACAAAGCTGGTGTTGCCGACACCATCGCCGAGCATCTAAAAAAAGCCAATGTGGATAGCCATATTTATTCAGGTGCCGAACCCAACCCAACTGACAAAAATGTTCATGATGGCGTGGATGTATTTAACGATCAAGGTTGTGATTTTATTGTTTCCTTGGGTGGTGGCTCATCGCACGACTGTGCCAAAGGCATTGGACTGGTAACAGCGGGCGGCGGCAATATCCGAGATTATGAAGGACTGGATAAAAGCAGCGTACCGATGACGCCCTTAATTTCTGTCAATACCACCGCTGGCACAGCGTCTGAAATGACCCGTTTTTGTATTATTACCAATACCGATACGCATGTAAAGATGGCGATTGTTGATTGGCGCTGCACACCATTGATCGCTATTAACGATCCTCGCTTATTGGTGCCTAAGCCTGCTTCACTGACAGCGGCAACTGGTATGGATGCACTGACGCACGCCATAGAAGCGTATGTATCAACCGATGCCACGCCGATTACTGATGCTTGTGCCGAAAAAGCCATTGTCATGATCCAAAAATGGCTGCGTCAAGCGGTGGCTAATGGCGAAAATATTGAAGCAAGAGAAGCGATGAGTTATGCCCAATATTTGGCAGGCATGGCATTTAATAATGCATCACTGGGCTATGTACATGCGATGGCACACCAACTTGGTGGATTTTATAATTTACCGCATGGCGTGTGTAATGCTGTATTATTGCCACATGTATGTGAATTCAACCTCATCGCCGCACCTGAACGCTATGCTGCCATCGCCAAGCTTCTTGGTGTTGACACTTATGGACTGACACCGATGCAAGCAGGCTATGCTGCCATTGATGCCATCAAGGACTTAGCGGCCGATGTCGGCATTCCAAATGGTCTGACGAAACTGGGCGTCAAAGAGCAGGATCTGGATGTCATGGCAACCAATGCCCAAAATGATGCTTGTATGCTAACCAATCCAAGAAAAGCCACGCATGCACAAGTTGTGGAAATCTTTAAAGCAGCAATGTAGAGCATCAAATATTCATAAGCCAATCTAAGAGCCTGCACCCCAAACGCTTAAGATAAGCCTTTGGGGTGTTTTATTCATCCAAATGCCGCCCTATCCATCAATCTCAAACGCTTGATAAATCGCATCATCTAGTCTATCCACGGCAATGATGGTGATGCCTGCAAACTGACGACTGCCTGCTTGTGGTGCGTTGGCTCTGGGGACGATGGCATGGGTAAAGCCGTGTTTCATGGCTTCTTTTAGGCGTTCTTGACCGTTTGGCACAGGGCGAATCTCCCCTGACAGACCCACTTCACCAAATACGCACAGACGATTTGGCAATGCTTTTTCACGGATGCTGGATGCACAGGCGAGCAATACCGCCAAATCCGAACCTGTCTCCATCACCTTGACACCACCGACGACATTGACATACACATCCATGCCACTGGTGTGAATACCACCATGACGGTGCATGACCGCCAAGAGCATAGACAATCTTTGATAATCAAGACCAAGCGCCATGCGTCGTGGCTGAGCCTGCGAACTATCCACCAATGCCTGCACTTCAACCAGTAACGGTCGAGTGCCTTCACGACTGACCATCACCACCGACCCTGCAATCGGCTTATCATAGCGACTCAAAAAAATCGCCGACGGGTTGGCAACTTCTTTTAGCCCCGTATCTGTCATGCCAAAAATACCCAGTTCATTAACCGCCCCAAAACGGTTCTTCACCGCACGAATCATACGAAAGCGACTGTCCGACTCCCCTTCAAAATACAGCACCGTATCCACCATATGCTCAAGCACACGAGGTCCAGCCAGCGCCCCTTCTTTGGTCACATGACCCACCAAAAACAGCGCTGTGCCTGTCTGCTTGGCATAGCGAGTCAAAATCGCCGCCGACTCACGAATCTGCGCCACACCCCCAGGTGCGGACTGTATCATCTCAGTAAATAGTGTCTGAATCGAGTCAATCACCGCAATCGCTGGCTGCTCTGCGGTCAACGCCATGCAGATGGTATCAACATTGGTCTCAGCCAGCACTCGCAGGCGGTCAGTCGGTAAGCCCAATCGCTTGGCGCGCATCGCCACCTGCGACAGACTCTCTTCACCAGTGATATAAAGCGCAGAACCTGATAGACTGTCACTTGCTGCCATATTAATGGCAGTTTGCAATAAAATCGTCGATTTGCCAATCCCTGGATCACCGCCAATCAGCACCACCGACCCTGCCACAAGTCCACCGCCCAGCACACGGTCAAACTCGCCAATCCCTGTCGGCATCCGAGTCTCCAGCGTCACGCCAACATTGTCCAGCGTCATCACGCCACTGGTTGCCCCTGCATAGTTGGCAGTCTTACGAGGAGCAGCTACTGTACTGCTTGATTTTTTGGTGTGATGTGGTAAGACAGTGTTGGATGCTTCAATCAGTGTATTCCACTCTCCGCAGTCGGTACATTGCCCTGCCCATTTGCCATACATCGCACCGCAATTTTGGCAGACATAGCTAGATTTGGCCTTTGCCATGAGATTTTTCCTATGGTAAATCAATGATAAATTGGCAAATTGTAGCATTTTTAGGGATTTTTGGACAAGGTTTTACATAGCACAGCCCAAACAAAAAAAGCCCAAATCCGTGATTTGAGCTTTTTGCCTAATTCAGGTGTCAGCGATTTAGCTATAATGCACCGGCTCTTCGTCATAGACGTGTGCGTGCCAAAAATTCGCCTGACGCTGAACCACACTTGCGATCGCTGCATGAATCATGGCTTGTCCGACCATGCGCACATCCATACCAAGCATTTCTTTAACTTTATCCGAAAACTCGATACTCACAAGCATCTCATCACTACCCATCTCTCGCAGCACCATCACGCCTTGCTCATTTTCGACAAATTCCAGCATCGTTTCTTGCGCAAGCTGACGATTTCTTGATTTGCCTTTGGTTTGTGTGTCGGACTTTTTACGGCGTGTGCGTTTTTTGGGTGCGCCGGTTTCTGCCTGAGACTGCTCTGCTTTGACATCAGTATCGACATCGGAAGCAGTATTTTCGCCATCAGCGACTTTTTTACGACGCGTGCGTTTTTTTGGTGTAGTTTCGGCTTGATCAGCGCCCGCTAAAGCTGATTGATCATTTTGTGCTGCATTAGCATCAGTATCAGCAGTTTTTTTGCGTCGCGTACGGCGTTTTTTTGGTGCATCATTGGCAGCCAAAGGCGATGGCACGCCAAGCTCTTCTGCCATTTTCTCGACAATCTGTGGATCAATGCGTTCAGCGATCGCCATCGCCAGTGCATCGGTGACTTTAGGATTGGCACCAAACTCCATTTCCATAAAAAACAACTCATGCAGCACCGCTAGCGCGTCATCATCGCTCAGATCTGCACTGCACAAATCACTGATCATCTGCAGACGCTCAGCGATGGTTAAGTCTTGCCATTCTTGTAATTGTTCGGTATTGTACATATCTTTGTTGTTTTTCCTAGCCAATTTATCCTATTTATAAGGCTTATTTTGAGATTTTCAAGCTCATCGCCAATAGCGAAGCTTAGCCATCATAAATAAAAACGCCACAAACATCCCCAGATAATACGCCATCTTGACATCAAAGCTGTCATCGCGCCACTTCATCGGCATGGCAACAAGCGCAGTAAAAGCAGGAATGATGATCAAACAAACCAGCCAATTTTCTAGTACGTGCAGCCACCCTTCTAGTCCACCATAACGCAGACCCGACAGCCCAATCAGCAGACAGGCGATAATTAATAATAAAATCATACCCTTAGGAATGCCCTTAGGCGTGATAATATCAGGAATGAACTTGCTAAGCATCAGCTATACACCCCCATGATGGACAATAAGGCGACGGTGGATAATAGCCAGCCGAATGTCAATGCGTTGCGCGGATGGATATTTGTCTTACCCATTTTATTCAGTCCCACACTGCCAAGCCATATCAGCACAGGCACGCCGATAACAAAGCTTGGCACAACAACGGCAGCATGACGCATCACTTCACCGACATCATCGCCGAACATCAAGCGAAAGCCATAGCCTGCTATACTCAGCAAGATACTCGCCAAGCAAAGCCCGATGGTGAAACTCATCGGCACAACGCTTTTTTGCCCGCTCATCAAGCACCTACCTTGGCAAGCTCAGCACGCATCGCATCGATGACTGCTTTATAATCAGGCTGATTAAAAATCGCACTACCTGCAACAAACATATCCGCACCCGCTTCAGCGATCGCACGAATATTAGCAACATTGACACCGCCATCAACTTCTAGGCGAATATCACGACCGCTGGCATCGATACGCTGACGCACTTCTTTGAGTTTATTGAGCGTGCCATCGATGAATTTTTGACCGCCAAAGCCAGGGTTTACGCTCATCAGCAGAATTTGATCCACTTTATCAATGGTATAATCCAGATAATGTAGTGGCGTGGCAGGATTGAATACCAAGCCACACTTAGCGCCACCATCTTTGATCAGCTGCAAGCTGCGATCGATGTGCTGAGTCGCTTCGGGATGAAAGGTGATGATATCCGCTCCAGCTTTTAAAAACTCTTCAATCATACGATCCACAGGCGATACCATCAGGTGCACATCAATGGGCGCGGTAATGCCGTAGTCTTTGAGCGCTTGGCAAACCATCGCACCAAAGGTCAGATTGGGTACATAATGATTGTCCATGACATCAAAATGCACCACATCAGCACCAGCATCCATCACGGCTTTGACATCATCGCCCAGACGCGCAAAATCTGCTGATAAAATCGAAGGAGCAATCAAAAAAGGCTTGGTCATAATCAGTTTTCCAAAATAATGATAAATTTCGCTTATGATACCAAATTTATACCCAAACGAAAAGAAATTCAGCACAAACAAAAACGGCTTGGCAATGAGCCAAACCGTTTTCGTGTGTCATCGACGGATTATTTTGCTTGATAAGCAAGTTTCACACCTGCGATGAAGCCGTCATTATCCGTGAATTCACCCACATGCGCGCCAGTCGGCAGCTGCGCGGTTGCATCACCGAATTTCAGATATTTACCGCCTACTGACACTGACCATTCTGGGGTCACATTATACTTAGCACCCAGACCAAAGCTCCAGTAGCCCTCGATTGGACCTAGAGAAGTTGCAGGGTTGCCTGCGCCTGAGTCATAGCCCACTGCACCTGATACTGCCAGTTTGTCGCTTAGCTTTTTACCCAAGCCCACTTCAGCTGACCATTGGTCTTTTGAATAGCTCACGATTGGCAAGCCATTTGGATAAGCGGTTGGGTTAGACATACGCGCTGCATCTGAATAAGTTGGCGGCGTGATGTTAAAGTCTGACCATGGCACATAGCGTACTTTGGCAGTCAATAGCGTGGTTGGATTGACACCTGTTTGGAAGTCAAGGTTTACTGACTCTGGTAGTTTTACTTTAAAGTTACGACCTGTGGTTGGCTCGATACCGCGCAATGCCAAGTTCGGGAAAGTTTCAGCCATGTGCGTTTCGTGCTCGATCTCAGAGCGATAAGTCAGTGCTGCTTTTAGAGCGATCTCAGGCTTGCTATAAGCAATACCTGCTACCCAACCCACATCAGTATCAGTACTCATGCGTGCATCATAACCTTGTGCACCTTGATAAGTCACACCGCGCAGATGTACTCGACCATTTAGGCGTTGAATCGCTGGACCGCCGTAGATTTGGAAATTGCGCTTTTCACCAAATTTGGCACCAACCAAAGCAGTCACATTATTGGTGCGAATCTCAACATTGGTGCCCTCCCCATCTAGTGCTGCGGCATTATTTGCTACAGTATCAAGCTTTGCACCCGCATCAGCAAGATCCTTAACAATCGCTGGATTGCTCAATGCAACTTGCAATCCAGCTTGCTGCGCAACAGGAAGGCTTGCAATTGCTGGGTATTGTGCTAATAGTGTAGGGTTTTTTAATGCAGCTGCAAGCATCTTGGCTTTTTCGGGCGTATCAATAGAATCAGCCAATTGTCCAGCCACTGCCTTAAGAGAATCTGGCAATGCTGTATTTGCCAATTCCCCCTTAATCAACGCAACACCTGCCACCGTTGCACTATTGCCATTCGCTACAAAGTTATTATCGCCATGATATTGTACCGCTGCACCAAATGGCTCATCATACAGCACACCGACACTAAAGCGATCATTGATATCGCCTTTGACACCGAAACGGAAAAAGTCATACGCTTCAGCCGCGTCACCCACACTGTTACCACTGGTGTCTTTACCAGTCACATCAGCGTCGATATAGGTATAAACCGCTTCCGCATAAGTGCCATCTTGTAAAAATGCAGTCACATCTTGACCTGAACGATCTAAGCCTGCCGCTTGGGCGGTGGTCGCTGCCAATCCTGCAACGACAGCCAGGCTTAGTGCTTTATAGCCAAATGATACAGTCATATTAATCTCCAATAAAAGTTCCCTAAAAACAAAACGCGCCATATTCCTTTAGTTCGGCAGCCGTCTTGTCTTTCGTATATTAAAACAAAACAAAACGCAACACAAGCGAAAAAATGCACAAATTCAAGAAATAGTTTGATATTTTTGAATACTGATTCGTCATTGCTCGCGATTTGGACGCCATCACTTATGCGCAGCTTATGTATATTAATAATGCGGCGGCTTATCAGCAAGCAGATCAAATGGTGCAATGCCCACTTCATCTTTGGCGGTTACTTGCTGATACACAAGGCGCAATTGGTCTTGTAAATCGGTCAATTGGCGGTCTTGGCGCGCGATGACATCGTTAAGCTTATCGCACATATCTTCCAAAAAACTGATACGCGTCTGCAGCTCTATCAGCGCGTCTTCTACACTGTGATCAGCATGGGTTGTCTTTGGCATAAATTACTCTGATAAATGACTTTTAAACACCACTAAAGGCGAAAACATGGGTAAATTGACCGCTTATTTTACGCTATTTTGCACAAAATCGTCACAATTTTTCGCACAAATCACCGCCAAAGTTTGATATGATAAAAGGTTGAACGACAATTTTTATAAATTATGACGATTGATTAATTATTATGGCACTGATTCAATTAAAAAATATCCATTTGGCTTTTGGAGTTGCGCCGATTTTAGATGGCGTGAATTTTAGCCTTGAGCCGTTTGAACGCGTGTGTTTGATTGGACGAAATGGCGAAGGCAAATCGACGCTGTTTAAGCTCATCACAGGGGAGCTGCATGCGGATGATGGTGAAGTTTTGATTAAAGATGGCACAAAAATTGCCATGCTTGCCCAAGATGTCCCCAATCAATCAGCGCGCGTCTTGGATGTGGTGATGGGTGGCAATCCACAAATCGCCGATGCGCTCAAAGCCTATCATGCGGCGAGCGATGCGTGCGGCCTTGGTGATAACAAGGCTTGTGATGAGATGAGTCATCTACAGCATACTTTAGATGTGCTACACGGTTGGGACTTTGAACGAAAAGCGCGCGCCATCATTGATAGCATGGGGCTTGATGCCGATGCTGAGCTGTCAGAATTATCAGGTGGTCGTAAGCGCCGTGTACTATTGGCTCGCGCGCTGGTTACCGAGCCTGATGTGCTACTGCTTGATGAACCGACCAACCATCTCGACATCGAAAGCATCAATTGGCTAGAAGATTTCTTATTAAACGAACGCTTAACAGTGCTATTCATCACCCACGATCGTAAATTCGTCGATAAACTTGCCACGCGCATCATTGAGCTTGATCGTGGTCAGCTGTCAAGCTACGATGTCAATCAAGGCTCAGGCGGCTATACACGCTACCAAGAGCTTAAAGAACAAGAGCTTGCCAGTGAACAAAAAAGCTTTGCTGAATTTGATAAAAAACTTGCCCAAGAAGAAGCGTGGATTCGTCAAGGTATCAAGGCACGCCGTACTCGCAACGAAGGTCGCGTCCGCGCTTTAAAGGCAATGCGTGAAGAGCGCAAAGCACGCCGTGATGTCGTCGGCAATGTCAGCCTTGCCCAAAATACCGCTGAAAAATCAGGCAAAATCATCTGTGAAGTCAATCACTTAACGCTAGAATACGACAATAAAATTCTGCTCAAAGAATTTAGCACCCTGCTACTTCGTGGCGATAAAGTCGGTATTATCGGCAAAAACGGCGTGGGCAAAACCACTTTAATCAAGACCATCTTAGGACTTGATGAATCAGCGATCAAGGCCGGCAAGATCAAGCTTGGCACGAATCTGAACATCGCTTTTTTTGATCAGCTCAAAGATGATCTTGACCCTGAAAAATCCGTGGCGGACAATGTCTCTGAAGGCTCAGACCATGTCGAAGTCGCGGGTCGTAAGACACATATTTTAGGCTATCTACAAGATTTTCTATTCACACCGAACCGCGCTCGCACCCCTGTCAAAGCACTATCAGGCGGCGAAAAAGCGCGCGTTCTACTTGCCAAACTCTTGCTACAGCCTGCCAATGTACTGGTGCTTGACGAGCCGACCAATGACCTTGACATGGCGACGCTTGAGCTATTAGAAGACTTTGTGGTGAATTTTGAAGGCACGGTGCTACTCATCAGCCACGATCGCGCCTTTATGGACAATGTGGTGACACAGACTTGGGTCTTTGACACTGATAAGCACGGCGATGGCGTGGTGCGCGAATATGTCGGCGGTTATGAAGATTATTTGGTGCAGCATGAGCGGTTTTTGGCAGCCAATCCCAAGCCTGCCAAACTAGCGGATAAAACTGAAGCAAAACCCGACAGCCAAACTGCAGCCCCCAAACCTGCTGCCAAAGCCGACACCACCCAAAAGCGTAAGCTGTCTTATAAAGAGCAGCGCGAACTTGACAGCCTGCCTGATGAGATCGCCGCGCTAGAAGCTGAACAAGCCGAACTTTCTACCAAATTAGAAGATGGCAGCTGGTTCACCACCGACCTTGCAGCAGCGACGGCAGCAAGCAAGCGATTGGGCGCGATTGATGAAGAATTACTTCACAAACTAGAACGCTGGGACGAACTTGAGAGCATTGCAAAATGAGCTGCGGATCTACAAATTCATGCGGTAATACCCCGACGCCCACATCGACCAAAGGCGCGGTAAAGCTGACGGACAATCACAAGCAAACCAACCTTGCCAAGCCATTGCCGTTTCAGTGGTCGTTTTTGCACCCGCGCTATTGGGGCATTTGGTGCGCGATGCTACTGCTTTTGCCTTTGATTTATCTGCCGCTGCGCGTGCAGTTTATGATCGGTAAAGCCATCGGCAAGCTTGTGCATCGCCTTGCCAAACGCCGCGTCACGGACACGATGACCAATCTGCGCCTAGCTTTTCCCAATAAAAGCGATGATGAACGCGCGCAAATCACCCGCCAAGTGTTCATCAATCAAGGCATCGGTATCTTTGAAAGCCTATGTGCTTGGTATCGCCCGAATGTCTTTATCAAAAGCTTTAGCATCTCAGGTCTGCAGCACCTAGTACGTGCGCAGCAGGACGGCAAAGCGGTGATTTTGTTAGGCGGACACTATACCACGCTTGATCTGGGCGGTCGTTTATGCACGCAGTTTTTTGGTGCAGATTGTGTGTATCGCTGCCAAAATAATCCACTGTTTGAGTGGTTTATTTATAACGCGCGTCGTCGGATTTTTGATGAGCAAATCTCAAGCCGCGATATGAAAAAGCTGATTTCACGCATCAAAGCTGGTCGCGTGATTTGGTACTCACCTGATCAAGATTTTGGGCTAGAAAATGGTGTGATGGCGACATTTTTTGGCGTACCTGCCGCGACCATCACCGCACAGCGCCGCCTTGCCAAGATGGGTGATAAAGCCAATCCGCCTGCGGTGCTGATGATGGATATGGTGCGCCAAACGCCCGATCACATTCCATCAGGTCGCCGTCCGCATTATCACATCAGCCTAAGCCCTGCACTGACTGATTATCCATCGGCGGACGAAGTGGCAGATGCCGAACGCGTCAATCGTTTGATTGAACAGAATATCTTAAAAGATATCAGCCAGTGGATGTGGTTTCACCGCCGCTACAAGAACCAAGCCGATGGCACAAAATATTATTCATGATTGATTGTATATTTTAAATTATTTATAAATAAACTTAGGAGAACACTATGTTTCGCACACTTTTGGGTGGTAAAATTCACCGCGCTACCGTCACCGAAGCCAATTTAAATTATGTCGGTAGCATCACCATTGATGTCGATTTGCTAGATGCTGCTGGGATTTTGGTCAATGAAAAGGTGAGCATCGTCAATAATAACAACGGCGAACGCTTTGAAACTTATACCATCGCAGGCGAACGCGGCAGCGGCGTGGTATGTCTAAATGGTGCAGCCGCGCGCAAGGTACAAGCAGGCGATATCGTCATCATCATGTCTTATGTGATGATGAGTGATGAACAAGCACAGACTCATAAGCCCAATGTTGTCTTGGTCGATGGGCATAACCACATCACATCAGTGATGCATTACGAGCCTGCCAATACAGTTTGGTAATTATTTAAATTTGGTAAATAATGTATTATGTCAAAACTTTTGCACAAATTGGCAGTCGGTCTAAAAACTCACCCCTATGAGAGCGAAGTTCCGACACCCCAAGAAATCTTTGAGCGTGCATCTAAGGTGATCTTGCACCAAGATACTGCACTCAAACAGCTTGCCAGTGCGATCCATACGCAGTTATTAGCCATCGAAAATCAACAAAAATACAACGCCCGCTGGCTGTTATATGATCAGCTTCGGACGCAAAAAGACAAGTTGGAGCTATCAGGTGATGCCACGCGCTATTCACCACCCAGGCCCACTGGCACAAAGCAGCCGCCGATCTTCTTGACAGGCGGTACAGGTAGCGGCAAGACGCATTTGGTCAAGCAGCTGTGCCAAATGTTTGACATCAATTTTATCATCGTCGATTCTACCCATCTCAGCCCTGCCAGCTATCGCGGCACAAACTTGGTGCATGTCGGCAAACGGCTAAAAGCGATGGCTGAGAATGACGCTGTCAAGCTGCGCCACTCCGTGGTGTTCTTTGATGAATTTGATAAACTTTTCGCCACAGATGCCAGAGATCAGCATGGACAATATCGACGAACTTTGGCGATGGAAATGTTAAGTATTATTGAAGGAACAGCACCTTTTCCTACAGATGATAACGCATCTTTTGACAGCTCAAATCTGCTGTTCATTCTAGGTGGTAGCTTTGCACAGCACTTCAGACCGAACCAAAGCATCGGCTTTACCCAAGAGATCGCCGCACCCAGTGATGGCAAAAAATTCGTCCCCACAAGCCTGAAAAGCCTTGCAGAGTTTGGCTTGCCTGATGAGTTGATCGGTCGCATGGGCAAGATCATCATCATGAGTCCGCTTGATCACAGTATGCTCACGGACATCTTTTTAAACAGTCCGATATCGCCTTTTGTACAAGTACAAACTCAGCTTAAGCGGTATAATTGTAAATTAGTATTGGCAGATGATTTTTTAGATTTATTGATTAAAAACAACCAAAAATCCATCGATCAGTTTGGTGTGCGCGGGCTGTACCAAAGCTTTACCAATCTAGATCAGCTAAGCGAAATACTATATCAAGCCGCCAGCCAAAAAGACATCGATGAGACACGCTGCTATTATCTGATGATTGATGATTATGATTGTTTTTATGAAATTGATGACTATGATGAAGTCATTGATCCAGACACGCTGGCACAAGTCGAACATATCATTGAGCTGAATAGCTATCGCATTTCAGATCCTGATGATGATATTCCGTTTTAAGACCGATTTTAAGATTGCTTAGTGCGGTAGATTATCGCGTTATTTTGCAGCCATGACCAAATCCGCCATAATACGCGCATCATGCGTGTCCAATGCTTGTAAGCCTGCCACCACACCTGCCCGATTTTCATCAGACTTATTTTGACTCAGTTTAAAAGCCGCCTTGATATCAACGATATCAAACTCAATCGCTACCAATGCCTTGCACATGGTTTGGATAAAATCATCAGGCGCATCACTCAGCTGCCACGGCTGATGATCGAGTACTTGATTGGCAAGCTTTTCTTCAAAAAAGTCCGTTGTCTTTGCCAAGATTTCTACCGCACCCACGCCATCGACTATCTTTGGCTGTGCGGTGATATGCACCGCTTGATAATTATAAGTCGGTACTTCTTTATGGCTGACTGCCTTGGATGGGTACCAGTTGGCACTGATATAGTGACTAGCACCAGTGAACACGATGAGCCAAGGCGTATCAAGGTGTCGCCACATTGGATTGGCTCTGGCGATATGCGTAATCAGCCGCTCACCCTGCTCATCGTTTAGATACAGTACAGGCACATGGCTTGCCACAGGTACGCCATTGGCACTTGTGATGATGGTTGCCAATGGGTGATTTTTGATCAAATCAACAATAGCTGATTGATCAGTTTGGCTAAATGATCTTGGAATAAACATCACCATTCCATTTTTAGTCTAATAAAAAAGCCGCGACTTGTCTTAATCCTTGAAGATCATGATTTTTGAACGGTAGGCGTGCACTGTTTGGCTGCCACTTGCCATCGACACACACTGCCAAGATGTCCAAATCCATCGCCACTTGATAATCGTACTCGGCGCATTTTTTGGCTGGATCACGACCGCATAGCCGCTCGATGGTTTTAAGCTTAATTTCTATGTCTGTATAATTAACAGGCTGTGTAAGTACAATATACGCACAAGAATTATGATAGATGCGTTTACTGCGCCCTGTGAAATCGCGCCCTGATATTATATCAGACATCATTACCTTCCCAAGCTGACTGAGCGCATCGGTTGCACAGGCAAAAGCTGCTTCGGCATCATGATTACTACCAAGCGCGATGACGATTTCGCTGACCTGCTTATCGCTCATACAGCTGCCTTGCGGACGATTTTTACACCGACACTTTTGGCGTCCTTGATGGCGTTCGGCTTATGGATGATGAGCGTGATTTGACTGCATGGATAATGGCGTAGTACATGATCGGCAATCTTATCTGCTAAGGTCTCAAGCAGCTCAGCCTGAATCTCGTGGCATAGCCGCTCCATGTCTTCACAGACGGTTTTATAATTGATCACATGCGCCACATCATCATCCTTGATGGCGCGCGTCATGTCACAGACCATCTCAGCATCGATGATCAGCTGCTGTTTGATGGCGCGCTCCCACGAATACACGCCGATCAAAGTGTTAATTTGCAAACCTTCAATAAAAACAATATCACTCATCTGTCATCCTGGCGTCGATTTGCGTTGTTTGTTCAGCAAATCCACACTAAAAATTAATAATGCCAACCAAATCAGACCAAATACCACGATATTTTGGAGCGTAAATGGCTCTTGGTACAAAAACACCGCCAATAAAAATACAATACTTGGCGTTAAATATCCCATGAAGCTTAGTAAAGTAAAACTTACCATCTTGGTGGATTTATTATAAAGCAATAGCGGAATCAGCGTGATCGGCCCTGAAAGCATCAATAACCAAATGTCATGCGACAGCCACAAATCAAGGCTTGAGCTTGCCACGCCTGCTTGCGACAGCCACAACAGACAAATCGGTAACAGCAGCGCCGTCTCAAGAAACAAGCCATCAATGGCATCAAACGGTGTCTGCCGCTGCAAAATCCCATAGATGCTAAAGCTTAATGCCAGAAGCAAACTCACCCACGGCAAGCCGCCAAGCCACACTACCTGGATGCCAACCGCGATGGCGGCAAGCAGCACGGCGATTTTTTGTAGTTTTCTTAATTTTTCTTTCAAAAAAACCAATGATAACGCCACGCCCATCAGCGGATTAATAAAATAGCCAAGACTGGCTTCCAGCACTTGATCGTGCGTCACCGCCCACACATAAGTCAGCCAATTGGTCCCAATGAGCAGTGCAGCAATGAAAGTCAAAGCAAGCCACTTGGGATTGTGGCGAATCACCCCAAGCCATGCCGTGCGACGCGTAACCAGTAAAAATACCGCAAGCAGCACAAAAGTCCACACCACGCGATGCACGATGACTTCGACGGCATCATACGCGCTTAAGTGCTTAAAATATAAAGGAAAATTACCCCAAATTAAAAACGCCGCCAACGCAGTCACAACCCCTTGCGTGGTTATGGTGACGATTTTGGCGGTTTGGGACATTGCTTTTTCCTTTTGGCAAATGACTTAGAATAATTTGCAAATTTTATAGCCAAATAAATTTGAAATAAGACAAGGCAAACGAGCAAAGTTGTACAAGCAGTACTACAAGCGAGTTTAACGCAAGTATTATTTCAAAGTTTTAGGCTATAAAGAAATCAAACGACAACGCCAACCAAGTATAAGCCATTAGGCGTTGTCTCGTTTAGCACCACTAAGTGCCATTTAGCACTGCAACGATGAATTATTTTACATCAATTGACAAGCCCACGCCATTGGCAAGCTCAGCAAAGTTTGGAAAACTGGTATTGACCGTCTCAGTACCTTGGATGATAATCTCATCAGATGCACGAGCTGACGCCACCGCAAAGCTCATGGCGATACGATGGTCATGATGCGACTCAATCACACCACCGCCAAAGATGGCATTGCGCTCGCCTGCCACACCACGACCTTGGATGATGATACCATCTTCTAGGACAGTTGATTCTACACCCAAAGTCGCCAAACCATCTGCCATCACTGCAATACGGTCAGATTCTTTGACTCTGAGCTCTTTTGCACCAGTCAGCTTGGTTGTACCTGTGGCACAGCTGGCCGCGACAAACAGCACAGGAAATTCATCAATCGCTAGTGGCACGAGATGCTCAGGAATATCAATGCCGTGCAAATCCGATGGCTTAACAGTAATATCGGCGATTGGCTCGCCGCCGACGATGGTTTCGTTGGTCACAGTGATGTCAGCACCCATCAGTTTTAGGATATCGATCACACCAGTACGAGTTGGATTCATGCCGACTTTTTGGATGGTCAAGCCATCACCGCCACCGATTGCACCCAGCACCATAAAAAATGCCGCACTTGAGATATCAGCAGGCACGATGATATCCGTCGCTGTCAAGCGTCCACCACCTGTCACCGTGATGACATTACCATCAGTATGTACAGGATAACCAAAGGCGTTCAGCATACGCTCGGTATGGTCACGGCTGACTTCAGGCTCACGGATAGTGGTCGTGCCATTTGCCCAAAGTGATGCCAAAATCAAGCATGACTTAATCTGTGCTGATGCCACAGGCAAGGTATAATCAATGGCTGTTAATGACTGCGAACCCGTGATTGATAACGGTGCTGTGCCTTTTTCGCCCGTCGATTGGATCACGGCACCCATCTCACGCAGTGGCTTTGCGACACGCTCCATCGGACGCTTAGATAGGCTTACATCCCCAGTCATGACGCTGTCAAAACGCTGAGCAGACAAAATCCCTGCCAACAGACGCATACTTGTGCCTGAATTACCCATATACAACGGCTCTTTTGGTGCTTGTAAGCCATCGATACCCACGCCATGAATGGTGACTTTATCGCCATCGCGTTCGATTTTGACACCCATATTAGCAAATGCCTGTAAGGTCGCCAGTGCATCTTCACCTTGCAAAAAACCGCTCACATGAGTCACGCCATCGGCAAGCGAGCCAAACATGATACTGCGATGTGAAATGGATTTATCCCCTGGTACGGTGATGGTACCTGCAATGTGGCTTTGGGGGCGGATATGGTAGCTTTGACTCATAATCGTGTCCTTGATGGCATCGGTTGTGATGATGCTATTGGGTTTGTGTGTGGATTTTTTGGCAAGCATATGCCCAAAATGACGGCGTGCATGGCGAGAGGTCGCCAGCCAATTAAGTAATTTTTCTGAATTTTGTGTCTCGATAATTTCTTTAAATTCGTTCAGATGCTGTTGAAACTCATCTAGAGAGTTGAGCAGTGCTGATTTATTGGCAATAAAAATATCATGCCACATCACAGGATGACTGGCGGCAATGCGACTAAAGTCACGAAAGCCCCCTGCGGCATAACGAAAAATATCCAAATTATCATCATGGCTTGCCAACTGATGCGTCAAGCTAAACGCCAATAAATGCGGCAAATGACTGGTATAAGCCAAAATCTCATCATGACGCTTGGCATCCATCTCGATGACATCCGCACCCACGCCCTGCCATAGCTGACGCAGTTTGGAAAGTTGTGTCAAATCCGTACTGTCCGTCGGGCATAGTATCAGCTTATGCTGTACAAACAGCTCGCCATTTCGGGCATGAAAGCCTGAGTTCTCAGCACCTGCAATCGGATGTCCACCGATAAAATGATGATGAGCGCCAAAAACTTCATCAGCAAGTGCTGCAACACTTTGCTTAGTGCTACCAACATCACTGATTAGACAGTCTGCATCCAAGACGCCTGAATCCATCGCCGATTTGAGCGAGTGCATCACAGATGCCATCGCCTTGACAGGTACAGCAATCACCACGATATCCGCACCCTTGACGGCTTCGCCAATCTGAGTGCTACCATCAGCAATCACACCGGCATTGATGGCATCTTTGATGCTTGTGGCGTTGGTATCCATTGCGGTGATTTTGCCGACGAGCGGTGTGCTGCGACGCTGATTGGCATTATGCACCGCTTGCACCAACGACGCACCAATCAGCCCAAGCCCAATCACGCACAGATGGGCAAACAGTGGCTTTGTCATCTCATCCATTGGCGATATTTCCCGATTTGACTGATGATAATTTGCATTAAAATAATCACTCAATTCTTAACAAAAGCTAAGAGATATCATCAATTATAATACAGCTTTTGGATAAGAACCCAACACACGCAAATCCTTGACCAATGGGCGAATATCTTCGATAGCAGCAGCCACATGATCATCACTGATATGGCCATTCATATCAATAAAGAACACATAAGCCCACTTGTTCGGACGCTCTGGACGAGTCTCGATACTGGTCATCGATACACCATGACGACGCAGCGGCTCAAGAATCTCAATCAATGCACCTGCTTTATCAGGACTTGAGACCATGATGGATGTCTTATCCGCACCGGACGCACCGACATCTTCACGACCAATAATCAAAAATCTCGTGGTGTTATTTGGATTGTCTTCGATATTTTCGTGTAGCTTGTGTAGGCCGTATTCTGCCACTGCCACATCCCCTGCAATAGCAGCTGAATGCCATTCATTTTGGATACGGCGAGCCGCTTCGCCATTACTTGATACAGCGATACGCTCCACACTTGGGAAATTGACATCCAGCCAATGACGACATTGTGCCAAGGCTTGCTGATGCGCATAGATACAGCTTAGATTTTTGACTTTGGTGTGTTCAGCGACCAAAAAATTATGATGGATAGGCAGCTCCACTTCTCCGATAATTTTTAGGCTAGAGCCAAGGAATGCATCTAAGGTATGATTGACCACACCTTCTGATGAGTTCTCAACTGGCACGACGCCATACATCGCACTGCCTGATTCAACTTCACGAAACACATCCGTGATGGTGGCAAGTGATACGGTGGTCGCCGCCTTGCCAAAATGCTTCAGCGCTGCTGCATGAGTGAATGTACCCACAGGCCCTAGATATGCCACTTTTTGTGGTGCTTCTAGCTCAAGGCATACCGACATGATTTCACGGAATAAGCGAGCCATCTTCTCGCCTGATAATGGGCCTTCGTTACGCGCCATCACCGCTTTTAGCACTTGGGCTTCACGCTCAGGACGATAAAAAATCGGATGATCTTCATGGTTCTTTTTGGCGATGGCGACTTTTTGGGCGACTTTTGCACGCTCATTGATCAAGGTCTGAATTTGTTCGTCGATGCTATCAATTTGATTGCGGTAGCTTTTGATTTCGTCTGTATTAATCGGCAAGGTTGGCATTTCGCTCATGACAGCTTCCTTTTTAAATCAACATAAATATGTCAATGATACACGATTTTTATGTTTTGGTGTAGTGATTTTGGCAAACTTTCTTTTATAATCGTTTTCGCCGATACGACAGCGCACCACGGCGATACAAAGGTGTTATTCAATCGATTGATATAAGAATTGACTGCCAATCATATCAAAACCAGTAGCGAAAATCGCCCAAATGTGCTACTTTTAACCCACCTTTAGACCATTGAGATTTTTTATGAATAGCTTAGAACAATTATCACAGCTCACCACCATCGTCGCCGATACCGGTGATCTATCTGCCATTGCCCGCCTAAAGCCTGTTGATGCCACCACCAATCCAAGCCTGATTACTGCTGCCTTTGCCAGCGGCGAACATGATGAATTATTAAGCCAAATCAAGGGCTTGGATACTGATACCGCCATCGATACGCTGACCGTGGCACTGGGTCATCAGATCAGCACTCTGATCCAAGGCCGTGTCTCTACCGAAGTGGATGCACGCCTATCGTTTGACACCGATGCCACCATCGCCAAAGCTTATGATTATATCGATCGCTATGCCAAACTTGGCGTCGATAAAGAGCGAGTACTGATCAAAATCGCATCCACTTGGCAAGGTATCAAAGCCGCCGAACAGCTTGAAAAACAAGGCATTCACTGCAACCTAACTCTGCTATTTACTGAAGCCCAAGCCCGTGCGTGTGCGGATGCTGGCGTAACTTTAATTTCGCCATTTGTCGGTCGCATCACCGATTGGCAAAAAGCACACGAAAACCGCCAAGACATTGCCATCAACGATGATATGGGCGTAAACTCTGTAAAGTCGATTTATCAATTTTATAAATCACACGGCTACCACACCCAAGTGATGGGGGCAAGCTTTCGCAGTATCGAACAAATCATCGCTTTGGCAGGTTGTGATTTATTGACTATCTCACCTGCCCTACTCGATGAATTGGCAAACAGTCAACTACCTGTCACGAGACAACTTGCCCAAAATAGCGAAATCAGCACCAAGCCAACACTGCTGAGCCAAGCTGACTTTGAGCAAGCCCAAGACGCACATCCGCTAAATTCCCTGCTGATTAAGGGTATTGATGGCTTTGTCGCCGCTCGTGAAAAATTGGTCGAGCAGTTGGCAAGTTTATAAACCAAGCCAACTTCAAAACCGTTTGTGCTAACTAGTGCAAACGGTTTTTTCTTGATTTGGTAAATAGTCAATGATACTATTTTAATTATTTAGCCATCATAAGGAAATCATCATGCTAAAACCTGCTATCATTGCACTTGCATTATTAATCGCCACCAGTCCTGCTTTAGCAAAAGCACAAAAATTACCGTTTGTTGGGACAAGATATTTTAATTTTGCAGGTGGTATGGGTACGGAAGAAAGCATTACCATCACCAAAAAAGGCAATGTAACCATCAAATTATATGGCAAGTCAGCTATTGGCGTTCTTTATAAAGGCAAATACCAAAACCCTATCCCAATAGATGGTGGTGCTTATTACTATCAAATCAAAGGTAGTCAAATTCATATGCTGGACGAAAATAAAAAGCTTGAGTACGCCTGTCATGGCTTTGGCTTAGTTAATCCTGATAGTGAAGCCTGTATCGCTCATTTAAGTAAACCATAGTAAGAAAGTAAAAGTAAGAGAATTTTTTCCAAAACCAAAATTTTACTTGCAAAATTTCGATACATCTGTAAACTAATCATCTGATGATTGTTACCCAACATTGTGCCAGTCCAAGATTGGCACAATCAAGGCACTAAGGTGAATTATGAAAAAATATCAATGTATCGTCTGCGGCTGGATTTATGACGAAGAGCTTGGCTGTCCAGAAGAAGGTCTTGCCCCTGGCACTCGCTGGGAAGATATCCCAGAAGACTGGCTATGCCCTGAGTGCGGTGTCGGTAAAGCCGACTTTGAAATGGTCGAAATCTAATCAATCGCCATGATTCGCGAAACACCTTTTCACACACAGCCAAGTACTGTACCCGACGGTTGGCAGAAATTCGGTGATATCCACTGGTATCCATCGGATCTCTCCGAGCATCTGTATCAAGCCATCATTGATATCGGTGATGGCATACAGTTGTGTGTCGAAGCTGGGGGCAATCCCGAGCATCCGCCGATGATTTTTGTGACTGGGCTTGGTTCGCAGATGCTGTTTTGGTCGGACAGCTTTCTAAAGCTGTTTATCGATGCAGGTTTTTTTGTGATTCGCTTTGATAATCGGGATACGGGGCTGTCTAGCAAAATTCAAATCGACGGTTTGCCACGACTTAATAAACTAAAAATGATGCTCAAGGTACAAGCAGGTCTGTCCAATAAAGGCGAGCAAGTACCCTATACACTCACCGACATGGCAGAAGATGTGGCGCGACTGATTAAGACCATGCATCTATCTGAAGTCAATCTCATCGGTGCATCTATGGGCGGTATGATTGCCCAAATCGTCGCTGCTCGCTACCCAAAATACATCAAAAATCTCACCTTGCTATTTTCGACTGCCAACCGTGCGTTTTTGCGACCGCCCAATCCCAAGCAGTTCATGACCTTTGTGCGTCGCCCCGAGAGCCATTCGGAGCGTGATATGGTGCGTCACAGCGTGTGGTTCATGACAGCAGTTGGCTCACCAGGGCATCTTGATATCAAAGGTACGCGTGCCATCGCTGAGAAACGCTATCAACGCAATTTCCATCCGCTAGGTGTGGCACAGCAATTGACCGCGATTTTGGCATCAGGGTCGATTTTGAAATTCACCAAACAAATCCGAGCCAATACCTTGGTGATTCATGGCGATAAAGATGGCTTGGTTGCACCCAGTCATGGTAAGTTTCTTGCCAAAGTCATCCCAAATGCTCGCTTTGTGCTGGTCAGTGGCATGGGGCATGATTTACCTGCTTATTATCACCCCTATCTTGCCACGCTGATTAGCAATCATTGCAAATCCTAAACCAATGCTCAAGCATGGCTTGACCCAATCCCACCCATCGTCATTGACGGATCACTGGCATTGATTTGATGGGGTAAAATTTGTTATGATGCCATCAGTTTGATACTGTTGATGACAATTATGTCAATCATGACAATAAGGATAGGCGATGAAATCACTGATGTTTAAAGACGGTCACAGTGCCACTGTGGGCAATATCTACTGTATCGGTCGCAGTTATGCTGAGCATATCAGCGAGCTTGGCAATACGCCAACGGGCGAGCCTGTGGTATTTATGAAACCCACTACTGCATTGACCCAAGATACCACACTGACCCTACCAAGCTTTAGTGATGATGTGCATCATGAAGTTGAGCTTGTGGTCTATATCGGTCGTGATATCCGCGATGACGAAGAGCCAAGCCTTGATGCCATCACAGGCTATGGCGTCGGGCTTGATCTGACCGCTCGTGACATCCAAGCCAATCTCAAGGCCAAAGGTCTGCCTTGGACACTTGCCAAAGGCTTTCGTGATGGCGCTTGGCTATCGCCTTTGACACAAGGCATTCCTGATATTTGCACGCTGTATTTATCAGTCAATAATGAAATCCGCCAACATGACAGCACCGATAAGATGCTGTTTGATGTGCTGTATCAATTAAAATTTCTACACAAGTACTTTGGTTTAAGACAAGGCGATTTGATTTATACAGGCACACCAAAAGGTGTGGGCAAATTGGTCAGCGGTAATCAGCTTGTGGTGAAATTAGATGATGATGTGTATCATTTGACCATAAAATAATATCCACTATCGCACTCTGCACAGATTAACTCTGTGCAGATTTTTGTTTTTTTATTGGCGAAATTTTGTTAAAATATTGCCAACTTTTCTTAGTCTTTTTGGGGTCGTTATGAATATTTTAGTTCTGGGTACTGGTGGTCGCGAACACGCATTGGCATGGGCTTGCGCTAAAGACAACCGCGTCAATACTGTCTATGTCGCACGCGGTAATGCCGGTACAGATATTGAAGATAAACTTACTAATATTGATTTGGATGTCAGCAATCACGCAGCTGTCATTGAATTTTGTCAAAATAATAACATCGCCTTTGTCGTCGTCGGTCCTGAAGCGCCACTGGTCGCAGGCATTGTCGATGATCTGCGCGCGGCCAATATCGGTGTCTGGGGCCCGACCAAATACTGTGCACAGCTTGAAGGTTCAAAAGCCTTTGCCAAAAACTTTATGCAAATGCACGGTATCCCAACCGCTTTTTATGAAGTTTTCACCGAGATCACCCCTGCCAAGGCGTTCGTTGAGAAAAATGGCGCGCCAATCGTCATCAAGGCAGATGGTCTGGCAGCAGGCAAAGGCGTGATCGTCGCCATGACCGAACAAGAAGCGTTTGATGCCATCGATGATATGCTATCGGGCAATAAGTTTGGCGATGCGGGCAGTCGTGTGGTGATTGAGCAATTCTTGGCAGGCGAAGAAGCGTCATTCATCTGCATGATTGATGGTGATAACATCTTGCCGATGGCAACGAGTCAAGACCACAAGCGTATCTTTGAAGGTGACACAGGTGCCAATACTGGCGGTATGGGTGCCTACAGCCCTGCCCCTGTGGTGACGGATGAAGTGCATCATAAGGTCATCGAGCGAGTCATCCGCCCTGTAGTCGATGCGATGAAAGCGAACGGCACGCCTTATACTGGATTTTTGTACGCAGGTTTGATGATTAATGATCAAAATGACCCTTATGTGATTGAGTTCAACTGCCGATTTGGCGATCCTGAGACACAGCCAATCATGATGCGCCTAGAAAGCTCATTGGTTGAGCTGATTGAAGCAGGTCTAAAAGGCAATCTGCCTGCGACTGCCAATTGGTCAAAACAAGTGGCACTTGGTGTGGTCTTGGCAAGCCGTGGCTATCCAGAATCGAGCTCAAAAGGCGATGTCATCACAGGGCTTGGCAATGACACAGACAGCCTAAAAGTCTTCCACGCAGGCACAAAAAAGCAAGGCGACAACATCGTCACTGATGGCGGTCGCGTGCTGTGTATCACAGCATTGGCAGATGATATCGCCAATGCCCAAAAAGATGCTTTGGCGGCGATTGCTGACATCAGTTTCGATGGCATGCAATACCGTCGTGACATCGGTTGGCGCGCGATTAATCGCTGATTGATTATTTTATCTAAATAAAAAGATGGCAGATTTTGCCATCTTTTTTTGTTTATGCACATTCTACATCTTGTTCAATCTATCACGCCAAGCTTGCCCATCCCACGCATCTTGTAGGATTTGCTTAATATCATCAATATCCGATTCGGCATGATTATAAATGATCTCCCCATCATTGATGGCTTTTTGGCTGATTTCATCAAATTGATCTTGACTCACCGTCATGCATTCTTGCAGCGTGCGTGGCAACCCTGTACGCGCATACATCTCATCACGCAGCTGCAAGATGGCATCAATGGCAACTTTGGCACGCTGATTTGGCGATGTCTTGGCATACACTTCATGATTAGTCAATGGCAAGAGCAGCTGTGCGATCCGCGCTTGATCGGTTGATAGATTATACGCCAGCACATAAGGCAAAAACACATTCATGCACACCCCATGCGGCAAATGTGCCACCGCACCCAAGGCATGACCCAAAGCGTGCACAAGCCCCACCATCGAATTAGAAAATGCAATGCCTGCCATCGTTGCCGCTTGGGCAATGTGAAGTCTGCCTTCACTATCAGATGGACGATCTAGCACTGGCAGCAGATGTTGGCTGATTTTCTCAATCGCAGCGACAGCATACGCATCACTGATTGGATTGTGCGCAAGCCCTGTATAAGCTTCGATCGCGTGCGTCAGTGCATCCATCGCAGTCATCGCTGTGACCTTCGGCGGCAGTGTCAAGGTCATGCGTGGATCGATGATCGCCGCATTGGGGAAGAGATGGTAAGAGACGAACGCAATTTTTTGTTGGCGCACGGTATCAGAGACCACCGCCACCATCGTCACTTCCGAGCCTGTGCCTGCCGTCGTCGGAATGACCAATAAAGGCTTGAGCGACTGCGTCAAATTATGCGCACCCGCAAACTGCATCAGATCATCACTGCCTGTACTCACCAAGATATTGGCAAGCTTCGCCGTATCCATCACCGAGCCGCCGCCCACCGCCAAGATCGCTTGGCAATGATGCGCGCGGTACAGCCTGCTGACTTCATCAATCACCGCAAGGCTTGAGTCGCTCGGCACTTGATCATAAATACAAGTAATCGCGCGACCTGCAGCAGCAAACACATCCATGATAATCGCAAGCAGTCCATGCTCACGCACCCCCGCATCCGTCACAACCATCAGCCGCTCCACGCCAAGCAGCTCAAGCTCAAAAGGAATATTCTCAAGCGCACTAGACCCTGCAATCAGCTTAACAGGACAATAAAATTCATAATACTCTTTCATATCAGATCCTTTGATGATTGTTAAGATTATTTTGTCAATGAAACGATCAATTTGCCATAAATTCGCAATGCCAAATTCAGCTTTTGGGCAAGGCTCAGCTGCTTAGGATAGACTTTAATCGCTCGGCGCGCCAGTGCTTTTGGCAAAATCACACTCTCTAAGCGGTTCAAACAGCGCACCAAAGTCACCGCACAGCCAAGATCACCATTGACCACCATGTGATTGGCTGCAAATGCCGCCGCGGTGCTTTTTTGAAACGATAGCACTTGATAAGCATATGCCAAGTGCTTAAAGCGAATGTGTAGTAGCTGATGCTTTGGTACGGCTTTTAGATATGATTCATCAAAGTCTGTCACGCGCGCTAGGCTTTTGCCACCGCCATCTGATGCAGGTGTAATCTTGAGCGCAAAGCCCAAATTTGTCCCATAAATACTCATCGCAATCACCAATCCATCAGGCAGCGCACTGATTTCATCCAAGATTACGGTATCAATACGACTTGCCAATACCAAACTGCGTGAGACGGTGTCAAACATCATTGCCACATAGCGACTTTGGGCTTTGGTGCTTGCGTTTGGCTGTACCTTGTCTATCACACTGGGCGAAAGATTGGATGATGGTAAATTCATGGCAACTTCCTGTGTTTTATAATTAAGTTATTTTAATTAATTACTACTTTTTTAAAAACAATTTTTCAATCCAAGCTAGTGCAGGTTTTTCATGAAATGGTGGTAAAATCAGCCGCAGTCCAAACATCTTTGGCATCGTCATCACAGAGCGCGCATGACTAAAGCTATAAAACCCTTCTGGCCCGTGATACTTGCCCATGCCCGATGCACCCACCCCACCAAATGGCAAATCATCTTGGGCAACATGGGTCAGCACGCTATTGACACCAAAATGTCCCGAGTGCGTACGGCTTGCCACCGACTGCGCACGACGCTTGTCATAGTCAAAATAATACAGCGCAAGTGGTCTATTGCCTGCATTGATCCGATCGATCACCGTATCCATGTCATCATATTCAATGATCGGTAAAATCGGCCCAAAAATCTCATCAGTCATCACCGCCATCTCATCGCTGACATTTGTAATTATTGTTGGGGCAATCTTGCGCATAGCAGACAGCGCATCATCAGATTCTTCAGCGGGATTAATTACAGTAACGGTCGCACCTTTTTGTTTAGCATCATTAATAAATCCACACAGTTTATCAAACTGCCGATCATGAATGATGCTGGTATAATCATCATTATAAACAAGGCTTGGATACATCTTACTCACTTGCACGCGATAAAGGCTGACAAACTCATCGACCTTGCCGCGCGGTAAATACAGATGATCAGGCGCAACACAAGTTTGCCCTGCGTTCCAAAGCTTACCAAACGCCACACGCTCAGCCACATCAGTAAGCGGCATCGATGGATGGACAATCGCAGGAGATTTACCGCCCAGCTCCAAAATCACAGGGGTTAAATTTGCCGCCGCTTGCTGCATCACTTTTCGCCCAACCACGCTTGATCCTGTGAAGATCAGCTTATCAAAAGGCAGGCAGCCGAACGCCTTGGCAAGTGCATCATCAGCATGATTACCATCATCTGTGATGACTGCCACTTGGGTAGCATCAAAAGTATCGCTAATAATTTTGTGCAGAACTTGTCCAAAATGGTATGATGCCGCCGACAGCTTAATCATCGCCACATTGCCCGCAGCAAGTGCGCAAACCAGCGGTGAAATCGCGAGCAACAAAGGATAATTCCAAGGCACAATGATACCAATCACACCATAAGGCTGATACGCCACCGTACCTGTGGCAGGCTGATGCAATAGGCTGATGTGGCGTTTTTGCGGCTTCATCCATGCGGCAAGATGCTTTTGGTAATATTTGATATGCTCAATACAAGTGAGTAGCTCGCCGATTTTCGTTTCGGTAAAGCTGCGATTGCCATAGTCTTGATGAATGGCGGCGGTGATGATGTCTTGATGGATTAATAAGGCAGACTTAAGTTTCTCAAGCCAAATAAGCCGCTCACTTGCTGTCGGCATGGGGTTTTGTTGATAGGCGCGTTGTTGAGTGGTGAAAATTTCGTGTAGCGCGTGAATGCTTGTCATGGCCGTCCCTTTTGGCAAATCCTAATAGCATTATACAAAGCCCTACGCCATGCGCGCAACCATTAAAAGCATAGAAACTGGCTGAAACCTTGGCGTTGACCGCGTTTTATACGCATCAGTTTATAAAGGTGTCAAATTTAGCAAAATTTGCTATAATGCAAAAATTTAGCAATAAGCAATAAAACAATGACCCAACCAATCGACAAGCTCAAAACTTCTCCGTTTGCGCGCCGCCTATCCATCGCCAAAACTTCGCTCAACATCGGCAAAAACTGGGCAAAATCCAGTGTCGGCAGCCTATTTATGAGCCAAGACGAAAAAGCAGCCGCCAAGCATACGCTGCTACAAGAGCAAGCCGATTATCTGGTCGCCGAACTTGGTAAATTAAAAGGCTCGGTGGTGAAAGTCGGGCAGATGCTTCCTCTGTACGGTGAGCACTTTTTGCCGCAGCAGGTGCTCGACGCCCTGCACACGCTAGATGCCAATACCACGCCGCTGGCTTGGCACATCATTTATGATGCCATCAAGGCAGAGCTTGGTGAGCGCGTTAGTGATTTTGAGATTGAGCGCGCGCCGATTGGCACAGCAAGCCTAGCCCAAGTACATAAGGCGGTGCACAAATATACTGGCCGTGAAGTCGTGCTAAAAGTCCAATACCCCGGTGTGGCGCAGTCGATTGATTCAGACCTTTCTATTTTTAAGCATTTATTAAAAATTACCAATGCTGTGCCACAGACCAAGGCACTGGATGCATGGTTTGGTGAGATCGGTGAGCTTCTGCATCGCGAAGTGGATTACACACTCGAAGCCAACACCACCAAGCGCTTTGCTGCCTATCTTGCCGATGACAGCCGTTATGTCGTACCGACCATTTATGATAATTACAGTACGCCACGCTTGATTTGCATGAGTTTTGAGCATGGCGTATCGCTCAATGATGATACGCTAAAACAACTACCTCAAGATCGTAAAAATGCCTTAGGTCAAGCCGCCATCGAAGTGGTCATTCGTGAATTATTCGAATGGGGCGAGATGCAGACTGATCCGAATTTTGGTAATTATTTGGTGCGTTATGAAGATGGTATTGATAAGCTAATCTTATTAGATTTCGGTGCGATTAAACAGTTTGACCCACATCTACTGACCATCGCGCGCGGTCTGATCACCGCAGGCTACAGCCAAGATAAAGATGCGATGATGGCGGCGATGACGGGTTATAATTTTTTTGATAAGCTCACTGGCAAGCCAAAATCCGACATGGCGGATGTGTTTTTGATGGCGTGCGAGCCTTTTGCTCAAGCGGCGCGATTGAACGCTGTTCATGATGGCAATTCGCCACACCTAGATGCCGATGGTCGCTATATTTGGGCGGAGAGCGATCTGTATGCGCGCGTGATGACGACTGCCAAAAATGGTATGCAATCGCTAGAATTCACCCTGCCACCCAAAGAAATGATGTTCATCAGCCGTAAATTTATCGGTGCTTATGCTCTGCTCGTGGCACTCGATGCGCGCACCGATGCTGATGGATTGGTTGGGAAGTTTGCACAATCTTAAAACCGAAATATCGCTCATTCAAATCAAAATCATCCGCAGGCATATACAATACGCCTCTACAAATCTATTTTTAAAATCAAATCGTTGTAAATCATTCTATCTGTTTAAAATATATCAATGAATGATTATAAAGCAAATTGACTACAACACCAAAAACAAGCCGTTTAACAATTTTTGCTAAACGGCTTTTTGCTATATTTTGGTTTGATTATGGGCTTATTTGTGGTTTAATCCCAAAAAATCCACCACCCCTTGCCCTGCTGCTCGCCCTGTGGCAAAGCACGCGGTCAAAAGATAACCGCCCGTTGGCGCATCCCAATCAAGCATCTCTCCGCAGCAAAAAACCCCTGCACAAGATTTCAGCTGCAAATCATCGCCAACTGCCGTGCGCTTGATGCCACCGCCCGTGCTGATGGCTTCATCCATCGGTCGAAAGCCTGTGCAGTGAATGGCAAGCTGTTTGATATGATTTGCCATTTTATTTAAATCCGACCAGTCGGTTTTATTTGTGCATTCACGCAAAAAAGCAATTTTTACCGCATCCAGTCCGCATTTTTTTAATAAGGTATTGAGTGATTGTTTTTTGTTTTTATGAAATATTTTTAAAATATCATCTGACGATTTATCGGGTAATAAATCCAAAAATAGTATAAATCCATCTGCCGACTGAGCCGCACGCATATCACTGTTCAGTCGATAAATCAGCCCTGATTCCAGCCCATAATGACTGATGATGATATCGCCTTGATGGCGATGATCGGTATTTACCCATGCAGTGACGCGCTTAAGCGGCTGCCCAAAATGATCTGCCATAAAAGCCGACCAATCTCGTAAAACACCGACATTACTGGCGTATAAAGGGCTTAACTCAGATGGATCAAACCACGCCTGCCACGCACTATCACTGCCAAGTGCCGCATACGAGCCACCGCCGCAAGCCACGATCACTGCATCAAATTGCTTAGTAAACCGCTCAAGCACCACGCCTTTATTATCCATCACTTCAAAGGCAATATGGCGATCGTGTAGTGAAGTCGCGCGATATCGATAATGAAATTTTACTTGATAATCATTCAGACGATTAAGCCATGCGCGCACAAGCTTGGACGCTTTCATTTCTACAGGGAAAATCCGTCCCGTCGAACCGACATAGCTCTCAATGCCCAAACCGGCCATCCATGCGCGAATATCATCAGCGCCGAAGCTTCGCACAAATGGCGCGATCCACTCGCTGGGCGTATAGCGCGTGATAAATTGCTCAATCGGTTCATTATGCGAAATGTTCAGACCCGTTTTACCTGCCATCAAAATCTTGCGCGCAGCAGTGGGTTTTTGGTCATAAACAGACACATCGACATCATAGCCTGACAGCACTTCTGCCGCCATCAAGCCTGCCGCGCCTGCGCCGATGATCGCTACTTGTTTTCTCATTTTATGCGTATATTATTTATTATATATAAAATATCAAACCAACAAATCAGCTGCATAATCATCAAAGCGCGTGCAATAATTTTCAGGCTTAGTAATGATCAGCTCTTGACAATGCTCGCCGCGCGCCAAGTATTTAATCTCAAAATGCGTACGCGCCGAATCTGCTGCAATGCTTGATTTGACAAAAGGCAGCTGCCATGTGTCAGTTAATAAATCCGCCGCTTCATCAATATAGATTTCGATATTACTGGCAAGCGTGATGGTCGCACCTGCTTTCATTCTGGATAATAAAAACTCAAAAAACGGCATATTCAGCCAGCGTTGATTTTTGTTATGCGGTTCAGGATTGGGATAAAGCAAAAACACACCGTCTAAGCAATTCGGCTTCAGTAATTTTGCAGTAAAAGCGATGGCATCTGCATGGATATTAAGTAGATTTTCTAATGAGTTATCAGCAAGTTTATCAAATGATGCAAACTTCTCACTGGTGCGCTCAACAGCGATCAATCGCTTATCAGGATTGGCAGCGGCAAATAGCAAAGCGTGCTTGCCCTTGCCTGCACCGATTTCTAAAAATAGCGGTGTATCTTGTGATTGCCATGTATGTATTTTATCCATATCCTGTGATGACAAAGATTTTGGCGCGTGTAAATATTCAGGATGGAATAAGCGTGTGAATTGGTGGCTGACTTGCTGTTGCATAAGAATAATCAATGGCTAAAAAGATGCATTATAGCAGATGGCGTGGGTTTTTGGGGAAATGATGTGGCAGCCGTGCCAATCGCTATAAAGATGGCATCTTGACCATCAGCACAAGAAACGCTGCCACCATCGTGCGCACTGGTACAGCGGTGATGGCATCTGAAGCCAAACAGCAGTTTATCCGTGATAATCCTGACTTGGTCACTGACATTCGTATCATTGCCACGCTGGATTTGCACATAAGTCCGATTTGCCGACATCTTGACCATGAAATCATGCCAATTGATAAGGCACAATATCCGCCATATCACTACAATTGCCGCTCAAATTTCCAATTGGTATTCAAAGGCGAAAAACAGTCTAATAAACGCGCCAGTATGAACGGTGAGACGGACAATGTCAGCTATTATGACTGGCTAAAATCTCAATCTAAAGATGTGCAAGTATTAGCACTGGGTAAAGAGCGAGCTAAGCTGTTTGACAAAATGAGTGCTGAGCGATTCAAGAGTTACTTATTGTCTAAAATCCAATAATTTTATGCAAATACTTAATGGAAAAATCCCCTTATTTGAATGCGGTGATATTTATTTGCGCCAAACAAGGCAGGAATGGATAAAAGCCCATGAGAACTTAGGAGCTACTGCTGATTTGCTTGATAGAAAAGGTGCTGCAAATACTTTTAGAAGCAACCAAGGGGATATTTACATTTGGGCTGGTTTGATGGCAGTTTTGCAACTTTAGCCCATGAAGCTGCACATTTGATATTTGCGCATCGGTGGGTGTGGAGCTATCAGCTGGAAAATCTAACGAAACTTATTGTTATTTGTTGGATTGGATTATTCGATTGGCAGAAAAAACCAGTCAAAATGACCGGTTTTGTAAGATTAACGCTTGCTATCTGGCGTTCGTTTGACCTGAACCCAGCTACTGCCTGACGATTGTGTCGGTGGTACTTTTTGATTATCTCTAATGGTGGCGAAGTTTTCCTTGCGACCACCACGCGGACCAACCTCTTGATAAATACCGCCATTTTTTCCAGTGTTTTGACCTGGTTTAAGTTGTTTTACCATACTCTCTCCTCTTAAGTGAATGGTAGTATTTTAATATGGTTTTGTTACAAAATTTCAATATCAACCCCTGCATTTGTAGGGTTTTTTTCATGGAATAGTTATGCTTGATTTTACAATTGATGAAGAAAAATTTAACGCTTTAGAGGAAACAGTAAAAGAGTTTTATCAAAAGCAAAACGATGGCGGTTATCAGCTGACCATCAATAGCTTGCCAAGCGTGGATGGACTAAAAAACAAGAATACTGAGCTACTGGGCGAGATGAAAAAAGAGCGTGAATTGCGCTTGCAGCTAGAAGAACAGCTTGCCAATTTTGAAGTAGCAGTTGTTTTAATCCAAGCCTTTGCCTTGACAAACCCCACAAAACATTCGCACTTCATCGCTTGATGCTTTATAATAAAGCAAATTTTTCAATCAACCGAGCATCATGACATACCCGATTATCGCATACACCGACGGCGCGTGCAAAGGCAATGGACAGGCGCAAGCAGCAGCTGGTGGCTATGGCGTACATTTGCAATTTGCCAATGGTGATGTGCGCAATCTGTGGGGCGGCGAGCCTGACACCACCAACAACCGCATGGAGCTGATGGCGGCGATCGTCGCACTTGAAAGCACCCCTGCCGACACACCGATCCAAATTTGGACAGATTCAGGCTATGTCAAAGACGGCATCACCAAATGGATCGTCAATTGGAAAGCGCGCGGCTGGAAAAAAGCCGACGGCAAGCCTGTATTAAATCTTGAGCTGTGGCAACGACTGGACAACCTAACCCAAAATCGCTATATCGACTGGCAATGGATCAAAGGTCATGCAGGTCATGCAGGCAATGAAATGGCGGATAAACTTGCCAATTTGGGCGTCAATGGCAGCGGCGATGAGCTGATTAGTTCTGCCAATTCTGCACAACAAACCCAATGCAATCATGAAGAAAATCTATATAACAATGATCAAAATCATATGACAACATCCACGCAATCCGCCCCAAAATTAAGCGATCATAACACCGTCCAAAATCCTGCTTATGATGGTGATACCAATCGCGCCAATCCTGATTTTTGGCCAATTCTACCCAAGCCTGTCAATCGCGGTATGCCAAATCGTCAGCTAATCATGGATACGGAGACCACAGGTTTTTATGATCAAGGCGGTGATCGCATCGTGGAAGTGGGTATCATTGAACTGGTGGATCGCAAGTTCACGGGCAATCAGCTGCATGTGTATATCAATCCTGAAAAGCAGATGGATGAAGATGTCATCCGCGTTCACGGCATTAGTAATGAGTTTGTCGCGGATAAGCCGAAGTTTGCAGAAGTTGCGCAGATGGTTTATGACTTTATGATTGGCAGTGAAGTCATCGCGCACAATGCTGCTTTCGATATGCGCTTTTTGGACATGGAGTTTACAAAGGCAGGCTTACCAGACTTTTTACAATCCATTACCATCACCGACTCGCTCGCCCTTGCCAAGCAGCTGTATCCGGGGCAAAAAAACTCCCTTGACGCACTGCGCATACGCCTAGGTGTCGGCAATCAAGACCGTACTTTCCACGGGGCTTTGCTTGACTCTGAGATCTTGGCTGAAGTTTATTTGGCGATGACGGCAGGTCAGATGAGCTTTGCGATGGAAGATGAGCGCAAAGACACCGAAAGCGTCGGCGAAGATGTACAGTTTAATAATTTAGCTAATCTTGCTAATCTTTTGGTCAGATCACACAGCGATACCACTGCTGATCAAGCATGGCGTGATAAGGTGCTGTCATGATCAGCCTGTGGATCATTGATCGCGATGCACTACTGTGCCACGATGGCGCGCCCTTTGTGCTGATGCTTGATCAAGCCCCGAAAGGTGCGATAAGCCTAGGCTTTGGCGAGACGCATCAAGCGCACTACGAGCCGACAGCACCGCTTGACCCCTTGCCTGTGACACACGCGCTAGATGCACAGATCGCCTGTGATCTTGGACTGATTTTCCCTTATGGCGATGGCTATGATGGTAAATCGGTGCAAAATCTGCGCGCGGTTAGCTTTCGAGAATTGTTAAATTTATTTGATCAATCGACCCTGCATATCATCAGCCGTGCCATTATGCTGGTGCAATGGCAAAATGATCACGCCTACTGCTCACGCTGCGGCACTAAGACGATAAATCACGCACAAGGTGAGCACGCCAAAGTCTGCCCAAAATGCCGCCATCATGCTTATCCGCGCGTCCAGCCTTGCATCATCACTGCCATCACGCGCACTCATCCACAGACAGGCAAGCCACAGATTTTATTGGCACTGCATCATCGCCACCGTACAAATGGCGTCTATGGCTTGATCGCAGGATTCGTCGAAGTGGGTGAAACACTGGAGATGGCGGCAAAGCGTGAAGCATTTGAAGAAGTGGGCGTGCGCATTGATCAGCTTGAGTACATCCATTCACAGCCTTGGCCATATCCAAGTAATCTGATGGCAGGCTTTATCGCACGCTTCCAAAGTGGTGAGATTCGTGTACAAGCAGGTGAGATCAGCGATGCTAAATTTTTTGATTTGGATGATTTGCCAAGCATCCCAAAAGCAGGTACGATCGCTCATGAGCTGATCCAACATGTCATTGCGCGCCATTCATGATTAATTTATCTAAACAATATACCGATTTATGAGCATCACCGATCGCCTAACCGACTTACCTGTACTTTTTCACCCTTTGGCATTATCCGAGCTTGACGACGCCAAACGCATCGCCATCGCCCAAATCGATGCCGTTCTGCCACAGACCCAGTGCGGATTATGCGGTCATCACGATGGCTGCCTGCCGTATGCGCATGGCATCGTCACAGGCGCTGACGCCATTAATCTGTGTGTACCTGGTGGGCAAGCCGTCACCGATGCCATCGCCAAGATCATGGATGTTAAGCCGCTACCTGCCAGCCAAAGCAAATGGCGCACCGATCCTGCCACCTTACGCCCCATCGAAGTGCGCGCCATCATCAGCGAATCCGACTGCATCGGCTGCACCAAGTGCATCCCCGCCTGCCCTGTCGATGCCATCATCGGTACTGCCAAGCATATGCACAGCATCATCACCGATCTGTGTACTGGCTGCGAGCTGTGCCTTGCTCCTTGTCCTGTTGATTGTATTGACTTGGTCGAATACCCACGCCACATCGACGATGATGAGCGCATCGAAGAACAAGCCCACTTGCGCAAACGCTATCATCACCACCTAAACCGCGTCGCCAAGACCATCGAAGATGGCACAAAGCCTGTGGTCAGCATCATCGAATCACAGATGGTCAATGTGCTAAATAGCAGCGACACCCCCGTGATCGATGAAACCACTGCCAAAAATACCATCGCCGCCGCCAAACTGCGCACGCAAATCAAAAAACTGAACAAACAACTGGCAGCGCGCCCAAGTGATGATTTGACTGCCAAGCTCGATGCGCTCAATGCACAGCTTGCCGAACTTGAGAGTAGCCCATGACCCCAAAGCACGACAGCACCTTGGCGCACCAACGCCTTGAGATGATTGCACAGCTAGAATCACAGCAGTTCATCTTCGCCCAAGACCCAAAGCCCATCACCGATGTACTTAAGTTCGATACCGCGCCTGCTTATGATCGGCTATTTATCCGCGCCGAGAAGATTGATAGTAATCATAAGCTGCTTGATGCGCTCACCACCACCCAAGATGCCATCGGTGCATCGGTACGACTGATTTATGGGGTATATTTTGTATTGGGTTTACTGGGTGTGGCAGGTGTATTGGGTGCAGGTGTTGTTAATTTTTTCTACATTATCATCGCGCTATTAGGTTGGCACACACTTTCGCTTTTGTGGTGGCTTGTTGGACTTGTACGCCCAAAAAATAGCTTATTTGAACGCGCCATTGAGCGTATCACGATTCATAACCCCGTTTACAAGCACCTAACCCATGACAATGACAGCGTTCATAAGGCTGCACTTGCCGTGATGATCAAGACCATCGCCCCTGTACGCCGTTGGTATCTGTCGGTGCGTCTGCATGGTGCTTGGTTGGCTGGGCTGTTTGGCAGTTTGCTTGGTTTATTGGGATTGTTTTTGTTTCGTCGTTATAGCTTTGGCTTTGAGTCCACTTTGCTTAATGATACGCATTTTTATCAGCTGCTTGGCGTGATCGGCTACATTCCCGCCAAACTTGGGCTGACCCTGCCTACCGCTACCGACAGCACGCCTGCGCAGTTTGCATACTTAGTGATGGCGTGTATTGTGCTGTATGGCATCGTGCCGCGAGCCCTTGCCTATGCATTTTGTCAAGCTCGTGCCAAGTTAAGCTTTACCATCGACACTGGCGCGCCCTATTATGCCAAGCTGCTTGACCAATTTCGCCAAAGTGTGATCGACACTGATGATTATCAAGCCAGCCCTATCCTAGATACGCAGCCGATACAGTATCCGCGCCACACAGCGTTAATCAAAGCAGCACTTGAGCGTGCAGACAGTGCAAACCAAATGACGACGCAGTGCTTACAAGACATCGGCGTGATTGATAGTAAAGATGAGGTTTTGGCGGCGGTGGCATTGTGCAATCGCAAGCAAACACAGCTGTATCTTGGTATCGATACCAGTACACCGCCTGATCGTGGTATTTTAAGAAAAATTAAATTATTGCAAGCGATTGACTTGGGCTTTATCGTCCGCTTTATTGGTAAAGACACCCATCTCACCGCTTGGCAGGTAGTAATGCAAGAACATGGCATTTTGGTGATCGATGAATAATTACCAAGCACCAAACAAAAACCACTTAATCGCTTAATTAAGTGGTTTTTGCTTATCTATAAGCGAAATCATCATTCACTCACAAAAGCAATCTTTTTCAAGCCTGCATCTGAAGCTGCGCCTAGCACCTGCGCGACCATATCATATTTACCCGCTTTATCCGCACGCAGATTGATCTGTGGGTTTTGTCCTGCTTGCGCTTGCTCACCGAATCGGCGCGACAGCTCATCTAGGCTCACAGGCTCTTTATCCCAATAAATCTGACTGTTGGCATCGATACTGATTTGTAGTACTTGTGGTGGCGCGTCATTGATGCTGCTCGTTGCTTTTGGCAGATCCAACGGAATGGTCGGGTTCATCACCGTCGCTGTCACCAGAAAAATAATCATCAGCACCAGCATGATGTCAATGAGCGGAATCAGATTCATCTCATTCATGCCTTGGTCTTGGTTATCACCCAATTCAAAAGCCATACCGCCCCCTTATTGTGCAGTTTTTGCCAAGATTTGATGCGCGGTATCATTGGCAATGTGCAGTGCTTTTTTGTTCAAGCGCATCGCCACATTATAAAAAATCACCGCAGGAATCGCCACCGCCAAGCCAAGACCTGTCATGATCAGCGCTTCACCGACAGGGCCTGCGACCTGCGCAAGACCTGCTTGACCGCTCGCACCGATACTGGCAAGCGCGTGGAAAATGCCCCACACCGTGCCGAACAAACCAATGAACGGCGCGATCGATGCCGTCGTACCAAGCACAGGCAAGCCCTGCTCAAGCTGATAACGATGGCGCGCGATGTGCTGCAGCAGCTTTTGTTCGGTGATCATCTTTTTTTGGTTAAAATCCAAACCGCTCAGATCATTATCCGCCATGACACTGGTTAGATCTTGGCTGATGGTGTCGGCACTGCGGCGCGAATTGAGCACGCGCATGATACCAATCACCCACGATGCCAATGACAGCACAAGCAGTACAAAAAACAAAGTCTTGCTCACCGCATCAGTATGCGACCAATAAAATGCAAAATCCATAATTAATTACCTATTTTATATGATTTATAAATTTATAATAACAAATCGCTATGATAAGTTGATGTTAATCGGTAAAGTTGCTGTACCTGACAGCGTATTATTACCCTTTTTAAATGGCTTTAAGCGTGCACGCTTGATCTCGCGGACGATGTCACGATCTAGCTGCTTATTACCTGTGGAGACGCCGCTGACCGCAGTGATACGCCCTTTATCATCAATGGTCAAGGTCGCTGTGGTACTGACATTGCCTGTGATTTCATTGGAATTTAAATTGGCAAAATTCGGCTTACGCGCCCAGCTGGCATTAGAAATCGTGCCCAAATCCTGACCACCGATGACACCGCCTTGGTTGTCTTTATCATCTTTACCGCCTTTGTCGTTTTGGGTTTTGTCATCTTTGCCACCACCTTGATTGTTTGTCGTCGCATTATTGACCACATTTGTTGGTGATACATTAGCAGGCGTAGCACTCGCCGGTGGTGTAGATGTCGGCGTATTGTCCATCGTTGTAAGTGTAGTTACTGGTGCAATGTTGTTATCCTGTGCATCTGCTGGATTGGTAGCGGGTGTCACTGTATGGTCATCACTCGATGTCACTGGCGTAATGGTTGTAGTAACAACAGGTGTAACTGGCTCAACCGTCGGTGTATCAGGCACAACATCAGGCGTGGATTCCGAACTTGGCGTTATTGGTGTTGTTTGCACTGGGTCGGTTTCGATAGTTTGTGGCGGTGTTGCCACATCTTCCGTTGCAGGCGGTGTATCATCAGATGATGGACTGTCCTTGACTTCAGATACTTGCGTATCGCCTTTTGGTGGCACAACCGCTTGGGTATTTTTCATTGCAGGTTTTGGCTCCACCTTGACAGGTTTAGGTGACTCAAGATTATTTAGAATGATTTTTTCAGGTTCAGGCTTTGGCTCAGGTTTGATAAATTCCACTTCTAATGGTGGCGTGATTTTTGGCGGTGTCAAAATCTTCATCTGCATCGTTGCGATACCAAGACCTGCCACCCCATGCAATACCAAGGCGACAGCCAACGCCACAGCTTTGGTTTTATTTGTCGAATCCAACACGAAACTCACCCATTTTGACCAATTCGGCAATTATTCTTGTATGTTTAATAATATAAATAAAAACGATAACGATTATCAATCATCATATTATAATTTGATTTTCAAAAAATTCAATCACTTTTCGCGCAAATTGACATTTTTTCTCAATAAATAATCGTTCTCATCAATATGTAATAGTATAACATTTAAAATCAATTACGACAAATTTTTCTGCAACCATTTGACCAAATCCTACACATTTGTTAGCATGAAATAATGATTTTTATCGCATTACTGTTTTAAGGAAATTTGCCATGAACTCACCGAAACTTGCGCTTGTCTGCTGTATTCTTGCGCTCAGTGCGTGCAGTCAGCCGAACACAAGCGCCACTTTACCTGCCAATAAAGACACGCTGGTGATTATCAATGGCGCAGAGCCAAGCTCGCTTGATCCACAGCTATCCCAAGACACGCACGGTTCGGCAGTCATTCGGCAGATGTTCGAAGGCTTGGTGACGACCGATGCTACAGGCAAAACCGTGCCTGCACTGGCGACATCGTGGCACAGTGATGATCACAAGACTTGGACTTTCACCCTACGCGATGCCAACTGGTCAAATGGCGAACCGATCCGCGCGGATGATGTCGTCTTTGCACTGCGCCGCTTGGTCGATCCTGCCACTGCATCGCCGTATGCGAGTTATTTGGCGGATGCCAAGGTGGCCAATGCGCATGAAATCACCGAAGCTAAGCTGCCCCGCGATCAGCTTGGTGTACACGCGCTCGATGATAAAACGGTCGAGATTCGCCTACTTGAAGCCGTGCCGTACTTTGTCGATATGCTTGCGCTGCCTGTGACCTACCCTGTACCACAAAAGGTCGTTGAGCAATTTGGTGAAAAATGGCTCAATCCTGAGCACATCGTCGTCAGTGGTGCATATCGCTTGAGCGAATGGACGATTGGCAGCCATATCAAGCTTGAGCGCAATTTGGCTTATTATGACAATGCCAAAACACAGATCGACAAGGTGCAATTTTTACCCATCACTGCCCAAAATGGTCTGAATCGCTATCTGGCAGGTGAAGCGGATATCGCGCCCGTCCCTGGTGAGCAGCTTGAGAAAATCAAAGCCGATCTACCAAGCGAAATCCACACCGCGCCCAAGCTGTGCACCTTTTATCTAGAACCGAACATCGCCGCCGCACCGCTCAATGACACACGCATTCGCCAAGCGTTGTCGATGACGGTGATGCGCGATCCATTAGTCAAGGCGCTAAAGCGTGGTGAAGTGCCGACTTATCAGCTGACACCGAGCGCCACTCAAGGTATGGGCGAAATCAGTCCTGAGTGGACAAAGCTGGATCAAGACAAGCGCAATCAGCAAGCACAAGCCTTATTGGCGCAGGCGGGATACAGCACCGCCAATCCTTTGAAGTTTGAATTTTTGTACGCGACCAGTGAAACTGGCAAGATGCTATCAAGCGCGGTCGCTGCCATGTGGAAACAAAATCTCAATGGCGCAGTCGATGTCACGCAGAATAACCAAGAATGGAAAGCCTTCTTGGATAGTAAAAATCAAGGCAAATACACCATCACGCTGTCAGGCTGGTGCGCGGATTATAATGAACCATCCAGCTTTTTAAATCTGCTAAAAACTGGTAATAGCAATAACACGGGCAAATACAGCAATGCCCAATACGATGCCCTGCTTGCCAGTACACTCAGTGATCATGCTGATGCCGCCGCGCGCGCCCAAGCCTACACCCAAGCTGAGATACTCATCAGCCAAGATACTGCGGTCATTCCGCTATTTTCAGCATTGAGCGTGCGACTGGTCAAGCCTTATGTATCAGGTTTTTCTAATGATGATCCATTGGATAATTATCTGATCAAAGATTTATCATTTAAGCCTTAATATTAAGCATAAAAAATCGCCAGTTCATCATCAAACTGGCGATTTTATTGATTAGAAAATTTGCATGATCATCGTGTGGATTATCATGCAAATTATGTGTAAGGTAACATTACAACGCAGCCAACACCGCCTCGCCCATTGCCGAGCATGACACGAGCGTTGTGCCATCTTCATAGATATCCGCAGTACGCAGACCCTGCTCAAGCACTTTGCCGACAGCATCTTCTACTTGCTTGGCGCGCGCTTCATCGCCTAGGCTGTAGCGAAGCAGCATCGCCAGAGACAAAATGGTCGCCAATGGGTTCGCCTTATCTTGACCTGCGATATCAGGCGCTGAGCCGTGGCTTGGCTCGTACAAGCCTTTGCCATTTTCATCTAGGCTTGCCGATGGTAGCATACCGATAGAGCCTGTCAGCATTGATGCTTGGTCGGATAGAATATCACCAAAGATATTGCCCGTCGCTACGACATCAAATTGCTTCGGCGCTTTGACCAATTGCATTGCGGCATTATCCACATACATATGGCTCAACTCGACATCTGGATAATTTTTTGCCATTTCGGTAAAGATTTCTTTCCACAATTCAGTCGCTTCAAGCACATTTGCCTTATCGACAGAACACAGCTTTTTGCCGCGTTTTTGTGCCGCTTCGAACGACACTTTGGCAATACGGCGAATCTCAGACTCGCTATATTTCATGGTGTTAAAGCCTTCGCGCTCGCCATTTTCAAGTGTGCGGATACCGCGCGGCTCACCAAAATAAATATCGCCAGTCAGCTCTCGTACGATAAGAATATCAAGCCCCGCCACCACTTCAGGTTTCAAGGTTGATGCATTGGCAAGCTCTTTATACAAAATTGCAGGGCGTAAATTTGCAAATAAATTCAAGTCCTTACGAATGGCAAGTAGCCCACGCTCAGGACGCAATGGACGCTCTAAATTGTCATATTGTGGCGAGCCGACCGCACCCAGTAGCACCGCATCTGCCTTACGCACAACTTCTTGGGTTTCGGCAGGATATGGTGAGCCATAGGCATCATAGGCTTCACCGCCCAATTTGGCGTATTCATAACTGACATCCAAGCCATCGGCAATCAGTTTATCTAGCACTTTCACCGCTTGGGCAACGATTTCAGGCCCGATACCATCACCGTTTAAAATTGCAATGTGTTTGCTCATTGTTATTTCCTTAAAATTAAAACAAGTTAAGGGCGAAAACCACCCTTAACTCTCAACTGACAATTATGCCAAATCCTTAAACACCCACGGTCTATCCGCACGGGCTTTTTCTTCAAAGGCACGAATACTATCGCTATCTTGTAAGGTTAAACCAATATCATCTAAACCATTTAACAGGCAGTGTTTACGAAACGCATCGACTTCAAAATGATACTCTTTTCCTGATGGCGAAATTACTTTTTGATTTCGTAAATCAACGGTTAATGTAAAACCAACATTTGCTTCACAGTCTTTAAATAGCTCATCAACTTCGCTTTCAGTTAAGATGACAGGCAACATACCGTTTTTAAAGCTATTATTAAAGAAAATATCGGCATAGCTTGGGGCAATAACGGTACGGAATCCATATTCATTTAATGCCCAAGGCGCGTGTTCACGGCTTGAACCACAACCAAAATTACTGCGAGTCAGCAAAATGGTTGCCCCTTGATAACGCTCTTGGTTGAGCACAAAGTCAGGATTTTTTGGGCGTTTAGCAATATCTTGTCCCAAATAGCCTTCATCAAGGTAGCGTAATTCATCAAATAAATTATCGCCAAAACCTGTGCGTTTAATGGATTTTAAAAACTGTTTTGGGATAATTAAGTCTGTATCCACATTGGCACGGTCAAGCGGTGCAACAATGCCTGTTTCAATGGTGTATTTTTTCATGCACTAAACCTATAAAATTATTTGTAAAAAAAGATACTTAATTCAGTTTACTTCTTTAAAACTACCTTCAAAAACTTCCGGCATTTGTTTTTTAAGATTTTTTAAATCATCCGAAATCTCTTTATCGGTGTATTCTACTGCCACATCAAAAGTTTCATACAACCTTTTACTCATCTTATCCATAGATGCATAAGTAATTCCACCCGAAATAATACCGCCCATAACAGGAATAGCCTTAGAAACACCTTTTGCAAAAGTATCTTTTGTTAATTTAATACCAATCATTCCTACAATTTTTTTTACCAATGGGTAATACCATGTTTTGGTTAATGCCATTTGTGGCAATTTTTTAAGAGCCTGCTTTGATAAATTTCCTGCTGTTAATCGTGTTAATTGGGATGCTCCGCCAATGCCAAACATAACACCCAGGAATAACATTAATTCATGTTCAACTTTTTCATGATTCAAAACATCGCCATTCCAAAAATCTTGATAGCCATAGATATAGGCAATTTCTTGAGCTAAACGCAAATTAAAGGCAAAGAATTGTAATAAATCAGCAGGCACTGTCGCCGCCATTGCCAATCCACCAGGCAGGCCTGCCAAAAAAGAACCGCCAGAGCACATTAACTTTCTTTTGTTAGCAACCATTATGGCAATTTTTTTAGCTTCCTTTTGAGAAATCAAGCCTGATGCGATTGGGCCTTTTTCGATCAATAACGAAATATCGGATTGTTTAACTTTACCTTTAAAAACATCAAGTAAAAAGGCATTTCGCTCAACTTTAATGCCAGGCAAAGCCAACGACTTCTCGATCAGCTCATAGGTGATATTTGATTCATTTGACACAACAATACTCCAATAAAGTTAAAGGTAAGATAATACATTCTAACACAGATTATCTTATTTTATTGTTTCAAAAACTTCTCACATCAACAAAATGCCCTGCAATCGCTGCTGCGGCTGCCATCGCTGGACTCACTAAATGTGTACGACCGCCATTACCTTGACGACCTTCAAAGTTACGGTTACTGGTACTAGCACAATGTTCACCTGCTTGTAATTTATCCGCATTCATCGCAAGGCACATTGAGCACCCCGGTTCACGCCATTCAAAACCTGCATCGATAAAGATTTTATCTAATCCTTCTTCTTCTGCTTGTTTTTTAACCAGACCAGACCCCGGAACAACCATCGCTTGTTTAATGGTATCAGCAACTTTACGTCCTTTTACCACTTCAGCCGCCGCACGGATATCTTCAATGCGTGAATTGGTGCAAGAGCCAATAAATACTCGGTCAAGCTTAATGTCGGCCAGTGTCTGTCCTGCGGTTAAGCCCATATATTGGTAAGCACGTGTCCAGTCATTTTTTTGTACATCGTCTTTTGCTTGCTCAAGGGTTGGTACATTTTGCGTTACTGGAATGACCATTTCAGGTGATGTTCCCCATGAAACTTGTGGCTCAATCTCTTCGCCTTGCATTACAATTACGGTATCAAAATGTGCATCATCATCAGAATGTAAGGTATTCCAATATGCTACGGCTTTGTCCCAGTCTGCACCTGTTGGGGCATACGGACGACCCTTAACATATTCAATGGTTTTATCATCAACCGCAACTAAGCCGACTCTCGCTCCGCCTTCGATTGCCATATTGCAAACGGTCATACGTCCTTCAATAGACATATCACGGAACACTTGTCCACCAAATTCGATAGCGTGTCCTGTTCCGCCTGCTGTACCAATTTTACCAATGATGGCAAGTACCACATCTTTAGGGGTGACGCCTTTACCAAGTTTGCCGTCCACACGAACCAGCATATTTTTCATTTTCTTTTGCACAAGGCATTGTGTTGCTAAAACGTGTTCAACTTCACTGGTACCAATACCATGAGCTAAACAGCCAAACGCCCCATGTGTTGCAGTATGGCTATCTCCACACACAACGGTCATTCCCGGCAAGGTCAAGCCTTGTTCTGGCCCTACAACATGGACGATACCTTGACGAATGTCATTAATGGTAAATTCGGTGATGTTGAATTTTTGGCAATTTTCGTCCAAAGTTTGTACTTGAATGCGTGAAGTTTCGTCTTTAATGCCGCTCACACCCTCGCTGCGCTCTTTGGCAGATGTCGGAACATTGTGGTCAGGTGTTGCCACATTTGCCGATAAACGCCAAGGTTTGCGACCTGCTAATTCTAAGCCTTCAAATGCTTGTGGTGATGTTACTTCGTGTAATAATTGGCGGTCAATGTAAATTAAGCTTGAGCCATCATCGCGGCTTGCCACCAAGTGATCATCCCAAAGTTTATCATAAAGCGTTCTGCCTGCCATTTTGCACTCCTAAATGGTTGGTAATTTAAAATTAATAAATAATCAAACTTAGCATTATCATGGAAAATTAAATACAAATCAACATCATGTCAATCACAACTTTGCTGTATGCGGTATGCGCATCATCCAATGGTACAGCAATTCATCCGCCACAATCATTAGCTATAGTTTAATAGATATACGCAATTATAGCAAAAATAAATCCATAATTATAATTTATTATTTTTATGTATTTAATAACCTTTTGGAATTGATAAACCTGCCGATCATTGCGCGGTTACACTTTTTGTGTTATTTTATGATAAGGTTTATAAATTTCAATGAAACTTGTACAACTTGCGATAACCAGTCAAAATTCATTGATTTGATTTATAAACTGTTCATTATTCTTAAAGGAATAGCCATGCTATATTTGGTTTCTGCGATTTTGATCGCACTTGTTTTTGTGATTAGTTTTATCATTGTACGAAAAATCGCCAATCAGCACGCCGAAAAACTCGTCACACGCATCTGTGCTGTTGGTTTTGTACTACAGATCATTGTCAATTGGCTGTTCTTAGGCGCAGGCATGGTGCACAACCCTTTTGCCGAGCAGGTATCTGTTGAGCAGACAAGTATTGCCTTTTTAATCTTGTGCTTGGTCAGCATTTTCTGCTATGGCTCGCTGTTACTGATTTTATATAAAGCACATGAATTTTATCATGATTGATCGCTAATATGTCATCAAGCAGTCAATAAATAGACCGATGTCTCTCATTTGCTATTTCCAAGAAATTATCATTGCAAAACTTTTTGGAATATATTAAGCTATTCATAGGAAAATATGGTGAATTAACCAAATAATCAATCAGCCAACTTGCATTGACTTGGTATGGCTAAGCCACTGCAGGCAATTGATCATACCGTTAATCACCGCTGTCTTTGCCCTGTGCAAATTTAGGATGATACTATGAATACGACCAACCTTGCCACTTTCGTCGCCGTCATGCAAACAGGCAGCATCTCAGGCGCTGCCGAAAAGCTGTACATCACCCAACCTGCGGTGAGTAAACGCATCAAAAATCTTGAAGATGAATTTGGCACGGTGCTATTTGACACCGTGGGTCGCAGCATCATCCCTACTGCTGCAGCACATGATTTATTGCCGTTTGTGCGTCGTTGGCTTGATGATTATGAAGCGTGCAAAGCCAGCCTGCAGCATGCCAAAGAAGTAGCATCGGGTCGCTTGGTCATCGGTACAAGTCATCATATTGGCTTACATCACCTTGCACCTGTGCTAAAAAGATTTATCCAAACTTATCCTGCGGTACAGCTCGAAGTGCGGTTTGTTGATTCTGAAGAGGCGCATAAAGCAGTACTTGAAGGTGAGATCGCCCTTGCCTTTTTGACACTACCGCCGACCTTTGATCGTAGGCTCAATTACCACACACTGTGGAGCGATCCTTTATATTTCGTCACAGGGACACTAAGCCCGCTTGCCCAAAAATCCAAAGTCAGCCTACTGCAGCTTGCGCATTATCCTGCGATTTTACCTGCGGCGAATACTTTCACCAGTCAGATCACCTTGGCAGAATTTGCCAAGCACAATCTGCGCCCTTATGCGACGATGAGCACCAATCCATTGGAATCTATCCGCATGCTTGTTTCGGTGGGTTTGGGTTGGTCGGTACTGCCTGAGACTTTGATTAATCAGGATTTGATTAAAATTGATATGGCAGAAAATATCGAACTTCAGCGGCATTTGGGTGTGGTGACCAATCCGAATTTGACGCGCTCAGCCAGTATGCAAGCGCTCTTATCGATGTTGTCGATTGATGACAAATCCGATAATCCAGTGTTGTTATAGCCTGTCAACTTTGAAATAATACTCAAGTCAAACTGACTTGTAGCACTACTTGTACAACTTCGCTCGTTTTTTAGCTCTTTTCAAATTTGTTTGATTATATCATTAATCACTTAGAAAAACAGATGAAAAAAATACCAATGTCGTCAATATACGCATTGGTATTTTTATAAAATTTAACTTTTAAAGCCAGATTTTAAAAACTTAAAACCCTGACAATTGGCGTAAAGCTGCTTTTAATAAAGCTTGGGTGGTCGTTACATCATCAGATTGTGCTGCTTTGATCGCTGCTTGAGCTTCTTTTTCTTTATAACCAAGGCTGATCAAGGCACTTTCTACTTCAGCAATGATTTGCATCGGATTGGCTGATGTGGTATCGGCAAACAAACCATCGCTTGGCTCTGCACTCATATCACCAAATTCTGCCAATTTGCCCTTTAAATCAAGAATGATGCGCTGAGCGGTTTTTTTACCGATACCCGGTACGCGCACCAAGGCGACATCATTATCTTGATCGACCGCGCGTTTGATTTCGCTTGCGGTTAAGGTTGAGAGCATGGCAACTGCCATTTTTGCGCCCACACCATTGATTTTAATCAATTTACGAAACACATCGCGGTCTTGCTTATCAATAAAGCCAAACAAGCTGTGCGCATCTTCGCGCACCACCAGATGTGTATAAACACTGATGTGATTGCCCAAAATCAATTGGCAAAAAGACGGGATCGGCAATTCAATCTCATAGCCCACCCCACCTGCTGTCATCACGCAGGCGACAGGCGCATTCAGCGAATGCACCTGCCCTGTAATCATGCCGATCATTTATTTATAATACCCGACCATCGACTCTAGGCTGATTGGGCGGATCTTGCTGGCATTACCCGCTGCGCCAAAGGCTTCATAGCGTGCCACACAGATCTCTTCCATCGCTTTCATCGATGCTGCTAAGTATTTACGCGGATCAAATTCAGCAGGATGCTCGTTCATGAACTTACGAATCGCACCAGTAGATGCTAGGCGCAGGTCGGTATCGATGTTGATTTTACGCACGCCATGCTTGATGGCATCGACCAACTGCTCAACTGGCACGCCATAAGTTTCACCGATAGCACCGCCGTTTTCGTTGATGATTTTTAGCCATTCTTGTGGCACTGAGCTTGAGCCATGCATGACAAGATGGGTGTTTGGCAGTGCTTCGTGAATTTCTTTGATGCGATTGATCGCTAGGATGTCACCTGTTGGTGGGCGCGTGAATTTGTACGCACCATGTGAAGTACCGACAGCAATAGCAAGCGCATCGACATTGGTATCAGCGACAAACTGACGCGCTTCTTCGACAGAAGTCAATAGCTGACTGTGGTCAAGCACACCTTCTGCACCCACACCGTCTTCTTCGCCCGCCATACCAGTCTCAAGACTACCTAGACAGCCGATTTCGCCTTCGACAGACACGCCACACGCATGAGCCATTTTCACCACTTCGCGAGTCACGCTGACATTATAGTCATAATCTGCTGGGGTTTTGCCGTCTTCTTTTAACGAGCCATCCATCATCACTGAGCTAAAACCAAGCTGAATTGAGCGTTGGCACACTGCAGGACTAGTGCCATGGTCTTGGTGCATAACCACAGGAATGTGTGGCCACTCTTCGATAGCTGATAGGATTAGATGACGCAAAAATGGCGCACCTGCGTATTTGCGCGCACCTGCCGATGCCTGCACGATAACCGGTGAATCGGTCTTGTCCGCTGCCATCATGATGGCGCGCATCTGCTCAAGGTTATTGACATTAAATGCCGGCAAGCCATAAGCGTGCTCACCTGCATGATCCAGTAGTTGGCGTAGTGAAACCAGTGCCATGAGTATCTCCCAAATTGGTTTAGAATATGTCCGAAATTTTAGGTCATTTTCAGTGCTGATTATAGCAAAATTTTAGCCGCAATGCACTGCAAGTTTGTATAACTGCATAAAAAACAGCATTGACAAACGCCGTTCATCAATGCTGTTTTGCCAATCTATGATCAGCTTAGTATTTTTGATCTTCAGGAACTTTTGCTTCTGCGGTATCAGCGCTTGCTTCTGCAGTTGCTGTCGCTTCATTGGCAGGCGCAACTTCTTGTGCAGCCGCTTCTGCTTCTTGTGCTACTTGCTCAGTAGCTGGTGCTGCTGGTGCTTCAGCCGCTTTTTCTTCTTGCTTTGAGCAGGCTGCCAGTGCCAATGCAGCCACTGCTGCAACCAATGCGATCTTTTTCATAATTAATCTCTCTTGTTGATTGCCTGTCCGATGTAGGATTAGTTATTGACACACGATAGTTTAGCTTGCAAACGCAAATTTGACAAGTGCAATAGCCAATATGCAACAAAAAGTAACAAAGGCTTGAGTAACGCGTGTCAATACTAATTAATTGTTGCTCTGCTCTAACGCAGCAATCGCAGGCAAGGTCTTACCCTCGACGAACTCAAGGAACGCGCCGCCGCCTGTTGATAGGTAGCTGACATCGTCTGCCACTTGATATTTATCAATCGCTGCCAAAGTATCACCGCCACCTGCGATGCTAAAGCCTGCGCTGTCTTTGACTGCTAATGACAAAATCTTAGTACCAGTGCCAAATTTATCCACTTCAAACACGCCCACAGGGCCGTTCCAAAGGATAGTCGCAGCGTTTTTAATGTGATCGGCGATGATATTCGCGCTATTTTCTGAGATGTCTAGAATCATATCATTATCACCGATATCAGCGACTGACTTGACCACCGTATCCGCCTTAGCCAGCGAACCTAGAAAATCTTCAAAATCAATCTGTGATTTGTCCGCAACCACCACTTCATTTGGTAGCAGAATCTGAGTTTTGCTCATGATTTCTTTAGCGGTGTCGATCAAGTCAGGTTCGTATAGTGATGCACCGACATTCACACCTGTCGCTGCAAGGAAAGTATTGGCAATACCGCCACCGACGACGATGCTGTCACATTTATCAGCTAGGCTTAATAATACATCCAACTTGGTTGATACTTTTGAACCACCAACGATCGCAAGTACAGGCGCGGCAGGATTATCAAGCGCGCGCGATAAAGCATTCAGCTCTTCGGTCAATAGATTGCCCGAACAGACAGCTTTGCCTTGAGCAGCAGCGGCACGAATCACACCTTCGGTCGATGCTTGTGCGCGGTGCGCAGTACCAAAGGCATCCATCACAAAGACATCGCACAGATTGGCATATCGCTCAGATAGCTCTTGAGAATTTTTCTTCTCACCAACATTAAAGCGCACATTTTCAAGTAGTACAAGCTCGCCTGTCGCCACTTCTACGCCGTTTAGATAATCAGTCTCAAAGCGCACTTTGGCATCCAAATGCTTGGCAAGATACTCAGCCACAGGCGCCAAAGAATACTTTGCTTCAGGCTCGCCTTCTGTTGGGCGACCCAAATGTGACGCCACAAGCACCGCCGCACCTTGTGCCAATGCATCTTTTAGCGTCGGCAAAGCCGCTTGCAATCGCACATCACTGGTGATGACGCCATCTTTAATCGGCACATTCAAATCTTCACGAATCAATACGCGCTTGGCTGCTAAATCCAGATCTTTCATGGCGACGATAGACATACTGTATCCTTTTCTTGGCTAAAAATTGTATAAAAACTGTACAAATTTTGGGGCAAAACTATTCAATCACCCACAAATTTCGCTAAATTATAAAGAAATCAGCCAGTAGTTGCAATAATGATAAATTTAGTGAATGCTATGATAAATTTGATAAATATAATAAATGTTTGTAAAAATCACCCATTGATTTGGCAATGATCACATCGATCAGCCCTGCCCATTGGCGTGCTGCTCAAAAAATGCCATCGCCGCGCGGTTTTTACTGAGCAAATTCATCACTTCACTGCGCACAAAACCAAAGCTGTGCAAATCCGCCACACCTGATGCAAATGCAAAATTAATCATAGAAAAGCTGTGCATCATCAGTGCGTTATACCCTTTAACCGCGCGCTCATAGTCGTGCAGCAGCCGCGCGTCAAGCTTGCGGTGCTGATGTTTGTATTTATCCACGCTATCAAGTAGCGCGATGACATCTGCCAGACCTAAGTTTAGCCCCTGCCCTGCCAATGGATGCACGCCATGTGCCGCATCGCCCATCAGCCCTACGCGACCGATATGGTAGCGCGCCGCCATTTGTGCCGATAGGGGGAAGCTTGCCACCGATTCTACCTGACTGATCGCACCAAGCTCAAAGCCACTTGCCTGCTCAAGCTCATGGAGTAAAAACTGCGGATCTTGTTTAAATTTGTCTAAATAATCATACGCCAAAGCACTTGGCAGCGTCCACACCACCGATTGCCAATGACCGCCATCATCCGCGTGCAAATCCGCCAATGGCAACAGCGCCAAAGTCCCAGTCGGTAGCATCGCTTGACGGGCGGTTTGACCATGTGGCTTATCAGTATGAATGGCGCAGCAGATGGCAGTTTGATGATAATCAAGGCGCGCAAGCTCAATGCCAAGCGTCGTGCGCACCATCGAGCCGCGACCATCTGCACCAAGTACGATGCTGGCTCTGGCAGCGTACGACTGATTATCCATGACAAATCGCACCATCACACCATCACTCAGTACATCAAATGCCATGCCATCGCCTAATAATTGTGCGCCATAGCCAATGTGCAGATGATCGCTAAGCATTAAGGATTTTTGCCACAAGGCATGATCAATCACCGACGGCTCAACCATCGAACCCAAAATACTTGGATGAAGCACATCATCACCGCCGAATTTCAGCTCACCGCGCCCATCTTTTGCCCAGACCTGCATGGCGGTATAATCAGCGCGGCGCGTCATGTTCTGCCATACGCCGACGGCGTCAAACAGTGCAATGCTTGCGGTATTGAGCGCATAGACACGCGCATCTCGCTGAGCTAGCCGCTTCGCAAAATCATCCGCGCTCGGTGCAGGCTTATTATCCAACAGCAATACCGAATACTCACGCTGCGCCAAAGCGATCGCACACGCCATACCGACTGTGCCTGCACCGATGATGATAAAATCGTAATTTGTTCGTAATTTCACCAATTTATCCAAATAATCAACGAATTTATTGCTTGCTATTATAGCACTTTAATACACTTTAGGTAATCTCATAAATCTCCTTGGGACAATTGGGACAATTTACACCAAAATCCCCAAAATCTGCCCAAAAACACACTTAATACATCATTACCACACACCACCTTTAACACAAACAAAAAGAAGTAAGCCCTAGAATCTCCACCAATTCTAGGGCTTACTCCAACTTTATTTAATCACTAAGTCATTGAAATACTTAGTTATTAAATACATTAGCAGCGATAGTACAAGTCAAACTCAAGTGGGTGTACCGCTTCGTTCATCTTGTGAACTTCTTGCATTTTTAGGTCAATATATGCATCAATCATCTCTTTACTAAACACATCACCCTTAAGTAAGAATGCATGATCTTCTTTAAGTGCTTTTAGGGCGGCTTCTAGGTTTTCTGCCACGGTTGGGATCAATGCTTCTTCTTCCGGTGGCAAGTCGTACAAGTTCTTATCAGCTGCCTCACCTGGGTCGATCTTATTCTCGATACCATCGATACCCGCCATCAATAGTGCAGCAAAGCAAAGGTATGGGTTCGCTGCTGGATCTGGGAAGCGCGCTTCGATACGCACGGCTTTCGGGCTTGATACATGCGGAATACGGATCGACGCTGAGCGGTTCGATGCTGAGTACGCAAGCTTAATCGGTGCTTCAAAGTGTGGTACTAGACGCTTATAGCTGTTCACCGTTGGGTTGGTGATGGCATTCAATGCACGAGCGTGCTTGATGATACCACCGATGAAGTGTAGTGCAGTGGTTGATAGACCTGCGTATTCATCACCAGAGAAAGTGTTCACGCCATCTTTTGAGATTGACATATGCACATGCATACCTGAGCCGTTGTCACCGACGATTGGTTTTGGCATGAAGGTTGCAGTTTTGCCAAATTGGTTCGCGACATTTTGTACGACATATTTAAATTGTTGTACTTCGTCCGCTTTTTTCACTAGGGTATTGAACGATACACCGATCTCAAGCTGACTAGATGCAACTTCGTGGTGATGTACTTCCACGCGACCTTCGCCCATGATGTCTTCGATGCGATCACACATTACCGCACGCATATCATGGTAGTGATCGACTGGTGCAGTCACCGCATAGCCACCTTTGACATGTGGACGCTGACCGTTGTTGCCCCATGCGTAGTCTTTGTTCGTTGACCATGCAGCAGCTTCTGATACGATGGTGTTGCGCGCACCTGATTGGTCGATGTCCCATTTCACTTCATCAAATACGAAGAACTCTGGCTCTGGACCGAAGAATGCAGTATCACCGATGCCAGTTGATTTTAGATAAGTTTCAGCGCGGCGAGCGATAGAGCGTGGGTCTTTTTCGTAGCCTTGTAGTGTAGCAGGCTCGATGACATCACAAGTGACCACCACAGTTGGTGCTTCAAAGAATGGATCAACATAAGCAGTCTCTGGATCAGGTAGCAAGATCATGTCAGATGCTTCGATGCCTTTCCAGCCAGCGACTGACGAGCCGTCAAACATTTTGCCATCTTCTAGAGTGTCTTCATCGACAGTATTGGCAGGGAAAGTTAGGTGTAGTTCTTTACCATGGGTGTCGGTGAAACGAAAATCCACCCATTTTGCGCCTGATGATTCGATCAAGTCAAATAGCTTGTTTGACATAATGCTCTCCTTTTTTGATATAAAAGCTTGATTTTTTAAAAGCTTGTGAAACGATGCTGAAGTGGTGAATCCAGATCAGTTCTGTTGAACAAATTGAACCAATTCACCGTCTCTTCATTGGCTTGTGAATAATGATACGCCTTTTTTTGGTAAAGGTAAAGGGTCAATCAGCAAAAATTATGCTATTATCATAAAATACTATAAATATATAAAAATTCATGATAAAACCTGCTAAAATGGATAGTTTTTCGAAGTAAATTTCTATAACTTATTGTATTTTAATGTTTTTATTTTCATGATAAAAATTCGTTGAATATTTAATTATAAATTAAAAAGTTAAAATATCATGATATTTTCTAAATATATAAGATATTATTATATTTTCATATGTTTATATAATTAAAAATACTGAAAATTTGGGGATTTTTCGCATCTTTCAACCTGCCTTGTTGTAGTTTTCTAATGACAATTGACAAATTTTTGGTATAAAAAATCACACCATCAGTAAAATAGTGTGATTTTATAGTCGTTATCAAGTTTTCTTGATGATCTTATCAATTTTATCAATCAATCTGGCAGATTCATCTGTGAAGTATCAGGATTTAATCCAAAATAAAACACCACCGTCGCCACAAGGCTATTGACCACGATAAACGCCCAATCAAAACTATCATGATCAAGGATAAATCGCCCAATCAGCGCCGAGACACCAAGCATAATCACAAAGCAAACGATGAGCCATGATAGGATGATCGGATGCGTGCTGGATGTAATCTCGCCTGATTTGCGCTTGGCACGCAGCAGCTTAAGATTAACCATAAAAGCGATGACATAGACAATGCTACCCATCAATAAATAACCCAAAAATCCCATGATTACTCCTTGGCTGTCGCAAGTTCGACGCGCGTTTCGTCACACGGCACTTGGTAAATCGTATTGACTGCACCCATCAGCGCGACAACATAGCTGCTATCGACAAAAGGATTGGTATTAGCAACTGCACTATCGATCTGCGCCAGTGCCATCACACCATCAGGACGCGCGATGATCTCGCCGACAACATCACTCACCGATAGATTGAGCGCGTTGGTTGAGAAGTGTTTCCAGCCGTCATTCTTAGGCTGCACAAGCAGTTTCTCAGGCTGATCCCATGTATCTGACTTATTACGCCCTTCTTTCATCTGCATGACATAGTTACCATTATCACCGCTGATTTTGATCTGTGCAGGCGCACCTTGTTCGATGGTGTAGCAGCCTTGAAAATTACTGCTTGGTGCTTGGGCGGACTGAGTAGGCTCGGCAGACTTGACAGGTGCTGATGCATCGTTCGAACAGGCGGTGAGTAGTAGTGCGCCAAAGATGGCGGCAGAACAGATTTTTGGCAAAAACATAATTTTCATGGCTTAAATAAAAGTTGTCCTATTGTACTGAAGTTTGTGCGCTTTGACTAGTGCTGTACCTGCTTGGATTTTTCAAAATTCACTAGCACATACCCTTTATTTCAAGTAAAATAAACAGATATCTTGATGGATTATACATTGAATTTTTTAATAAAAATCCCATCACAGGCAGCTGGATCAGCCCAAATTTACAAACCCAATGATAGAGCCCAAAGCACATTATGCCACCCAGACAAAAATCCAAATTCGAACAATGGTTTTCTCTAAGCCGACACAAGCGCCGTGCTGGCAGCGATAAAGTGGCGCAAGCACTAGCAAGTGTGGATATTGCTACGCTCAAATCGACCATCATTGATGGCGATGTCCCTATTTATACCTTTGGCTCGGATAAGGATCTGCAGACACACATCGCCAATCTACGCCAAGAGTTCATCGGCAGCCCAGAGCTGGCACACTATCATGCAAGCCTAATCGTGCTGATTCGCCGTGATATTGATGCGGTGGCAAATTTCGCCAAATTCAAGGCATTGTGGCAGACTGAGCGCGATTTTTTATTACAGACATTGAACACACGATGGCTAATCTCAGCGTGCGATACTTTTATTGATTATGATGATGACGCGACGCTACAAGCGATCTTGATGAATGCGGTGGTGCTGATCAATACGCTAAAACTACAAGAAACTGAACACCTGCTGTGTGATGTGTCTTTGCGCGAGAATGAGCAAACACGCACCCAACTACAAAACGAGCGCGTCACCTTATTTGATGGCACATCAGCATTCGCCGTCGGTACCGATGACAGCATTCGCAATATGCGCTGGCGACTGGATAAAGTGTGTGGCAGCCATGAGCTTGGGCAAATCGTCATCGAAATTTTTGAGCGATTATCCAACCCAAATCACGACACGGTATATAGCCGTTTTCGCAAGCGGCACACGCGCGAACGCACACGCTGGTGGTAAGTATGAAAATTTTATTGATCAATTTGGCGACATCGACTGAGCGTTTGGCATTTCAACAAGCACAATTTGCCAAGCTTGGGCTAAGTTTCGACATCCTACCTGCCGTGAGTGTCGATGATATTAGTGATGATGAATATCACCGATTGGCGTTTGGTTGGCAGCGACCGCTTCGAAAGGTGGAGCTGGCGTGTTTTTTAAGCCACAAAAAAGCTTGGCAAACTGTGCTAGAACATGGTAAGCCCTGCCTAATCATAGAAGATGATGCGGTACTGGTGCAGGATTTGGTGCAGCTATTGCACGACATTGAGACTGCCGCGCCTGTGGATACAGATTTGGTGAATTTAGAAGTGCGCAGCCGCAAAAAAATCATCAGCAAACGCCCTGCTACATCTTTATTAGACGGTCAGTGCCAATTGTATAGCCTATATCAAGATCGTACAGGCACTGGCGGCTATGTGCTATTCCCCACAGGTGCTGCCAAGCTGCTTGATCGACTACAGCACACCGCGCCTGCGACCGCTGATGGCTTTATCTACGCAAGCTATGAGTTGAACAGCTATCAGACCGAACCTGCGATGTTGATCCAACAAGACCAAATGCAAGCCTATGGGCTGACCGATGATCTACGTTTTGATTCGACCATTGGACGATCTGAGCATCATGCGGTAGAGTATGATAACCTTAGCCAAAAGCTGACCTTTAAGCTGCGCCGATTATGGGCACAGCTACGCATGGGACTGCGCCATCTGTCAGTCTTGAGCAAGGCACAGCGAAGATATATTGAATTTGATAAAGAACGATTTAAATGAAAAAAACTGTCGTACTAGCGATATTCACCCTACAAGGCAATGGCGCAGAACGCTTCGCTTTGACGCTTGCCAAAGGCTTGGTTGATGCAGGTCACGATGCGCATATCGTGTATTTTAAGCCCATTATCGATTTGCCAGTGCCCGATGGTGTGCAGCTACATTATTTTGATTATCGTCGCTATCGCATTTTGCCTAAGTTTATGCGCAGTGCTGTAGCGTGCGCCGCCTTTGATCGCTTTGTCATGCGTGAAATTGGCATGCCTGATTTAGTGTTATCCAATCTATACCCTGTCGATTTGATATTACATAAAAGCAAACTGCCAAATGTGCATTTTGTTATTCATAGTATTACAAGTGAAGAATACAAACCGATCAGCCAAAAAAAACTTGAACATTTAAAAAAAATCTATCAATCGAAACCGTGTATAGGTGTTAGCCAAGGCGCCGCTATGGATTTAAAAAGTTTGTTCGGCGATATGGTTTCAATCAAAACAATTTACAATCCAATTGATATCGAGCGAATCATACAAGATTCAAATGCTTATTTGCCCGGCATGGAGAATTATCTCATTTGTGTTGGTAAATTTAAGGATTCAAAAAGACACGATATTTTAATTCATGCTTACGCAAAATCGAAAAAATTAAAACCGCTTGTGCTTGTTGGTAAGGGAGAGTTACAGTCAAAATATCAAAACTTGGTAAATTCACTCGGCTTGGAAGATAAAGTAATTTTTGCAGGATTTCAAAAAAACCCCCTATCCCTGGATAAAGCACACCGATGCAATGATTTTAGCATCGGATTATGAAGGACTTGGCTTGGTAATTCTTGAATCTATCGCACTTGGCACACCGGTAATCAGTACCGATTGCCCATCGGGGCCCGCTGAGATTCTGCCAAGTCAAAATTTGGTGCCTGTACAAGACATAGAGGCGCTCGCCCAAAAAATGGATGAAGCTTGTGAAAATCCAAAAGTTTACCTTAGCCCATTGGCTGAAACATTTCATATAAATTATGCCGTTAACCGCTATCTTGAGTTAATTAAAAATTAATAAATATCATTAATAATTGAATAAAAATACCATGATCAACAAACTCACCTTTGGGCTATTTAGCCGAGAAGACACCAAAAGCTTTATGCGTCTGATGGCGTATGTCAAGCCGTATAAATTTCGCATCATTGTCGCACTGTTTGCGATCGTCGGCGTGGCTTTTACCGAAAGCTATTTGGCGGCGTTTATTGCTCCATTGGTGAACCAAGGCTTTGCCATCCCCGACGGTACGCCACCCATCAGAGAGGGTGATGACTTTATCGATGGGATTGAATATTTTGTTAATCAATTTACCTATATGATTTGGGGCACCGAAAATAAGGTATGGATTGTCCCTGTCTTTTTTATGGCTTTGGTGATTTTTCGGGGTATTTGTCGCTTTATTAGCCAGTATTTGATGACTTGGGTAGCGGTCGTTGCCATCAGCCATCTGCGCCGTGATATGTTTGATAAAATGCTTACCTTGCCATCAAGCTATTTTCAAGACACGCCATCTGGGCAAGTGCTGATGAATATCGTACAAATGGCCGAAAGCTCAATCAATAATGCCAGTAATGTCTTTATCGTGTTGACTCGAGATACACTGATTGTCACAGGTTTAGTGTGTGTGTTGTTTTATTTGAACTGGCAACTGGCTTTGGCGATTATGGTGATGTTTCCCATCTTGTCGGCATTGACACGATATTATCGTAATCGTCTAAAAACAGTTATTAATAATTCGCAATTATCTATCGGCATACTCAATAGTACAGTGACCGAAGTCCATCAAGGCCACCGTGTCGTCAAGCTATTCGGTGGTGAGTCACAGGCGACCAATCGTTTTTCCAGTATCAATGACATCATCGTACGGCTGAGCAAAAAAATCATGCAGGCTACTGCTGCCCGTTCGCCGATCAGTGAAGCGATTGGCTCATTAGCATTGGCATTGGTGATTTTTATTGCATTATGGCAAAGTCAAGCAGGTGTCACCACCATTGGTGAGTTTATGGCATTTATCGTGGCGATGATGCAGATGTTTGGCCCTATCAAAAACCTTGCCAATATCACCATCCCGATGCAGACGATGTTTTTGGCGGCGGATTCTGTGTGCCAATTTCTCGACACCCAGCCTGAATCCGATCACGGCAAAATTGAGCTGACACATATTCGTGGCGACATTCGATTTGAACACATCGATGTCGTGTATGAAGCCGATGGCAAAAAAGCCTTGGATGATTTTAGTCTGTCGATCCAAGCCGGCGAAAAAGTCGCCTTGGTCGGTCGCTCAGGTTCTGGCAAATCCACCACCATTAACCTATTGCCCCGCTTTATCATACCGACATCAGGGCAAATTTTAATTGATGATACACCGATTGATGATGTCAAATTGGCCAATCTACGTGCGCAGTTTTCATTGGTTTCGCAAGATGTGTTTTTGTTCGATGATACTTTGCTAGAAAATGTACGCTACTCACGCCCTGATGCCACGGAAGCTGAAGTCATGGCGGCGCTTGATGCAGCTAATTTGACAGAGCTGGTTCATAAGCACCCCCAAGGGCTCAATCAGCCGATCGGTGCTAATGGCGGTCAGCTCTCAGGCGGTCAGCGTCAGCGTGTCTCTATCGCGCGTGCGATTTTAAAAGATGCGCCGATTCTACTACTAGATGAAGCCACCAGTGCTCTAGACAATGAATCGGAACGCTTGGTGCAACAAGCGCTTGAGCGACTGATGCATGGTCGCACCAGTATTATCGTTGCACATCGCCTAACCACCATCGAACAGGCTGATCGCATCATCGTCATGGATGAGGGTAAGATTATTGAAGATGGTTCGCATGATGAGTTGATGGCAAAAGGCGGGTATTATGCCAAACTTCAAAATCTCAGCCTCCACGAGAAGGCATCGACCTAACCATGCTTCTGGACAACAATTATACTACATTTTTCCTTAAGTAATTGTCAGTCATTATTATGTATAATAGGTACCAAAACATCTGGTACCTATTTTTATGAACATCCTAATCACAGGCGGTGCAGGCTTTATCGGTTCAGCAGTGGTTCGCCATATTTTACAAACAACCGAGCATCAAGTGTTAAATGTGGACAAATTGACTTATGCAGGCAATTTAGAATCGTTATTGCCTGTATCTGACAATCCACGCTATCAATTTAGCCAAACAGATATTTGTAATCGTACAGAAATTGAGCGATTATTTAATGAATTTGCGCCAGATATTATTATGCACTTAGCGGCGGAAAGTCATGTAGATCGTTCTATTACGGGTTCAAGCGAATTTATTCAAACCAACATTATTGGTACTTATACCCTATTAGAAGTCGCTCGTCATTATTATCATGGTTTAAGCGATGATAAAAAGGCAACATTCCGTTTTCATCATATCTCAACCGATGAAGTGTATGGCGATTTGGAAGGCACTGACGATTTGTTTTTTGAGACCACACCTTATGCCCCAAGTTCACCATATTCTGCCAGTAAAGCCAGTTCTGACCATTTAGTGCGAGCATGGCACCGTACGTATGGCTTGCCTGTGGTGATTACCAATTGCTCAAATAATTACGGGCCTTATCATTTCCCTGAAAAATTAATTCCATTAACGATTTTAAATGCGTTAAATGGTAAGCCTTTACCTGTGTATGGCAATGGATTACAAATCCGTGATTGGCTCTATGTAGAAGACCATGCTCGTGCCTTATTTTTAGTGGCAACCACGGCAAAAGTCGGTGAGACTTACAATATTGGCGGACATAATGAGCAGAAAAATATTGATGTGGTCAAAGCCATTTGTGAATTATTAGAAGAGCTTGCACCAAATAAACCGACAGGTGTTGCTCAATATGCAGATTTAATTACTTATGTAAAAGACCGCCCTGGACATGATTTACGCTACGCCATTGATGCTAGTAAAATTGGAGCGGATTTAGGTTGGACACCACAAGAAACTTTTGCCACAGGCTTACGTAAAACCGTGCAATGGTATTTGGATAATCAAGAATGGGTACAACACGTTCAAAGTGGTGAATACCAAAACTGGATTAACAAGCAATATCAATAAGCCATAACAAGGTTAAACGATGAAAATTTTACTTTTAGGTAAAAATGGTCAAGTTGGCTTTGAATTAGACAGAAGTTTACAACCTTTAGGGCAAGTCTATGCCCTAGACCGCCATAGCAATGCCGATGGTTTATGTGGCGATGTGGCGAATTTTAATGCGATGACACACGTATTTCAGCAAATTCGCCCTGATATTGTGGTTAATGCAACAGCCTATACTGCGGTTGATAAGGCCGAAACTGATACTGTGCAAACAGAGTTAATTAACCATTTGGCTGTAAAACATTTGGCAGAATTAGCAAAACAACATCAAGCCCTATTGATACATTATTCAACCGATTATGTGTTTGATGGTACAGGCGAAATTGCTTGGACAGAAGAAGATAGCGCGGGCCCTATCAATGTGTATGGACAAACCAAGCGTCAAGGCGAACTTGCACTTGAGCAAAGCGGAGCAAATTTTATTAACCTTCGCACCAGTTGGGTCTATGGCACACATGGCAATAATTTTATCAAAACCATGTTAAAACTGGGGGCAAGCCGTGAAACACTTGGAATTATTGCTGACCAAATTGGTAGTCCAACAGGGGCAAGTTTGATTGCAGACATTACCGCTCAAATCATTCGCCAATATCAGCTAAATCCAGCCAGTATTGAGATGGGGCATTACCATCTTGCACCACAAGGCGAATGTTCATGGTATGACTATGCCAAGTTTATTTTTGACGTGGCTCGTGAAATGGGAGCGGACTTAATGGTTAAACAAGTCAATGCCATTGGCACAGCGGATTACCCAACCCCTGCAAAGCGTCCACACAATTCACGACTTAATACCAGCAAATTACAACGCAATTTTTCATTACATTTACCTCATTGGCAACAAGGCGTTCGCCAAGTGCTTGGAGAACTGATTTATGACAACTAAAAACCGTAAAGGCATTATCTTGGCAGGCGGGTCAGGCACTCGCCTATACCCAATCACCATGGGAACATCAAAACAATTATTGCCAATTTATGATAAACCGATGATTTATTATCCATTATCGGTGCTGATGTTGGCAGGTATTCAAGAAATTTTGATTATTTCAACGCCTGAAGATTTACCAAATTTTGAAAAATTATTGGGAACAGGTGAAGAGATTGGCTTAAAATTATCCTACAAAGCCCAACCAAGTCCAGATGGCTTAGCTCAAGCCTTTATTTTAGGTGAAGAATTTATTGGCGATGATAATGTTTGCTTAATTTTGGGTGATAACATTTTCTACGGTCAGCATTTTAGCGAACAATTACGCCGTGCATCAGCACAGACAACAGGAGCGACCGTATTTGGCTACTATGTGAATGACCCAGAGCGTTTTGGCGTGGTAGAATTTGATAAAAATGGCAAAGCCTTAAGCATTGAAGAAAAACCTGCCGAGCCAAAATCACATTATGCCGTAACTGGACTTTATTTTTATGACAATGATGTAGTAGAAATCGCCAAAAATATCAAACCTTCGCATCGCGGTGAATTAGAAATCACTGATGTTAATAATGTGTATTTACAAAAAGATACGCTTAATGTTGAATTGCTTGGACGTGGTTTTGCTTGGCTAGATACAGGAACGCACGACTCATTGCTTGATGCAAGTCGATTTGTACAAACCATTGAGCATCGACAAGGTTTAAAAGTCGCCTGTTTAGAAGAAATTACCTATGCTAATGGTTGGATAAATGATGAACAACTATTGGCACGAGCAGAGTTTTTTAAGAAAACGGGCTACGGACAATATTTATTAAAATTACATAAATAACACAATGGTTAAGGTGCGAACATGAACGTCATAGAAACCAAAATCCCTGAACTATTGATTTTTGAACCACGTGTTTTTGCCGATGAGCGTGGTTGGTTTATGGAAAGTTTTAACCAAAATGTATTTGAAAAAGCACTGAAAGAACGTGGTTTTGATGTGCCAACCTTTGTACAAGATAACCATTCCATGTCATCAAAAGGTGTGTTGCGTGGATTGCATTATCAAACCCCACCTTATGCCCAAGGAAAATTGGTGCGTGTAGTGCAAGGTCGTGCCTTTGATGTTGCGGTGGATATTCGTAAAAACTCGCCAACCTTTGGACAATGGGTCGGTGTGGAACTAAACACAACAAACCATCGCCAATTTTGGATACCTGCAGGCTTTGCTCATGGCTTTGTTGCTTTAGAAGATAATACCCAATTTTTGTACAAAACCACAAACTTTTATCATAAAGATAGTGAGCGAAGTATCGTGTGGAATGATGAAACGATTGGCATTGATTGGCAAATTGATGGATTGATGTTAAATATCAACGAAAAGGATAGAATGGCAAGCACGCTTAATGATGCAGAACTACTTTAGAACTAATTTTTTACCAATTTAAGGAAATCCCATGCAACTGATCAAATACACCGCCGTCATCCTAGCCATCTTTACACTGACCGCCTGCGCCGCTGGTATTGGCTTTAGCCCAACAGGTAGCGTGATGGTCGGCGTCGGCAACTAATAATATTGTGGCGAATTAAAGGCTTTGGCATACTTTGATGATTGATAATCAACCAAAGCCATCTTGATATATCGCTGATTTTATGTCAATTGACAGCCCATTGGCATCATAGTATAAGCATCATAATAAGAAAATATCGTAAAGAAACTTTGTAGGAATTTTTATGAAACTACTTCCGATGAGTGCGATCATCGCAACCAGTCTAAGCTTGATGGCGTGCCAAAGTAGCACAGCATTACAAAGTAGCAAAACCACTGCCACGCCTGCCATTACCGCCGCTAAGCAAGACAGAACACAAGGCATTTATCAAACCAAACTTAACAATGGCTTGCGCGTCATCATCAAAACTGATGCTCGCGCGCCGATCGTGATGACGCAGATTTGGTACGATGTCGGCAGCAGCGATGAACCAATGGGCAAAGGCGGCATGTCGCACTTTTTGGAGCATATGATGTTCAAGGACGCCAAGGGCATCAACCATGATGATTATCAGCGGCTGATCAGTCATTTTGGCGGCACAACCAATGCTTTTACTAGTTTTGATTACACGGCGTATTATGAAAGCCTGCCTGCCAATCAGTTTCCGCTCGCGCTACAAATCGAAGCCAATCGCATGAAAAATCTACTATTGACCGCCGATGAAGCCGCAACCGAAAAACAAGTCATCAAAGAAGAACGCCGCCTACGCACCGATGACAATCCCCTTGCCAAAGCGTACGAAATCTTCAATCAGATGGCGCAGCCTGATGCTCCACAAGGTCGCCCGATTATCGGCAGTATGGATGATATTGATGGCTTGAGTTTAGAAGATTTACAAAATTGGTATCGAACTTGGTATGCGCCAAATAATGCCGTACTGGTGCTCGTCGGTGATGTCACGCCTGATCAAGCCATGCCATGGGTGCATAAATACTTCGATGCACTCACCCCATCTACCCTGCCTGAGCGTGTAAGCCTATCGCAGCCAAGCCATCGCGGCTATCAAAATGCCGCCACTGAGCAAGCTGTGCAAGTGCCGAGCCTGTTGATGGGCTTTAATGTCCCAAGCCTAGGCAGTAAGCATAATGCCCAAGATGCTTATGCGCTATCTTTATTCTCCGATGTTGCTGATGGCGGGTTGTCAGCTCGCTTCGAGACCAATCTTATTCGTAAGAAAAACTTATTAAATAGCGTCGGTATCAGCTACAGTATGGTCGGTCGCGGTGATCAACTATTCACCATCCAAGCCACACCCAAAGACGGTGTCAGCCTAGAACAAGCCGAAGCAGCAATCCTAGAAGAATTACAAAACATCAGTCAAGGTGAAATCAGCGATGATGAGCTTAAACGCGGACAGACAAACCTAGTCTCAGGCTTGATCTTTGGTAATGATAGCGTCGCCAATCAAGCGGTGAGCCTAGGCGCACTGGCAAGTCAAGGGCTGCCGATTGACACCTATGACACCCTACCTGCTAAGCTTGCCGCGATCAGTAAAGCCGATATTCAGCGTGCTGGTAAGGCGTATTTGACGCGTGATAATTTGACCACCTTATACATCGTGCCGCAAGCCAAATAATAAAAACACACGGAATATTCGCATGAAATTATTAAGTAAAATGAATCAAGTAAGCGTGGCAATCTTGGCGGTAGTGGCATTACACAGCCCAATGGTTCATGCCAATCAAGCGCATCAAACTGCCTTAACAGACACCAGTTTGACACTGGCAAGTGATAGCATTATTGACAGTATTAATCAGCTTGGAAACCTAGACTTTCAACCGCCAAGCTCGCAGCGATTTCATACCGATGATGGCGTCGCTGTGGTTTTTACACCTTTGCACCAGTTACCGATCGTCGATGTCAGCGTCAATTTCTACGCAGGCTCGGCAGCTGATGAGACAATCCGTGATGATGGCTTTGGTATCGCCAACATGACCGCCACCATGCTGACTCAAGGAGCAGGCGTGCTTGACGAAGAGGCTTTTATCGCCAAAAAAGAGATGCTTGGCATTGAGCTTGGCAGCGGCATCACCAAAGACAGTCTGTCTTTATCAATGCGCAGCTTATCCAACCCCGCCACCTTACAAAACGGCACTCAGCTTCTCACCCAAGTACTGAGCGCGCCACGCTTTGATACCGCAGTGCTTGAGCGCAACAAAACGCGACTAATCACAAGCCTAAAACAAAGCAAGCAAAACCCTGCCTATGTCGCATCACTTGCCTACACCCACGCATTGTACAGCAACCACCCTTATGGGCACGCAAGCACAGGCGATGAGCAAAGCGTCGCCGCCTTGACGCGTGATGACTTGCAAGCTTTTCAAAAGAAATTCTTAACAAAAGACAATGCACAAATCATCATCACAGGCGATCTGAGTGCAGATGGCGCAAAGCAGCTTGCCAATCAAATCGCACACAGCCTGCCAAATGGCAAATCCTATCAAGGTACTATCAGTGAGCCTGCCAAACCTACTGCACGCCACATTCACATCGATCATGACAGTAGCCAAACCCAAATCATCATCGGACATTTAGCCCCAAAAGATGACAGTAGCAGCCAAGCGCGCCAAGCTTTTAGCGATTTATCACTGGGTAATGAAATCTTGGCAGGATCGGATTTTAACGCGCGGCTGATGAATACCATCCGCGAACAAAAAGGCTATACCTATGGCATCTATGGCGGCGTGGAGCGACTACAGGCAGCGGGCAGTTATGCGATTCGCTTTTCTACCCAAGGCGATAAAGCGCGCGATGCCATCAAAGATACGCTTGATATTATTACAGATACGCTAAACAATGGCGTGACAACTGATGAGCTTGAATTGGTCAGATTGGGTAACAAAAACAGCTTTCCAGACATTTTCTCAAGCAATGCATCGATCCACAAGACCATCAGCGGTTTGGCATTCATCGGTTATCCTGATGACCATCTTGCCACGCGACTGCAGCGACTGGATAATGCCACTTTAGACTCGGTCAATCGAGCGCTCAAAGACACGGTTCATCCATCGGATTTTATCATCATTACTGTGGGTAAGATCAAACCTGATTTGAGTGATATTTTCGGCACAAATCAGTCCAAATAGTGAGAACTTGTCCGTCACGCACTGGCAGATTTTTTGTGCTATACTTGCTGACATTTTTAAGCAATCAGCAAGGATGTAGTCATGCATGAATTTTGTACTTATAATATCGCACCGACCGATCTGACCATGACGGTGCTGATGACGCCTGATATGGCGAACTTTTCGGGCAATGTGCATGGTGGTGCGATCCTAAAGCTACTTGACCAAGTGGCTTATGCCTGTGCCAGCCGGTATTCGGCAAGCTATGTGGTGACTTTGTCCGTCGATCAAGTGATTTTTAAAGAGCCAATTTATGTCGGTGAGCTGGTGACTTTTTTGGCGCGTGTCAATTATGTCGGCACAACATCGATGGAAGTCGGCATCCGCGTCGAAGCTGAAAATATCCAAACGCGCACCGTCCGCCATACCAACAGTTGCTATTTTAGCATGGTGGCTGTCGATGAAAATCGCAAACCCAAAGCCGTGCCACCCCTAGATCTGAGTGATGAGATCGCCAAGCATCGCTTCGAGATGGCGAAAAAGCGTAAAGAATTGCGCCTAGAACTACAAACACACGAATGGTAATATGACACACAATACATTAACCACCCTAAGCGTGATCGGACATACCAATGTCGGCAAGACTTCCCTACTACGCACTTTGCTGCGCGACGGCAGCTTTGGTGAAGTGGCGAACGCATCAGCCACCACGCGCCATGTCGCTGCGGTGGATATCTTGGGTGCTGATCACCGCGCCTTGATCACCTTGCACGACACCCCAGGGCTAGAAGATGCTACGGGTGTGATGGATTATCTGCAAGATCATACCGATGGGCGCGCGGATGGCGTGGAGCGACTGCAAGCATTTTTGCGCGCGGTAGTAGATAGAGATAATCGGCTTGATGGTGATTTTAGCCAAGAAGCCAAAGTTATCAAAAGCCTGATCAATGCTGACATCGCCTTATATGTCATCGATGCGCGCGAGCCTGTACTGTCCAAGTACAAAGACGAGCTTGCGATCTTGGCAAGCTCAGGCACGCCGATTTTACCTGTGTTTAATTTCATTCATCAAGGTCAAGACAATATGCCACACTGGCGCGAAATGCTCTCGCGTCGCGCGCTGCATATCGCTTGCAGCTTCGATACGGTGGCGTTTGATTTTGATAATGAAATGGCGCTATGGGCGAATCTTGCCAAGCTGCGTAATGACGATGTCAATATCATTACTTTACAAAATGAGCGCAAAGACGCTTGGCAAAATATGCTTGAACAAGGTAGCTTATTGATCGCTGATTTTCTGGTCAATGTCGCCGCCTTTAGCCAAAAAATCGATGAAGATGACGACCCTGCACCGACCTTGACACGAATGCAGAACGCCGTACACCAAGCCGAAACCATCCTGAACCACGAACTGCTCGAACTGTACCGCTTTTATCATTTGGATATCGAGCAGCAGGATGTCGGTATCGGCAGCCAAGCACAAGATCTATTCGACAGCGCGCTACTTACCCACTATGGCATTCGCACCGCAGGCGGCAGTGTCACAGGAATGCTGATCGGTGCAGGCATTGATGTGGCAACTTTGGGCGCAAGTCTTGGTCTAGGCACTGCCATCGGTGGCGTGCTTGGCGGCATTTTACCAAATACCAACGCCATCAAAGACAAAGCCATGGGTATTCAGACGCTTAGTATTGATGCACCTACTTTGACACTGCTTGCAGCGCGTGCGCAAAATCTACATCACCACCTGCGCCATCGCGGTCATGCCAGTGTCGATATCATCTCGACCAGTGGCGATACTCTACCTTGGCAAAGTGACAAACTGCCAAGTGCGCTTAAAAAAGCCCGAACCCACCCCAATTACTCAAGTCTAGATGGCGCTTATCATGATAAAACAGCACTACGCAGTGAGTTTGCTGATGCTGTGGCGGTGAAATTGATTGAGCATTTGCATTCATTGAACTGAAACTTTTTAAATTACAAACACAAAAATCCCAGCCAAATCTATCAGCTGGGATTTGTTAATTTTTATAAATTATTTTTCTAACAAATGATCAATACTGAAACGACCTGCACCATACACAGTTAATAATAAAAAGCCACCCGCTAAGCCGAAATTTTTCATAAAGTTATTGGCATCGTCCGCACCTGCATGAAACAAGATCGCTGACAAGATACAATACACCGCCATAAATACTGCGATCACGCGCGTCTGAAAGCCGAATAAAATCGCCAAACCGCCGCCCAATTCCAGCAAAATCACCAAAGGCAACAATGATGATGGCAAGCCCACCGTTCCCATGTAAGCAGCGACCGCATCATAATTGACAACCTTGCCCCAACCAGACACGAAAAACAACCACAACAGCAAAGCGCGGCATAATAAATTGACCAAATGACCTAAGTTAGTGTTTTCAAAGGCATTTTTAAAGCTTACATTGGGATTAAACATGGTGACAACTCCTTTTATTATTTTGCTGTCGATTTGATGTGTTCATTATAGTAATTTTGCGTGATGGTAAACAGCGTGCATTTGACAAAAACACTTTGCATTTTTGCAAAATTCACTCCTTCACCAAACTCAGCCGCTCGCCTTCGAATAGCTCCATATCAGGTGCTAAAGTCACCATAAAGCGATCGAAGTACAGCAGCTGTTTGACCAAGAGCGCAAAGTCTCTGGGGAAATGAATGCCGTGGCGTTTGCCGATTTCTACCATTTCAAGCATCATCGCATTTAGGCCATCATTGCCTTCTGCGCCGATTTGTACGGGCTTGGGCGGCTGACCGTAGGCATTTGGCGTGATTTTGCCAAGTATTTTTTGTAAATCATCAGCCAAGCGATCGATATCTATCTTATCCGCCCGATGCGTCATACCGATGGCGACCATCGCCTGTGCCATGCCGCGATAGTCATTGATTTGCAGGCTCTGTACCAAGCCAAAACACGCCTGCAAGCTGCTTGGAGCAATCTGCCCCATCAAGCCAAAATCTAAAAAGGCAATGCGCCCATCATTAAGCAGCATCAGATTGCCCGCGTGCAAATCAGCGTGAAACTCGCCCGTCATCATCAATGATAAAAACCAAGTGTCTAACACATCACTCATGATCTGCTTGCTGTCGCGCCCTGCTGTACCATCCCAAATCAAACTCTCATCGATCAAAGACTTGCCCATGAGTAGATCCATCACCAGCACTTTTTTGGTCGATAGCGCGTGATGTACCGTCGGTGCGGTGACTTTGTCATTACCCACTTGCTTTAGATGTGCCAAGAATTTATCAATATGCGCACTTTCGGCAAGAAAATCAGTCTCGGCAAGCATCCGCGCGCGCATCTCATCGACGATCGGCGCAAGGCTTGCTGCTTTTAAATTTGGTACAACTTTTTCCAAGGCCCAAAACGCGCCATGCAGCACGCTTAAATCGGTGTGCATAATGGTATCAACATCAGGCTTTTGCACCTTGAGCGCGACCTGCCGTCCATCAGCAAGCACCGCCTTATGCACCTGTGCGATACTTGCCGATGCCAAAGGCACAGGATCAATATAAGAAAAAATATCGCCAAGCCCACGACTGTCAGTCTCAAGCTCATCGATCAGCACCTGACGAATCTTGGCAAAAGGCACAGGCGTGGTCTGATCTAGGCAGCCTTGGAACGCCAGTACATATTCACGCGGAAAAATCGATGGTGTACTGGCAATAAACTGCCCAAGCTTGATATAAGTCACACCCATCTGCTCAAAGGCTTCGCGCAACAGCTGCGCATCCATCTTATCGCCCTTTGCCACGCGTAAGGCGGATAAGCCTGCGACACTGGCGGTTTTTTGTAGGCGTGATAAGGCATTGACACCGTGACCGAGCTGTTTTTTGGCGAAATTCAGTGGATTTTTGGGCAATAATTTTGGCATAATGGTTTAAAATTTTGATGATTTAATTGATATAAATTTATTAATTACTCAGCCGAACACACAGGACAGTTGGCATCTTGGCTAAAGCTTAGCTGTTTTAATGATAAAGTCGCGCCTTGCCACAGCAGCAATTTACCTGCAATGGGATTGACACCCCTACCAAGAAAATCCAGCGCCACTTGCGCCGCCATCGCGCCAATCACCGCCACCGTACTTGCCAAGACGCCAGAAGTCGCGCAAGTCATCTCATCACCATCATCATCGCCGAACACACAGCGATAGCAGCCTGTTTGCTCAGTATAAAGCGCGATTTGCCCAACCTGTGCGATGGCAGAAGTCGATAGCAGCGGCAAGTTTTGGCTTCTTGTGTATCGATTTAATAAATCGCGCACGGCAAAATTATCCGTACAATCAATCACCAAATCCGCCTTGCCAATCAGCTTACAGATATTGTCCGCGCTGATACGCTCGGTGATGGTAGTGATGGCGGTGTATTCATTGTGATGAGATAGTGCAGACTTTGCACAGACGGATTTGGGCTTGCCGATATCAAGGGTTGTGTATAGGCTTTGTCTTTGTAAGTTGCTGATATCGACAGCATCATCATCAATCAATGTCAGCTGCCCCACACCTGCACGCGCCAAAGTCTGCGCCACAGGACAGCCAAGTCCGCCCATGCCGACGATGATGGCGTGGCTGTTTTTTAGGCAAATTTGCGCATCGATATCCCAGTCATCGAGTAGGATTTGCCGTGAATATCGCATCAGTTCGTCATCGGATAGCGCATCAGCCGTAGTCATGATTTTTTCCGTTTTTATAATTTATTACTTAATTATTTTAATAAAAACCCATCGTCATGCGATCATTGCCGCCATAATCTTGAATGGTGGCAACTTGGGTAAAGCCTGCATCTTCAAAAATCTTACGCACCGCCGCACCTTGGTCATAGCCATGCTCAATCAATAGCGCGCCGCCTGCGTTCAAATGTGCACCTGCGCCTGTAACGATGGTCATAATATCACCAAGTCCTGCATCATCGGCGACCAGTGCGCTAATCGGCTCATGGTGAAGATCCGCCAGATGTGCATCAGTTTTATCGATATAAGGTGGATTACTGACGATGATGTCAAATCGCTCCGTAACCGCCGTGTACCAATCCGACTGTAGCAGCGTGCAGTTATCAGCGGCAAGTGATTTGGCATTGGCGCGCGCCACTTGTAATGCCCCATCAGAAAAATCCACCGCCCACACCTGCGATGATGGCAGCTCTTTTGCCAAAGTAATCGCGATACAGCCTGTACCTGTACCAAGGTCTAAAATCTTAGGCGTGCTTGCCGCCTTGTCATCATGATAAAGCCTTAGCACAGTCTCAATCAAAATCTCAGTATCAGCGCGTGGTATCAGCGTGTGTGCATTGACCGCAAAATCACGCCCCCAAAAGCCCTGAAAACCCACCAAATACGCCAATGGCTCGCCTGTCATCATGCGTGCGATGCCATCATTGAGTCGTTTCGCCTGCTCAATGCTTGGCACAAAATCGCCATCAGTGATCAAAAAACTGGACGGCTGATCAATCACCGCAAGCAGCCAGCCATTGAGCCAATGCAAAGGCAATTTGTCATTACTTATCGATGCAAACACCTGCCGAATCTCTGCGATTGACAGGTGTGTCACATCAGGTGCGCTTAAGGTTTGTGGATTTTGCACCGTCATTCACCGATTTTTGGCTGCTCGATATCGATGTGCTTATTGACCAGATAAATCAATAGCAGCACAGGAATGCCAACCAAGAAAGTAAAACCAAAGAAAAAAGCATAGCTTGTGGCATCGACGATTGCGCCTGAATAGCCACCGATCAATTTTGGCGCTAAAGTCATCAATGATGAAAACAGCGCGTATTGCACCGCAGTAAAGCGAATCGATGTCAAGGCAGACAAGAAAGCGATAAACACCGCACTGGCAAGGCCTGCCGCTAAGTTATCCACCACCACTGCCGTGTACATCATCGGCACGGTCGGCGTCATAAATAGCAGGATAAATAGCAAGTTGGTCGCGCAGGCTAAAATCGCACCCACGGTCATTGCTTTCATGATATTCATCTTCTGAGCAAGCCAGCCACCGATAAAGCCACCGCCGATACTTGCTACGACACCGACCAGTTTTACTGCATTGGCAATCTGTGTCTTGCTAAAGCCAAGATCTTGGTAGAAGATGTTTGAGATATTGCCCGCGATGACATCACTGATGCGATACAGCCCGATCAAAGCAAGCAGCAGCATCGCTTTTTTGCCATAGCGTGCAAAAAAGTCCGCCACAGGCTCAACCCAAGTTTTCATCGCCACCGCTTGAGCGACGATGCCGACTTTTACCAGTAGCCAGCCAACCACTGCAAAGGCAATAATACTGCTGATAAACTGCACACAGCCGTACAAAAACCCTGCCAGCACGCCCTCAGTCTCAGGCAACATACCACCGACAATGCGATAAGTGAAAATAAAGCCAAGCACAGACAAAATAAAGACAATCACCAAGCGAAGATAGTCGGTAGTCTCAGAAGTCATCGGCTTGATGGCGACCTTCGGCTCGCGGATCACAAGCGTCGTCACTACGCCAATCAGCATCACCGCCGCCATGATCAGATAAGTTTTTTGCCATGCGGCATAATTATACGCATCCATCGCCGAGCCGAAATAATCCGCCAAATACAACGCGCCTGCGCCCGAGACGATCATGCCGATGCGATAACCCGCCACATAAGTCGCCGATAGCGCAGGCTGCATATCCGCAGGTGCAGCTTCGATACGATACGCATCGATCACGATGTCTTGGGATGCAGACGAAAAGCCAAGTAATACCGCGCCTGCCGCCATCACCGACAGCATCGCATCGCTGCCTTGTGGATTGGTCATCGCCATCAATACTAGGGCTGCGATGATCAAAATCTGCGTGAGTAGCAGCCAGCCGCGACGACGACCCAACCAGCGCGTCAAAACAGGCAACGGCAGCGCATCGACAAGCGGCGCCCAAATGAATTTGAACGAATAACCAAGCGCTGCCCAGCTAAACATCGTCACAGTCGCGCGATCAATGCCCGCTTCACGCAGCCACAGCCCTAGGCTTGAAAACACCAGCAAAATCGGAATACCTGCCGCAAAGCCCAAAAAGGCAAGCGCCAACGCCTGCGGATTAAAATAAGCCTTGCTAAAGGCCTGCCAAGCACTCAGCTGTGCTGTTTGATCTTGTGTACCGCTCATCTGTGCCCACTTATCTATCAACCGCCAAGCCATAAACTTGCGGTAAAAAATTGATTCAAATTGTTCATTTTACCGCATTTTGGCAAAATTTTCATGATTTTCACAATTAATTGATCATCAATCTATCCTTTTTGATAAAAATTGGGTATCATGAGCAAAATTTATTTTCCTTGTTTTATCAGAGTTTTTATGGCAATCGACATCGTTATTAATCAGCGACATTTACAAATCCAATTAAAACAACTTGAAACTGTCTGGCATACGGTGGTGAATGGCTATAATCTTAGCCAAGCTGCCGAGCTATTACACACCAGTCAATCAAGCCTATCTAAGCAAATCGCTGCACTGGAAAATCAGCTTAAGACCGATGTTTTTACGCGTCAAGGCAAGCGATTGACAGGTTTGACACCGATTGGTAAGGCGTTATTGCCACACATTGAAGCGATTTTTGCTGAGATTCGTACGATTGAGAACCTAAGCCTTGATTTTAATAATGCACAAGCAGGCACGCTCACGGTCGCAACCACACACACCCAAGCGCGCTATGTACTGCCGCAGATTGTCAAAGAATTTCGCCAAAAGTTCGATAAAGTCAATCTAGTGCTACAACAAGCCGATCCTGAGACCATTGCACAGATGGTGATTCGCGGACAGGCGGATATTGGTATCGCGACCGAATCGCTGCTGAATAACGATGTGCTGCGCTGTCATCGCTATTACGACTGGTCGCATGTGGTGATTGTGCCGCGCGATCATGAATTGGCGGAGTTTGCCGATCAGATGGATGCGGTGGATTTGCCGACTTTGGCAAGCTATCCGATTGTCACTTATCATGGTGGCTTTACAGGTCGCGGGGCGATTGACCGCACTTTTGCGCAAGCAGGCTTTGCCCCTGATATTGTGCTTGCCGCGCTTGACTCAGATGTCATCAGCACCTATGTCTCAGCAGGGCTTGGTATCGGCATCATCGCAGAGATGGCATATCAGCCCAAGCATTATCCCGATTTGGTGGCGATCCCTGTCAGTTATTTTGGCAGATTTACCAGTTGGATCGCAGTGCGTGATGACAGCGAAATTCGCAAATTTGGACATGAATTTATCAAGCTGTGCCAAGCTCAATTTGACCAAAATTCTTAAAAATACATTCATAAATTTGGGCGTAATCTGCGCCCTTTTTTTATTGCTTATGATGTATGAAAAATCCCCCAAGTATAACTTAGGGGATTTTGGTGATCACGATACTGGATCGTTGAACTTATGCCAAGAACACATACGCCCAGATGGTGACGACGACGATGGCAACTAGGTTCAGCCACCAGCCGACCTTCATCATATCGCGCTGCTTGACATGACCTGTACCCATCACGATCGCGTTCGGCGGTGTCGCCACAGGCATCATAAAGGCACACGATGCACCGATACCGATGACCATGATCAGCACTTCAGGTGGCAGACCAAGCTGCACACCGATCGGTGCGAACAATGGCACAAGCAGTGCTGCCGAAGCTGTGTTACTGGTGAACTCGGTCAAGAAGATGATGAATGCAGCAATCACAAAGATAACCAATAGCGGTGATGCGCCTGACAAAGCCACTGAAATGCTTTGACCCAGTACTTCTGACGCACCAGTGTTTTTCATGATGTCAGACAGTGCGATACCACCACCGAACAGCATCAATACGCCCCAGTCGGTGTTGTCCGAGACTTGTTTCCAGCTGACCAGACCTAGCAGCAATACAGCCACTGCAGCGAATAATGCGACCACAGTATCAGGCTGTTTGAACGCGAACATCTCGCCCAATTGCTTACCAAAAATCCAGCTTAGCGCAGTGATAGCAAAAATAACCATTGTAAGGATGCGTGGCAATGTCCATTCGATTTTCTCTTGCTCAACCATCACAATTTTTTGGTTCAGCTTCGGGCGCAGTACCAGATACATCATGCCTAGCAGCAGCGGCATCATCACGAGCATCATCGGCAGACCAAAGCCCATCCACTCGCTAAAGCCAATGTCCAGCTCTTTGGCAGCAATGGCGTTCGGCGGTGAACCAACCATCGTACCCAAGCCACCGATCGATGCAGAATAAGCGATACCCAATAGCACAAAGATAAAGGTATTGCGATCTTTGGTCTCATCAACAGAAGTTAGGATACCAATGGCAAGTGGCAGCATCATCGCGGCAGTCGCGGTGTTACTGATCCACATTGACAGACCTGCAGTCACGGCAAACATCATGATCACCGCACGGCCCAAGTGACCACCTGCAAGGTTAATCAAGCCAAAAGCAATCTTGCGGTCAAGCTTTTGCACATGCAAAGTCGCCGCAAGCGCAAAGCCACCGAAGAAGACGAAAATGATCGGATCAGCAAAGCTGGTTAGGGCTTTTTTGGTGTCAAATTCTGGAATGCCGATAAAGATTGCAAGCAGCGGCACCAAGATTGCCGTCGCTGTCACATGAATGGCTTCAGTCAGCCACAAGATACCGATGAATGTCGCCAATGCCAAACCCTTGTTTGCAAGCGGCTCAAACGGCAATGCGCTCGATAGAAAATAGGCAACAATCGCTGCGATGGCAGTGATGACGATGCCTTTGATGGCGTCGTTACGCACTTTGCCTGATGGCGGCGTGCTGTTATCATCATGCTGAAAGTCGGTGCGTAATGTGAAATCCAACTCTTGTTGAGTTGTCTGTGTCATAATTCATCCTTAATACAAACCAGCTTACCGCAGCCAAATGCCAAGCAATGCGCATTCTCCACAGCAAGCAAAGGCGATAAAAAGTTACAGATACGACAAAAACTCATGGCGATCTGTCACCATAAGCCCTTTATCCTAAGTAAATTGTCCATCGCTTTGTCGCTATCATAACAAATTGTCAAGAATTTGCAACAGTTTTGTAAGCTTATAGATAAAAATCGGCAAACTATCAGCTCAAGCATTCAGCGCAAACATTGACCCAAGTGTTAAAACTTATGCCCAAACCCTTAACAAAGCCTGCAAAATTCGCTACAATGCACAACAAGTATGTTATTCACGGAATTATCATGAGCACCCCAGAGACTTTCAAAGACGCTTATCACATCTTGAAAAAAAACGCCGATCACCTTGAGCGATCGGACGAATTAGACATTGACAACTTAGTCGCCATTGTCGAAGAATCATTGGCGGCATATAAGGTTTGTCAAGCGCGCATTGATGCGGTTGAGACCGCCTTACAATCCGCCTTTACTAATGCTGAAGTTGGCGATACCAAAACTGATGCTTGATTGATAACTATAAATTTGATTTATCAGCATAAAAAGCAGGGAAGTCATCAAACCGCCCTGCTTTTTGCTAAATTTTAACCCAAGCTCACTCTTTGATTTCAAAGACCTGCTTAAGATACGCCAGATAGGTATCATCTTCGATCATCGTCTTACCAGGACTGTCGGATAATTTTGCCACTGGCTGACCATTACACGCCACAAGTTTTAACACGATATTGAGCGGCGTTACACCCATGTCATTGGTCAGATTCGTGCCGATACCAAAGCCTGTCTTAATCCGCCCTTTGAAATACTGGTGCAGATCCCACGCTTTTTGTAAGTTCAGACCATCGCTGAAAGTCAGGCCCTTGGTTTTTGGGTCGATTTTTAGCTTATGATAATGATTGATCGCCTTATCACCCCATTCATACGGATCGCCGCTGTCGTGTCGCAAGCCGTCAAACAGCTTGGCAAAGTACAAATCAAAATCACGCAAAAACGCATCCATACCGACGACATCCGTCAGCGCAATGCCAAGATCGCCGCGATATTCACGCACCCAGCACTCCAGCGCCGCTTTTTGGCTGTCGCGCAATCGCACATCAAGCGCCTGAAACGCCTGCATGAACTCGTGCGCCATCGTGCCAATCGGCGTGATGCCAAGCTTTTTGGCAAGATAGACATTCGATGTGCCACGCACAATCTCAGGACACGCCTTGGACAAAGTCTCCACCACATGATAGTGCCACACCTTACTAAATCTGCGACGCGTACCAAAATCAGCAACGACAAATGGCGTGGTCTCGTACGAACCATCTGCCATTTGTTTGGCTTGATAATCGTGCAATGCCGCGACTTTCTCATCAAGTCGTCGCTGCCCTTCTTCTAGCAATGTCTTGGTATCTAAGCGCGCATAGTACAGCTCGCTGACGATACACAGCACAAAAATCTCAAAAAACATCGCCTGAATCATCGGGCCTTCGATGTCAATGTTCAGATGCCCTTCATCATCGACCGAAACGGTGACAAAGCGGCGTTTTAATGCGAATAATTCTAAATAATCAACAAAATCAGACTTAATAAAACGAAAACTACGCAAATAATCTAATTCATCTTGACTAAAGCGTAATTGGCATAGATAGTCAAGCTGAATTTCTAAGTCTTGTTTAATTTCACTTAATGGATATACCGTGTCATCATGATTGCGGCAGCGGAAACGATACACGCCGTGCGTCTGCGGAAACTGATGCAGCATGGCTTGCAGCATGGTGAATTTGTACAAATCATTATCAAGCAATGAAGTAATAATGGGCTGTGTATTCGCGGTCGGTGCGGTCATGACCATAGCCATCCTTTTTTTATAAGAATTAAAACAGACATGATACTATAAAATGCGTCATTTTGCAGGGTTTTATAACTAAATCTTGACCATTTGTTTGAAAAATGATGAATTTAGCAAGAAAAATCATTGCATAATCGCTGGGATATGCTTATCATAAAGGCAAATTTTTGATGATTGATGCTATGGCATTTCTTTGCATTTAACCATTTTATCATCAATCAATATTGATAAAATTATTACATTTTTACTTTATAATAAAGATAACATCATGACAACCATCACCCCAAGCCAATATACTGATTTACACGCCCTTGACAGCGATACGCTAAAAATTCGCCTGCTCGCTGATGCTGAATACAGCGCCACGCATGATGCGATGCTCAGCCACACACTCTTGCGCATCGATGATAAAAAACAGGATAAATCACACCCTGACGAGCTGTGGATCGTCGAGCATCAGGATGTCTATACGCTTGGTCAAGCGGGTAAACCTGAGCACATTTTATACAAGACCGACACACCCATCATCAAAACCGATCGCGGCGGACAGGTGACATGGCATGGCAAGGGACAGCTGGTGGTTTATTGGCTATTAGATCTGCACAAATTAAGCTTTGGCGTGCGTGACCTAGTGAGCCATGCCGAGCAAGCGATCGAAGATGTGGTGAGCGATTATCTGCCTGATAGCCTAATTGCCAAGGCACGCCGCGATGCCCCAGGGGTGTATATTTATAATCATGACGGCGATATGCTGGGCAAAATCGCAAGCTTAGGCTTTAAGATCAAGCAAGGCTTTAGCTATCATGGCATCGCGATTAATCTTGTCAATGACTTATCTGCGTTCAACGCCATCAATCCGTGTGGCTATGCGGGTATGCCGATGGCAAAGCTTGAAAGCTATGGGCTGTTTGACGATAGTAAGATGGGTGAGTTTATCGAAAAATTCATCAAAAATATTGCCGCGCGTCTGTCGGGGACGGTTGCACTCAGACCACAAGATGCGATAGAATAAACAAGTTTTAAGTCATTAAAATCCAACACAACTTTTATCTTTTTTGGAGCAATCCCATGGCAGATTTTAACCAAATTCTTGACGCAGGCGATGTCGATGGCGGCGTGATCAATGTCGTGATCGAAATCCCAACTGGCTCAAACCACAAAATCGAGTGGAATCGTAAATTGGCGTGCTTTGAGCTTGACCGTGTTGAGCCTGTTGCATTTGCTAAGCCTTGCAACTACGGCTTTATTCCACAAACCTTGGACGAAGATGGCGACGAGCTGGACGCACTGGTCATCACCGAGCAGCCACTGACCACTGGTATCTTCCTACAAGCCAAAGTCATCGGCGTGATGAAGTTTGTCGATGATGGGGAAGTCGATGACAAAATCATCGTCGTACCTGCAGACGATCGCAACAATGGCAATGCTTACAACAGCCTAGAAGACCTGCCAGCACAGCTGATCAAGCAACTAGAGTTTCATTTCAATCACTACAAAGATCTGAAAAAAGCAGGCACAACCAAAGTTGAAGGTTTCTTCGGTGTCGATGTCGCCAAAGAAGTCATCAAAGAAAGCCAAAAACGCTGGAAAGAGCTGTAATTTCTGGTAGCGATGTAATGCTTAAGCCCTGAATTTTTTCAGGGCTTTTTGCTTGATAAAATTCGCTTAATTTTTATCAGATTTTGACAATTTTCTGACAAAACATGACGCATGGATGTGCTACAATTTGTCAATTTTTCCATCTTTTGTGCCACGATTTACCATCATAGCTATGTCATCATTTGCTCGCCTGCTGATTACACCTTGTCTTGCCTTGATTTTGGCAGCTTGTCAAAGCCTGCCTGAGACTGCGCATTTGCCAAAAAGCCAAACGCTCACCATCCAATCGCAGCTACTAAACCAAGTTGGGCGTGATTTGGCAGAGCCGAGCCTGCTTAATGACAGCCTAGATCAGCAAGCGGCACAATATCCCAAGCTATCAGGCTATTATCCGATCAGCAAAGGCTCGGACGCGTTCGTGTCGCGCAGCATTTTATCAGATCTAGCCACCCAGACCATCGATATTCAATACTACATTTGGCACAATGATGAAGCTGGACAGATGATGCTCAAGGATCTGTGGGAAGCGGCTGAACGCGGTGTGATGGTGCGTCTATTGCTCGATGATATGAACAGCTCAAAAGAGCTTGATCAGATTTTATTAAGATTTTCTGAACATCCAAACATTGCCGTACGCCTGATGAATCCGATGGCGCACCGCAAAATCCGCAGTGTCAATTTCATCACCGAGCCCAAGCGCATCAATGCGCGAATGCACAATAAGAGCATGACTTTTGATAATCGCATCAGCATCATCGGTGGGCGTAATATCGGTAATGAATATTTAAATAACGCCAGTGATAATAGCTTTGCCGACTTAGATGTGCTACTGGTCGGCGCGGTGGTACAAGACATCAATGACAGCTTTGAGCAGTATTGGAATTCTGATTTGGCGTATGATATTGAGACATTGGTCAAAAAAGATGATCGCAAATACAGCGAACTGCTCAATCCGATTATTAAGGATGAATTAACCCGTACTCAGACCGATGGCGAACACGCACTCCGCAGCTATCGTCTTGCGGTACAAAATTCCACCATTGGTGATGATTTGATCGCGCGTCGTGTGCCTTTTCGTTGGACACGCATTGAGCTGTATGCCGATCCTGTAGAAAAGCTTAGCAATGCTAAAGCCACTACCAACACACATTTGGTCGCACAGCTACAGAATCGACTGGGTAAGCCCAAGTCAGATTTTAGCATCATTTCATCGTATTTCGTCCCAACCAAAGATGGCGTAGAGACGCTCACCAAGCTTGCCAATCAAGGTGTAAAGGTAAGCGTTTTGACCAATTCATTTGATGCCACCGATGTCGGTGTGGTACATTCAGGCTATGCACATTGGCGCAGTCGCCTATTATCCGCTGGCGTAAAGCTGTACGAAGTCAAATCCAATGCATCAAGCGAGAAAGACAACCGCTTTTGGCGTAACAAAGTCTACGCCAGCACCACAAGCCTACACGCCAAAGCCTTTGCCGTCGATCACTCGCTTGTGTTCATCGGCTCTTATAATGTCGATCCGCGCTCTGCCAATATCAATACTGAACTTGGCGTACTTATCCGCGATCCTTTGCTCGCCAGTCAAATCCATCACGCACTACAAAATCCGCAGCTACTGCGCGGACAGGCTTATGAACTCAAACTCAACGATCGCGGTCTGCTTGAGTGGCACACGATCAATGACGGCACGCCAACTCTGTATCGCAACGAACCAAACACCAACCTAAAAGATCGCATGGGAATTGTACTGCTTGGCTTAATGCCGATTGATTGGTTGTTATAATATATCTAAATAGACAACTCATGTATATTTCACATGGCAATCTTGGTAATTTTCATGTAAACTAAGCAACAGCCATTTTGGTGGTATAATTAGTAATCATAACTTAACTATTTATCAATATCATCATGGCACTTGTCCTATCATTCATTGACATCATGTAGCTGAGTTTACCATGCCTTATGAACCGATTTTGACGCGCCAACACATCACCACCTGTCTGATTGTCAGTTTCGCTGCAGCGGTTGCCGTGTTTGATGCGGCGGTTTTTTGGTATCAGACGGAATTATTAAGCAAAATCTTTTTTGATGAGCGTCATCTGATGACTTGGCTGTCAAATTGGTACACGCTAATCATGTGTAGCGCACTTGCGATTGGGTTGCCAATTGGTGGTGTATTATTCGGCTGGTTGGGCGATCGCCTTGGGCGAAAATCCTCATTAATCTACAGCAGTGCCATCGTCAGCATCACCACCATTGGTTTGCTGTGCTTACCGACATCGCAGCATTTCGGTCATTTACCTGCTGTTATTCTAGGCGTGCTCAGATTCATTCAAGGTATCGGCTGCGGTGCGATTTTGCCCATTGCATTTGTCATCATCGCCGAGACCCTACCCACCAAGCGCATCGGCATGGGCTCAGGATTGATCCTAGCAAGTGTCGTCGGCGGTCTGATGATTTTGGGAATTTTATTAAATATTATTAATAACTCATTTAGCTTATATGAGCTTATCAGCTATGCATGGCGCATTCCCCATGCGATCTCGGCAGCTTTATCCATCATAGGCTTGTGGCTATTATCTAAGCTGTCAGAGACGCCCGTATTTTTATCAAAAAACTCTGTCGATGCACAGCAAAATGGACAACTGATCAGCCAAATTCACCTTGCTGACAGCCAATCCCTGCACAAATGTCTACCACCACCCAATCTCATCGCTGCCATCATCTTATCACTGATCGCCGCGGCGTTATTGATCCTAATCCCTGTACTGTTCTTGCCGATGTATGAGATCAGCTTTATCAGTTCAGCAAGTGCGGCGCGGTTTGGCGGTTATGTTGGGCTATTATTCATGCTGCTTGGCTGTATTTTTTATGGCGCGATGGCGGATCTGAATAATGCTGGGCGTGTGCTGATGATGGCGGGGATTTTGTTGCTGATTTTTAGCGCAGGTTTTATTTATCATGTGCAAAATGGCGGCGGTCTGGTGCTGGTATTTTTCGCCCTACTTGGCTTTGCTACAGGCTTAATCGGTGCTGTACCTGCAGTGATGACACGACTATTTCCCACCAAGCATCGCCTACGCGGTGTGGCGATCACCCTGACGATGGCTTATGCTTGTATCATCGCTTTGCTGCCTTTTGTCACTGGGCAATTTCTACTTTATACCGCCTACACGCCGCTTTTGTATGTGATGTTCATTGGTTTGGTGACGGTTTTTATCAGTTTTTATATTTACTACATTCCGCGTACCGCTCAGGATTTGAACCGCTGATAAATCTTCGCACAACAAAAAAGCAGGCACAATTGAACCGACCCCCAAATCTTAGACAAAGTTAAGATTAAGGACTAGGTTTAAATTAAGTGGTTTGATCAAGGACTAAGCGCCTGTATTTTACAGGACTTAGTCCTTTTAGTTTACTCTTTATTCTATCATGATTGTAGTAATGGATGTACTCATCAATCGCTTGTTTAAGCTCATCAATGGAGGTAAATCTTCTTTGATGTTTGTCATGAAAGAAGATTTCTTCTTTTAATGTGCCAAAGAAGCTTTCTATCACCGCATTATCCAAGCAATTACCCTTTCTTGACATACTTTGAATGATGTTGTTGTCTTTTAAGGTTTGTTGATAATTTTGCATTTGGTAGTGCCAGCCTTGATCTGAATGCAGAATCAATTGTGGTTTGCTGCTATCGTTGCCAGCATTATCATCTGCTTGCAGTCGCTTTAGTGCCTGATCAAGCATCTTGGCAACCAAGCCATAATTTGGGCTACTGTGCATCTGATAGCTAACAATTTCTCCATTAAACAAATCCATGATGGGAGACAAGTAAAGCTTTTTGACATTACCTTGTTTATCCAACACTTTAAACTCAGTGACATCAGTCGCCCATTTTTGGTTGGGTCGATCTGCTTTAAAATCACGCTTGAGTACATTATCAGCGATTTTACCCACCTTACCCTGATAAGCACTAAATCTGCGTTTAGAGCGAATCCGTGCTTTCAGTCCCATTTGGCTCATCAGTCGCCACACTTTTTTATGATTGATGACAAAGCCTAACTGTTTTAAGGCAAGGGTGATTCTGCGATACCCATACCTGCCTTGATGGGTGTGATATATCTTTTTGATTGCATCTTTGATGTCTTGATGTTTATCCTTTTGCTTGAATTGCTTTAAGTGATAATAAAAGGTTGCTTTGGCAACACCAAGATAAGTCAGTAATTGTTTTAATGGATAAATCTGCCTTAGCTCGTCAATCACTGTGATTTTATTGATGATGATTTGCTTTTTCTTTGCTGACGCTCCAAGGCTTCTAACTTTTTTAAGATGTCATTCTCCATGCGTAAGTACTGCAGTTCAGCAATCAATTCAGCATGGGTTTTTTGCTCATCAGGTTTGGATGTTTGCTTTGCTTTGTTGGTTTTAGGCACAGATTTTCTACCTTTGGGTTTGGGAGTCAGTCCCATGATACCATGATTTTGATAGGCTTTTAACCATTGAAACAGCACACTTGGGTTGCTGATATTTAATTCAATCGCCAAAGTGCGTATGGATTTACCAGCAAGTAGTTGTAATACTGCAGTGTGTTTGAATTCTGGTGAATAACTAGCTTTGCTCTTTCTGATACGAATACCATCAATACCATGAGTTTGATAGAGTCTCACCCAGTTTTGGACAATAGAGCGTTTAATACCAAAAGAGTTGGCTGTGTTGTGGTAACTATGTCCTGTTAAATAATGATCAATGACTTCAAGTTTAAAGTCAATTGTGTATTTGGTCATAAAAACACCCCAAAGGTTGTCTAACTTTTGGGGTGCGGTTCACAATCACCTGCTTTTTTTATTTAAAATATTTAATGATTTATTAAAAATTCTTGGTTTCTACGCCCTGCTCACTTGCCTTTAGCATCACACTTGCCGACTGTGCAGCAAAGATACCATTACACACTACACCGACGATATTATTTAGCTCTGCTTCAAGCTTGGCAGGATTCGACACATCCAAATCATAAGTGTCCAGAATCAAATTACCGTAATCGGTGACAAAGCCTTCGCGATATACAGGTTCACCCCCAAGCTTGACAAGCTCACGCGCCACATAAGAACGCGCCTGTGGCAGCACTTCGATGGCAACAGGGAATTTGCCCAATACTTCGACCGTCTTAGAATCATCGACCATACAAACAAATCGGCGTGATGCTGCAGCGACAATCTTCTCGCGCGTCAAAGCACCGCCACCACCTTTAATCATATTGCCCGCGCCATCGATCTCATCAGCACCATCAATATACAGATCTAGCTCGCCAATACTATTTAGATCAAAAATCTCAATGCCAAGCGCACGCAGCTTATCTTCGGTGACTTGTGAGCTTGCGACCGCGCCTTTAAGCTTAACTTGCGGCAATAGCTCAATCAAGCAATTAACCGTGCTGCCTGTCCCCACACCAAGCACCATGCCATCGTCAATGTAGCTGAGTGCTGCTTTGGCAGCGGCTTGTTTTTGGGCAAGTTTTGGATTGATCGTGGTCATAGCAAGCACCTTAACAGAATCATCATTGTGGCTATTGTACGCCAGTGTTACAATATTTTAAATTATAATTACAAAATTTTACAGATAAATTTTAGGCATAAAAATGACTTCATCAGCACATCTTCGGCACACTTTGTATCTACTACCGTTGCTACCTTCCGGTCCTGGCGGGGTTCATAGTACACAGTTGCGAAGCTACCGATGAAGCCAAGTCAGTATTATACTGATGTCGATTTGCTTTTGCAAGCAAAATTTGCAGTTTTATATTTATTTAGAACTGCTTAAGGCTGCTTCGGTACAAAGCGATCACAGGTATGCCCAAGCCCTTCGGCGATAACTGCTGTTTGCAGTACGCGACACTCAGCAAGCTCAAAACTTGACGGCAGTAAACCATCCAAATGCGCCACTATATAAGCAACGATCGGCATATGGCAGACAATCGCCACACAAGGCTCAGCATCATCACCGAACTGCTGACGAATCAGCGTGTCAATACCATCAACACCTACCACAGGATCATCATCAGGCGTGATGTTATCCAGTGTTAAAAATTGTGGCGTCTGACCTGCTTGATTAAGTTTATCTAATAAAATTTTTGCCGTCTGATCAGCGCGCACATATGGACTGGCGATGATCAAATCCACCTTATGATGATCGGTGATATAACGCGCCGTCTCATCAGCTTGCGCCTGACCAAACTGAGTCAAGACACGCCCTGCATCATCAGCACAATACGGTCCCGCTTGCCCATGACGCACAAAAATCAGTTTCATCTATTATTCCTTCGTCGTCTGCGGTACTTGATCTGCACCATCAGTATCACCAGCTTTTGGTATGGCATCAGCGCTACTTTTTAGCACTTCGGTAAACTCTTGGCTTAGTCGTGCGTTGCTCTCATCATGTGGCAGTACAAACTCCACATCACTGCGAAAACCTGTTTCCATTAGGTTCAATGCAACACCAAGCGCAGCCTTATCTTCGTACAATACCGCGTGCAAGGCGTGCGTGATCGGCATATACACACCCAGCTCATGCGCGCGCGTATGCACCTGCGCTATGGTATTGACCCCTTCGGCAGTTTGCCCAAGTTTTTTCACAGCAGCATCAAGACTGATACCCTGTCCAAGCATATAGCCGACACGATAATTTCGGCTCAAAGTCGAGCTACAGGTCGCATACAAATCTCCAACGCCTGACAAGCCTAAGAAAGTCAAAGGATCAGCACCAACCGCAACCCCAAAACGGCTCATCTCAGCCAACGCACGCGTCAAAAGCATTGCCTTGGTGTTCTCACCCACTTCATAAGCTGCCGCCATACCCATTGCGATGGCATAGATATTCTTCAGCGCACCGCCAAGCTCCACGCCTTTGACATCATCACTGGCAAAGACACGGAAAAACGCACTGTGCAAAGCTTGCTGCACCGCTTTTCTCAGCAGCTCCGAGCTTGATGCGATCACGGTCGCCGATGGCATATTATCCATGATCTCAACTGCTAAGTTTGGACCACTCATCACACCAAAATTCACTTCAGGCAGTACTTCTTGGATGATGTCACTCATCAAAGCATAGGTCTCTTTTTCCATACCTTTGGTCAATGACACCACCGCTTGATGGGTGATAAAAGGCTTGATCTGCGTCAAAATCTCACGAAATGCTGAACTTGGCACGGCAACAAAAATCACATCCACTCCCGTGATGGCTTGCTCAAGATCATGGCTGAATTTTAGGCGCGGATCCAGCTTGTGCGTTGGTAAGTATTTCTTATTAATTCGTGTCTTGTTTAACGCCTTGACTGTGCGTTTATCACGCACCCACAGTGTCGCATTACAGCCATTTTTGGCGGCTAGATTTGCCATCGCAGTGCCAAAACTACCGCCACCCAAGAATGCAAATTTCAGCGTCCTGGCATCGCCGTGTTCTTCACAAGCTTCTTGCAAGGACTCAGTCAATTGCGCTGATTTTTTCTTTTTTAGTCCAGTCAGCTCAGCAATGCTATTTAAAATCGGTGCTTGTGTTAAGCTTGATTCTTTAAGCGCGGTCACAGCTTCATCAATGCCAGTTGCAGCCGCATCGACGATTTTTTGCACTTTTGGATTTTGGACGCTTGGTTTTTTCAGTTTCATCACCGAGTACCTTGTTATCGGCTTGCTCAATCAGCTTGCCAGAAATTAGCAGTTTGGGTCAGTATAGCATATTTGTACGATAGAAAATGCATTTGTGACAAGTTAGGACAAATAAGTCACAAACTCATCGAGCGCTACCGTATCACGCTCAGGCATCTGAATGTCGCTTGAGCCTGTATAAATCAAGCCGCAGATGGTATTATCAGCACTGATATTGAAATACGATTTGACCGCGTCACTATTGCACAATGGACCCGAACGCCACACGCTGTGATAACCCAATGACTCTAAAGCCAACAGCATATTTTGTGCCGCTGCGCCTGCGCTCAATAATTGCTCAAATTCAGGCACTTTCTCATGCACTTTATAATTGGTCGCGATGAGAATAATCATCGGTGCACGCAGTGGCATATTTAAGGTTTTTTTCACCGTGGCATCATCTAAGATCTCGCCTTTGGCGGTCGCTTCATCTTGCGCAGCTCGCAAAAGAACTTGACCAAACCGCACCAGAGCATCGCCTGATAATACCCAAAATTGCCACGGCTTAAGCTGCTTATGATCAGGCGCGACCATCGCAGCGTACAGCACAGCATCCAGCTCATCTTGGCTTGGCATCGGTAGGACAAGCTTACCGATACTGCGTCTTTTATGCATAATATCTAAAATATCATTATGAACTTTTGTCATCTTATCCCTTATATTTTTCCACCATCAATCCAAGCGATGCTCAGCTGCCAAATAATCTTCTGACTGCATCTCAAGTAAGCGCGAACGCGTGCGCTCAATCTCAAACGCTAGTTTTTGCCCTTGATACAGCTCAAGAATAGACTGCTCAGCGCGCACCAGTAATTTGACACGGCGATCATAAAATTCATCGACCAAATAGATAAACCTGCGTGTCGGATCCATCAAGGTATCATTTAGAAATGGTACATTATCCACCATTACTGTATTGAACTGATTGGCGATCTCAATAAAGTCAGCAGCAGAACGCGGCTGCATACATAGTGCACGAAAATCAACTAGCAACATCGTCTCAGTCCGCTTGATAATCTCAATCTCACGATTGGCAACGACAATCGGTGTCGTGATGACACATTGCCCACCTGCCAACACATCAAATCGTTCAGACAGCCAGCCATCCGTCTCGCTAGTTAATGGGTATGAATATAGTTTAGCTTGTTTTAATAATCTTAGGCGATAATCAATACCAGCATCGATGTTCATTACAGTGGTATTTTTTTCGACTTGGGCGATGGCTGGCAAAAATCTGTCACGGTGAATGCCATTTTTATACAACCCTGATGGCTCAATATTTGATGTGGCAACAAGCGTAATCCCACGGTCAAATAGCATGGTGAACAAATCACCCAAAATCATCGCATCTGAGACATTAGACACAAAAAATTCATCAAAACAAATCACCACCGCTTCACGATGAATAATATCAGCGACCTTTTGTAGCGGGTCGGACTGCCCTTGCAGTGCCACCAGCTCACGCTGAACTCGCTGCATAAAATGATGAAAATGCATCCGCATCTTACGCTCAATCGGCAAGCTGTCGTAGAACATATCCATCATCCAAGTCTTACCACGGCCGACACCGCCCCACATATACAGACCCTTTGGCGTCTGTGGTTTTGACTTAAATAAGCTTGCAAACCAGCCTGATTTTTGCTCGCCATTAGCCGCCAAAATCTCATGGTGCAGATTGTCCATATAAGTCACGGCAGCCAATTGAATCGCATCTTCGCTAAACTCGCCTGTTGCCAGTGCCGCCTTATAACGCTCAAGTGGCGTCTGTAAACTCATAAATTTTCCTTAATTAATCTATCTTTATTTAATGGTCAATTGTTCCAATGCTTGTCGCAATTCTACCAGTTTAGCATGGAAAAAATGCCCCGTATCAATCACTTGGCTTGGCATCTGATGCGTCTGCGCAAATTCTGCCAATGCTGATGGCGGTATCAATTCATCATGAGCGCCATAGACCAAAAATGTACGCTCAGTTGGCAAGGTCAGCGCACTGGTATCATTTCTAACTACAGATGGTGCAATCAAGGCAAGATTATGTAGATTTATTTCACTAAATTCCTCTTGCTTAGCAATCGCATCAGCCACTTGGCACGCCACAAAACCACCAAATGAAAATCCGCCAAGCCACAGCTTACGAGCCTTGGTTTTGGTCAGTGCAAAACGAAGCACCGTCAGCGCATCGGTCAGCTCGCCAATGCCATTGCCTGCTACACCAGTCGATTGCCCCACGCCACGAAAATTAAACCGTAATACATCCATGCCACAATCACGACAAAAGCGATACATAGTACTGACAACTTTATTATTCATCGTACCACCCGCCATCGGATTGGGATGGCAAATGATTGCCAAGCCATCAGCTGCACCACGTTCGCCTGCTTGCCAAATTGCATCAACCTCAAGCTTGCCGTTTGGCGCATCGATAAGCAAAATTTCTTGTTTCATACAAAAACTGGATAAAAATTCAAGCCATTATAGCACAATTTTTACGCATTCAACATCTGTGCATGACCGACCATCATACCAGCAACACAGTAGAAAAATTCACAGCAATTCTTCACAAAACCCACACAGCACACACCCATAAAAGTCTTTTAGCACGCCATACGGTATGCTAACATAGACATTGGTCAATTTTGACACCCAAAAAAAGGAGTTATCATGAAACGATTCGCCCTATTTGGCGCTATCAGTACAGCCCTGTTATTGAGCGCCTGCGCAACGAGTGGCACTACCGCCCCTGTTATCACTCGCGCTGATGCCAGCCACGAAACCACAGGACTTGGTGCAACCAAACTCAAAGCTCAAGAATCGGCACTGGCCACCGCCAAAAAACAATGCGGACTCAAAACACCCATCATCATCGAAGACAAAACCACTTATAACGGTGTACTTGATGAAAAAACTGGCCGCATCCTTGAACAAGGTGTCGGCATCATCGGTTCAGTATTGGGCAAGGCAACACCTGATTTGAGCCGTGATGATGATTATGAATATAATATTAAGTTTAAATGTCAGTAAAATTGATAAAATCAGCCTTGATGGGCTGATTTTTTTGACTGCTTATTTGCTTGATAATTGTAGCGTTTCAACTCACGCCCCCACATGGGTCGCTTAGAAAACGTGCGTGAAATCCTTAGTGCAAGATGGGCAAAACACACAGCAATGGTGCTACGACATCAGTCGATGTTTTGATTCCACACCTTGACCGCTGCCATGATGATATCTGAGCGTGATAAGCCTGTTTTGGCAGATAGCTCGGCAAGCTCGTCGATAAACTCGATCGGGAATTTGTAGCTTGCCACTTTGACACCACGCTTGGCATCAGAATCGGCTTGGATTTGTGAGCGGGTTTTTGGGGTTTTAACAAGTTTTGGCATCATATCATCCTTAAAAGTCATACCACGCTAGTAGCGGACTACCCCGATACCGCTGGGGTAGTCGCTTGTGCTATTTACTTGACTTAACTGCTAGATTTAAGTAGAATACATAGCACAAGGATAATTGCGATTTGGATAATTCGTTTCATCGCAGTTACTCCTCTACTGGGTGGGTTTAAGTAAGGTTGTCAGCCTTACCACCTAAACAAGGCAGGTATTGCGAGTACTTGCCTTGTTGTATTTATTATAGTAAATACTACACTAAAAGTCAAGTGACTTATGCGTTTTTGCCTAAATTATTTGACTTTTAGTGCATACAAAAAAACAACCGCTTAAAATCTAAACCGCGCCCCAAAAGTTAGACAGCCTTTGGGGTGTTTTCGTGACCAAATATACAAACGACTTTAAACCGTCCGTCATTCTGAGCGCTTTGGCTATCGCTTTTGCCGTGTTCAACAGCAAAACGCACACAGGCGACCATGAGCTTGGCTATCACACAGACAGTGATTACATCCATATCGCCCCGTGTGGCAGGTAGTGGCTAAGAGGTGCAGCCTGATAGCACTAGCTTTGGTGCATTTCATGACCGCATAGGTCGCTTAGAAAATCAAGGCGGGCGATAACTTTCTTCACGACCGCATAGGGAGCGACACACCTGGAATATCCGCTTGAGTACGATATTTGGCTGTTTCAACACACACCCTCTCGCGTGGAGGGTGACAGTGGCTTGTGGTGGCGAACCTGAAACCAAAACTGTTTCAACACACGCTCCCGCATGGGGAGCGACAGGCTTTTTTGACATTAATTCGCCGTCGCGTGTGATGTTTCAACACACGCTCCCGCATGGGGAGCGACGGTAATCATGTTAGAGCACTATTTGTTATCCATGGCGTTTCAACACACGCTCCCGCATGGGGAGCGACTTCTTCTTTAATATCGAAGTTATTAAACCCTCTAGTTTCAACACACGCTCCCGCATGGGGAGCGACTAGGGGGGGGTACTGGTAGATTTACTAGGGGGTTGCGGTTTCAACACACGCTCCCGCATGGGGAGCGACGCGACTTGGCTGGCACACCACGGGGCTTGTGTATGTTTCAACACACGCTCCCGCATGGGGAGCAACTAATCATAATATTAGATTCATAAGAACCAGTTACAGGTTTCAACACACGCTCCCGCATGGGGAGCGACTAAAGGTGGTAACGACACCCAAGGCAGGTTAGGTGGTTTCAACACACGCTCCCGCATGGGGAGCGACCCAATGATGACACGCACTTTGCCGTCTTTATTGGGTTTCAACACACGCTCCCGCATGGGGAGCGACTTGAATCGGTCAGCTGCATCAGCTTGACCACTCGCGTTTCAACACACGCTCCCGCATGGGGAGCGACCTGATGCCGATTTCGACATTGAGATGCTTTGCCATGTTTCAACACACGCTCCCGCATGGGGAGCGACCTTGCCAAGTGATAGCACCGTCATTGTGGCCATGGTTTCAACACACGCTCCCGCATGGGGAGCGACCACAAGCTACACAACAAAACCCGTCCCCATTTCGTGTTTCAACACACGCTCCCGCATGGGGAGCGACCCACCGCAACAAGTCCTTGCCACGCCGCACTAAAGTTTCAACACACGCTCCCGCATGGGGAGCGACTTCGGCAAACTGGCTAAAACATCATCGCAAAGCATGTTTCAACACACGCTCCCGCATGGGGAGCGACCGTTAGCTTCCGTATTATCTAAATTTAAAATACGGTTTCAACACACGCTCCCGCATGGGGAGCGACTGTCTAGTTTCAAAACAATTGAATACTAGTCTCTTAGTTTCAACACACGCTCCCGCATGGGGAGCGACCGTAGCGTAAATAGAGACCTTTGCATTACGGATTATGTTTCAACACACGCTCCCGCATGGGGAGCGACTTCAGATAGCTATAAAGAAAGAGAAGTATTAGTTAGTTTCAACACACGCTCCCGCATGGGGAGCGACATACCTTGGGTTAGTACTTTTTTGCCATGCTCTGAGTTTCAACACACGCTCCCGCATGGGGAGCGACCTTGGTAATCTTCAGGTCGCATATTCATGCGATTTAGTTTCAACACACGCTCCCGCATGGGGAGCGACAGTACCGCCCAGCTGATCCATCAAATTACCTTTGTTTCAACACACGCTCCCGCATGGGGAGCGACTCCTGAGGATGACGGCTTTGAAGTCATCAACAACGTTTCAACACACGCTCCCGCATGGGGAGCGACGTAGTAATGGCAGGGTTATTATCCGTATCAAACGTTTCAACACACGCTCCCGCATGGGGAGCGACCTTTTGCGGTCTTGGCAGTGGCAATGTGGTCGCCGTTTCAACACACGCTCCCGCATGGGGAGCGACCGTCATCCAGCCGTTTTGTAGCGCGGATGTATAGTTTCAACACACGCTCCCGCATGGGGAGCGACCACCACCAACGGAGTTTGTACTGTGTGCCAATATGTTTCAACACACGCTCCCGCATGGGGAGCGACGGTTGCCGATGTTTTTAGTGAGTAGGAATTGTAAGTTTCAACACACGCTCCCGCATGGGGAGCGACACGGCAGTGCGTACTTGTTTAGTTGATTCAAAGTTGTTTCAACACACGCTCCCGCATGGGGAGCGACTTACGGTAGTAAAGCCGTTGTTTTTGGTGATAAAGTTTCAACACACGCTCCCGCATGGGGAGCGACTTTATCACAAGGCAAAATTAAGGTAACTGTAAAATGTTTCAACACACGCTCCCGCATGGGGAGCGACACAGTAGTCCTGAACAAAGAGTAGAGATTGAACAAAGTTTCAACACACGCTCCCGCATGGGGAGCGACCGGGAGCAAAGCTAAAAGTTATCCACACTCTAGCAGTTTCAACACACGCTCCCGCATGGGGAGCGACTTCCGTCAATGGTTTCTATGGAGAGCGTATTAGGAGTTTCAACACACGCTCCCGCATGGGGAGCGACAGCTCTTGCTTCTTGGCTTAGGTGCTGTTCTTGGTTTCAACACACGCTCCCGCATGGGGAGCGACTACGCCAAGATTACGCCAAGATTACGCCAAAAATGTTTCAACACACGCTCCCGCATGGGGAGCGACACATCTCTGTTGTAAAGCCTAGCTGTCGTGCTTTTGTTTCAACACACGCTCCCGCATGGGGAGCGACTTGATGTTAAGCGTATTGCACGCATGAACCGCAAATTTGTTTCAACACACGCTCCCGCATGGGGAGCGACAAAATACCCTGCCATCATGCCTTTTAGACCACCAAGTTTCAACACACGCTCCCGCATGGGGAGCGACGCCAAAGCATCACCAAACCCCATTGGTGCTACAGTTTCAACACACGCTCCCGCATGGGGAGCGACGGGTTGTGGATCACTTCCATCAACTGTTGAAAAATGTTTCAACACACGCTCCCGCATGGGGAGCGACATGCGGTGTTGTACCGCGGATTTTATGGCGAAGATGTTTCAACACACGCTCCCGCATGGGGAGCGACTCGCTCATCTTTAAACATTTAGAGTCGTGAAGTGGTTTCAACACACGCTCCCGCATGGGGAGCGACATGCAGAGAGATTTAAAACAATGCAACAAACCTTTGTTTCAACACACGCTCCCGCATGGGGAGCGACTATGGGTTACGGTTGGGATTGGGCCGAATTGATGTTTCAACACACGCTCCCGCATGGGGAGCGACGTAAAGATAAGAAAAGCGATGCTTTATTTATTAAAGTTTCAACACACGCTCCCGCATGGGGAGCGACTGCCATCATTGCAATGGCAGTATTTTCAAGGCTTAGCAATGGCAAAATCGCTAAAGCCAAGCCTTAAAAACATCTTTATTGTAGATGATTTTATTTTTGTTTTCAATTGTTAAATAATTCAAAGGCTTAGCTCATCGCCAACCCTCCAGCAAATCCATGACAACCACCCGTTAGCGATTAGACAATTAGCACATCTTGAAAGACATCCACCGCAGGCTTTGCTCCATGATGCTCCACCTTGCGTCGCCATTTACTTCCTAGATGATAAAAACGCAAACTATCCACCTTTGGGTCATAAGTTTTTAGCAATTTATCCTTTAGAACCACCCACTGGTCGGGCGTTACATCACACTCAAATACCGAGTACTGCGCTCTCACGCCATAATCTAGACAATGCTTAGCGATTTGGCGAAGTCGTTTCGCTCCCGCTTTATCGTCTAGCGATATATCATAAGTAATTAACATCATCATAAGACTATCTCATCAAAAATGGTGGATAATGTGCCAAATCACCCCGCAAATGCCTTGCTAGTAGCATGGCTTGAATATGGGGCAATAAGCCGATTTCCACTTCTTCTTTTAGATATGGATGAATGATTTTTTCTTGTTTTTTGACTTGCAAGGCTTGAAATACCAACTTTCTGGCATCTGGCTTGAGATTGACCGCGCCGCTAGCTTCGGTAGTAAAGTCATCAAGCTTAAGCTGTCCACGATTAACCAAAGTCAGCGCCAATCTATCCACCCACCATGCACGAAACTCTTCTAAAATATCCTGTGCCAAACTATCCCGCCCCGGTCTATCAGCGTGCAAAAATCCCACTTGCGGATCAAGCCCAACCCCTTGCAATGCCCCGCTAATATCCTTACCTACAATACTATAAAGTAATGATAATAAAGCATTTATTTCATCTTTTGGTGGTCTGCGATTACGTCCATGAAACACAAACCCTGTATCTTTGCCAATCAAATGATGAAATATCGCAAAATAATTTGCCGCCGCTTCACCCTCAATACCCCGAATTCCATCAAGGCTTTGAGTATTTTGCAATCTTAACAGTCCATTATTCAGACATTGAATTGCCTGACCAATTTCAGCAATCTCGCCATGATTTCTTTGTCTGCGTTGTAGCACTCGTTTGGACGCTTGAATTTTGGCGGCGATAATATGCCGTGCAATTGGTACGGGGTTTTGTTCGGACAATCGATATTGCGCCCGCCGTAGCAGCACATTACCACTTTGTCGCCCCTGCAAACGCCCCAAAAATCGCCCATTTTCGGTAAAAAATGCCAAATTAACATTATTCTCACCACAAAATCCCATCAAAAACGGCGATACCAACACATTGCCAAAACAAAAGATATGCCCGATGGAATGTACTGGCAACTGCGCCATCTTTTTGCGTTCATGCTCCACCACCAGCGTTTCCCGCTCCTTATGCAGATAACTGCCCTGCGTGGTGATATACAGTGTATTTTGCAGCTTGCGCATGGTTAAAAAAACTCCCTTGATTTTGACCTCACCTTAAAGGCCGTCTGAAAAATATGTCAGATGTAGGACGGGTGTAAACCCACCGATTAGCCAGTCGCCCGATTTAAAAATTTTGTCGGATTACACCTACTTGAAAAGTTTTTATAATAACACCTATATTTACTATCACTTTTCAAAATATTCATTTAAGCTATCAAATATTTTACTCATATCATCACGATAATGTTCTTGAAGGACTTTGTCCTTATTTAATAAACCTTGTTTTTCAGCAACCGCATCGCGTGCGGGTTTTGTTCTAATATCATCAGCAGGAATAATTTCAAAACCATACTTGGGAAACTGTTCTTTCAAACTCTCAAAATTTTCTCTCTTATCTCCATCTAAAATGGCAGCTACTTTATCAAACCCTAAATCTTTTGCAATTTTGCATAAATATTGAATATTTCCAGCACCACCCACTCCCCATCCAAAAAAACTTCCTTGCAATTTTTTATTTAACTGCTCAGCAATTTTAGGATATAAGATTACATCTTCTTGCCCCTCTACAAGAATGATTCCATCCTCTTGAAAAAAGAATTCACGAGCATCCAATCCCCATGTATGTGGATTATACAAATTACCCTCTGCCAGTTTTGGAATTAAAGCTGTTGAAGTTGAAGATAGCTGATAAATTTTTGTCCCCTCATCACTAGAGATAACTCTTGCCAAAGCCGCTCCCATAGATAAGGCATTAATATCAACAAAATAAGGAGAATGCGTTGATATGACAATCTGTCTATCTCTTGCATACTCAACAAAAAGTTTACTCAACCTCTTTTGCAGTGATGGATGTAAAGATAGTTCAGGTTCATCTATGACAATAATGTCACCTTGTTGTGAGTCATACAGGGCATCAACAATGACAAAAATACTGACAATACCCTCCCCCATTCCATTACTAGAATAACTATTCCGACCAGATGTGAATTTTAAAAAATACTGCCCCATTTCATTTTGATCAATAGCCCACTCGGGTCTAAAACCTAAGACTTTCTCCAAAATATCATCAAATTCCTTTTTTGTCCCATCATCTTTTTCTATTGAAAACAATCTATATGAAAACTGATCTAATAATGAGCTTCTTTTAGCTTGAAATGCAGTATTTAGGATATAGGTTTCTCTATTTACTTCGGATTTGTGAAAATATGGTTCAAAAGCCCTCCTAGATGGGACAACAAAAATCTTCTTCTCGCACTTTTCTCCCTCAAATTTTGTCTCGCTAGAACCTTTGTGCACCGACATCAAAATTTCCTGGCGTTCATCAAATAGATACTCAATCTCAACTTTGTCAATCAAATTATTTCTGACTCCATTTGGAAAGCTGGGTGGGTTATACCCTTCTCTCGCTCTCAAACATTCAATAATTGAAGATTTTCCAGAATTGTTAGAGCCAGTAATAATCGTAAGCCCACTACCTTCAATACCATCTTGTTTTGGAGTAGCAAAACTAATTTTTTGTTCTTGCTGAAAACCTCTATACCCCACTATTTTCATAGTTCTTAAAAACATTTTCTTATATCCCCATAGTGAAATTTACTTATCATCAAACAACCCCGCCACATACCCCACCGACCTATCCTTCTCCAACAGCTTTGGTTGACATAACTCTATGAGCGAGCACGCCTTACAGCGTTTGTCATAGTTAGGTGAAGGTGTTTGCCCACTTGCCAGTAGAATCCTGACCTGATGAATGATGGTAAGCGTCTGCTCTCTTAGCGCATCGGTAAACGCCACAGATACGCGATGACGGGTCTGCATATACCATAGCGCGCCCTCGCTGATGGTTTGTTCAGTCATCTCTTCCAAACACAGCGCCTGCGCACAAAGCTGGATTTCATCGAACGGCTCGGGTTTGGGCTTACCGCGTTTGTATTCCACAGGATACAGTTGCCCTGTGGAGAGTTCACACTCCACCATATCAATGACACCGCTTAGCCCCAGTCTTTCGGCAGAGACGTGTACACTACGCTCGAAGCGCACGCCTTTGCGCGTTTCTGGCTCACCGCTATCCACTCGCCTATGCAAGGCTTGACCTTGTGCAGTCAGATAATTTTCTGCCCACGCTTGTTCGTTGTGAATCAATGCACATTGGCGTGGGCAGAAGGCGTAGTGTTGCAGGGAGGAGAGAGAAACGGTGGGTAGATCCCGTTCCCCCGCGCCTGCAAGCAGTGGGTTTTGCATAGAATTTTGCAAATTTTCTGCCATTAGAAGCCGTCAATCTCAGTAGGAACCAAGCCATCGAGATTATTCAATTCATAGCTGCCGTCTGCATTGACTTTCAGGCTGCCGTGAACTTTGGCAGATGAATACTGTCCTGCTTTGCAATTGTGTTCCCACCAAATCAGTTTCAACACCTGCATGCTACCTTCAGGGCGGGCGGATGAGGCGTCGCCTTCAAACAGTTTGGTTAAAACGGCTTTGATAGTTTCAGCATCGGCGTCGGAAAAGCCGGTGCGTTCGGCAAGTTGCGGCGACATGGCACCGAAGGCAACATAGATGCCGCTATCCACGCGGTGCTTCATGCCCAAGGTGTCGGAACTTTTTTTCACATCACTATCACCATCACCATTCACGCTTTTGGTAATTTGAGTACTGGTAATATTGATGGGCTCAATACTGAATGCCGAATGAACGGTAACAGGACCGCGTACAGCAATAGATACACCATCTTCACCTTTACCGCTGAATGCTAAAACTTGCCCAAAGCTACGCACATCCAACCATTTTTGGCAAGCCCTTTTGGCGATCTCATCCTTTTTCAAATCTTCCTGGGTGGATTTCTTCTTGTTTTTTTTACCTATTTCGCCCCCCAATAAATCCGTTTCATCTGCATTCTGTTGGTTCTCCTTTAATTGTTTAATGAAAGCATCGTAGCGGTCTTTTAAGCTTACCATGCCATCATCTTTTCGCTCATTTGCTTGGACAAATATTGATTGTTTTTCATCCTGCAGGCGGTCGCGGATTTTGCGCTTCAAACAAACATCGGTCATTTCGCCGAAGCCTTGGAAGTCAGCGCGTGGACGGTTGCCGTTTAAAGGATCGCCATTGGGGTTGGCGTTGGTAACTTTAAGAATCAGGGCGAAGTCGATTTTTTTGGTTAAGCTCATGTTGTTTTCCTTTCAATGTTTGGGGTTATTCAGCGGTTTTGGTTTTCTTTTGCTTGGCAGCTTTGCGCTCGGCAATTTGGCGGTTGATTTCCATTTTTTGGCAATGATAACCAAGAAGAAACTCACCGCTTAATTTGTCGTCGCAAATAAAATCATTGCGTTGGAACAGCTCCATAATTTCTCCAATGGCTTGCGTGCCCGTATCTTTGCCGCGGCTGCGAAGGCGGTCTTGATAGGGTTTCAATGCCAATTCGATATTGCGCCAAGTCGCGAACGGGTGTTCTGCAAAGCGCTGCATATAACGCTCGGCTGTGGTGGCACGCTTTTCCTCCGCCAGATAAAGCGCGTAGGACTCGATGTTCTCAGCTATTGCCAGCAGTCTGCCGAATAAATAATCGCGGGAGCGGTTTTCAGTATCCAAGCTCATAAGGTAAGTTCTCCGTTGTGATAAATCATGATGACGGGCGCGCCAGCCTTTGTATAAGGCACAAGCGACGCCAATATTGCGTTGCCAATTAGCTTTACGAATTTTTTCCCCACCTTCTGGGCGGTGGTTTGCATAAGGATTGCAGGCTACTTGAAAACTTTTTTGCACCAAATAGTAAGGAATCGGCACGTTTTTGCCACCGGCAATCACGGGTAACAGGCGGGCGTAGAGTTGTTTTTTCAGGGTATCGCTTAAAGCCTGCCCATAAACGGCATAACCGATAGCAGCCGGCGACGGCGGCACGAACACCCAAAGGGTTTGTTTGTCGGATTTTTTGCCGTTTGGCTTTTCGATGCTGTGGCGTTGATACCAAGAAAAATCGTCTATCCAAGCGTCCAGATTGGCGAAATAATCAGCTGGCAGAAATTCTTGGTAATAGGTTAATGCCATGCGTCCATCTGTTGATTTATCTAACACAAGCAAAGAAATTTGCTCATGATTTTCCAAATTAACTCTATATCCATGCAGTTTTTTCTTAATAATCTCGGCTGCTTTTTGACCTACCGAACTTGACCAATCTTTACCTGAAATGTTTGTTTCAGACGGCATTTCTTCTTCATTTTCAACCGTACTGGTATCTAAGTTATCCCAATCAATCATGCCAAAAGAATCTTTCATCGGCGATGGAACTTCTTTACCGCTAATTGCCCAAACAACCGTTTTTTGATCACCGTTACAGATTCCCTGACGCTTTATCAACCATTTCAACATATTAAATGCTTTTTGAGAAACACCCCTTCCCAAGATTACAGCCTGACTGCCTAATTCAGATTTGGCACCATTGTCTCTATCCCCATAGAACCGCCCCCGAAAAGTAAATCCAGTATAATCATTGGCAGAAACCACTTTCGCATTACCGTCAATTTTCGGGTATGCCTCTACCGGATAATCTTCTTCTCCCGTTATGTAGCATAACTCTTTGCTTTTATTACCTTGTTCAGATTGGCTTTCTTGATATTTAATCCATTGGCTCTTAATATTGCTTTTGCTCCATAAGTCGGAATGAGGGTCACTTGGCATATCCACAGCCCACACAATTGTCAAACCAAACGGATCGTCCTTACCTGACATCAGGATATTATCTTCAAAAGAAAAATATTTTTTCTCGATCAAGTCATCAATCAGCGAACCTTTTTGGACATAGCGCAAGACAATGTTTATTTCTTGCAAACCACTAAACTCAGCCCAATCGGATAGCTGCTTCCCATAACATTCAAAATAACTTTGATATTTTGCCTTTTCCGCATCGGCAAAATTTTGTTTTTCCTCATCAGAGCCAGCAAGAAAATCTTGCCATTTTTTCCCACCTTTTCCCTTAGCCCTTTTGGGGGCAATTTGAGACAAATATTCAATTGTTAAGTAATCTTTCGCTGTTTTAGCAATATATTGCAAACCATCGTGCAACGCATATGCTGCAATCGTCGAACCAGAACGTTTTGATGATTTTTCGGTTACTTGAATAGGGACCTGCTTTTTGCCTTCAAACCGTTCTGCCCGTACCAGTTCTGCCTTGTCGTTTAGAACGACTTTCAAATGAACCGCTTTGGACAGATGAAACGGCAATGCTAATTCTTCATCATCCAACCCTTGGTTTTGGACAAACTCATACGTCCGATACAATTTCTGCATCCAACTCATAATCCCAACTCCTTGGCTTCATCTTCCACCGGCTTCACGTTTTCGCCGCGTTTAAACGGTTTTTCAGGCTGCATCTCGCGGATAAAGCGGGTTTTAAGGCAGCCTGTATCATCGTTTACATTTGGGAATTCAATCACGCCGTATTGCATATTGGCCTGCCAAAAACGGCTAACCAGCTCGTGTTTGCCCGTTTCTTCGGGATAGCCGAAGCTGTGGAACATTAGTCCGAAATCGAGATTGTCGATTTCATTGTAAAAGCCTGCTTTGCCGTCCCGACTTGGGCTGCCGAATTCGCACGGCTCCACATAGCCCTGACAATCGCGCGTGCCCAAGAAAATATCCTGTCGTCCGCCGCGCTCCAGCATCCGCTTGGCAATTGCCATATGCTTGCCCAGATTGCGGTCGTCTTTGAGTTCTTCCCAGTATTCGTTCCAAGTAAAATGTGCTTGTACTTGGTATTCCACATCTTGCAGAAAGGTGTAAATCGCCAGCGTATTGCCGCCGTTCCAATCCAAGGGTTTGGTGGATTTGCTTTGGGTGCGAATCGGCTTCATCACACGGATTTTGTCGATGTGCCAAATCAGTGTGGGTTTCCAGTAGATGCTTTTCAAAATACCTTTTATCGCTTCATACGTCGGCACTTGGTAGCTGAATTTTTCGCCGCCGATTTTGGTAACGGGGTCGGTAAACAACGCCTGCCGCCCCCATACTCGAAAGCTAAATAATTCGCTCCGAAATGTTTTTTCATTTTCCATCATTACTCCTTACTCACAAAGAAACGGCATTTCACCTACTTCATCAACAGACAATCCAAATTTATCACTATAATAACTTATGCCACAATAATCAATATAATAGACTCCAGTATTTTCAATCTGCTTTAACACACCTTTTTCCTCTAAAGTTTTCCATACATTTGGAAATATATTCACACTAAAAAGTTGTGCTTTTTTCAAATTTTCATAACGCTCTTTCATATCTATGCCACCACATAATTTAGCAATAATCTCCTTACCATCTGCATAAGGGACAATTGCTGCACGGGTCGGCGCTTCGATCACTTGAAATTCCTGCCCCGCACTTTTAAATGATTGCATGAGTAGCGGAAATAGCTTTGTTCTTCTATCATTTTTTGGTGCATAAACATTTAAACGATTATCTGAAAGCCAGTCTAATAAAGAACCGGATGAACTACTTTTAATGTTATATGCCATCTCCTGACTACGGTTATAAAAATAATATTTAAAAAATTGCTCAATAGCTTGGGGACGCAAAATATCTTGGTCGATAAATTCACGTAATACACGTTCGGCCTGAATTTGCCCTTGATGAATATCAGGTAAAACTTGCTCTAAACTCGGCTCTTGCAGATTCAATACATACACCTGCCCTTTACCATCTTTTTCACCGTGCCGGTTGCAGCGTCCTGCTGCTTGGGCAATGGAATCCAATCCCCCCAAAGCGCGGATCACGCAAGCCATCGAAATATCCACGCCGGCTTCAATTAACTGGGTACTGATGCAGATCACCGGCTGTTTGTTTTTCAGACGGCCTTTGATCTCGTCAAAAATGGCTTTGCGGTGCGCCGAACATTGATTGGTACTCAGATGAAACAGGGCTTCGGGCGGCACGTTTTGCTGTTGGCAGTATTGGTATAAATCACGCGCCCATTGCTTGGTATTGACGATAAACAGGCAACTTGAGGCCGTTTGAAACTGCGTCAATAAAAGTTCACCTGCTTCAGCCAGTGACCATCCGCCTGCTTTGGGTTGATAGTGGATTTCCACACGCGATAAGTCATCGAACAGCTTGTTTAACTGATCGTTTTTGCCCATGATTTCGGCATTTTCCGCCAATTTTAATTCGCCGAATTCCGATTTGGACAGCTTATCGAGCAGTGGCTGGGTAGCGGTACACAATATCGCGCTGGATTTGCCGAATTGAGTTAACCAATTCAATGTGTTGCAAAATAAATGCACGCATTTCACTGGCAGGGTTTGGATTTCATCAAAAATCAGCACGCTCTTGGTCATCGGGTGGATATGCCGTGCACCACGTGTGCCGCCGCCAAACCAGGCATCGAGAAACTGCACCATGGTGGTAAACACAATCGGCTTATCCCAGTTTTCGGCAAGCAGCTTGTCTTGCCAGTTTTGTTTTTCGGGGTCAAGATTGGAGTGATGTTCCAGAACCCAATCTTCGCCAAGAATTTTGCGTACCGCCTCGGCATTTTGGTCAATGATGGATGTGTAGGGAATAATGTAGATAATACGGTCAAGATTGTGCTTGTGCGCATGATGCAAGGCATAGCGCAGGCTTGCCAAGGTTTTTCCGCCACCGGTCGGCACGGTCAACGTATAAATACCTTGCGCATCGGCAGCGCGTTTCAGACAGACATCGGATATCTCGCGGCGGATTTTGTCAATCGGGTAGCGGATTTCGAAACCAGCCAAATGGTTTTCAAGCTTATCAATCGCTTCTTGCCAGTTTGGCTTTTGCATCAAACGGCACAAATCCTTTTGTATTTCGCGTTCAAAATCTGCGCTGTTGATGCGGTCGGCATCAATCAGGCAGCTGAACAGAAAGCGGGTTAGACAACCAAGATAAAATTCTTTGATTTTATCGTTGCTATCTGGTTGCTTCAGAATGGTCACCAGCGGTTTTAACAGCAATTTAACCAAATCTTCATTAGCCAAACCTTCCGCCTGCCGCTTGACCGCTTCATCAACATTTTGCTCGCACTCTGCCAAATGCGTCAGCACATCGTCTTTTGAAAAGCGTGTCCGCCATACCGCATCACCTTCGGGATTCAGGCAGTCGATCAACCCCGCCCCATGGTGCGAAGCAATACACAATCCCAGTATCTGCCCAACCAATTCGCCGATGCCGTTTTCACCAAAATTTTTCAGACGGCTATACACCCATTGTGCACCCGCCGTGGAATGGTCTGGCTTGTCGCCCAAACCTCCATCATCGTCCGTACCAGCATCTTCATCGCAGTCATAAAACTCCAAACCGTTATTCTCATAAATTCTTTTTTGAAATTTCTTGGAATATTTGCCAAAGTCGTGCATCAAGCCCAGCAACTCGCCTGCTGCAGGCAAATCCAGCTTGGCTGCCAATTCTCTGGCAATCGCGGCGGTTTCGGTTAAATGGGTGGCAACAGATTGTTCCGATTTATCCGCTTGGCGGACATGCGCAATATAGTTTACTGCCATATCAATCCTCGCATTCCACAAAATGACTTATAGCCCAAAATACAATAAGTAGTTTCAAAAGTCAATGTTGCGCAATTTTCATCCGCTCAAGCCTGCTTTGCTGCTCATCATACGCCTGCTTATCCCGCTGATAAATCTCATACACACAAAAATCCCCACATTCACTCCCACAACATTCCCAGTCTTCAGGATAGTCAGGCTTGGGTAATAATACTTCATTAAATACTTGAGTTTCGCTCATGGTTGACTCCTTTTTTTGTTTCATTATAACAAAATTTTCCATAAAAAACGCCCAAACCCGCATGGATTTGAGCGCTCGCAAGCCAAATGACTTTGCGGATTATTCATCCACAAAGGTAAGCCAGTGCTTGTACTGCTCATTACGACCTTGCACCACATCGAAATATAGCGTTTGTAGTTTTTCGGTGATTGGGCCACGACCGCCGTTACCGATGGTGCGATCATCATATTCACGGATTGGCGTTACTTCTGCCGCTGTACCAGTCATAAAGATTTCATCCGCCAAATAGAACTCATCACGAGTGATGCGGCGCTCAACCACCTTGATGCCCAGATCTTGAGCAAACTGGATGATCGTGCGACGAGTGATGCCGTCAAGTGCACCACCTGCCAAGTCAGGCGTGTGTAGCTCGCCATTTTTTACCAAGAATAGGTTTTCGCCCGAACCTTGGCAGACATAACCTTGTGGATCCATCAAGATTGCTTCATCATAGCCATTACGGGTCACTTCTTGGTTAGCTAGGATAGACACAGGATAGTTGCTGGCCGCTTTGGCTTTACACATGGTGACGTTTGGATGATGGTGCGTGTAGCTTGAAGTCTTCACACGGATACCATTTTTAATGCCTTCTTCGCCCAGATACGCGCCCCAATGCCATGCGGCCACTGCGGCATGAATGGTGTTGTCTTTAGCAGCGATGCCCAATTTTTCTGAACCAACCCAAATCAATGGGCGGATATACGCAGCTGCCAAACCATTTTCACGCACGACATCTTTTTGTGCTTGGCAAAGCTCATCGAAACTATAAGTGCAGTTTAGCTGAAAAATTTTCGCAGAATTTAGCAGACGCTCGGTATGCTCTTGTAGGCGGAAAATTGCTGTGCGGCCATCTGGTGTCTGATACGCGCGCACGCCTTCAAATACCGCCAAGCCATAATGCAAGCTATGCGTCAATACATGAACTTTCGCTTCTGGTTGCTCAACGAGTGCGCCATCTAGCCATAGTTTACCTTGTTGGGTAGCCAAACTCATAGTGGTTTCCTTATTTTGATAACTGTTTATTAAACTTTGACACGGCTTTGTTTCCCAAAAGTTTGCATCAAAACTTAACGACCATCTAAATGTTATGGATTATAAGCATTGTTGGCGGTATTTGCAAATGATTTTTTCATATCAAATCACAACTTAATCCCATCAAATACCGCCAAAGATTTTAAGAAAATTTCTTTCAAAATTATCCCTACTTACCCAAAACTTCTTGCCATACTTCACGGACAAACTGCCGCAGCTCATGCCACTCTTCATCATCAACGATCGTCGTCTGCTCAGATAGGGCAAGCTCATGGGTTTTTTTGCGCAGATCGAGATAGGCTTGGGTTAGGCGTTCGCAGCGGTAAATGTCCCAAATTTTCGCCCTGCCCACTTCTTTAAAAATCCGCACATTATCTGGCCAAATCGCAAGCGTCGGATACTCGTGCGCTAGGCTTAAAACCATATATTGCGCCAAAAATTCAATATCGACAAGCCCGCCAAAGTCTTGCTTTAGGTGGAATTGCTCACTATCGCCATCGCGACTGTTTGGCTTAGTGCCAAGATGCGTTTGCATTTTTTGGCGCATTTCGATGACATCAGATCGCACCTGCTCAGGCTCGCGTTTTTTGGTCAAGACATCCTTGCGAATACGGTCAAATTCTGCCAAAACCTTATCATCACCGATCAAACCACGCGCTCGTACCAAGGCTTGATGCTCCCACGCCCACGCTTTTTCTGATTGGTACATTTCAAAGGCATGGGTAGAAATCACAGGCACGCCTGCATTGCCCGATGGACGCAGCCGCGTGTCAATCTCATAAGCACGGCCATCGCGCGTCTGTGTCGCCAGATAAGTCATCAGCTTTTGGATCAAGCGCGAAGCGAACTTCATGCCGCTGATTGGCTTTTCGCCATTGGTTTCGCCTTTTTCGTCAATGCGGTGCAAAAACACCAAATCCAAATCCGACGCATAGCTCATCTCAAGTCCGCCAAGCTTACCGTAGCCCACGATGGCAAAACCACAATCATCAACATCGGCACGATCGCCATTTTGAAGCAATGGAAAACCATGTTTTTGCGTTAGCTCATCAAAAGCACGATACAGCGCAGACTCTAGCACCACTTCAGCGATGAAAGTTAGACTGTCTGATACTTTCATGATATGGCGAAGACCAAGCACATCTGCGGTCGCCACGGCAAGCACTTGTGTCTTTTTAAACAAGCGAATCGCCGATAGATAGCTTTCGTCATCAAACGGCTCAACACGCAGCAAACTTTGGCGTAAAATGTCAGTCAGCTCAACTTTATCAGGCAGGTGCAGATAGCGTTTTTGTAAGAAAGTATCAAGCAGTACTGGATAATGCGCAAGCTCACGCGCAATCCACGGACTTGCTGACAGCATCGGAATCAGACGCACCGTCGCATCTGGGTTCTCGGTGAGCATTACAAGATAAATCGAACGGCGACAAATCGCTTCAAGCAGACTGATCAGTCGTGGCAATGCTGCCATCGCGGACGCCACGCCATCAAGCTGCGCATGGGTCAAAAGCGCGTGCAAAATGATCGGATAAGCTTGATTGAGTCGCTCTTTGGACACATCATCGAGCGTCGCTACCAGACGCGACTGCTTAAACCGCTCAAGACTTGCCATCGCATCATCGCCAAGGCTTTCGTGCAGTGAGCTTGTGATTTCACTGGCGTTTAAACTCTCTTGCTTAGGCGATTGACGATCAGTGACCATGCGCCCAAACGGACGGCTTACATTTTGACGATGCGCATCCAGCACCGAGCGGAACGATGTCACCGACTCAAAGCCCAAGGTCTGTGCCACTGCTAACAACTCATTGGCATCGCTCGGCAGTCGCTGCGTCTGATGATCGTGGCGCGCTTGAATGGCGTGCTCAAGTCGGCGCAAAAAGCGATACGCCGCGCCCAACTGCCGTCCTTCTTCTTTATCAATATAACCAAGCTCAATCAGCACCGCCAAGCACTCAAGGCAGGCAGGATGCTCAGCGATACGCACATGATGACCGCCATAAATCAGCGCAAACGCCTGCACAATGAACTCAATATCACGGATACCCCCGACGCCAAGCTTGACATTATCAAGGTCTTGACGCTGTGTTTGCTGATTGATAATCATCGCTTTCATCTCGCGAAGTGCGCTGAATGCACTGTAGTCGATGTAGTAACGATGAACGAAGTTTTTAGTAATTTGGTGTAATTGTGTGGCGAACTCATCGCTGATGTCATTGACCACACGCGATTTTAGCCATGCAAACCGCTCCCAAGTGCGCCCATGCTGATTGAAATATTTCTCAAGCGCTTGTAAATGTAGCACCAATGGTGAACCATCGCCCCACGGACGCAGACGCATATCGACACGAAACACAAAACCATGCTCGGTGTTTTCGTCCAAAAGCTTAATTACCCCACGCCCAAGATCACGCATGAATTTATGGCTGTCGATGCACTTTTTGCCGTCGGTATCGCCATTGTCAATATGCACAAAAATCAAATCAATGTCGCTCGATAAATTCAGCTCTCTTGCGCCAAGCTTACCCATGGCAATGATGGCAAGCTCATCTTTGAGCGTCTTCATCTTGCGGCGAATGATCGGATCGCCATAGCGTATTGATAATTTATGATAAACAAAATCTTTGGAAAAGCTGATACAGCTATCAGCAAAATCCGACAGCTCGCGGGTCAAATCTTCAAGTCTGATCACCGACAGCGCATCTTGCCAAATCCATTTAAGCATCAAAAACTTGCGCAAATCACGCAAGCCTTGCATCACCATTGCTTCATTGATCGCATCCAGATAATAAGTCGTACCAAGCCCAACAAAGCGGCGCACCAGCATATCAAAACCAGCACGATCAATCGGCACGCCAAAACCAAACTCACCCAAAAAAGCCTGCGCCTGTGCGGTGTGCTTTTGGTAAATTTGACTGGCAAATGGACTTGCCAATGCCAAAATATTTAGCTGCTCTTCATTGGGTATAAAGTCAAATGAACTCATTGTCGCATTCCATTCCTTATCTTTGCGCCGCCATCTGTGCTGTGAATGCCGATAAAGCACCACCAAAGCACAAAATCAACCGATGATTTATCAATACGCCCTTATTTTACAACAAAATTTGCGTTATAATACAGCCAATCTGACAAATTTATCTTAAAAAACCCATTATATCATAAAATCTTATGACTTCATCAAAAACACTAATCCTAATCACCACAAGTCCGCACAGCCACAAGGCAAAGCTTGCACTACAAGACGCCCAAAGCCGCTTAGCAAAGGGCGAGCATATCGCGGTATTCTTCTATGGTGACGGTGCATATACTGCCAATCGCCTGATGTGGCAAACCGCCGATGTGCCAAGCATTGCTACTGAATGGGTGAATCTTGCCCAAAGCCACAATCTGTCACTGCCTGTCTGTGTCAGCACAGCTCTAGCGCGCGGCATCACCGATGCTGAGAATGCCAAACGCCACAGTCTAGATGGTGATAATTTGCTTGTACCATTTACGCTAGTGGGTCTATCTGAGCTTGCGCTCTTGATCGATGATGAAACTGCCGTGGTGCAATATTAAGGAGTGATGATGAAATTTTTAATTAATATTGGCAGTGATAGTGAGCTGATTTGTTATGAAGCCCTTGCCCTTGCGATGACTTTGGCGACTTTCGATCATCAAGTACAGCTTAATTTTATGAATGATAGCTTAATAGTATTACAAGATGAAAATAGCCGATTATTTGGTATGGTGCAGTCGCTTGAATTGTACGATATGCCACTTGCCTATCATCAGTTTAGCAATGCAGTTGATACACTTGATAAAAAAATCCAAGCAGTGCTGACAGCAGATACCGCCATCATCTCAGACTATGATACCGTGCTGAATTTTTAAATTTTGATTAATGAAGGAAAAATAATGCTAAAGCTTGATGATGATGGACATCTAGTGAATCATGAAGACTGGACGGCGGATGTCGCCCAGACGCTTGCCGATACGCTAGAAGTGCAGCTGACCGATGAGCATCATCAGATTTTGCTTGCGGTGCGGGATTTTTTTGAGACTTATCATCACAGCCCTGCCACGCGCCCCTTGATTAAGCATCTGATGATCGCCTTGCCCGAGCTTGAGATTAGCAATCAAAAACTACAAACACTGTTTAACACAGGCTTGGTTGCGCGTCATGTCAATCGCATTGCAGGCTTGCCAAAACCGCCGAATTGCTTGTGATAATCAATCATCACAAACACAATAGTAGCAAGCCTTTTAAAGCAATCAACCTTTCAAATACCCCATCAAATCCACCACTTCCACACCGTATTGCATGGTTGGGTTTTTGGCAGCAAGGGTTGATTTGAGTGCGGTCATCACGCGCTCAGCAAGATCTGCTTTAATCTCATCGCTACGCCCTGGCATGATGGCGACTTTGACATAGGCGAACGCCTGATCGCCCCGTCCATCACCGACCAAATTCCAATTTTGGTACTCTGGCTTATATAGGCGTGATTTGATGTCATGCAGGTGAAACACCCCGCTCTCGCCAAGCGCGCAATTGACCGAGTGTAGCACTTGAGCTTCAACGCAATCCACCGCGGTTGATAATTCAATGATCACTTGTGGCATGGTTTTTTTCCTTATAAATTCAATAAGTTATCTTGATGTCGGCTTATGATAGCCGACGCTTTCACCCACATCACCAACAAAGCCAAGCTGCCGCCAAACTTCATACAGACAAATCGACACGCTATTGGCAAGATTTAGGCTGCGCGACTGTGGCAACATCGGCAATCTCAGCCAATTCTCCGCGCCGATATCAGTACGCACATCATCAGGCAAGCCGTCGGTCTCCGAACCGAACACCACAGCGATACCGCGCGCGTCACTTTGATCATTCAGCCCAAAATCATACTCATAAAATGGGCGGCTGAATTTGGTCGTCATCGCCACAAATCGACTCACGCCCTGCGCCCGTAGTGTAGATTTTGCCGCCGCCCAATCGCCATGCACCTGCAGATTGGCATATTCATGATAATCAAGCCCAGCGCGCTTAAGCTTGGTATCATCAAGCTCAAAACCAAGCGGCTCAACCAAATGCAAGCTTGCACCTGTATTGGCGCACAAGCGGATGATATTGCCCGTGTTATTGGGAATCTTTGGCGAAAATAAAACGATATGAATCAATGGGTTATCGACAGAATTTGACATAAATGCTCTGTAGGCGATTTTTATTGAAAGTATTTCGGTTATTATAATCAACAAAATCTTGCTTGATTATTTCAATTGTAATTTAATGTAAAATAAACGATGAATGACTGGTCAAAAGCCAAAAACTTCGTTAAGATAAAAGCGTGAATGCCACTGCCGTCATCTGCAGTGCATTTGCCAAAACACATTAACCATAAGGATACTATGATGAAAAAGTTACTGATTACTTCTTTGGCAACATTGGTCGTATTGACTGGCTGTAACACCGTCAAGGGATTTGGCAAAGATGTGTCAAAAACTGGTGAAGCTGTTTCGAATACCGCTGAAAAAGTTGAAAACAAGCTGTAATTTACGATTATAAATTACACTTAATTTCAGCACCCAAACTTGCTTTGAAATATCATCAAGGCAAGTTTTTTATTTGTTTAACACCAGTATATTATTAAGCGCATTTTATAAAAACTGACTCACCAAATGATTGACATAGAGAAAGCCCAATGCCGTCGGCGCTAAAATCAGCGGATCAAACACCATCAAACCCTGATGCTGTAGTGGCATCAACTCATTATCAATGGTACTGACAAACAGCCCTGTGCGCTCTTCGAACAGCTGTGTCGATACGCCATTTCGCAAGCGCAAGGCATTCATCATAAATTCAAAGGGTAGATTCTCCGCTGCCACAGGCTCGAAGTTCACCATCTTAGGTGCATCGGTATAATTAAGATAATCTTTAGGCAGGCGTGATTTTTGGAAACGATACACGCCATCACTCAGCCCATCATGCCCATGCAGCGTTACTTTACCATGCGCCCCTGCGCCGATGGCAAGGTAGTCGCCAAATTGCCAATAGTTCAGATTGTGCCGACACGGCGTATCATTTTGCCCCGCCCATGCACTGACTTCATAATTATCAAATCCGTGCTTGGTCAGTACATCTCGCCCAGCGGTTTCGATGGCATCCATCATCTCTTCATCAGGCAGATCAGGCGGTGCGCGATAAAAGGCAGTATTTGGCTCGATGGTCAGCTGATACCAAGAGATGTGCGTTGCGCCAGCATGAATCGCGGTCGTGATGTCATGTACTGCCTTATCTGCCGTCTGCTGCGGCAGTCCATGCATCAGATCGCAGTTCACACGGCGAAAACCTGCCGCGCGAGCAGCCTGAATGGCATGAATGGCTTGATCGGGATTATGAATACGCCCAAGTACGCTCAGTGCATCAGCATCAAAGCTCTGCACGCCGATGGATAAGCGATTGATACCAATATTGAGGTATTCTTCAAAAGGTGCGTGCTCAAGCGTACCAGGATTGGCTTCTAGAGTGATTTCACAATCATCTGCAAATGGCAAAATCTTACGAAGACCTGCGAATAATCGCGCCATCTCATCGATAAGCAATAGCGATGGCGTGCCACCACCGATGAATACTGTGCTGATTTGACGATTTGCCAGATATTGCGCTTGACTTACCGCATCTGCTAGCAGTGCATCAACATACTCAGCAAATGGCGCATCCTGCCCTGCTGCGTGCGAATTAAAATCACAATAGGGGCATTTTTTCACACACCACGGCACATGAATGTACAGCGACAGCGGAATGCGCGATGGCAGCAGCTCAAGCTCAGGAATCATGGATTAAGCTTCGTCACTGCTGTTGTCAAATTCAAATTGATTGAGTTTAAACTTCATATCAATATGCGACTCAAGTGCAGGTAAGTTGAACGCATCATTTTCACTGACAAAGCTGATCGACACGCCCTTATGCCCTGCACGCCCCGTGCGTCCGATACGATGCACATAGTCATCAGGCATATCAGGCAAGGTGAAATTAATCACATGGCTAACATCATCAACATGGATGCCGCGACCAGCAACATCGGTCGCAACCAAGATATTAACTTCACCATCTTTGAATCGCTGCAGATAGCGTTCGCGTTTTTGTTGCGCAACATCACCTGAGAGCATGGTCACTTCATGATAACGGCGCAGATTATCGTACAGTCGCTTAACCTGATCTTTGCGATTGGCAAAAATGATCGCCTTGGTGACATCAGGATTGGCAAGAATCTGACGCAGCGCGCTCATTTTTTCTTTTTCGGTCAATAGATAAAACTGCTGATCAATCGCGGTATTGGTCTTCGACTCGGGCGCAATCTCGACAAAGGCAGGATGATACAGCCAGCGATAAGCCAAATTCATCACATCTTGGTTAAAAGTCGCCGAAAACAGCAGGCTTTGACGGTCGGTATTGGCAGGCATATGGCGGACAATGCGCTTAATATCAGGGATGAAGCCCATATCCAGCATACGATCCGCTTCATCAAGCACAAACACTTCCACGCGATCAAGGAACAGCACGCCCTTATTCACCCAGTCAATAATCCGCCCCGGTGTGCCGATTAGGATATCCAGCGGTCGCTTATTGATCTGCTCAGCTTGCTTATCAAAATCCGCACCGCCTGTGATGCACAGATTATACAGCTCGCTAAATCGCGTCAGCTCACGACAATCTGCCAAAATCTGCTGCGCAAGCTCACGCGTCGGTGCCAAAATCAAGGCGCGCGGCTCGCCCAAATAACGCTTTTCATCTTTGGCAAATGGTCGCTTGAGCAGTGCCTCAATGATGGTAATCAAAAAAGTCGCCGTCTTGCCCGTACCTGTCTGCGCCTGCCCGATGGCATCTTGATTTGCCAAAGTATGCGGCAAAATCTGCGACTGAATCGGCGTTAAGCGATCAAAATTCAGTGCTTTGACGGCTTTTAGCGTCGATGCTGACAGGGGTAGATCTTCAAACTGCACAAAGGCGCTTGGCTCGATGCCCTGTTCGATGTTTGGCTCAGGAGCGTTTGCAAAATCAGTGGTGGCGTTCATTGAATCTTTCGACATGGAAACTGGCTGCGTGGTCAAAATTAGTCTTATAACAATAAAGATGGGCTGCCCAGTGGACAGCCGCTTGGATTAGTTGGCCGATCCGCCTTTTTTCAGATCAGAGATGCAAGTACCCATGCTTTGTTGATAAACCGCTTGCACAAAGCCGCTCTTATCTGCATCGGTATCATACACTTTGGTTTCCCACATACCATCGATGTTCATTTTCCAAAAATCGCCCAATTGCTTGGCAACTTCTTTATCTTCAGTGCTGTTATTGATGGCGTTGATCACAGTATCAAGCTCTTTGGTCGCGTCCGCTTTGCTCAGACCGCGTTGGCGCATATCGGCAAGTAGCACCAGACCAAATGATGATGAGTCGCAAAATTGCAACATTGAAATCTCTTCTGGCGTAAATGGTGGCTTACTGTCTTTTTTGGCTGGCTTATCTGCTGCCATCGCCAAAGTGCTACTTGCAAGCAGTGCCGCTGTCGCCAATAATTTTACCGCAGTTTTCATTGTTATCTACCTTTGTATGATTTTTGCGATCTTATTTTGATCGCTTCATCGGGTGAATTTCGCCACCCAAACAAAGGTGACACTCATTCACATTATCGCACATTGCCCCGCCCTTTGCCAAGTCACAATTGCAATGATTGCTTAACAAAACAAAAACTCGCCTTGAAATTAAGACGAGTTTTGCACGGTAAAAATACCAAATTTACAGCAAAATGCTCAGCTTTTGATTATAGCTTGACCACTTCTTCAGCTTGCAGACCTTTATCGCCTTCGGTGACGACAAATTCAACCGCTTGACCTTCTTTTAAAGAGCGATAACCTTCACTTTGGATCGCACGAAAATGCACAAACACATCTTCACCGGTTGCGCGCTGAATAAAGCCAAAACCCTTGGCATCATTGAACCATTTAACGGTACCTTGTTCTTTAGACATGATAATTTCCTTATGTAGCCATCACGAAAATCCTGTGAATGATGGACGGTATGAGCGATGGCAACTTAGCAAATGTTCACAGCCATTATACTTGCTCGGATCCCTAGCAAAAAAATTCCCTTACAACCCTAACAACAAAGTGCCACTGATATAACTTAACAGCAAAAGCCATTATGCGTATAATACATGGTTTACAAAACCAATACAAGTTTTACGATAAAAAATAATCATCATTTACTTTTTGAAAAACTTATTTTATGCTTTTCGATAGTATTGATAAAATATTTTAATGCAAAGTTGTACAAAATCCACTACAATAAATTCACCGATTGCAACTGTTAAAGAGAAACCCATGAACCGACTACCCAAAAAAATCACTCTAATCAATGGTCCAAATCTGCACCTACTTGGCAAGCGCGAACCTGAGATTTATGGTTATACCACATTGCAGGATATTGAAGATAGGCTTATCAAAAAAGCGCAGGCAGATGGCATTGAGCTGATTTGTTTTCAGTCCAATCACGAAGGCGCGATCGTTGATTTCATCGGTGAAGTTGGGCTGTTATCCGCCGAGCCGATTGATGGCGTGATCATCAATCCTGCTGCTTTTACACACACATCGGTTGCTATCCGAGATGCTTTAGCAGCATTGAATAAACCATTTATCGAAGTGCATCTGTCCAATGTCCATGCACGCGAGCCGTTTCGCACACATTCTTATTTTTCAGATAAAGCAGTTGGTGTGATTTGCGGCTTGGGTGATTTGGGCTATGAGATGGCTTTGGATTGGTTTGTGCAATATTTTAAAAATCAGTCATTTTAAACCAATGCATGATTTTGTAGAGTATCTGTGCGATAGCTTGGGCCCCTTGGGGAAAATCTCATCTCGCAAAATGTTCGGCGAGCATTGCCTATTTTTAAACGGGCAAATGTTCGCCATTATTGATAAAGACCATCAAATATTTATCAAAACTTCACAAATCAGCGGTATCGACACGCCATTTACCTATCAAAGACAAGGCAAATCTGTTGCCATGAACTATGTTAAAATCGATGATGGCTTGATCGATGATAGTGATGAGCTGATGGCGGTGATTGCAGCCAAGCTTAAGTTTTAAACGGTTAAATATTTTAAGCAAAATAAAAAGCTAGGTTTTGATACCTAGCTTTTTAATGTGCAAAATAAATTACAACAACGGATTAATCACAGGGATTTTATTGTCTTTTTTGTCGTCTTCTTTGGCAAATTTTGGGTTAAAAGTCTGCACCAGCGGATTAGTTGGCAAGCCCATTTGATTAAGCTTATCACTCACACCCACTTGGATATTATCACCTTCAAACAGTCGCTCATCATCCGTGCGTGCCAATTGCAGATTTTCAAAATCAAACAAATTACGATCAGCTAGCTGACTTGGCGCAACATTTTGCAAGGCTTTAAACATACTTGCCAAGCGTTTTGGATGTGTATTATCCCATTCACGCAGCATCTCATTAATCATCGCGCGCTGCAGATTTTCTTGTGAGCCGCACAGATTACACGGAATGATTGGGAATTTTTTATAATTAGCGTATTTGATGATGTCTTTTTCGGCGACATAGGCAAGCGGACGAATCAAGACATTTTGTTTATCATCGCTTAATAGCTTTGGCGGCATGGCTTTTAGGCTGCCCCCATGGAACAGATTTAGGAAAAATGTCGCCAAAATATCATCACGATGATGACCTAGCGCCACTTTGGTTGCGCCAATTTGTTTAGCAAAACCATATAATGAGCCACGACGCAAGCGAGAGCACGCCGAGCAGTAGGTCTTGCCTTCGGGGACGACAGATTTGACGATACTATAAGTATCCTTTTCTAGGATATAGTAAGGAATGCCTTGCTCTGATAGGTATTTTGGCAGCACATCTTCAGGGAAACCAGGTTGCTTTTGGTCAAGATTTACCGCCACGACATCAAAGTGAATCGGCGCAATACGCTTTAGGAATAATAAAATATCAAGTAGTGTAAAACTGTCCTTACCGCCTGAGATACAGACCATCACCACATCGCCATCTTCAATCATCTTAAAGTCGCGAATCGCCCAAGACACTTCCTTGCGGATTTTCTTTTGTAGCTTTTTAAAGCGTGCAGATTTGATGCCATCATCGAATTCATGGCGAGCATCGTCCGCATGATCATCAAGCTCTTCTTCATGATCACCAAGGCTAATATCCGCACCCGATAGCACGCTTTGCAAGGTTTGTTGTTCTTGATTGTCGATTTCTTCGATATGAGTGGTCATGGCTTACCTATATATACAATAAATTTATTTTTTAGATTTAATTTGATAGCGCGAAGTGGTGCTTGTATCATTTTTGGTGTCAATCTTATCTTGCAGATTTTTGGCAAGCGTGTCTGCGCCTGCAAGTTTTGGATTGACATACACACGCTTGGCACCTGTCGTATCCAATGCACGCTTATGTTTTTGCACAGTTTTTGGATGAGTGTCGGCTGATTTTTTATTCAATGATTTGTTATCAAACGGCTTTTTGTTTGCTGGTTTTTTATCAAATCTTGGTTTGTCAGCTGATTTTTTGGTAAATTTATCATCACGCTTAGCAAAGCTTTTGCCTTGATTCGGCTTGTCAGTTTTATCAAAGCGCGATTTATCCGTGCGTTTGCCATCGCCATCTTTGCCAAAGCTGCGTGATTTTTCGCCTGTATAATCCGCTGATTTATCCAATTGTTTATCAAATTTATCTTTAAAATCACCACTTATATGGCTTGGCTCATTATCAGCTACCAAGGCAGATTTGATGGCGTTTTTGTGGCGGATTTCAAAGCTTTGATGAATCGGTTTTTTGATATCAAAATCAAAGCCGATGGTCTTGTGCGTGATGTCCGTCACTTCATAGCGATTGGTCAGGCTCTCGTCAATCTCAAAGCGCGTGTAGTTATTACTAAAATACAGCACGCCACCCGCAGATAGGCGATTCATCGCGCGATTGATCAGCGCCACATGATCACGCTGCACATCAAAGGTGCCTTTAAATTTCTTAGAATTTGAAAAAGTCGGCGGATCGATAAAGATGACATCGTACTGCTCGGTGTTATTCTTAATCCATTCAAAGGTATCTTCTGCGATGAACTGATATTTTAACCCATCTTCAATTTGAGCATCAAGTACCAAGCCATTGAGGGCGAAATTTTGCTTGCCCCAATCCAAATAATTACCCGACAAATCGACACTAGTTACGCTCTTCGCCCCTGCCATTGCAGCGTGGACACTGGCTGAGCAGGTATAAGAAAACAGATTTAGCACGCGTTTGCCACGACTTGCCGCCTTGACAAGTCCGCGCATATTGCGATGGTCGATGAACAGGCCAGTGTCAAGATATTCTGTAAAATTGACATAAAAATACGCACCATTTTCGGCGGCGACATACAGCTTGTGGCGTTTGCTGTTTTCATTCTTGGTGTATTGCTCATTGCCCAATTGGCGCGCGCGTGTCTTGATAAAAATCGATTCACGCGATACACCAAAGACTTCGCGCACCGCGTGCAGCACCAGATTAAAGCGCGCTTTGGCGACATCAGTAGGGATTTGCTTAGGCGGTGCGTATTCTTGCACATGGATTTTATCGCCATAGACATCGATGGCGACATTGAAATTGGGCAAATCCGCATCATAGACGCGCAGGTTGGTTACGCCTGTTTTGGCAGCTTGTTTTTTAAGATTGACTACATTTTTTTGCAGGCGATTGATGAATTCTTGTGCATCATCAATCAGCACTTCACGACGCTCGTAATCACGGATAATGCTTGGCAAGGCTACCAAATTCAGCTGACCATAGCGAAAATACACCGTCAGTGCACCGTTGTGACAGCGTAAAGTTTTCGGCTCGGCGATTGGCAGAGTATCGACGTGCTCGACATGGCTTGCCAGTACCGCCATATAGGCATGATCCACACCTGCTGCGCGCAAGCCATCGACGCATTTTAGCCCCAAGCCTTGATACAAGGGCTTGATAAAATCACTGTCGCCCAGTCGCTCGCCATAAGGCGGATTACTGATGATCAATGCTGATTTGGCGATGATATCGCTCAGCACATCACCCAATGTCGCCACCGCACGCTGCTCAAGGCGCACCTTAGATAAAATCGGTGATAAGCCTGACGCCATCAAGTTCTTATGACACGCTTGCACCGCATAGGCATCGGCATCACAGGCAATGATGGTCAGCTGCTCATTTTGTAGTTTTTCTAAATTATCATGAAAATCTTGCGTGGCTTTGGCGACCATCTGATCCCACAAATCTTCATCATGATGCTGCCAGCAATAAAAGCCAAATTCATCCGCTGCTTTATCCAGTCCCACAGGGTAGTTGGCGCGCATCAGAAGGCTTTCGGTGATAAAAGTACCCGAACCACACATCGGATCGATGATGGCATCAAACTCACCCTTGTGCCAGCCGCATTCGTACAGCAGGGCTGATGCCAAGTTTTCTTTCAAAGGCGCAGCAGTATTGGCGATGCGATAGCCGCGGCGGTGTAAGCTTGTACCTGATAAATCAAGGAACAGTTCGGCAAATTTATTATTGGCAGCGGCAAAAATCTGAAAATCAGGGGCTTTGGCATCGACATCAGGACGCGCGCCAAACGCACGGTTGAAAGTATCGGCAATTGCATCTTTGATACGCAAGGTAGCAAACTGCTGATTGACCGTCAGTCGCTTATCGGTGCTTAGGCGAATGGCGAAGCGGTGATCTAAGCCAAACAGCGCCATCCAATCGATACGGCTAGCAAACTGATACAGTGCTTCAGGCACATCTTCGTTCAGAACTTCGTTGCCATTATCAAGTTTTTGTTTAAAATAATACTCGCCAAGTGGCAAAAGCACGCGACTTGCCACACGACTATAAAGGCACAAACGATACAAACCTGTCAAATCCGTCTGCACCAGCACACGCCCTGCGCGCAAGATCTCACCTGTCATGCCAAAGCTATCAAGCTCGATCAGCAGCGCAGGCTCAAGCCCATCAGCGCAAGTGATGACAAGGTGAAATGCGCTTGGGTCAAAGGTGCGCAGATTGGCAAAATAAGTGGTGGCAGACGCAGTCATAACGATCCAAATTTTCAGTCGAAGTCAAACAAACCATTATAGCACAGCTTTGTGATTTCGACGATAAAAAACCACCAAGTGAATCGGTGGTTTGGCTGCTTAATTTTTATCCATCAACTCATCGGTGTGTAGCAGCTTATCTTTGGTTTCATCACTCATCACAAGCTTCATATATGGATACGGTACTTCGACGCCTGCGTCATCAAGGGCGCGTTTGATTTTTTCGTTGATATTTTCTTTAATCACAGGGATGCGCGCAACCGATAATGGCGCAACCCAAAAACGCACAATCAGATTAATCCCCGATTCACCAATGCTATCAACCGTGGCAAGTGGCGCAGGATGCTTAAGCACCACTTCATCTTTTTGTAAAGTTTTAATAATCGCACTGCGCGCAGCGGTGATGTCCGCGTGTAGCCCGATGCGCGTTTTGACATCGAAGCGGATCATTTTTTTGGAAGTCAAATTCACCACTTCAGACGATGCCACTGCTGAGTTTGGAATGATGATGATAATGTTGTCGCGATCTAGGATTTGCGTGGCGCGCAGCGAGATTTTCACCACGCGACCTTCTTTATCACCCAAGCGAATCCAGTCGCCAACTTGGAAAAATTGCTCCACCAAAATCACAATCCCTGCGATGAAATTGGCAAGGGTGCTTTGGGACGCCCAACCTACCGCAAGACCTGCGATACCAAGACCTGCAACGATTGAGAAAATATCAAAGCCGAATTTTGCCATCACGGTGGCAAAGGCAAGCACCAAGATAAGTACTAATAATAAGTTTTTTAAAAGTTGCTCAATCGATGCGTTCAGATCATAATGCTTCAGCACACTGCTGACCATCTGTCCACTGGCAGCCCACAGTGCATAATAAAAACCCGCCCAAGTTGCCGCCGATGCCCCTGCTTTAATAGTGTCCGCCCGCACGCCAATCTGCGACAGCACCGCCAAAATACTGGTAACAAACCACAAATAGCGTAAAGTCACGCGAGCAATGCGCGCATAGCGATGCGGTAAGCCAAACGCCTTTCGCACTGTCTTGATGGCATAGACAAGCAGCCAATAAATAAAGCCAATCAACACAAGCAAAATGATGATTTTAATGCCTGTGGCCAGTATCGACAAGCCGAGCTTTGCCCAGTTGAGCGTCTTATCATCGAGCGAACCACCAAGCAACCAATAGATATTTTGGTATAATTCCCTTAATATTTTTTCAAAAAATTGTGCAATATTCGACGCATTCATAGCGGGCACATCCATCGACAAAAATCAACTACAGCAATTGGTGTTAAGACTTGATATTTTAACAAAAAAATTGACACTAAGCCATTGATAAATACGAGTTATTTTTTAATAAATGTTATATAAATTCAGCTTGCACAAATTTTATCCACACACCATCATAACGAACGCTGTTTATGCATATTTTCAGCCCAAAACAAGGATAACTTTCACAAATACAGAAACAGTGTTACAATAGCGAAATTTATCCACACAGGTACCGCTATGTCAGGTCTGATCACGCTTGTACTTATCCTAAGCCCGATGTTTATTGGCTTTTTATTACCCAGTCGTCCAGAGTGGGTGAAAATGAGCGAAACCGCTTTGGGCTATTTGGTATTTTTACTGTTGATCGTCATCGGCATTGAGCTTGGGCTTGTGCAGGATTTGGCGGAGAAAATCGGCGCGATCGCCATGTATCTTGGCGTGCTAATGCTACTTACTCTAAGCTCAGGCGTCGTTGCATTATGGGCGTTTGATCGCTTTTCACCACAGCACACCACGCGCACAGACACGCAAGGCAGTAAGCCAAAAGTTAGCCTACGCGGCAGCCTTGTGCAGCTGATTTGTCTTGCCATCGGATTTAGCTTAGCTCAGATTTTACCTGCTGCCCTGCTACCCCCTGAGAGGACCACCACCGTGCTACTCATGGCACTGCTGTTCTTGGTCGGAATCTCATTAAAAGGCTCTGGCGTAAGCCTTCGTGAAGCCATGCTAAATAAACGCGGCTGTCAAATCAGTGTGATTTTTATGGCGGTCACTTTATTAAGCGGTGTCATTTATGCGCTGATTTTCTCAGAAGTGTCATTTGCAAAAGCCTTGGCATTGGCATCTGGCTTTGGTTGGTATTCGCTGTCTGGCACGATCATGACCGATGCCTATGGCGCGGTTTGGGGCAGTGTCGCCCTGCTCAATGACTTGGGTCGTGAGATCGTTGCTTTGATCGTCATTCCGATGCTGATGCGCCATTCGACATCGGCAGGCATTGGCTTGGGCGGTGTTACCAGTCTTGATTTTACCTTGCCAACCATTTTACAATCAGGCGGTACACAGATCATGCCTGTGGTGATTAGCTTTGGTTTTATCACCAATGTGGTTTCGCCAATTTTAATGGTATTATTTAGTCAATTGGGATAATCTTAGCATTATATCAGTACAAAGCACACATTGTCTTAAGACCCTTGCTTTGTTACAATAACCCATTCACCGCTTTATTTTGGTTATTATTATGTCAAACTCCATCGTCGAACAAGCACTGCGCGCCGCCCGAGCTGATCAGGTAAATAGCCATCAAGACATCCTTGCCAAACACCAAAAAATCGCCGAAGAATTTGAAGAATCATTAAAAAATCAGCAAGCATTACAAGACATTCATCTATCCCTATCAGACTATTTGGCTGCGGTCAAATTGGTCATTGATGACAGCTTCGATCATGAAGTATGGGTGCGCGCCGAAATCCGCTCACTGCACAGCAAAGGCGGCCATTATTATTTTGAACTTGCCGAAAAAGACGATGATGACAACATCACTGCCAGTTGCCGCGCGACCTTATGGCGGTATCGTGCCAATACAGTTCTTGCCAAATTCACCGCTACCACAGGGCAAAAACTTGCCGCAGGCGCAAGCATCCTGATCGAATGCTCAGCAAGTTTTCATGCGCAATACGGCTTTAGCCTAAATATCTCAGACATCGATCCGAACTACACACTCGGCGAGATCGCAGCCGCTTATCAAGCGATGAAAAAACGCTTGATCGATGAAGGATTGATCAATTTAAATAAACAATTGCCCACACCATTTGACATCGAAAATGTCATCGTCATCGCACCAGAGCAAGCGGCGGGATTGGGAGATTTTCGCGCTGAAGCCGATCGCTTGATGCGTGCAGGTGCGTGCCAATTTCACTATCATCATGCCACTTTTCAAGGCAATCATGCACCCAGTGAGATTCGCGCCGCTATTACTACAAGCTTGACAGAGTTTGTAGAAAATCATCAAAAACTACCCGACATCTTAGTGATTATTCGCGGTGGCGGCGCGGTCGGCGATTTGGCATATTTGAACGATTATGAATTGGCAGCACTGATCGCAGAATGCCCTGTGCCTGTTTGGGTTGGCGTCGGTCATGAGCGCGATCAGGTGATTTTGGATTTGGTGGCACATACAAGCTTTGACACACCGTCAAAAGTCGTGCTCGGTATAGAATCGCATTTGGCACAAATTACAAGCCAAGCCAAATCCACCATGGAATACCTGCACAAAAAAGCACTGGATCAGCTATACCTTGCCAAAAATAACAGCCAGCGGCATTTTGAGAAAGTACGCCTAAAAAGCCTAGCTGCCATCGCCTTGGCAAAAAAAGACACCGCACATGAACTCAAGCAATTTAGCCAAACGATCAAACACCAGCATTCTAAAGAAAAATTAAAAACTTATGCCTTGATGAAATCAATTCATCAACACAGCATTACGCAGCTTACCCATGCCAAGCACCAAAGTACACATCAGCTACACCGCCATCACAGTGTGAAATCTCGCCTGCAAGTCATGCGCGATCGCTGCGCACAGCTACAACGCCTAATCCTGACTCAACACCCCAAACACACCCTACAAAAAGGCTATGCCATCATCTATAATGATGTCAATCAGCCGATCAAAAGTGCGAGTATGCTCAAGGCTGATGATCGCGTACGCATTCAGTGGCAGGATGGTAGCGTCAGTGCGCGCATCGAATCAGTGCATTCAGAGTTATTTTAACGCTATAATTTTCGAAAAACTTTTAAGGTAAATTTATGAATACAGCACTACAATTGGCACAGACACGATACACTTGCAAAGCCTATGATGCTGCGCAAAAAATCGATGAAGACACTTTTAATACCCTGCTTGAAATGCTGCGCCTTGCACCATCATCGATCAATATTCAGCCGTGGCAATTTTTGGTGGTGAATAGCGATGACAAAAAATCCCTACTGACACAGTCGATGACCGATGGCGATGCACACAATGTGCCTAAGGTAATGAACGCATCTCATATCTTGGTACTGTGTACCAAAACCAGCCTTGATGGCGCGCATCTTGACAAGGTGCTACAAGCCGAACAAGCTGCGGGACGCTTTGCTACCGATGAAATCATGCAGTCACGAAAGGCACTGTGTAGCTACTATATCGAGCAGTTCGCCCAAGACCCCCAAAAGCTCATCACTTGGGCGGAGAATCAAACCTTCATCGCACTAGGACATCTGCTGCTATCAGCTGCGATGCTTGGCATTGATGCCACACCGATCGGCGGCTATGATGCGCAAGTGCTGGATGATTTGCTAGATCTACCTGCACAGAATTTAAAAAGCTCGGTGCTTGTAAGCCTAGGGTATGCAAGTAGTGCCGATGGCAATAAAACCTTGCCAAAAGCCCGCCTAGCGATGGATGATGTTGTTAAGTTTTTATAAAAATTATCAAGCAAAATAAGCTTGTGAAAATACCAAAACCCATCATCGCGATGGGTTTTGTTTTGGTTTAACTTGACAAATATATTTAGTCAATCCGCCCCAAAAACTCATCAACAGCACGGTACTGCTCAGCCGTCGTCTCGCAGGCATACATCGCATCACGAAAGGCATTGGAATTGGGCAAGCCGCCTGTGTACCAAGCAATGTGCTTACGCGCAATGCGGCAACCTGAATATTCACCATAGAATTGATATAGCTCTTGTAAGTGAGTCAGGACAATGTCTCGCAGTTCGGTAACGCTTGGCGCATCCAAAAGCTCGCCCATCTTAGCATAATGCACGATGTCGCGAAATAGCCACGGTCGCCCTTGTGCTGCGCGCCCAATCATCACTGCATCTGCGCCAGTGGCTTGTTGTACCGCGACTGCCTTTTCAGGGCTATCGATATCACCATTAACAATCACAGGAATACTGATGGATTGTTTAACCTGTCTAATCAAATCATAGCGCGCCTGCCCTGTGTAGAAATCTTCGCGTGTGCGTCCATGAATGGCAATGGCGGCGATGCCTGCTTCTTCGGCGATCCTGGCGACTTGTAGGATATTTTCTTGTCCATTGGCAAAACCAAGTCGTGTCTTTAGGGTGACAGGCACATCGACGGCATCGACCGCGGTTTCTAATAATTGCTTGACCAGACCAACATCTTGTAAGAGTGCTGAGCCCGCCAGTTTTTTACAAACCTTTTTGGCAGGACAACCCATATTAATATCAACGATTTGTGCGCCATTTGCCACCTGAAATCGCGCAGCTTCGGCAAGCTTATCAGGCTCTGCACCAGCGATTTGCGCGGAGATGGGGGCAATCTCCCCATCGAAATTGGCGCGGTATAAGGATTTTTTACGCGCGTATAGAGCGGTATCAGCAATGATCATCTCACTGACTGCATGACCTGCGCCAAACGACTTGCACAATCGGCGAAAAGGATTATCCGTCACACCCGCCATCGGTGCCACCCATAATCTATTCTTAATCTCTAAGCCCTTGATATACAAAGGCTGTAGTAAAATATGTTGATTTTCAAGGGGTTTTTGGGGATTTTGCATTGTGTATATTTTCGTATATTGTTGCATATTTTAGCGTATTGTTGCATATTTTGCTTTATTCTGCATCATATTGACATCATTTCTCAGTCGTAACGCAGAACCAAATCATGCAATCACCGTCTTATACTGATTGACAAGTCGCACAAAATTCTCGCTGCTAATCCGCCCAATCTCTTCGCTGCTCATGCCATAAACCTTGGCAAGTGCCTGTGCCACATACGGCACATAGGTCGGTTCATTATCACGGCCACGCTTGGGCACAGGTGCTAGATACGGACTATCAGTCTCAATCAATAGGCGGTCTAGGGGCAACTGCTTGGCAACTTCTCGCAATGCTTCAGATTTATTAAAGCTGACAATCCCTGATAGCGAAATGTACAGCCCCATATCCAGTGCACGCTTGGCAAAGGCATAATCTTCGGTAAAACAGTGGATGATACCATGCTCACAGCGCTCGCTTTGTAGCACATCCAACGTGTCATGATAAGCACTGCGAGTATGCACAATGATGGGTTTTTTGGCGATTTTACTGGCACTGATATGGGTGGCAAAGCTATGCTTTTGGGCAGATTTTTTATTGTCATCCCAATAATAATCCAGCCCCGTTTCGCCAAATGCCCACACCTTATCCGTATCCAAAGCCAACAAATCCTCAACTTGCACGCTCTTTAGCATCGCCTCATCTTGACAAGGGTGAATTCCCACACTCATGCCGATATCAGGCAGGCTATCATCACTCATCGCCAAATCCACCCACGCACGGATGGCATCATTTTCCTCAAACTTGCACATAATCGCCATCGCTCGGCTGACATCAGCATCACGCATGGCGGTCAGTAGATGGTGTGGCGACTGCTCACAATTGTCAAGTTTTAGATAAGTTAAGTGGCAATGGGAATCGGTGTACATAGTCGTTCTCAATCAATACAAACGCCGTATTTTATCATGAATCTGGCTGATTTAGGCGGTTTTTGTCGTCCAGCACCACCGTCTGGCTAGGCAAGGCGTGCTCAACCTGATAATTTTCTAAGAATTTAAGTACCGCAAGCGCAAGCTGGGTCTGCTTGGCATAAAACTCCTGCGCCCCTGACGCTGGAATATACGCACGCATCTCGATGACATAGCAGTCTTGGCGCAGCTCTTTGATCCACACCTGATTCCACTCATCATTGGTCAAGGTATGTGATGCCAAAAAGCCTTGTAAATCAGCAATCATCCGCTCTACTTCTGCCAAATCCGCTGTGCGTTTGATAAATAGATTATGCAGAAAATAAAACATATCTCTTGCGGTAAAGTTCTCAATCTGCAAGGCAGAAAACTCACCATTTGGCACGGTAACAATGGTGCGATTGAGCGTGCGGATACGCGTCGAACGGATACCGATATCAATGACCGTACCTTCATAAGTGCCAAATTTACAATAATCCCCCACATGCACTGGACGATCAGCGACGACAACTACTGAGCCGATGAGATTTTCGATGGATTTTTGGGCACCAAAAGCCAGTGCCAAACCACCCACACCCAGTGCAGCAATCCCCGTGGTCAAATCAAAACCTAAGTTGCCAAAGATGATGATAATTGCCAAAATCAACATAAACACTTTAGCAAGCTTACGCAATAAACCTAGGATAGATACCTGCTCAGGGCGATTGCGTTTGAGTGAATTGGCTTCGGCACGGCGAAACACACCATCAATCAAGCGAAACGCAAGCCATGTAGTCGCAATCCATGCCACTGCCTCCTTGAGTCGCCCAACTGGTGTGCGGATGGTCACAGGCACGCCTGCTCGTAGCATGATTTCGGACAGTAGCATGGCGACGATGATGATCGCAACAGGCATGATGACATTGGCATTGATGGCAAAGCGTCTGCCAGTCAATCTAGGAAACAGCCACCGGCTAATGACAAACAACGTCCAAACCAATACATACACCACCGCAAGACTGATCAGCACCATCACCGCCAGTGCGATAATCTTTGACAGCTCAAAGTCAAATAGCTTAACGCCCTTTAACTGCTCAATCTCAAAATAACTTGCCCAAGTCCGTCCTGTCGTATGCACATCAGGCAAATTTGCCAAAGTCTCATCTGCAAACTGCCAATAGCGGTTGCCATCTTTATCGACCTTACGCACCAACAAGACATCCACGGATTTGTCAGCAATGCGAATACTACCAACTTTTTCTTGGTCATTTGGCAACAAATCCCCGACATCCCCTTCTTTGGCATCAGACAGTTGCAACAGTGGCTCAAGTCGACCGCCTGTGTCAAGCGCCTGCTTAAACTGTGCCACAACATCAGCATCCGACATCTTTGATTTGCTTAAAAATGTCGCATCCAAATAGCGACTGGCAAGCTGTGTATCTTCGCTTGACAACGCCGACATAAAGCCCTCAACTGTGCTACGCGGCGTATCTCGCCCATAGCTATCCGACCACACTTCGGCAGGCTCTTCGGTTTGGGTGGTTTTTAGCCCCAGCTTGGCAGTGGTGGCATGACTTGGCGATGCCAATAGTAGACAGCTACACAGCATCATCACACACCACAAACCAGCCCTTGGCATTCGCTGATACCACTTAGCAAGCATACTATACAGGGATGATGGATCAAGCATGGCAATCCTCAATCAATTCTACAAACACCTCATTGTATATCCGATACTCAGCACTTGCAACTGTCAGCACAGTATGCCAGCATCTATTGTGATCAAGAATGGTAAGTCTCATTGAACAAATTTCATGCCAAGCTTAGAATTTTTCATCTAATTGAAAGTTGTTAAAAATTTTTTCATGTTATAATAAGACAGTTAATTTTACAAAACCCAACCCATTAGCAATATTAAGGTTAGTTATGTCATCGACCACTCTACGCCGTGCTATTTTGTTAGCATTAGCCCCAACGAGTCTTATCACCGCCGCCCATGCCGAGAGTGTACCAACCGTGATGCTTGATCCTGAAGTCATCACCGTCAGCCGCAGCGCCACACCACTGAGCGACACCCCTGCTGCCGTGAGCGTCATCTCACGCGCCGAAATCGAGAAAAACCCTGCGCGCAATCTGTCAGATGTCATCCAATCAGATGCGGGTATCTATATCAAACAAAATGGCGGTATTGGTCAAGGGACTAATTTAAGCATTCGAGGCACAAACCCAAGCCACACACTATTGCTCAAAGATGGTGTGCGCCTAAATACACCAAATACCCTTACGCCAATTTATCCAGAGAACTTAGATCTAACCAATGTTGATCGTATTGAGATCGTCAAAGGTCCTGCATCGGTACAATATGGCTCAGATGCCATCGGTGGCGTAGTGCAAATGGTCAGCAAAAAACCTACACGCACTGGTGCAGAGCTCACTGGTATTTTTGGTGAGAACAACACTTATAAAGCTATCGCACGCGGTGATGTGGTGCATAATGGCTTTTATGCCAGTCTATCAGGTCAGCGTCTAGAAACTGACGGCACGCGCATTTTTAACACCCAAGCGCGCAACGATCAAGCAGGCTATGAACAAAAAGGCTTTGGCGCAAAAGTCGGCTACAATAATGACAAGGTCGATGTCGGCGTTTCATTTGATGAAAACAAAGGCACAAATGAATACAGCACCAATAGCGGTACAAGCATTGATGCAGCGCGTGAATTTAAAAATACCCAAGCCAAAGTTTTTGCCAGTATTAAAGCGACTGACAGCATCAAGCTATCAGCACATTATGCACAAGCCAAAGATGAACAATCTTATGTAGAACCTTGGTCAACCAATGAGTACAATACCCGTTATCATGAAACCGATGTAAATGCTCGCTGGAACATCACACCACAGCAAAACATTCTATTTGGCATTACCGACAATACGACCAAATATGCTGACGCTTATGCTTACAAGGGTGAGAAAAAAGTTGGTAGTACAGGTTATTATCTACAGCATCAATATAATAATGATAAATTTAATACGCAAGCCGGTATCCGCGTTGAAGACCATGATACTTTTGGTGTGCACACCGTTGGTCAAGCAGCAGCGCGTTATCACTTCAGCCCAAGCACCAGTGTTTATGCTAATATTGGTTCGGCTTTCCGCGCACCAAGTCTGAATGAACTGTATTATGATTCAAAATCAACTTGGGATGCGACAACTTACCTAACCAAAGGAAATGAAAATCTTGATCCAGAAAAAAGTATCAGCTACGGACTTGGTCTTGATCACCAAATCAATGACAATCTAAGTATCTCATTATCAGGTTTTGCCACCGAAGTCAAAGATTTGATAGCTCTTGATAGCAATTTTGATGTTGACACAAGCACAAGCATCTCCACCTATCAAAATATCAATAAAGCCAAATTTACTGGTGGTGAATTGGGTGCAAAATATGTACGCGGTGACTACTACGCCCAAGCCAACTATAGCTATGTTGACGCCGAAAATAAAGCCACAGGTCTTGAAATCGCCTATCGCCCAAAACATACAGGCACTTTAACCATCGGTTATGACGATGGTGTGGTCGGTGTGAGCAGCTCATTGGTTGCGCGCACGGGTGCAAAAACCAGCAATAATACAACCGCCAAAGATGTGCCAGGTTTTGCAACCATTGATTTTGATGCACATTGGAATATTAATCCTTATGTTAAGGTATTTACAAATATCCAAAATATTACAAATAGTGATAATAAATTAGTAGACAATTTTGGCAACTGGTACATCAACGGCGGTCGCCAAGCCAATCTTGGTCTGACTTTCAAATACTGATCGGATGCACTTTGACAAAATGGCTCGCTTTGGCGGGTCATTTTTTATGGAAAAAGCGGATGAAATTTGTTATAATTATCCGTTTGCAAGAGATGTTGCAACCGCTTTTTTAAACGGTCAGGCTTGCTTTTTAGATTTGCGGCTGCGATTTAAAATAATCAACGACATCTGCGTTTTCTTTTTTATGATGATTATCCATCATCTCATCGTTAATTTTTAAAAGGAGTGGACGCAGTGTCTACATTTACCGATTATAAAGTAGCTGACATCAGCCTTGCCGACTTCGGTCGTAAAGAAATCCGCCTCGCCGAAACCGAAATGCCTGCTCTAATGGGTCTGCGTAAGCGTTATGCTGCCGCTCAGCCACTGGCTGGTGCCAAAATCGTCGGCTGTATCCATATGACCATTCAGACAGCCGTTTTGATTGAGACTTTGGTGGCATTGGGCGCTGAAGTTCGCTGGACTTCTTGCAACATCTTCTCAACCCAAGACCACGCCGCCGCTGCCATCGCCGCTGCTGGTATTCCTGTATTTGCTTGGAAAGGCGAAACCGAAGAAGAATACGAGTGGTGTCTAGAACAACAAATCCACCAAGACGGCAAACTGTGGGATGCCAACATCATCCTAGATGACGGTGGTGATTTGACCGCATTGATTCACGACAAATACCCACAAATGCTCGATAAAATCCACGGTATCTCTGAAGAGACCACCACAGGCGTACACCGCCTAATCGAGATGCTGGGCAATGGCACACTCAAAGTCCCTGCCATCAATGTCAATGATGCTGTCACCAAATCAAAAAATGACAACAAATACGGCTGCCGCCACTCACTAAACGACGCCATCAAGCGTGGTACAGATATGCTTCTATCAGGTCGTCGTGCACTGGTCATCGGCTACGGTGATGTGGGCAAAGGCTCAGCACAGTCGCTACGCCAAGAAGGTATGATCGTGCGTGTGTCTGAGATTGACCCAATCTGTGCGATGCAGGCGTGCATGGATGGCTATGAAGTCGTCTCGCCATTCGTCGGCGGCGACCAAGCCCAAGGCGTGAACACCGCCCTACTTCAAGACACCGATTTGATCGTGACCACCACGGGTAACTATCATGTGTGCAATAGCGAGATGCTAAAAGCCCTAAAATCAACCGCTGTCGTGTGTAACATCGGTCACTTTGATACCGAGATTGACACTCAGTTCATGCGTGACAACTGGAAATGGGTGGAAGTCAAGCCGCAAGTGCATCAAGTCTATCGCTCAGACAGCGATGATGACTATCTCATCTTGCTGTCTGAAGGTCGCCTAGTAAACCTTGGCAATGCCACAGGTCACCCATCGCGCATCATGGACGGCTCATTTGCCAACCAAGTACTGGCGCAGATTCACCTGTATCAAGAAAAATTCGCTGATTTGCCTGCTGCTGACAAGCCAAGCAAAGTCTATGTCAAGGTACTGCCAAAGAAACTTGACGAAGAAGTGGCTGCTGCGATGGTTGCAGGCTTTAATGGTGTCATCACCAAACTTACCCAAAAACAAGCCGACTATATCGGCGTATCGGTCGATGGTCCATTCAAGTCAGATGAATACAAATACTGATTAGCCATACTCACACAAGGCGATAAGATAGGGTTCTTATCGCCTTTTTCTTTGGAATTTACTAACATCTATTTGGCATTAACAAACTGCCAAAAATCTGCTATAATTGAATAATTTTAACAAAATTGATAAATCCTATAATCGTTTGATTTATCTTGATAATTTTAGAGAGCCATCATGAGCCAAGACACCCTAAATCGCCTTGCAGCGATTGAAAAATTATTAAATGAACTAAAATCTGATATTAAAAATCAACAAACTGTACAAGCCACGACAGCCACCAAGCCTGCCGAAGTAGCCACCCAAATCAAAGCCGAAGTAAAAAAACCTACGCCAAAAACACCAAGCAGTGCCAAAGTGCCATTTTCGTTTGAATTCTTCCCTGCCAAGACTGACGAAGGTCAAGACAAGTTACTTAGCGTCTTTGATGAGCTGAACGCTCTGAACCCAAAATACTTCTCAGTTACCTATGGTGCTGGTGGATCGACACGTGAACGCACATTAGGCATCGTCAAGGCGCTCATCGAAAAAGGCAGCACGCCAATCGCTCCACATATGTCATGCATCGGCGACACCAAATCACAAATCGGCGAGCTACTGGATTATTATAAAGCACTGGGCGTGGATCGCGTGGTGGCACTGCGTGGTGATTTGCCATCAGGTCAGGTCGGCTATGGCGAGCTGCCTTATGCACTGGACTTGGTCAAATACATTCGTGAACACAGTGCCGATCACTTCTCCATCAAAGTTGCCGCCTATCCTGAGATGCATCCACAGGCGCGTAATTTTGAAGCAGATATTGATAATCTAGTTGCCAAATATCACGCTGGCGCAAACGAAGCCATCACCCAATTTTTCTACAATCCTGACAGCTATTTGTTCTTGCGTGATCGCTTGGCAAAAAAAGGCGTGTATCAAGACGATTTCCCCATCATCGCAGGTATCATGCCAATCACCAACGCATCAAACCTAATCCGCTTTGCAGATGGCTGTGGTGCTGATGTCCCACGCTATATCCGCAAACAGCTTGCCGACTATGGCGATGACAAAAAATCCATCCGCCAATTTGGCTTTGATATCGTGCATCAGCTGTGCGAACGCTTGATTAGTGAAGGCGTGCCAAGCTTGCATTTTTATAGCATGAACCACACCGAGCCAAACAAAGCCTTGGTCGAAAGCTTAGGATTAATTTAATTTATCCAAAAACCGTCCATGAGTTGATGCCAGTTTATATGAGTATTGACTCATTACGGTTTTTAATTTTTCTTAGCATTTATTGATGAATCATGTCCAGATTTTTTATTGATACGCCTTTATCCACGACGCTCATCGGTCAAAGCATCACGCTACCAGATGGCGTCTATCATCATTGGTGCAAGGTTTTGCGTGCCAAAGTGGGCGACACTGCGGTGCTATTTGATGGTACAGGTGGTGAATATACGGCAGAATTGATTAGTATTGATAAAAAATCAGCACAAGCCAAGCTCCATGCCCATAACCCCATCAACCGCACACCGCCTTTTGCAGTCAGTATCGGGCTTGTGATGAGTCGTGGCGATCGCATGGATTATGCCATCCAAAAAGCGTGTGAAATGGGCGTGTATCAGATTCAACTACTGACCAGCGAACGCTGTCAAGCACATCTAAAATATGAGCGAGATTTTAAGAAAATCGAACATTGGCAAGGTGTGGCAATCGCCGCTTGTGAGCAATGTGGATTGAACATCATTCCATCCATCGCTCCGCCTGTACCGCTTGAGTCATGGGTAGCAGATTGTGCAGATGCGCTAAAATTGGTACTGGCTTTGTCAGATGGCAGGCCAAGCTTTACCAGCCCCTTGCCTGACACCATCGCCCTACTTATCGGCGCTGAAGGCGGTCTATCCCCGACCGAGATTGACTTTGCCATCGAGCATGGCTTTGTACCTTGGACGATTGGCGAGCGAGTACTACGCACCGAGACTGCCCCTGTGGTGGCTTTGACGGCGTTGCAGATTATTAATGATTTGAGTTGAGTGGGCGATAATTAATTGAGTAATAAGTTGATATTTTTTAATATATAATTAATTAACTTAATAAAATTTACCCAATTTTCACTCACTCGCCATAAATCTGCTGCCACATCGACAGCATCTGTACGCTTTTGGCGACATCATGCACACGCACGATGCTTGCACCTTGTTGTACCGCCAATAGCGACATCCCTGCACCGATGATGTCTCGATCATGTGGCTGATGGTTTTGTAGGCTATCCAACCCCGTACGCTGCAGTATCTCACCCAAAAACCGCTTACGAGACACGCCAAACAACATCGGCAACTCAAACTGCCGAATAAAAGTGCCCAACTGCGTCATCAACACCTGATGATACTCATAAGTCTTGGCAAAGCCCATACCGACATCAATCACCAACTGCTCACGAGCCACCCCAGCTGACACCGCCCGCTCAATGCTGTGCGACAGCTCATCGATGACTTCTGCGACGACATCATCATACACTGCTAAGTCATCCATCGTATCAGGCTCACCGCGGCTATGCATCAGTATCACAGGCACGCCAAGAGACGCCGCCATCTCTACCGCCCCATCTCGTCGCAGCGCTCGCACATCATTGATGATATCCGCCCCTGATTCAATACCTGCCTGCATCACCTGAGGATTGCTAGTGTCCACTGATAGCCAAATCTCATCGCCAAAATGCTGACGAATCGCCTGCACCACAGGCACAACTCGCCGAAGCTCTTCATCCGTGCCGACTGCTGTCGCATTGGGACGTGTCGATTCGCCACCGATATCGATGATATGCACGCCATCAGCAATCATCGATTCGGCATGGGCAAGCGCCCGATCCACGCCATGATAGCGACCGCCATCAGAGCACGAATCTGGTGTGACATTTAAGATTCCCATCACCTTCGGCGTGGACAAATCCAATGTCTTGCCGTGTGCGTGTAGCTGTCTGATTGCTCGCTGTGACATAAAAAACTCACTTCATCCCAAAAATGCCTTATAATAGCATAAGTTGCAGTTTAAGTGACACATTCGATGGTAAGTGGTACACCAAAATTCCCCATCATCATCCCATGCGGTCGCTTGCTGATTAATTGGTTAAAATTTATTTATAATAATATTTATCATAAGGATAAAATTTGCAATATTTTGACAGACATGAAGGTGGCGACAATGCCATCTTGGTTCACCTAGATATCCATCAAATCATCGATCCTGATGATTTAGAAGAGTTTCGCCTGCTTGTACATTCAGCTGGGGCAAACGAAATCGAAATCATCACAGGCAGCCGTAGTAAGCCACACGCCAAATACTTCGTCGGTACAGGTAAAGCGGACGAAATCGCCGATGCCGTGCGTCGTTTTCGTGATAGCACCGATGGCGAAAAAGGCGATGTGGTGGTGATTTTTAATCACACACTCACCCCAAGCCAAGAGCGAAATCTTGAAAAAATCCTAAAATGTCGCGTGCTTGACCGTACAGGATTAATCCTTGATATTTTTGCTCAGCGTGCTCGTACTTATGAAGGTAAATTACAAGTAGAATTAGCACAACTCAACCATCTAGCGACTCGGCTGGTGCGTGGCTGGACACACCTTGAACGCCAAAAAGGCGGTATCGGTCTGCGCGGCCCTGGTGAAACTCAGCTAGAAACTGACCGCCGATTGCTACAAATCCGTGTCAGTCAGCTCAAGGCCAAGCTCGATAAGGTCAAGCAAACTCGCGCCCAAGGTCGTGCCAAACGCCAAAAGTCCGAAATCCCTACCGTCTCATTGGTCGGCTATACCAACGCTGGCAAGTCCACACTCTTTAACCGTCTAGCCGATGACAACATCTATGCTGCCGATCAGCTATTTGCCACCCTTGATCCGACACTTCGCCGTGTCAAATGGCCTGGTGTCGGTAATGTCGTACTGGCGGATACCGTCGGCTTTGTACGTCATCTACCGCATGAGCTGGTCGAAAGCTTTCATGCAACACTCGAAGAGACGCTTGAAGCCGATCTGCTACTACACGTCATCGATACCGCCAGCGAAGATCGCCATGAGCAGATCGCCGCGGTCAATGATGTACTCGCCCAAATCAAAGCCGATGCACCGATTTTACTTGTGCATAACAAAATCGACAAAAGCGGCGAACCACCTGCCATCTATTATCAAGATCATGGTGTGCCGCATCGCGTCTATGTCTCCGCTCGTGAAAATCTAGGCATCGATCAGCTGATGATCGCCGTACAAGAGCTGCTCTCAGGCGAACTCAAAGAGTTTACACTCACCCTGCCTTATCATGCTGGCGGACTCAAAAACACCCTGCACGGTCTGGGTGTCATCACGGACAGCAGCTATGATGAGATGGGCAAAGAAGTACTACAAGTGCTACTTGCACCCAGCAAGCTACAGCAGCTACTCGGTCAATACGCACTGGATGCTGATGAAGTCCTACCAAAAGCTCAGGCGGATAGCCTAAAACCAGTGCTTGAGCCTTTTGAGGTGGTGCTACAAAATAATATCACAAATGAAAATAGCGAACATTTAGATGAAGAACTTGACCCATTTTGTCGATAATGGGTAAACTGTCAAAATACGCTAATTACTTGTATTTATTAGAGTTTACAGGTGTAACCCAATCAATAATGGCGAAATTTTGGTACATAATCGCCCAACAAGGATGAAGTATGAAACTACCCGTGCACTCAGGTAAATTTTGGCTTGGTATGCTCGCCACCATCATCATTGTCGTGGCGGTACGTGAGCTCGCCTTGGTGGTCTGCACTTATTTTGGAATGCCGACTGCGGCAAATATCGTGGGCTTGGTCAGCTTATTTATCGCACTGATTGGTATGCGTATGACGATTGGGTTGCCTGAGTGGCTCAGCTACTCATCGAGTGTGCTACTGGTGGATAGCGGCTTTGCATTTTTGCCGGTGTCTGCTGGTGCCGGGATATTGTTGTTTGGGCTTGGGTCGGATTTATTACCTGTGTCGGCAGTGATTATCATCAGTACGCTGATTCCGCTGTGGGCATTTGCCAAGCTCTCAGCAGCATGGCTCAAAGGCTCTGAACAGGATAAGGAGTAAGCCATGCCACAGATTGACAGCACCACCATCATCATTGCCTTTATTGTGACACTGATTGCTCATATCAGCGCCAAATATGTACTTCGCTATCTGAATCGCTACATTCGTGGCGTACCGATGATTATCATCGCCATCGTGATTACGCTGATTTTGCTGCTGATTATTCAGTTGGATTATGCCACTTATTATGCCAATGCCAAGCCTGTATTTGACCGCTTGCTGGGCTATAGCACCGTGCTACTTGCCGTGCCACTGGCTGGGATGGATTTTAAGGGACTACCTGTCAAAAAACTCTCCATCATCGTCGTACTTGCAAGTCTCGTCGGTGCCATCGTACCAATGTCACTCAGCTACCTGTTTGCACTAAATATGGACACCATCTTGGCATTTGCCACTCGCTCAGTGACGACACCTGTTGGTCTATCAGTCGCCCAAATCATCGAAGCACCGTTGGTGATGGCAAATCTGATTATCATCGTCTCAGGCATCCTAGGTGCAGGGATGTGTCGTATCTTATTTCGCAATATCAAAGATGAGCGCGCACAAGGCTTGGCACTTGGCTTGGTGGCACACGCCATCGGCACAGTCGAAGCATGGACCATCAGTCCGACGGCTGGACGCTATGCCGCCTTTGGACTTGCCATCAATGGGCTAGTGACCGCTGTATGGTTGCCGATGGCAGTGCTGTGGTGGCTTGGCTAAAACAACATTTGAACACCGATCACATCTCAATCATCAGTATCAATTTTCAGATTTACCACTTTTACTTAAAGAAAAAAATAACCACGATATAAGAATCGTGGTTATTTTTATGCTTATTTAGCCTTATTCATCATCAGATGCCATCGCCATGATTTGCTCACTGATAGCAACAGTATTAAAGCCTGCATCAACGAACAGGATTTCACCTGTCACACCACTCGCCCAAGGTGATAGTAGGAATAAGGCGGCATTACCCACTTCTTCTTGGCTGACATTGCGTTGTAGCGGTGCGATTTTTTCGCTGACATCGAGCATACGGCGGAATGATTTGATACCGCTGGCTGCTAGGGTGCGGATTGGACCTGCACTGATGGCATTGACGCGGATACCTTCACCACCCAGTGATGATGCTAGGTAGCGTACTGATGCTTCTAGGCTAGCTTTTGCCATACCCATGACATTGTAGTTCGGCAGTACTGAGATACTACCTTCGTAGGTCAGGGTCAATAGCGAACCTTGACGCGCAGCAAGTAGCTCACGACCTGCTTTGGCAAGTGCCACAAAGCTGTAGCTTGAGATGTCGTGGGCGATTTGGCTACCTTCACGCGTGGTCGCATTGGTAAAATCACCATCTAGCTGATCTGCTGGCGCAAAGCCGATGGCGTGTACGATACCATTGACACCACGATCATCGCCATTGCCCCAGTGTTTAGCCACTTCGACAAAGCACGCTTCGATAGAGGCATCTGATGCGACATCACACTCAATCACTGCGGTGGCATTGAACGCTTCGGCTGCCATATCGACACGCTTTTTGATTTTGTCATTTGGATAAGTCAAAATCAGCTCTGCGCCTTCGCGGTGCAAGCTCTCAGCAATCGCCCAAGCGATAGATAGTTTACTGGCGATACCAGTCACAACAAAACGCTGACCTTTTAGTAGCATAATTTTTGTCCTTTGTTTGGATAAAATTGATAAATTGGCGGTATTATAGCACGGTTTTTGAAATTGTGCAGTAAAATTAGTACAAATGTAAACTTAATATCACACTCACACACCCGCCCAATCACCACACCCAAGCTTGTGATAAATTTCTCCAAAAATCGCAATAAATCCCAATAAAGGCTTTAAAAAATTGCCGTTTTGCGTTAAGCTATGTTGTTTTCATTCATTATTCATCAAAAACCATGTCAAATTCTGATACCGTAAACTTTACACCCGATTTTGAAGTCCTATCTGAACATTATGCCAAGATTATCAGTGCATCAGGCGAAGATTTGAGCCGTGATGGTCTGCTTGATACGCCGATGCGCGCCGCCAAAGCATTTGGCTACTTGACTCGTGGTTATCATCAAGACCTTGCAACTGTGGCTAATGATGCGGTGTTTGACTCGGATAATCCCGAATTGGTACTGGTGCAAAATATCGAATTTTATTCGCTGTGCGAACATCATCTGTTGCCATTTTATGGCGTGGCTCATGTCGGCTACCTACCCAATGGTAAGGTGCTCGGTCTATCAAAAGTCGCACGCATCGTCGATATGTACGCTCGTCGCCTACAAATCCAAGAAAACCTAACCAAGCAAGTCGCTACCGCCATCGAAGAGCTGACAGGCTGTCGTGGTGTTGCCGTGGTGATGGATGCCAGCCATATGTGCATGATGATGCGTGGTGTCGGTAAGCAACAATCCACCACCCGTACAACGAGTATGCTAGGTGAATTTGTCAGCAATCACGATGCTCGTCGTGAATTTTTGGAAGCTGTACCAAAAAGAATGCCTGCGTTTGGGTGATGAAACAAGGTTTAATTAGAGTTCTTTTTGTTGTTTTTACCGAACGCAAAGATACTTTTCGTATCATCACCGCTTTCTTCCCAAGTAATCAGCAAATAAGGAGTTATCAAAATGCCACAAAGTATTAACTTCGAACGCTATAAAAAATTTGAATTTTACAGAAGCCAAACTCGCAATTAATAATCCTATGATTAAAAAGTTACAAGACAATGCCAAAATCGAGCATCTGTACTGGATGATGATGTTCTTCAATGGATTAACACCCAAGATCCCACTACCATTCGCCATATCAACGAAGTGATTCATCACTTTATGGCAATTAAAATGGCATAAATCATTAACAAAAAGGATAAAGTTTTTTGGCTTTATCCTTTTTTATAATCAATCATTCAATCACTCTTGCTTTTTCACTGACTTCAGCCGCTCAAATCGTTTGAGTTTTTTCAATTTCTTAAGCCGTGCCACACGCGCAAACACCCCAAACCATCGCCCCATCTGCGAATAGCTGGTCGCCGCCGCCAAGATGATCACGATCGGCAAGAGCATCGACCAATAGCCATAGTACCGATATGACACCACGGCGACAAAGCTACCACCAAAAAACGCCCACCATAGCCCGCTGTGTAGCACCACTTTGGCGACATCGACCTTACGCCCAACTAGCCAATTCCCCACAGTCGCACCCAGATCCGATGTCGTCCCTGTCAAATGCGTCGTACGAATCACCGCGCCGCCGTAGGTCGCCACCATCGAGTTTTGTAGCCCACACGCCATGGCGATCATCATCTGCCCAAAGTAATTATCATGCACATACAATGCCAAGCTTAGGCACAGCAGCAGCACTTCAAGATACATTGCATAGCCATAGTGCCGATTGATTTTCAGCTCGCTTGAGCCGATAATCATGCCTGATAGTACAGAACCGAACCAAAACGCCAAAATCGAAATCAAAAATAGGCGCATATTTGCCCAGTCACCATCAAGCACACTTAGGGCAAATTGGCTGACATTGCCCGTCACATGCGATGCCGACACATGAGTAAAGCCCATCAGCGCCGTAGTATTCAGCATACCAGCACAAAAAGCCAACACCACCGCACCCCACAGCACCCACGCTGGGATGGTATCACCCATGATTTTCATCACATCCCCATGTCTATTTCATGAAAAATGACCCAAAAGTATATTTTAGCACCGAATGATAAAAAGCACAAAATCCATACAGACTTTGTGCTTAATCATGCAGATTAATTTTAAACAATTATTAATTTAAAATTATTTAAACTCTACAAAATCCACATCCACTTTCATGCGTTTGGTTGGTAGATACTCGACATCCAGCTCACCGACGATGGTGATGATGTCATTGGCTGTCACAGTGCGACCTTGCCAATCTTCATTGTCAATCTCCACAATGACTGCGCCTGTCGCATCGACGAATTCATATTTTTCATCGCCTAATGCCTTGGTGATTTTACCTGTCAAGCGCACCATGCTCTCATCACGAAGATTGGCAAGGCTTGCAACTGTAATCGGCGCGCCTGCGACAGCTTGGCTGTTGATCGCAGCTTGTGGGTTAATCACAGCAGATTGGACAGACTTAGGTGCGGCTGCCACCTGCGTAGTCGATGTGGTGCAAGCAGCCAATGCAGTAGCAGTGATGATGGTAGCAATTAGGGCAAATTTTTTCATAAGAAACTCTTTTTTAGGTTGGTGTAATTTTAGCTCAATAAAATCTGATTAAAAAACTGCCATCAGTGTAGCACAAAACGGCAGTGTCAATGGGTTAAATTTTCCAATCACTAAGTTTATACAAACTTATCATATACGCTTATTATGATCGGCGACTTGACTTGAATGCGTATATTTCATCATAATAAGCTTAAATTAACCTTAAAAAACTTAAAAAATATCCAAAATTTTCAGCATAAAAATCCCTGCCTATAGATCTGTAGCGTTTTTGTGAGTAAATGGTTTCTTTGTGTAGAAATGCCTGTTTTATCATTGAGTTTGGTTTATAATATGGCTAAATTTTAACCGATCATGTTGATCTTTTTTATTTGAGTGTTGAATATGTCACAAACTTCTGCCAGCGTCATCCGCTTAGAGCAAGCGGTTGCAAAAAAAGACTTTGAAGCATCTTGTAATGAACTACTTGCCATCTTAGGCAGTCTTGATAATCAGTTTGGCGGCATTCACCAAATCGAATGCGACTACCCACAACAGCTAAATTTCTCAGAAAAAGAGCGTGTGGTGCATTTTGCAGCTCGTGTTGCATCAGCTGTGACTGAGCTGTTTGATGCCAAAAACAACTTTAGCATCACTGATGGTGGCTTTAACCGTTTTATGACTTTGCATCGTTGGTTGGGTCTGATTTTTGCAAGCTCACCATACATCAATGCTGACCACATCCTAAAAACTTATGACGCTAACCCAAATCCAAACCCAGAGCGTCCGCTTGAGATTCATCTATCAAATAATCTAGAAGCTATTAAGCGTTTTTGTATTCTATATACCATGGAATCTAATATTCCGCTAAACCTTGATGTTCTGTGGAATCTTAACCCATCACTGTGTGCATCGCTATGCTTTGCCCTACAATCACCACGCTTTATCGGTACGGATGCTGCATTCAATAAGCGTGCCGCCATCCTAAAATGGTTCCCAGAAAAACTAAAAACCTTTGAAAATCTAAATACCCTACCATCAGCCATCAGCCACGATGTCTATATGCATTGCAGCTATGATGTCGATGCTGATAAGCACCGTGTCAAAGAGTCTTTGAACGCTGTGATTCGTAAGCACTTGCTGTCTAGTGGCTGGGCGGATCGCGATGTCTCTAAGATCGGTCGTACCAATGGCAAGCCTGTGATGTTCGTCGTGCTTGAGCATTTCCATTCAGCACACTCCATCTATCGCACACATTCTACATCGATGATCGCTGCTCGTGAGCTATTCCACCTTGTTGGCTTTGGTGGCGAAGCTGTGGATCAAGCTGGTCGCGATGTCTTTGATGAGTTCCACCTACTTGACCAAAACAGCATCTTTGATAAGCTAAATGCCGTCAAAGAGTATGCCGACAAGCTTGAGCCAGCTGTACTCTATATGCCAAGCATCGGCATGGATTTGACCACGATTTTCCTAAGCAACACCCAAATTGCACCAATCCAAAGTGTCGCTCTAGGCCATCCAGGCACCACACATTCGCCATTCATTGACTATGTCATCGTCGAAGATGACTATGTCGGCTCAGAAGACTGTTTCAGCGAGACGCTACTGCGCCTGCCAAAAGATGCACTACCATATGTACCATCAGCGCTGGCACCGACCTCAGTTGAGTATCGCCTACGCGAAAATCCTGAAGTGGTGAATATCGGTATCGCCTCAACCACAATGAAGCTAAACCCATATTTCCTAAAAGCACTACAGATCATCCGTGATCGTGCTAAAGTCAAAGTACACTTCCACTTTGCCCTAGGTCAGTCATCAGGCATTACACATCCATATGTAGAACGCTTTATCAAATCATATCTAGGCGATAGTGCGACCGCACATCAGCATACACCTTATGATCAATATCTACGCATCTTGCACCAATGCGATATGATGGTCAACCCATTCCCATTTGGTAATACCAATGGCATCATCGACATGATTACGCTTGGCTTGGTCGGTGTCTGCAAGACCGGTCCTGAAGTGCATGAGCATATCGACGAAGGTCTATTTGGTCGCCTAGGTCTGCCTGATTGGCTAGTAGCAAACACCGCTGATGAATATATCGAACGCGCCATCCGTCTAGCCGAGAACCACGAAGAGCGTCTGGCACTGCGTCGTCATATCATCGAAAATAACGGTCTTGCAACGCTATTTACTGGCAATCCAAAACCGATGGGCGAAGTATTGCTTGCCAAAGTCGCTGAAAAAGGTCTATTGGGTGATGAAAAGCCTGCAGCGAAAAAAACAGCCGCCAGAAAACCTGCAGCAAAAAAAGCAACCACAGCCAAGGCTACAGATGCCAAGCCTGCGGCAAAAAAACCAGCAGCGAAAAAACCTGCTACCAAAGCCGCTGCCAAGCCTGCAGCCAAAACCACCACGCGTAAACCTGCTGCCAAAAAAGACAGCTAATACGCGCGCATAGAAAAAACAGCCTTGCACTAAGTGACAAGGCTGTTTTTTTATTGGTAATTCAATCAGAATATTCAATGACGGTTTACAATATCAGTCGGCTCGCTTGGGTGATTTGACCAAATCCGCTTTTTGTAAAATAAACTCCACCAAGGCACGCACCGCAGGCACCGCACCGCGATTTTTATAATAAATGATGTACAAAGGCACGCCATCAATCTGCCATTCGGGTAGTACGCGCAGCCAGTCAGCTTGCCATGCATTATCAAACAGCGGCAGCATTCCGATACCGACACCATCGCCGACCATATTGCCTGCCAAATTATTATCGTTGCAAATAAAGCGATTCTTAGCATCGATCAAAATGCTACTGTCCTTATGGTGAAACAGCCACGGCACACCATCGTATTTATGGATCAGCTGATGACCATACAGCTCATTGGGCGTACTCGGCATACCCATGCGTGCGATGTAGTCGGCACTGGCGAACAACCCAAATTCAATGTTGAACAGCTTACGCGCGATGACATTGTCATTATCCACCGAGCCGACACGCAGCGAAATATCGATGCCATCTTGGATCATATTTACCTTGCGATTATCAACTTGTACTTCAAGCTGAATATCAGGATACAAGCGCAAAAATTCCGCCAAATGATGCATCAAAAAACCGCGACACACTTCAGTCGATACAGACAAGCGGATCAAACCACTGGGCGATTGCAAATTATCCTGCACATCATCGATGGCAAGCTGTGCGGCTTTAAGCATTTCTTGGGCACGATGATAAAAGCGTGTGCCAAGCTCGTTGAGCACCACGCCACGCCTGCCGCGATCCATCAGCGTCGTGCCAAGACTGGTTTCAAGCTCGGTCAGATGGCGACTTAGGTGCGATTTTGGCACATCGAGCAGCTCGGATGCCTTGGTCAGACTGCCCGCCTGCACCACAGAGACAAACAGTCGCATATCATTTAGGTCAATTTTCTGGATAGGTTTTGGCATCGTTTCACTCACTCAATCCCATACTTTATCTTAAAGCTTTATCATTGATTTGCAGGATAAATTTGTTTCATATTTGCAACTTTAGATTGTTATTTTACATCTTATTCTATTTTTTGCAACTTGTATAATACACATTCATGGAGATTACTCTGAAACACCAAAGTTATTATAAGACTTTTTAACCATTAAATTTTAAGGAAACTTACCATGTCAAAACCTTATGTTCGTTTAGACAAAAATAATGCAGCCATGTTATTGGTTGACCATCAAACAGGTCTTTTATCACTGGTGCGTGATATTGACCCAGACAAATTTAAAAACAATGTATTAGCAACGGCAGATTTGGCAAAATATTTTGGCTTGCCAACGATTTTGACCACTTCATTTGAAGAAGGTCCAAACGGTCCACTTGTACCAGAGCTTAAAGAAATCTTCCCAGATGCACCATATATTGCTCGCCCAGGGCAAATCAATGCGTGGGATAATGAAGAATTTTTGGCAGCCGTTAAAGCCACTGGCAAAAAACAATTAATTATCGCAGGTGTAGTGACTGAAGTTTGTGTGGCATTCCCTGCATTGTCAGCGATTGAAGCAGGCTATGATGTGTTTGTGATTACTGATGCGTCAGGTACATTTAACCAAATGACCCGTGATGCTGCGTGGGATCGTATGAGCCAAGCAGGTGTTCAATTAATGACTTGGTTCGGTGCTGCGTGTGAATTACACCGTGATTGGCGTAATGACATTGAAGGTTTGGGAGCATTGTTCTCAAATCACATCCCTGACTATCGCAATTTGATTAACAGTTATACAACACTTACCCAAAAATAAGTAATTCGTATCAATTTTGTAAATAAATAGAAAAGATGGCTTAAAAGGTGACTATGTTTGTCATCTTTTCTTTTATAATAGTTGGATTTATTCCAACAGGATTTTACAATGTCCAACATCGCCTTGATTATCGGCAGTCTTAGCCAAAATTCCCTAAATCGCAAAATCGCCAATCATATTGTTAATCATTTGCCAAGCAATTTGACAGTGGAAGAAGTTGTCATTGCTGATTTACCGCTTTATACCCAAGATTTGGACCAAGATGACATTGCAAGCTATGAGCGTGTCCGCAAGCAAATTCAATCAGCCACAGCCGTTTTGATTGTTTCGCCCGAACATAACCGCAGTATCCCTGCCGCTATGAAAAATGTTTTGGATATCGCATCTCGTCCAAACGGTCAAAATCTATGGGCAAATAAAAAAGTTGCAGTTGTGACAGCTTCCCCAGGTTCGTATGGCGGGATTAATTCAGGTTTGCATTTGCGTCAAAGCCTACAAGCAGTCGGTGCGGATGTTTTTCGCTCGCCTGAAGTGTATTTAAGCCAAGCTCATACCGCCTTGGATGAACAAGGGCAAGTCGCCAATGAGCGTACCAGTCAATTTTTAATTAAATTTGCCACGGCGTTTGCCGAGTGGGTGCAATAAGTTTTATTCATCAATTAATTTTTTACCAATACAAGGATATTTTATGAAACTTTATTATATGGCTGGGGCGTGTTCACTTGTACCGCATACCGCACTGGTATGGACAGGTACAGCCTTTGAAGCTCAAGCCATGAAACTTGCCGATACCAAAACACCTGACTATTTAGCCTTAAATCCACAAGGGGCGGTGCCGCTACTTGTAGATGGTGAGTTTGTCTTATCGCAAAACGTGGCGATTTTAAGCTATTTAGATGAAAAATTCCCAGAAGCCAAACTATTTGGTAGTCGTACGGCACAAGGTCGTGCAACAGCAATGCGTTGGCTAACTTTTTTAAATGGTGATGTGCATAAAGCCTTCTCACCATTATTCCATTTACCTGATTATGTACAAGATGAAGGGTTTAAAGCCGATATGCAAAATCATGCACATAGTGAAATTTTGCGTATGCTGGCTCAAGCCAATACTTGCCTTGGGGCACAAGATTATTTAGCTGATGATATTTCAGTGGCTGATGTCTATTTATTTGTGCTACTTCGTTGGTGTCGTGGCCTAAAAATTGACTACAGTTCATTGGAAAACTTAGTGGCGTTTTATGAGCGTATCAGCGACAATACTGGCTTAAAAACAGCCATGGCAGAAGAAGGCATTCACGCCTAAAAAGGGATAAATCATGACAGATACAAGCTATACCGTCATTGATAATAAAGTATTAAGCCGTTTTGAAATTCATGTGGATGGCTTTATTGCCTTTGAAGATTATGAGTTGTTTGATGGCGGAATTGCCTACACCCATACCGAAGTACCTAAAGAATTAGGCGGTCGTGGCATTGCTAAATTTTTAATCAAAACCATTTTAGATGATGCTGCCACCAAAGGCTTAAAGGTGAAACCTGTTTGTCCAATGGTGCGTGCATTTATTGAAAAACATCCAGAATATCAGGCAAATACGGTCGATTATCAATAATAGCCTGTATCGTTGACCAAGCTGTGGTTTTGGTTTTGGATGCTCTGGCAGTTTGGTGGATAATGCGAAGTAGATGATGGTTATTTTTTTAAGTACAATTTTTAGGAATTTTTTATGAGCGTTGATAAATATACCGCCACGACCAAAGATGTCGGTGGCATTCCTGTGGCTCGCCTGCTACCACAAGCCCGTCGCAAAACCATCGGTGCATGGTGCTTTTTGGACCACGCTGGTTCAGATGAGCTAAAATTTGCCGATGATTCAGATGGCTTACAAGTCGGTCTGCATCCACACGTCAATCTTCAGACCTTCACTTGGATGCTTCAGGGCGAAGTATGGCACCAAGACAGCCTTGGCAATCGTCAGCTGATTCGCCCAAAGCAAGTCAACCTAATGACCGCAGGCACAGGCAACCACACAGGCATCAGCCACACCGAACAAACCCCTGATGGCATCAAAGACCTACACGCCGTACAGCTATGGATCGCCCTGCCAATGGATCAGGACATTAAGCCAAGCTTTGAGCATTATCCACAGCTACCGACTTGGAGCCGTGATGGTGTGAATTATATCTTAACAACAGGCAGCTATCACGGACATACAGCGCCAACCACACAGTACAGTCCGCTACTGGGTGTGGATATGCAGTTTTTGCAAGATGGTGCGTTTGCCATTGATGAAGTGGATGGCTTTGAATACGGCTTTTTGGTCATCAAAGGTGAAATCCGCATCAATGGACAAAGCTATGGTCAAGACGAACTGGCTGTACTATCTGACTGCCAAAATGCCCAAGGCGAGCTTGAACTGTGGGCAGCAGCAGGCACTCATGTGATGCTATTGGGCGGTGAGCCATTGCCGCACCCGACCATCATTTGGTGGAATTTCGTCGCAGATAACATCGACGATCTTAAGCGCGCGGTGAGTGATTGGAATGCAGGTCATGAGCGATTCGGCACGATTAACCTAGATGGTACGCAGCTTCGTAGATTGGTTGCGCCTGAAGTACCTGATACGCTACAATCTTAAGTGAATCTACAATGCGATAACTGAGTTTATCGCATTTTTTATTGCGCTATTTTTATGATAGGATTTTTGCAGCGCAACTTTTATTGCATTATCATTACCAAAAATAGCCGATTAAGTTGCAAATATGGAACTTATAGTTGTAATTATCCCTGTTTTATTCTTATCTTAGCAACCCCATAATAACACCATCATATTAATCATCTAAGGGTTTTGCAATGAAACAAGTTCTAAAAATCTATCCAGCACCACAAAAACATTGGGTCGGTGATGGCTTTCATGTTCACGGTATGTTCAATTATCAAGAAACGCACAAAAATCTTGATCCATTCTTATTGATGGACTATGCATCACCGCAGCATTTTGCACCCAATCACAGCAGCCATCATCGCGGCGTGGGCGAGCATCCACACCGTGGCTTTGAGACTGTCACCATCGCTTATCAGGGTGAAGTGGCGCACAAAGACTCAGCAGGCGGCGGTGGCATCATCGGTACAGGCGATGTACAGTGGATGACCGCGGGCAGCGGACTGATGCACGAAGAATTTCATTCAGAGAAATTCTCAGAAACTGGTGGTGATTTTGAGATGGTGCAGCTGTGGGTGAACCTACCTGCCAAAGATAAAATGACGCCGCCAAAATACCAGGCCATCACCAATGATGACATTCCTGTTGTTGATTTGGATGGTCAAGGGGTGGCGCGTCTGATTGCAGGTGATTTAAGTGACACCAAAGGCGCAGCAAGCACTTTCACTCCGATCAACCTATGGGATGTACGCCTAAATGCAGGTGGCAAGTATGAATTCACCATTCCAGAAAGCCATAATCTACTGCTACTGGTGCAAGATGGCACGGTGCAAATCAACGGCGACAACATCGCGCACCCTGCCGAGCTTGTGACCTTTGCCAAAGGTGGTGATCGCGTGACGCTAGAAGCCAATAACGCCGCCAAAGTGCTGGTGCTATCAGGCGAACCGATCAACGAGCCAATCGTTGGCTACGGTCCGTTTGTGATGAATTCTCGCGAAGAAATCATCCAAGCCATGCACGATGTACAAAATGGCAAATTTGGGCAAATCGTACAATAAGCCACCCAAATTATCCTAATGAAAATCACGCCAGATATACACATTTGGCGTGATTTTTTATGGCTTCATTTTCAAATCAATTTACCAAAAGCCCACAACATTCCCCCAATTTGAATAAAATTCATGCTAAAATGAGAAGTTTTCATTATTGCTTTTTATTTGGTAACGCTATCCATGTCCACCGCTTATAAACACCGCCAAACTGCCAAAAATATTTTAGATTATGATAAATATTGGGCAAGTTGTTTTGAACCTGCACCATTTTTACCCATGTCTCGTGAAGAGATGGATATGCTTGGTTGGGATAGTTGCGATTTTATTTTGGTGTGTGGTGATGCCTATATTGACCACCCATCGTTTTGTTCAGGGGTAATTGGACGCACGCTTGAAGCACAAGGTTTTCGTGTTGGCATTATTGCCCAGCCCGATTGGACATCTGCTGATGCCTTTAAAGTGCTAGGCAAACCTAATATTGCGTTTGGCGTAACCGCAGGCAATATGGATTCCATGATTAACCGCTATACAGCTGACCGCAAAATCCGTTCTGATGATGCCTATTCCCCTGATAATGTGCCGAATAAACGCCCTGACCGTGCGGCGACGGTATATTGTCAGCGTTGCCGTGAAGCCTTTGGCGATGTGCCGATTATTTTAGGTGGAATTGAAGGCAGTTTACGCCGTATTGCCCATTATGATTATTGGTCAGATAAAGTGCGTCGTTCTATTTTAATGGACGCAAAACCTGATATTTTGGTTTATGGTAATGGTGAGCGTGCAATTATTGAAATCATGCACCGCTTGGCTCGTGGTGAAACTATCAAAACGATTGTCGATGTGCGTGGTACAGCATTTATTTTAAATAAATCTAATCGCCATCTTAAAAAAGATTTTATTGAAATTGCCAGTAATGATGTAGATACGATTGGGCGAGTTGACCCAATTATCAATCCTTATGTGATGATGGAAGATGTTGCCGATTGTGAAATTGAGCAAAATAAAACAGAACAATATCAAAACTTTAACAAAGATGTGGTCGAAAATCCAATCGTAAAAGCAGGTGATGATTTGCCAAGTGATACGCAAATTGTCAGTCTGCAACCCTCAAAAGCCATTAAACACAAATTACCACCACGAGAACTGGCAGTCATTCGTATGCCAAGTTTTGAACAAGTGGCAAATGACCGTGTGATGTATGCCCATGCCAATCGTATTTTGCACCTAGAAACCAACCCCGGGAATGCTCGTGCATTGGTGCAACGTCATGGCGATAGAGATGTTTGGCTAAATCCACCAGCAATTCCACTCACCACCGAAGAGATGGATTATATTTTTGATTTGCCTTATGCTCGCTTGCCACACCCAAGCTATGGTAATGCTCGTTTCCCTGCCTTTGATATGATTAAGTTTTCGGTCAATATTATGCGGGGTTGTTTTGGGGGCTGTACCTTCTGTTCCATTACCGAACATGAAGGGCGAATTATCCAAAATCGTTCGGAAGAATCCATTTTAAGAGAAGTGGAAAAAATCCGTGATACCGCACCAAATTTTACAGGTATTATTTCTGACCTTGGGGGGCCAACAGCGAATATGTATCGCTTGCATTGCAAAGACCCTGAAATTGAAAAAAATTGCCGTAAACCATCGTGTGTTTACCCAGGTGTGTGTCAAAATCTGCATACCGACCATGCTCCACTGACCCAACTTTATCGTAAAGCTCGTGCCATCAAAGGTATTAAAAAGATTTTGATTGGTTCAGGATTGCGTTATGATTTGGCAGTGTTAAATCCTGAATATGTTAAAGAATTGGTTACGCATCATGTAGGCGGATATCTGAAAATTGCTCCAGAGCACACCGAACAAGCCCCTTTGTCTAAAATGATGAAACCCGGCATTGGTACTTATGACCGCTTTAAACAGATGTTTGACCGTTTTAGCCGCGAGGCAGGTAAAGAGCAATATTTAATTCCATATTTTATCGCTGCCCACCCCGGAACTAGTGATTATGATATGATGAATTTGGCAATTTGGCTAAAGAAAAATGGTTTCCGTGCTGACCAAGTGCAAACCTTTTATCCAAGTCCAATGGCGACCGCAACGACCATGTATTATTCTGCCAAAAATCCGCTGGCAAAAGTCTCTCGCACCAGTGAAGATGTGGATATTGTCAAAGGTGAGAAACGTCGCCGTTTACATAAAGCCTTTTTGCGTTACCATGACCCAAATAATTGGGAATTGTTACGAGCCGCCTTAAAAGAAATGGGGCGATCAGATTTAATTGGCAATAGTAAACAGCATCTGATTCCTACTTATCAACCTGCTGGCACGGGCAGTTATCAATCAGCTCGTAAAAAGAACTCCAGTGCCAATGGTGATAGCATCAAGCGGACAGGCAACGCCGCTACAAAAGGTGCAAAAGGCCAAAATCAAGGCAAATCGCAACACCGTCAGCCACCCAAAGGGCGAGTGCTGACCCAGCATACTGGACTGCCACCACGCAAGACAGGCGAGCACAAGGCTCGTAAAGGCAAATAATGACAGCATATGGGCGTTTTGGGCAGGTGTATCGCCTACTGGCATGGCTTGGTCTGATTGCTTGGTGGGCGGCTGCTGTTTTGGTGGCGTATTCACTCATCAAGTATCAAGTTGGTGTTTTGGGTCATGCCATCTTTTTGGGGCTGTTTTTTGGTTTTGGTGTGGTGAGTGGCAAATTAGCCCTACTTTATCACACCAAACTAAAATATATCGGCTTTGTGGTGCTACTGATTGCCTTTTTGGTCGCATTATTGGCAATATCAGCTGAACATCATCGGCTGTTTATAGAAGGTCTGCCGCTGTTTGACTGAGTCATTCATCATCAACTCTCATACTATTTTTAATGCCATCTAATCCGTGATACTTAACCGCTGTTGTGTCAAACAGCGGTTTTTTTAGATAATACCCATCGTCTGTAGATTGGCTTTGGCATCATCAGGCAGTTTGTCAAGCAATGCCAATTTCATATGTTCATCACCCGCTTTGAGTACAAGCTCAATAAGCGGTAAGCCATCAAATGGCAAATCCTGCACCTGCATGGCAAAATTCGCCAAATAATACGCCCCATCGACATCACGATCCGCCATCACACGGTTATACACCACTTGCCATGCCAGCTCGCCTGCACCACCATGCTGTATGATGAGATGGATGGCTTGTAATGCGGTATTTGGCGACTCACACAGCGTTAGAATTTGTTCGGAGATTTGTTTGATTGGGTTCATGGGTTATCCTTATTGTCATCTTACCGCACTTAATATGGACAAAAGTAGGATTTGCAAGCTAAGCCCATCAAGCAATATCACCGCTTATAAATTACTTTATTGTCAATCAGTTGAATCCACCCTTGTTTTTTGAGCGCTTTGATGATTTTTTTGGCAGTTTCTTTATCACATTGCAAAATATTGATAATTGCATTATGCAGGGATTTTAATTTTTTGGGTCTATGATTATTATTTTTATTTAGTAAATCTAATAGTTTACGAACTGACTTATCATCAAAGTCAGCAAAGATTTGCAGACTTAGCTGAACTTGCTGATCTTCAGCATGATTCTTGGATGATGATTTGGTCATTGCTTGCACAAGATGAATGTCATTAGTGCGTCTGATGCTGTGAGCTTGCCGCTGTTCTTCAATGTGTTCAAATAACACATCATACCCCTTATCATTCGACAAGATGATCAGATCAGCCTGTGGATCTTTGGCGATGATTTGCCCCGAATAATAGCTCAAATAAAAATCGAGTACATTTTTGCCCGATTTCTGCAGATGGATAATTTGGGGTTTATATTTGAATTTTAATAAAGAATTGGTCAGCGTGGTGGGTAAGTTTTGCTGTTTGGCACCCACGAATAACCACACCTGCACTTGATCATATGGCAGTTGATCCAAATTTTTTGGTTGGATATTTTCAAAATCAATCAATAAATATTTCATAAATCACGCATAAATGATTAAAAAAAATAGCTACTTGATTCAAGTAGCTATCGGAGTCTTAGGCTGGCTGAGTATGCTCTTCGATCAATGGCTTAAGCTCGCCTGATTGGTACATTTGTAGCATGATGTCACTACCGCCAATCAGCTCACCATTGACCCACAGTTGTGGGAAAGTTGGCCAGTTGGCAATCAGTGGCAAGGTGCTACGAATATCAGGATTTTCTAGGATATTGACGAACGCAAATGGACGACCGATTTGGGTCAATACTTCTACCGCACGAGCAGAAAAACCACATTGTGGGAACTGTGGTGTGCCTTTCATGTACAGTAGCACGGCATGGTCTTTGATTTGGTTTTCGATCAATTCTTTGATTTGTGGATTGATGTCTGTCATGGTTTTCTCCAATTATTAGATATTAAGAATGTTTTCAACAAGCCATTTGCCGTTTTCTTTCTGCATACTCACCGTTCTGTGCAGCGATTCACCTGAAACATCTGAAACAAAAGTGACTTTAAATACAATCTTGTCTCGAACAGGTGCATACCAACCGCCAACTGAAGAAACGGTCATACACTGATCCACTGGGTGATATTTGGTTCTTGGGATAATGGTAGTGTAATTAACATTTGCACCTGATGCCATAATACGACCTAATGCAGGTTTATCACCATCATACTGACAAGACATTACTTCCAAAAAATGAGCTACATTATCTTTTGCTTCCAAAATATAGTCATTTGAAAATTTATCATCAGTATTGGCTTGAATGCTATTTTGGATAATTTGCTTTTGTTCATCTGTAATTTGAGCCATTGGCGCAGAACGCACTACACCTGAATTACTATTACCGCCAGTAACAGCACCCACAGTACCTAGCACTTTACCAGCACCATCTAACACGCCATTAAGTTTGTCCCAAAAGCTAGCATTTGCAGTAGATGCAATCATAACCGAGCCAAGCAATACTGGCATCATTACTTTAAGCTTCATAATAGACTCCAAAACAATTATAAGATACAAGATGATTTATAGCATACATTGCTATAAACTTCAAATAATTTAATAAATATTATACTTTTTGAAGTAGCACCACACTACTGGCAAAAATCCCTTCTTTTCGCCCCAAATAGCCCATTTTTTCGTTGGTGGTGGCTTTGATGCTGATACGGTCTAGATTGACGCCAAGCACGCCTGCGATACAGTCACGCATGGCAAGATTGTGCGGTGATAGTTTAGGTGCTTCACAAATCACCGTCATATCAGCATTAATGAGCTCGTAGCCCTTTGATTTGACCAAGTCATACACATGAGCAAGCAAAACCTTGCTATCCGCCCCTTTATAGGCGTCATCAGTATCAGGAAAATGCATACCAATATCACCAAGTGCCAACGCACCCAAGAGTGCATCGCACAAAGCATGAAGCAGCACATCACCGTCTGAATGTGCCTTGATGCCATGCGTATGGGGAATTTGGATGCCGCCAAGCGTCACAAAATCGCCATCGGTAAATGCGTGTACATCCAAGCCCTGACCAATTCTTAGCATGATAATTCCTTAAAAATCTTGAATTATTCAATTATAACACAAAATAACTGGCTAAATTTGCTATAATAAATCATTCATTTTTATCAATTAAGAACAACTATGACCACACCATTCACCCTAACTGATGTCGCCAAATCACTTGGCAAAGAATCCAAAGACATCAAAGTCATCGTCGGTATGTCTGGCGGTGTTGATTCTTCCGTTTCTGCGGTACTGCTCAAAGAAGCAGGCTTTGCCGTGGAAGGCTTATTTATGAAAAACTGGGAAGAAGACGACGGCACCGAGTACTGCACCGCTTTAGAAGACTTGGCAGACGCACAAGCCGTCGCTGACAAAATCGGCATCAAGCTACACACCGCCAATTTTGCGATGGAATATTGGGACAGAGTGTTTGAGCATTTTTTGGCAGAATACAGTGCAGGTCGCACGCCAAATCCTGATATTTTGTGCAATAAAGAAGTAAAATTCAAAGCCTTTTTGGATTATGCTTTGACTTTGGGTGCGGATTTTATCGCCACAGGGCATTATACCCGTCGCAGCTTTGCGGCAGATGGTAAGGCGAAGCTACTTCGTGGACTAGATGGCAACAAAGACCAAAGCTATTTTTTACACGCTGTTGGTGGCGACAAAATCGCCAAAACGCTGTTTCCAGTGGGTGAGCTTGAAAAACCTGCCGTGCGTGCCATCGCCGAGAAATACGAGCTTGCCACTGCCAAGAAAAAAGACAGTACGGGCATCTGCTTTATTGGTGAGCGTAAATTCAAAGACTTTTTACAAACTTATCTACCTGCCAAACAAGGCGACATCTATACCGATGATGGTGTGTGCATCGGCAAACACGATGGTCTGATGTACTACACCATCGGTCAGCGTGGCGGTATCGGTATTGGTGGCGTATCAGGTCGCCCCGAAGAACCTTGGTTTGTCTTACACAAAGACCTTAATAATAATCGTCTCATCGTCGGTCAAGGGCATGAGCATCCCTATCTGATGTCTACTGAGCTGACCGCTTATAAGCTCGATTGGGTAGTTGCACCGCCTGCCGATGGGGCGAAACTTGTCGCCAAAACTCGCTATCGTCAGCCTGACCAAGCTTGCACCTTGTATCGCGATGGTGATAAAGTGCGTGTAGTGTTTGATGAGCCACAGCGCGCTGTTACGCTTGGGCAATCGGTGGTATTTTATGATGGCGATGTCTGTCTTGGTGGCGGCGTGATTGATGGCTGCAATGTCAATATTGGCTAATGGGTTATCATCAATAAAAAGACGGTTATTAGCCGTCTTTTTGCTTTGTATCATATCAATTCACTGAAACTTCAAGCGTTTTTGCTGATAAATGCGTTCATAAAAATCCATCGCCGCTACCACACCAACTTGCTCAATCGGTATGATGGCAATAGATGCACCAAGCTTAATGGTCAAATACCGCTCATCGAGTGCAAAATCACCCACCTTATGCCACGCCCATTGTCTCGTCTTGCCGCTCATCGTCTCTTGAATGCCAGTATCAGTGATTTCAATCACTGCAGGCTTGCACCAAAACGACAACGCACCAATAATCAGTACATAGACCAATACAATGGACGCAATTAATACCATCACCCCCACCCAAGGAAAACCCGAACCTTGATTGATGGACTGTACACCAAAGACAACTGCATAAGCGATAATCAGCATCACTAGCCAATCAAATTTACGGGCAAAATATCGGTTCAACTCCCCAACTGTCAAATGATACTCAAGTTTCATAACGCATCTCCTTGATTTTATTCATCATACATTCACCTTATCAAACCCTAACAACTAAGTCAAACTCGTTCACCATTCATAAAATTTGTGCAACACAAGCACTTTTTGACCACAAATCCCCAAAACTGTGTAAACTTTTGTTATAATACGCCAAGCCCTTTTTCTTGATGATTTTAAGGATTATTCATGACTCTATCTACCCTGACCGCCCTATCACCACTTGATGGCCGCTATGCATCAAAAGTCGATGCACTTCGCCCTTATCTGTCTGAATTTGGTCTGATTCACGCTCGTGTCACTGTGGAAGTTCGTTGGCTACAAGCCCTAGCCAATCACCCACAAATCAGTGAAATCGCCCCATTTTCGGCCGAGACCAACGCTCGCCTTGATGCGATTGTGGCAAACTTTTCAGAAACTGATGCCGAACGCATCAAAGAAATCGAACGCACCACCAACCACGATGTCAAAGCAGTGGAATATTTCTTAAAAGAACAAATTGCCGACATCGCAGAGCTTGCCAATGCAGGTGAGTTTATCCATTTTGCCTGCACCTCAGAAGATATCAACAACCTATCTCATGCATTGATGCTCAAATCAGGCCGTGATGTGCTTGTGGCAAGCATGCAAAAAATCGTCGATGAAATCGCCGCTTTGGCAGATAAGCACGCCGCCCAACCGATGCTATCACGCACCCACGGTCAAACCGCAAGCCCAACCACGCTAGGCAAAGAGATGGCGAATGTCGCTTATCGCCTACATCGCCAAATTCAGCAGTTCAAAGCAGTGGAATTGTTAGGTAAAATTAACGGTGCTGTCGGTAACTACAATGCTCATCTATCTGCTTATCCAAACATTGACTGGCCAAAACACTCACAAGCGTTTGTAGAAAGCCTAGGTTTGACCTTTAACCCATATACCACACAGATTGAACCGCACGACTACATGGCAGAGATGTTTGATGCCCTGCGTCGTTTTAACACCATCTTGATTGACTTTAACCGTGATGTATGGGGTTATATTTCACTGGGTTATTTCAAACAAAAACTAAAAGAAGGTGAAGTAGGTTCATCAACTATGCCGCACAAAGTCAATCCGATTGATTTTGAAAATTCAGAAGGTAACCTAGGCATCGCCAACGCTGTACTTGCGCACTTGGGCGAAAAATTACCTATCAGCCGCTGGCAGCGTGATTTGACTGACTCGACAGTACTTCGCAATATGGGTGTTGGTTTTGCCCAAAGCTTGATTGCATTTGATGCCTGTCTAAAAGGTATCGGCAAACTTGAACTCAATGCTGACCGCTTGCTTGAAGATTTGGATAATGCTCAAGAAGTACTGGCTGAGCCGATCCAAACCGTGATGCGTCGTTATAATGTCGAAAAACCTTACGAAAAGCTAAAAGCCCTAACTCGTGGTCAGGCGATGACTCGTGAGATGATGGTGAATTTCGTCAATGGTGATGAATTGGCAACCGTACCGGCAGCTGATCGCGAACGCCTAGCCATGATGACGCCTGCCACTTATACAGGTAATGCCGAAACACAAGCCCGTGCATTGAAGGATTATTTGAAATAATCAGCCGTCAAATTCGGTTTTATAAAACAAAATAGCGATCTGGTTTAGTCAGGTCGCTATTTTTTATATTTTTATGCCAAATGCTCAGATTTGCTCTTATTTGACACTTTTAAGGCATTTGGCACTATTAAGCAAAGAAACACGACCACAAGCCACATTTACTAATCAATATGGCTTATTGTCGTGTTTTTTGATGTTAGTTAAATCAATCAGCTTTTGCTACTGGTTAGGTTGCTGATTTTCTTGGTCAAAACCACCGCCACAGGCAAGCTGATCAGACCGCCGATGACCACAGCACCAACGATATGCGGCATTTTATCAAAACCCGTCACAAAAGCCACAATCATCAGTACACCTACAATCACTGTAAACGCCATTGAAAATAACATACTTAATAATGGTAAATTCATCTTAATACTCCAATTGTGTTGAGCCTTGCTATATTTATACACCTTTTTTGCACAAATGTTAAGCCTTTTTATAAAAATTTCCATAAAAAATTTGTGGGTATGATAATTTTTACAAAAATTTCTCAAAATTTGCATGAAAGCTCTGATATTTACCAACTTTTATGCTAAAATTAAGCGTTTTTGGTCGGATATTTGTTGAGTAATTCGCTCAGCTTATTTAAACAGCGACCACCAGATTTTATGTTTGACATTCGCCACGATTGGCAAAGGATATTTATGAAAACAATGCAATTAAATCAAGTGCGTCAAGCCTTTATCGATTTTTTCGTCAGCAAGCAGCACACCCATGTCCCATCATCAAGCCTAATTCCGCACAATGATCCAACCTTGCTATTTACCAACGCAGGGATGAACCAGTTCAAAGACACTTTCTTAGGTCTTGAAAAACGCGACTATGTGCGTGCCGTGACTTCCCAAAAATGCGTACGCGCTGGCGGTAAGCACAACGACCTAGATAATGTCGGCTACACCGCACGCCATCACACATTCTTTGAGATGCTTGGCAACTTTTCATTCGGTGATTATTTCAAGGCAAATGCCATCGCTTTTGCATGGGAGTTTTTAACTTCAGAAGACTGGCTCGCTCTGCCAAAAGATCGCCTGTATGTCACGATTTATCAGACTGATGATGAAGCCTTTGACATTTGGCACAATGACATCGGTCTTGCACCAGAGCGCATCATCCGCATCGGCGACAATAAAGGTGGTGCATTCCAGTCAGATAACTTCTGGATGATGGGCGATACTGGTCCTTGTGGTCCTTGTACTGAGATTTTTTATGACCATGGCGACCATATCGAAGGTGGTCTGCCTGGCACACCTGAAGAAGATGGCGATCGCTATATCGAAGTATGGAACTGCGTCTTTATGCAGTTCAACCGCCAAAAAGACGGCACGATGGAACCATTGCCAAAGCCATCGGTGGATACTGGCATGGGTCTTGAGCGTATCAGTGCCATCATGCAAGGCGTTCATGGCAACTATGAAGTCGATCTATTTGCCAATCTGATGAATGCCGCTGCCAAGCTACTTGGTATCGAAAACCAAGATCAGCCATCACTTAAAGTCATTGCTGACCACATCCGTGCAGTCTCATTCTTGATCGCTGATGGCGTCCGTCCAAGTAATGAAGGCCGTGGCTATGTGCTACGCCGCATCATCCGCCGTGCCGTGCGTCATGGCAACAAACTTGGTGCAGAAGGTGCATTCTTCTATCAGATGGTGCCAGCACTAGCGACCGAGATGGGTGCTGCCTACCCACAGCTGAATGAAAAACTGGCCGAAATTCAAGCTGTTATCCAAAAAGAAGAAGAGCAATTCGCCAAAACCCTTGCTCAAGGCCTACGCCTACTCTCAGGCGAGCTTGAAAAGCTTAATAACGGCGATACGCTGGATGGTGAAACTGTGTTCAAGCTATATGACACCTACGGCTTCCCTGTCGATTTGACTGCAGACATCGCTCGTGAGCGTGAAATTGGCATCGATGAAGCAGGCTTTGAGACGCATATGCAAGCACAGCGTGAACGCGCTCGTGATGCTGGTAAATTTGATGTAGATTATTCTGCCGCCATTAAGGTTGATACCCCGACACAGTTTTTGGGTTATGACAGCTTGGCTGCTGATACCACCATCGTTGGCCTATACCAAGATGGTAAAGAAGTGGATACGCTTGCCGAAGGCGATACCGGTGTCATCGTCCTGACTGCAACCCCATTTTATGCAGAAGGTGGTGGTCAGGTCGGCGAAACTGGTGAAATCAGCACCGAGTCAGGGGTATTTGCCGTCGAAGATACCAAAAAATCAGGTCAAGCCATCATTCATCATGGCACCGTAAAAATGGGTCAAATCACCAGCAAACAAGCTGCCGCAGCCCAAGTCATCGATGATGTGCGTGCTGCATCCGCCAAGAACCATTCAGCAACTCATCTACTACACGCTGCTCTACGCAGCGTGCTTGGTGATGGCGTCGCCCAAAAAGGCTCATTGGTCTCAAGCGAAGTGCTACGCTTTGACTTCTCTTATGATGGCAGTATCTCAGCAGAAGAGCTGGCTCAAGTAGAACGCTTGGTCAATGAACAAATCCAAAAGAACACCACCGTCAGTATCGAACATATGGACATCGACAGTGCGATGAAAAAAGGTGCGATGGCGCTGTTTGGCGAAAAATACGGTGAAACAGTCCGCGTCCTAACCATGGGCGAAAAAGCAGACAAAACACCATTTTCTATCGAGCTGTGTGGCGGTATCCATGTACTACGCACAGGCGACATCGGTATGTTCAAGATCACCTCTGAAAGCGGTATCGCAGCCGGTGTACGCCGTATCGAAGCCTTGACAGGCATGGGTGCACTACGCTATATCCAAGCGGGTGAACGCACTTTGGCAACCTTGGCAAACAACCTAAAAGCCAAACGCAATGAAATCTTGCCACGCATCACAAGCCAAAGCGAGAAGCAACGCGAGCTAGAAAAGCAGCTAGAACAGCTGAACCAAAAACTGGCAAGCCTACAAGCAGTAAGCCTAATCGATCAAGCGGTGAGCATCGGCGATTATAAAGTACTGGTCGCCAAAGTCGCTGGTATTGACGGTAAGAGCATTCGCGGCTTGACCGACACGCTAAAATCTCGTCTGACCAATGGCATCATCGTGATTGTCGGCGAAACCGATGACCTAGCCATCACTGCCAGCGTCGCCAAAGGTGCTCAAGACAAAGTCAAAGCAGGCGACATCATTCGTCACCTAGCCAGTGAGCTTGGTGGTAAAGGCGGCGGCAAACCTGACTACGCCCAAGGCGGTGCACCAAAGTCTGACAAATTGGCTACGGTGTTAGAAGCATTACAAACCAAGCTTACTGCCGATTTGGCATAAGCTTATCCCAAAACCATACAAGCACGGCGGCGTTTTTGTGGCACAATATCCGACTGGCACGGACGCGCGACAGCTTTGCTTGATGGATTTGGCTTTTTTCCATGAGCGTTTTTGACGCTTGACGACAAGCCCTATTGGGTGATTTACAAGGCAACTATAATGGCACTAATCGTACAAAAATACGGCGGCACTTCGATGGGTAACATCAGCCGCATCAAAAATGTCGCTCAGCGTGTCAAACGCTGGCACGACAATGGTCATCAAGTCGTTGTGGTCGTCTCAGCAATGAGTGGCGAAACCAACCGACTGATCGGTCTGGCGCGTGAAATTACCACCGACCCAGATCCGCGCGAATACGACCAAATGGTCTGCACTGGTGAGCAAGTTTCGATTTCTCTGCTGTCGATGGCATTGCAATCGATTGGCGTTGAAGCCAAATCGATGACAGGTGGTCAAGTTGCCATTCGCACGGATGATACTCATACCAAAGCTCGCATCCAAAGCATCGATTCTGATGCCATCATGAACGAGCTAAATGCAGGTCGCGTCGTCGTCGTGGCAGGCTTCCAAGGTATCAATGAACTTGGCGATGTCACCACGCTTGGTCGTGGCGGCTCTGATACCACAGGCGTCGCCCTAGCTGCTGCACTAAAAGCAGACGAATGCCAAATCTATACCGATGTCGATGGCGTCTATACCACCGATCCACGCGTCACATCTAAGGCCAAAAAGCTATCGAAAATCACTTTTGAAGAGATGATCGAGATGGCAAGTCTAGGCTCAAAAGTCCTACAAATCCGCTCTGTAGAATTTGCAGGCAAATACCAAGTCCCACTGCGCGTTTTGTCAAGCTTTGACGAATCAGCAGACGGCGTCTTTGATGACAACTTTAAACAAAATGTCGGCACACTAATCACGATTGATGAAGGAGATGATATGGAGCGTGCAGTAATTTCTGGTATCGCATTCAACCGCGATGAAGCAAAAATCGTCGTGCGTGGCGTGCCTGACCGTCCTGGTATCGCATCGGCCATCCTAAGCCCAGTGAGCTCTGCCAATATCGAAATCGATATGATCATCCAAAACGCATCACAAGAAGGCTATACCGATTTTAGCTTCACCGTGCAGCGTGGCGACTACGAAAAAACCCTAAAAATCCTAAACGAGCGCGTGAAAGACGAGATCGGGGCAACCGAAGTATTTGGCGCTAATGATGTGGTCAAGGTCTCTATCGTGGGCGTTGGTATGCGCTCGCACGCAGGCGTGGCAAGCAAAATGTTTGACACCCTAGCAAGCAACAACATCAACCTACAGATGATCTCTACCAGCGAAATCAAGGTCTCTGTTCTAATCCAAGAGCAGCACCTAGAAAAAGCCGTCAAAGAGTTACACACTGCTTTTGGTCTGGATCGTCAAGATGGCGAAAGTAAAGTTGCTGGTCTATAAACAACCATTACCATCAGCATAGATTGAATTTTTCAAAGATTTTATTAAACAAAATACAACGAAATCGACAGAAAAAATTACTGACAAGATGCCTAATGCAGATTATAATATCGCATTAGGCATTTTTATGGGCAAAATTTATACAGCCCGCCCACCGATCAACTCAATTGATAAAACGGATATCATGGCTAACAATAACGATTGAGTTGATGTGTATCTAAGGAGTATCTTATGCTAATCCTAACACGCCGTGTCGGCGAAACCCTAATGATTGGTGATGAAGTCAGTGTAACTGTCCTAGGCGTTAAAGGCAACCAAGTCCGTCTTGGTGTCAATGCCCCAAAAGACATCGCTGTACACCGTGAAGAAATCTATCAGCGCATTCAGCACGAGCGCTCTATGCAGATGCACATGAGCCATCTTGAGCAAGGCAACTTTGCGCCACCATCATTCGATGATGATGATTATTTCAATCGCTAATAAGGTGCGTCATGAAAGCTACTGAAATCTCACACTTATTGGCTGGCGTCGCTAATGAAAGCTTAGCCTTTGCTGATGTGCTTGCGTTTATTGAGCAGCACTACACTTACACGCCTGTAGAATTTGTCAATGGTGATGTGACTAACCCTGCTGGCACTAATGAAGGCAGCGCTAAAGTATTTAGCTTGGCTAAACTGCATGGCTTAAACCAAATCGACACCCTAAGCCTATTTGCCGAGCATTACCGCGCGGTACTTGCCACACCAGATGGTACAGATCACGCCAATATTCGTAACTTCATGCACTACGGTTGGCACGGTTTTGGTCTGCCGACCAATGCTTTGACGCCAAAAGCTTAAAAATATCTGGGCTATTGTATATAATACGCCCTGTATTTTTTATCATAAAAGCCTGAATAATACTTGTATTTTATAATCATTTCATGTATAATTCGGGCTTTAATTTTTTCTGCTACTTCTTGATTGTCGTCGCCTTTAACGGTAAGCAAAGAGTGGCCTAACCATGAAAAAGTCACGCTTTATTTGTGCCGTGTCCATACCACAAATAAGTAAGCACCAAAGCTGTGACTGGCACACCTGATACCGCTCAATATCCGTGCCGCTAAGATTAGGAGTTCACCATGTCTCGAGTCTGTCAAGTGACTGGAAAACGCCCACAAGTGGGTAACAATGTATCACACGCGAACAACAAAACTCGCCGTCGTTTCCTGCCAAACCTACACAACCATCGTTTTTGGGTAGAGTCTGAGAACCGTTTTGTTCGTCTACGCGTTTCATCTAAAGGTATGCGTATCATTGACAAGCATGGCATCGACAAAGTGCTTGCTGACCTACGCGCCCAAGGTCAAAAAATCTAATTTGACCCCACATACCATTAGTTAAAGGATACGATCATGAGAGATAAAATTAAACTAGTTTCTACCGCTGGTACTGGTTATTTCTACACCACTACTAAGAACAAGCGTACCATGCCTGGCAAAATGGAAATCAAAAAGTTTGATCCAAAAGTTCGCCAACATGTTCTATTCAAAGAAGCAAAAATCAAATAATTGCTCAATTGAATTGTTCAAATGCCCATTGAGTTTTCAATGGGCATTTTTATTGGTTCATTGTCAGACCATCGCCATTCACCATCATCACTTTTTGAGAATTTTTCCTAATAAATCAATAAGTTATTTACGAAACACTACACGAAATTTGACAATAATCACTTGCCAAATTTCGCCAATTTGTTATAATAATCGCTACTGGAGCACTCGCCAGTGAAGCGTATTCCTGAGCCGATAATCTTATTTTAGGATTTGGGTTCAATGTTTCTGTTGTGCAGGCCTGCATCCTTGTGATGTATCAGGAAGCCGTAATGAGCATTACTCTTATCCGCCTTGAACTTCACGGTTCATGGTCACCCCTTTGCAGCGGTGCTTTGGTTTTTTCAATTATGTGCTTTTGGCATTGAATTGATCAAATAATCGAAATTTTTTCGAAAATTTTTAAAAAAAGTATTGACAGGCAAAGATAACCTGCTATAATACGCACCATCTTGAGCAGTTAAGCGAAAAGATAACCGACATTCCCCAATAGCTCAGTCGGTAGAGCATCGGACTGTTAATCCGTGTGTCCCTGGTTCGAGCCCAGGTTGGGGAGCCATATTCAAGAAAGCCTTTCATTTTGAAAGGCTTTTTCTTTTTATATTGGAAAGTTTTCCAGTCTATCAATATCACACCAATCTCAGATCCACTTTATTACCAACACCCTTTTACCCCAAAACTTTTATCATCAATCACCACCCCAATATACGCCACTCTACTCAAAATGACTGCTCAGTCACTTTTTGTAAAAATATATCATTTCATTTTTGCATAATTTGCTATTATAATATAACTATACCAAACGGTAATGTCAGAGTAACAAACAAAAGGATGGCTGTTATGAAAGCATATACTTCGATGAAAGAAAGAGTCTTTGGTATTGGCGCGCTGGCCATCGTCGCAGCGATCAGCGCGTGGTGCATCGGCGAACTGACTGTATCTGTGGCGCAGACGGATTTTCGCCTAGCAACCGATGGGCATTATCATCTGTATCAAGATGGTGCATTTACCCCTGATGCAGGTGCAGTGACGGCACAAGATCCACTACTTGTGCATGACACACTGGTCTATGGCGTGGCAAATGGCGGTAAAGCACCGCATTATTTCGCAGTCAATGTCTGCACAGGTAAGCTGATCAGCACGACAAGCGACAGTGAGTTTGCCAGTCAGCTTGACAGCTTACAAGTTCCAGTGGCAAATCGCGATTTTAGTATGGGCAAAAGCCTAGCCGAACTTAGCCAGACGCTTGAAGTGAGCTGTGGCTAAACTTGAATAATCTTAAAAACAGTGTATGATACTTGTCATGCACTGTTTTTTATGCAGTATCTATAATAAATATTAATAATAATCTATGGATAATAATCATCACTAAAAACAGCTAAAATCAAAAGCTGATAACAGGAATAATAACATGATCGCCCTATTGCTCTTGCCGATTTTAATCAGTCTATTCACCATGCTCGTGCTGCACAAATCCAGCCAAACCGCGGGCATTGTCGGTATCATAACCGCCCTATTCTTAGCGGTCACGGTCGATGGCTTGCGGCTGGACACAGCCATCATACACGCATCTGTGGTTAATAAGCTGATTTTATCTTTGACGGCATTTTGTGTGATTTTACCTGGTTTGACATTGGGCGTGCTGCTCGATGAATATCGCTATAATGCTAGAATCCGTGATTTTTTGGCGGCATTGCCGATTGATGCGCATCACAAGGTGCTGATTTTGTTATTTGGGCTATTGCCTGCCATTGAGTCGATCACAGGCTTTGGCGTCTCGCTGATTTTGGCTGTGCCGCTGTTTTTCTCGCTGTATCACGCCACGACCGCCGCACAGCTGTCGATGCTGAGCATGAATATCATCTCATGGGGAACGCTTGGGCTATCGACCATGGTTGGCAGTAAATTGGCAGGCATGGACGCGCCGACTTTGGGCGTGATGACGGCGTATTTTGTGCCGCTGTATCTACTGCTGTTTAGCATGACCGCCTTTAAACTCCTAAAACAATCTCGCCTAAACCTTGGTGAAATCGGCTTTTGTGCGCTACTCATCGCAGTATTTGGCACGGCGTTGTACTTTGCCAATCGCTACAATCAAGTGGAGCTGGCTGGCGTGGTCGCAGGCTTTATCAGCTTTGTGGTGTTTTGTGCTTATTTTTTAATCAAAAATAAGCAATCCCTTGCCAAAACCACACGCACTTTTCTCATCGTCATGATGCCGTATCTACTCGTGGTCGTGTTTGTCATCGCCATCAAGCTATTGGTATATGCGATGCCTAATCTGCTAGAACTTGGCACGCTGCATGGTCATGGCGTGAATTTTGTGCTGTTTGCCAGTCCTTGTCTTGCCATCATTTTGACCATCTTAAGCATCGCGGCTCGCCATCGTCATTATCGCATTCATCTGCCGATCGCCAAGAGCATCAAGGCGTGCGCGACTTTGTTTATCTTTATTTTGCTCGCGCAATTGATGGGCTTTGCAGGGTTTATCTCAGCATTGATCGCAAGCCTTGACGGTGTCGGCGGGTTGTGGCTGTATGTGCTGATTTTGCCGATTTTTGCGATGCTAAGCGGCTTTGTGACAGGCTCAAACCTCGGCGGCAATGCGCTATTGATGGACATCAGCGTGCAGCTTGGGGATAAATTTGGGCATGATTTGCTGTTTGCCGCGATCCAAAATGCTGGCGCAGGCTTTGCGGTATTTACATCTATGCCACTGATTATTTTGATCTGTACCATCGCAAGCCAAAATAATATCGATGGCGCATTGGATGAAAAAAGTCTATTAAGCTTCGGACTAAAGCTACTGCTTGGCGTGTATGCCAGCATCATCGCGACCGCGGCAGTGTTATTATTGATCACATAAAATCATGGGCAATAGCGAAAATCATCAGCGTTATTTATTATCAATTTCACCCAAAATCATCGGCAGTGCATGAAAAAATATTTTTAAAATCATCTAGTTATAAAGATAGCAGTGAGATTTTTCAAAGCCAATCATGCGATGATTTTGAAATTGTTTTGTTATCTTAAACAAAAGTTTGGCTTAACCAAACAAATAACTCTACAAAAGCGGTTAAAAACACTTGATTTTTTGTCGATAACAAGGCATAGTTAGCTATTTGATATTTAGTCCAATTGTGATGGTCTAATTGGGCGATTTCACCAAGCAAAAGGTAGTTTTAACATGGCAGAAAAAATGGTAGTTGGTCTGGTTGGCTGGCGTGGTATGGTTGGCTCTGTACTGATGGCTCGCATGATTGAAGAAGGCGATTTTGCACACATTACGCCTGTATTCTTTTCAACGAGTAACGCTGGTGGCAAAGCCCCTGACTTTGGCGTGGATGCAGGCACTTTAAAAGATGCTAATGACATCACAGAGCTTGCCAAATGCGATACCATCATCACCTGCCAAGGTGGCGACTACACCAAAGCTGTACATGGCAAACTGCGTGACAGCGGTTGGAATGGCTACTGGATTGATGCAGCTAGCTCGCTACGCATGGAAGATGATGCCATCATCATCCTAGATCCTGTCAATCGTGATGTGATTGATGCCGCCCTTGCCAATGGCAAAAAAGACTTCATCGGTGGCAACTGCACCGTCAGCCTAATGCTGATGGCCATCGGTGAGCTATTCCGCCGCGGCTGGGTAGAATGGGTATCAGCGATGACTTATCAAGCTGCATCAGGTGCTGGTGCCAACAATATGCGTGAACTCATCAGCGGTATGGGCGTATTGCGTGATTCGGTCGCTGATAAGCTTGCCGACCCTGCTTCTGCCATCCTTGAGATCGATAAGACCATCGCCGATACACAGCGTAGTGACAGCTTCCCAAAACAGCATTTCGGTGCGGTCTTGGCAGGCAGTCTAATCCCGTACATCGACAGCCAGCTTGAGAATGGTCAATCTCGTGAAGAATGGAAAGGTCAAGCCGAAACGAATAAAATCCTTGGCAAATCAGGCGATGATCTGATCAACATCGATGGTATCTGCGTGCGTATCGGTGCGATGCGTTGCCACAGCCAAGCATTGACCATCAAGCTAACAAAAGACATTCCACTAGAAGAAATCGAAGCCGCCTTGCGTGAAAGCGACAATCCATGGCTGGATGTCGTCGAAAATGACAAACCTGCCAGCATGGAACGTCTAACCCCTGTCGCTGTCACAGGCACGCTCAATGTCGCTGTTGGTCGTCTGCGTAAGATGAACATGGGTGGCGAGTATCTGACTGCGTTCACCGTCGGTGATCAGCTACTATGGGGTGCTGCCGAGCCACTACGCCGTATGTTGGCCATCCTACAAGGTCGCATCTAAGATAGGCAGATCATCAAAAGCACATCGATTTCGATGTGCTTTTTAGTCAGCTTTGCTTTATAATACGCCTAAGCTTTTTTGATTGATGATTCTTATGACCACACCCATTCATCTGATTTATGCAGGCGGTACTTTTGGTAGTCATGGCACGCCGTTATCACCCTTGCTTGCCGATGTGTTTTTGCCGATTTTGACCGAGCGTTTGGCTGAGCAAAATTATCACATTCGCGTGCTTGATAATGATGTCATCAAAGATTCTAGCACCTTGACACCGACAGAGTTTGTGCATTTTTATCGCATTATCCTTGATGCCTATGCTACTGGCGTGCGTCGATTTGTACTATTGACAGGGACGGATACGCTCAGCTTTTTGGCGGCATTTTTGGCACACGCTTTGGCGGATTTGCCTGATATTAGCCTTGTGATTACAGGCAGTATGCAGCCATTATTCATCCCTGAGCTTGCCGATTATCAGATTAATAAAGACAGTGATGCATGGACGAATCTTAGCGACGCACTTGGCGTAGCGTCAAAGCACACGGGTGTCTATGTGCAGTTTTATCATAAGAGCCTAATTGCCAATAATACCCAAAAAATCAACAGCCAAATCCATGATGCGTTTGATGGTGTGGTGGCAACTTTTGATAATGCCAATCATCATGCAGTGCCAAGCACAGCGATTGAACACAAAACAAGCGAGCTTGCCAATTTACAAACCCGTGCAAGCACCACCCACATCCATGCCATCTACGCCCTGCCCAATGCCACCGACATTTTGGCACAGTCCATCAGCCAAGCAGCCGCCAATGCGTGTGCCATCATCCTAATCGGCTACGGTGCAGGCAATCTGCCATCATCACCTGCCATCATCCATGCCATCGATGATGCCATCGCTCGTGGCGTGCGTATCATCTGCACGACGATGTGCCCATTTGGCGGTACGAACAGCAACTACGCAGCTGGCGCATGGCAATATGAGCATGGCGTCTGGGCAGCAGGGACGCTAAGTATCGCAGGTATCTATGGGCAGGCACTGTGGCTTAGCCTAAATGACAAGCTGTCTGATGCACACTGGATGATCACCCCATGACACAAGACACCCAAACCGCCCAAAACCGTGCGCAGGTCTATGCCGTCGGTATCGAGTTCATCGGGACGAACTATCGTGGCTGGCAACGCCAAATCGATGCCATCGGCGTCCAAGCCGTCATCGAAAATGCCCTATCCAAGATCGCCAACGAACCCATCGAACTCATCGCCGCAGGTCGCACTGATGCTGGCGTCCATGCTGGCAATATGGTAGCGCATTTCACCACGCACGCTCATCGCCCTGTCTATAACTGGCTGCGTGGCGTCAATAGTATGCTGCCTGATGACATCGCTCTGCGCTGGATGGTGCCGATGCCAGATGATTTTCATGCCCGCTTTAGCGCCATCGCGCGTCGCTATCGCTACATCACGCTCAATCAGCCCTATCGCCCCGCCATCTTACGCCATCAGGTGACACATGAATATGCACCGCTTGATATTGATAAGATGATACAGGCAAGCAAGCTTTTGGTCGGTACACATGATTTTACAAGTTTTCGTGCGGCAGCTTGCCAATCCAATCAACCTGTACGCACAGTCAGCCATGCCGAGCTGTTCACGCATGGGGCGTATCTCGTGCTTGACATCCAAGCCGATGGTTTTTTGCACCATATGGTGCGTAACATCATGGGCGCACTGTTTGCCATCGGTCGTGGTGAGATGGCGGTGGATGAGCTATTACCCCTAATTCATGCCAAAGATCGCACGCTTGCCCCACCGACCGCATCGGCTGATGGCTTATATTTTATCAATGCCTATTATCCAGAGCATTTGCAATCCTTACTGCCTGATATGCCATTGACACCACTTTGGCTAAATTTACCAAAATAAGGCTATATTTTCACGATGAAAAATAGTATAATAGCCCAAATTTTTTAACGATATTGATGAGATTATGGCAAAAAAAGACGACATCATCGAATTTGAAGGCGAAGTAATCGACACTTTGCCAAACACCCTGTTCAAAGTCCGCCTAGATAACGGACACGAAATCATCGCTCACATCTCAGGTAAGATGCGTAAGCACTACATCCGCATCCTAACTGGTGACAAGGTTAAGGTTGAGATGACACCGTATGATTTGAGCAAGGGTCGCATCACTTATCGTGGTAAATAATCCACTGAGTTGATGGCTTAGTGCTATTTGCACCATCAAATCCCAAAAGATTCAAACGATTGTTTGGATCTTTTTTGTGCAGTGATTGATTGTGGTTTTGTGGATTTGCTATGATATGGTTCATTCAAACAACATAATACCGTCAATGAACACGCCCTTAACCATTCTCATTCATGGACTGCATCTCAATCCGTGGTATATGAAACCGCTCGCCAAAAAGCTTGAAAACCATGGCTTGCCAACCTTTTGCTATGGCTACAAAAGTCTAAGTCAGCCCATCGCAATCAACAGCCAAGGACTGCACGAGTATCTGCTTGCCAATCATCATCCCACTCAGCCCATCAATCTGGTTGGGCATAGCCTAGGCGGTCTTGTGATACGGCATTTTTTGACGCATTATCCGATGTGGCAAGTGCATCACTGTGTCACACTTGGCACGCCGCATCAAGGTAGTCAGACAGCACACTATGCACGCAGATATCTGCCTTCATTGGTCAGACACGCCTACACAGGTGCACTCGATGGCACTTGTCCACTACCGCCGACTGGTGCCAAAATTGGTGTCATTGCCGGCAACCGACCTGTCGGTCTAGGTGTGCCATTATTGGCGCTACATCATCATCGCCACAGACACAGCATAGCTGATAAGCGTCATGATGGTACGGTACTACTGTCTGAAACTGTCCTTGACCATGCGACGGATTATTTGATTTTACCCGTCAGTCATTCAGGACTGCTGACTGATAAGACAGCGGCAATGCAGACGCTACATTTTTTGCAACATGGTCAATTTAATCATGCTTAATCATTATCATCATTAATATAAAACCGACCATACGGTTTGTAATCATCCATTCTTGACCAATTCCCCAAAGCTTACTTCTCAAACTTGCCATATCAAATCACATTTGGTACAATGACAATCAAGCCCAACACTACTCCCACGGGGTGACCACGATCACCCAAGAGGTGGGGAAGCGTGTTGGGCTTTTTTATTCTTGATAAGTGGTTATGGTGAAATCAATCAAGGCTTGGCAAATAACTCATTCATCCATTGACCAATCGCCTTGATCTGCGCTAGGCACACCTGATGCGCCATTGGATAAGTCGATAGCGTCGGGGATAGCCCAAGCGTTTCTAGCGATGCTTTGGCTCGTGCACCAAGTACAGGCGGGACGATGTCATCAAAGTCACCATGATCGATTTTGACAGCGATGTCTTGGTTGATGCCGACGCTTGAGATTTCATTGCTGGTGGCAAAATAAGTCGATAAAGCAAGCAATCCGCCAAGCTTGCGAGTATTGGTCAAGACAGTGTGATACGCCACCGCCCCACCTTGCGAAAAGCCTGCAATGATGATGTTTTGGCTATCGATGCCTGCGTTGATTTGCTCATCAATCAGCACATTGATGGCATCTGCCGATGCAGCGATTTGGGCGACATCCACCTTGCGATCGAGCGTCATCTCAAGGATGTCATACCACGCCGGCATGATATAGCCACCATTAATCGTCACAGGAATCTGTGGTGCGTGCGGAAAAATAAATCGCACACCCACATCACCTGATAAGCCAAGCTCAGGGACAATCGGCTCAAAATCATGACCACTCGCTCCCAAGCCATGTAGCCAAATCACCGCATGAGTGATGGGTAAGTTATTTGGGTTGTGCTGGGCGATGACACTTTTTAGCATAAATCATTCCTAAAATCAGTAATACCGCCAATCTTACGCCCAATGTACCAAAATTGCAAGTCAATCACGCTTGCCAAGTCGCCACCAAACCACTTATACTAACTACTCATAATAACAAGGCATCCGCATGATGGCACGCACAGACAGTACACAGACTTATAAAGTAATGATTGGGATACTCATTGCCATCGCCTTTATGGTGTGTGCAGTGGTGGTCAGCCATCATCGGGGTGGGTTTGATGCATCGCACGCCCATCATCACGACAGTCACGACAGCCATCACGCCCATCACAGCCAGCAGGATTTGGCAAATATGCACGCATCAGATACAAGCCAAACTGATGCCATCAAAGGCTATTGGTGGTCGCCACTCGTGCATATGGCGACTTGTGCACACTAAGCCTATCCCCATCACCGACCATCACGGTGCGACTTTTGTAAAATATCGTAACCCATCACCCATCTGCGACGGCATTTTTCGTATAATAATCCCATTTTAATCATTTTCCAAAATCAAATTCAACAAAAGGTGAAACTATGCAGTGGCGTGGTCGCAGACAAAGTAGCAATATCGAAGACAGACGCGGTGGTGGTGCCAAAAAAGCAGGCGGTATCAGTATCGTCGGTCTGATTATTGCGCTGATTTTATGGCAAGTATTTGGCATCAGCCCCGAGACCACGCTAGGCGTCACTCAGCAAATCCAAAATGCCAACACGCCTGCCACTGCCCCTACTACCGAAACGGCGGACATGGCAGAATCTCGTGAATTTGTGGCAACGGTGCTTGCCGATACCGAAGAAGTCTGGACGCCGATTTTTAATCAGCTTGGCAAGACTTATCAAGCACCGACCCTTGTGCTATTTAGCGGTGCGGTGCAATCTGCGTGTGGTTCGGCGACTTCTGCTAGCGGGCCATTTTATTGCCCTGCTGACCAAAAGGTGTATTTGGACACGGGATTTTTTCGTGATATGCGCACCCAAATGGACATCGGCGGTGAACAAAACAACACTGAACTGACTCGCAATGACCAAGCAGGCGACTTCGCCCAAGCCTATGTCATCGCCCACGAAGTCGGTCATCATGTGCAAACCTTGCTAGGCATCTCAAGCCAAGTCCGCCAAGCACAAGCACAGGCAAGCACTGCTGCCGCCAACAACCTATCTGTCCGCCAAGAGCTACAAGCCGACTGCTTTGCTGGGCTATGGGCACGCCACAATCACGAACGCACGCAGTTCCTACAACAAGGTGACATCGAAGAAGCGCTAGATGCCGCCGAAAAAATCGGTGATGACTACCTACAACACAAGGCACAAGGTCATGCCGTCCCTGACAGCTTCACGCATGGCACGAGCGCACAGCGTAAGCAGTGGTTCTATCGTGGCTTTGAAACTGGTGATATTAAACAGTGTGATACCTTTGCCACACGCAATATTTGATGGTAATTTGCTAAAAAATTGGGGTACAATGGCGTATCCCAATTTTTTTATTTGTATGATTAAGGATATGCCATGACTTTGCCAAATGAACTCATCGACCTACTAACCCAATACCTAAGCGAGCGTACCACACAGCCTATTAGCATCGATGCTGATGTGCTTGCCTATCGCTGGGTGGGTGGTCTGCATGGCAAGCTTGTACCGATTGATGTCAGCTTCGGTGGGGATTTGGCGGATTTGCTTGGTATTGACACCCAAAAAGACAAACTCATCGCCAACACCGAGCAGTTCTTGGCTCGCCTGCCTGCCAACCATGTGCTGATGACAGGCACTCGTGGCGCAGGCAAATCATCGCTGATTCGTGCCCTGCTCAAAGCCTATCATCACAAGGGCTTACGCATCATCGAAGTGGCTCGTGATGATTTATTACACCTTGATAAAATTCGCCAAGCCATCAAAACTGCCGCCAAGAATGGCAATCCCAATCGCTACATCATCTACTGTGATGATTTGGCATTCAACGCCCAAGATGAAAATTACCGCACCCTAAAAAGCGTGCTCGATGGCGCACTTGACAGCGAACAAAATAACCTGCTCGTCTATGCCACCAGTAACCGCCGCCATCTACTGCCACAGCTGATGAAAGACAATGTCAGCATCTATAATGGTCAGACCGATGAAGTCAATCCCTATGAGACCATCGATGAGACGGTATCGCTGTCAGACCGCTTTGGGATTTGGCTGTCGTTTTATCCGATGAATCAAGCGCTGTATCTGGACATCGTCAAGCACCTACTTGCCAAGCATGGCATCAGCTATAATGATATCACCGAAGCCGAAGCGCTCAAATGGGCAAGCACTCGGGGCGGTCGCTCGGGGCGTGTGGCGTATCAATTTAGCCAACATTGGGTAGGGATGACTGGGCTAAACCAAAGATGGAAGACTGATATATGACAGTTGCACCGCCATTTTTTCTGATTTATGTTCTGCTGTTGGTGATGGGTATCAGCGTCTTATTGGCGATTGTCGTTGATATTCGACTGCTTTTGCGTATCAAAAAAACCAAATCACACGGTTATCATTATCAGATAACTCGAACCGAAAAGCTGCGGCTGATGATTGCAAATATACCGGCTCTGCTAAGTTTGATCGGTTTTGGCATCATCGATTATCAGGGTTATCAATTAAAACAGCGATATCAAATTCAAGACTTATATCGTTATGCAACCTTGAGCAGTGAGAAGCCTTATGGTGCCATCACCCTGCCGATCGGCACTCATGTAGAATATGATGTGCCTTATGGCGGTGATGTCCAAAATAACGCCAATGCCAAAATTCTATCAGCCAAATTGCCCGCACCCATGCTCATCAATGGCATATCGGTCATCTATATCAATACAAGATGGCAAATCACTGTCATCAATACCGAACCATTTACACCAAGCGAACTGTTTGTAGATGCCTACGATCGCAGTGATTATGATACCATTACCTGCCCTGCATATTCATGGGTAAGATTTGATATCGGCTTTGAGCAAGCACAGAAAAATAAAGGCACACTGACTTTAGATGGTTGGAAATTTGAAGATTGTAACAAGCCCTATGATTTTGTGGATAAAGACAGTTATGTTGCCGTGTCTTATTGGAAAGATGGTAAGCTTATAAGGGGCTGGTAAAATTGATCATTCACCAATCTTCACCACCATCAAATCTTCCGCCAAAATCAATCTGCCATCATAGACCGATTCTACTTCTGTGCGGATATGTCCCATATTTGGCACAGGATTCTCAGGCTCATCAAACAGCATAAACCGCGCACTAAAATGCGTCAGCACAAGACAAGGCACACCTGCATCACGAGCAAACTTGGCCACCATCTTGGCACTTGAATGCTTGGGGTCAAACACCCCTTTGGCAAGTATCTTATCCATCACTGCCTGCGTATAGGTCGCTTCATGCACCAGCATCACGGCACCTTTGACAGCATCAGTCAGCAGGCTTGGTGTATCATTATCACCTGCGATGACGATTTTTTGGAAAGTTTCGTTCAGATGTAAATAATCAGCCACCAGCACAGTGCGTCCATCAATGCTAAGGCTTGGCGTATCAGATTTTAAAATACTACCCCAGTAGCGTGTGGCAATATGATCAAGCGAGAGTTTGTCGGTATTTAGCTTTTTTTGGCGGTGGATTTGGGTCAGCCCAAACCCAAAACTATCACAGCGGTGGCTAAGTGGGTGAATATCGATTTCTAAGGATAATTCATCAGACAGCTCAAGCACAAGCCCTGTATCTAGCACACTATGAATATCAATAAAATCAATCTCATAGCTCAAATTCATCTCAGTTAGGCGGATAAATGCATCCAAAAGCTCCCCCAAAGCAGGCGGTGCAATGATCGGTAGCGGACTTGTACGACCATGCATGGCTAGGCTTGCCAATAGCCCCATCAAGCCATAGCAATGATCGCCGTGCATATGCGTGATAAAAATCGCCTGCAGCATCGATGGCTTATGTGGTGCGCGCAGCAGCTGATGCTGTGTGGCTTCACCACAGTCGATGAGTATCCATGGTGTCGATTTGCCCGTCTGGTGGCTTTTGGCAAGTAGTGATACCGCAAGTCCAGAGACATTGCGACGCAAAGTCGGTACACCACTTGATGTGCCCAAAAATGTCAATTCAAACATATATTTACTCTTTATTTTCGGTGATGAGATAGCGTACAATAACTGCTGTTATTTTGCATCATTTTTCTTTTGTGCATTTTTGGAATCATATGACAAAGTCCGCTGTCGCCATCTGGTCACTGGTCGCCATCGCTGCGACAATTCTACTCATCACCACTGGCATTCGCTTGTCATTAGGCTTATTCATTCAGCCGATTACCGCTGAGACGACGGTCAATATCGTACAAATCAGCTTTGCCTTGGCGATGACACAGCTGATGTGGGGCGTATCACAGCCAATCACAGGGGCGATTGCCGATCGCTTCGGCGCAAGATGGGTGCTATTTATTGGTACGCTGGTATTGATGCTCGGCTGTGCTTTGGTGCCACATCTATTGTCCGCTTGGGGGCTGACTTTGACTTTGGGCGTGCTGATTGCCTTTGGTGCAGGTGCAGGCAGTTTCTCGGTACTCATGGGACAAGTCGCCAATCAAGTGCCTGAGCACGCTCGGGGTACGGCGTCTGGCATCATCAATGCCGGCTCAAGCTTTGGGCAGTTTTTGTTCGCACCGATGCTACAGCTACTCATCAGCTTGCCACTCATCGGCTGGTCAAAGGCATTTTATGTCTTGGCAGCCATCAGTCTGCTGTGCTTGCCTTTGGCATGGTATCTGACACGCCATCAGTCAGCACCCAAAGCCATCGCACCCACTGAGCCGACACAGACACTCTCACAGGCTGTCAAATCTGCCATGGCTGATCGCAATTATCTATTGATTCACTTGGCATTTTTTACCTGTGGTTTTCATATCGCCTTTTTGGTGACACATCTACCAACCGAAGTGACACTGGCGGGGCTTAGCTCATCAGTGGCATCATGGTCACTGGCATTGATTGGACTATCCAATGTCGTTGGCAGTCTGTTTGTCGGATGGTCGGTGGGTCATTGGCGGTGTAAATATATCTTATTTTGGATGTATTTAAGCCGTGTGATTTTGGTGGCGATTTATCTGATGGCACCGCAGACTCCGATGACTTTTTATATTTTTGCCATCGGTCTTGGCCTGACTTGGCTTGCAACCGTACCACCGACTGCAGGGGCGATTGGTAAGCTGTTTGGCGTGCGATATTTGGCAACTTTGTTTGGTCTTACCTTGCTTAGCCATCAAATCGGCGGTTTTCTTGGGGCGTATTTTGGCGGACTTGCCATTGACAGCTTTGGCAATTATGCCTATATGTGGTATGCCGACATGGCTTTGGCATTTTTGGCGGCGGTGAGTAATTTACCCATCAAAGAACCCAAAGTTGTGCGTACCACCACCGCTTAAATGAACGATACCATGACCATTCAATTATTCATCTTCTTTGCCATCAGCACCCTACTGGTCTCTGCCACCCCAGGCTCAAATATGCTGTTCGCCTTTCAATGCGGTCTCAACCACGGTTTACGCCGTACACTGTGGGCGATGGCAGGTCTGATGCTTGGACTGATGATATTGCTTGGTGCATCACTGTTTGGCCTAAGCATCATCAGCCGATACCCTGTGGTATTGGACAGCGTTAAGGTTCTGGGCGCGATATATTTGTGCTATCTTGGCGTGCAGTCATGGCGAAGTGATGGCGGCAGTTTTGGCAGTGATATTGAGGCGAACGGCTCACAGTGGGCATTGTTTCGCACAGGCATTTGGGTATCGTTATCCAATCCCAAAGCCATCTTGTTTTTTGCGGCATTTTTCCCAAAATTCATCAACTTCTCAGCACCACTACTACCCCAATATGTGATTTTGGTCATTGGCTTTTATGTCATTGAGACCTTTTGGCAGTTTATGTATGCCATCAGCGGTCAAAAGCTTGCCAACTGGCTGGGACAAGGCAACCGCTTATTATGGCTCAATCGCTTATGCGGTGCGGTGTTTATCGCCATTGCTGTGGCGCTTATTTGGGAAGTGTTTGTCTAAACTTAACCCAATCCAACCATTCGCACAATAATTTCGCACAATAAAAAAAATCGCATCCATCACTGAATGCGATTTTTTGGTTCATAGATGACTATTAAGCTGCGTCAAAGCGTTTTTGTGCTTCATCCCAGTTAACTACACTCCAGAATGCTTTGATATAGTCTGGGCGTTTGTTTTGGTATTTTAGGTAGTAAGCGTGCTCCCACACATCCAAACCAATGATCGGCGTACCTTCGCAGCCTGCAACTGCAGTACCCATCAATGGGCTATCTTGGTTGGCAGTTGAAACGACAGCCAGCTTATCGCCTTGCTTAACTAGCCATGCCCAGCCTGAACCAAAGCGAGTCGCTGCCGCTTTTTCAAACTGCTCTTGGAATGCTTCTACCGAACCAAAATCACGCTCGATGGCTTCTTTAAGTGAACCGCCAAGTGTGGTGCCAGTTTTTAGGATTGTCCAAAATAGGCTGTGGTTGGCATGACCGCCTGCATTGTTACGCACGCCAGTTTGTTTGTCAGCTGGTAGCTTGTCTAGGTTTGCGATCACTTCTTCGGCTGACTTGTCCGCCCACTCAGTGCCTTCTAGCAAGCCGTTAGCGTTGTTCACATACGCTTGATGGTGGCGTGAATGGTGGATTTCCATGGTTTCTTTGTCAAAATGTGGCTCTAGTGCGTCGTAGCTGTAGCCTAGCTCAGGTAGAGTAAATGCCATTGCGGTATTCCTTCTTTGTTGATTCGTTGATAAATTTGCGAACACTGCCAAATGCCGTTGTCCGTCCTTTCAATATATAGCCATTGGATGACAATTTCAAGAAAAAACTGCAAAAATACCAAAAGAACTTCATCCATCCGCTGTCGGATTGATGGCGGATATGTCATGCCAAGTGATGAATTTTTATGATCAAATAATTGATTTTATTGTATTTTTTAAATTTTATTTGGCTTGATTTTGGCTTTTTTCATGATATAATTTTTCATTTTATCATGCCGACATCCACCAGACGCCCCCTTGACCATATCGCCATCAGTACGATGGTGGTATGCTGTTTGTTTCTTGGATTGAGCAATATCGCCATCAAGCTCAGCCACCACGAAATCTCGCCAGTGATGCAGCTGTCGATGCGTTCGCTGTTTGGTTTGCTGATTTTGCTTGGCTTTATGGTGTACCAAAAAGAACTGCGGTTCAATCCCAAACAAATCAAGCTTGGGCTATTTGTCGGTGCATTGTTCGCTTTTGAGTCACTCTTGGCAGGCGAGTCGCTACGCTATACCAGTGCATCTCGCAGTGTGGTGTTCTTATATACATCACCCCTATTTTCGGCGTTGTTTTTGCATTTTTTGGTCAAAGATGAACGGCTGTCTTGGGTGCAGTGGCTAGGCATGGGGCTTGCTTTTGGCGGGATTGCGGTGGCGTTTTTGCTGTCATCACAGGCGGGTGGCTCGCTACTAGGTGATGGCTTAGCATTGGCGGCGGGCTTGTCGTGGGGCTTGACAACGGTGATTATCCGTATGACAAGCCTTGGTACACTGCCTGCCAAACAGGTGCTTGCCTATCAGCTGTTTGCCATCGCTGTGCTACTGTGGCTATATGCGATAGCGACCGATCAAGCGGTGATGAATTGGCAAACTGCCAGCGTGCTTAGCGTCGGATTTCAAGCGGTATTTGTGGCGTTTTTAGCGACGGTGGCATGGTTTTGGCTCTTGACTCGCTATCGCTCAGCAGATATTGGGGCGTTGATTTTGATGACACCGATTTTTGGGGTGGCACTGGGTGCGTGGATTTTGGGCGATGAGATGACCACAAGCTTTATTGTCGGAGCGGTGATGGTGCTGGTTGGGATTGTATTGGTCGGACGGCGAGTGAAAGCAGCTTGATTGTTTTTTGATGATTGATGATTAAGGGCGTATTGTTTACGCCTTTAAAATCACGCCAACAACATCGGCAACGCCGTCAATACCGCCACCAAAGCAAACATATAACGCCCTACCCAGACATTATGACGAAATGCAGCAAAACACGCCAAACGCTCACGGTCTTTGATCAAATTATATTGATAAATAAATTTACCAACCACAGGCAATAACGCCACGCAAATCCACACAGCATCAAGCGTATCGCCATAATAATGCACCAACGCCACCGCCATTAAGCCGACAAATAATGCCTTTAATAGCACGATGATCGCCACATCATATTTGCCAAATAAAATCGCCGTTGATTTGACCCCGATGATCATATCATCATCACGATCGCACATCGCATATTGCGTATCATACGCCACCGTCCAACACATATAAGCCACGAACAGCACCCATGTCCACACATCGGTATGTCCTTGCGCGGCAACGAACGCCATCGGTATCGCCCAGCCAAACGCCGCAGCAAGCACCACTTGCGGCAGATGTGTATAGCGTTTCATAAATGGATAAACGAACGCCAACACCACCGCTCCAAGCGACCAATAAAACACCGCAACTGGCAAGAAAAACAGCAGGCACGCGGATAATAATGACAAACCCACAAAGGTATAAAGCGCAGTTTTGGCAGACAATCGTCCATCGGCAAGCGGGCGAGTGTTGGTGCGCTTGACATGACCATCAACTTTACGATCGGCAAAATCATTGATCGCACAGCCCGCCGCACGCATCAAAATCGCCCCAAGCGTGAAAATAACAAACACCTTCAAACTTACCATCTGCCCTTGCCCAACATACGCCATCAGCACCGCCCACAGCGTCGGATACAAGAGCAGCTCTGTACCGACAGGCTTATCAAAGCGTGTCAGATGTAGCCATGCGATGAACTTATCGCGGGCGATCATAGGGTGATTAGTATGGTGGTTTTTCATTGGGCTACTAGATTATCAACTATAGGGTGTTTGTGATATTGATCAAACCGCACTGCGTCATTTTGCCATGATTGTATCGGTGCTTGCTGTGCCAAATGCGGCGCACTCACGGGTCGCTTGATAATCACGCGCCCCTCATCATGGATTAATTGTACAGCATGGTTTAATAATTGTATCTCATCATCACGGCTTGGTGGCGCGACAAAAGCGTGCAAAGCTTGCATTGTTTTACCCACCTTGGCACTGTAGCTGTCCTGCGGAAACATCGGATCAAGATAGACCAGATCACAGCTTGCACGCACATCCAACACATTGCCATGATAAATCTTAATACGCGATAACAAACCTTGCCAATTGGCATTCGACTGCATTCTGTGATGTTCATGCATCAGCATCAGCGCCATAATGGGATTATTTTCACACATCATCACCATCGCGCCAGTGCTTGCTAATATTAGGCTATCATGCCCAAAGCCTGCCGTGCCATCGATCACGCTTTGTCCTGCCGTAAGCTTGGCTGCTTGTAAGAGCAGCTCGGATTTGCGCCCTGCAGTGACGATGCGCTTGGTGAGTGTGTGCCATTCATTACTGACCTTGATCAGCTCGCCATCCTTGTACTGCACGAGTGATAATTTATCTTTTTCAAACAATAACGCTTGGCTGATGTTATGCTCAGTAAAAGCAAAGCCTAGGTATTTATTATTAAGCTTAGATAAAATAATTGGCTCAATATTTAGTGGCAGCCCATCCACCATTGCCATCACTTTGACAATGTCATCTAAATGGGTACAAAAAATCGGTAAATCCGCAGCCATCTGCATTGATCAGCCTTGAATCTGATAACCAAACCCAAAAAACGCAATCAGCACAATCACGCCTGTGATGATACGCAGCCAAGCAAAAATCATAAAGTCTTTTTTCGACACCCACGCCACCATCAGACGAATGCACAGCAAGGCAACGATGAATGACACCAGCGTACCAATGCCCAAAATCGCCCAGTCGCTGCCTGTCTGTAGCGCGTCTTTATGCTTGATCAGATCCAATAATGCCGCACCGATGATGACAGGGATGCCTAAGAAAAACGAAAACTCAGTCGCTGCCTTGCGCGAAGTGCCAAGCAGTAGCGCACCGATGATGGTCGCCCCAGAGCGGCTCGTACCGGGAATCAGGGCAAGGCATTGGCACAGACCAATGTACAGTGCGGTCTTAAAGCTGATGTTCTCAGCTTCATCAGCGATGATTTTGCGGGGAGTTTTCTCAGCATAAATGATCAGTAGCGCACCGACAATCAGCATCGTCGCCACCACCAACGGATGAAACAGCACAGCCGTGATGGTATCAGCAAAAGTAAAGCCCACAAGCATCACAGGAATGGTCGCAACAATCAAGGCAAGACCCAGTTGGCGAGGCTTGGCAAGGCCTTCTGCCTTGCCGGTCAATAGCCCCATGAATGAATTCCACAGTCTGCCCCAGTAGTCATAAATGACCGCCAAAATCGCCCCAAGCTGAATAAAGACGATGAACAGATTGCGAAATTCACCGCTCAAAAAATTCATCACATCGGCTGATAAAATCAAATAGCCAGTGCTAGAAATCGGCAAAAATTCTGCAATGCCTTCAACAATACCCATGATGACGGCTTTGATAATCAGTAAAATATCCATAGTACAACCTAAGAAAAATAAAAAGACGGCGTATTGTACACCACAAATCTGAAATTTGGCTTAAGCCAAACCCGAAAGCTTAAGCTTTGCCTTGTTCAGCCAGCGTTTTCCACGCATTATCTCGCAGATACACAGGCAATGCATTGTCGGCACTCACCGCCTGCCCTTGTTGATACGCCGTCATGCCAAGCCGTGCGATATCAACCGCCGTCGGATGTACTTGCACTATTTTGGCATTATCATGCTGTACAAGCGATGCACCATCACCGACGATGACATCAGCGATTAACGGACTATCATAATCAAGCAAGCTTTCATCACCGATAATCTTACCGTCAGCATCAGTGCTCAATGCACCATGTTTGATGACAAATCGCCCCTGATAGACTTGGTTTTGGCGTGCATCCATCACTGCCGATAGCACGGTATTATCAGCAAAAGTTTCGTTTTGGCAAGCAGTATCAGCAAGAGCGGCCAAGCTTGATACACCCACACATGGCGTATCGCTAGCCACCGACAACGCCTGCACCACCGCTGTATTAATACGAATACCACTAAACGCGCCTGGCCCACGATTGAACGCAAGACAGTCTATCTGTGCTAATGACAGATTTGTCTGCATAAGTGCTTCATCCACCATCTCAAGGATAATCTCAGTCTGCCCACGATTGCCCGCGATGGTCTTGTGGTACAGCACCGTGTCATCTTGCACGATTGCCACCGAGCACTGCTCAAACACCGTATCAAATGCCATCAAAATTGCCATGACAAAAAGCTCTCAAAATCAATAAAATGATAAAACGAAAAACCGTTCGCCAAATGGAGAGCGGTTTTTCAAATCAATCACAGCTACAGCCAATCAAAAACGCTTTTTAAATTGTGGTGGCAGCTGACCGCCCAATTCTTGCATTTTTTTCTGCATTTCTTCCATGCTTGGCATATCATTTGGGTTCAAGCCCAGATCCTGCATCGATTTTTGCATCTCTGCCATGCTTGGGGCAGCGCTCGCATCACCGCCTTTATTGCCAAACAATGGGCCGCCGCCTGACATACCACGCGTCAAACCTTGCACAGCTTTCATCATCTTACCGATGCCATCTGGACGACTGATCATTTTCATCATTTTTGCCATCTGCTTGTGCTGCTTGAGCAGGCGATTGACATCTTGGATTTGGCGACCAGAACCTGCCGCGATACGACGCTTACGGCTTGGGGTAATGCGATCAGGATTTTGGCGCTCAAATGGGGTCATTGAGTGAATCAAGGCTTCCATTTCTTTGATTTTCTCTTCAGGCTTAGCTTCTGCCATCGCCTTTTGGATGTCCGCACCGCCAAGACCTGGCATTTTATCTAGAAAACCTGCCATGCCGCCAAGATTACGCATTTGTTGAAATTGGGTCAAAAGATCTTCAAGGTCGAACTCGCCGCCTTTTTGCATCTTTTTCGCCATTTTTTCGGCTTTTTCGCGGTCAAGTTTTTGTTCAACTTCTTCGACCAAACTCAGCACATCACCCATACCCAAGATACGCTGGGCGATACGCTCAGGGTGGAATAATTCAAGCGCATCTAGCTTCTCACCGCGACCCAAGAACTTAATCGGCTTACCGGTAATCGCACGCACTGACAATGCCGCACCACCACGGGCATCGCCATCAGTCTTGGTCAAGATTACACCTGTCAAAGGCAGTGCATCATTGAATGCTTTAGCGGTATTTGCCGCATCTTGACCTGTCATCGCATCGACGACGAACAGCGTCTCAACAGGATTGACCGCCGCGGCAAGCTCTTTAATCTCGTCCATCATCTCATCGTCGATGTGCAAGCGACCTGCGGTATCGATGATGAGAATATCTTGATATTGTAATTTCGCTTCGTTAATCGCACGATGCGCGATGTCGATCGGCTTTTCATCACTGCTTGATGGCACAAAGCTTGCCTTAACCTGCCCTGCCACCTGCTCAAGCTGCTTGATCGCTGCAGGACGATAGACATCGGCAGAGACTAGCATGACTTTTTTATTTTGTTTTTCTTGCAAAAACTTAGCAAGCTTACCTGCTGTCGTCGTCTTACCCGCACCTTGCAGACCTGCCAGCAGATACACCATCGGCGGCTTGCCAGTCATCTCAAGCGTCTGATTGGCGCTGCCCATCATCTCAGTCAGCTCATCATAGACGATTTTGACAAAAGCTTGACCAGGTGCAAGCTCTTTTAGGACATCTTGACCCAAAGCCTGCTCTTTGACCTTGGCGACAAAATCTCGCGCCACAGGCAGTGCCACATCCGCTTCTAGTAGCGCCATACGCACTTCGCGCAGTGTGTCTTTGATGTTATCTTCGGTCAGCTGACCTGTGCCTGCGATATTACGCAGACTGCCCGAAAGTCGTTCTGTTAAGGTATCAAACATTGCTTTTCCAATCTTTTCAATGGGCAAGGTTGTGTGTCTTGCCAAAACTAGTGCTACAAATAAACGCTATTTTATGCTAAATTAGGCAAATATTCCAATTTAATTGCACAAATCTTGTCAATATCCACAAATTTTTGTCTTTTTTGCCAATTTTACCCATAAAACCACAGGCAAATCGGCAAGCTTTGCATCATTTGACAAGACTCAAGGGGTCACTGTGCTTTTTATATACCTATCGTGTGTGGCGGTGTATGCAGCGGCAAGCATCTATTTACTTGCTTGTCTTGCCAAAGACCGTCCGATTGCCAAAGTCAGCTTGCTAAGCCTGCTTATTATCGCGCTTATCTTGCATGGCGCTGTGCTGTATCCTGAAATTGTGACAAACTATGGGCTGAATTTTAATCTATTTAATACTTTGAGCCTTACCAGTTTGTTTTTTGTGCTGTTTTATGTGCTGTTTGGCTTATATCGCCCTATTCTAAGCCTTGGCGTGCTTGCTGTGCCATCAGGACTGCTTGGTATCAGCTTAGGCTATTTTGGCAAGGCAGACTATCAGCCGATCTCTGATCTGTCTGCAAGCTTGCAGGTGCATATTTTATTGTCTTTTGCTGCTTATTGTGTGCTTTTGATGGCGGCGGTGCAAGGGATTTTGCTGCGCTTACAGATCCGCGAACTCAAGCATCAGACTATGCACCGTTTTTGGGTGTCGCGCCTGCCATCACTGCAGAGCATGGAAGGCTTATTGTTTGATATGATTGCGCTGGGTTTTGCGATTTTAAGCCTTGCTTTGGTGCTTGGGTTTATTGCCACTTATGACATCATGACGCAGCATTTGGCGCATAAGATGGTGTTTAGCCTGATCAGTTGGCTTGTGTATGGCATACTGATTTGGGGGCATTATCGCTATGGCTGGCGTGGCAAGCGCGCGGCAAGCTTTGCCATCTATGGCTTTGTGCTACTGGCAGTGGGCTTTGTCGGCTCAAAGGCGGTGATGGAACTATTATTAAGCTAGCCACAACTTGTAGAATATCAATCAGCCCAAATAGACAAATTTGGGCTTTTTTGTAAAGTGCTGATACATATTTTGTTACAATTATCATCCTTGAAATTTGATGGTTAATTTCTGAATACAAATTATTTATTGGAAAATCCCATATAAAGGCGAATTTTTAAACAGAATATTGCTTATTCTCCCAAGCTTTGCGCCTTGTTTTTGCTTTGGTATTTATAAGCTAAATCTAATCTTGCCATTGTGTTATTTTTTGTAACTTGATGATATTTTTTACTAGCCATTCATATTTTTATGCTATACAATGCGTTTCAAATTTCAACTTCACTTACGATTATGACTATTAAAATTAACAGAATCGCATTAAGTACCCTATCTATCGCACTACTAAGCACGACTGCTATGGCAGAAGTGACCACCACAACGATGCCTGCTGGCGGCGTAACCGTGTCAATTCAACCAAGCAAAACCCCAAATAAGGCTGTCTTGACCCAAAGCCAAACCACAAGCTACGCTACTGCAGCATTGTCAAAGTACACTTCTAGCAACCAATCATCAACTCCGAACTACTCAGCATTCACATCATCGCATTGGGATACATCATACAGCAGCTATGGCTCTGGTCGTGATGCTTATGATGATTTGATCCGCCAATCGGCCTCGCGTTATGGCGTCGATCCTGCGTTGGTAAAAGCGATCATCCATACCGAATCTACCTTTAATCCAAGCGCGCGCTCACCAGTGGGCGCAATGGGTCTGATGCAGCTAATGCCAGGCACTGCAAGCGATATGGGTGTGTATAATGCCTATGATCCTGCTGAGAACATCGATGGCGGTACTAAATATCTAGCCTACCTACAAGGTATGTTCAGCAATCCAAATCATGTGATCGCTGCTTATAATGCAGGCCCAGGTAATGTGCGTAAGCATGGTGGCATCCCACCATTCCGTGAGACACGCAACTATGTTCAAAAAGTCAATGAGCGTTATAATAACATCTATAGCCTAGATGCCAGCCTATATCAAGGCTTTAACGGTTCACGCACTACCCTTGCGATGAATACACCGCCAGCATCGACCACCATCTCACAGACCAGCCAAGTACTGGGTTCAGGTGGTAGCTATGCCACCCCACAAAATCCAAATGTCGGCTCAACCAGTGGACGCGTTTATATCTCTAGCCGCTGATTGATCCTAGCAAGAGTTGCATAAACTGTATGCAACTCTTGCAGCTACAAAACGCTTTGTCAGTTTTTTGTATATTAAGGCAAAATTTAGAGAACTTTCTCAAATTTTGCCTTTTCTTTTGGGCAAATATCCCTATAATACTCTACACCCATGTTTAATTTTGTTTTTAAAAGGAAAAGCTTCTTATGATGCGAATTGGTTTATTTTTATTAACCAACTTGGCTGTCATGATCGTCTGCGGCATTGCATTTTTTGTCATTTCTAGCGTCTTTGGACTTGGCAGTGTGCACGGCAACGGCGGTTTGAACCTTGCTTCATTGATGGTACTGTGCCTTGTGTGGGGCATGGGCGGTTCATTGATTTCGCTATTTATGTCAAAATGGATGGCAAAAAAATCAACAGGCACGGTCGTGATCGAAACACCGAGCAATGGCACTGAGCAGTGGCTTGTTGATACCGTTGCACGCCAAGCGCAAGCGGTCGGCATCCAAATGCCTGAAGTGGGTATTTTTAATTCAGAACAGCCGAATGCCTTTGCAACTGGTTGGAATAAAAACAACGCCCTAGTCGCTGTCTCAACAGGTCTGATTCACACCATGACCCCTGATGAGGTCGAAGCAGTACTGGCGCATGAGATCGGTCATGTGGCAAATGGTGATATGGTAACACTTGCGCTAATTCAAGGCGTGGTCAATGCCTTTGTAATGTTCTTTGCACGCATCATCGGTAACTTCGTCGATCGCGCGATCTTTAAGAACGAAGGTGATGGTCCAGGTATTGCTTATTTCATCACCAGCATGGTCATGGATATCTTGCTTGGTATTTTGGCATCAGCGATCGTCATGTGGTTCTCGCGTCTGCGTGAATACCGCGCTGATGAGATGGGCGCACGCCTAGCCAGTCGCGATAAGATGATCAGCGCACTAAACGCCCTACGCCCTGCTGCTGAGCGTCCTGATCAAATGCCTGAAGCAATGAAAGCATTCGCGATCTCATCAGGCACTTCACAAGGCTTTAGCTTTGCCAATCTGTTCCGCTCACATCCGACACTTGATGATCGTATTGCAGCCTTGCAGAAATTTCAAGGTTAATTAGCCAATACCATTCACCAAAAACAAGCTGCCATCATATGATCGCGGCTTGTTTTTTGTGCTATTTTTCAGCAGCTTAAACCATAGTCAAGCAAATTTGAAATAAGGCAAGGAAAACGAGCGAAATTGTACAAGTAGTACCACAAGCGAGTTTGACGCAGTATCATTTCAAAGTTGGCAGACTATGCTTCACCACTTCAAACTTAAGCCTATCCCCATCCATAACTACATCAACTTTACCACCATCAACCAAATCACCGAACAGTATCATCTGTGATAATGGTTTTTTCAGTTCAGTTTGAATCAGTCGTGCCATTGGGCGCGCACCCATCAGTCGATCATATCCCTTATCAGCAAGATAAGCACGCACCGCATCCGACACGCTCAAGACGACATTTTTATCAAGTAGCTGTGTTTGCAGTTCTGTGATGAATTTATCCACCACCGAACCGATCACCGATGGATCTAACGGTGCAAAATTAATGATGGCATCTAAGCGGTTGCGAAACTCTGGGCTGAATGTACGCTTGATCGCTTCGGCATTATCCGACTGATGATTTTGCTCAGTAAAGCCCATTGAATTTTTGCTGATCTGATCTGCGCCGACATTGGTAGTCATGATGAGAATCACTTGGCGAAACGACACCGATCGCCCATTATTATCCGTCAGCGTGCCATGATCCATCACCTGTAGCAGCAGGTTGAACACATCGCTGTGCGCTTTTTCGAGTTCATCGAGCAGTAGCACACAATGCGGATGCTGATGGATTTTCTCGGTCAATAGCCCACCTTGATCATAGCCGACATAACCTGGTGGCGCACCAATCAGTCGCGATGCTGTGTGCGCCTCCATGTATTCACTCATATCAAAGCGCACCAACTCCACGCCAAGCAAAAAGCTTAACTGGCGGCTGATCTCAGTCTTGCCCACACCTGTCGGCCCTGCGAATAAAAACGACCCAATCGGCTTATCAGGATGATTCAGCCCTGAGCGCGCCATGATGATCGCATCGCTCAATGCAGTGACGGCTGCATCTTGCCCAAAGACCACTTGCTTGAGATTTTTCTCAAGGTTTTTTAGCACCGATTTATCATCACGGCTCACGGTCTTGGCAGGAATACGCGCAATCTTGGCAACAATGGTCTCAATCACAGACACATCGACGACGGCGGTCGCATTATCGGTTTGTGCTTGTAGCTTTAGATATGCGCCTGCTTCATCGATGACATCGATGGCCTTATCAGGCAAGAAGCGCTCATGAATGTGCTTATCCGCCAAGCGCACCGCTGCATCGATTGCATCATCGGTATAGCTGACCTGATGATGGCTTTCATAATAGCCTTTTAGCCCTTGTAAAATCGCAATGCTATCAGCAATGGATGGCTCTTGAATGTCGATTTTTTGGAAACGGCGAGACAGCGCATGATCTTTTTCAAAAATCTGTCGATACTCGACCACCGTCGTTGAACCGATACAGCGGATTTCTCCCTTGGCAAGTGCAGGCTTAATCAGATTGGACACATCCATGCTGCCATCCTGCGAGCTGCCTGCACCGATGACCATGTGAATTTCATCAATGAATAAAATGGCATCAGGCAAGTTTTTCAGCGCATCCAATAAGGATTTCATCCGCGCTTCAAACTCACCGCGAAACTTTGTACCTGCGATCAGCGCACCCATATCAAGGCTATAAATCGTCGCATCAGCAAGCGGTTTTGGGGCTTTATCATGGACAATCAGCCACGCCAAGCCTTCAGCGATAGCAGTCTTACCCACACCCGGATCACCGACCAATAGCGGATTATTCTTGCGTCTGCGGCACAGAATCTGCGCCGTACGCTCAATCTCATCACCGCGCCCCACCAGCGGATCGGTTTTGCCAAGTTTGGCTTGTTCATTGAGATTGAGCGTATATGCCTGCAGCGGATCTTGCTTGTTTTTACCACTTTTCTCATCGCGATCAGCATCGCCATGCAGCGCATAATCGACCAATTTACTGCGATTAATCACCGAAATCTCACGCATCACGCTCAAAATATCCACGCCAGATGACTGAAGCAGCTCATTGGCAAAGCTTTCTTCTTCCTTAAAAATCGCCACCAATAAATCCGTCGGCGCAACTTCTTCACTGCTTTGTGATGATTGCACCTGCCAAATGGCGCGCTGAATCACACGCTCAAGGCTCTTGGTCGGCATCGGCTCGCCGTCGCGCTTGGGGATATAGTCTGCCAAATACTCTTTTAAACTACCCAAGATCGCCTTGGTATCCGCATCACACGCTTCTAAAATCTGCACACAGCTTTTGTCTTTTAATAAGCCTAGTAACAAATGCTCAACGGTGACGAACTGATGAGACTGGCGTTTGGCATATTCATACATGAATTCTTGAATCGCCAAAAAATTTTGGTCAAACATATAAATCCTTGATTTTAAATACTTTTTTAGGCTTTTTCGATGGTGGTCAAAAGCGGATATTGCTCTTGTTCGGCAAGCATGGTCACTTCATCGACTTTCATCTCAGCGATGTCAAAAGGCAGTAACGCCACCACCGCACGCCCTGTTTCGTGGATTTTCATCATCAAGCGATACGCTTCATCCATATCATGATGAAAAATCTCGACCAGTACATACACCACAAATTCCATCGTTGTATAATTATCATTGTGCATCACCACCGCATACATCTGCGGATGCTGGCGTTTGGTTTGACTCACGGTCAGCACATCACTTTGGTTGTCGGTTTGTACATCATAATCATTAGGTGCACTCATGATTGACATCATCCCTTATCAGTTTTTTAAAGTTTTTTGAGCAATAAAAAGCCATAAGCACGCGGCACATCACCCAACACGCTTATGGCATTATTTTAAATTGATTGATTAGTCTTGTTTGACAATTGGGCGATTGCTGGCGTTCGGCATTTCAGCCAATGAAGTCGGTGCATCGCTGATGATTTTGCCAATTTGCCAGTTGTACAGCTGCTGCACTTTTTGTGTGCCTGCCATCAGCTCGATCTTCATCTGCTTAGGCTCAAAGCCTTCAGGCATGATAAAGCGGCCGCGGATATTCGCCACGCCATTGATATCATAGCTTGATGGATCAAGTGGAATCTCAACCATACTGGTAGCATTCAGCAGTGTCAATTTAGGAATCATTTTCACCGCTTTGCCCGAGACATCGATCATCGAGACATCAAAACGATATTCATAGGTATTTTGTGGCAATGAAATGATCTCAGACGCCATGATATTCAGCGCCACGCCGCCTTGCTCTGCCACCGATGCTTTGAGCAGTTCATTGACCTGCTCTAGCTGTAGATTGGTGGTTTTTAACTCTTCATATTCGCCGCGCAGTCGCTCAAGATTCGCCATGCTGATGTCGCGCTCTTGGCGTGCCGTGGCAGCATCTTGCTTCAGCTGTGCGTTTTCTTTGCTCAAAACTTGGCTGTCTGCAGTGGCTGCAGCGACTTGTGGAATGTTCTCGGCAGCGTCCGCCACACCTTGGCGAAAGCCGAATTTAAAGCCAATCACCGCCACCACCAACGATGCGAAAATCAACGCCAACATGAACAGAGCCAAAATCTGCCCTGTCGCCCCACGCTCATGACGAGCCTTAGAAAATGAAAAATTATTTGGCATGAGTTACCCAAACCATTGTGTCTAGAAAAATGCCACTTATTATAGCAAAATTTGCGCGATTGCATACGCTTGTTTTACGATGATATACGAAATTTTACAATTCATTCTCATTTAGCAAATGGTTGGCATGGGAAAAATGGCTAAATATTTAGAATAAGATGGGTCAAGTGGTTTAAAAATTTAGGTCATTAAATGTTCGCTTTTAAAAAACCCATCATCAGCCTTGATACAAATCCACCACTTTACCAGCGATAATAATCGCGGGTGCAGATACGCCGCTTTCTTCTTGCTTGGCGACAATATTTGCCAAAGTCCCAGTCAGCACCGCTTGATTGGGTAAGCTTGCGTTCGATACGATGGCGACAGGCAGATCGCTTGGCAAGCCTTGTGCGCTTAAGTTCTCGACAATCTTCGGCAAGGCGTGTAGCCCCATATAAAACACCAAAGTCTCATCGGCTTGGTACGCACTTTTTAGCCCATCAAAGGCTTCATTGGTCTTGTAGCACCCTGTCAAAAATCGCACCGAAGTCGCCACACCACGATGGGTAAGCGGAATGCCTGTGCTGCTGCTTGCCGCCAATGCCGCTGTGATGCCGCTGACCACTTGGTATGGCACGCCTGCTTGTCGGCACGCGAACATCTCTTCGCCGCCACGCCCAAAAACAAAAGGATCACCACCTTTTAGACGCAGTACGCGATGCCCTGCTTTGGCATATTTGACCAATAAGGCATTGATTTCATCTTGGGTTTTGGCGTGGTCTTGGCGTTTTTTACCGACGAAGATTTTTTGGCTATCACGGCGGCATAGATCCAAAATCTTAGGCGATACCAAAGCATCGTACAGCACGACATCCGCCTGCTGCATGAGTCGCAGTGCCTTGAAAGTCAATAAATCTGGGTCGCCTGCACCTGCGCCGACGATATATACTTCGCCCTGCTTGTCGTTATTTTCGATAAAATCACTTAATTCAGTATCAAGCTCACCGACGGATTGATCCACCATCGCACGACCAAATACCGATTCCCAAAAATAGCGGCGCTCGGTAATGGTCGGCAGTTTTTCTTTTACCGTCGCGCGAAACTCACCTGCCTTGGCGGCAAGCTTGCCCAAACCGCTTGGCAATACACTCTCGATCTTGGCGCGAATCAGTCGCGCAAGCACAGGCGCTTTGCCATTGCTGGACACGCCGATGACCACAGGATCACGATCGACGATGGCAGGGAAAATAAAATCACACAGCGCAGGCGTATCGACAACATTAATCGCGATACGGCGCGCTTGACAGTCACCATGCACCAAGACATTCACCGCATGATCATCGGTCGCAGCGATGACGATGCTTGGCTGATGGGTATCCAAATCAGTGGCATCGTAGCTTTTTTGATGGATGATTGCTTGATGATTATTTAGAAATTTAACAAATTCATCATCGAAATTTTTCGCGATTACCACAAGCTTTGCCCCTGCCTTTGCCATCAGCATCGCTTTACGATGTGCGACATCGCCGCCGCCGACGATCAGCACGGTTTTATTTGCTAGGTCAAAAAATAAGGGCAAAGTCTTCATGGTAATATCTTTTTTATTGTTAAATTATATTTATCATTAGCTAAATAATGGCAAACGGCTGATCGTTTCACCATCATAACCTGTGGCAAGATCTTGTAAGGTTTTGGTCAAAGTCGCAAGCTTTGCTTCTTCGACCAAAAACGCCGTTGCACCTGATTTGACAAAATAATTCGCCTGATCCAATGCAAAATCACCAGCGACGATGATCTCGCCTGCAAAACCCTTGTGTCGTGCGTGGCGGATTAGGCTAAACACGCGACCATCTTTAAAATCCGCTAAATTAAACAGCAGTGACGCAGGCGCAGCTTGTACTGCCGATTCGATCTCATCTGGTGTGGTGTCTGCGCTCAAAGCTGCCACCAATTCTTCTTCACTGATCGCCACAGCTTCGGTGCGCGCATCGCTATATACTTTCGTTATGCTCATGATGATTCCTTACTATTTCTTATCAATGATCAGCTATAGACTGCCGCTTTGAATGGTGCAATACCCAGTCGCTCTACCGCTTGGGCAAATGTCTCGATATGCTCATCGCTTTCGATGCGGTTGGTTTTATAGACATCCACGATAGTGGCGATGGTCTTGGCAACTTCATCAGCAGCCACTGCACGACCTAGGATATCACCAAGCTTGGCATTCTCGCCTGAGTTACCGCCTAGGCTGATTTGATACCAATGCTCGCCTTTTTTGTCCACGCCCAAGATACCGATATCACCGACATGATGGTGCGCACACGCATTCATACAGCCTGACATATTTAGGCGGATTTCACCCAGATCATAAAGATAATCTAAATCATTGAACTGCTTCTCGATCGATTCTGCGATGTTATGCGTTGTGGCATTTGCCAAAGCACAATAATCAAAACCAGGGCAGACGATCATGTCTGTCAGTGTGCCGATGTTCGCGCGTGCAAGTTTTAGCGCAACCAATTTTTGCCACAAGGCATATAGATCACTGATTTTGACATCAGTCAATACAAGGTTTTGGTGATGTGTACCGCGAATCTCGCCAAGGCTGCATTCATCTGCCAAATCAGCAAGCGCAAACATCTGCGCATCAGTCACATCACCTGCTGGCACATACTCGCCATCGACCACGCCGGCTTTTAGCGAAATCACCACCGCACGATAGCCGTTCACCTTATGAGCGACAGTGTTGTGCTCATACCAGTTTTTAAAGTTAATATCGCCAAAAAATTCCTCCAGCTTAGATTGTGCCTCTAGCGGATCGATTTGCTCATAATTTGGCTCGGTAAAATAGCTTTGCGCCTTTTCAAAATGCGCATCAGTCAGGGTCAAATCGCCATCTTTGAGCGTTTGCCATTCTTCATCGACTTTTTGGGCAAAGACATCTTTACCAAGACTTTCGACCAAAATTTTGATACGAGCCTTGTATTTATTATCACGGCGACCTTCTAGATTATACACACGCAAAATCGCATCCAGATACGACAGCAGATGACGGCGTGGCAAAAACTCATTAATCACCTTGCCAATAATCGGCGTACGACCAAGACCGCCACCAACAAGCACTTCAAAGCCAAGCTCACCATCACGCTCAACCAAATGCAGACCAATGTCATGCACCTGCGTCGCTGCACGGTCAGCCTTAGTGCCGATGACGGCAATCTTGAATTTGCGTGGCAAAAAGGCGAACTCAGGATGAAAAGTACTCCACTGACGGATAATCTCGCAATACGGGCGTGGGTCGGCAATCTCATCAGCATGAATGCCTGAATAAGGGTCGGTCGTCGTGTTACGAATACAGTTGCCTGATGTCTGAATGGCGTGCATCTGATTGGCAGCAAGCTTGGCAAGAATATCAGGCACTTCTTCAAGCTTCACCCAGTTGAGCTGCATATTGGTGCGCGTGGTAAAATGTCCATAACCGCGGTCATAATCGCGCGCAATCTCGGCAAGTGTGCGCAGCTGATTGCTTGACATCAAGCCATAAGGAATGGCAATGCGTAGCATCGGCGCATGACGCTGTACATACAGACCGTTTTGGAGACGAAGTGGCAAAAATTGCTCTTCTGGCAACTCACCTGCCAAAAAACGCTGGGTTTGGTCACGGAACTGAGCGACACGCTCGTCCACCAGTTTTTGGTCGGCATAGCTGTATTGATACATGATAATTTTCCTTTGGTGTATGGCTAAATGAATTGAAATAACAGGATGTTTTTGGATTAAGAATTATACCGCATCATGTTAAGCGTTGAGCATAAAAAATTAAAATTCAAAAATGGAATATCGGTAGATGGTTTGGGGATAATCTGATTTGACAGTTTATAAAAGACAACAACCGCCCATAATGAGCGGTTTGTCAGAGAATTTAGCAAGTTTGGTTTGGTGTCACTCCGTCCCAAATTCACGGCGTTTTTTGGCAAAGAACCGATCCAGTCGATCCATCGCATCTTCAAGGTCAATCAGATTTGGCAAAAATACCACACGGAAATGATCTGGTTGATCCCAGTTAAAGCCTGTACCTTGAACAATCAGCACCTTTTCTTCGATCAATAATTCCATCATAAATTTCATATCATTATCAATCGGATAGACATCACGATCAATCTTTGCAAAGCAATAAAACGCCCCTTGTGGTGTGGTACAGCTGATGCCTTTGATGGCGTTTAGACGCTGTACTGCCAAATCACGCTGTTTGCACAGTCTGCCTGTCGGTGCGGTCAAAGCCTGCATAGACTGATAGCCGCCCATCGCTGTCTGAATGGCATATTGTGCTGGCACATTGGCACACAGACGCATACTAGCGAGCATGGTCAAGCCCTCGATAAAATCGGTGGCATGGTCTTTTTTGCCCGACAGCATCAGCCAGCCCGAGCGATAGCCTGCGATACGGTGTGACTTGGATAAGCCGTTGAAAGTCAGAACCAAGCATTCATCAGTGATGGTACACATCGGTGTATGCACCGCACCATCGTACAAGATGCGATCATAAATCTCATCCGCCATGATGACTAAGCCATATTTTTTGGCAAGGCTTGCGATGCTGTGCAGCATCTCATCAGAGTACAGTGCACCCGTTGGGTTGTTTGGATTGATGATGACAATGCCTTTGGTGCGTGGCGTGATTTTACTTTCGATATCTGCCAAATCAGGCTGCCAATTATCATCTTCATTACAGCGATAATGCACTGCCGTTCCGCCTGCCAGATTTGCCGCTGCCGTCCATAGTGGATAATCAGGCATCGGGATCAGCACTTCATCACCGTCATCAAGCAGTGCCTGCATGGTCATCACAATCAGCTCACTCACGCCATTGCCGATATAGACATCCGCCACATCGGTCGCTGTCAACAATCCTTTGGCTTGATAATACTGCAAAATCGCCTTACGCGCTGCAAAAATCCCTTGTGAATCCGAATAACCCGACGCATCATTCAAATTCATCGCCACATCACGGACGATCTCATCTGGTGGCAATAGCCCAAATGGTGCTGGATTGCCGATATTTAGCTTAATGATACGCTGACCTTCAGCTTCCATGCGTACAGCAGTCTGAAGCAATTCGCCACGAATATCGTAGCAGACATTGGCAAGTTTACTGGATTTTTTTAGGGGTTTTGGGGTGTCGGTAAGCATAGCAGTTTCCACAGGTTGTGTCGTTTGTAAATTTGGAGTCATCATCGGCGTACCCATTGGTAGGACAGCATCATCGCCACGCAGCAAATAGCTTTCGCTCACGCCAAGCACTTGGGCAAGAATCGGCAATTTAGCACTGGCAATACCATTTTTGCCACATTCCCAATTGGCAATCGCACCACGACTGACAGGCGAGCCACACTCCCCCATCTTGATTGCTAAGCTTTCGGCAGACATACCGAGTGCCTTGCGACACTGTTTTAGGCGAAGACCTTGGGCTTGGGTACTGGTTAAGGTGTCGTGACTGTCATTGTCTTGCAAAATTTGGCTCATGGCAACCATCGCTGATGAATGAATGGCAGTATTTTACGCCCATCTTGACCATTTTGCAAGTTATACTTTACAAAATTCGCACACTTTGCAAGGTTAATCAAATAGAAAAACTAATTTTGCAAGATTTACTTGCAAATATCTGGGATATGCACTGATTTTGTACTTATTTTTAGCCAATCATTCAAATTATCCGCCCATCTTGTGTTACAATCATCTCATTACAACCCTAATTTCACACCAAATACTCAAGGACATCCATGAAAACCATCGACCAAGACACCTTACGCACCATGACAGATAGCGATTGGCGAGAGCGACTTGATGAGCTGTCTTACTATGTATTACGCCAAAAAGGCACGGAGCGGGCATTTACAGGCATCTACACCGATACCGAAACGGCAGGTACTTATCACTGCAAGGGATGTCATGCGCCATTATTTAGTAGCACGGCTAAATTTCACTCTGGCTGTGGTTGGCCAAGCTTTGATCAAGTCATCAGCGCCGATGCTGTCGATGAAACGCTGGATCTGTCGCACGGTATGCGCCGTATTGAAGTGACTTGCCATCACTGCGGCGGCCATCTGGGTCATGTGTTTAATGATAATTTCGTCACGGGTACAGGCTTACGATACTGTATTAACTCAGTGGCGGTGGAGCTTATGGAAAGCTAATTTAAAACGAAAACAGCACCCAATCTTGAGTGCTGTTTTTACTAAGTGCAAAAGCCTTAACCGCCGAACACTGCGAATTTAAACACCCATAAAGCTGCGATGATCCACACCATATACGGCACAGATTTTGCCTTACCAGTGAACAGCTTGATCAGCGCATAGCTGATAAAGCCCATGGCGATGCCATCCGCGATCGAATAAGTCAGCGGCATAAAGACAATGGTCAAAAACGCAGGCGCAGCTTCGGTGATGTCCGTCCAGTCGATGTCAAGGATGCCTTGAATCATCAAAATCGCGATGAACAGCAATGCTGGCGCAACCGCAAAACCCGGAATCGACTGAGCCAATGGTGCAAGGAACAAGCAACCCAAGAACAACAGCGCCACAACCACAGCCGTCAGACCCGTGCGACCACCTGCTGCCACGCCCGATGCCGACTCGATATATGGCGTGGTCGATGATGTCCCTAGTGCTGCACCTGCGACGATGGCAGCCGAGTCAGCGAACAGCGCGCGTTTTAGACGGGGTAATTTACCATCGACAAGCAAGCCTGCACGGTACGACACACCCACCAAAGTCCCTGTCGAATCGAACAAATCCACCAAGAAAAACACAAAAATCACACCGATCAGACTTGCGGTAAATAAGCCGTCAAAGTCCATCTGCATAAAGGTCGGCGCAAGTGATGGCACTTCACCGACGATGCCCTGAAACTCATTATGTCCTGTCAAAGTCGATAGCACCGTCACCGCCAAAATACTGATGATAATCGCTCCCGTCACGCGAAAATGATGCAGCACAATCATCATCAAAAAGCCCAAAAACGCATACAGCACTTGTGGGGATTTCAGATCGCCAAGCTGGACGAGCGTGAACTGATTGGCGACGACAATGCCTGATTTTTGGAACGCGATGAACGCCAAAAACAAGCCGATACCACCACCGATAGCAAGCTTCAATGACATCGGAATGGCATTGACGATTTGTTCACGGATACTTAATAAACTGATGATAAAAAACACAATCCCAGAGACAAAAACAGCCGCCAATGCCGTCTGCCACGGCACAGCCATCGCCCCAAGACACACCGAAGCGAAATAGGCATTGAGCCCCATACCCGGTGCAAGTGCGATCGGATAGTTAGCAAAAATACCCATTACAAGGCAGCCAATCGCCGCCGCCAAGCAAGTCGCCACAAAGATCGCGCCATAATCCATACCCGTCTCCGATAGAATGATCGGATTGATGATCATGATATAGCACATGGTCAAAAAGGTGGTGATACCCGCGATGGTTTCGGTTTTGATCGTTGTACCGTTTTCTGATAATTTAAATAGGCTTTCAAATAAACCTTGAGAATGAGAACTTGCCATAAGCCAACCTTAAAAGTAAAAAAGCCGTCATCAGGCACACACAGCCCAATACAGCTCCTTGATTTTATTGATGATGATTTGAATGATTACAAACGATAATAGTATAGCACAATTTGTGTAGCAATCCTATTTATTGTATCTGTATAAATAGCCAAGATAATAGGAATATAAGAACCGACACCTATAAGGTGCGTTGTACGCACCATTAAGATACCTAATATGTCAATTTACCAAAAAGATTTGCCAAATTTATCATAAAAATCAAGTATTTGTGGTGTATTGGTGCGGATGCCGCACCCTACGGTTCATTATTTTAATTAACACCAATCATCAATTTAATTTTCTCTTTTTTTCACTAAACCCCACCCACAAAAAACCAGCCCTTACAAGCTGGTTTTTTTTAACGCCTTTTTTAATCAATCCGCGATTTTCTCACCGTGGATGGCTAGGTCAAGACCTTGATATTCATCTTCGGCATCGACACGCAAGCCCATGGTATATTTGATCACAAGACCGATCACCGCTGTCATCACCGCAGAATAGGCGATGGTCGCAAGGACGCCTTCGATTTGTAGCCACAGCTGCTCAGCCATGCTGACATTGGCAGCATCTGGATAGATGGTAGTACTGACGAACACCCCAGTCAAGACCGCACCGACGATACCACCGACACCATGCAGACCGAACGCATCTAGACTGTCATCGATACCCAAGCGGCGTTTGCCATAATGAATCATCAAGAAACACGCCACCGCAGTCAATACACCGATCGCAAGCGCACCTGACACATCCACAAAGCCTGCCGCCGGAGTGATACCCACAAGACCTGCGATCGCACCTGATGCACCGCCTAGAGCTGATGCTTTGCCACGAGCGAAGTATTCGCACACCATCCAAGCCAATGCACCGATTGCTGCTGCCACTTGCGAGACCACGAGTGCCATCGCCGCGCTGCCATTTGCACCCAATGCCGAGCCACCATTGAAGCCGAACCAGCCGACCCACACCAAGCCTGCACCGATCAAGGTCAATGATAGGTTTGCAGGGGCAAGATTGCCTTTGCCGTAGTCTTTACGCTTGCCAAGCAGTGCCGCCAGTACCAAGCCTGCCACGCCTGCATTGATATGCACCACAGTACCGCCCGCGAAATCCAGCGCATCGCCAGTCAGCCAGCCGCCGCCCCATACCCAGTGGCAGATCGGTGCATAGACTAGCAGTACCCACGCCGCCGAGAACCATAGGAATGAGCCGAATTTGATACGCTCAGCCAACGAACCCGCCAAAATCGCAACAGTAATCACCGCAAAGGTCAATTGGAAAATCACAAACAAAATGGTCGGAATGCTACCACTTAAGTCATCAAGCCCAATCCCTGCAAGCATCGCATTGGCAAAACCACCAACAAAAGCATTCATGCTGCCTTCAGAGAACGCCAGCGAATAGCCCAGCACCACCCACAGCACCGACACTACCGCCGCCGCGCCGTAGCTGTGCATCATGGTTGATAGGATATTTTTCTTACGCACCATCCCTGCATAAAACAGCGCAAGCCCCGGTAAAGTCATCATCAGCACAAGTGCAGTCGAGACTAGCACCCACGAAGTATCACCAGTATCAAGCACATCTTCAGCGAACGCCATATTTGATAATCCCAGCAATCCTAAGCCTAACAACGCCGATTGCCAACCTTTTACCATTTTCATTGATTACCCCTTATCACTCTTTTCATCTATTTTTATCAAATCAATGCATTATGCCACTTACAGTGCCGATTCATCCATCTCGCCTGTGCGAATGCGGATCACTTGCTCCAGTGGCGATACGAAAATCTTACCATCACCGATGCGACCAGTATTCGTACATTGAATAATCACTTCGATGATTTGCTCGACCATCTCATCGGTGGTGGCGATTTCGATCTTCACTTTTGGCAAAAAATCCACCACATATTCTGCACCGCGGTACATCTCGGTATGTCCTTGCTGACGACCAAAGCCCTTGACTTCAGTGGCGGTGATGCCCTGCACGCCGATTTCGGATAAGCCTTCACGCACTTCGTCAAGCTTGAATGGCTTGATGATGGCACTGATTAACTTCATGTTTTACTCCTTGATTTGTCGCTAAATGCTGTAAAAGTTTGCAAGTGATTGTTGCAACTTTATATCGTGAACATAGTATGCAAAACTTTGATAAAAATGAAAAACGGTTTATTTTTATAAAAAATCTTTTATTTATCATTTTTTCTTATGCTGTCATTATTTTAAATATTCAATGGTTTTTATGAATTTATCATAAGTATTTATTATTAAATGGATTTTGGCTGAATTTGATATAATTTGATTAAATTTGCTTAATCAAATTTCTGCGCTTCAGATATTGCTTGAAAAATTGTTTGGCTGTGGGAAACTTATCGTTATTAATCCATGAATTTACCATGATTGCATTGCAAGCCAACCGCCAAAGCCTTACAATAAGCACAACTTCTTAATTTGCACACTTTGGACGGCATATGACAGACACCAAACAGCTTACCATCGGCATCGTCGCAGGCGAGATCTCAGGCGATGCACTGGGCGCGGATTTCATGCAGCAGATGAACGCCATTCATCCATACATCCGCTGGGTGGGCGTGGGCGGCACGCAGATGGCGGCGCAGGGCTTGGCATCAGTGATCGAGATGAGCCGCTTATCAGTGATGGGATTGGTTGAAGTCATCAAGCATTTGCCTGATTTATTATCAGCAAAAAAAGAGGTTTTGGTGGCATTTGCCGATGCTAAGATCGATATGTTCATTGGCATTGACGCGCCTGATTTTAATCTGCGACTGGGCAAAGTGCTTAAGCCACAAGGTGTGTACTGTGTGCAATATGTCAGCCCGTCGGTATGGGCGTGGCGCGAAAATCGCATTCATGGCATCATGGCAGCGACCAATCTTGTGCTGTGCTTATTTCCGTTCGAACTCGGGGTCTATGCCAAGCACAAGCACCCTGCCGCCTGCGTCGGTCATCCGCTACTTGGCAAGCTGACCACAGACAGCCGCACGCTTGTTAATCGCCGCCAAGAGCTGATCGCCGCCCTACCGCAGTTTGCCCTAAATCATATTCATAATAATCAGTCGCTGATTTGTCTGATGGCAGGCTCTCGCACTTCTGAGATTACCGCCATCTTGCCACTACTCATCGAAAGCGCACAAAAAATCAGCCAAACTGTGCCAAATTGCCAATTCATCCTGCCTGTGGTCAGTCGCGAACACGCGCAGCTGGTGCAGGATTTTTGCCAATCGCACGCCGCTAATTTGTCCGATAGTATGCATATTGTGCATAATGATGGGCAATTTTCATACACCGATGGCTTGGGTTTGAGCCAAGCTTGCATGAATGCCAGTGATGTCGTACTGCTCGCATCAGGTACGGCAACACTTGAGTGTCTGCTGCTTGAGCGTCCGATGGTGGTGGTGTATAAGGTGAGCCGCATTACTTATGCCATCGCCAAGCGATTGGTAAAAATCCCTTATGTCAGCCTGCCAAATATCTTATCAAATCAGCAAATTGGCACTGCCATCGTCCCAGAGCTGATCCAAGCTGATGCCAATAGTGATGCGGTCAGTCAGCACGCCTTGGTAATTTTGCACAATCCAAGCGAGCAGACGCAGAAACTTACCCAGACTGCACGCACCCTACGCGCAGACAGCCATGCCAATGCAGCACAGGCGGTGTTGGATGGGTATTTTGGCAATCAGATCTAAAAAGCGTGATTAGCTTATTTGATTCTTAACCATTTGATTTTAAAAGAGATTTGTAAGGGCGTATCGCACACGCTCGTGAGTGTTTTTTTAAACTATTGAAAATAAATTCGGAAAAACAATGACCATCAATTTATCTCAGCTTGCATCATTATGCACCATCACCCAAAAACCCGCCATCAATACACCACTACCGCCGCGCGTGGTGATCGGCGTCGATGAAGTCGGCCGCGGTGCGTTGTTTGGGCATATGACGGTAGCGGCTGCGATTTTGCCGAGTGATTTGACGGGAAATTTTGGTGAAATTGATCTTGGCGATACACCGATCAAGCTATTAAATGACAGCAAGAAACTCACTGAAAAACGCCGAGAAAGCTTGTTTGAACCGATAAAATCACTTGCTTATGATTATGCCATCGTCGATGTGCCGCGCACCGTGATTGATGAGATTAACATCGCCAATGCCACGATGTTTGGGATGCGTCTTGCCATCGAATCATTGTTGTCGCGCCATCAGCTGACGCCGAGCAGTACGAGCATTCTTGTCGATGGCGTACAGTTTCCCAATCTACAAAATGGCGTGGCGTCGGCATTTTATGACAATCACACACTAATCAAAGGCGATGGCACGCATTCAACCATTGCTTGTGCCAGTATTCTTGCCAAAGTGCATCGCGATCGTGCGATGGTCGAATACGGTAAAGCCTTTCCAGAATATCGTATCGAAGGACACAAAGGCTATCTGACCGCAGTGCATAAAGCCGCCATTCTTGAACACGGCATCTTGCCTGAGCATCGCCGCAGCTATTCACCGATCAAAGAGCTGTATCACGATGGCTTTATCAATCGCACTTATTGGCATGGTGTGTAAAACCGACTGGTTGGTTTGTACTTATTAATTTAAAAAAAATAACGGCAGCACATCACTGTCGTTATTTTTTGCCATCACTTAACCGCGTTTTTTCTCCGCGCGCTTAAACTTCTGAATACGCTTTTTCTCACGCATAAGCTTGGCTTTATTTTTCACCACAGGGTTTTTCTTACCTTCATATGGGTTGGCATTTTGTTTGAATTCCACATGCAAAGGCGTACCTTCAAGCTTAAATACATTGCGATAGACATTCTCAAGATAACGCTGATAGCTCTTTGGTAAGGCAGAAGTTTGGTTACCATGAATAACGATCACCGGTGGATTGTGTCCGCCAAGATGTGCATAGCGAAGCTTGATGCGGCGTCCAGAGACCATCGGCGGTGGATGATTTGCCACAGCATCTTCTAGGATACGCGTCAGCTGATTGGTTGATACCTTAAACATCGATGCGTCATATGCCTTGTGGATTGATGGGTACAGATTGCCCACGCCATTGCCATACAGGGCTGAGATCAGATGGATTTTCACCCACGGCACGAAATTGAAACGGCGATCAATCTCAATTTTCACAATGTCTTTTTGTTCTTGGGTTAAGCCATCCCATTTATTGATCGCAACGACAATCGCGCGCCCTGCATCGAGCGCATAGCCCAGCATATGCAAATCTTGATCAACAATCCCTTCTTTGGCATCGATCACCACGACGACGACATTGGCATCTTTGATGGCTTGCAAGGTCTTGACGACCGAGAATTTCTCCACTTTCTCATCAATGCGACCACGGCGACGCACACCCGCTGTATCGATCAAGACATAATTGCGCCCTTCGCGTTCAAACGGAATATAAATACTGTCGCGCGTCGTCCCCGGCATATCAAAGACCACCACGCGCTCTTCGCCAAGTAAGCGGTTCACCAGTGTTGATTTACCGACATTCGGACGACCAATAATGGCAAGCTTCAGGGCTTGCTCATCAAGCTCATCACCCTCTTCATCTTCAGGCATATCAGCGGTCAAGGCTTCAAGCAGGTTATTTACGCCCTTGCCGTGACTTGCCGCCATCGGAAATGGCTCGCCAAAGCCCAAGGCGAAAAATTCAGCTGAGCTTGCTTCATGCACGCCATCCATCTTGTTCGCGACCAGATACACAGGCTTGCCAAGGCTGTGCAAAAAGCGCGCAATCTCACTATCAGCACCAATCATGCCCACGCGCGCATCAACGACGAACACCACGATGTCCGCTTCATGGATCGCGGTATATGACTGCGTCGCCATATAATCATCGATATTGCCCGTGCCGTCATCCATCTCACCGATACCGCCTGTATCAACGACGATGAATGATTTGTTTTCATAATGAGCGTCGCCATATTGACGGTCGCGGGTCAGACCTGCAAGGTCAGCCACCAATGCTTGACGGCTTTTGGTCAGCTGATTGAATAATGTGGATTTGCCGACATTGGGACGACCAATCAAGGCAACGACAGGTTTTATGCTCATATAAAAACTCTTAACTTTTTATCAATGAATCATACAATCAAAATGAGATTGATGATTATTTTTTAAACAAAATATAAAAACGGCAAAACCTTTGTTGCCAATGACAACAAAGGAATGCTAATAATAGCCACAAAAGCCTAATTCGCTTTAGCTTTTATGGCTATAAAATGACTTAGAACTGATAAATGCTGACCACGCCATTGGCACTTTGGGTGTATAGGCGATTGCCATAGACTTGTAAGCTGGTCAATTCATGCTTGCTATCGACACGGCTGATGATTTTACCCATGGTGTCAAACACATGGATGATGCCATCTTTGTCACCGACAGCGATATATTGACCGATGGTGACAGGATTGGTCAGACCACGGAATTTCAAATCGCTGTTACGCCACAGCACATCACCAGTGATGCGATCAAAGGCGATCACTTCGCCATCGACGCTAGCACCGATTACTGCACTGCCAAGCACACTCACGCCTTGGATGGTGGCAAGCTCACTGACAAACATGGTGCGACCTGTCGCCATGTCAAAGCCAACCAACTGACCGCTGTAGCTTGCTGCATATAGATGCTGACCTGCGACGATCGGTGTGCCATCAACATCACGCAGCTTGGCGATATCGCCCGAGCCTGCCGCCAGACCGACACGGCGCACCCACACAGGTGAACCGCTTGCAGCATCAATCGCGTGGATACGACCATCTGCCGCACCGATCAATGCTGTCTTGACATCAACCATGATCGGTGCTGCCATACCACGAATGCTCAGGCTTGGTGCTTGGCTGCTGTACTGCCAATCGATCGCACCTGTGGCAAGATTTAGACCATAGACCACGCTGCCATTGGTTGATACGATGACTTTGCCATTATTAATCAGTGCAGGTGCAAGGCTTGCTGATGGCAGCTGTGCCGTCCAGCGTGTTTGACCTGTCGCGCGATCCAGTGCCACGACAGCACCTTGACGCGTACCCACGACCACCGTATCGCCTGACACCGCCACACCACTGGTGATGGCATCATTGACATTGGCTGCCCAAGCTAGCTGACCACCATCAAAGGCACTGACTACACCACCACGGCTGGCGGCGATATAGCCTGTTTCAGTTTGAGCGATTTTTAGATCCACCACATCTTTATCTTTGGCTTTGTTGCGCTTAAAAGTCGATGTGCCCTGCTCAAGCTTGGTACTGGCAACTTGGCTTAATACCGCAACAGATTGCTCAAGCTTAACCAGTTTGGTCGGCTTTCTTGGATCTTCTTGAAAAATGCGCTTACCTGCACTACAGCCGACCATCGCGACCGCCAGTGTAGCAACCAAAGCTGTTTTGATAAAAGCTTGAGACATACCGTATCCTTTGAATGAAATAAAATGCAAAACGATTTTATTATAGCGTTTTGTTGCTAAGCACTAATTGCCAGTTTGTGTAGTTTGTGTTTCTGCTGACGCATCAGCTACTGCTTGTGCAGGCTCGGCGACATCTTGTTCACCTTGCACTTCTGCTGCTTGCTGTGTCGGCTGATTGACAATCGGCGTTGGCACTTCGATCGGATCAACAATCACGCCCAATGCTTGTAGTTTTAGACTCAGCACTGCACGATTTTCTTGGCGTGCTTTTAGCAGATCCCAAGCAGCAAGATAAGCTTTTTTGGCAGATTCTGTGTCATTTTTTGCCACAGCGATATCGCCCAACAGTTCTTGGCGTGATGGCTCGAATGCTTCAGGCATCGTTTCATTAGCAACCGCTGTCGCACCATCGATGTCATTATTAGCTAGCATGGCGCGTGCATAGCGAATTTTGGTAATCGCTGCCAAGCCTTCATCACCCGTATCGATGGCTGTAGCCTGACTCAGTGTCGTCACCGCCCCTGCCAGATCATCATTATCTGTCTGATGGCGCGCCTTGATCATCAGCGCTTGCCATGCATAAGCGGTATCACCATGTTCCGCGACCAACGCATCGATGTCAGCGAACAGCTTGGTTTCTTCTTCAGCGATCAGTTTTTTGGTCGCTTCATCTTGCGCACCATTGGCAGCTGCCAGCACGATTTGGTCATTGCGATCACTGATGACGGTGTATTTGTCCGCTGCCACAGTATCGACCTTGGCATAATGCTTTTGGTAATATTGCCAACCAAAAAACGCTGCCAACACCAACAGCACCGCATAGATGATTTTTTCGCCATGCATTTTTAGGGCGTTGATTGATTGGCTGTCCGCAAAGCCGTTATTTTTCGTTTCAGACATGAGTGTACTCTAAATAAATTTTAAACGCATTATAACACAAACGACAAGGTAGCAGTCAATCACACATCAAAATGATGACTTGCCGCCACACGCACCTGCTCACCCGTCGCCATGGTCTTGACGGTGATTTCGCCCGCTGCCACTTCATCTTCGGCGATGATTACGGTATGCGATGCGCCTGATTTATCCGCCTTTTTCATCTGTGCTCTTAGGCTTGTAGCACTTGCCATTTTTACACGCAAGTTTGGCTGACGATGGCGCAGCTCACTGGCGTATTTCATGCCTTGTACATAGCATTCAGGCGATGCGGTGACAAAGATATCGCATTGCGCTTGTTCATCAAATGGATTCACCGCTTCAATCAACAAAAGCAAGCGCTCAAGCCCCATCGCAAAGCCCACACCAGGCTCAGATTGCTCAGGCTTACCCTTAATGATACCAACCAAGCCATCATAGCGACCACCGCCGCAGACCGTTGCCTGCGAGCCAAGCTTATCTGTGACCCATTCAAAGACAGTCTTATTATAATAATCCAAGCCGCGCACAAGCTTTTCATTAATCTCAAAGCCAATGCCCAAAGCGGTCAAATATTCTTGCACTTTGGCAAAATGCGCTTTGGTATCATCACCCAAAAATTCGCTTAATTTTGGTGCATTTTGTAAAATCGCTTGGGTTTTTTCATCTTTACTGTCCAAGATTCGCAGTGGATTGGTGCTAAGACGACGCTGTGAATCTTCGTCCAGATCCGCCTTGTGCGCGGTCAAATACGCCACCAAAGCCGCTTTGTACGCTTGGCGCTCATCTGATTCACCCAAAGTATTTAATTGTAGTTTTACTTCATGATCAATACCCAGCACCTGCCACATACGATGCGTCATGGCAATCAGCTCAGCATCAGCATCAGGCAGCTCACTGCCAAAACATTCCACACCCAATTGATGGAACTGGCGATAGCGACCTTTTTGCGGACGCTCATAGCGAAACATCGGGCCGATATACCAAAGCTTTGGCGTATCGCCACGCGTCAAATTATGCTCGATCACCGCACGCACCGCACCTGCTGTACCTTCTGGTCGCAAAGTCAATGCAGTCGGTGGTTCGCCCTTGTCAAAAAAGCTGTACATTTCTTTTTCGACGATGTCTGTCGCTTCACCAACACCGCGCGCGAACAGCTGTGTCTCTTCGACGATCGGCAAGCGAATTTGGCTAAAACCGTAGCCATCCAGCACACTGATTAGCTTAGATTCTAGGCGACGCCAATTTGGGCTATCGCTTGGCAAAACATCATTAAAGCCCTTAATCGCGGTAATCTTACTCATGTTTTTTCCTTATAATTTTTTAAAAATTCTACATAAAATTTGACAAAGCACAGCTAGATTTTAGCCCTGCACGCGCAAAATCTCATTGGCGCGATTATCCTGAATTTCTTTGACCTGCGCACGCACCATGGCTTCGATTTCATCAACAAGCTTGGTGGTATCAATCAAATGGCTTTTTTGACCATTGCGATATACAAGGCTATTTGGGCTTGCGCCGACCACGCCAATGGTCGCTTCTTTGGCTTCACCTGGACCATTGACCTTACAGCCAATTACTGACAAATCAAGCGGCTCACGCACATCTTCTAGGCGCGCTTCTAGCTCATTCATCACTTTAATGACATCAAATTCTTGGCGGCTGCAGCTTGGGCAAGCAATAAAATTCACCCCATTTGAGCGAATGCCTAATGATTTTAGAATATCAAAGCCGATTTTAATCTCTTCTTCAGGTTCAGCCGCCAGCGAAATGCGCATGGTATCGCCAATGCCATCAAGCAAAAGACCACCCAAAGCGATTGCTGATTTCACCGTACCGGTACGATACACGCCCGCTTCGGTCACACCTAGGTGTAGCGGATTGTCAATCTGGGCTGAAATCAAGCGATAGGCATCTAAAGTTAAAAATACATTCGATGCTTTAACTGAAATTTTATAATTTTGAAAATCCAGTTTTTCCAAAATATCAATATGACGAAGTGCCGATTCTAGCATCGCTTCACCAGTCGGTTCGCCGTATTTTTTTTGTAAATCTTTTTCTAGTGAGCCAGCATTGACGCCGATGCGAATTGGCACATTATGATGACGCGCTGCAGCGACCACTTCACGCACTTTGGCATCGTTGCCGATATTACCTGGGTTAATGCGCAGGCAGTCAGCACCTGCATCTGCCACAGCGATGGCGATTTTATGATCAAAGTGAATATCAGCAATCAATGGTACTGAAACCTGTTTTTTGATCTCAGCAAATGCAGCCACACTTTCCATTGTCGGTGTCGAAACACGCATCAAATCAGCACCTGCATCGACACAGCGCTGGATCTGCGCGACCGTCGCTGCGACATCACAAGTATTGGTATTGGTCATACTCTGCACGCTGATCGGCGCATCACCACCGATGGCGACATTACCGACATGGATTTTTTTGGTAGGGCGGCGTTTGATAGGATTGTATGCTGACATGGTTATCACTTATTATTTATTCTTAATAAAATTCCGATTTTTCATAACTTTTTATAAAAAATCATTCAGCTGACTGCTGGCGTTTTTCGATGCTTTCTTGCCATTTTTTGGCACGGCGTGTGCGATCCGCCACTTGTCCCACAAGCTGCCCACACGCCGCATCAATATCATCGCCGCGTGTTTGGCGAATGGTGCAAACAAAGCCTGCGTTATTTAAAATATTGCTAAAGGCATGAATGCGGTTGTTACTTGAGCGATCGTATGGTGCGTGCGGAAATGGGTTGAATGGAATTAAGTTGATCTTACTTGGCAAATCTTTTAATAGCGCGACCAATTGGCGTGCGTGCTCATCGCTATCATTGACGCCGGCGAGCATGACATATTCGATGGTGACATGTTTTTTGTGGCGTGGATTTTCATCATAGACATAAGCTTTGGCAGCTTTGATCAGCTCAGATAATGGATATTTTTTATTAATCGGTACAAGCTCATCGCGCAGTGTGTCATTAGGCGCGTGCAAGCTGATGGCAAGTGCAACATCAATATCTTTAGCAAGATCATACATCTTCGGCACGACGCCCGATGTCGATAGCGTGACGCGACGCTTAGAAAGACCAAAGGCATGATCATCCAGCATCAAAGACATCGATGCTACGACAGGCTCGTAATTGAGCAGCGGTTCACCCATGCCCATCATCACCACATTGGTCACGCGGTTCTCACGCTCAGTCGGTGCAACATCTTCCATATAGGACTGATTGGCAACCCACAGCTGACCGATGATCTCGCTTGGGGTCAGATCACGCTCAAAGCCCTGTTTACCTGTACTACAAAATGAACAATCCAATGCACAGCCCACTTGGCTTGAGATACACAAGGTCTTGCGCCCAAATTGCTTATTTTCATCAGCAGGAATCAGCACAGTCTCAACCAGCGAACCCCCTGCCACTTCAAAGACCCACTTACGCGTACCGTCATTACTAAATTCTTTGTACTTGACTTTTGGCGGGATGACGCACGCCGTCTCATGTAGGCGTTGTTGTAGTTTTTTTGAAATATTAGTCATCTCAAAAAAGTCAGTCACGCCAAATTGATAAATCCACTTCATCACCTGCGTCGCACGAAATGGCTTTTCGCCAAGGCTGATAAAAAACGCCGACAGCTCATCTTTGGACATGCCCAAAAGATTGATCTTGCTTTCTTTGGCATCTTCGGCGGTATCAGAGGTATGAATGACTGGGATTTTATTCACGGCAAACTCAAGCTTCACTTTGCAATTAAATGCTCTATTATACTAAATTTTTGGTAGGATTGATAGATTTTTGGTGGTGGTTGTGTGTTTGCTCGTGTGAGTTATAATAAGGCAAAATGAACTGTGTGCCATTGCTCATTTCATATGAAACTCAGAACCAAGCAATACCAATACTTATCAAGCAACAAAAAACCCTTAAAGCTATATACTTCAAGGGTTTTAGGTTATTTTCAAATCCTTTCGGACTGTCAAATGGTACCAGTGGTCGGACTCGAATGAGAATCTTAAGGTATTGATTTTATTAATATTAAATTTTAAAATTTATTTTTTACCCTATTATTTACCCTTATATGTTTTAATGATAGGGTTTCTGAGATAAGGTTATGAAGCGTGATAAATTACAAACCCTTTCTAGCTATCCATTATATTAAACTACAGTAAAATTATAAATTTATATTTAATAAAAATAATATTTATTTATACTAAACTTATATAATTTACTATAAATTTTATCCAAAATAATTACTTTTTCCCAATTTTCATCTATAATAATTAAAATTCACAAATTTTTATATTTTTTAATGATTTTTCATATACGATAATCATTTTTCTCCTATTTTCCATCAATTTATTTAATTTGGCAAGGTTGAGTTATGTATTCATCTATCACAGACCCAATTGGTGCAGTTTGGCTGATTCGCAAGCTTGATCTGGCTGTTTACTCACCTTTATATACTGTCAGTGAGATTGGCAAGAGTCGTATGACGGTCAAGGATGGCGATTTTACCAAACACACTTATCAAGCACGCGTTCGCCCTAGCGATGATGTGATGGCTCATTTGGTATTTCATCTAAAGCATGAAATTGTATCGTTTGAATTATTGGTGCGAGTATTTGAGAAAATTGATCACAAATTGATTGAAGATTATATTAACAGCGAACCAACGGGACAATACGCTCGCAGATTGGGCTTTTTGTATGAATGGTTGATGGATAAGCAGCTGTCAATCACAGCGATCATCGGTGGTAATTATGCGGATGTATTGGATGGTGAACAGTTTGTGGTGGCATCTAGCAGTACAAAAGATACGCGTTGGCGAGTGAATAACAATATTGCGGGTACGCCAAGCTTTGCCCCAGTGGTGATTAAGACCGATGCAGTTAAGGCGGCTATTGAATTTGATATTAAAGACAAGCTTGATAAGATAAGTGAAGAATTTGGCGAAGATTTGATTTTACGCTCATCGGTGTGGATTACCTTGCGTGAGAGTCGTTCAAGCTTTATTATTGAGGGCGAGGGTAAAAAAGAGAATCGCATTGAACGCTTTGCTGCAGTGATGGCAGAACAGGTGGGCAAAGGCGAAATGCCGCTAAATCCCAAAGCTTTGGCAAGGCTGCAACAAGAAATCATCGGCAGAAGCTTGAGCATTGAGACTTTTGGGGTTAGGCAGTCGCCTGTATTTGTTGGCGAGAGTAATTTTCGTGAAAAAAAAGAGATTGTGCATTATATCGCACCGCCACAACAGATGGTGGACGAGCAGTTACAGGGCTTAAGCGAATTTATGGATAAAACCCAAGGGCAATCAAGCATTATGCGTGGTGCTGTGGCTGCTTTTGGCTTTGTGTATATTCATCCTTTAGCAGATGGCAATGGGCGAGTGCATCGCTTGCTGATTAATGATATTTTGCGTAGAGACCGGCAAACCCATGATCCAATTATCCTGCCAATCTCAAAAGCCATCATCGAAGATGGTAGTAGTCGTAAGGCGTATAATCAAGTGCTAGATACCATCTCCAAGGCAGTGATGAAGAGCTTAGATGGTCAATATCAGTTTAAAGAGCATATCCGTTATGCTGATGGCATACGCTCAAATCTTGTGCTGAATGACACAAGCCAAGCCCTACCCCTTTGGCGATATATGGACCTGACGCCCCATGTGGTGTATTTGGCAAATTTACTACAAAAAGTCATCACCGAAGATATGCCCGATGAATCTCGCTACTTACGCCATTATGACAGTATTCGAGAAAATCTTAAAAATATCATCGACATGAGCAATCATGATGCCGATCGAATTATCCGTAGTATCATTGACAATCAAGGAGTCAGAAGTAACAAACTAGTCAAAGAATACCCTATGCTGGCTGATGATGAGTTGTGGAGTGAGCTCGTAACTACCGTAAATCGTAGCAATTTAATTTAAATTTCTTATCAATTAATAATTTTTAATTTAAAAGAATGATCATTTAGATCTCCAAGAGAGAATATATTTGTATTGATTCCAAAATACTCATAAATCACTTTTGTTTTATGAATTAGTCGCTGATCATTACTAATAAACCAATCACAAAGTGATGCAAAGCCAACATGCTCAGAATCTTTTTGAGCGCTAAGAAACTTGTTTTCTTTATGAAGTGACTTATCCACCTTGTATCCAATTAGATTTAAAAAAATCATAAGCAAGCATAATTCTTTCAAATATTTGCCTAGATTCATCATTAATATTGTTAAGAAAAACCTGGAGTAAATCACCATTAATATCACTAAGTGATTGTATATAATCGCTAATTCTTTCGAAAGTGTTCTTACCTTCTATTTTGTTTAAATTATCGTGATTAATTTGACACTCTTTTCGAAGTTGTTGAGATATCCCTTTTTCAGCTCCCATTAAATACAGCTCCTGATAAAAGCGTTCAAGTCCTGACTTAACAACTGGTACTTGTTTTAACAATTCCTCCAAATGCTTTTCACTATCTGAAACAAATTTGCCAAATAGTGCTTTTTCATGTTTTGAATAAATTTCTTTTTCCAAATCCACCCTAAGTATATCTCGGCAATTACCAATATATTTTAGCAATAAGAATAATTCATTTATTTGTCCTTCAACCTGTTTGCTTGGAGTGTCTATTTGGCTGTAATTCACCATGCCTATTTTCAAAGTATTGATAAGCATATTCTCAAAAGGCAAGATGTCTTCAATATATTTGATGTATGCCTCATACGAGTTAACATTCCATCGCATAAAGTATTGCTGAGTACCATCAAATTCCAAAGTATTAGTTAAAAATTTTGCACTCAATTTATCAAGCAAATCAAGAAAATCATGCAAATATCGAGAATTGTTAGAGTTTGAGCCCGCCTTATGAATTTCAGACAACGTTGTAGGTGAGTAGCAAATTATCCAATTTTGGGATAAATAATCCATTAATTGATCTGATGCTTCTTTTAATAAACAATCCAAGATATTTTGATCTAAATAAACAGATGGTTTATCCATTGGTGTTAAATTTCCTTGCGGCAAATTTGAAACAACTGGCTTTTTTTAATATTTAGTTCAATAATCCGAGAAAGACAATTGATTTCATTCGGAGTATTTTTCTGTGCCGACTGCATTAAATGCTTGGTATCAATCAGCAAGGTGTGAATTTTGGTGTATTCTTGACCATCTGTAATAGATAGATCGGAGTCAGCATACCCGATGTAATGATAGACGGAATTGCTTTTGAATTTTAGATGGTCGTAGGGTAGTAGGAATGCATTTCGAATTTTATTTGGAGAAATCTTTAGCTTTTCTCCTTTTCGTGCTATGTATTGTGCATACACAACCTGCTTGGCGATAGACGACATCTCGGGCAGGTGTTTTGGTTGTTTAGTCTCGCCATATCGGTAATATTTGGCATCGATAACATATAGAAACCCATCCATCGTTTTCATGATAGTGTCTGGGTACAGATCATTCGATAGTGCTTGAGATTGGTCGTTAAAATGCCATATTGCCTGTGGGAAATACTGTTTTTTAATATCACCAGTTTCAGTGCCATAAACCTTATCAATTAGTAACTCCCAAACTTGCTCAAATCGATTTGTCCCAAATCGAAATTCTTGAGATTGGTCACTTTGTTGATCAATATTTTGGAGCACTTGTAGCATGCTTTCAAATAACAGCTTTTCCGAATCTTTATTGGTCTTATGCAAACGCTCGCGAAGCGTTGTAACAAATAATTCTTCATAAAAAGGTATATTTGGTTTTTGGGGTGTTGATAACCCATAATACCATCCCATTTTTATCAAGCTTTCATATACGCAATGTTTACTAATTTGTGTAATTAGTAACTCATCATTAGTTTGGTGTATTCGAGTTTGCATTTTAAGATAAACCGCACCATTATCTTGGATGATCGGCTTTTCTTTTTTAATGGTTCGGCCCCAATTCACCTTGCCCGATGTTCTACTTGCATAATAAATTTCTCGATCGTAGTAATAGCCATTTCGTAAGTAATCTTCAATGACAATCATGTAAGAACTCAAAGGGAATCCTAAAATCTTATCACTATTTGCATGCAAAACGCCAAGGTCTTCAACTTGTTTTTGAAATCTTGATAGTGTTTGCATAAGCAAAAGCACATCTTTCTCATTAACTCCTTCAAGACGGTATCCATAAGGAAAGGTGATTTTAGGCTTGGCTGTGCGTGTGTCAGCATCCCATGTAAATGAGATTCCTACAAACTCTTCTCTGCTTGTTGTATTCGAACAATACTCGGAGAAATCTTGAGTCATGATTATTACTCGTTTTCATCCTTAGAGTCTGCAAAGACAAATTCACCGCTAGCGTCAGCTACATCTTCAGTGCTTGGTTTTGGGCTGCTTAGCAAACTTTGGCGAACGCTTTCAATGAAAATATTAAATTTTGCACTTCCAACGCCATTATTGAACTCTTTCAATACTTGGTCTAAGCTATCCAAATCATCTCTGAACAACTCTGATTTCTTAAACTTAAAGACATCATCCCAAAGGTATTTAATGACTTTCTCGGCAAATGGGCAAGAACCGTCCTGTATGGTTAGTTCGTGGGGTTTGACAAAGTATGCTCCAAGTCGCTTATCTTCAGAAGATAGTGTATTCTTATTTGATTGCAAAATGATGGTGTTAAGTTCTGTATTGAATTTGTCCCAAGTCACACCTGTATCACCAATGACTACATTTCTGAAACCACACTGCTCAATATTATTTTCCATCATCTGCATTGTCCATCGTCTTTGGAATGCTGTATCAAGAGTGAACACATTTTGGTCGGCTGTATTCATGGTTGCATAGATGGATAGGTTGCTAGGGATATAAATCATGTTATTCTGAATTTTAAGATTTCCGTTGGAAACCTTGCTATCGGAGTTCTGATCTAAGGTATCATTGATAAATCCTGCAATCAAATCGTTTGAAATTTTGTATTCGCTCTCACCTTTGCTATTACGGTCAAGCAACTGGAAGATTTCACCAAAAATAGCAGGCGCATTTCCGCGGTTAATCTCTTCAATCACTAAATAGTGGTGTTGATCTGGATTATCAAAAGCCTTTTTAAGAATGCGAGTGAATGGACCCGCCTTAAATTCATAGGTAATCCCGACATCTTTTTTAACCGTGGGCAAAATTTGACCAATAAAGTCTGCATTAAGATAGTCGGGATGAAAAACCACTCGCTCAATGCGATGTTCATTTTCACCGTTGAGATTGTTTAGTTGCTGGTTTACATAATAACTTTTTCCAACACCTGCAACTCCGTAGAGGAGAAGGTTTTGCGGATCGGATTGTTCGGATTGACTAGATAAAGGAATCAATGCACTATCTGATTGCAGGAATTGACCATAGTTGTCTTTATTAAAGCTACTTGGATCTTGCTCAAAAAAATATAGTTTTTGAGCAATTTCTTTAATTCTGTCAATTTTCAGTTTTATATAACCTGACTCACTGAAGTCTAAAGTCTCTAGCTGTTTTAAAGCCTGTATTAAACGATTATCTACTTTTTCTTTATATTGAATAAACTGTCTTTCTATAGAAACTTTGTCGTCATCTTGACGCAATGATTGGATAAGCAGTAGTGTATCTAAAAATCCTTCAAATGTTTTAGTAGTTGCAACAAAATATCGATATTCAAAATCTGAGATTTTTGGATCTTGACCAGATAGGTATAACTCAAGGAGTATTTTATACAAGAGCATTACTGGATATAGGCGATACTCAGAACGGGTACTTTCGAACTGCTCATCAATTTCCGAACTAATAAACATTTTTTCTATTTGTCGTTGAACAATATCTTGATAAGTTTGGATATCTTCAAACTTTCCATTACAGCGCTGCTTAATCTCATTGTACACAGATGTGATCTGAGATTGTTCATACGGATTTGAATTCGTAATTAGCCCAAAAAAGACAGCAACTCTCAATGCTCTGTGCGTGGTTGTAATATTTAAATGCAAGCTTTGATTTAACCGCTCAGCCTTGCTTTTAATAAATTGCTCAAGATTCTTAGCTTGCGATGAGGTATTTTGATATTCTTGTAAAAAATCAACCAAATAGCACAAAGCCACAAATGAAGTTTCTTGTTTGACGATATACCAACACGCACCTTTCTGCATATCCTGTAATTCATTCAGTTTGTTTTGCAAAAACTCATTCATAGTGTTACCTCGTTAATCCTAATTGATTTAATAACCCATCAATACCAAACAATCTATTATAGTCGCGAAATTTTGCCAAGCCTTCACCAAAATTTCCCACATTATCGTCTTGATTATTTAGATCATACCAGTCTGCATAGCCTTTAATTGTTGCTTCGGTGATACTATTTAAATCAATGGTTTTTTGTTCGGAATGACTATCTTTTCCGTTTAAATGCACCGCTACATAAAAGTTTTTAGGTGTATTTGTAAATTGTTGCATGTTTATCAAAAGTTTTTTGTGGATAGGTCTAAATCCTGTTTTAATGTCAATGCTACGACCATTAATTTCAAAATCAAAACCATCAGTATTTCCCTGACCTGGATAAATTTTAAACATATCTTCAATATTTGGATAGAAGTGATGATAATGAAGATATTCCAAAAAAGCCAACTCTCCCAATTTGCCAACATAAGTTCTTTGTATTTCTAATTTTTGCTGCAATTCAGGATCAGTCTTTGCAACATCGGGAACAAGCCTAGAATACTGATTGTTAGAAAGGATAATTCCGTCAGCAAATTTTAAAGCTTTTCTTTTCATTACTTCTGTAATATCAATAATGTAACAATTAACATTATTGCCTTTTCTATTTTCTGTAATTACTCTCATGTCGAAGCCTCCTCACTTAAAATCAATTTGGTAAACTCAGCCCAAAAATACCCCAACTTGGGAGGGACTGCGTTGCCAATCTGACGGCAAATTGAAGATTTGTTCCCATAAAAAATAAATTCATCTGGAAAAGATTGTATTCTTGCCGCCTCTCTTGGTGTAAGAGTTCGGTTTTCTTTAGGGTGAATAAACCGACCGCCGCTTGGCGTGTCAAATCTTGTAGTAATTGTAGGCGCTATATCATTCCAATGCAACCGCCCATATGCGCCACTATGTACAGATTTAATTTCTTCATTCAACACAGTAAAGTTTTCCCCATTTCCAATTTTTTGCATTCTCTCTATAGCAACCTTTGAATGATTGGGTGTATTGTGATTGAATATATGCTTATGCTTAGAACTTAGATAATGTTGGTATCTAGTAACTGCCTCTGGATTCTCCACTTTACCATCTTCAGTAGTTCCGCATAAATTTGCTATGGCATCGTGGACGGTTGTTGCATCAAAGAAACTGGGGTTTTTTTGAATGATTATATCCCTAGTTTTATTTAATTCATTCTCAAAGTTTATCTTACGATCCAATACCCCTATAATAAACAACCTTTCTCTGCCTTGAGGAATTCCATAATTAGATGCCTTTAACACTGTGTGATATAAAGAATACCGGCAACCGTCCAATAAACTTTTATCAGAAAAAATCTCAATTATTTCATTGAAAATTTTACCCTTTTCCATAGTCAGTAAGCCTTTAACATTTTCCATAATGAACATTTTTGGCTTAACTGTTTTTACTATGCTAAAATAATGTCGGAATAGCTGATTACGAGGATCGTCTATAAACCCTTGTCTAATTCTCGCTCCTGCCATAGAAAAACCCTGACAAGGAGGTCCGCCAATAATAATATCAGCTTCGTTAAGGTGAAAAAAACTACCATTATCAACATTTTTAATATCATCAACAATAAGCTTTGTTTTTGGGTGATTTTTTTGATAAGTTTCTGCGATACTTTTATCAAATTCAACAGCTTTAATAACCTCCAATCCGTTTTGAAGGAATCCAGTAGAAAATCCACCACAGCCTGCAAATAAATCAATTACTTTTAGAGACATCAAAACCCGTCCTGTATTTTAAAGCAAAATTTTTAATGTATGTCACTTCATCTGATTCCAAACCATACAAACGACCAATAGCGTCGTCAATTTTATGGATCTCATTAAGACAGAGCTTGTGTTTATATTCATAATCAACTTGTTTTGTACCAACATATTTCTTTGTATTTGCAAGTCTAACTTCTAAATTTTGTGCAAGCTCTGAAAATGTTTCCATATCAATTTGTGCAAGATCTGGAATGTAAAAATTCTTAAGCTCTTTTTGCGTAATGTGCCAGCAGTCTGAAACCACCACCCAAAACCACCAAAATAAAGACGAGTTCAATAGACACATGCCAAACTCAGAAGATTGTTTATCAAAAAAATTAAATTGCTTGTACTCACCTCCGAGATGCGGTTTCAAAAAGGCTTTGACCCAAAATGTAGTACGCATATTAAGCGATACCGAAAACAGGCTGTTGCCTTTTGTTTCTTTGGTCAAATAATCAAGTAAGCTATTATTATGGTTTAAAATTTTTTTATAAATTCTTGCATCGTAAATGCTCCCCAATTTTGGAATAAAACCGTGATCATCAAAATAATTGATTGCAATTTCAGTTTCAGAAAACAACCTTTCTCTTTCAGATTTATACCAGTATTGGTAGTTGCTAGTATAGACAGTTTGATTTATGGGGTCATTGCTTTTTCTACCGACAATTATGCAGAGTTTCTGATGTACACCAGCAAACAAACAATCTGGACGGTCTGAATAACTTAGTATAAATAATTTATTCAACTTTTTCATTAAGCTTGTTCGCAGCTTTTTCATCCTTGGGGTCGATATAAATGAAATAGGAATAATAAACCCCATAATACCATTTTCCTCCAGTAGCATTAGGGTATTCATCACAATGTTCGCATAAATGTTGCCATACTTTTCAGTAATATTCAATCCGCTTTTACTGTCTTCCACATATGGTGGATTTCCTATAGCATAATCATATTTGAATCGTTCATTTTTTGCCACAGATACACTATCAACAAAATCATACTCTTTAAAATTTGAGTTTAGAATATCCAGAATATTTACAGGTGCAGATGCGTATAAATGGTTTTTAATGTATAACCATATTCTTAATTTGGTAATGGCTATTGATTCGGTATTTATATCATTTCCATGCAGTGTCATTAGAATTTTTTGTAAATCATCTGAATTAACCGATTTTATACCGCTTAATAGTTTTATTTTAATATCCAAGACTGACAGTAAAAATTCGCCCGTTCCACATGTGGGTTCAAAAAATGTTTTTTCAAAGCAAAAGTCTAGTATCTCATTCTTTTTTATTAAGTCAATGTTATTGGTTAATACATTATTTTCAATATAGGAATAATCCAACTTTAGAGCTGTTATGACTATGAAGTCAACTACATCCTTCGGAGTGTAGTAAACACCCCGCTTTTTTCGTAGTGATTCTTTTTCATTTACCGACTGTAGATAGTTTTGGATTTTATCGTAATCCATATTGGGGGTTAAGTCCGAATACTTCCCTATATTTTGTAAATGCAAGCAGATTTCATAAAGTTGTCTGATTGTTAATTCATCATTTTTTTTCACCAAGATTAGTTGGTTTTCAATTAAATTTACAATATAATTTTTCAAATTAAACCTCAATACATCAGGCTATAAGTTTAGGTTTGTTCAAGATGGGTTTATTTATTAATTAATAGAACAGGTCATTCGACTATTATTTACCAAGCAAATCACCGAATTTAAACAGTTATTTGGTGAAATCGAATCTTATTATATTAAATCAAGGTCTCATAGATAATTGCGAGCTATATTACCAAACTTTTAACTATAATGCATGTCTATTTAAATACAATGATCTTTTTGTTTACCCAACCCTTAACAACTCATCCCACCGTGTTGTAAACCTTTGACTCATAAAGCCCCGATTCATCTGCCAGTCATCAGACAGTTTTTGTGAGCCTAAAATCAGCTTTCCCTTGCCAAATTGCTTGTTAATGGCATCCAGTGTTTGCATCAGATGTTGATTTTCTAAATGCTCAAATTCATCTTGTTGTGCAAATAAATCATACTGCACACGATGGATGGATTCAATCCCACCCAATTCAATACCGCACTTTTTGTAGTGATAGCCTTGTTTGTATAGGATTTTAAGCAGTTTTTGGGCATGTTGGTTTAACACTCGAGTATCATTACTACCTTTAGTAAGAGCAATGGTCTTTTTACCATAGTACTGTTGATGATTGCCAAATGGATTGGTTTGGATAATGACTGTCAGTGTATGAGCTAGAGTGTTTTGTTCTCTGAGCTTTTGGGCACCACTAGCGATATGATAAGCGATGGCTGATTGCAATGGCTCAATCTCACTAATTGCCTTAGCAAAGCTTCTGCTTCTAATGATGTGTTTCTTTGACTCTTCAATCTCAAGTCCTGCACAAGGTTTGCCGTTCATCTCTTGCCATGTTCTTTGGGTGGTGACGCTAAAATGATGCTTGATAAGATGTCTGTCAGCATCGACAAAGTCTTTGGCAGTGGTGATGCCTAATTGCTTAAGCTGTAGTGCTGTTTGACTGCCAATGCCCCATATTTCATCCACCGCTTGGCTTGCCAAGGCTCTGTGTTGAATGTCTTTTGACCAATCATCCCAAACCACGACACCGCCAAAGTGCTGTGGATAGCTTTTGGCAAGGTGATTGCAGAATTTAGCAAGTGTTTTAGTTGGTGCAATACCGACACAAGTAGGGATACCAACCCATTGCCAGACTCTGCTTTTAATCTCTTTGCCAAGCTTTAGTAAATCTACTTGATTAATCCCTGTTAAATCCGCAAAACACTCATCAATCGAATAAATCTCAATAGCAGGGACAAGGCTTGCAATGGTGTTCATCATCCGAGCAGAGATATCACCATAGAGCTCATAATTACTTGAAAAGGCGATGACTTTACCGCGATACACCAGCTCTTTGATTTGAAAATATGGCACGCCCATTTTAATGCCAAGTGCTTTGGCTTCAGCCGTGCGAGCCACTACGCAGCCGTCATTGTTTGATAAAACAACCACAGCTTTGTTTTTAAGCTTAGGGTTAAAAATCCGCTCACAAGAGCAATAAAAGCTATTGCCATCAATCAGTGCGTACATGAAATATCATCTTGAAAAAAGTTACCGATATGATACTGTAAAGTTTATCAGATTGCAATTTGAAATTGGTAACTCTTTTCAATATGAACAAGTTAAGTTATATTGATAGCTATCGCTTACGCACATCCTTAATCACATGCATTACCACACCAACAATGGCAAGTTCATCACCATCGCTAAAGGTGTAATTGGGATAGCTTTCATTATCACGACTGTTTTCAGAATGTAGTTCGACACATCCATCATCCAAGATATGCAATCGCTTGATGGTGTATTCAGAACCTAAATCCGCCATGACAATATCTCGATGACTTGGGGTGATGGCACGATCAATGACCAATAAATCATCTTTATCAATCCCGGCATCCAGCATCGAATAACCGCCACAGCGAGCAATGATGGTGGACGAAGGATTGCGTACCAAATACTCATTAAAATCCAAATAATCTTCGATATAACCCTCAGCAGGAGAAGCAAAGCCTGCAGGGATTTTCTCCGTGGCGATGGGTAAGTCAAGCTTAGTTGGATTGGGGTGTACGACAAGCGCATCTAATGGTACAGAACCTGTAGTCAATACCACACCCAATTTACCTGCTTTATTCTTTTGAATTAAAGACTCTACCATCGGCAATAAGTTTCTAGGGATCTTCTTCGCCACAGGACTACCAAAAGGCGATGGCTTACGACCACTGCCTGCACGGCGACCGCCATGAGTGGATTTGGGACGAGATTCGGATTTGGTATCATCTAATTGGGTCATGGTGGTGTCTTGAAAAAGGTTTCGGTTATCATAAATTTTTCAGTTTGTTTAGTCAAGTGTTTATTGGGCTGTATTAAGCGAAAAAAAATAACCCCACCTAAGTGGGGTTGTAAATCATTGGATCGTTAGCTTGCATCGCTAAATTTGCTTTCAAGCCAAGCCGCAATTTGATCAGCTCGCCAAACCACGCTCCTTTCAGTCAGCTTGATCTGCTTTGGAAAGGTGGGGTCGTAGCGTTTCGACTTTTCATCCATGATTTCATAGATGGTAGAACGGCTTAAGCGTGTGATTTGTATCACATCCTTAAGTCGCATCATTTGTGGTACTTGAGCTGTACCAAATTGGTCAAGTGGATTTGAAAATTTGGTTTGTGTTGCGTTATTTGTCATCTCGGATTCTCCAGTAAGTTATTGCAGGAGTTAGTTCCTACATAACAAATCAAAGTCCAGTAAATTTTTACAACATCCCATAAAGTCCAGTAGCATCTTATGCACTGGACTTTATGCCATCAACTGACTGGTTTAACAGACTGTCGCAATCCAAACTCCATTGCTTGCCAATCTTCTAACTGTTTAGGATTAAGTTTCCCTAATTGTGTTTCGGGCTGCGCACTTGGGTTGCGTACTTCATCCGACTGCTCAACTTCATGATAAAACTCCTGACTAATTAACAAACCATCTTCACTATCAATCTCAAACTGTGAATTGGTATATCCTGCCTTAGCACTTTGTTCAAGTGCGGCTTGATTGAAGCCATGCTCAGAAAGATCGTCATTGATAGCTTGTGCCTTAGCAATTGATTCTTTCAGCGTAATACCATCTTGCAAAGTAAGATCAACATAGTAAATCGGCGTGCGATAACTTTGAGTGGTTGATTTACCACGAATCACCAATTGCAATGGTAGGCAAGATAGTTTGTTATTGGATGCAGCAGCATAATAGCTCAATCTCGCCATCAGCGTACGAATGGAGTTATAGCCTGTGGTGCGAAACACAAATGCACCAAGCTCATCACTGTCATCCAAATTCACATACAGTCGTCCAAACAGCTTACAATTGCCATTTTGCCCAAGTGGGCAATTCTCTGGACTGGGACAGGGTAGGTTTTCTACCCCGTTATTTGTCCGTCTTTGGCATATCTCACCATTGCCGACACACATCGGTCTGCCTGTTTGTCGATCAAATAGCGTGTATTCTGCTCGTAAATTCAGTTCTGGCGTGTTAAACAGCATTCGTACAGGTATTTGGCGCAGCTTACCGTTGGCGCTATGCTTGCGTAGTTTCTCATCTATGGGATGATTAACCCAGCCGTCTTTGCCTTGGATTTGACTGGTGATGGTGAATTGATCGTCTTTTTGTGGCATACGCTTGCCATTTTTCTCGACCACTTTACCAATGCTAATTCTGCCTAATACAGGTGGAGTGATGGCTAAACCTTTAATCATGGGATGACTCCTTATATAACTTGATTTATTTGATAAATTTGATACCAATTGAATTCCAAAAGAAAAAACTCATGCCGTACGGTTTGTGGCATGAGTTTTATGCGGTTTTTTTTGGAAACTTGGTTAATTGGCGTGGGCGGGTGATGCAGACTGATTGATCAAAAAGCGTCTGCTACCTTGACGAATCTGCGGATACTGGCTTAATAGCTCAGGCTTATCCTTTAATAACGCCTTACTGTCTAAGACTTGGCTGTCTTTTGACTTCTTCCAACTGATTGAGCCATGTTGAAATATCGCTACTTCATGCTCTTTCATGGCTTGACACAGTTGTTGCTTTAGAAAATCAAACCGAGATTCATGCTCATCAATCAGTCGTTTTTGTTCGATCAGCTCATCAAAGTAGCCGTTGAGTGTCTGATCATCGCTAAAATCGATACTGTCTTGATTGCTATTGGGAAATAAGCTTTGTAATGCTTTTTGGGCAGACTCACTGCCATCAGCAGGTGGGGCAATGTCCTTTTCGACATATTCCCAAAAGCGTTTTTCTTGAGCAATGATATATTCAATCAACCGCTCATCTCGCTTAATCTCAAACATACGAGCTTCATGACCGCCAATTAAGACACATACATGGGCAAGCTGTTTACCTGTCACCGCTAACTGATGCTGAACTTGACAAGCAACATACAGTGGCACACCGTTTTGCCATAGTTTTGCGCCATGAACACCTGCGGTTTTAATTTCAAGTACGCCCACTTCAGGATTGCTCACCGCATAATCAAGATTAGCTAGCATGAACTTATGCTCAGGATGCTGTAATACCGCATTGATACGACGGACTTTATTGCCTGTTTTGGCGGTGTAGTATTTGGCAACCAATGGTTCAAGCTGTTTACCCCAATATAGCGGTGCATAGCCATCTGTGGTCACTTTGGCAGGTTCAATCCGTCCTGTCTTAATAAGCCATAACTCAAGCTGTGACATATAAGGATTGACACCACAAACAGTCGGTGCATCACTACTGCCAATGCCTTGCTTACGCACATCTAGCCATTGCTCATGGCTTAGCCGCTTGGTATCAATCAGCCGTGTAGGTTTATTTGGCTTTGTAACAGCCATTGCCTTTTTCATGGCTGTGGACTGGGTATTGGTATTAATAGAATTGGTTAAAGGTGCGTTCATAAAAAACTCCTTAGATGAAATGATGATGGGGTTAAAATCAGTTTTACCACTAAAAAGACAGCATAAAACCACGCTCCTTGCTAAGAGCGTGGTTAATATGGTAATAATCATAACTTGGTGTATAGCTCAAACTGCTTAAGCCACTAAGCGCATTGCTTCTTCCAAGCCTTTTTGCTTGAGCATTGCTCCTGTGCCGAACCAAGCAGAATCAAGCCTATGATCCATCGACATGGCACGGCGTTCATGATCAACAAATTCGGTAATAGAGCAAAGTAGCCCGTAAGCCGTATCTTTGGCACTATCCAAATCTGCACCACGACCTTGCCCATTAAACATCGCCATGATTTGATTCATGGCTTTGGCATTTGGGATGACGCTTGGGTTTTGTCGTTGATTGGTAGCAAAGGGAATGATGTTGTAATCCGCATCATTAAACACTCGGTTTAGAAAGTTGGTTGCTTCTGCCTGTGTGACACGGCGTTCGGACAATTGTTTCATCTGATAATTGTGTTCATCCCAAGTTGAGATGGACAAGCCAAGCTGTGCTTTGACTTTTTCGCCATCAAACACAGTACTGTGTGGCACTTTGACTACACCACCACGACTATCAGCCAAACTGATTGCCAAAGTGTTATTACACACCACCCGAATGGAAGTAAACTGCGCTGTGGTAGCAAGCGTGCCATCACAAGCGGTAGCAAGTAGCACATAGCCATGACTGACATCTTTACCCTTTAAGGTGGCTGATTGACCCGTGCGAGCTAATGCCCAGAGTTTACGACCACCTTTTAGGACACCTGCTGTTTCAAGCTCGAAGTCCGCTTTTTCAGTTAGGTCTCGATAAAACTCCAAGATTTCTCTTGGTTGTACTTCTTGATACCGCTGTGACACCACAGACAGTGCATCCAAAGTATCTGAGCGGTATAGCACCTTATGGTCACAATACGGCATGATGATATTTTGTCCTGCACTATTTTTGGCGGTATAGCTGACATCGGCAGACTCAATACGCCAGTTCATACCCGATTCCACCGCCCAAACATCGATAGGCTGATTGGGAGATAACTCACGACCAATGCCATGCCAAGGCTTATCACCAACATAAGCCATCGTTTCTACTTGATGTGCCATCATAAACTCCTTAATTCTTTATTGATCAAACTTCGTTAAAATCAGCAAACTCAGATGCTGTTTTGACAACATCATCACGCTTATGAAAGACATGATGGCAGTTTTGGCAATAAAACATCGACTGCTTAAAACCAAGCTGTTTGAACCGTTGATGCTCTTGCACAAGGCTGATCGCACCACCTAGCACCACGCCAGTCATGACACCGATGGCAGGATTGACTCGGTAATAGCGACAAATGGATGCGCCAATGCTTGCTAGCACGCTTGGCGAGAATAAGGTTTGGTTCAATGACTGTGGAAAAAAGGTGCTTGAGCCAGTCATGGGATGGGTATTGCGTGAATAGCATTTTTCACAGATAGGGTTCATATTAACTCCATAGATTGAATAGATTTGGTCAAAGCGCTGACCAAATGGTTAATTGATACCGCCAATCATCAAAGATTGACGGCATTGCTCATGAAGGTAATATGTATCTATAAAATTTTTACTATGAAGACTTACAGCTTAGCTACTGGTTTTTTGGTTATGCGCTTGTTAATATTCCCATGTCCAAAGGTTCTCATGCCCTTGAGCTTAACCAAAGGATGTTGATCGTACTTATCAGGCTTAGTCAGATATTTGGCAGCTTTGATGGCATTGAGTACTTGTACCACATGGTCTCTGTGTATCATACCAATTCCAAGCGAGTCTAATTGCTTAAATCGGTCGATACGCTCATCATCATGGCAATTATAGTAGCAGCCTTTATTGCCAGTAATCTCACCCCATTTCTCACCAACTTGGCTTGCAGCATACCAACCTTTATTCTTTTTATTACCATCGTAAATTAACAGCAAATGGCAATGATAGCTACCAGTCTTACTGCTTTGCTCGATCGCCCAGACATGACCCCTAAGATGCTTAAAGCAATGTTTTTTCTCAATAACCAGCTTTCTTAGCTGATTCATATCTTGAGTGAATTGCTCAATGCTCACATTGGCATCGGAACAGTATTTTAAATCCACTCTGACGAACAATAGCCGAGCGTAACTAGTGATCAATGCCGTTAGATAATTTTCCAAAGACTGTGTGTTTTTCTTTTCAGATTTGGATATTTTATCTTGATGCTCTTTTGGACTGTACTCTTGATTGTACAGTACAGCTAATTTATTGACCAGATTGTCATCCCAAAGCATTTCGTCCGAGTAATCAGACGAATGACAAATGGATTGGGAGATTTCGATCAGTTTTTGTATCGGAGTGCAATATTCCCAGTCTGCATTCATTTGACTGATGAACAAAGAATAATATCGATTGAGATCATCTTGGATTCTCTGTAGTGCTATTTTATCTTTGTTAGGTTTTAGCAGTGATTCACAGATTTGATAGATTTTTACAAGTATAGCATTTGGATTTTGATTAATTGACATGACTTACTCCTTGGTTGATTTCAAGTCATATCAAAAAAGTATGTTGTATTTTTTTACAGAGTGAATATCTTGGATGGGATATAGGGGTGGGTATATTATTAATAACCTGCTAAAGATAGAAGAAGAAAACCAAGCCAGAACTAGCGATTAAAATTGAAAGTATAATGATTTATTCAAAATAGATATTGATAGAGTTAGTGATTTATTTTGAATTTGTAATATAAAAATATAATTTTATCAATACCTTAATTTAATAAATATCTACGAATTTTCTACGAAATATTAATAAAAAACATTCAAAAAAATCCAATATTATTCTTGAAAAACATTTGAATAATCTACAATTCTTGATATAATCATTTTTATTTGATTGTATTAATAAGTATGCTTAAGAGAGTAAAGTTGATGAATCAATCAGTTTTTGATAGCAGTGGTCAGCATCCCAATGAAGAGTACAATTCAGAGAGTCAATATACCGTTTTGCAGGGCGGGCAACCAACACTTAGGGAAGGCTTTCCCACTGTGAATGAATCTATTGCAAGAAAATTAGAAGAAGAGAAGCAAGCAAAAGAGATTCAAAAATCCATAGATGAATTTATCTTGAAGTTAAACAAAAGAGAAAAGTTTATTATAGGATTTTATCTAGATTCTCAATCAGCAGCACGAGACGGAACTCGAAATATTAAAATTGATTCAACCTATTTTGATAACAATTACCTTTCTTATGAATTATATAAACTAAACAATTGCATACCTCATGAATATACCAACCTAATAAGTAATTATAAACAGTATTTGATTGAAGATTCAAATTATCAAGATCTAAAGACGAATAACAGATGCTTGCTCTATGTTTGGTTTGCATTGTTCGGTTGGGGGTATACGGATGGTTTGGCTTGCTTCTATTATGGTCTTACAGATTCGCTAGCGGACAATGTAATACATTCGCTAGATGTTTGCCATAATCTGAATATTGATTTTTATGGTTATGGTCCGCAATTACTTTTGGATGAAAAACTAAAACTCCTTACAAGAAATAAGCGTAATGCTATCAGTCAAGCAATTAAAAACTATCAATTTACTAAACTTGATGTAAGATATGAGAAATGGTTTGTCTCACTTGAGTATGATGAGCTATGGTGGTGCTATGAGTATATTCAAAAAACATTGCCACCTATTCAGCTACCTGTCGAATATAAGATTTCTAATGATAAACCCTTTTTACTTGAATATATTCTTTTCAGAATGGATTTGTTTGGAAACAACTGGGATAGGCATGGATATATTAATAAGCTGAAAAAATCCATGATGCAAAAAAAATATAGAGACAGTAGGAAAAATACAGAGATTATTGATGCTATACTTAAGAAAAACACAGTCAGAAAACTCGATTACCTGGCAAAAGAGTGGAGAATGAATCGAATACAAGCTTTAGAAAAGCTGATTGAATTTGGTTATAAAAATGACAGCCCATTTGATGATTAGTTTATAATTGAAAAAATCAGCATGGGTGATAAATCCATGCTGATTTACTTTATTTATCTAGAAGAGATTCCAAATAATCTGCCCAAGCCTGCATCATTTCACGGCGTTTCTCAAGCCACTGAACCCTATTGTAAGCGCGACCATTACTATCTCTGACCTGATGCCCAAGCTGTAGCTCAATCATGCGATAATCGTATCCAAAACGCTCTTCTAGGAGCGTACGAGCGATAGCACGAAATCCATGGCTTGTTTGCTCTGTACTATCAAATCCCATGCGTCTAATAGCTTGATTGAGTGTATTCCCAGAAAGTGGGCTAACATTACTGGTTACGGACGGAAAAATGAACTCACTACTGCGAAAAGCTTTCATCTGTTCAAGGATTTCTAAAGCCTGAGTTGATAATGGGTTACACATTTTGACCGCTGTGGATTTTCTGGTTTTATTTGGTGTATACTCCCAATTGCCATCTTTGATATCATTCCATGTGATGTGTCTAACTTCACCTGGACGAGCAAAAGTCAGCAGAGTAAAGAGTAGGGCTTTTTTGGTGGTAAAATGCCCATGATAGCCATCGATACACTGAATAAGCTCAGCAAGCCTTGCTTCATCCAATATAGCGGCATTATGTTTAACTTCGCCTGTTTTAAATACACCACGAAGATTGATAGCTGGATTGGTTTGAATCAACCCAGTAGCAACTGCATAAGTGAAAGTTTTATTCAACATGGTGCGCATTTTCTCAAGCTTAGCAAAATGACCAGCGCTTTCCACGGGTTTTAATACCGCCATCAAATCAGGTACGGAAATTTCTGAGATGGGTTTATTGCCCAAGACGGCAATCAACTCATTTTTGTAATTTTCCATTTTTCTAAGTGTGCCATCGGAATAATCCATCGTGTCTAGCCAGTTATTGAAGACGGATTTGAAATCGTTGCGTATGGCGTTAAGCTTAGCCTGCTTTTGTTGCTCATCATGAGCTTTTGGATCGATATTCTGAGCAAGTAATGATAAACAATCAGAGCGTACTTGCCTGGCTTGAGATAGGGATACCTCTGGGTAGCGTCCTATTTTATACATATCTTCTTTAGACTCATAGGGGCGCCGATATTTTAAATACCAAGTTTTGGTACCTGATACAGCAATAGAAAGCAATAAACCATCGCCATCATAAAGCCGATAGGGTTTATCTTTGGGTTTTGCGTTCGCAATCTCGGTAGCAGTGAGCGGTTTTGTCGTCTTAGCCATAAGGGTAAAAAATTTGCCGGTGATAAGGGTAAAATAGCTTTTACCCTTAATTTTACCCTTATTTTTACGGGATTACTAGGGGGTAAAAAGGAACCCACCGGACAACAAAAAACCCTTAAAGCTATATACTTCAAGGGTTTTTGTGTATTTTCGAATCCTATCGGACTCTTAAATGGTACCAGTGGTCGGACTCGAACCGACACGCTTTTAAGGGCAACGGATTTTGAATCCGTCGTGTCTACCAATTTCACCACACTGGCATGTATGGTTAAGCTCATTGGCTTATGAGTGCGTATTATACACGAAGATTTTGGGGTGTCAAGCATATTTTTGAATTTTTTATTCAAGATTTTCATATTGGAAAAATTTGCCTTATCCATCCTAAAATCTCTTTATTTTCAATAGATTAAGCCCAATTCTTTTTTTTTGCTTTATCAACCATTCAAGCATTTAACCACTTTCAAAATCATCCCACTGCACGAACCTTCATCATCATTGATAAAAAGTGACTGGCAGAATAAACCCCACTATACCACCCCTTCCACGATCTGCTGCAGCACATCTATCAAAAGCTGGCGATCCACAGCCTTAGTATTGATCACATAATAGCGATCTTTGGCAACTAAAGTTGCGCTATGGTACACCACACCCTTTTTATCGGTAAATCGTTCAAGACTGACAGGTACACCAAGCACTGATTCATTCAGCGTCTCAGCAATCATCTCCACAGGCCGATCTGCCGTGATTCGTGTTTCAAAAATCTCAATGCGTGCTTTATTTATAGGATTTTCGAACAATCGGTACAGGCTTTGATATGCACCATTAATAAGATTACCTTCATATTCTCGCCCTGTAAGCACAAAACCCTGACTTGTCAATATTGCAGGTCGCACAGGCTCAAAAGCCAATTTTTGCCGCCTGCCAAAGCGATAAGTCATCTTGGCATGAGTGGCTTGTTTAAACTGTGTGGTCAGCACACCTTTTAGACTGCCTACAGCATGTAATCTCTTGATGTCATCAGCAGTGATGGCATAATTTTGCGCCGCATTTGCCAAAGCCACATAATGCACATACACAGGCTCGGTGCTTTCAGGTGCTGTTTGCAAGCTTGTCACCACAGGCTCAACCACGAGCGGCGCATTGTCCGCCTTACCCCCGCGCCAAAATACCACGCCAGAGACACCGACCACCGCGACCGCCACGCCAAGCGCGATGGCAAGTTTTTTATTACTGACCTTTGGGACGATATCAGTTTTGGGAAGTAATTTCATGCTCAGTCATCCATCGGCGAAGGCTTGGCAAACAGCGATAATTGCTCGGTCGGCGGCAGGTAACTGACCTGCAAACTGCCCGATGCCACACAGCAGCACGCCAACACTTCATCATCAGCCAGCTGCACCAAGGGCGGTAGTCGATGATAAAATCCACCCGTCTTGGCAGTCACTCGCATCCGACACGCGCCGCAATAGCCCTGCCGACATTCATAGCGCACCTGCTTATGCTCGGTGCGAATCATGCCGTCCAGCAAGGTTTCGTTCTCATGCAGATAAAATCGCATCTCGTCTGTAAATACCCAGCCCATGCCCATGCCTATTAACATCAAGGCGCACCAAATCACAACACCCTATCGCGAATGTCACACATTTGGCACGCCCAAGAAAATTTAATTTTTTAGTAAAATTTAATTATAATTCAAAATCATCCAAATCCACATCGTCCAAATCGGCATCAATCTGACCGACCAAATAAGTGGTGATTTCGGTTTCTTGAGGCGCAACCTGCACATTGTCCGATGACAGCCACGCATTAATCCATGGAATCGGATTGCTCTTAGTCTCAAAAATCGCAGGCAAGCCAATCGCCGCCATACGCGCATTGGTGATAAACTCAATATATTGACACAAAATATCGCGGTTTAAGCCAATCATCGACCCATCTTTAAACAAATAATCCGCCCATGCTTTTTCTTGCTCGGCAGCACTTTTAAAAATCTCAATCGCTTCATCTTGACAAGCCGCCGCGATCTTAACCATCTCAGGGTCATCTTTGCCTTGACGCATGAAATTGATGATATGCTGCGTACCATTTAAATGCAAAGCTTCATCGCGTGCGATCATCTTGATAATCTTGGCATTGCCTTCCATCAATTTACGCTCAGCAAAGGCAAAGCTACAAGCGAAAGATACATAAAAACGGATGGCTTCTAGCACATTCACCGCGACGATGCACAGGTACAATTGCTTTTTCAGATTTTTTAGATTGACTTCATAAGTGACGCCATCGACAGTATAACTGCCTTCGCCGTGCAAATCGTACAATTTGGCACAAGTATGCAAATCATCATAATATTTGGCGATGTCAGTGGCGCGCTCTAGGATATATTTATTATCAATAATATCATCAAAAATCTTGCTTGGGTCATTGACAACATTGCGGATAATATGCGTGTAGCTGCGCGAGTGAATGGTCTCAGAGAACGACCAAGTCTCAATCCAAGTTTCAAGCTCAGGAATAGATACCAATGGCAATAGCACGACATTCGGGCTGCGACCTTGGATGCTATCAAGCAGCGTTTGATATTTTAGATTACTTAAAAAAATATGCTGCTCATGCGCTGATAATTCCGCAAAATCAATGCGGTCTTTTGAGACATCAATCTCTTCAGGTCGCCAAAAAAATGACAGCTGCTTTTCGATCAATTGTTCAAAAATCGGGTGCTTTTGTTGGTCGTAGCGTGAGACATTGACAGGCTGACCAAAAAACATCGGCTCTTTGAGCGCATCGTTTTTATTTTGGCAAAAAATAGAATAATGCATGGCAAAAATCCAAATATAATTAAATTCCCAATGCCAAATAATGGCGATTTATGACTTTTTTAAACCGATAATCTTACCACAAAATAGGGTATTTTTTCCAACCTGTGACAGATTTTTCTTGTGTGTCAAATTAGCGGATAAACTTGCAACATTCGTTTACATTTATGCCACTAAAGAGCCAAATATTCTTCTATACAATAAACTTACCAAATATGATTATTATTCTTGTTTGGTAAATTTTCTCAATTAAATAGGTGATTAACAATGAAAAGCGTTATTAAATTTATCCCTGTAATCGCGCTTATGCTTGGCAGCACAGACGCTCTAGCAAACACCGCACCACATTCTGATGCCGATCAAGCGCGCAAAAGTGCAGTTAAAACTCGCACAGTCAATTACACTTGCCAAAATGGCGAAAAAGTGTCGGTCAAATACGGCTTTAACAAACAAAACCTACCGACTTACGCACAAGCTTCATTAAATGGCAAAACTCGCTTCATGCCAATCAACCCATATCGCACCGATGATGTCGGCACTGTATTCGGAGATGAAGACAATTTCAGTCTGAGTGGCGGCGTTGATGCCAATGCCCTAGCCCTAACCTACAAAAATATCCGTAAATCAAGCATTAATGTTTTAAGCCCAGCTTCAGAAATCATTCATAAAGGATGCCATGCGGTTAAGAGATAATCGCCTACATATCAATAAATCAGCAAAAAAAGGTTTGAAAGGTAATTTCAAACCTTTTTACATAACTAAAGCTTAAAGCGTATCCAATCCACGCGCCAAATCTTTGATAATATCTTCAGCTGCTTCAAGCCCCACAGACAGGCGAATCAAGCCATCATTCACCCCTGCTTCTTGTCTGGCTTCAGGCGTCATACGAAAATGCGTGGTCGTCGCAGGGTGCGTGATGGTTGATTTTGCATCACCCAAATTATTAGTAATACTAATCACTCGTGTGCTGTCGATCACCTGCCAAGCTGCCGTTTGATCAGCAACTTCAAAGCCAATAATCGCACCGAATGCGCCTGTAATCGCGCCACCACTGACATGATTCAGCGCGGTGTGCTGACGCTTAGCGACTTCATGGCTAGGATGCGTCGGCAAACCTGAAAAATGCACGGCTTTAACCTTTGGATGATTGACCAAAAATTCTGCCACACGATTGGCATTTTCGCAGTGTGCTTTCATGCGAAGCGATAGTGTTTCCAAGCCCTTTAATAGCACCCACGCATTAAATGGCGATAAGCTAATACCACCTGTGCGCACCACGCCAAAGGCTTTTTCCATCAACTCATCTGAGCCAACCAACGCACCGCCCAATACACGCCCTTGCCCATCGATGTATTTGCTCGCCGAATGAATGACCACATCCGCACCCAAATCCAGTGGCTTTTGGATCGCAGGGGTGGCAAAGCAGTTATCGACGATCAACAGTGCATCATGAGAATGTGCAAGATTACTTAAAAATGATAAATCAGCAATTTGCGCCAATGGGTTCGATGGACTTTCACAATACAGCACGCGCGTATTTGGCTGAATTGCCGCTGCCCATGCATCGTTATCAAAGCAATCCACATAGCTGACTTCAACGCCAAAAGCCTTAAAATAAGTATCAAACAACGCCACCGATGAGCCAAATAACTGCTTGGCACACAGTAAATGATCGCCTGCTTTTAGATAAGCAAGACACATAGTCAAAATCGCCCCCATGCCGCTTGCAGTCGCCACACAGCGTTCACCATTTTCAAGCAATGCTAAACGACGCTCAAAAGCGCGCACGGTTGGATTGGTATGGCGGCTATAGACATTGCCTTTTTTATTGCCATTAAAATGATCGGCAGCATCGGCGGCAGATTTATACACATAGCTACTGGTGGTGAAAATCGCTTCGCCATGCTCGCCTTCATCCGTGCGATGGTAGCCACCACGCACCGCCAAAGTCTGCTCAAAAAAACCAAGGCTTGGGTCAAGCGCATCAGATTGCCAATTTGGGTCTAGCTGTGTCATTTGTTATCCTTATTTTGTCAAGAATCGGTGATAAAATCGCCCCTAGCATATCATATTTTTGGCAAAATAAGTAGCCAGACAAAAAACCACAACAGCCACTTTTAAGCCAATAAATCCAATCACTGTCCGCTTAAAGCATTTATACAAAATTTCCATCACTGATTCATTCATCCATAAATTCCTGAATGGAAAATATAAAGTCAATTTTGTTGTTAGAATTTCATATTGATTTTTTGTACAGTATGCTTGTTTGTTGTGCCAGTGCTTTATTAATGTTTATTTATCAGTACTCAGCTCAATATTTCCTATTCAATATTTTAGGAGAACTACAATGACAACTTTAAAAAATGGTAAAATTCTAGCCGTCGCTTTGGGTGCAAGCCTTGCCCTAGCTGCCTGCTCAAAAACCGAACAAAAAACCGAAACCAGCAGCACAGGCGGTATTGAGCTATTAAATGTATCTTATGATGTGGCGCGTGATTTTTATAAAGATTATAACGAAATCTTCAAAAAGCACTACACCACCACCCATCCTGACGCCAAAATCGAAATCAAACAATCGCATGGCGGCTCAAGCAAACAGGCTCTATCTGTTAAGAATGGCTTACAAGCCGATGTCGCAACCATGAACCAAGGCTCTGACATCGAACTGCTTGCCGATGCCAAATTGGTCGATGCCAACTGGCGTCAAGCCTTCCCAAATAACGCCATTCCATTTACGAGTACCATCGTATTTTTGGTGCGTGAAGGCAATCCAAAAGGTGTAAAAGACTGGAGCGACCTTGCCAATCAAGGCACAGAAATCGTCATCGCCAACCCAAAAACCACAGGCAACGGTCGCTATGCTTTCCTTGGTGCGTATGGCTATGGCTTGCACACTTTCAATAAAGACGAAAATAAGACCAAAGAATTTGCCAAACAGTTATTGGGCAATGTCAAGGTATTTGAAAATGGTGGACGCGCAGCGACGACGACTTTTGCTCAGCGTGGCATCGGCGATGTGCTGATCACCTTTGAAAACGAAGCCAATGTCATCAAAGGTAAATTTGGCAATGTTGATATTATTTATCCTAGCTACACAGTCAATGCTGAGAACCCTGTCGCGGTGGTAAAATCAGTCACTGACAGCAAAGGCACGACCGAAGCAGCGACCGAATATCTCAACTACCTATACAGCGACGAAGCGCAAGAGCTTGCGACCAAATTCTACTTGCGCCCAAGCAATCCTGATATCCTAGCCAAGCACAAAGACAAATTCCCAGAGATGACTACTTTCTTCCCAAATGATGTCTTTGGTGATTGGGCAAGCATCATGAGCACCTACTTCAGCGAAGGCGGTATTTATGATCAACTTGCTGTCGCATCACAAAATAAATAAGTAGCAAATCTTTAGAATCAGTCAGGTGAAAATCTGGCTGATTTTTTTGCTTGCGCAAATCTCGTTATTCTTATTTTGAATAATCATTGCAAGTTTCTGCGTTTTGAAAATCTATAAATTTTCGCTAAATTAAGCACATCAAATGACCACTAATCTTAGTGATGATTTTTAAGGAAACCCGTATGAAATTTGCCAAAAGTTTCACCATTGCCGCGCTGAGCCTTGCAAGCTTATTTAGCATCTCTGCCTGCTCAAATGCCGACAGCAAGACAGCTAATGCAGGCTCAACTGTCGCTGATCGCATTGAACTATTGAATGTCTCTTATGATGTTTCACGAGATTTTTATAAACAATTCAATGAGTTATTCATCGAGCATTATAAAACGAGCAATCCAAATATCACGGTTAGTATCAAACAGTCACACGGCGGCTCAAGCAAACAAGCGCTATCCGTAGCAAATGGCTTGACTGCCGATGTCGTTACCATGAACCAAAATTCAGATATTGAGCTCTTGGTTACTAAAGGGCTCATTGAGAATAATTGGCAAGATAAACTGGATAATAAAGCCGTGCCTTTTACCAGCAGCACCGTCTTTTTGGTGCGCAAAGGCAATCCTAAAGCCATCAAGGACTGGGCAGATTTGACGCGCCAAGATGTGCAGATTATCCTACCTAGTCCTAAGACTTCGGGCAATGGTCGCTATGCATTTTTGGCAGCCTATGGCTATGGCTTGCACACATTTAATAATGACACCGCACAGACAGATGCTTTTGTCAAAACGCTGCTTGGTAATGTCGCGATCTTTGATGGTGGTGCGCGTGCTGCGACAACGACTTTCACGCAGCGCGGTATTGGCGATGTGCTGATCACACCAGAAAACGAAGCCAATCACATCGCCCATCAGCTTAATCAAGGTGAATTTGAAGTCGTATATCCAAGCTATACTGTCGCTACCGAAAATCCAGTCGCCGTCGTCGATCGTGTCACTGCCAAAAAAGGCAGTGAAAAAGTTGCGCATGATTATTTAGCATATCTGTATAGCGATGCAGGACAAGAGCTTGCTGCACAGCTTTATTTACGCCCAAGCAACCCAAATATCCTTGCCAAATATCAAGATCGCTTTCCTGCCATCACCACTTTCTTGGTCAATGATGTCTTTGGTAGCTGGGATGATGTGATGACGACCTATTTTGCCGATGGCGCTAAGTTTGATCAGCTGGCGTTGCAGAAGTAAATTATCAAAGCAAACAAAAACCGCACCATTGAATGATGCGGTTTTTTTAGTTGGTATAAATTATTGTGCCATTTTCTTTTTAATGCGCATTCCAAGCCAGATCAAGCCAAAAAACGCAATCAGCACCGCAATAAAGCCCAGCACAGGCACAAAGATCGATAGTGCCGATAGTCCAATCGCCGCAGTAGTTTCAGCCGCGCCGAATGCTGGATTTGCCACGCCTGCCGTTGTCGCGGTCGAGACTGCGCGCGTCGCTGCTGATGTCGTCTTGATCGTCGCTGCCGCCCCGCCGCCTGCAACGATCGCAAGCGCCCAAGTCATTGCAGGGCTAAAGTCTGTCAATGTGCTTGCCATCACCAAAGTCCCCGCCACGCCTGCCAATGGCACAGCAATGGTATCAAGTAAATTATCCACCACAGGCACAAGGTAGCCCAAGGCTTCGATGACACTTGCCACGCCCAAAATCACTAATGCCGACAAGCTGCCCACCCACATCCAATCTTCATTCAGCGGAATGATGCCAAAATACGCCGCCAAAGACAGTCCGAACAGTGGTACAAATACGCGAAAACCTGTACTCGCCGCAAGTCCTACGCCCAAGCAGATACTGATCAGCATTTCTATGGTCATGGTGATTCCTTGTGTGTTGTTGATTGATTTGGATAATTGGCGATGCCGTTCAGCACTTCATCAAGCGCCAAAATCACATCATATGTCATCTGCGAACTCGGCGCATTGATCATCGCACTCACCGCATACCATTCGTCATTGGCATCTTTGGCAAAGCCTGCGATCGTATGCACGCCATCTAAAGTACCTGTTTTCATCCACGCGCGCCCGATGGCTAGGCTTTGGGGTTGGCGTTTGGCAAACTCTGCCATCGTGCCTGTCTGACCGACCACAGGCAAGGACGCCAAAAACGGCTCAAAATTCGGTGAATGATAAGCAAAATTTAACAAACTGACCATCGCACTCGCACTGACTTTACAGTCGCGGCACAAGCCTGATGCGCGCGTCATCTCAGGCGGTGTGGTTGATAATTTGCTTTTCCACCACGATGTCAAAAAGGCAAACGCTTGTGGATAATCCGACTGCTTAGCACCTTGAGTCAATGGCAAACTCAGTGCCATCTGCTCGGTCATGACATTATTAGAATACAGATTAATGTCTGCGATTAAGCTTTTTAGCGATTTAGAATACCAAGTGACAATCGGTAAATGCGCACCGCCCTGCGCCTTGATATCCCAAGCTTGCTGTGCGATAATGACTTGACCTGTGAAAGCTGGATCAATTATTTGCCACTCGCCCTGCGCCGCTTTAACGGCAAGTGCATTGGTATCAGCAAAGGCAAGCCAAAACTGACTGGCGGCACATTGATTGGACATCACACCGCGCACGCTGAGTGCTTGGGTAGTCAGATCAAAATTGGGTGAATTTGCCTTAGTACAAGTCGCAGATACCATCGGCATCTGCTCAGGTGCAGTGAAATTTGCTAAGCTTGGCTTAACAGTGATGCTGGCTTGGGTGTTGCTCTTTGGTGTGACAGAGACTTCGATCGTGCCAAAATTCACAAGCAAGGCATTGGGCTGTGCATTATACGCGCGCAGTGCTTGCCGATCGAACGATGCAGTATCAAATGACGCACCTTTAAAAGCAAGATTATCAATGATGATATTGCCATGAATGTGCTTAATACCGCGCTGCTTGATTTTTTCAAATAGGCTTGTCAAAGCATCATAAGTCAATGCAGGATCGCCTGCGCCAACGATGATCAAATCACCATACAAAGTACCGCCCATCACCGCCCCATGCTGATACACGCGCGTCTGCCAACGATAGTCCGCACCCAATGTATCTAGCGCGGCAAATGTCGTCACCAGTTTCTGAGTCGATGCCGGCACCATCAGTGCCGAGTCCCGATGACGAATGCGCAGCTCACCCTTACCAAGCGGCTCAACCACCAAGCTCATGGCGGCATCATCCACGCCTGCCGCTTTTAGCCGTGCGCTGATATTGGCAGGTAATTCTGCCTGTGCACTCGTACCAACCACCATCGCCATGATCAGTGGCAGCATGGCAATACGGCAGCGCAATTTATGAATCATTTTCATGCTGCACTAACAAAATACTTCTGCAAACCTTCACCAATGCCTGAGCTAATGGCAGATTTTAATGGCTTGGCAAAAAAGCCCAATGACGCTTCAAAAACAATCTTATCAGCAGTCAAAGTTGCCTTAGCATCAACACCCGCCTTTGAAATGCTCGCGGTATCAGCTGTCTCACCTTCGATATAATCAGCCTTTAGCCCAAATTGCGACTCAGCTTCGCTCAGCCATTTTTTGGCTTGTGCGCGTGCGGTGGCAAAATCAAAACCATGGGCTTGTTCAATGCGAATATCTCTCATAATTACTCTTTTGTATGTAAATAAAATTTGCCCTATTTTATAGCATCGATGGTAAATTTTCCGTGGCATTTTGTAACTGTTACAATATTACAAATAAAAAGCCCTGTAAAAACAGAGCTTTAGCAAGTGCTATTTGTCATCAAGCCGCAGATTAAGTCTTTGGCAAAGTCACACCCGTCTGCCCTTGATATTTTCCGCCGCGATCCTTGTAAGAAGTCTCGCAGACATCATCGGCATCCGATTGGAAAAACAGCATCTGCGCCACGCCTTCACCAGCATAAATGCGCGCAGGCAAATTGGTGGTATTACTAAATTCCAAAGTCACATGACCTTCCCATTCAGGTTCAAGCGGCGTGACATTGACGATGATGCCGCAGCGTGCGTAGGTCGATTTGCCAAGGCAGATGGTCAAGACATCGCGCGGGATTTTGAAATACTCAACCGTGCGTGCCAGTGCAAATGAGTTCGGTGGAATGATACATTCATCACCGACGATGTCAATAAAGCTTTTTTCGTCGAAATTCTTCGGATCAACGATCGCTGAATGTACATTGGTAAAGACCTTAAATTCATTGGCGCATCGGACATCATAACCATAGCTAGATGTGCCATAGCTGACCAGCTTATCGCCCTTTTCATTATAGCGCACTTGATTTGGCTCAAATGGCGCGATCATGCCGTGTTCTTCGGCCATTTTTCGGATCCAGCGATCGGATTTGATAGACATGGTTGTACTCTTTAGATAGTTTTCTAGATGGCTATTATAAGGCATTTATCAGCATTTGAGTAGTGGCAATTGCATTTGAAATTTGGCAAAATTTGACGCTGAATTATCAATGGATCTTTTAAATTTATCACCGCCAAAATTATTTATCCTTGATTCAAACTCTTGGAAAATTGCTTATACCACTTGGCTTCATCTTGATAATTTGCTAACATAAGACTTATTCATTTGCTACAAAAATTGTTGTAAAAAAGGATGTTTCGATGAATCGTTTTGACTTTAGCACCGCGCCTTATAATGCACTCACCACCAGGCAGCGCACCAAGCTTGAAAAAGCCACTGACATCGTCTTTTTTGACGATCATGCCACAGTCATCAGTCCCCAAGACGCCGTCGAAACGCTCTACATCATCATCAAAGGCATCGTCCAAGAAGTCGATGCCGATGGCGAAGTGCTTGCCATTTATCACCCATCGGACAGCTTCGATACGCGCGCGCTGTTTGAGCAGTCGTATCGCCACAGCTTCATCGCCGCCGAACAAAGCCTGCTGTATGCCATTCCAAAAGCCGTGATTCGTGAATTGATCGAGAAAAACAGCGAATTTGGCGCGTATTTTTTCGCCAATATCGCCGATAAACTCAAAGCACAAACCGGCAATAAGCGCGAAAATGAACTGGCTGGACTGTTCACCGCCAAGATCAAAGACGCCTATCGCCCTTATGATGAGCTGCATTCAGGTGAAATAAGCCTGATCCAAGCAGGCAAAATCATGCAAGAAAATAAGAGCAAATCGCTGCTAATTCATCATAATGGCAAAATCGGTCTGGTGGCAGAATCGCTGTTTCGCGATGTGATGATCCAAAGTGGTGATACGCTCGATCCGCACGCGCCCATTCATCAGTGGGCGTGCTTTGAGCTGATCAGCGCTGATGTCGATGATTTTATGTTCACCGCACTGCTTAAGATGATGAATCATCGCATTCAGCGCGTCGTCGTCACCAAAAATGGCGATCCCATCGGCATGCTTGAGCAGATTGATATTTTAGCATTTCTATCCAATCACAGTCATCTTATCGCGGAGAAACTGGAAGTTGCGACAAGTCTTGGCGAGCTTACCCGTGTCGCCACACAGATGAATGCCACCATCGCTGCTTTATTTAGCAATGGCATGCAGGCTAAGCAGCTGGCTCAGCTGATGCAAGTACTGAACGCGCGCCTATTTGAAAAAGCTTGGCGATTGATCGCACCTGAACATATCATTGATAAGTCTTGCTTGATTGTCATGGGCTCTGAAGGTCGTGGCGAACAAGTGCTAAAAACCGATCAGGACAATGCGCTGATTTTTGATGATGATTTAACCCTTGAAGAAGTAATGCCTTATACGCAGGCATTTTCGGCGGTGCTTGATGATTTTGGCTATCCGCCTTGCCAAGGCAAAATCATGGTCAATAACCCCAGTTGGTGTAAGCCTATTAGTGAATTTAAACAAATGGTCGGCTCATGGTGTCGTACAGCAAGCGGTGAGAACATGATGAATCTTGCGATTTTTATTGATGCCAAACCCATCACAGGCAAGCAAGAGCTTTTCTATGAAGTTAAGGATCATTTACAATTTTATCTACAAAATGATGTCGGTATGCTGATGAGCTTTGCGCGCGTGGTGAATCAATTTAATGAAGATGGGCAAGGGTTTTTTGCGCAGATTCTGGGTCAAGAAAAGCGCAAAATGGACATCAAAAAAATGGGTACTTTCCCCATCGTGCATGGCGTGCGCTCCTTGAGTTTACAGGCGCGTATCACTGAGACCAACACTTTTGAGCGCATCAATAAGCTTGCTGAGATGGGAATTATCGAAAAGCAGCTGAGCCAAGATGTCGCCGAAGCACTTGCTTATCTGATGCACACGCGACTAAAAAATGGCTTATTTTCTATTAAGCATGGCTTAGAAGTGCAGCCCAACCAAGTCGCCACCGAAAACCTCTCCACGCTTGAGCGTGACCTACTCAAAGACGCCCTGCAAGTAGTCAAACGCTTCAAGCACATGGTCAATGCGCATTTTCATTTGAGCAACTAAAGGGGCGATTTGATGAAGTTTTTTGACAAATTGCGCCACAGTTATTATCGCAAACAGCTTAAAAATCCTGATTATGATTTTTTGTACCAAAGCCATCCTGATGAGCTCGTGAGTTTTGATTGTGAAACCACAAGCCTAAATGTCGCCGAAGCACAAATCATCTCCATCGGCGCGGTAAAAATTCGCGGTAATCGCATTTTGACCAGTGAAGCTTTTGAGATTCTGATCAAGCCTGAAGGCATGATGGAAGCGACCAATGTCACCATTCATGGACTTCGCCCCAAGGATCTGAGCAGTGGCGTGACGATTGAAGCGGCATTAGAAGAATTTCTGCACTTCGTCGGTGGTCGTCCGCTCGTTGGGTATTTTTTGGAATATGATGTGGCGATGGTGAATAAATTCTTAAAACCGATGCTTGGTATCATCCTGCCCCAAGAGCAAATCGAAGTCTCGCGGCTGTTCCACGCCCAAGAAACCAAGCACAAATATTATGATGCAGAAGTGGATTTGACCATGGCAAATATGGTGAAAACCCTTGGCATTCCTGACTTGCCACGCCATGATGCACTCAATGATGCCATCAATGTGGCAATGATGTATCTTGCGCTCAAGCATCGGCGTGTGTAGTTTGTTGCTTTTTTTAAAAATCCCACTCTGGCTATAGGGTGCGTTCAACGCACCAACAAGCAACTTAGTGTCAATTTACAAAACTACTTAATATAAAATCAGACACTTTTGATGAATTACCATGTGGGACGCGCCTTGCTTTTTGTGACAAAATGGTGCGTTCAACACACCCTTGTATCTTACCACCTAAGACTAGCTATCTTGGTGGTAGCATGGTAGATTATACCATCAACCTAAGTTACTTGTGAGTTTTTACGCACCCTAAGTACTTTGATGCTGTTTTGTAGATTAAACCCAAGTAACTTCCTTTTCATCGTAAATCTGAATGGTATCCAAGCACTTGATTGTCATACAATTAATGATGCTGAATGAACAAGGATAGATGCAATGACTTATTACATCGGTGTTGATGTCAGTAAACATAAACTGGATGTGGCTTGGCTCAAAGACTTATCAAGCATGAAAGTCAAAACCAAAATCTTTGACAACACACTTGAAGACTTTATACAGCTTAGCGATTGGCTAGCAGACAATTTGGGTTCTGATGTCAGTTTTAACGACATTCACATCGTCCTAGAAGCCACAGGAGTATATCATGAAAACCTAGCCTATTACTTATATGACTTAGGCTTTCAGGTGAGTATTATTAATCCTGCTTTTGTCAAACACTATGCTGACAGCTTGGGTGTTAGACAAAAGACCGATAAAAAAGACAGTATCATCCTTGCCAAATACGGTGCAACCACACAGCCCGATATCTGGATTGCCCCAAGTCATGAAGCTCGTCATTTAAAATCTCTGCTGTCTCGTCTTGATGCGTTACATGAAGACTTACAACGAGAGGAAAATCGTAAAGAAAAAGCAGAGGCAACTGACACACCAAAGGCAGTCAAAGATTCCATTGATGCGGTTATTGCCTATCTGAAACAAGCCATCAAAGCATTAAATGACGATATAGATAATCACATCAAACGCCACCCCAAACTCAAAGCTGATCAGGCGTTACTACAAAGCATCAAAGGTGTAGGACAAGTCATCTCAAGACAAATGCTTGCTTTGTTTAATACCAAACAATTTAATAATGCTAAGCAAGTATCCGCCTTTTTAGGACTAATTCCCAAGCAGCAAGAATCAGGCTTATTTAAGGGCAGGTCAAGACTGGCTAAAACCGGCAATTCAAGCATTCGTGCCAAATTATACATGGCAGCAGTGGTGGCTACTCAATACAATCCTGATATTAAAGACCAGTATGAACACTTACAACAAAATGGCAAATGCAAAATGCAGGCTTTATGTGCGTGTATGCGTAAATTGGTTCAAATCTGTTTTGGTGTGATTAAGCACCAAACTCCCTACCAACCACAAATTCAGGCAATTTAGGGTTTGACTTTGGGGTTGGGAGATGGTATCTACGCATTTTTTTAATTTTATTAAATTACTTCATTAAAAATTCATCTTAAAAATTGCTAAAACCCATCATTACCCCACCCCTGTGTCTTGCACAATCTACATAACTTAAAAAATTTCTGCATAATTCAAGTATTGATGTTATAACTTCCTAAAATATTAACTCATTGATAAATAAGAATATTTTTATAAATTTTCTCATTACAACCCGTTACAAATTGGCAAGTTTTAACAATTTTTCGATACAAATGTATTGCAATTGCCACAAGTTGTGTTATGCTATAAACATCCGTTTTTGTATAATCAATCTTTATGAATGAGTTATCAAGTGCTGGTTCAGACTGACTGATTGTTGATCAATTTTTTCACCACAATGATGGAATATGATGTTCTTGAGTGTGTTGTTGTTATTGAATGATTAAAAGCGGATCGACAACAATGGAATAATTTGCAGGGATTTGCAATTCACTTCACCGTTTTGGTTCCAAATCCCTGCGCTTTCATAAGGAGTGATTTTTATGTCACAACATGATGCACAAGGATATTGGAAAGCCAATGTTCGCTTAATTATCCTTTGCCTTGTTCTTTGGCTACTTTGCTCGCACGGCTTTGCCATTTGGCTACGCCCGATGCTTGCCGGTATCCAAGTAGGTGGTTCTGATTTGGGCTTTTGGTTTGGTCAGCAAGGCTCTATGATTGTCTTTATTTTATTGATTTTCTTCTATGCATGGCGCATGGGCAAAATCGATAAAGAATTTGGCGTGACGGAGGACTAAGCCATGAGTCAGTTTTGGATTAATATTCTATTTGTTGGTGCGTCGTTCGCGCTGTACTTCGGTATCGCGATTTGGGCGCGCGCTGGCTCTACCAAAGAGTTCTATGTCGCTGGTGGTGGCGTACACCCTGTGGTCAATGGTATGGCAACAGGCGCTGACTGGATGAGTGCGGCTTCGTTCATTTCGATGGCAGGTATGCTTGCCATGGGTGGCTATGCCGCATCGGCATATTTGATGGGTTGGACAGGTGGTTTCGTACTACTTGCGCTACTACTTGCGCCGTATCTGCGTAAATTCGGTAAGTTCACCGTACCTGATTTCATCGGTGATCGCTTTTATTCTAAGACCGCGCGCCTTGTCGCTGTCGTGTGCTTGATCCTAGCGTGTACCACTTATGTTATCGGTCAGATGACTGGTGCAGGCGTTGCGTTCTCGCGCTTCTTAGAAGTTGATAGCACCACAGGTCTATTGATCGCGGCTGTCGTTGTACTTTTCTATGCTGTACTTGGTGGTATGAAAGGCATCACCTATACTCAGGTGGCGCAGTACATCGTTTTGATGATTGCTTATATGGTGCCTGCGATTTTCATCTCGCTGAACTTAACTGGCAACCCAATCCCACAAATCGGTATGTTCGGCACAGATGTCGCAAGTGGTGTACCGCTGCTACAAAAGCTTGATATGCTGGTCACCGATCTTGGCTTTGATCAATACACCGCTGATGTGCCAAATAAGCTTAATATGTTCCTACTGACCATGTCATTGATGGTGGGTACTGCTGGTTTGCCACATGTTATCATCCGCTTCTTTACTGTACCAAAGGTCTCTGATGCGCGTACTTCGGCGGGCTGGACACTGTTCTTCATCGCCCTACTGTATACCACAGCCCCTGCGGTCGGCTCTATGGCGCGCCTAAACATCATCAACACCGTCTATCCAGAAGGTCGCGATGCCCCTACGCTTGTCCATGCTGAGCGTCCTGAGTGGATGACCAACTGGGAAAATACTGGTCTATTGAAGTTTGAAGACAAAAACGGCGACGGTCGTATCCAGTACTATAATGACAAGAACGAAGAGTTCAATAATACTGTCGCTGCCGAAAAAGGCTGGGCTGGTAATGAGCTAACCGTAAACAACGACATCTTGGTACTAGCAAACCCTGAAATTGCAAACCTACCAAGCTGGGTTATCGGTCTGATTGCTGCTGGTGGCTTGGCTGCTGCACTATCTACCGCTGCAGGTCTGCTACTTGCGATCTCATCTGCGATCTCGCATGACTTGATCAAGAAAACCATCAAGCCTGATATTACTGATAAAGGTGAATTGATGGCGGCTCGTATCTCAATGACTGTGGCAATCGCTGTTGCGACTTACCTAGGTATCAACCCACCAGGATTTGCCGCTCAGGTTGTTGCTGTTGCCTTTGGTATCGCAGGCTCTACCCTATTCCCTGCCTTGATGATGGGTATTTTCTCAAAACGCATCAACTCTGCAGGCGCAACAGCAGGTATGATTGTTGGTGGTGCGATTACTTGTATCTATGTATTCTTGTACATGGGCTGGTTCTTCATCCCTGGTACCAACACCTTCGAAAACGTCGAAGCAGAATGGATCATGGGTATCTCACCACTATCATTTGGCGCTATCGGTGCTTTGATCAACTTCGTGGTTGCGTTCATCGTGTCATCTATGACACCACCGCCACCAAAAGAAGTACAAGACCTAGTCGAAAGCGTCCGCTATCCAAAAGGTGCTGGTGCTGCTGTTGATCACTAATCAACCTACCCACCTTCTCAAAAGTCGTCCACTTGGGCGGCTTTTGTTTTTGGTGACTAAGTCGCAATTATTACTATCACATCACCCAAAAGCATAAATCAAAACCAATCCAGCCAAAAAGACAACGACACAGATAAGTTGCAAAAAATGCACCCAATTGATTGAGTGCATGGATCATCACAACAAAATGATGATTAAGCCAATCCTGCTTCTTTTTCGGCAGCTTCGACTGTTTGGCGAATCAGAGTGTTGATCGTCATTGGACCGACACCACCTGGTACTGGTGTGTATGCCGATGCCACCGCTTCGATACCACCCAGCTCGATATCACCGCAGCCGCCTGTATCCGTCGGGTGAAAACCTGCATCCACCACCACAGCACCAGGCTTGATCCAGTCTTTTTTGATTAGCTCAGGCACGCCGACCGCACCGACGACGATGTCAGCATTGGCGATATGGCTTGGCAAATCTTTGGTCTTAGAGTGGCAAATGGTAACGGTGCAATTGGCGTTCAGCAGCATCATTGCCATTGGCTTACCAAGAATGGCACTACGACCGACGACGACAGCGTGCTTACCAGCCAACTCAACATTGTAGTGATTCAGCAAGTGCATGATGCCCTGCGGTGTGCATGAACCATAAGCAGGCTCACCCATCGACATATTACCAAAACCTAGACAGGTCACGCCATCGACATCTTTGGCCAAGCTAATACGGTCAAAGCACGCACGCTCATCAATCTGAGCAGGCACTGGATGCTGTAGCAAAATCCCATGCACATCACGGTTGGCATTGAGCTCATCAATCTTGGCAAGTAGTTCTTCAGTCGTCGTGCTTTCAGGCATCTCGACACGAATGCTGTCCATGCCCACGCGCTTACAGGCATTGCCCTTCATGCGCACATAAGTCGCTGATGCTGGGTCGTCACCCACCAAAATCGTCGCCAAAATCGGCGTACGCGCAGTCTTTGCCTTATAAGTCTCAACACGCGATTTTAATTCATTTTCAATCTGTGCTGCCAATGCTTTGCCGTCTAGTACCAATGCCATAGCTCACCTGTATAAGTTTGGGTTAAAGATTGGGAAATTATAGTCAATTTGAGGGAAATTTGCTAGTCGTATCACAACCCAATCTCACCAATGAAAGGTAGATGGCGATATTTTTGGTCATAATCCAGACCATAGCCCACGATAAAGCGGTCTTCAACTTCAAAACCCATAAACTTGACAGACATCTCAATCTCACGGCGTGATGGCTTACTCACCAAAGTGCATAGCTCAATTGAATTTGGCTCACGAGTTTGTAGGATTTCCACGACTTTTGACAAGGTGCGACCAGAGTCGATGATGTCTTCAACAATCAGTACATCTTTGCCTTTGATTTCGCTGTCCAAGTCTTTGATGATTTTAACATCGCCACTTGAGACAGTACTTTTGTTAATATAACTTGATACAGTCATAAAATCAATTTCATGTGGCTTAGTGACTTCACGGCACAAATCCGCCATAAAAATCACCGAACCACGCAGCAAACCCACCAAAATCAGCTCTTTATCACTGTCTTTGTAATGAGCATTGATCTGCTCGCCCAATTCTTTAACACGCTTTGAGATTTCTTCAGCAGAAATCATGACATTCATCTGACGCGGTTCGCTCATGGCTACTCCTAAGATAAAATTGTGATACTTATAAATTAAGGTGAATCATTGTGCAATACCCAATGCCATCTCTGATAATGCAAATTGGCGAATATCATTAAGCATCGTGGTATCAAAATTATGAATAAAAACAAAAGACAGCTTGCGAGTAGGGTCACAAAACGCCACCGAGCCATTATAACCCATGTGTCCATAGGCGGCGTCGGTGTTTTGTAGACTAAACACACGATGAAAACCCATTCGCCAACGCATATTAGCAGGCATGACCGCATCAAATCCATCGGTATGCACCGTGCGCATCTGTGATAAAGTATCAGCATCGATCAGCACCTTATCATCCACCACGCCATTATTGGCGTGCATGGCGTAGATTTTGGCAAGTGCATTAGCGGTAGAGACGCCGTTTGCCGCAGGAATACACGCCATCAGTACATCGGAGCGGTGATATTCTAGCCCATCGCGACTGTTTGGCATGAGTGCATTTTTATAATTGGCAAGGTTCATGCGACTGGTGTCAAAGTACAAGCGATTCACCGCAGCAGTGCTGATCGGCGCATCACCGAGTGCAGGCTGCCAAAGCTGTGCTGCTGGCAAATGCGCAAGGGTCGCAAGCGTCTCTGGGCTATCAGGCTTCAGTACAGGCTTGCGGCGCGGTGTGTTTTCGGTTGGCAATTCATAAAAATAGCGTTCTGGCTTGGCAATCTGTGCCACCAACGACTCAGGTACACCATAAAACAGCTCGGCCGATACGCCCAAAGGCTGTGCCAAATAAGTATCCAGTGCATCATTGACGCTCATGCCAGTCACGCGCTCGACCACACCGCCCAAGACCCAACCTGAGACCAAAGCACTGTACGCGCTGGCATACTGCTGCTCCGCTTGTCCGCGTGGCACACCCACAGGCATGGCGGCGATTTTACTTGTCATACCTTGCCAATCAAGCAAATCATTGGCATCGGTAGTGACGCTTGTGATGTCAAATAAGCCTGCGCTATGAGTTAAAACATCTTGCAGGCGGATGTCTTGCTTGCCATTTTGGACAAAGTCTGCCCAATAAGTCGCAATCGGCACATCATAGCGCACAAGCCCACGACTGACCAAAACCGCGATCAAAGTCGCCATCACGCCTTTACCGATCGAAAAATTCACCGATAAAGTTGATGATGACCACGGCAGCTCAGGCAGCGCTTGACCCACAGCGGTATCGACGACTTTTTTGCCTTGATGATAAATCACCAAAGCACCGCCAGCAGGCGCATCGTCGAGTTGTAATTTTTTTAAAATATCTTCAAAATCTTGCCAATTTGACATAATCTATTCTTTTATTATTATTTACAATCAATCACAAAAAAGCGATGCTGCCGACCAAATGCGGCTTATCGCTAGAGACGGCATACAGCCCAAATTCAATGCCCAAATCACACGGCACATCGCTGATCAGCTCAGCTTTCGATGGCAAAAAGACAGGCTGCTTGAACGCCACTTCCACCGTATAAGCAGCAGGCAGTTTATAGGCTTTGGATAGCAGTGCCAGTGATTTGGCTTTGGTCCACATTCCATGCGCGATCGCCTTTGGAAAGCCGAACGCACGCGCTGACAATGGGTGTAGGTGAATTAGGTTAAAATCCCCTGAGACAAACGCATAACGGCGACCGATGTCTTCAGGTACATCAACCACAGTATGCAGTCCGCCTTCGATCACTTCAGGCTTAGGGTTGGCTGTCTCAGGCTTGGCAGGATTGGCAGCGCGTTCTTGCTTGCTCTTTTTTTGGCGCGACAGATAAGTCGATACGCCTTGCCAAATCACTTCATCACCAATCGATACCGTGGTGATAAAGTCAAACTGCTGCCCCTTATCATGTGCCTTAAGATTATCCAATCGTACCGCCATCGACACCGTCTCGGTATCGAAAATCACGCGATGCTGCGTAACGCTGTTGTGGATATGCACCAGTCCTAGCATCGCAAAAGGAAAATCAGGCTTTGCCATCATATTCATCTGCAAAGTCTGCGACAGCACCGCAAAATAAGTCGCAGGCACACGCCCATCATCCATAAAGCCGCAAATCTTGCGATACTCGCGCAGATTACCCTGGTCGATCACCAGTTTCTCGACGCTATACACCGCCGTCGGCAACTCGCTTGCCTTGCTGTCACCATGCGGCAATAGGCTTTTGATGACATTGGCATAAGTTGTGTGTATTTTTGGCAATTCTTTAAATTGCAAATCTGACATAACACTTCCTTTTGGCTTTTGATCGTGCTGATTATATTAAGTGTATTAGCATAATCAGCACGATTTATTTATAAATACTAAATTATGCACCCAATAGGCTCTGACCACAGACGCGGACGATGTTGCCATTGATGCCGCCTGCTTGTGGCGCGATCATCCATGCGATGGTCTCAGCGACATCCACAGGCTCACCACCTTGGCTCATTGAGTTCATACGACGGCCTGCTTCACGGATGGCAAATGGGATTTGACCTGTCATCTTGGTCCCGATAAATCCAGGGGCGACAGCGTTAATCGTACGCGCCGAATCAGCAAATAGCTTGGCGGTCGCTTCCACAAGCCCAATCACCCCAGCCTTACTCATCGCGTAGTTGGTCTGACCCAAGTTCCCTGCAATGCCTGAGATGCTTGACACGCAGACGATGCGCGCAGCGTCAGATAAGCCATTGGCATCAAGCAGATGCGCATTGATATTGGCGATGGCAGCAAGGTTGATATTCATCACCAGATCCCACTGTTCATCACTCATCTTCGCCAAAGTCTTATCGCGCGTCACGCCTGCATTATGCACGACGCCATCCAGCACGCCGCACGCTTTGATGATTTGGCTACCCGCATCTGGATCGGTGATGTCAAGCGGCAATGCAAAACCGCCAATCTCGCCTGCCACCGCTTGCAAATCTGCCAAAGCTTGTGGCACATCTAGACAATACACCTTCGCGCCATCACGCGCCAGCACTTGGGCGATTGCTTTGCCGATACCGCGACTTGCGCCTGTGACTAGCACCTTTTTGCCTGCCAAAGTATCACTTGTGGCTTGGGCAGATTTTTTGATCACCACCGCTTGACCTGAGACATAGGCAGATTTGGCTGACATGAAGAAATTCAGCGTATGCGCAAGCTCAGATTCCGCGCCTTTTTGGACATACAGCACTTGGGCGGTGATGCCTTTTTTGAACTCTTTGCCGATCGATTTGACAAAGCCAAGCAGTGCGCGCTGAGCCATCGCAAAGCCAATGTCTGTACCTGTGCAGCACTCGGGACGCGCAATGACAATCACTCTGCCTGATGATTTGATCGAACGGGCGATCGCGTGGAAAAATTCATAAGCCTGCTTAAGCTCGGCTGCCGTGCGGATATTGGTCGCATCAAAAATCGCCACTTTAAAGCGCGCGTTCTCATCCGTCAATCGCTCGCTTAAACTACCTGCCTTAGCGGTGAAAATATCAGCCTGATTACAAGACACCTTGGCATCATGCCCTGCCAAAATACGCGCCAACTCATCGCGCACACTGCTGTCATCACCAAGTGACAATCCCAACGCCACTTCGCCGCGCACCACAGGCTGTCCCAGCTCATAGCGGTCAAGCTTAATCGGCATCGGCAGGCCCAGATTTTTGGCTACTTTTCTGCCGATTGATGACTGTACCAATTCACCATAACGATCGCTCATATTTTGCTCCTTTGTTATTAAATCGCCCTTTACCGCCAAGGCTGATCGATGTTTATTCTTGATAAATTACAAATAATAACTGTTTATTTTATCACAGTTAAGCCCTATTATTACAAAAATCTTGACGATGTACAGCCAAAATTCATACCTATAAAAATTTGGTTTATAAAACTCAATTTTTCATAACTATTTATTATAATAGGTGAAAACTTTTCGCATTTAAGCAGTAAAGGTGGTATGCTTAGGATATTCAATCATTTTTTAAGGAAGAATCTCATGAGCCAAATCAAAAAAGTCGCCATCATCGGCGGTAATCGCATCCCTTTTGCGCGCAGTAATGGCGCGTACGCTGACGCAAGCAATATCGATATGCTCACCGCTGCCTTGGATGGCTTGATTGAGCGATTTGATTTGGCTGATAAGCCAATCGGTGAAGTGGTTGCAGGTACTGTACTTAAGCATAGCAATGATCTGAACTTGACGCGTGAAGCGGTGCTGAACACGCGTCTGCCTGCCACCACACCCACTTATGACATCTCGCAAGCGTGCGGCACAGGGCTGCAGTCTGCCTTTGCTGTCGCGAATAAAATCGCGCTTGGCATCATTGACAGCGGCATCGCAGGCGGTACAGACACCACATCGGACGCACCGATTGCACTCGGTGATGGACTGCGCAAAGCCTTGATCCGCCTTGGCAATGCCAAAACTGCCAAAGATCGCTTGACGGCACTTGCCAGTATCAATCCAAAAGACTTAATTGCCTTTCCACAAAATGGTGAGTCTCGCACACAGCTATCCATGGGTGAGCACCAAGCCATCACAGCACTAGAATGGGATATCAGCCGTGCCGATCAAGATAAGCTTGCCTTTAATAGCCATCAAAATTTGGCGCGTGCTTATCAAGAAGGGTTTTTTGATGATTTGATTACGCCATATAAAGGACTGACTCAAGACAATAACTTGCGTGCCGATACCACGCTAGAAAAGCTTGGTACGCTAAAACCTGCTTTTGGCAAAAAGAATGCCAATCCAACCATGACCGCAGGTAACTCCACACCGCTGACCGACGGTGCCTCTTGTGTACTGCTATCTAGCGAAGCATGGGCGGCGGAGCATGGCTATGAACCACTGGCATATATCACCCATCAACAGACAGCTGCAGTGGATTTTATTGGTAAAAATCGTCTTACCGAAGGTCTACTCATGGCACCTGCCTATGCCGTACCGCAGATGCTTGCCAAGGCGGGTCTGACACTCCAAGACTTTGATTTTTATGAAATTCATGAAGCTTTTGCGTCACAAGTACTATCCACACTGGAAGCTTGGGAAGATGAGAATTTTTGCAAAACTCGTCTAGGATTGGATGCACCGCTAGGGGCGATTGACCGCAGTAAGCTGAATGTCAATGGCTCAAGCCTAGCTGCAGGACATCCATTTGCAGCGACTGGCGGTCGCATTTTGGCAACTGCTGCCAAGCTACTTGCCCAAAAAGGCTCGGGTCGTGCATTGATTTCTATCTGTGCAGCTGGTGGTCAAGGCGTGACTTGTATTTTGGAGCGTTAAGATATTTAACCCACAATAAAAAAAGACTTGGCACATACCAAGTCTTTTTTAGTCCGACGCTGTTTAAATCTGATAGTCATGCACCGCATCGATAAAGGCTTTGGCATGATCAGGATTTGACCACTGAGTGATGCCATGCCCGAAGTTCGCCACATAACCTGTCTTATCCAGCACATAAGCATCATCCAGCATACGCTTGACTTCAGCTCGGATGGCATCAGGTGTGCCGTAGATGGTCGCAGGGTCTAGGTTGCCTTGTAGGGCTTTTTTGGCGTTCAGTGCTGATAGTGTATGGCGTGCCTTATCCAGTGGCATCGTCCAGTCCAGTCCCAGTGCATCGGCTTGGCTGTCGGCTTGGATATCTAGCCACAGCCCACCGCCTTTGGTGAATAGTACCACAGGCACTTCAGGATGGATGGCTTTTAGACGCTTGACGATATCTTTGTTGTAGCGATGGCTAAATTCGGCAAATTGGTGATGACCAAGCGCTCCACCCCAGCTATCAAAAATTTGCACAATCTGCGCCCCTGCACGGATTTGGGCATCCAGATAATCCACCACCGCATCAGCAATCTTGGTCAGCAGTGCGTGCAGTAGCTCAGGTGTGGCATACATCATCTGCTTAGTATGACGAAACTCACGGCTAGAACCACCCTCGACCATATAAGTCGCCAATGTCCACGGACTGCCCGAGAAACCAAATAACGGCACTTGACCATTCAATGCTGTGCGAATGCTTGTTACTGCTTTCATCACATAATCCAGCGATGAATTCATATCAATCTTTGGCAAGGCGGCGATGTCCGCTTCGGTGCGGACGGTCTTTTTAAGCTTAGGGCCTTCACCTTCGGCAAAATATAGACCCAAATCAAAGGCATCAGGAATCGTCAAAATATCACTGAATAAAATTGCCGCATCCAACTCAAAACGACGCAGCGGCTGCAAAGTCACTTCGGTTGCCTTATCAGTGTCTTTACATAGACTCAAAAAATCCCCAGCCTGCGCGCGGACTTCTTTGTACTCTGGCAAATAACGCCCTGCTTGACGCATCATCCACACAGGTGTCGTATCCACAGGCTCAAAGCGAATGGCACGCAGTAGGCGGTCATTTTTTAGTGGAGCAAATTCGGTCATAGCTTATCCTAAATTAGCAAATCATTGGTGATCATTAGCAAGTGTTAATTTTAAAATTTCTCAACTCAATCGTTATAAAATCGCCATCTCATCTCGATGCACCATCACGGATTTTTCATCGATATGCGGTAAAATGGCCTTGATTTGGGCGGAGTTTTTTTGGATGATTAATTTAGCATCCTCTGATGAAAAGCCGACTTGACCGACAGCAATGCGAGTTTTGGCAGTATCGACGATTTGCACCACACTGCCTGCATCAAAATCACCCTGCACCTCGATCACACCAATCGGCAACAGGCTCTTGTGATTGGTCGTGATGGCGGTTTTTGCCCCATCATCGATAATCAGCGTACCTGCCATGCGGATATGTGCAGCCAGCCATTGTTTTTTGGCAATCAGTTTATCCGTGCTATCAGTCGTCAGTAGCGTGCCGATACGCTCGCCACGAGCCAAGCGGATAATCACATCATCCACCTTGCCACTGGCAATCACGGTTTGGCATTGACTCATCGCAGCTAGACGTGCGGCACGGATTTTGGTCAGCATACCACCACTACCCCATTTACCACCATCACCTGCGACATCGAACAAATAATCCGCCATCGCGCACTCTTGCTCGATCAGCTTAGCATCAGGATTGGTGCGGGGATTGTCGGTAAATACGCCATCTTGGTCAGTCAAGATGATATACAAATCGGCATGAATCATCGCCGCTGCCATCGCCCCAAGACTGTCATTATCCCCAAACTTAATCTCATCATAGCTGATGGTGTCATTTTCGTTAATCACTGGCACGACACGCCACTCCATCAGCTGAGCGATGGTCTGTGAGATATTCAGATAACGAGAACGATGGGATAAATCATCATGGGTCAGCAGTACTTGTGACGACTGCACGCCTTTTTGGATCAATGCTTGCCACCAAGTCTCAATCAGCCCCATCTGCCCGATGGATGCACACGCCTGCAAGGCTTCTAGCTTTTTGGGCCGCTCAGGCAGATTCATTCGCACCACCCCTTCAGCCACCGCACCGCTTGAGACCAGTAGCACTTCATGACCGCTGTTTTGTAGCTCGGCGATTTGTCTTGCCCATTCATAAATCGCCGTGCGATCTAGCCCCCGACCGTTGTTGGTCAGAAGTGATGAGCCGATTTTTACGACGATGCGTTTGGTGTTCATGCGCTTATCCATCATGCCATCCATCAAGCCCAATCAGTACGGTGCGTACTCGACTTTGACATCATAATCATCTTCATTAAAATCGTCATCGTCATCATCACTGATGCCTTCACGCTGTGCTTTACGCATCGCACGATAGGCTTCTTTTTGGATTTCGGTGTTGTGACGCACTTCTTCTTCAAGACGACGGAAGCGTTCGGCCTGCGCTTCGGCAAAGATTGGGTCTTCGATTTCACGCTCACGCTCTTCTTCGATGGCGCTCATCAGATGAAACTTCACTGCATCCACACCATCCCCAGTCAGGGTCGATGTGCGAAACACCATACCCGTCCAGCCTAGGCGAGCGACGATGTCGGTGCAGACTGCATTTTGTTCTTCTTCAGGGATTTGGTCAATTTTATTCAATACCAAAATCTGCGGTAGCTGTGACAACTCATGCGAGAATTTCTCAAGTTCATTTAGAATAATCTCAGCGTTCGCTACAGGATCTGAGCCATCAATCGGCTGTACATCGACGATGTGGAGCAGGCGACGAGTACGCGCCACATGCTTAAGAAAACGAATACCAAGACCTGCGCCATCGGACGCACCTTCAATCAGACCTGGAATATCCGCCATCACAAAGGACTGGTGCGTGCCGACATCGACCACGCCAAGATTTGGCACAAGCGTGGTAAATGGATAATCTGCTACTTTTGGGCGAGCTGCCGACACTTGACGGATAAAAGTTGATTTGCCAGCATTTGGCAGACCAATCAAGCCGACATCAGCGACGACTTTTAGCTCAAGCTTGATGTTTTTGGCTTGACCTGGGAAGCCCGGTGTGGCTTTCCGCGGTGCTTGGTTGGTACTGGATTTAAAGCGGGTATTACCAAATCCGCCGTCGCCCCCTTTGGCGATGAGAATTTTTTGGCCTTTTTCGGTCAAATCACCAATCACCAAATCCAAATCGGTATCAATAATCGTCGTACCAATCGGCACCGCCAAATAAATATCATCCGCGCCTTTGCCTGAGCAGTTTTTGCTGCCGCCATTTTCGCCACGGCGAGCTTCGAATTTACGGGTATAACGATAATCCACCAACGTATTGGTATTATCATCAGCGATGGCATAGACATCACCGCCTTTGCCACCATCACCGCCATCTGGCCCACCTTTTGGGACAAATTTCTCACGGCGAAAACTCACAATCCCATTACCGCCATCACCTGCTTTGACGCTGATCACAGCTTCATCAATAAAACGCATATCTTTTCCAACTAACTAAATTCTGACTAAATAAAAAATCTTTCGCCCGTGCGACCACCCACCGCACAAAATTTGGGCATAGTAATGTATTTTAGCACAGTTTGGCAGATTTTGGGGGATTATTGAGCAGACAAAGCAAAACCACCAAATTGGGGTATTTGGTGGTTTTATCCAGCCATTAAAATCGCTTACTTGATACACTAAATCAGGATTAATTTTTTCTTAAAAAAACTACACCTTTTCAAAAGCGAACTTATTATTTTCCAACTTTTCTTAAAGATACCATTATAAAACAAACAAAGGAGAGATTTTTCACCTCATCACATATTGTTTAATTTTAATTCCATCCGCAAGCATGACCTGCAACCAGCCAATTACCTGTGCCATACTGGTCACGCAATCTCACTTGGCAAGTACTTGCTTCGCCTGAAATCATTGACGAATAAATAACTTTAAATTCTAAAATATTTTGAGCGGGTTTTTTGAATCCACCCATGCTTTGTGCAGTTGCACAGCGATCTTTTGGATGGTGTGGCATTCTAGACAAAACACCCTTCCAACCCATCATTTGCTCATCAGGCGATTGAATAGCACCAAAATTAAGATTCCAATTATCTGAACAGGACGCCAATAGCATCATTTGAGCGATATTTTCTTTAGCCTCATCCAAACTTTTATCCACTTCAGGAACGCCAGAGCGAGTCATAGCAACTTTAACAATTTGCTCAACCTGCTCATCAGTTGCATCTGCGAATACACTATCAGAACTTTTGCTTGCAGCCTGTGTAGTGGAAGCTGTGCCACTCACAGCACCTAAAACCTGACCAACCTTTCCAAGCCCCTTATTTAATTTATCCAAAAAATTTGCATGAGTCGCATTTGGTAGCATCAAAACAGATGACAGAATCAATGTTGCAAACTCTCCTCCTAAATGCCCGCCCATTCTCATTTATCGTGCCCATATACTCGCATTCGTTGTGATCAGGTATTCTCATATAACATGACCGGCAAATTGTTCATCTACCGGTCATGTTGATTATTTTGTATGCTTACGAGTGGTGTGTCGTTTTCTTAATGATTCCCCCTGTAATTGCACTCGATGTGCTCGATGCACAATTCTATCCAAAATGGCATCTGCCAAAGTTTTATCTTGAAATAAACCATGCCAAGTTTCAATTGGATACTGGCTTGTGATAATCAAGCCACCGACAAAGGATTGCTTCTCAATGATGCTTAAAAGCGCCGTACAAACATTTGCTGGTATGCCACCAACACCAAAATCATCAATGATAAGCACTTGTGCCTTGGCATATTTTTGTTGGGTTTTAAGCAAAGTACCATCCATTTGCGACAAGCTGATATCCTCAAACAGCTCGTGTGCACTAATAAATAATACTTTTTTAAAATTTCTGCATGCTTGGTTGCCCAAAGCGCACGCAAGCCAAGTCTTACCAGTGCCTGTGGCACCCAGTATGGCAACAGCTGCACACTCACCAATCCAATAATCATCAAATAAATAATCAATTTGTGCTGTTTTACCAGCATAGCCGTGATGCATTGATTCAATGGATGCGTTGGGGTAGCAGAATTTTGCAGCTTTGATCAGCTTTTTGATTGTATTATTGCGCCTAGCAGTGATTTCGCAGGTTAATAACTCATCCATAATCTGCATTGGATTCATTTGCTGTTTTATCATACGTGCATAATGGTTATCAAAATAGCGTGCCATATGGCTGAGTTTCAAACTTCTTAATTGCTCAATAATCTGTTGTTTTAACATGGGCATTAGTCCAATTTAAATTCATGATTGTAAGGCATAATATCGGCATAATAACCCGCACCTCGCAGATTATCATGAGTCTGGGCTTTGTGACCGACGCCCAGCTTGGATGTATCATCCATCGCATCCAGGGCAGTGCTATGTGATGTGCCAGAGAACCCGCTTTTAAGATATGCTCTTTGTTTAAACAGATTAATCACTCTGTCAATCTGTGTAATCCGACATTCATGCGCATATACAAATCCTTGCTCAATCAGATTGTAAGAAAGGTTATTATCTATCAAATAACGCTTAAGCTGATTGAGCTTTTTAAGATTACTGGCATAATTGCGATGATTGTGCAAATAATTATCGATGGATAAGTGGGTATAATGACCCACCTGCGCCGCCCAGTGCAATAAGGCTTCTGGTTGCATCTGCTGAGACAGCTGATGGTTTTTGGGCATATGCTCAAACAAGATACTACTGCCACTGGCAAGCTTACGATGTGTTGCAACACAAATACCATGGTGATAAAGATACACTGTAGAGCAGGTGATTTTAGCATCCACTCGACTACCGATTAAGGCATGGGGTACAGAATACTCTGCTTGATTGATAGTAACGGTATAAAACTCGCTCACGCGCAGGTCGTATTGCCAATGACACACCTCATATGCTTGTGTAGGCAAAGGGTTTAGATGCATTTTTTCAAACGCATCAAAGTTGTGTCGCCGCCCCTTAGGGTAGGTTTTGGTGATTTTGTTGTTGAGTTGCTCTAGCGGTGCTTCTATGGCACGATTGAGCTCGTCTAAGCTAAAAAATCTACGGTCTCGCATCATTGCCAAGATATTTTGCTGTACAGCCTTAACAGCAAGCTCAACCATGCTCTTATCCTGTGGCTTTCTAGCTCTAGTGGGTAAGACAATGAATTGGTAGTGATTGGCAAGCTCTGCAAATGATGCATTGATGATTATTGTCTCTCGATTATTTTTGATGACCGCTGATTTTAGGTTGTCTGTCACCAGTTTTAATGGCACGCCACCAAAATACTCAAACATACGGATATGACACAGTTGCCAGTCTTCAACGCCTTGTGAAGCAACGGCAGTACAAAATATCAACCCTGAAGCTGGCAATACGCCGACAAAGATTTGTGCCGATATCGTGACACTGCCTGCCTTGGCATCATAAATGGATATGACACTCCCGCAAAAGTCCACTTGCGCCATGTCGCCTGCGGTATAATGTTGTCTTTGTGAGAGTTTTAAGGATTTTTTGTGTTTGGCGTAGGCCTTACAAAATTGCGAATATGAAATACCGTCTGGATGAGCCTGTCGGAATTCCTGCCATAGTCGCTCTAACGTGACATTGGGTCTGTGCATCTGTTCATGGATGTACTGCCAGTCTGGATGGGGTTTGATTTGATGCAAAGTGCGAGCATTGTTTGAGACTGCCAAGCCAAGCTTCTCACGCAATTTTAACTCATCCAAGCTAAGCAAATGCTCATAATCTACCTGACCATCATAGCTTTGCTCACATAGCCGTCGTACTTTGCGTGCTGTATTGGCAGAAATCATCAATTGACGACCGATTGCACGATTGCTCATACCAAGTGCCAACTGTCTGATGATGTTTTGAATCTTCTTTATAGGGAGTTTCATTACATATCCTTAGAATTAATTAATACATAAATTCGCTTTTTTAAGGATACAAAAGCCCCAACAGGGCTTGACAAGTCAAACACTGTTTGGGATAATGAAACTGTCGCTTCAGACAACTTCATCATAAAAACGCTACCAATTGCAGTTGGTGGCGTTTTTGCTGTGTATCCATCACTGTTTTATAACTAAGTCATGGCGAGCTCCTTGTTTTTCTATCTGAAAAAAAATCAATCAAAGCCAAGCATCAATGCGGCTCTGTAATAAACCATAGTTCTTTTGAATATTAGCACAAAGCGTTAAGTAAATAAAGGGTAAAATTAATTTATATTAGTTTAAATAATTTAAACTCAAAAACACATAAAATTACTAAGGATACATAGTAACCCATGATCTTAACCCAAAATTCCTTAGCTACTGATGTATAATGAGTTTTTTAATTATTAAATAAACTATATAATTAAACACGAGGTTACTATGTATCCCTAAACCGCTTGATCAAAAAAAACAAAAAACCACCATCGAAAAGATGGTGGCTGTGTACCGGCCAACTATTTTCAAACAACCCCTATCAATATCAAGCTCTATTCTCGCTATATCAATAAACCTTGCATGCAGGTTGATTAATATAGAGTTCATGGGTACAAACACCTCCTTTTAACGGGCCGCTATGTTTATAACCCAATTTTTCCATGCATTGATTTGCTCGTATGTAAGCGTCTTCCGTCATGTAAGCTGTATTATTTGAAGTGTTATTAAAACCACATTTTTTCATATCATCTGCAACAACCTGAAAGGAAGTGTCATTTTTTTATTTTTATAAAACATCTCCCATGCATAAGGTGGCGGCTGCATGGCTCTTGGCAAACAACCAGTGATTAATAAGATGCTTGTAAGCATAATTAAAATTTTCATGGCTTGTCTCCTTATGACTGACTAACTAGATTTACAAGTCTAGTTGGTGTTATTACACTTTTGCTTATCGGTAGATGATGAGTTTGTACACAAACTAGGGTTTTGTGGTGTAGTTGGTGTGGTATCTTGTTCTGATTTGTAGACAGGCTCCCATTTCATTGGCTTACCGTTTTCAAGCAAGCCCTGCTGTTTACAATCGTCAGTTCCCACCCATAACAGTTATGAGCGGTAGTTTCTTTACCTAAAATACTTCTACCAGCTTCTTTGATAACTCCCAAAACATTATTTGGCTTGGTTGTACCGCCTGTACTTGAGTTTAACAACTACGGTTTAACTGCCTTGCACCGTGCATCATGCATACGGAAGCAGCAATTATCAATCTTTAGCACAAGCCATTTGGTTTTGATACACCTCATGAGTACAAATGCCTTTTGGGTAAATCAAATGCTTGAAACCACGAGATTCCATACATTGGCTAGCTCTGATATAATTATTTATATCATTAGCACGCATCTCCGTGTTATCTTTTGAACTAGAGAATCCACAGCTTAGCATGTTATTTTCAACAAGCTTTTGCCGTTTGGTGGTTGTCGGTTTTTTATTGTTGTATGTCCACTGCTTCCAAGCAAACGGATATCCAAAAGAATATTCACCAAGTGTTGAACATCCAAAAAGCATAAGCAAAAGAACTGAAACGATGATAATTCTCATGATAACTCCTTTATTCATTGTTTAAGCTGGGTTTGTAAACTGGTACCCATACTGGTAAGTTGTTCTCATTTGACACCTCAGTATTCCAGTATTTTTTATCACCACAGTCAGCATTCCCTACCCCATAACAACTATGCACCGTAGCTGGATTACCAATCATATTTTTCCACTCACGAATGGTTGAGGTGCCTTCGGAGTTATTGCCACCTGTCGGCTTATTCCATCCAATGACCGTGTGAACAAAATCAGATTTATGTCCTTGCACATGAATGCTCATGTCTGATTTTTCAGCTTCTGTGTAAGCGGGCTTAAATTGCGCTGTGTCATTCATAGGGTCAGTGCTAAGCACTTCACCATTTCTACCTTGTAGCTCTGCCAGTTTGTCGTCTGCATTTTTGACATTGGCAGCAGCACCGACCATGTCGGTGCGTAGGTTGCTGTATTTGCCAGCATCGCCATCATTGAGTAATGATGAATAGGCATTGGTGATGGTGAGTGTACCACGACTATGCCCATCGATTTGCAGGCTTTCAGAGCCACGCTCTTTGATGATGGATTTGATTTCTTGGGTGGCATTGGTTAAGCCCAGTGTATCACTTTCTAGATATTTTTGGTAGGCAGCAACCATCATCTCCGATATAAAATTGTTGGTTTTTGGGAAATGGACGAAATAAATCGGAGTTTCATTCAAATCAATCTCTTTGCCCACTTTCTCATTATCCTTTTCTCTGCGGTTTTGTATCGCATATTTGCCTGCTGCTTCAATGCCATTAAAGATACCGTTGGTGAAAACGCGCGGTGAAGTGTCTTTCTCACTAAGCAAGTTTTTCTTTTCTTCTCCCTCAATTTGAGTGTAAACAAAATTGCCTTTTTCGTCTTTGGTGACACGATATAGAGGTGCTTCTGCGATAAACATCTTACGATGAGCTTCATCGCTGTATTTAAACAAGGTGTCAACAGTCGCATCTTTGATGAACTGCTGCGCCTTGGCATCCGCCATCATCTCATCAATATTGGCAGGTGCGATATATCGATGCGCATTCGCCGTGTCATGACTGATGGTATTGAGGCGTGCTTGCGAGTCCGTATCTTTAGCAACCAGCTCACCGTCTGCAATGGCGCTGATGGTCTGACTTGTCTCATGATGATTGACATCGCTACCTTGATTGCCTACCGTATTGGCAATTATTGTCTTGGCTAGTGGGTAGAAGTTACCCGAGAATGCCTGGCTATCGATTCCATAGCTTTTCACGGTGCTTTCTGCTTCACTGATATTGGTGATGTTAGCAGAGCTAAAGGCAGTGGTTGTAAGCCTGTTTTTGTCACGCGTGGCGTCGGAGGCAATCACAGCACCCAAAAGATCTGTATTGCCACCAACAGCAATATCAAAACCGCCTTTACCAGCGTAGATGCCACTTTGTTCACGCACAGCCTGGTAATTGACTTGGCTGTCGCCTAGCTCTGCACTTACACTACCACTAACAGGCATTTTAGCACCAAGACTCACATTAATTGAGCCACCATATTGACGCTGCTTACCTTCAAGCTGATAGTTATCTGACCGACTGTGGATGTTTAGATCGCCGCCTGCACGAGCAATCACTTGTTCAGCTTTGGCAGTAGCGCCCTTGATATTGGTATCATTAGCACTATCCAAGATCAGCAGATTTCCTGCCAAAACTTGGCTGTTTGTTTGTGTTTCACCGTTAGAGTCAGTATTGCCACGACCAACACCACCTGAGGCTGTAAAGCCAAAGCTGGTGTCTGCACCAACACTGACATAAGCACCAACACCGGCGCTATGGTTTTTATTATCACTGTCGCTATATTTTAGCTGTGTACTAGATAAGATATTGATGTCATTGTTGGCCAATAGAGAAGTGTTATCCTTGGATATCACTTGGCTACCAACAATGTTTATATCGCCATCATTATCGCCAAACGCATGCAATGTAATATTTTCTGCTTTGACACTTGAGGCTTTATTGGATTCTTGGTAACTGATTGAGTTAGCTTGGCTGGACTGCGAACCAATGGTTGCGGCGACCTTAAAATCAGTCAGTGTATTATTACCTTTTTCACCCCTGTTTGGATTATTGACTTGCGTCTTTTGTTCCTGATATTCAGACCAGGTCATCCAACCATCACCGGCGACGGATAATGCCGCTAGTCTCTTGGAACGTTCATCATCTGTTTGCTCAGCTGCTTGATACATGTTGTATGCCTGCATACCCAAGTCAACGACAGGGTTGCTGATGGAAACGCTCACACCACTTTGCTTGAACCTAAAGTCATTGGTGGTGGTTTGTGAATCAGTGGCATTCTCCACATTAATTGAGCGTGCAAAGATATCAACATTACCACCTTCTGATGCAGTTCGCTCCTGAATGGTCTGAGCGTTTGTGTTATCAGGTTTGAAGGCTAGGACATCACTGCCCGTTTGCTGATAGGATTGATTTGCGACAATGGTAACATCACCGCCTAGCGCTGCAACTGTTGAGCCTGTATGTGTTTTCAACTCAGCCTTATTGGTTTGATCTGTGGTTTGGCGACCAATAGTTACACTGGTTGGACTAATATCTACCAATCCAGATTTTTTGACAGCACTTTGCTGATGGATGGTTTGATGATTCACCCCAGCATCAATAGAGATCTTGCCATCAGACACCAAAGTTACATCACGGTCCGCCAAGACTTTTGTTGCCACAATCTGCATATCCCCACCTGATTTCATCAGTACAGTCTCACCACCCACCATACTTTGAATACCGCTATTGCTATCCATCTGATAGGCGGTTTGGGTGGTCTTTTTGCTTAATAAGCCTTTGTCGGTGAATTTACTTGCGGTATCCAGGCTTTGGGTAGCACGGCCTTCAGTGATGCTGATATCGCCTGTGGCAATCAGTGCTGTGGTGCTAGTGGCATTTAGATGTGAGCCTTGAATGTTAATACCAGCCCCTTTACCTGTTGTGGCTATCGTTAGATTGCCAGCACTGGTGATGGTTGAACCCACATCGGTGCTTTGGCTGTAGTTAAAGTAGTTATTGGGATCAGCGACAGCATTGATGTGATTGCTTGTGGTGAGGGCTGTGATGTTGATGCCGTTTTGGGCGGTGATTTGGGTATTACCGCCGCTATGGATATTGCTACCTTGGTTTAGGACATAGTTACCCGCTTGGACGCTAAGCGTGGTCAATGGATTGCCATTGTCATCTGTTTGGTCTTTTAATCCATCTCCCACACGGATGGTGGCGATGCGTGTGATGGCGGTGTTGGATGAAGTGCTTTGCCCTTGTTTATTGTGATGGGCAGTAGTTTGGCTTTGGCTGGTGATGTTATTGCCAGCACTTAGCGTCATGGCAGCGTTGGCAGCAAGCGCCCCACCTAAATTATTAATATCTTTGGCAGCAGTGATGGCAACAAACTCACCTTGGATACGATTGGTATTGGTGATGGTGTTGGCATCAATATTGACAGCGTTATGGGCGACAAGATTGCCATTGTTATCCAAATTGCCAGTCAGCTGTATATCCATGCTTTTGCTAGACATGGCAGCATATCTACCATCAGGAGTAAGCGCACCTGTAGCGATATTGGCAGAACGCAGATACAGCTTGGGTACCAGAACATCTTGGGTTTTGGTGATGCTATTGCCATCTTTGTCTTTGGTGGTATAGGTAATAGGCTGTTTAACCAGCCAAACGATGTCAGTGGTTAAGTTTGCCATCTGCTCGGCGGTGAGTGCGGTGCCAAGCGTGTAGCCGAAGGCTTTGGCTGCCGTGATGCCATTATCCATTAAGGTTTTGTAGGCTTCTTCGTTACTGCGGTAATCGGTATTGATATGTCTGCCTGTCAGTAGATAGTACTGATCTTTAATACGCTCTTGTTCACCATAACCATCAGATAAGCGTTTGTGGATGTGATTTGGGTCTGATTGTAGTGCTTTTAGCATATAATCAGACGATAGCCACTGTTTGTAATCGGTGAACGCAGGGTCAGTTTGAACCAGTGGTAAGTTGGGGTCGTCGGCATTGATGATGTATAAGGCTGAGCTAGGGATAGTCAGCTGTGATAGGCCTGAACTTATCACAGAGGCTGGTTTGGCATCAACGCTTTGAGACAATGCTTTGGTCAACTCTGATAAGATTGCTTCATCAACAGCTTGTCCTTGCTCTTTGTCAGCAAGTAGCTTTGATAGCTGTTGCTGAGCATCAAGGGATAAAGCAGCTTGATTGGCTTTTAGGGCAGCAAGCACCGTCTCCACATCACCACTGGCTAGGGCTGATTGGTCAATTGTCATGACCGATGGGGTTTTGTTGATGGTGGCGTTTAAGATGGGGAGCTCATACGTTGCTAGTGGTGCAAAGGATTGCGTAAAGCTACCACCACCAATTGCTCTGCGCTTGTGGCGGTTAATTCCCGAGGGAAATACGCTATATCGGGTAAAGCGACCATTTTCAGTGACTTTGGTTTTTTCACCATGCAAGCCATTGTCAGGTGTTTGAATGACAGTATCGCCAATCACTGCAAAGCCTGCGCCTGCATTCATTTGGCTTTTATCATTAATCAGAGTGTCGCCATGTATGACAAGATTTTGTCCTGCTACCATACGAGCTGGGTCAGAAGCTAGGGTTTTATCTTCATAGACGACAAAGTCAGTAGTAATGACATCTACCTCTTCGGTAACAAAGTGGAAATTACCATTGGCGTCTTTGACATACAAAGCACCATCTGGCGCACCTTTTTTGCTGGTTGGTCCAAGTTTTGCTTCACCGGTGGTGTAGATATTTAGGGCTAAATCAACATCGCTTTTATTTGTGGTAAATTGGCGATTATACTCCCTGATAGCCAGTTCTAATGATTCAATGGCAGCGGCATTGTCCTCTTCCCATTTTAATAAAGGACCCATGACCTTGGTATAATTGGCCAATGCTTCATTATACTGTGTGCAAGCTTGGTTGCTTGCCTCTGCCAACGCACAACTTTCAGCGGTTTCATTCTCTGGCAAGTCAGGCTCATCCAAGCGGTTTTCGACAGCAATGACTGGTGCAGGCTCAGCTGGTGCTGCAATGTTAAAGTACGACCAAATTGTAGAGTCATAATCATAATTGACAATACACTCACTACCTTCAGGGCAGTCAAATAAACCCGCCATTGGCTTGTTGCCCAAATCAGCAACATCAGTGCTTTTTTGGGCGGTGGGGATGGTGTCCGCTTGTTTGTGAGCACGGTAAAGCGTTTGTTCATAAACAGATTCTGCTTCTACCTTAACCGTATGCTTTTTAAAGTCAGCATTGGTGTTTAGCAAAGTTTTGGTGCTAACCTGCATCTGTCCTGCTGATTCAATCGTCGCACCTTTATTGACCACCGTCTGTGCTTTGCCTGTGGCGTGATGGTTGTCATCTAGACTGCCGCCAATGTGCAGACTGCCAAGACTTGTGATTAAAGCTTGATTGTCGAAATCTTCGTTGAATTTGCCTGCTCTGTCAGGGTTGGGGTTGTTGTTTAGGGTGTTAACACCAATGTCCAGACGCTCTCTTGCGGCAATCACAGGGCTTGTATGATGGTCATTTTCTTGATTGGTTTGTTGGTTGGCAGCTTTTGCTGGCGTATTATTCAGCGTGTCAGCTTGGATGGCAAGATGTGTGCCATAGATACGGCCACCAGCAAGATTGTTGATGGTATTTGTGGCTTTCACAATGGTCGTATCACCATTAATTAAGCCTTGGTTTGTGATGTTTGTTTGGCTGGTAATCTGTGTGTGATTGCCGCTTGTAATGGTGGCATCTTGGTGGTTGTGGATGCTGGCTGCTGTGAGCGTCAGGCTGTCTGTTGCCCCAAAGCTGTGCTGATTGCTAAAGTTGCCTTGAGTGGTGAATGTCAGCGTATCAGCAGTTAAGGTATCATCACTGGTATGTGTATAATCCTTAGTTTGGCTAATCGTCAGTTCTTTGGCGGTGATAACCCCACCATTTTGTAAAGATCCAGTATGGATATCTACGGTTTTAGCTGTCAGATTGCCCGCTTGATTGCTTAAAACGCCTTGGGCATTGTTGATGCGGATGTTTTGTGCAGCCAAGCTTGTGGCGGTGTGATGGGTGATATCCCCTTGGGAGTCATAGCTGATGCTGTCTGCTTCATTGTGTGAGTCAGTCAAATCAAGCGTGGCAGCAGTGGCGCTAAAACGATTGCCCACCAAGGCGTTACCATGATGGCTGAGGTGTCCTTGGCTGCGTAGTGTCAAATCCGTACCTGCATACAGACTGCCTGTCGCACGGTTGTTCAGTGCATCCTTAGCATGAATACTGGTTGCTTCTTGACTGCTGATGCTACCGCTATTGTTGATGGTATTAGCATCTACAGTTAAGGTTTTGGTGCTGATTTGTCCTGTATTATCCAACGTGTTGACACTGATGGCCAAAGCGCCCAGTGTGGTAATGGTGGCGGCTTGTGTATCGGCATTGGCATTAACATTGCTATTGCCATTGGTGTTACTTAAATTGCCAGTTAACGCAATGCGGCTTTGTGCTGTTTCATCAGTAGCAAATACGCTGCCTTGATGGTTGTTAAGTGCTTTGGCATCCATAGTAAAGCCGCTTGCTTGAATGATGCCTTGGTGGTTATTGATGTCATCTTGAGTGCTCAAAGACTGATTGGCAGTGCTAAGTAGCTTGCCTTGGTGGTTATTGATACTTTGAGCACTGATTGCTAAAGCATCTGCTTGAATGATGCCTTCAGAGTTATTAATATCTGTAGCCACCGTAAGACTTTGATTACCAGTGCTAAGTAGCTTGCCTTGATGGTTACCTAGATGCTGCGTACTCACAGTAAGCGTACTGCCTGTATGAGCAATACTGCCTTGTTGGTTGTTTAAAGCGGCTGTACCTGTGTTGATATCAAGTACCTGGCTGTTACTGCTGATACTGCCTTGGCTGTTGTCCAGACCTTGATTGAAGCTTAATGTCAGCGCCTGTGTACCGCTATGACTGATATTGCCTTGATGGTTGATGAGTTTACTGCCATCAAACACTAGCTGTTTGGCGGACAATTGCCCTTGGGTGTTATTGAGCTGACCAGGCGTGCTGATGTGTAGTGTATCAGCAGCAATGGCGGTAGCATTGGTGGTATTGACATCAGTTTGGCTATTTAGGTTGATATTGACCGCTTCACTATGGCTGTCGCTTAAGTCAAGCATGTTGCCTGTCATCACCATCGCTTGGGTGGCAATGTGTGTGCCTGTGCTGACTAGATTGCCTGTGCTTTGGATGCTAAGATTGGCAGGCTGTCCTAATTTGCCTTCACGGTCCATGCCAGCGATGATGCTGCCGGCATGAGTGATGGTATGAGCACTGATGGTGGTATCACCACCGCTGGCAATCAGTCCTGTTTGACTGTTGCTTAGGGTCTGTAAAGCAGTCAGGGTGGTGCTTTTACCCCCATAAACCTGACCGCTGTTTGTCAAATCTTGGCTATGGGTGGTTAGGTGTTGATTACCAAAGATATTGCCATCATGATTGCTCAATGCTGTCCCAACGCTCAATGTGGTATTAGCTTGTGCAGAGATGACGCCTTTATCATTAGTTAACTTATCTTTGCTGGCAACGGATACATTGCCAGTACTCATGATAGTACCAGCCTGATTATTCACACCATCAGCACTGATAGCAGTATCACCACCACTTGTAATCACCCCTTGGGTATTATCAAGCACGCCAACAGCAGATAGCGCCACAGTATCAGTAGCAGATAATTGACCACCTGTATTGATCATATCAGAACCACTGTCAATCACCATGCCATTTCTGGCAGTGATACTGCCTTTGCTGTTATCAAAGCGAGTTAATTGCCAGTTGATATCATCTAAGGCGATTTTACTGTCGGTATTGACAAGGGTGTTGGTATTTAGGCTTTGTACATCAATCGATGCTTGCTTGGTGTTACTGGTTTGATTAGCACTGATACCAATATCACCTGTGGCGGTGATGAGTGCTTGATCGCCTGTGTTGTGAATACTGTTGGCAGCAATGATATGACCACGAGCAGTTGGGATGGGTTTGGTTTGTGCGTTTGCACCAGAGTCACTTAAAGCAGGTGGCTGTAGGTCTGTCCCCACATTACCTGTACTGCCTGCTGTATTATCTGCCAGCTCACTGCTAATACTGCCAGCACTTTGATCGCTACTTGGGGTAGAAGGTGTAGGTACAGTGGTTTGCCCATACAGACTTTGACCGATAACCGCTTTATCAGTGTTGATCAGTGTATCGGTGGTGATATCAAGCTTGCCTGTACCAGTTTGGATAAGCTGACCGGTGTTATCAAGCTTATCCGTATGAACTTGCAAAACACCGCCATAGACACTGCCAAGGTTTTCAATCGCTTGTTTGGCTGCAATCTTGGCAGTTTGGGTGCTGTGAATGATGCCTGCGTTATTGAGTTTGGCTGTGCTAATAGCAATATCAGCTTGTTCACTTAACAGGGTGCCGTCGTTTTGAGCAGTGTTATCATGGGTGTTGATGGCGACAGCATCTTTGGCTAGGATTTTACCAGTATTAACAAGATTGCCTTGACTGTCCAAGGTGAGTGTACCTGTGCCAAGCGGTTGTCCCTTGCCAGTTGCTGTGATGACCCCTTGGTTATTAACCCCAAAGCCTTTATCCGTACCAATCAGATGGATTTTACCTGCATACATTCCGCCAAGATTTGAGATATCTAATGCCAGTGTTGGGGCGGTACCTGTTTGGTTGGTGCTGCTGACACCATTGTTTTGATGAACGGCTGATAACTGATTGAAGTTGCCATCTTGTAGGCTGACCTGATTTTCACCCAGGATAACATCAAGTTGTTTGCCTGCATAAATCTCATCATTGATTTGGGCAGTCTTGGCAATGAGTGTGGCATAATCCGTGCCTTGTAGGTTTAATTTGCCATGGGTGGCAATATGACCTGTGCCAACTTCATAACCTGTTACTTGTCCTTGATTGACCTGGCTGTTTGCTGCTGCCAGATGCACATTGCCAGCATTGATAAACCCAGCACCATTGATTACTAAGCCTGATGGATTGGCAATGATTACATCCGCCTTTTTACCTGCCACTTCAATAAAGCCACCCAAATGGCTTGGATTATTGGAATTAACCTGGTTTAAGATGGTAGAAGCTTCCCCACGAGCCATATAGGGGTTGGCTGCCACAAAGCCTGCGATCTGGGTACCCACTGCTTTACGGTTGTTATTTAATACAGCACCTGTACTACCGACATCAAACTGGCTGTAATGGTTATTGGATAAGCCACGAGCATTAGGGGTGGCGATATTAACAGACACAACACCACTTGCGGTATTTAATACAATCGGCTGTAAGGCTTTATTGGCGGATTTATCTGCAATGATGGTGGTGGGGGTGTTGGCATGGGCTGTCAAGCCTAGGCTAAGAAGAAGCGATAATGAAAGAGTTTTTAAGCCAAAGCCCAAACCCCATCTTGACGATGATGTTGTGCTACCACCCACGCTTGGGTTGTCAGATTTGCCTTGCGTTCTTGTCTTTTCAGAAACCACCACAAGTCTTCCAAGACTTTTACTAAAGATCACACGATAACAAAAACGGTTCATGGCAAACCCCACCTTTTATTCCAAGTTTATATCCAATCTAACTCAATTTCATCCGCCAAATTGCCAATTTACAGCAACAAAGCAGAAAGATTATCAGGATATTAGCACAGATTATTTGTGATAACAAGAAGAAGTATATTACTTATTGTTAAGTGGTAGAATATGGCATTTTCGATGAAAGGCGGAGTGGTGTAAAAAAGGATACATTGTATCCTATTGAAAATCATTAGGATTAATTTGGTGTACCATGTAACCAATCAATCAGCCTAAAAGCCCATATCAAATTTTATCATGATAAAAAACTACACAAATAGCACTTGCAATCATTGGGATGAATAGTTACAATCTAGTAACTTTAAACCATCAATGGATGACCATGACACGCTTTTGTTTAAACCCGTTAACCCTAACCACTTGGATTGCTTTAGGAGTTATCCCACCAATCAATACCGCACAAGCGGCGGATGATTTCTTGACCACCAACACCACCAACCAAACCCTAATCCAAGCTCAAGATGCTCGCAATCAGGCATTGCTAGAGCAATTGGTGCCAAATCCAAGCGTGGTGGTGGATACAGTTTCCACTGATACCACCACCCAAACCCAAGAACAACCAACAGCAGATAACGCCATTTGCTTTGATATTCATAAGATGGGTTATTCGGTGTTATCACAGGATGATATTGTCTTTGCCGACAAGCTTGGCTTTGCACTTGTGCCTGAAATCATGGGCGGCAGCAGTGTATTGGGTAAGTGTATGACAGTCACTGACATCAATGCCATTGCCACTCGTGTGCAAAACCGCTTAATTGAACAAGGCTATGTCACCAGTCGTATTATGGTAGGTGATCAGAATTTGGCGGATGGTGAGCTAAGATTAACCCTAATCCCAGGTAAGATTGCTCAGGTGGTGGTGAATACAGCGGATAGTAAAGTGCCTGTCTATGTTAAAAACACAGTCAAAGACACAGCCAATCAGTCTTATCCTGTTATCTTAGACACAGCACTCACCACACAACCAGGCAAGCTATTAAACATCCGTGATTTAGAAACCACGCTTGAGAATTTTAAACGCGTGCCAAGTGCTGATGCTACTTTTAAGATTGCACCGTCTGATGAGTTACAAGTGATTGGCATTGGCTTTAGTGATATTTTAATTGATTATACTCAACACCGCCGCATTCGTGGCAGTCTAAGCATTGATGATTCAGGCTCTAAATCTACAGGGAAATATCAAGGCGTGGCAACGCTTAGTGTAGATAATTTGGCAAATTTAAACGATTTATTCTATCTTAGCTTTGGGCGAGATTTGGGTAATCAAATCAATGATGACAAAGACTATCCGTCTGATAAGAGCAAAGGCTCTAAGAATTATGGCATTGGCTACGTTATTCCAATAAAAAATAGGGGGCTGTACTAGATTAGCAACAATGCTATACTAGTTTTATGAAGATAACCCGTTGTAAATTAAGTAAAAAAGTTCAAGTTAAACTGCTTGAATTTTTTGTGCTTGAAGTCACCGCAAGATCAGCTGCTGATTTGTTAGAGATACATCATAATTCAGCTGCTTTGTTTTATCATAAAATTCGCTTGGTGATTGAATATCGCTTAAACCTTGAAGCTTGTGAATTATTTGACGGTGAAGTAGAATTGGATGAAAGCTATTTCGGTGGCATTCGTAAAGGCAAGCGTGGGCGTGCTGCTGCTGGCAAAGTTGCCGTATTTGGTCTTTTAAAACGCAATGGTAAGGTTTATACTGCCTGTGTTAAAGATACCAAAGCTAAGACATTAATGCCTATTATTGCCAGTAAAATCAAACCTGATAGCGTGGTTTATACAGATAGCTATCGAAGTTATAATGCTTTAGATGTGAGTGATTTTAAACACTTTAGAATTAATCATTCCAAAGAATTTGCAAACAATCATAATCATATTAACGGCATTGAAAACTTTTGGTCGCAATCCAAACGCATTCTAAGAAAATATAACGGTATTGACAAAAAGCATTTTCATTTATTTATCAAAGAATGCGAGTTTAGATTTAACTATGGCACACCATCCAATCAATTAAGATTGTTAAGAAAATGGTGTGGGGTTTAGGGATTTATCTAGTACAGCCCCAAAAATAGTTTATTACAACTAACTGCCAATCGCTACACCTATCATCAAACCGTAGCAGGTAGCACCCAAGATTATATCTATGGTGGTAAATCCAGTGGGTACAGCGCCAAGCTGTCTCATCTGGTACACAGAGATGCTCATAGCAAAAGCTATGTATATGCTGGTGGTTATGTCAAATCCCAAGAAAGTGATATTGATGGCACAATCATTGATGTACAAACCCGTAAAACCGCAGGTTATTTATTTGGCATCAGCCATGAAACTGCTTTTGGCAAACAAGCCAATCATAGCCTAAGCACTGATATGTCTTATAAACGTGGTACCGCTGCTTTTAATGCCTTACCCTCACCAGAAGAGCTGTTTGATGAAGGTTCAGCCCGTGTTGGCATTTATCAATTAAACGCCAATCTAACAAGTAAATACAACCCAAGTATTAACAATAAACCACTGCCCATCATCCACAGCACCACACTCAAAGCCCAATATGCCACAGACAGTCTAACACCAGATTTAAAGATGGCCATTGGTGGCAGATACACCGTCAGAGGCTTTGATGGGGAGCGTTCATTATCTGCGGATAATGGTATCTTGGTAAGACAAGACATCAGCTTTTATCCAAGCTTTTTAAATCAGCAAAAAGCAAACAGCCAATCCAATCATGCCATTTATCTAGGATTGGACGCAGGCTACGTCACCAACCACGACAAGAGCCAAAATGAGCTATTACTTGGACAACACTTAGTAGGTGCTGCCATAGGTATCAAAGGACAATACACACCAAATACAAATAACCCCTATCTAAGTTTTAATTACGACATTTTCACCTCAAAAGCAATCAGTGAACCCACGGGTTTTTCAAACAAAGATTGGGTCAGTGGTGTAAGTTTGGGGGTGAGTTTTTAAAAGCAAGTTGACATCAAACCAATCAATCAGAAAACCATCAGTTGAGCAAATTGGCTTGACTGGTGGTTTTTTTATGGGTGGTCAAACAAGAGTGGAATAAGTGGTCACGTGAAAAGTGGAATGGGTGATCATTTGGAGTGGAATATGCACAATGTAGCAGAAATTGAATTAAACTTCATTTTATTCATGATAATTCTCCTATATTGGTTTAGAAAAAAACTTGAATTATATTAGCACGCCATTTAGGATAATTTCAATAAGCTTTCATAAAATTCATTTTATTTGCTCAAATTATAAACAATTTATTAGCTCATTGTATTATTGCGGCACACGTATCGCTTATAAAAAAACTGTATTTATTTAAAAACCACCAAACAGCTTTAGCCATTTGGTGGTTTTTGTTAATTAGCAATTAAGCGATTAGTAACGCACGCCTGCCATTTCTTCAGCGACACGGATAACTTGGGTGCTATAGCCCATTTCGTTATCGTACCAGATGTACATAGTCGCACGATTGCCATTGGCGATGGTTGCTTTGGCATCAAAAATCGCCACTTTTTCAGAACCGACGAAGTCCGTTGAGACTGCTTCTGGTGAATCTGAGTAGTTGATTTGCTCTTGCCATTGTTCGCTTTGGGCGACAGCTTTCATAAAGGCATTGAGATCATCAGCGGTGCCGACTTCTTTTTCGAAGTTCAGGTTCAAGATTGCCAATGAGACATTTGGTGTCGGTACACGGATGGCATTGCCTGATAGCTTGCCTTTTAGCTCTGGGATGGCTTTTGAGACAGCAGATGCCGCGCCAGTAGAAGTCATCACCATGTTCAGCGGTGCAGCACGGCCACGGCGGTCGGCTTTGTGGTGGTTATCCACTAGGTTTTGGTCATTGGTGAAAGCGTGAACCGTTTCCATATGACCATTGACCACACCAAAGGCATCGTGTAGTACTTTTAGTGTTGGGGTGATGGCGTTGGTGGTGCAGCTGGCTGCTGAGACGATTTTGTCATCGCCGATGGTGGCATGGTTCACACCATAGACCACATTTTTGATGTCGCCTTTGGCGGGTGCGGTTAGTAGTACTTTTGCTACGCCTTTTGAGGCTAGGTGCTTTCCTAGACCTGCTTCATCTTTCCATTTACCAGTGTTGTCGATGACCAGTGCATTATCAATACCATAAGCGGTGTAGTCGATTTCGCTTGGGTCAGCTGCATAGATGACTTGGATAAAGCGGCCATTGGCGATGATACCGTTATTGGCTTCATCGATGCTCACGCTACCATCAAACCAACCATGTACTGAGTCACGCTCTAGTAAGCTTGCACGCTTGGCAAGGTCGCCTTCACCTGCTGGACGCACGACGATGGCTTTTAGTTGTAGGCCTGCTGATGATGCAGGACGGCTCATCAATAGACGCGCTAGGATACGACCGATACGGCCAAAGCCATACAGTACGACATCTGTCGCCGCTGCTGTGCCTTGAGCGAAATCTGCTGCTGACTTACCTGCTTTGATGGCTTGACCTAGGTCAATACGAGTAGTCGCCGTACCCTGTGCAACCAAGCTTTCTGCTAGTGCCAATGATGCAGCCACATCCACGCCGTGCTGATCATGCAGTGCCAACACCTTGGCAACAGACAATGCCACACGCTCACCAAAGAACGATACGGTTACATCTTTTGCTGCCAACAAGCTTAACGCTGCAATAAGCTTGGCTGCGGTTGCTTCTTGGGCTTGGCGAGTTGCCAAATGAGATTGGTACAAATTAGCAGACATACGACCACCTTGTTGTAAAAATATAGTTAAAATCACCGATTTTGTTATATAATTCCAAAATATACAAAAATCGACCGCGAAATTTCCAAATCTAGATGATTGTAAAACAAAATAACCGTTTTCGCAATTTTAATTTATTTATAAAATGGCAGTATTTATATAAACTATGTGATAAAGTATTGATTTGCTTGAAATTTATGCAAAATTTCTGCTTTTATTTAGATAATATTTTCATACAATTTAAAATAATTTATAAAAAGCCACGAATACCGCTGATGGCGATCGCGCCGTGCTGTTTTGCGGTGATATTATCACACAAGGATAACCCACCTAGGGCGATCGCAGGCATACTTAATTGACTTGCCAATTTTTCAAAACCATCCCAACTCAGTGCAGGCGCATCAGGATGGCTTAAAGTCGGCAGCACAGGCGAGACTAAGCCAGCCAGTACGCGCGCGTTAACCGCCAAGCGATTAGCGCGCTGCACTTCTACTTCATCATGCACACCCAGTAGCAATCGCACATCTTGTGGTATGTCTTGTGGTATATCTTGTGTTAAGCCAAACGCCACATCTTCACATTGCGCCAAAGTCTTAGCAGATATTTTCACCACCACGCCTGCCATCTCATCTTGATAAGCGCGGTACAGCCCATCACCGGCAATCATCTGCACATCAGCGCGCTTACTTCTCATCGCGCGATAAATCTGCATGGTGGTCACAAGATCAGCCTGTGGTCGCAGATAAAACCATGCATGATTTGGTAGCTTATCTACATAATAATTAATAAATTCATCAATACCTGCAAAGTGCGCTAATGCGTGTGAAATGATGATCTGTGATGGCATGGATAACCAATCTATAATCCGAACATTTGCCTTAGGCAGCCTATCAGCACTTGCTAATAATTCTGATAATCCAAGCCAATGCAAACTTTGCCCTTCTGTGCCATGTGTGCGATGTCGAAACTCTTGGTATTGATGATTATTTAAATTCGCTTGATAAATATGCAGCTCAACAGATTTATCAGGATAATCATGACGAATAACGCCAAAACGAACCAACTGGTCGGTTTGCAAATCCAAGCCAATCTCTTCTTGCACTTCGCGGATGAGTGCTGATGGTGCTGATTCGCTCTGTTCAATCTTGCCGCCGACAAATTCAAGCTTACCGCCTTGGTGCTGATGAGCCTTGCGCATCGCAAGCAAAAACTCATCCTTATGGCGAATGACTGCCACTGCGACACGGATAATTGGGTTAGTGTGGGGATTTTGCAATTTCATAAATACTTTAAATTCAATAAGTTATAGACTTTTTTGATAAATTTTCTCAATAATGGCAATTTGGATTTGCAATTTATCAAAAATCTGCTATCATAAACAAAAATGATAATTATTATTGTTTGATAAGATTTATCATGAACAATCGCAAGAATCTGCTTAATCAGCAGCAGTTTTAGTTTAGCTTTTCGGCTTGGGAAAATACCCAATCCCCGTACACAAGGAAATTTGCCATGACTATCTCTATCGCGCGTTATTTTAGCAATCGCACGCACAGCCATTTGCCGACGCTGTATTCACAAAATCTGTTCGCCATGACCAAGGAAGTGCGTATCGAACATCAGGGTGAAGAATATCGCTTGCGTTTGACGCGCAACAATCGCTTGATCTTGACCAAATAACCATTTGATTTATATAAACTTTCTCCAACTTAAAAAGCACTGCTTGCATGGGCGGTGCTTTTTAAGTTTTGGGTTTTGGAAAAATGAATTTTTGGGTTAAAACTTCCAACGATAAATCACATCCACCATATTTTCAGCAGCACTGGTCGCTTCGATATATACACGGCGCGTCAGCTGGTAGCGCATCGATAGACTGGATTCGGCATTGAACACGCCAACGCCATAGCGGATGTACAGATCAGGCGTGATATAGCCTGTGACATTGACATTGGTATCGCTTGCGCTGCCTGATGCATCGATGGTCAGGCTTTGCAAGCCAAGCGCTTGACCGATTTGATTGGTTAGATTGCGCGTGCCAGATAGCCCTAAGCTTAAGCCTGCTGCCGCGAGCTGATTGGTGACTTGTGAGCGGAAACCCTGCTCGGTGATTTGTGAGTCGGTGGTTTCGTTAATCCGCCCTGTCACCAGTGCATTCATCGCTTGCTGTTCGGTCAAACCTGCGTCATTAAACACCGTAATATCAGGCTCATTCGCCGTGCCACGGATACGCACACCAATGGTCTGCCCTTCGATTTCTTTTTCACCTTCGATCGACAGATACGGATTGAGCATATCGCCATTAAAGCGAATCTGTGCGTAGTTGAGCTCAAGGTTTTGCCCAATGCCATCAATAGTCGTACGCTTGGACACCTGCACCACGCCCAGCGCACGCATCGCACCTTGTCCTGACTGCGTCAAATGCAGCGCACCCGCCAAAGGCAGCGTCGCGCCAAGTCCGCGAAACTCCACTTGACTGCCCAGATCGACACCGATATTGGCATTAATATTCCACGGCTCAACCACTGACAAAATCTGCTCGACATTGCCCGTGATACGACGGTCAAGCACGGTCACATCAGGCGATTCGCTGACGATGTCGGCTGTGGTCTCAGGCGGTCTCAATGTCGCTACAGGGATACTGATCACCCCTTGTACATCGACATATTTGGATAATGGCTTGACGATGATCTCAAGATCAGGATCGATCTGTGCCACCACCAATGGCGGCTGTGCGATGGATAATTTCTCGCCAGAGATGCCCAGTTTGGCTTGTACTTCATCCGCCCAATCCAGCGCACCATCAAGCCTGCCCGTGCCATCACCACCTTTAAAGCTGCCTTCTAAAGTCGCATTAGTGCCGCGAATATTCATCACTGCATTGATGTCAGTCAGTGGCAGTGGCACGCCTGCGATGCTAAGCGCGCCATTGTCTAAATTGGCATTACCAAAGAATAATGGCTTGGACAAAGTACCGCCCAGACCGCCAGCGAGTGCCACTTTACCTGTCAAGGTCTGAATACTTGGGAAAAATGGTCGCAATACCGCAAGGTTCAAATCATCCATCACCAGTGCGCCAGAGATCGGCTTATTCTCTTGATAGGGATTGATCACGATATCGGCATAGCCCTTACCTGCTGTGCCTGTGACATCGGTGCGGATTTTTAGCCCTTTTGCGACGCTTTGGGCGATGATCGAGAAGCGTTTATACGGCATCTCGACATAGCCTGTATCTTCTTGGGTCAGCCCTAATCGCCCATCATCCGAGTACAGCACGGCATCAACCACAGGCTCAGCGCCTTGTCGCCATGATACCTTAGCATGACCATTCAGCATCGATTGCCATTCGATGTCACTTGGCAAGGCAGCTGAGAATACTTGAGTGTCAAGATTTTGAATCACGACATTGACATTGCCTGATGTCGGTGTGTAGCTCAGCGTATCTTGTAGGCACAGTACGCCCACGCCATCATCAGCAATATGCGCCGACTGCCAACAATGCGCCGCTATTTTCAGCGCGCCATCATTGAGCCCATAGCGAAACTCGGCAGGCTGTCGCTGTGCCATCGTGCCAAAACGACTGGTGATATGGCTATCATCCAACACCCCTGTATAAGCCATAGTCTCGCGATCAAACGAGCCATGCACTTGGCTTGCTGCTTCGATGTCGCCGCTCTGGGTCTCGACAGACAGCAGATGATCACTCTCTGTGCCCGAGAAATCAAGGCGCGCAGATTTGATCACCTTACCCATGACAATGATGTCATTACCCTGCATGAGTAGCTGACTTGGGCTATTGCCAAGGTTATTGATTTTGCCGATCGCTTGTGCATTTTGGATCACAAGGCTTGGCGCGCGCACTTGGGCGGCACTGACATCGATGTATAAGGTTGGCAAGGCATTGTCATCATTGATCAAAATCACGCCGCCTTGGATACGCCCTGCTGCTTGGTTGATGATTTGGGACAAATCAACGATATTGACACTGGTGGTCAGCTGTGACTCATCGCCATTCATTGCCACATAGTTTTCGCCGATTTGTACTTTTAGATTATTGGCGTCAAGTTTGCGGATGATGCTTTGGGTTTGGCGCGCGTTATTATCAATGCGATTACGCAAGCTGATCAACTCTTCGCGCGTGCGTGGTCGGCGACTGGTTTGTTTAATGCGATCGATGTAGCCTTGGATGTCTTTTGGCAAGGCAAGCTCAGCATACAGCGAGCCTGTGGCAGATAGTGGTCTGCCATTGAATACACCTGTGATCGCCAAATTCTCAATCTGCACAATCTGACGCACACTGCCCCAATCGCCCGACAAGCGTACTTTGCCTGTCATATCACTGTCGATACCTTGGACGAACGCCCCAAGATCGAGCGCCGCCATGTCTGCATCCAGTGCCCATGCCGCGCCATTATTCAGATCAAGCCAACCGGTCGCATCAACACGCCCTGCATCACCATCATGATGTAAGCGTTTGATTTCAAAGCGGTTATTCTTACCTGTCGCATTAAAAGCAAGCGTACCTGCTGGCAGTTTATCATTGATCACTTGACCATCAAAGCTCAGCGCCACATCTGCTAAGGTCTCATTGCGATACACACCGCGACTTGCCACATCACCGCTGATGATCGCTGCCAAGCTTTGATCTGTAACCAAGGCTTTGGTATTGACTTCATCTAGGCGACCTTTGATATCCCAACTGATACCATCGCGTAAGCCGACATCACCTGCGATCGATACTTTGCCTTGATCATTGACAAGGGTCGCACGGCTAAAGCTTAGCTTATTCAGATCACCTGCCACGCTCACACCGATGTCTGCCTTGCCAAGCTGTGGCAGATAAGCTTGGGTCAATTGTCCATCAAAATCCGCTCGCAGCGCGGTGATCTCACTACCATTAAGCACCAGTTGCGATGTACCCGCACCGCTTAGCTGCACCGTCTCACCTGTCGTCATCACCGCCGTCAGATCACTGTCGGTGATGGTGATGTCATGTAGGCTGTTCTTGCCATCATCACGCATGATACCGCGTGCGACCACTCGCCCTGTCACTGTGTCAAATGGCGTCTGTTCAGGTGTATCAAAATAAGCATTGGGCTTGATCGGCTCTGCGATGGCATCGATCTGCCAAGTCATCGGCTTGGTCGTGGTGGCAAAGTCAAGCTGACCTGTGCCGCGCAGCTTACCGATCACTCCTTGATAATCAAAGCCTGTCAGATAAACGCGCTCACCTTTATCGATATTCGCTGCCAAGACATAATGACCAGCAGGCGCGGCATTGAGCGCATTGATATTTGCATCAGCTGTGATGAAAGTACGCCCTTCTTCTAGGCGCAAGCTTGCCTGTCCGATGCGACTGTCGATCACACCGATCTGCGGAACATCGCTGCGTTTGAAATTCAGCCAATTGGCATCGATCAGCCACGGCATATCAGGCGATGATTGATTTTGGCGCAAGGTGGCACGCACGATCTCGCCATCTTTTTGGGCAAGGCCAAATTCAAAGCGCGTCTCATTATTGGTCGTATCAAGCAGGCGGTATTTGACACCGAGCGTGCCATCGAGCGACTTAGGTAGATAAGCTTGATAATCGCGGTATTCAGCAGGCATCGCCGCGCGCACATCAAAGCCATTACCTGCGATGGTCGCATCAAGCTCATATTCATCCGACCATTCCATCTTACCTGTGGCGGTGAGTGCGCCATTTGGTGTATCGGCGTGCAGATAAGGAATGTCCATACCGCCATCACGCACGATACCGCGTCCACGATACCGACCAGACGGTATGTCTTTGGCGCTTAGATCGGTATTGATGCGCAGTTCGATATTTGACACCACGCCATCAGCAATGATCGTGCCATTAGACAAGGTGATGTGCTGCTCTTCAGCATAGGGCAGCAACACTTTATCAAAATCTAGGCGCGCAGAAAATGGCGAGTTCTCATCTAAGCCCTGCGCGATGAAGCTGCCTGTCACTGCTGATTGATTGTACTTACTGCTCAGCGTGCCGACCGTGCGCTTGAGCGTGCCTGTCGCCTTGACAGATAAAGTATCAAAATACACAGAATCCAGCGCGTGAATATGCACATCAGCGTTCAGATTCAGCGGATATTGTCCTGATAATTCGATCTCACCTGTAGCACGACTGACATCAAGCACATCGCCATAGCGAAGCTTGCTGTCTTCTAAAGTGATCTTCTCACCTGCCCAGGTGCCACTTTGGATATGAATATCGCTAAGCACTACAGGTTCGGCGGTGGCTTGCAGATAGCGCACTTGTCGCACGCTAGAATTTTCTAGGCGGATATCCACGGGCAGGCTGATGGTCGCATAATCAAAAGGCTCGCCTGTCGGTGGTTTTTTGTTAATGACTTCAACGGTATCAATATCTGCATTGACCAAATGCACTTGGCGCGCCAATACCGCACGCCAGCCCATCTCAATATAAGCGCGGTTAATGCTGACGGTAATGTCTTCACCTTGGGCGATCTTGACATCACTCACCCACAAGCCATCACGCAGATTACCTTCACCATAAGTCAGCGTCGTGCCAGTCTCTAGCGCGATTTTTTCGACCAAAAACTTCGTGCCCTGATCCGTGCCTGCCATATAAAATAACGCAAGCAACAAGATCATCACCGCCACCAAAGCCGCGACAATCAGACGCAGTAGCCAAATCATCCACGATGGCTGTGGACGCTTGGGCGGACGCGCATTCGGTGAGCTGCCTTGCGCACTGTTCGGTGAATTGGCGGCGTGACTTACCGCATCAGTACCGCCATCGGACTGAGTGTGTGTCGCCAAACTGTAAGCCATCGCCATAAAAATCCTTGAAATTGAATAAATTTACCAAACCTGCACGCATCACGCACAAAGTGTATTTAAATTATGTCTAAATCATGCATTCAAACCATGCATTGTAACCGATTCGTCTAAAAAGGTGAACCGATAAAAAAGTGCAGCTTAATCGGCGTGTCGTCTTCATTGACCCCTGTGGCGACATCAATACGCAACTGACCCACAGGTGATGCCCAGCGTACGCCCACGCCTGCACCGATCTTAGTATCGTTACTAAAGTCCTTATTATACGCATTACCGACATCACTAAACACCGCAAGGCGCAGATCTTTCATCACTTCATAATTATACTCAAAGCGACCCACTGCCAATGCCTGACCACCGACCAGATAGCCTGTATCTGATAATGGTGATAAGCTGTTATAATTATAACCGCGAATGCTCTGATCACCACCTGCGAAGAATCTGAGCTTATACGGCACTTTATCAAAATCCCTTGCCCAGATATAACCTGTGTCAATCCCTGCGATCAGCTGATGCGCGCGATCTTTGCCATAGGCATTATCCCCAAAACTATAAATACCACTGATACCAGCACGCGCGATCGCAAGATCTGTCTCACTGACCACACCATCTGCGCCTGCTTCGAGCGAATAATACTGCCGATAGCCGCGCATCGGATTGACCAGATCATCGGCGACAGTTTTATTGATTGCAACGCCTGCCAGCAGCGCTTCTTGGCTGACACCCCCTGCGACATAATCCACAGGTAGATCCTGCCAAGTATCTTGTGGCGCGCGACTTTCAAGCTCATCCATGCGATAGCGCAGTGAATATGTGCGATTCCAGCCGTTTTTGGTGATGATATTACGCGCCACGCCCTGCTCTAGTGTGCGCGATTTCAGATCGTATTTGCCGATTTGATCCAATGTTTCTTCGCCATAGTTCAATGACGCCACCAAGCGATCGTTCAGCGGATGGCTCAGTGGCTTAGAGCCGTAGAGTTTCACGCCTTTATCTTTTTGGGATAAGCGCACTTCTGTCCCTGCTTGATAGCCGTCGCGGTTGATCAGATTGTGCTCAAACTTGGTAATCGCACGCGCACCTGTATCTGACCCCCAACCCAGACCGATCTGTGCATCGCGCGGCTTATCACTGGCGACGAAGACATACAGCGGTACTTTTTTGTCTTGATATACTTGCTGCGGGGTTTTGCGATTGGCAAGTTCAGGTCGCTTACCATCTTCGTTTAACAGATCAAGCGTGGTGTCATCTTTGGTCTCATCAGGTAAGATGGCTTTGGCGATGCCTGAGACTGCATCACTGATACGCGCAAGGATCGACTTATCCTTCTCGGCAGTATCGGTCGGCAGCACGCGATCATCAGGCAGGTTATACAGCATATTGGCTTTTTGGGCGACTTGATCAAGCTTATCGCGGATCGCTTGGGATGCACTGAACTCAAGTGGCGCGATCTCAACGCTGATACCATCACCAAGATCCACCGTCTCCGTCACAGGTGCTGTTGGCTCTGGGGTGTCTTTGGGTGTATTTTCAAAATTCACTTCATCTTGCTTGGCAAACTTCTCAGGATACACAGGTTCGGTATTAACCGCATTAAAATACCCTGTGGCAAGCAGATCATTGGACAGTTGGCGCACCGCTTGGCGATTATAGGCATCGCCCATCTCGAAAGTCAGTAGCTTTTCTAGAAGTTTGGATTTGACAGGCAATTTATCAGGATCAGTGGTCAGTTCGCCTGTATCAGGATCAATGGTGAAAAAGACCACTTGGTCAAACTGATATTGCTGACCTGTATCATACACCAAGCTGACATCAGCGACATTATCCGGCAAGACCACATCCACCGAATTATTCAGCCAACGCCCATCCAGATAGCCTTCCTCGCCGCTCACCGTCTCGATGGCAAGCTTACTTGCTTCATACTCGCCGTGATGGAATACATCACCTGCTTGTAAGGCATTAGAATTGACCACCGCTTGATAATTTTGATTGGCCGTGCCATCGCCGCGCACTTCGATGGCGCGATTCTCGACACGCACAGGCTCGCCCAGATCATCGATGATGACATTGATCTCGCCTGCTTGCACCTTGGTGATGTGCAGCTTGACATCATAATAACCGACCGCGCGCGCTGCAGCTTGTGCCGTCTGACGCAGGCGTGCTTGCGATCCTTGAAAATCACGCACCGACTCAGCGGTGATGTCTTCTAGCGCAGCTTTGATATTTTGGTATGGTTCGTACTTGACATCTCGGCGTGACAGCTTATCTTCATTGCCTTGGTTATCGCTCAAGATGACATTGACCTTCAGGCGTGGCACTTTACTCACGCCATCATTGAACAGTCGATCATAAGTGCGGCGAAGCAGATTGGGCTTGACCACTTCATCTTCGACGATGACCACTTCATCGCCTGTCGTACGCCCTGTATCGACATATTCAGGAATGTAGTCATCAGGATTGGTGGCATCAGCATTCGCCTGATCGATGCCCAATGTCGTCAAGCTGTTCGGCGTCGGCGCAGTATTGGCGATCAGCGCATCCAGTCCGATCGGCGGCGTACCATCATCGATACGCGACACAGGCGTGTCAAGTGCGGTAGTATCATCGAAATTCGTCGGACGCAAGATTCGCTCTGGCGACTCGCGGCGCACATCACGCAGCCGCTGCTCGATCTGCTCAGGGGTCAGTAGCGATATATCCAGTGTCTGTGCGGCACTGGCATTTGTGCCGATAGCAATGCTTGCCGCTGCACCTGCCACCTGCTCTGTGCGATGACTGGCATCTACGCCTGCTGCTTGCGCTTGACTGATCGCAGACAAGCAGGCAAGCCACAGCAGCGCACGCGGTGATGGTGGCGATTTGATCGGAAACGCAAAAGTCGTATTGACAAGCTTTGGCGGCATGATACACTCACAAAAAACACAAAAGTTAAAAAATGTCAATGTAAGATTTGCATGACAATTGTCCACAATCCTTAGTAATTTTGCAAATCTAGTGACATTTTCGCTGTAAATTCCTGTATTATAACAAAACTCAAAAGGGGTTGGTTGATATTCGCCAAAAATAACTTGCTTAAATACAAGGTGTAAATCACCAAATCACTGTAGCATATTTTCACCCCAATTACACCCCGAAAACCAATTTTAGTTCCAGCAAAGTAATTTTATGGCAAGTCAGCTCTCTTTGTTCCGTCGTCGTGCATTCAACTCGATGTTTTTTACCCAATTTTTTGGGGCGTTTAATGACAATGTCTTTAAACAAGCCTTGATTTTGATGCTCACCTACAGCGCGGCTGCCAAGCTTGGCATGGAAGTCAGCTTACTCAATAACCTTGCCGCTTTGCTCTTTATCCTGCCGTTTTTTTTGTTTTCGGCATTAGCAGGTCAAATCTCGGACAAATACGAAAAATCTTGGCTGACACGCCACATTAAGCTGCTTGAAATTATCATCATGAGCATGGCGGCGATTGGTTTTATTTATGAGATTTATTGGCTGCTATTCGTCTGCTTGTTCTTTATGGGTGCGCAGTCCACTTTCTTTGGGCCGATCAAATACGCTTATCTGCCCGAAGCCATGCCAAAAAATGACCTAGTCGGTGCCAATGGCTTATTCCAAACCAGTACAAGCCTTGCCATCTTGACAGGCATGATGACCGCAGGCGTGCTGACGCAGTTGTACTTTTTAGAATATTGGCTCAGCGTTTTGACGATTTTCATCGCCATCTTAGGCTATATCGCTGCGCGACAAATCCCCGTGACCACCATCCATGCCGCCGATCTAAAGATTGATTGGAATATTTTTCGCACCAGCTTTGACATCATCAAATACTTATACAGCTTACCGCTGTTGTTTTTCATCATCATGGGTAACAGCTGGTTTTGGTTCTATGGCGCGACTTTTTTGACGCAGACACCTGAAGTGACCAAGAGCATCTTGCACGGTGATGAATCGGTGGTGATTTTCTTACTAACTTTATTTTCAGTCGGTACGGCGATCGGCTCGCTACTGTGCAAGACTTTGACCAAAAACCAAGTCAGCTTCAGGCTATTACCTGTCGGTATCGCAGGTTTGTCCATCTTTGCGGCGGCATTGTATTTCTCACTGGGCAATCTGAGCATCAGCGCCGATGCACCGATGACGCTGGATATGCTGTTTAAGATCGATGGCGTAATGCCTGTCTTTGCTGAATTATTCTTGCTTGGTCTAAGCGGTGGTCTGTACATCGTGCCACTGTACACCAGTATGCAAGCCTATGCACCAATTGAGCATCGCTCGCGTGTCGTTGGCGCGAACAACATCTTTAATGCCATTTATATGGTTGTCTCAGCGGTATTTGCGATTGTGATTTTGACGATTTTGGGCTTAAGCTTGGGTCAGCTGTTTTTGATCACTGGTATTGTAAATTTGATCTTTGGTGTGATTTTATACTTGAAATTACAACAATACAAAAACAGTCTGCCGATCAGTGCCGATGATACGCCGATGCTTGGCTAAAAGCATAAAATCGGTAAAAAAATCAACGCAACATCGCCGCATGGTTACAATAGGGATACAAACTTAAAGCGTGTTGTATAAATTTTTTACCCCATTGGCTCAAAAAATCTGCTATGATTTGAGCCAATTTATTTTTTCTTTTTTATCCTATTTTTCTAAACCGATGGACTTTATTTTATGAAAAAATTGACACTATCTCTTGCGCTTGCAGCCTTGACCACTTCAGCAGTTGCAGCGACTGGCACCTACCAAAGCCCTGCACTACGCGGTGAAATCACCCAAGCCATCAAGCCACAAGACACCATCAATTTGCTTGAAAAATCTGTCAAAGGCTTGCCAGTGCCAAGCATCAGCGTCAGCGAAGTTAAGACCATCCCAACTGTCGCTATCCCTGCCAACACATCAGGCAGCACCATTTTGGATGTCACTTTGGTCGATGAGCTGCTTGACGATGTCGCGCCAAATGCTCGCCACTACCCAACCAATTTCCCAACGCGCACCAGCGAATATTTGGTGAAACAAAACATCAAGCACCTATCTGACTGGATCGAACCATATGCCAGCGCGCCTGATGCATCGGCAGAAACGCTACTACGCGCCGCAAAAATCAACGGCATGGCGCGTAACCTAAACCTAGGCAACGACTACACCGTACGCGCAGGCAATCATATGCAAAAGCTACTACAAGTCGATCCGAACCACACCGAAGGTAACTTCCTATTTGGTATGATGCTGTCAGAATCGGGCGCGTTTAAAGAAGGTCGCAAATACCTAGACAAAGCGGTCGCGGCAGGCTACACCGAAGCAGAACAAAGCATCGCACAAGCTGAACTACTGGGCGATAACCGTTCTGGCGCACTAAAACGCCTACAAAAGCTGGCAGCAGCCCACCCTGACAATGCACAAATCGCAGAGCAAGTGCGCATCGTTGAAAATGGCGGCTACTACATTTGGAACATTCCAGATGCCAATCTGAACATCAAAGCGCCACAAACAGCGAAATAATGCGAAATCAGCGGTAAACTGATACCGTTTTTCCCAAACAATCCGTGCAGCTGCTTGTGCGGATTGTTGGTTTTTGGGCTTTTGGTTTATAATGAGAAATTGGCACTTGTCATTGGCAAGTCATTGACGCATGATCAATTTATACTCAAGGCAAAAAAAAAAGCAAAAATGGATGATGATATGAAAAAAGCAAACAGGATGAGTATGGCAAAAAAGACATTAGCAAGTGCGATATTCTTGGCACTGTGCGGCAGTATGAGTGCGTGTAGTCATTTGGCATCACCCAAACAAAATGTCTCGCAATTCGTCGAACAAGCGCGCAGCAGTATCATCACCAGTTATTCGGTCAGCGCGCTGTCGCGCAGCGCTTTGATTAATGCAGGTTTCAACCAAGACAGCTGCATGAGCGATTTTGATGCTTGCATCAAGGGTATTCATGACAGCACCTTTGAGCACAATCGCCGCGAAAATCTCTCCGTTGTTGCTGAGCTTCACTATGCCCGCGCACAGGCTTTGGCACTACAAGATGCCTGCCGCACTGAGCTTGACCGTCCGCCGATTGACCCATATTATGCCAATGCACCAAAATCCCCCGATGAGATCAAAGCCTATAAACAAGCCAAAATAAACTGCGCCAGTGAGTACCGTGAAGCCTTGTACCAGACACTGCGCTACAGTTATGCTTATCTGTTTTATCCTGAGCTTACTGGTACAGCGCGCGGCAATAGTTTTGCTAGCGAGTCCGATGTCCGCGCCCAAGATCTGTATCAGCTTGCAGTCAATGACATCATCGCGCAAGTCTATCGCTTCAAACAAGGCGCGTTCGGCGGGGCGATCGAGACGGTGTATAATCTTGACAAGCCAATCATCGAGCCGAAGTTTGATCAAGTGATCGTCGCAAAACTCACCAGCACCCAAGCCAATCAGCAAACTGATTTGATCGTGTCGATGGATAATAATCCGTATTACATCGCCAAGGTCAATGAAGGTCGTCAGCAGACCTTTTCTGAGCTGATTCCTGCTTATGATCCGCGCTTGTCCAAGCTTGATATCACATCACGGCGTGCAGGCTTGGGGGTGAATTTCGTCGGCTCAATGCAAGATCGCTACATCGCTAGCATCGCCAATAAGCTTGAAGCCAATCGCACAGACACTCTACCATCACCAGAAGACCCCAAGTATCAATCGCGCATTCATCAGCTTGGGCATATGCTGATCACTGCGGTGATCCTGCCCGAAGGCAAAAGTATCGATGAAGTGCTGCACAGTCGCAAGTTTCACGCGCATCTATTCGACCCACTGCGCCATCAGAGCATCGATGTACTTGGTACAACTCAGCCACTATCCGCCAATTTCTCAGCAGGCTATGCGCTGTGGCTGTCCGAAAATCAGCTTAAGCCGCTCAGTATTTTAAATATGCTGGCGCGCCACGAAAACGCCACACTGCCTGATCTGTATATGCTAGAGCCGTACAATCCGAACAAAAAAGTCATCATCATGCTGCATGGCTTGGCATCCAGCCCTGCCACTTGGGTGAATCTGACCAACACCCTGCTGTCCGATCCTGTGCTGGGTGCAAATTATCAAGTCTGGCAAGTGGCATATTCGACCAATTTGCCGATTTTAGAAAATCGTTATCAGATCGAAAATCTCATTCAAGCCGCCTTCAACTCAGTCGATCCGCACGCTCAAGATACCGCAAGTCACAACGCCCTGCTCATCGGTCATAGCATGGGTGGTGTCATCTCGCGTCTGCTCGTCTCTGATGATGATTTGGTGGATAAATTACAAACGCTCGATAAGACCAAAGAATACCGTCTGATCAGTAAGCTCAATGACGATCAGCAGCACGCCTTGGCATCACGCCTAAAACTATCGCGCCTGCCACAAGTCGATGAAGCGGTGTTCATCTCTGCGCCGTTTCGCGGTACAGACTATGCCGATCGTTGGTTTACGCGCACGGCACGGCGGATCATCAGCTTGCCAATTGGTCTGACCCAAAAAACCATCGATGCACTCGATAAGGTCAGTAACAGCGCGAATAAAGATGGCTTGGTCGGTTCATTATACCTACAAAATGGTGCAAGTCAGCTGTCGGATCGCTCGACATTCGTCGCATTGACAGGTGATGTCAAGATCAATCCTGCCGTCAGATATCATACCATCGTCGGCGATCATAAAGGCGTGATGGATGGTGATTTGATGTCGTCAGGTGCGGCGGTCAGTGACAAAATCTCTGATGGTATCGTGCCTTATAGCAGCTCACATTTGGACGGTGCTGCGAGCGAAACCATCATCACAGGCAGTCACAATATCCACGAAAGCCCAAAAACCGTGCTACAGCTGCGTAAGATCCTGTATCAGCACATCAAATCGCATGAATGATATATAAAAAGCTGATTTTTATCAGTTTATCAAAACCAAAAAAAATCCCTAAGCCATTGACAAGCTTAGGGTTTTTTATTAATTTGATAAAGGATTATTTGCTTTTTAATACCGCAAAAATCTCATCACGCACGGTGTCGATAGCTTTTGTGCCATCAAAGTCGTGATACGCAGGGGCGTTCTCGCCTGATTGGGCGACTTGTTGATAATGACCAATTAGGGTTGCAGTCTGTGTATGATAGACCGACAGACGGTCACGCACGACTTCTTCTTTGTCATCGTCACGCTGTACCAGTGGCTCACCAGTCACATCATCGACGCCTTCGACTTTTGGTGGGTTATACACCACATGATAAGTACGACCTGATGCAAGGTGCGCACGGCGACCCGACATACGGCTGACGATTTCATCATCAGGCACGCTGATTTCGATAACAAAATCAATATCCACGCCTGCTGCCGCTAGTGCTTCTGCTTGTGGAATCGTACGCGGAAAACCATCAAAAATACAGCCGTTAGCACAGTCTGGCTGACTGATACGCTCTTTGACCAGATTGATAATCAGCTCATCAGACACTAGCTGACCTGCATCCATGACACTCTTGGCAAGCTTACCAAGCTCCGTGCCTTCTTTGATGGCGGCTCGTAGCATATCCCCTGTTGAGATTTGTGGAATGCCGAACTCTTTTGAGATAAGCTGTGCTTGAGTGCCCTTGCCTGCACCTGGTGGGCCTAATAGAATGATACGCATCATAATAATTCTCCGAATGTTGTCATGAATGGCGGATAGTCGCCCGATTGCCCTAGCTACTATAAAGCACGATGCCAAATTGTTCAAGTAATTTTATGACAAAATCTAATAAAGTGTGCGATTTTTGTGAACTTATCAGTTTATAATAAATATATGTTATAAATAATAAAAAACTTGCACCATTTGGCGCAAGTTTTATTGATTACTCAAATCTGCAAATCACATCAGATTACCAAGATTATGGCACGACCTGCGAAATCGTCAAGGACACCGCCGACTGCTTATCAAGCACCACCGGATTGGCTGACAAATCACCCGATTGGGCGATGGCATTGCCTGAGCTACTGATGCGTGCATTGACCACCAAGACCTTGCCCGATGCACGGCCACTTGAGAGTGTGCGTGATGGCATCATCGCATCCAAATCGCTAAGACTCACCACCACTTGATTGGCGCTTAGCTCACTGGCTGATAGACGCTTGACCGCATACGGTGCACCGCCTGTCTGCTCGCCAATTGACACGAACAGCACATCTTCAGGCTTGATTTGTGATACCATTGCTGGGCTGATGGCGACAGTCACCGCCACACCTTGAGCGATTTGTGCTTCTTGGGCATCGATATTTGCCACAAGCTTATCAAGGCTTGCCAAGGCTTCAGAGCGGTCGCCCGAACTTGCCACCAAGCTTGAGCGTAGGCGTGCAATCCATGCTTTGGCCTCGCTAAAGTTACCTGCTTTGGCTTCACCCATTGCCATCATCATCAGCGCACCTTCGTGGGTTGGTGTTTTTGCCAAAATGCTAAGTAGTGCATTTCGTGATGCTGTATCTAGCTTACCATCATTAACAAAAAAACTGGTCTGAGCAAAGGTCAGCGCAATCTCATCATTATCAGGCTCTAGGCGATTGGCTCGTGCCAATGCTTCCATAGCCTGCGGCTTGGCATCAAGCATCATAAACAGCTCGGATAGACGCATCCAGCGATTGGCATCATAGGCATGATGATGTACATTGGTCTGCATGGCAGAGATGAGCGCCGCTGAGTCTTTGGTCGCCCATTCAGGCGGTGTATCAATCTTACCGGTCAATAAATCATCTGCCACTTGCCCTACCGTATCTTGAGCTTGCCATAGCGCAAACACAGGCGTACGGTCAGCTGTCGTCAGATACGCCACCGCCGCCAAAATCGGTATCCAGATCATCACAATGGCACGACCTTTTGCGCCGACTGGCGCATGGCTTTCGGCGACTGTCTGTGCATCGAGTAGCTGGCGTTTTAGCTCGGTGATTTGCGCTTGATAATGTGCATCATCAATCAGCCCTGCCGCCTTGTCCGCATCAAGCTCGGCGATACGCTCGCCAAAGACCTTGACATTGACCGACATCAACTGATTGTCTGTGGCTTTTTTTGCCTTGAGCCAAGGAAAAATCACCACCAGTGACAATAGTACCGTCAAGACAGCACACAACGAAAAAAATAAAACCAAACTTTGTGTCATATACTGCCCTTATTGTTGTTTGTCATCAGTCTTGCCGCCATGCTGAGCCAAAATCTTGGCAAGCTTGGCTTCTTCGCTACTACTCAAGGCCTGTGTATCATCAGCTGACAGCTGACTGCGACCTTTACGCGCCTTATAAATCCAGCCTAGAATCAGTAGCACCAATAGCACAGGCGGGAAAAACCACAAAATCCAAGTCGATGGACGCACAGGGGGTTTATAACTGATAAAATCCCCATAACGCTCAAACATATAGTTACGAATCTCGGTATCACTGCGACCGTCTTTGACCATTTCATAGGTTTTTTGTTTTAGGTCTTGGGCGATGGGTGCATCTGAGCCTGCGAGATTTTGGTTTTGGCATTTTGGACAGCGGAACTCTTCAATCAGCCCACGATATTGCGCTTCTTGTTGTGACGAATCAAATTCATAAATATCAATACTTGCCATCGCCATCGTACTGATACTCATGCCAAGTAGTAGCGCCATGATTGAGTGATTTAATTTCATCTAGGACTCCTACTCACACGCTGCCAATTTAGCATCTTTGGTCAATGATTCATCAGCCACACTTGTCATACACGCCTGCAGACTTGGCCAATTTTTCTCACCAATCTCACCCAACACATGCTTATATACCACGCCATCCGTGCCGACAATCATACTTTCGGGCGCACCTGTCAGACCCAATTCCAAGCCATATTTGCCTTCATAATCTTGGATGGTATAGATAAATGGGTTTTGGTATTTATCAATATAAGCCAACGCATTGGCAAGTTCATCTTTATAATTCACGCCAATCATCGGCACGCCTTTTGCGTGTAGCTCCATCAAAAATGGATGCTCAACATAGCAAGTCTGACACCACGAACCCCATACATTGAGCAAAAATGGCTCTTTTGGCAAATCACTATTGGTCATCGTGCGTGCAGGGTCGGACAGCAGTGGTAGGCTAAAAGCAGGCAACGGCTTACCCACCAGCTGACTGGTCTGCACATCAGTTTCTTTGCCTAGTCGCATAAATAGCATGATAATCAATCCGACAAAGATAACAAGCGGAATGATAAAAGTAAGCAAGCGTTTGTTTGACTTTGCCATATTTATGCTCCTTGATTGATGTGTTTTGCTTTTGATTTGCCAAGACGATAACGCTTATCAATGATGGCGATAAACGCACCGGCAGCCATGATAATCGCACCGAGCCAAATCCAGCGTACCATCGGCTTGACATAGACACGCACCGCCCAAGTGTTGTTATTGATTTTGCCTTTGGCATCAGTGATGGGCTCGCCGAGCGCCACATAGACTTCTTTTAATAAGCTTGGACGCATACCGACTTCGGTCATAGGCATCATGCTGACGACATAATCACGCTTTTGTGGATACAGTGTGGTGATAAGCTTGTCATTTTCTTTGACAGTGATGGTTGCTTGAGTGGCATCATAGTTCGCCCCTTTCACCTGTTCAAAAGCTTGTAGATGAAAATCATAACCTTGTACATGAACACTGTCACCGACCGTCATGGCGACATCTTTTTCGATACTCATACTGCTTGTACCCGCCACACCAAGCACACAGATTAGCACGCCTAGATGGGCAATTTGCATCCCCCAGTAGCTTGGTGATAGCTTGGTTAAGCCTTGAGCGATACCACCTTTGTTGTGCTTAAGCTTATCTTTGATGTCAAACACCATAAAGGCAAGCACCCACACGCTAAGAATACCTGTCACATACACGCTATAATCAAATGTTGGCTCTTCGGCTAGCTGCGACATCAACCACGCCACCGATGCACCAAGCACCAAAGCACTGACGCCATACGCCATCATTGTCGCTAGTAGCGGACGGCTGTCATATTTATAGCGCATCACTGCACCCACACCCATAAAGCCAAGCAGCAGCCAAGTCAAAGGCACAAACAGTGCATTAAAATACGGTGGGCCAACAGAAACTTGACCAAGCTTAAAGAAATCAGCGATGATTGGATATAGCGTGCCAAGTAGCACGACAAGCGTTGCCACAAGCAAAATTAGGTTGTTAATAACCAGCACGGTTTCACGAGATTTTAGCTTATAGCTACTCTCCACGGTCAATTTCCAACCACGCAAAGCAAACATCAATAAGCCAAAGCCAATCACCACCGCCAAAATCGCAAGCACTGCCAAACCACGAGTTGGGTCAGCGGCGAACGAATGTACCGAAGTAATCGCCCCCGAACGCACCAAAAAAGTACCCAGTAGGCTTAGTGCAAACGAAAAAATCGCCAGCATAATCGTCCATGCCTTGAACACGCCACGCTTTTCGGTTACGGCAAGCGAGTGAATCAGCGCAGTAGAAGCCAGCCACGGCATCAATGAAGCATTCTCAACAGGGTCCCAGAACCACCAACCACCCCAGCCAAGCTCATAATACGCCCACCAAGAGCCAAGTGCGATACCCAGCGTCAAAAACGCCCAAGCGGTCAGCGTCCACGGACGACTCCAACGAGTCCATACGGCATCAAGTCGCCCTGCCCACAGCGCCGCCATACAAAATGCAAACGGCACAGCCAAGCCCACATAGCCCATATACAGCATCGGCGGATGGAAAATCAGTCCCGGGTCTTGAAGTAGTGGATTTAGGTCAGCGCCATCGACAGGTAGATTTGGCAACACTCGGTCATAAGGCGATGAAGTAAAAATCATCATCGCCAGCATCATCGTCTGCACCGCACCTAGAATCGACAGCACACGAGCACGCATATCCAGGGGCAAGCCACGACTAAATACCGCAACGAGCATACACCAAGTCGCCAAAATCGTCATCCATAATAGTAGCGAACCTTCGTGCCCACCCCAAGTCGCTGACAATTTATAATACCAAGGCAGCAGACTGTTTGAGTGCTTGGCGACATAAACCAAGCTAAAATCATTGTACAAAAACCCTGCAATCAGTGCGCCAAACGACACCATCATCGCCAAAAATTGCGCCGTCGCTAGGCTTGGTGCCAGTCGTTGCCACTGCCCTTGGTGCTTGATTACGCCAATGGCAGGCAAAATCGCCTGTAATATCGCGAGCACAAACGCAAGCAATAGCGAAAAATATCCAAGTTCTGTTATTAACATCGTAAATGACTCATGTTACTGTTGCAAATTACTGTGCAAAGTTTTTGCAGTGTTTTATAAATGGCTCATTGATGTCATGCATCAATTAAGCAAAAGACTTGGTTGGTCAGATACCATTTTCCTAAAAAAACACCATCACCAAGTGCAACCAACCTGCCAAAAAGCCCGTAATCCCCCCAAGCACAATGAGCGTCATCTCATCTTCTTGGAAAGCAGGTCTTAGCAGATTTTGAAATTCTTTGGGCGTCAGCGCACGGATTCGCCCTTCAAATAACCCAAAAATCTTACTCGCTCTAGATGTATTGAGCTTAGGGTCACGGATAGGTACCATCGTCGCATCGATGGATTTATCCAAGATGGTATCTTTAAAATCATCCAAAGTACGCTCATCCATACCCACCTTGAGCGTCGTTGCCACCACAGGCGACTCCAGCATCTCATACAGATGCGATTTCATCAGCTCACGGGTCTTATGCGCTCGTAGCCCATACATCATCTCATGCATGATATTCTCAAGTGTTACAAGCTCATTGACGACGATTTCGGCAAACACGCTTGATACTTCATCTTGGCGTTTCATAAAACCGCCTTGCCATGAATAGCGATGCCAATGCGGACGCATCCACACCACTTTTTTGGTATCGCCATCCATCTCATAGCGGAATAGACGAATAAATGGCACATGGCGTGGCTCAACAGGATTAAACACCATCCAAATCGCAATCCAGTTGGTCAAAGCGCCCCACACCATCGCAAAAAACGGTACTGTCCAATGCTGCGGCACAAAATAAAACAGCACCATCTGCACCACACCAAAGCCAAAGCCAATCAGCGCACTAATTTTCCAAATAAAGTTAATCTCTTTTTTACCAACTCTTAGAAACATATCCACCATCAGCTTGCGGTCTTTTTCCATCTTGCTGACAATCATCGCACGCATATCGACCAGTTCTTCGACATTATAAGTCAAATCCATGACAAGCGATTTCATGATATCTGGTAGCTTGGCGTGCACATGGGCGTAGATACGACGGCGAATGGCATACGGCATATGCGTCCACAGGGCATACGAACGCTCAAGCATGATTTCATCAATCAAGCTTTCTAGGTTCTTATCCACCGTCGCCGTGATAAATTCCGCCATCTCTTCAGGCTCCATTGCCTGAAAAAATTCATCGAGCGAACCAAGCTTTGAGAGCGTCTGGTCAACAATCACGCCCGAGATTTTACCTGCTTTGGCAGGCACAATCCCCTGCCAGCCCAAGCCTTTGAGCCCAAATGGCATATTTTTGATGGCGATGCCCCAAAACTTAATCGGACGAAACAGCATCTCAAGCGCCATCCACACATGCGCCCAAGTGACAAAAGCCGTCACAGGCGGAATGGTCAGCATGGCGATAAATTCAGGATGTTCGGTCAGTGTTTGCCACAGGGTCGAAAACATGGGTTTGGTACAATCTTTGTGAGTATATTAAATGGCGATAATTTTAGCATAGTTTTTGTAAAGATGGTTGCATTCATTTATCCAAAGCAGGCTCAAAAGGCGCTCAAGACAGGTTTTGTAAATAAATTGATACATCTATTTGGGTTATAAAAACATTTCTAGCAATTTTTGCCAAGCTTGACTATAATAAACCGCATTGATTTTGCAAGTATTTATCAAAATCAGCACCTTAAGCTTTTTGGATGGCTTATTGATGCAGTTGGTAAAATGACTGATGAACAACTGATTAACAAAAGGATACGACAACAATGATGTTTTGGGAAATTTTGGCAACCGTATTTTCAGGGTTTTTGTTTGCAGGGCTTGTACTGCCAATTCGATTGTTTTATAAAAAAACGCCAAAATGGATTGTGCCGGCTGCTGCAGGTATTGGCATGATTTGCTTTCAGGTGTATAGCGAATACACTTGGTTTGATGATACCAAAGCCAAGCTACCCGCAGGCAGTGTCATAGTCGCCGAAGTCCCAAAAAGCACTTGGTTTCGCCCTTGGTCGTATATCAAGCCACAGGTGTTTCAGTTTGTTGTGCTCGATACCGCCAATGTCAGCACCAATGGTACGCTAAAATCAGCCAATTTGTATTTTTTTGAGCGTCGTGCACTGGCTTATCCATTGGGTATCAGTGTTGATTGTAGCGCGCCCAAGCTTGAATTTGACCCCAAGATGAATGATGCGATTGTCAAGGCGTTGTGTCAATAATTGACGGCGTGATTTTGCAAATCATAAAATACACTGCTTTACAAACTGTACAAGCTGTATAATGTATAAACAGTTATAAAAGCCAAGATTTAGCCATTTATGAAAACCAAAAAAAATAACGACAAAAAAACCAATCAAGTACGCATCATCGGCGGTGTGCATAAGCGCCGCCTTTTATCCTTTATTGATGCCGATGGACTGCGCCCAACACCTGACCGCTTGCGGGAGACATTGTTTAACTGGCTGATGGGTGCGCTTACTGACGCTCGTGTACTTGATGTCTGTGCAGGCAGTGGCGTGCTTGGCTTTGAGTGCATTTCTCGTGGTGCAGGCAGTGCTGTCTTAATCGAAAAAAATCCCATACAGGCTAAACAGCTCACCGCCAATGCCAAGCTACTTCACATCGATACCACAACACGCATTATCAATGGTGATGCGCTGGTAGTGATTGAGACATTGGGCACGCCTTTTGATATCATCTTTATCGACCCGCCCTACGCTGCGATGCTGTGGCAACCACTGATGGATGTACTACAGGCTCGTCAGCTCATGCATAGCGATACGCTGATTTATCTTGAAGCGGATAAGCCGATTGATACCGTGCTCAACGAACAAACACTTCAGCAATTTGACACCGTCAAATACACCAAAGTCGGACAAGCGCACGCCTATTTACTCACGCCTGTTGCCACGCTATAATAGCATAGCACATCATTGGATAATTTATGAAAACCATCTTATTAATCAGTTTATTGTCAAGCGCACTATTATTACAAGCTTGTGTTCATAAAGTCGTCACTGTACCCGCCAAAATCGCCTACAAAACCACCAAAGGCGTCATCAAAGGCACTGTCGCCGTCGGCAAAGCCATCATCCCAGGTGATAGCGATGATGACGATGATGACAAGAAAAAGTGATACCCAATCACGGTATTTATATCATTTATCAGTGACAAATCTTGACAAAAAAAGTTTATCAAATGCCAAATAGCACTTGCATTGGTGCTATAAAATTTGGTAAAATGGGGACTGTTTTTTGAGAGCCCTTCGTTTCCCCAACTTAAAAAACAAATAAAATCAAGCTTATGGCTTGAGATTTTTATTTGTCTATCTCTCAAACTCAACTAAATAGGTTTTATATGACTACTACTATCAGTGCCAAACCCGCTGAAGTTGTACATGACTGGTATGTCGTGGACGCTGAAGGCAAAACACTAGGTCGCCTAGCTTCTGAAATTGCTTCTCGTCTACGTGGCAAACACAAGCCATCGTACACTCCACACGTTGATACTGGCGATTATATCGTTGTGATCAATGCTGACAAAATTGCTGTAACTGGCAAAAAAGCTCAGGACAAGAAGTACTATCGCCACACTGGTTATCCAGGCGGTATCAAAGAGACTAACTTCACTAAACTTCTAGCACACAAGCCAGAAGATGTGTTGCACAAAGCTGTAAAAGGCATGCTTCCAAAAGGTCCTTTGGGCTATGCAATGATCAAAAAGCTAAAACTGTATGCGGGTACTGAACACCCACACGCAGCTCAGCAACCTAAAGTACTAGACATCTAAGGAGACATTATGGAACGCAATTACGGCACTGGTCGCCGCAAGACTTCTACCGCTCGTGTCTTCTTGTCTAAAGGCACAGGTAACATCGTTGTAAACGGTAAATCACTTGACGAATACTTTGGTCGTGAAACTTCTCGTATGGTTGTTCGTCAGCCACTAGAACTTCTAGACCTATCTAACAGCGTTGATCTATACATCACTGTTGTTGGTGGCGGTATCAATGGTCAAGCAGGTGCAATCCGTCACGGTATCACTCGTGCATTGATCGAACAAGACGAAACTTACAAGCCTGCACTAAAAGCAGCTGGTTTCGTTACTCGTGATGCTCGTGAAGTTGAACGTAAAAAACTTGGTCTACGCAAAGCACGTCGTCGTCCACAGTTCTCAAAACGTTAATTTTACGATTATCGTTCAAAAAAACTCTCGATTGTTATCGGGAGTTTTTTATTATCCAGTTTTGATAATTTACCTTACAAGAGTAACTTATCAAGTACTACTAAAATCTCAAATGACACGCTTAATTTATTTCCATTTATATTTTTAACAGCTTGTAAAAATTTAGTTAGTATCACTATAATTATTTTGGTTATCTATAAATCAATTAATTTATATTTTCTAATAACAAATCGTCAATTTGTCTAATTTTTACACAATTTTGGCTTAGCAAAGTAGAAATATTGGCGAAAATAAAGTAACATATGAGAGATGAAAATTGGCTTATTTTTTATGATTGTTCTATAAATTATTAAACAGTGATAATTATAGATTAACAAAAGCCACTTTTTTGTTAATTCATTAAAATTTTTGCGACTTTTTTTCGAAACTTTGTAAGAGAAGAATTTATTTTATTACAAAAATAGCTTAAAATAGTCATATTTAGCAAAATAGGCACAGCAAATGTGGCATCTATAATAAAATTGTTTTATTATAAATGCCACACACCCAGTATGGGATACTCCCATTCTTTTTCTGGAGGAAGTTTTAATGAGCCATGCCGAAGGCGTGAATGTTAAACGCCGTAGAGTACTAATCGCAACCACTGCTGCCATCGGTGCAGTCGGTGTGGGTGCGATTGCCACCCCATTTGTGCGTTCTTGGTATCCAAGCGCCAAAGCGGAAGCCGCAGGTGCTGCTGTCGTTCAAGACATCGCTGGTGTTGAGAACGGTCAAATGATTACCGTGAAATATCGTGGCAAACCAATCTTTGTCGTAAAACGCACCGAAGAAATGGTGGCAAACCTTGAGAAAGTAACCCCTAAACTAAGCGATCCAAATTCTGAGCTATCGGTTCAGCCTGAAGAATGCAAAAATGCAACTCGCTCTTTGACTCCAGAGGTTCTGGTGGTTGAAGGCGTTTGTACGCATCTAGGCTGTGCACCGACATTCCGCCCAGAAGTGGGCGCTGCTGATCTTGGTGGCGCTGATTGGTATGGCGGTTTCTTCTGCCCATGCCACGGTTCGCTATATGACCTAGCTGGACGTGTTTATAGCGGTGTTCCTGCCCCTACAAACCTACCAGTGCCAATCTATAGCATCAGTGGCACTATCTTGACCGTTGGGGAGGCATAATCATGAGTATCGCTAAGAAGTTTATGAGCTGGGTGGATGCACGCTACCCTGCGACTGAGACTTATGAATATCATATGTCGAAGTACTATGCGCCAAAAAACTTTAACTTTTGGTACTTCTTCGGCGTATTGTCAATGGTCGTACTAGTGAACCAATTGGTTACTGGTATTTGGCTAACCATGATGTTCAACCCAAGCGCAGAAGGTGCGTTTGCATCGCTTGAATACATCATGCGTGATGTCAAAGGCGGTTGGTTGATTCGCTATATGCACTCAACTGGTGCATCGGCATTCTTTATTGTCGTGTATCTGCATATGTTCCGTGGCTTGCTATACGGTTCTTATAAGAAACCACGTGAGCTAGTATGGCTAATCGGTATGGGTATCTACCTATGCTTGATGGCTGAAGGCTTCTTCGGCTACCTACTACCATGGGGTAATATGTCATACTGGGGTGCACAGGTTATTTTGAACCTACCTGCAGCGATTCCATTCATTGGTGATGGTTTGGCTGAATGGGTTCGTGGTGACTACCTAATCTCTGGCATCACACTTAACCGTTTCTTCGCCCTACACGTAATCGCTATTCCGCTAGTGTTGGTTGGCTTGGTATTTATGCACCTAGTTGCACTGCACCATGTCGGCTCGAACAACCCAGACGGTATCGACATCAAGAAACTAAAAGACAAAAACGGCGTGCCACTAGATGGCGTACCTTTCCACCCATACTACACCGTGCATGACATGGTTGGTATCGTGGTATTCTTCATCTGTTTCTTCGCTGTGGTATTCTTCGTACCAGAAGGTGGCGGCTACTTCCTAGAAAAACCAAACTTCGAAGTTGCTAACGGTCTAAAAACTCCACCACACATTGCACCAGTTTGGTACTATATGCCATTCTACGCAATCCTTCGTGCTGTACCGCACAAGCTAGGTGGTGTTATCGCGATGGGTGCTGCGATTGCTGTATTGTTCGTACTACCATGGCTAGATCGTTCACCTGTACGCTCTATCCGCTACAAGGGCATTCTATCAAAAATCGCTTTGGTGATTTTCGTAATCAGCTTCATTATCCTAGGCTACCTAGGTGGTACAGCTGCTAGCCCAACAGCGACGATCGTTGGTCGTATCTGTACTGTACTTTACTTCTTGTACTTCCTATTGATGCCGTTCTACACATCAATTGAAAAATGCAAACAACCACCTGAGCGTGTTACCGGAGGTCACTAATGAAAGCTTTTAAAACTCTAGCCAAATTTGGTGCAGGTGCCGCTCTTGCGACCGCTGCCGTAATGGCAAGCCCAAGCGCAATGGCTGCAGGTGGTGCAGGCTGTGGTACTTATACTGAAGCTGACGGCACAGTGACGACACTTCAGTGCAGCACAGCACCGATTGACCTGACCAACAAAGGCTCGCTACAACGCGGTGCGGCAATGTTCATGAACTACTGTGTTGGTTGCCATACCGCACAGTATGTCCGCCACTCGCGTCTGGCTCAAGACCTTGAGATTCCACCTGAGTTGGTTGAGAAGTATTTGATGGTGACATCTAATGCCATCGGTGATCACATCACTGCAGGCATTGATCCTGAACTACAAGCCAGCTGGTTCGGTGCACCTCCACCAGATCTATCACTAGAAACGCGTCTGCGTGGTGATGACTGGGTATATACTTACCTACTAAGCTTCTATGAAGACCCAAGCCGTCCTTGGGGTGCGAACAACTTGGTACTAGCAAACGCTGCAATGCCACATGTACTGCACAATATGCAAGAGCAGCTTGGTCAAGAAGAATACGAAGCACGCGTTGGTGATTTGGTGAACTTCATGGCATGGATGGCTGAGCCAGTCCGCCATGACCGCAAAATCTACGGTGCATTTGTCGTGCTATTCCTACTTATCCTACTAATTCCTGTTTACCTGTTGAACAAAGAATTCTGGAAAGATGTGAAATAAGCACCGATTCCGTATCAAAAAGACCGATTGCTTAGCAGTCGGTCTTTTTTTTATTTGGCGATTTATCAAAGATATTTTTTACACATAACAACAAAATTTTGCTAAACTAACAGCGTATTTATCCAAGCAGTGTCCAATGGAAAATTTATCGCAACTCCCACCAACACAATTTATCCTATATGCCGACCAAGGGTTGAACAGCCACTTGGTGCGTCTGTTGTTAGAAGAAAAGCGATTAAACTACCACCTGCATCCGATTGATGATGAACGCCCTGAAGAGCTTAGTGAGCTCAATCCATACCGCACCCTGCCCGTACTTGCCAATCGCGATGTGGCACTGTATGAGATCAATGTTATCTTTGAATATTTGGAAGAGCGTCATCAATTCCCAAGATTGCTACCCATCACACCCAAAGAACGTGCCCAAGTTCGCCTACTGGCTTGGCGATTACAAAAAGATTGGCTGTCTGAAGCTTATACCCTACTTACTCACCCTGACAGCTATGACGACCAAAAGGCTGCCAATGCCAAAAAATCACTATCAGACTCACTCATCACGCTTTCGCCCTTATTTGGGCATAAACCCTATTTTATGTCCGATGACTTTGGGTGGTGTGATGTGATTTTACTACCTTTATTATGGCGACTGCCGCAAATGGGAATTGAACTTCCCCAGCGTCTTTGCCGTCCACTCATTGAATATCAACAGCGTCTATTTGACCGAGAAAGTTTTAAAGCCAGTTTGGTTTTTAAGGATTATCCATGACCACACCCAGCCCAAAACGTCCTTATATCGTCCGTGCTTTTCATGAATGGCTAGAAGATAATGATTTCACCGCCTATATCATGATTGATGCTACGCACGCAGATGTCGTCGCACCACTTGAATACGCCCAAGATGGCCGTTTGGTGCTTGCTTGCTGTTATCAAGCGACGCATAATCTTATGATTGATAATGATGCCATCAGTTTCTCTGCACGCTTTGGTGGCGTCTCACATGAACTGTGGATACCGATGCAGGCGGTGATGGGCATTTATGCCAAAGAAGACCCTGAGCATGGGGCATTTTTTGACCCGGCAGAATACGACGGCTATCAAGCCGAGCAAGCAGATAGTGCATCTGATGACGATACCGGCAACGAATCATCAAGCAAAGGTACAACCTTACGCATCTTGGATTAGATTATGCTTATCGTCTGTATTGAAATTTCATTCAAGTGGTGAGAGTTATGCGGCTTTGTGCACAATTTATTGGTGTCCTAATTGGCATTGCAAGCTTATCGACAACAGCGTACAGTTATAGCTTTGAGCAGGCTGAATCCGACTTGCTCACACAGTCAAATCGTGTACAGGCATCGGCATTGCTTAGCCAAGCTAGCGAACAAGAAGTCAAAGCCGTGCAGGGTTTAGGCAGGCCGACGGTATCGCTTAATATGCGAGCGCTTAGCTATCATCAGACCGCTGACATCTCAACGCAAGCACTCAAAAATCAGCTGGCTCAAGATATTGGTCAGCAGCTTGATCAACAAAGCGCCAATCTTGGCAATCTTGGTCTGGACGCAATCAGTGCAGAAATTGTCAATACCACAACACATACGCTACTAAATCGTGCCGTCTCTCGCCTGCCAAACGAAGTACATCTTGATGCAAAAGATAGCTCATTCACACCAAGCATCGCTGTGACCATGCCAATCTATACAGGTGGTGCGATTCATAGCAGTCAGCAAATCGCCAAACTTGGTGCGCAGCGTCAATCATTGTCTGAACTTGAGCAAATTTCGCTTGAGCGGCTCAATCTGATTCGCTTATATTTTGGTGCAAAATTACAACAAGCATTACAGCACAGCGCAAAAGCACAATATGATGCGATGCAACTTCATGTCAATAATGCACATCAACTTGAGCGAGTGGGTTTTATCAGTCGTGGTCAGCGGATGCAGTTTGAAGTAGCACGCAATCACGCTCAGCAGCTGTACCAAAATAGCATTCTAACTTATGAACAAAGCCTGTTTCAATTACAAAGCTTATTAAACAGCCAGCACATCAGCGCACTTACGACGCCATTATTTATCAATCACACCCTACAGCCAAATTGGGATAGCTTGGTAAATAAGTTCAACACCAATGCGCCCACCAGTCAAAAACTTGCCAAAGACATCGAGCTTGCCAACGAGCGTGCTAGTTTGGCAAAATCCGCCAAAAAACCCAAAGTGTTCGCCCTAGGTGAATACACACCTGATGACGGTGACTGGTTCGTCGGTATTGCTGCCAATTACACGCTATACTCTGGGCTTGATCGTGATGCCAAAATTCAAGCAGCCAACCTGCAAGCACAAGCCGCTGCCTTAAGCGCCACACAAGCAACAACCGACCTAACAAGCGCCATGCACCTATCTTATCTAGAGCTACAACATGCGCAGCGCACACAGTCGCTACTTGCACAAAATAAATCAGCAGCCATCGAAAATCTGCGCATCCAAAGACTTGCTTTTAAAGAAGGATTTGGTACTGTCGCTGATGTCGTCGATGCCGAGACTCGATTACAACAAGTTGAAAGCGAGATGGCGACGAATGCTTATCGCTATGTGATGGCATTAGCAAATTTACTTCATCACACAGGCGAGCTTGATCAGTTTAGCCACTATCTACATCAGGCCGATGTCATCACCTTATAATTATCATACACTATATAATTATCATACACTATCGCCATGATCAAAACACCCAAACCTTCAAAGCAGACAGACGAAACCCAAATCACTGAGTATAGCGAACCGCAAGCAGCTGATGCCACTTATAAAAAACGAAACAAAAAACCCATCGTGATTTTATTAGTGGCGGTCTTGATCGCATCGCTACTACTACTCATTGCTTATGGGCTGCTAAAAAGCTATGAAGATACTAGCACTGCACCACACCCAGCCAATGAATCTAATAGGTTTATCGCCAAAACCAAAAACAAACTCGTGGGCGATGATATCATCACCTTACAAGGGGAAGTTGATGGTGAAACCGTCAACCTTAGCACCAAGCTACCAAGTCGCATCGATGCCATCTATGTCAAAGAAGGACAAATGGTGAAAAAAGGCGAAATACTAGCCAAACTCATTAGTCCAGAAATCGAAGCCAAAAAACAACAGGCTGATGCCGCCTTGCAATCTGCACTCGCAGCACAGCAAGCAACCATGCGTGGCACTCGCCAAGAAAATACCGATAGTCTATATGCCAATTGGCAAAGTCTGCAAGCCCAAGCCAAGCTCGCTCACGAAACTGCCAATCGGGGAGAATACCTATATCAAGAAGGTGTCATCAGTCGTCAGCGTCGTGATGAGATGATGGCAGCCAAGACATCATCGGCTGAGATGAGTGAAGCTGCACACCAGCAGTATCTCAAGGCAAAACATGGTCGTAGCGATGAAGCCAAATCCAGTGCCGATGCGCAGGTGCAAATCGCCAAGGCCGCTGTCGCTGAAGCACAAGCGCTCGATGCAGAGACAACGCTCATCGCCCCAATTGATGGTACGATCAATAAAATCTATGCCAAACCAAGCGAGCTTGTCGCCATCGCCGTCCCTGTGATTAGCATGATTCACCCAAGCGAACATGTGCTGCTAAGCGTGCGTGAAGACTACCTACCGAGCATCCGTAGTACCGACACTTTGACAGGATATATCCCTGCGCTGGATAAAAAAATCGATTTTCGCATCAGTCATATCGGCGCTGAAGGAGAGTTTGCTACCATCAAAAGCAACAAGCAAACCGGCGGTTATGACATCAGAAGTTTTGAAGTGACACTCACACCAACCACGCCAATCGATGGACTGATCACAGGCATGAGTGTCATTTTTGATATTCGACTAAATCGTTAGAATCAAGTACATCAACATCATGGTCGCCATTTAGCTTTTTTATGACATACCCACCCAAGCCATCCGCATTTTCTCGATTTTTGACAGGATTTTGTGACAGCTTTTTTCGTGAAGTGCGCAAAGTCTCTGATAGCCGTTGGGATTTGTTTGCGCTATTTGGCATACCACTATTGGTGATTGTGCTGTTTGGAAGTATGTTCATCCATACCAAAGCCGAACATCTACCCATCATGGTCATCGATCGAGATCAAAGCGAGCTAAGCCATCATATTGTCCGCCATATCAGCCATCATCAATCGCTGGATGTCGTCGCAGTCAGCCAAAATCCACAAGATGCAGAGCGTGCCATCAACACACTTGACATCGGTGGCTATCTATATATCCCAAAAAATGCCGAAACTCGTTTGGTCAATGCCGAAGATCCTGGACTGCTTTTGGTTTACAATCAAGCCTTATACAGCATGGGCAGTGGTAGCGCATCAGCGATGTCATCCGCTGCATTATCAGGTGTAGAGTCGTTTTTAAGTGAGTCGTATTTGGTTAACACCCTACCGTCGTTGCACTTAGCATTACCTACTGTTAAGGTGACAATTTTATTCAACCCCACACTAAGTTATGAGCTATTTTTATCGCCGTTTGTGGTAGCGGCAGTATTGCATCTACTCTTAAGCTGTTTGGTGGCGTATGCCATAGGCATTGAATTTGCCGACGGTACAGCTAGCGATTGGCTCAAGGCTTCACCCATTGCCGCTTTGCTTGGTAAAGTAAGTCTTTACACGCTAGTGATAATCCTATGGGCGGCGATTTGGCTTACTTGGATGATTTGGGTGCGCCAATATGCCATCGCAGGTAGCGCACTGTGGTTGATGATGGCGCAGGTGCTATTTTATGGTGCTTATGCACTATTTGGTGCTATGGTTGCTCTAGTTGTTCGTGATGCAAACAAAAGCTTTGGGCTGCTCGCGGTCTATGGCGGCTCATCGATGAGCTTTGCCGGTGTGTCATTACCGCTCAATAATGCGCCGACATTTACGCAGTTTTGGTCAAACATCATTCCATTTACTAGCTTTGCCAAGCTTCAAACCCAAAGCTGGATTGTTGGCAGTCCTTGGCAGTCTATGTTGCCAAATTTACTCATCTTACTGCTATTTGTCTTTCTCTTTGGTAGTATCTGCTTGATACTGGTGTGCAAAATTGCCAACAATCTAGTCACCAATACAGGCGCATCATCATGAAGCAAGCGATTTTTACACTATTTCAAGACTGTATTGCAACTTTTCTTGCAATACTAAAAAACCGCTCTATTTTATTGACGATGGTGCTCTCAATCGGCTTTTATGGCATTTTTTATCCCACCGCTTATCATGCCGAGCATGCACAGGCACTCCCCCTAATCATCGTCGATGAAGAACAAAGCGCACTCAGCCACACCATCATCCGCACTACATCACACAGCCCAAATGTTGAAGTTATTGACATCACAAACAGCCTACCCCAAGCGCTAAAACAAGTACGAAATATGCACGCTGAAGGGATTTTATACCTACCAAAGACACTCAGCCAAAGTATCCATCATGGCGAAACTGGTGGTATCGGACTGTATCTGAGTGGGGCTTATCTGCTTAGAACACAGACAGTAAGCACAGGTCTGATCAGCTCGCTTGAACAAGTGCTTTTTGATGAGATGGCTAAATTTACCCAAATCAGCCATCTACAGCTGCCGACACTTATACACAGACAGCCACTATTTAATACCACAAGCGGGTATGGTAGTTATGTTTTTCCCGCCATAGCCCCTTTGATTGTTCATCAGACGCTACTACTTGGTGTCGGTATGCTTATTTGCGGTTTTCAACAAACACATCAAAGACTACGCATCAGCCAACTCATCTCTGTATATCTCGTAGCGGGAATGATTGGCACTTTATCAAGCTGGTATCTGTATGGCTTTGTGTTTTGGCAGCAGGACTATCCCCGTGGTGGCAATTTTTGGGGCATGGTGCTTGCGACACCGATTTTTGTCGGTGCTGTCATTGCCATCGCATCAGCACTGTCATCATTTTTTGATCGCTCTGAGCGAGTTGGGCAACTGTTGATTTTTTCATCTGTGCCACTGTTTTTATTATCAGGGCTTGCCTATCCTTTTGTTGGTATGCCAAAGTTGCTTGTCAGTTTTGCCGAGCTTCTGCCGAGCACACAGGGTATTCAGATGTTTGTACAGCTCAATCAAATGGGCGTCCCTACCCAGCTCATCGCACCCAAGCTGTTTTATTTATTTGCCGTCATGCTCATCATGAGCCTACTTGCCCTATGGCGGCTGTGTCTTAAGCCAAGTCTTAAACCAAATGATCAACAACCAACCATGCCAACGAATTTTAGATGATTTTTCTACCGATTTACGGTATGATAGAAAGATTTTCATTTGAATAATTTTTGGGGTAAATTCATGAGCGCCAATCGCAAAATTCTTGTTACCAGTGCCTTGCCTTATGCCAATGGCCCGATTCACTTAGGGCATTTGGTGGAATACATCCAAACCGACATTTGGGTGCGAGCCATGAAAGCCATGGGTCATACCGTCACCTATGTCTGCGCCGATGATGCGCACGGCACTGCCATCATGCTAAAGGCTGAAGCCAACGGCATCACCCCCGAAGAACAAATCGCCACTATCAAAGCATCGCACGAAAAGGACTTTGCAGGCTTTCATATCGGTTTTGATAATTATTACTCGACGCACAGCCCAGAGAATGAGCAGTTCTCCCAAGAGATTTACACCAAGCTTGAGCAAGGCGGCTATATCTTTACCAAAGATGTTGAGCAATTATTCGACACCGAAAAAGGTCTATTTCTAGCCGACCGCTTTGTCAAAGGCGAATGCCCTGAATGCGGCGCAAAAGACCAATACGGCGATAACTGCGAAGTCTGCTCAAGCACCTATAACGCCACCGAGCTGAAGAATCCGTATTCAACACTCAGCAATTCAACGCCTGTGGTCAAATCATCCAAGCACTATTTCTTTGATTTGCCAAAGTTTGAAGACTTTTTAAAATCATGGACAAAAGGCGACAACCGCTTGCAATCAGCGATTTATAATAAGCTGTCTGAATGGTTTGACGCAGGTCTTGCCCCGTGGGACATCAGCCGTGATGCACCGTATTTTGGCTTTAAGATTCCAAATACGCCAGCGGGCGAACCTGATAAATATTTCTATGTATGGCTAGATGCCCCTGTTGGCTACATGGCAAGTTTTAAAAACTTGTGCGAGCGTACAGGGCTTGATTTTGATGAATATTGGAAAAAAGACAGCACAACCGAACTGTATCATTTCATCGGTAAAGACATCGTTTATTTCCATGCGCTGTTTTGGCCTGCAATGCTTGAAGGCGCTGGGCTTCGCACACCGACAGCGGTCAATGCACACGGCTTTTTGACCGTCAATGGTGAGAAGATGAGTAAGTCGCGCGGTACTTTTATCAAAGCAGAAACTTATCTTGAGCATCTGAATCCTGAATATCTTCGCTATTATTTTGCCAGCAAACTATCTGCAAGCGTCGAAGATCTTAACCTTGATCTTGATGACTTTATGCAAAAAGTCAATTCGGACTTGGTCGGTAAAGTAGTGAATATCGCCAGTCGCTGTGCAGGCTTTATCCACAAGAACAATGGCGGTAAACTTGCTGACAGCCTTGCCGAACCTGCCTTGGTGCAAGACATCATTGACGCTGGCGATGAGATTGCCAAAGCTTATGAAGCGCGTGAATTTGGTCGTGCGACGCGTCTGATCATGGCGTGCGCGGATAAGGCGAATGAGTACATCGATCTGCACAAGCCGTGGGCATTGAACAAAGAAGGCAAGAGCGATGAAGTACAGGCAGTATGCAGCGTTGCGCTGAATATTTTCCACAAGCTTGTGATTTATCTTGCGCCGATTTTGCCTGTTTTGTCAGAAAATGCACGCACTTTCTTGAATATCGATAGCCTTGCTTTTGATACGCGTCACACCAATCTTTTTGGTCATACCATCAATGCCTTTAGCCCACTGATGAGCCGCGTTGAGAAAGACAAAATTGATTCTATGGTGAGTAATTCTAAAGAATCACTGGATACCAAAGCCGCCGATAAATCAGCTCAAAAGACCGATAAAAAAGCCGATAAAACCAAAAAAGACGCCACCGATGGCGAGTACATCGGTATTGATGACTTTGCCAAAGTGACCATGAAAGTTGCTCATGTCATCGAGTGCAACTCTGTCGAAGGTGCGGATAAGCTTTTGCAATTCACTCTAGATGTCGGCGAAGACAAGACGCGTAATGTCTTTAGCGGTATTGCTAAGTTTTATAAACCTGAAGAGCTGACAGGCAAAAAAGTCGTCTGTGTGACCAACCTTGCACCGCGTAAGATGAAATTTGGCATCTCTGAAGGCATGATCTTGTCCGCAGAAAAAGACGGTAATCTCACCGTCATTACCCTGCCGAACACCATGCCAGTGGGTGCAACTTTGGCATAATGTCCATGAAACCATTTGCAAGCTGATGGTGATTTTTGGCACTTTTTCAGCTTGCAGATGGTTTGCAGATCAACTTTGTAAAATAATTTTTTAACAACTTTTAAGATATAAATTATGAAAAAACTACTATTATCAAGCCTAATCCTAGCCACTGCCGCGACCACCGCCCATGCTGATACCTTGTACGGCCTATATGTCGATGGTAACTATTGGCACACTTCTGCTGACATCACCGATGATGGCAAAGATCGCAATTTCGATGACAAAGGCAACTTTATGGCATCGGCAAGCTTTGAGCATGGCGTGCCACTTGTGCCAAATGTCCGCGTGCGCTATGCGTCATTGAACAGCACTGAGCCGACTTTGACCAGTAGTAATGAGATTGATTTTACCAGTACTGACGCCATCGCTTATTATGAACTGCTGGACAATGTGGTGAGCCTAGATGTCGGCTTGGGTGCAAAGCGCATCTCAGGTGATGTTAAATACGCAGGCGGCAGCACGATGGATTTGGACAAAACCATGCCAATGGCATATGCATCTGTGGGCGCAAAATTGCCATTCACTGGCCTGTCTGCCAAAGCCGAACTGGGCGTGGGCGTGGGCAGTAATGTCAAAGCCACTGATGCGCAAGCTGAAGTGAAATATGACTTTATCAAAACTCCAGTATTTGACCTAGGTCTAAAAGGTGGCTATCGCATCTTGTCAGTTGATTATGACGAAACCAAAGTTAAGTATTTAGGCAGCATCTTTGGTGAGCAAACTCCATACAAGGCGGAGTTCAAAGGTCCTTATGTCGGCTTAGAAGCACATTTTTAATCCCATTTCTCATCAAGCGTATCGATTATGATACGCTTTTTGCTAATGGCGCGTTTTATGCGAAAAATCATTCACATCGACATGGATGCATTCTTTGCCAGTGTCGAACAGCGCGACAATCCAGCACTGCGCGGTAAGCCCATCATCGTCGGCGGCGACCCTGATGGGCGTGGTGTCGTCGCTGCCGCCAGTTATGAAGCGCGCCGATTTGGCATTCATTCGGCGATGCGCTGCAGCCAAGCGCGACAGCTGTGCCGTCATGCCATCTTTGTGCGTCCGCGTTTTGATGTGTATCGCACTGTCAGCCGCCAAGTACAAGCCTTGATGCACGCCATCACCCCACTGGTCGAGCCTGTCTCACTCGATGAAGCTTATTTGGATGTCAGTGCAGTTTGGCAGGATTTTGGCTCAGCCACCGCCCTTGCTGAACGCTTGCGAGCAGACATCCATCGCACCACAGGTCTGACCGCGTCCGCTGGCGTCTCGCACAATAAAATGCTTGCCAAAATCGCATCAGACATCAACAAGCCCAACGGTATCACCGTCATTCCACCTGAACATGCCCAAGCACTGATTGACAGCCTACCGATTGAGCGGTTTCATGGTATCGGTCGTGCTAGTAGTGCACGCCTGCACGAGATTGACATTCATACAGGGCGAAGTCTTCGCATGATGCCACTTGAAAAGCTTGTTGAGATGTTTGGCAACAAGCGCGGTCGCTATTATCACGACATCGCGCATGGAATCGATGAGCGTATCGTCAATGCCGAACGCATCCGCAAATCCATCGGCACTGAAATTACCTTTGGTGAAAATACCCAAGACGACGCCGTGATTTTATCCACGATTCATAAGCAAACCTATGATGCCTTTGCTATCTTAACCGAGCGAAAACTCACCGCACATACCGTGACACTGAAGCTAAAATTCGCCAATTTCACCCAAATCACCCGTAGTCACAGCCAAAAACAAGCCTACAGCAGCGCTGAGCAAGCCTATGAATGGCTCACAGCATTATTCAGTGATGTCGATCGCACACTTGCCATTCGCTTGGTTGGTGTGACCTTTTCAAATTTCGGCGATCAGAATGACGCCCAGCAATTAAGCTTATTTGAATAATTTATCAAAAATTTTCGTTTTTTATATTTACAAAATTTTTAAACTCTGTACAATACCAAGTTATATTATTTCAAGAGCAACAGGGATGTTTGCTGTGCTCTGCTGGTTTTTTAGCTGGCAGGCGTTCGTTTGTCAGCAGTTTATTGTACGGTTGTCAAGCCAAGAAATGCACTCGTGCATTCCACTGTTTGATGACCAAACCGCCTACAAACCCACACAAGGAGTTTAGTGTATGTCTCAAACCATCAATGTCAATGAAGTGATTGACAACGCAAGGTTTCAGCCTTTTCATTGGCAAGTTCTGTTTTGGTGCTTATTGGTCATCATCTTTGATGGCTATGATTTGGTCATCTATGGTGTCGCCCTACCACTACTGATGGAACAGTGGTCATTGACTTCGGTTCAAGCAGGGATGCTGGCAAGTTCTGCCTTGGTCGGCATGATGTTTGGTGCGATGATTTTTGGTGGCCTTGCGGATAAATTCGGCCGCAAAAAAATCATCATGGTCTGCACGGCATTTTTTAGCGGCTTTACTTTCTTAGGTGCGTTTGCGCCATCACCGACCGAATTTGCCATCTTGCGCTTCTTGGCAGGCTTAGGTATCGGTGGCGTTATGCCAAACCTAGTCGCACTGACATCTGAATACGCCCCGAAAAAATCACGCGCCACGATGGTCTCGATCATGTTCAGCGGCTATGCGGTCGGCGGTATCATCTCAGCTTTGCTTGGCTCATTCTTGGTCAAAGACTATGGCTGGGAGATCATGTTCTACTTAGCAGGCATTCCATTGGCAGGTTTTCCGCTGATTTGGAAATTCTTGCCTGAGTCACTCACCTATTTGGTTAAGGACAACAAACAAGGGCTTGCACGCCACATCATCAAAAAAGTCGAGCCATCACTTACCGTTAATGATGATGCTTTGCTAATCCTAGCAGAATCAAGCGCACCGCCTGCAAGCCAAGGCAGCTCATCGTTCAAGCAGCTGTTCACCGAAGGTCGCGCCTTTGGTACGCTGATGTTCTGGGTGGCGTTTTTTATGTGCCTATTGATGACTTATACGCTGTCAAGTTGGCTGCCTAAGCTGATGCTATCAGCTGGTTACTCATTGGGCGCAAGTATCCTATTCTTATTCGCGCTGAATATCGGTGCGATGATCGGCGCGATCGCAGGCGGCTTCTTGGCAGATAAATTCCACCTAAAGCCTGTCATCGTCACCATGTGCGCCCTAGCCGCACTGTCGATCTCGGCATTGGCGTTCAACTCACCGCCATTTATCCTATATAGCCTAGTCGCAGTCGCAGGCGCAACCACCATCGGCACATCGATTCTGCTGTACAGCTATCTTGCGCAGTTTTATCCACTACATATCCGTACCACAGGTATCGGTAGCGCATCGGCGGTCAGTCGCATCGGCGCGATCGTAGGTCCGATCATCACAGGTTTCTTGTTGTCATTGAATCTGCCGCACGCATGGAACTTCTGGTCAATCGCCATCCCTGCCCTGATTGCAACGGTAGCGATGGCTGTGCTAAAACGCGCGTAAATTTTACCGTTAATTAAAACAAAAGCAGCTTGATATGATATTTGATGGGTTATTCAAGCTGTTTTTCTCACCCCTTATTCTTGCAATAAAAAATCCCTTAAGTATCACTACTCAAGGGATTTTTAGTAATTTATAATTTGATCAACAAATAACAAATTAACGAGTGCGTGGGAAGATCTCGTCTGCACCGAAGAAGTAAGCGATTTCACGCTCAGCTGAAGCTACAGAGTCAGAACCATGTGCCGCGTTCTCGTCGATGCTTACTGCGAAATCTGCACGGATAGTGCCAGCAGCTGCTTCTTGTGGGTTGGTTGCGCCTAGGATGTCGCGGTGTGCAAGCACTGCGTTTTCACCTTCTAGTACAGATACCACAACTGGGCCTGAAGTCATGAAAGCTACTAGGTCAGCGAAGAAGCCGCGCTCTTTGTGCTCAGCGTAGAAACCTTCTGCTTCTGCTTGAGTTAGGTGCTTGTATTTCATCGCAACTGGCTTAAGACCAGCTTTTTCAAAGCGAGCAACGATTTCGCCGATGTGGTTTTTGCCAACTGCGTCTGGCTTGATGATAGATAAAGTGCGTTCGATAGCCATGGGATCATCCTTTTGCTAAATGGTTAAGGGGAAAATTATCACAAAGATTATAGCAATTTTTTTGAACAATTTACAGTCCTGTGCGTGCTTTATATAAAAATAATGGGGCTGTACTAGATTAGCAATAATGCTATACTAGTTTTATGAAGATAACCCGTTGTAAATTAAGTAAAAAAGTTCAAGTTAAACTGCTTGAATTTTTTGTGCTTGAAGTCACCGCAAGATCAGCTGCTGATTTGTTAGAGATACATCATAATTCAGCTGCTTTGTTTTATCATAAAATTCGCTTGGTGATTGAATATCGCTTAAACCTTGAAGCTTGTGAATTATTTGACGGTGAAGTAGAATTGGATGAAAGCTATTTCGGTGGCATTCGTAAAGGCAAGCGTGGGCGTGCTGCTGCTGGCAAAGTTGCCGTATTTGGTCTTTTAAAACGCAATGGTAAGGTTTATACTGCCTGTGTTAAAGATACCAAAGCTAAGACATTAATGCCTATTATTGCCAGTAAAATCAAACCTGATAGCGTGGTTTATACAGATAGCTATCGAAGTTATAATGCTTTAGATGTGAGTGATTTTAAACACTTTAGAATTAATCATTCCAAAGAATTTGCAAACAATCATAATCATATTAACGGCATTGAAAACTTTTGGTCGCAATCCAAACGCATTCTAAGAAAATATAACGGTATTGACAAAAAGCATTTTCATTTATTTATCAAAGAATGCGAGTTTAGATTTAACTATGGCACACCATCCAATCAATTAAGATTGTTAAGAAAATGGTGTGGGGTTTAGGGATTTATCTAGTACAGCCCCAAAATAATTTTTACCAAGTCATGTAATTGTATTACAACTTATTCTCTTGATGTCGCACCAGTATTGGTGTTGATCAAATCACCGTTGCGAAGCTGCTTATAATTAATGACTACCATTTATTTTAAAAATAGTGGAAATTTTTGTAATGTCTATACAAAATAAGTGTAGCATTGTTCACTTTGTTGTGGTAGTATGGCAATGTTATTGAAACATTTGTTCTGTTTGCTTTACAATAAATCTGCAATGACTTGAGAGTTTGGTTAAGAATCATAACTTCACCATTTCCATGATAAGCCATTGATTTATTTGCGGTATTTTTGAAATATTTTATTCCAAATACAGTTCAGTGTTTGATAATAGGGATAAATGATTATCTCTTTTTCATTATAACCTGTAGGCATAGTGCCGAATTATTTCATGGAGAAAGGTTATGAACGAAGCTCAAGTCAAGAGCATTCTTGAAAATCCCAAATTCAAAACTCTGGTCGCCAAAAAGCGTAACTTAAGCTGGAGTTTGACTGTCTTAATGCTATTCATCTACATCGGTTTCACCCTACTGGTTGCTTACAATCCAGAGTTTTTGCGCACTTCAATCTCAGGCGGTGTGATCACTTGGGGCATTCCTTTGGGCATTGGCGTGATTGTCATCTCATTTGTATTGTGCGGCGTGTATTCATCGATCGCGAACAATTCATTTGATAAATTGAACAAAGAAGCCATCGAAGAAGTGGAAGCCATCGCCTTTGACAAAGGAGCGTCAAAATGAAACTCGTCCAATTTAAACTGGCAGGATATGCCTTGCTTGGCAGCCTAATGTCAAGCCCAGTCTTTGCCGCTGCACTAGAAGGCGAAGCTGAACAACAAGCGACCAACTGGACAGCGATCATCATGTTCGCCATCTTCGTTGGCTTCACCCTTTTCATCACCAAATGGGCAGCCAAGCAAACCACTTCTGCCAAAGATTTCTACACCGCAGGTGGCGGCATCTCAGGTTTCCAAAATGGTCTTGCGATTGCCGGTGACTTCATGTCAGCGGCATCTTTTTTAGGCATTTCGGCGATGGTATTCGCTTCAGGCTATGATGGTCTGTTGTACTCATTAGGCTTTATGGTTGGCTGGCCAATCGTTCTGTTCCTAGTCGCTGAACGCCTGCGCAACCTTGGCAAATACAACCTATCGGATGTGGTGTCATTCCGCCTAGATGAAAATCCTGTGCGTAAGATGGCAGCCTATAGCTCGCTTGTGGTTGTTGCTTTCTACTTGATCGCACAGATGGTCGGCGCAGGTCAGCTGATCAAGCTGCTATTTGGTCTGAACTATAACATTGCCGTTGTGATCGTTGGTCTATTGATGATGGCATATGTGATGTTTGGCGGTATGCTTGCGACCACTTGGGTACAGATCATCAAAGCAGTGATGCTGCTATCAGGTGCAACTTTCATGGCGTTCATGGTCATGAACCATGTGGGCTTTAGCTTCTCTGGTATGTTCGCGCAGTCTATCGAAGTGTTCTCAAATGTCCACAACATCAGCGTAGAAGAAGCATCGAAAATCATGGGCCCAACCAGTCTTGTTAAAACCCCACTGGATGCAATCTCACTGGGTTTGGCATTGATGTTCGGTACAGCAGGTCTACCACACATCTTGATGCGTTTCTTCACTGTATCTGACGCTAAAGAAGCGCGTAAATCTGTCGTCGTGGCAACTGGCTTCATCGGCTATTTCTACCTACTGACTTTCATCATCGGCTTTGGTGCGATCCTACTTGTCGCTCAAAACCCAGCGTATCTTGATGCAGCCAAGATGGTTATCACTGGCAACCTTGAACTACTAGGCGGTAGCAACATGGCAGCGATCCATCTAAGTCACGCTGTCGGTGGTGACCTATTCCTAGGCTTCATCTCAGCTGTTGCTTTCGCGACCATCTTGGCGGTTGTGGCAGGTTTGACCCTATCAGGTGCGTCAGCGATCTCACACGACCTATACGCCAATGTCTATCGCAAAGGCAAAACCACGCCAGAATCTGAGCTTAAGATGTCAAAGATCGCAACTTTAGGCTTGGCAGTTCTTGCAATGATCCTAGGTATCTTGTTCGAGAAACAAAATGTCGCGTTCATGGTAGGTCTGGCTTTCGCGGTTGCAGCATCAGCAAACTTCCCAGTGCTTGTACTGTCTATGTTCTGGAAAGGCTTAACCACACGCGGTGCGGTGATCGGTGGCTTTGCAGGCTTGGTAAGTGCGGTGATCCTAATCGGTCTGACCAAAGCAGTTTGGGTGGATACGCTAGGTCTTGGCACTGAACCTGTGATCAATATGAGCAACCCTGCGATCTTCTCAATGGCAATCTCATTCATCTGCGCATGGCTATTCTCAGTCACTGACAAATCAGCACGCGCTGAGCAAGATAAGAAAGCCTTTGATCAGCAGTTCGTCCGCTCGATGACTGGTATCGGCATCTCAGGTGCATCAGATCACTGATCTTAAGCATCTGTTTTCAAAAGCTCTCGATGGTTCGGGGGCTTTTGTTTTTGGATTTGTTTGCTTAATAGTAGGAAAGCCAATAAACATTTGCTATAATAATCAGATTATCCTTGTTAAATTTTCAACACAAAAGAGACTATCATGGGCTTTAACTGCGGTATCGTCGGCTTACCAAATGTCGGCAAATCCACCCTTTTTAATGCATTGACCAAAGCAGGCATTGCAGCGGAAAACTTCCCATTTTGTACCAAAGATCCGAACACAGGCATCGTCCCTGTGCCAGATCCACGCCTAAAAGCCTTGGCAAAAATCGTCAATCCTGAGCGCACTATCCCAACAAGCATGGAGTTCGTCGATATCGCAGGCTTGGTTGCGGGCGCGTCAAAAGGCGAAGGCATGGGCAATCAGTTCCTAGCCAATATCCGCGAGACCGACGCCATCGCCCATGTGGTGCGCTGCTTTGATGATGACAATGTCATCCATGTCGATGGTCGCGTCAATCCACTATCAGACATCGAGACCATCAATACCGAGCTTGCTCTAGCTGACCTTGATGCGGTCACACGCGCCATCACCAACCTAAACAAAAAAGCCAAAGGCGGCGATAAAGATGCGCAAGCAGCACTGGCTGTATTCCAAAAAATCGAGCCATTCCTAGCCGATGGCAAGCCTGCGCGCCTAGCAGGCGTCGATGATGATGAGCGCAAACTGATCAAAAGCTATGGTCTAATCACCCTAAAACCTGTGATGTACATCGCCAATGTCTCAGAAGATGGCTTTGAAAATAACCCATACCTAGACCAAGTGCGTGAATTTGCCGCAGCAGAAGACGCCATCGTCGTCCCACTATGCAACCAAATCGAAGCTGAAATTGCCCTACTGGACGAAGCGGACAAAGCAGAATTCCTAGAAAGCCTAGGCATGGAAGAAGCAGGTCTGGACCGCGTCATCCGCGCAGGCTATGAGCTATTAAACCTACAAACCTACTTCACCGCAGGTGTCAAAGAAGTACGCGCATGGACGGTGAAAGTCGGCGCAACCGCTCCAGAAGCTGCTGGCGTGATCCATACCGACTTTGAGCGCGGTTTTATCCGTGCTGAAGTAATCAGCTATGATGACTTCATCGAGCATGGCGGCGAAAAAGGCGCAGCAGCAGCGGGCAAATCTCGCTTAGAAGGCAAAACCTACATCGTCCAAGACGGTGATGTGATGCACTTTAGATTTAATGTGTGATCATTGAGCGTTTCATCAATCCATCAAGTCATTGGCTTGGTGGATTTTTTGATGTTTATACCATCTTACAAAATCAATTGTTATAAATATGATGGTTTTTTATTGCTAAGATTGATTATCATTTATCATTTCGGTTATACTATCACCTTTTCAAAGTTGGAGTTATTCATGAAAAATCAAAAAATCATTTTGGCAAGCCTATTTGCAGCCTTTACACTAGCAGCATGCTCAAAGCCAAGCAATGATACCAAAACCGCACAAAACGACGCACAGCCTGCCGCCACTACCCAAGCTGATACCGCCGCAGAAGATGCCGCTAAAGCAGAAGACAAAGCCGATGAACACGGCGAGCATGATGCACACGACGGTCATGATCATGAAGGTGAAAATCATGAAGGTCACGATCATGAAGGGCATGATCATGGCGATCACGCAGGACACGACCATGCGCACGCGGGCGATGCTTATCAATGCGGCGATAAGACCGTCTATCTTGCAATCCATGACCACGAAGGCGAGATGGAAGCGCACCTAACGACCGATGACATCGAATACGACCTGAACCAAGACCCAGCCAATGCCAACCGCTACACCACCGATGATGGCATCACAGGCGGCAGCATGGCGATGACAGTTGCAGGTGATAAAATCAAAGTCACTGGCGCAGACAACGCCGTTTTGCTTGACTGCAGCAGAAAAAGCTAAGTTAATCTTGATTCAACAAACCTTAAATCCATTCATTGCACAATGAGTGGATTTTTGTCTTAAAACACAACTTTATACAATTTTTTGGGAAAATTTTTCGGATATTTTCGCTGAATTATCGCCAAACACTTGCAAGCGCAGATGATTTTAAAGATAATATACAGTCATTCACTCAAATCTTAGGGATAACCCATGAGCGTCGAAAAATCCACCAGTCGTGAACAAAAAAAACGCCAAACCCGCCAAGCTTTTTTTAATGCCGTGCTAGACCTGTGCATGAGCGGTCAGGGCTACAGCTCGATCAGCTTGCGCCAAGTCACGCGTGAAGTGGGTGTCGTGCCGACGGCATTTTATCGACATTTTGATGACATGGAAAGCCTTGGTAAAGCCTTGGTCGAAGATGAGCTTGGCGGTGCGCTTGCCATGTTGCGCGAGCATATGCAGCTTGGGCGCAAGCGCAGCTTTGATCGTCAGATTGCCAAAAGTGTGCAGCTGTTTTTTAAGGCGGTCAATACTCAGCCACGCTATTGGCAGTTCATCGCATCCGAACGCTTTGGCGGCTCTGAAGCGGTGCGCCGTGCTATCAGTGAGCAGATTGCCACTTTTGCCAAGATCATGAGCGAAGACCTTGGCATGCAGCCTGCCTTTGAGCATATTTGTGCCGAAGATCGTTATTTGCTTGCCAAAACTGGCGTAAATTTGTCTTTTTCTTGGATTATCGATTGGCTGGATTTGACTTATATGCCTGAATTTTTGGACGAAGAAGACCGTCCAAGTAAAGAAGAGCTAGAATCTAAGAAACAAACCATGCTTCACCGCTGCACTCGCCAAATGCAAATGGTGCTGTACGGCGCGTACAACTGGAAATCCAGCGAAGAAACCTTACTGGATGAACAAATCCAAAACTGACCTTCCAAGCTTTAGGGCAAGTGTTCGCCCTTTTTTATTAAATGTTATTAAAATTTGTTATTATGATTGTAAAATCTATTTTAAATAAACCCAAATCTATTTTAAATTCCAAAACCACCGAGACCACCGCACAAAGCCCCAAAACAACAAAATCTGCAACGATCGAAAAAACAGAAAAACCCGCCGCCATCAAGCCCAAACGCGTGGCAAAATCCGCCACCATAGGCGCGCCCAAAGCATCAGGCGAAAAGCCAAGCTTTGATGTCAAGCCTAACGATGTCGTGCCATCCAAAGCCATCTATGACGACCCTGCCAAAGTACTGCGCGTGGTGTCGATCAATGTCAATGGCTTGCGTTCTGCCGAGAAAAAAGGCTTTTTTGAGTGGCTTGACCAATCCGATGCTGATGTCGTCTGCATCCAAGAATCGCGCATCACCCATGAGCAATGGACGGATAAATTCAAACCCGATGGCTGGCACACCCACCTATTTCCTGCCGAGCGTGCAGGCTATGCAGGCACAGCGATTTATAGCCGCCTGCCTTTCGTGAGCGTCGCAGATGGCTTGGGTTTTGAGCTTGCCGACAGCCAAGGCAGATTCATCACCGCCGCTTTTGATTTATCCGCGCATGGGATTGACACGCCCGTTCACATCGCATCGCTGTATCTGCCATCGGGCTCATCAGGCGATGACGCCCAAGCGCGTAAAGATCATTTCTTGGAGCAATACCGCCATATTCTAAAGGCATGGCGTGACGCGCACAAATCCATCATCGTCTGCGGCGATTATAACATTGTGCATAAGCGCATCGACATCAAAAACTGGTCAGGCAACCAAAAAGCTTCAGGCTGTCTGCCGCATGAGCGCGCATGGCTTGATCACATCTATGATGAGCTTGGCTATGTCGATACTTTTCGCGTGGTGCGCCATGATGCCGACATCTATTCATGGTGGTCAAATCGCGGTCAAGCGCGTGCTAAGAATGTTGGCTGGCGGATTGATTATCAAGCCTGCTCACCTGATTGGAAAGAGCGCACCATTGGCGCTTGGGTGTATAAAGATCAATGGTTCAGCGATCATGCTCCAGTGATTATTGATTATCAATTGTAAATTTATTATACAATTTACTGATAAAATAGCGAATTTTTTATCATTATCTTAACAAATTTAAGTTAGTTTTAATAAATTTACATTTTATAAAATCCATCGAATTCGGTGGATTTTTTGTGCCAATCGGTAAATTGTTTCAAAAGTTACAAAAAAGTTGTCTATATTACTTGTCTTAGCTATTGCATTCACTCAAAAATTACATTATTGTAATGCTTAAGGAAATTTTTTACCCTTGGTATGCCGCAATATGTACGCTGATCATATTGCGTGTTTGCATATCCCACCGTCAGTTATAAGGATATTATCCATGTTTCAATTAAAATCTCTTTCTATGGGTCTAGCGATGGTTGCCGCTGTTGGTCTGAGCGCCTGTTCAAAACCTGCCGAACAAGCTGCTCAAGGTACGGATGCCGCCCCAGCTGCCGCTGCCACCCAAAGCACTTTGGAAAAAATCAAGCAATCAGGTACGATTGTACTAGCGCATCGCGACTCATCTATCCCATTTTCTTATATCGCGGATAATCCGAACCAACCTGTCGGCTATGCGCATGACCTACAACTAAAAGTGGTTGAAGCGGTCAAAGAAAAGCTACAAATGCCTGATCTGAAAGTCCGCTATAATCTTGTAACTTCACAAACGCGCATTCCATTGGTGCAAAATGGTACTGTTGATCTTGAGTGCGGCTCAACCACCAACAACGCCGAGCGCGCACAACAAGTGGATTTCTCAGTAGGTTTCTTTGAAATCGGCACGCGTCTATTGACCGCAACCGATTCTGGTATCAACAGCTTTGAAGATCTTAAAGATCAAACCCTGGTCACCACCGCAGGTACGACTTCTGAGCGTTATATCCGTCAATTCAACGATGAGAAAAAGCTGAACATCAACATCATCTCAGCCAAAGACCACGGCGAAGCGTTCTTGATGCTTGAAAATGGTCGCGCCAAAGCCTTTATGATGGACGATGTCCTACTAGCGGGCGAAAAAGCCAAAGCCAAAGATCCTGCAAAATGGCACATCGTTGGTGAGCCACAATCATTTGAAATCTATGGCTGTATGGTTCGTAAAGGCGATGCTGAATTCAAGGGTTTGGTTGATGACACCCTAAAAGCAGTGTACAGCTCAGGCGAGATCAACAGCATCTATGACAAGTGGTTCACTCAGCCGATCCCACCGAAGAATGTCAATATGCAGTTCCCGATGTCGGACAACCTAAAAGCACTGCTTGCTGCACCACACGATCAGCCAGCACCTGCGCAATAATCCCTACCCAATCTACACCAAATCAGCACCCATTTGCGGTGCTGATTTTGGGTTTGTGTTATCTTTTTAAGGGGTAATTTTTGTGAATTATCAATGGAATTGGAATGTACTTTGGCAATCGACTGGGATTGGCAATGAGCTGTATTGGCATTGGCTGGTCACGGGTTTTAAATGGCTATTGATCATCGGCACGAGTGCGTGGATCATCGCCATGGTGATTGGTACAGTGCTTGGCATCATGCGTACACTACCGAGCAAAACAGCGCAGACCATTGCCAAAGTATATGTCGATTTTTTCCGCAATGTGCCACTTTTGGTGCAGTTATTCTTTTGGTTCTATGTCATGCCAAATCTGCTGACCGAAGGGTTTCGCACCTTTTGGTATGGACTTGAACCAAACACATCAGCCGCCATCAGTGCCGCTTTGGGTTTGGGACTATTCACCGCCGCGCGTATCATCGAGCAGGTGCGTACAGGCATTCAGTCTTTGCCAAAAGGTCAAGCCAATGCCGCTGCCGCCCTTGGCTTTAGCACCGCGCAGTCTTATCGCTATGTGATTTTGCCACAGGCGTTTCGCGTGATATTACCACCGCTAAGCTCAGAGCTGACCAACTGTTTTAAAAACGCATCCATCGCATCATTGGTCGGTGTTACCGAGCTGATCAGCCAAACCAAAACCATCAGCGAATACACCCAAAACAGCTTTGAAGTTTACACCTTTGCCACTGTGATTTATTTGGCATTCAACCTAACGCTCATCTACGGCATGATCGCCCTTGAGAAAAAACTAAGAATCAAAGGTCAAATCGATGGGGGTAGCCATGCTTAATGAATTACAAACCGCCATGCCAATTTTGCTGTCGGGCATCGCCATCACCTTTAAGGTACTGATTTTGGCGGTGATTGGCGGCTTGACACTCGGCACGATTCTTGCTTTGATGCGCTTATCGAGCAAATCATGGCTTGCCATTCCTGCCAAGATTTATGTCAATTACTTCCGCTCTGTGCCGCTGCTATTGGTGCTTTTGTGGTTTTATTTTGCCGTACCGATGATGTACAGCATGGTGACCGGCAATTATCTGACCATTGACGCAAAATTCGTCAGCTGTACGATTGCCTTTATCATGTTTGAAGCGGCGTACTTTGCCGAGATCGTCCGCGCAGGCATTCAGTCGATTGGCAAAGGTCAAATCAACGCCGCCAAAGCCCTTGGTATGACTTATTCTCAGACCATGCGCTTGGTGATTTTGCCACAAGCATTTCGCAAGATGCTGCCACTGGTACTGCAACAATCGATCATTTTATTCCAAGATACGACGCTGGTATTTGCCGTCGGTCTGGTCGATCTGTTCCGTGCGGCATATGTACGCGGCGAGCTGATGGGCTATTTAGAATATTACATCCTTGGTGCAGGTGCGGTGTACTTCATCATCAGTCTAATCGCATCCAAAGGCGTGGCACGACTACAAAAGAATTTACGAGTTTAAATAGATTGAGAGCTACTTATGGCAATCCAAACACAAATTGACGCAAGCACTTATATCAACGAATTTGGCGGCTTGGTCACGGACAATGGGCATAATTCTGATGAGATCATGATTAAGCTTAGCAATGTCACTAAGCGCTATGGCGATTTTCAGGTTCTAACCGACTGCACCGCCCATGTGCATAAAGGCGATGTGACTGTCGTCTGCGGTCCATCAGGCTCGGGCAAATCAACGCTGATTAAGACCATCAACGGACTTGAGCCATTCCAAGGCGGTCAAATTCTCGTCGATGGCATCAGCGTCGGCGACAAGAACACCGACCTGCCTAGGCTTCGCAGTCGTGTCGGCATGGTGTTTCAGCATTTTGAGCTGTTTCCGCATCTATCGATCATTGACAATCTGACCATCGCACAGATGAAAGTACTGGGTCGCGGCAAAGATGAAGCCACCAAAAAAGGCATGGGCTACCTTGACCGCGTAGGCTTGGCTGCACACGCCAAAAAATTCCCTGCTGAGATGTCAGGTGGTCAGCAGCAGCGTGTCGCCATCGCGCGCGCCCTGTCGATGGATCCGATCGCCATGCTGTTCGACGAGCCGACTTCTGCACTTGACCCTGAGATGATCCAAGAAGTACTAGAAGTCATGGTGGATTTGGCACGCGAAGGCATGACGATGATGTGCGTGACGCACGAGATGGGCTTTGCGCGTCAAGTGGCAAGCCGCATCATCTTTATGGATCAAGGGCATATCGTAGAAAACTGCAGCAAAGATGAGTTTTTCCAAAACGCCAAATCAGACCGCGCGCAGTCGTTCTTGAGTAAGATTTTAAATCATTGATTTGTTTAAAATCTTACAAAAAAAATCAGCATCCAAATTTGGGTTGGGTGCTGATTTTTTGTTTATAGATTTGCTTGATATGCTATTTTCACAAGCTTTAATCGCTGCCCTACTTTTTAATCTTCAGCACTTTGACATTATCAAAACCATCTGCCATTAGCTGCCCTGCCTGTAGGCGGCTCATCACCCCTTGCTGGCAGTACAACAGATAAGTTTTACTCTGATCTAATGCACCAAACTGGCTGCGAAGTTTATAAAACGGCAGCTCAAGCACTTGGCAAGCTTCATCAAGCACAAGCGGCAACTCATCAATCTCATCACTGCTGCGGATATCAATCACCACTTCACCTGCTACTGCCATCTCGACCACATCAGGCAGCTTAATCTCATCACTCACCACAAGGCTTCTGATGTCCACCACCTTGGCAGTCTCAATAGCGGTATCTAACACGCCAAAATCAAACTCACTTTCGGTGGCGATGATTTTTGATTCCACCGCCTTGACCGTTGGCGATTTTGAAATCACACCACAGAATTCAGGCATTGATTTGGCGATCTCGAAAGTGCCTATTTCTTCGGTAATCTTAACAATCTGCTCTTTATCATGAGTAATCAACGGGCGCAATACCAAGCGTGTCGCTGCCTTATCAATCATATGCAGATTGGTCAAAGTTTGGCTTGCCACCTGTCCCAATGCTTCGCCTGTGACGATGGCTTCAATACCCATACGCTCAGCGATTTGGCTTGCGGCACGCACCATCATCCGCTTTAGGACCACACCCATTTGCCCATCATCAATACTGCGCAAAATCTCAGCCACCACCGGCTCAAAATCCACCGTGACAAATTTCACCTTGTGCGATGATGAATAGCGTGACCACAGATGATACGCCATTTGCTTGACGCCGATCTCATGCGCCTGACCACCAAGATTAAAAAAACAATAATGCACACGGCTACCGCGACGCATGAAAGCAAAACTTGAGACACTCGAGTCAAAGCCCCCAGAAATCAAGGATAGCACATCTTCTTGGGTGCTCATCGGATAGCCACCCAAGCCTTCATGTCGCGCTTTTACCAGCATCATTTTGTCATTTTCAATCTCGATACGCACGACGACATCGGGGTCTTTGAGCTTGACTTTGGCTGATTCTATGTGCTGTTTTAGCCCACCGCCGACATATTGCATCACCTGCATCGAGTCAAAATCCTGCGTGCCGCGGCGTTTGACACGCACACAAAAAGTCTTATCAATCAGCTTATCTTGATATTCCGCTAAGGTCTGTAGAAAAATATCGTGCAAATCCGTATAAGGCGTCTCATCAACTTCCAGATAATGATGAATGCCAGAAATCCGCGCCAACGCGTCTTTTAACGCATGGCGTTTGGACTCATCATTGCTGCGCACTTCGATGAAATCCCAATGACGCACCACGACCATAGTCTCATCAATTCTGTGTAGAATTTCTTTAATATTACCGGTAAGGACTTTCACGAACCGCTTGCGGACGGTTTCGCTTTTCATGATGATTTCGGGAAATAGTTTGATGATGAATTTCATAAAAAAATACGCACAAGTGAAAAGTTGTGCGTATTTTACAATATTTTCTCTAGAATTTGTGATGTTTCAGCATGGTTGTATAAAAACAAAAGATCAAAGATAGTACAAGCAGCACAACGCTGTATTATTTTAAATTTATAAACCATACTTTGGCAAAATGCCCAAGTCATAAGCTTATCCAGTTATAAAAACTTCCCGCAGCAAGCCTTGAACTTCTCGCCACTGCCGCACAGACACGGCTGCTTATTGGTCAGATCGCACGGCACGGTCGGATCAAGAAAATACCAACGCGTCACGCCCGCATCATCTGCCACACGGACAAAGGCGGATAATTCATCATGCTCGCCTGCCTGCCCATCATGGATAAATTTGGCAATAAAATGCACTTGCGCGTGGCGTCTGCCAATCTTTGACTGATGGCTTTTGATGGTCAAATCCGTCCAAGTCATCTCATCTGCCCAAGCTTGTAAGGCATTGCGATCAAGCAGCGGAGCTTGAGCGGGCAATGTGGTAGCGATGATATAATCAATATTCCCCACCTCAAAAGCACTGTAGCGTGAACGCATGAGTACTTCGGCGCTCTCAGCCACTTTGCCAAGATGATACACCTGACAGCAATCAGCAAACGCACGCCCTGAGCCACATGGGCAAGCACCAGTCACACCATTCATCCTGTGATCTTCTCAAGCAAGGTCATCTGCGCATCATGCCCATTCATCACCGCCAGTGAATGCCACTCGCCCGTGCCGGTCAGCTGCCACGCCTGCACGGTATCTTGCAGATAATTGATCAAACCATCTTGATAGATCAGCTTAAATAATTTCTTGTCAAGAATTGGGAATGCTACTTCCACGCGGTGCAACAGATTGCGATCCATCAAATCAGCACTTGAGCAGTACAAGCGTTCTTTGCCGCCATTTTTGACATCATTGCCAAAATAATACACGCGCGTATGCTCCAAGAACCGCCCCACCACCGAGCGTACGCGGATATTCTCAGATAAGCCCGCCACCTGCGGACGCAAGCAGCAGATCGAGCGGACGATCAAGTCAATCTCCACACCTGCTTGACTGGCTTCATACAGCTTATTAATAATGCGGCGTTCGGTCAAGGCGTTGAATTTCATGATCACGCGGCCTTTTTTGCCCGCCTTGGCATGAGCGATCTCATCATCGATAAGCTTCATCAAAGTCTCATGCAAGGTAAATGGCGCATGCAAAATCTGCTTAGATGGCAATGGTCTGCCCATGCCTGTCAGCTGCTGAAACACGCCTGCAACATCTTCACAGACTTCAGAATTGGCGGTGAATAGTCCATAGTCGGTATAAGCTTTGGCATTGCCTGCGTGGTAGTTGCCCGTGCCAAGGTGTGCATAGCGGCGAATTTTGCCATTTTCGCGGCGGACGATCAGCATCATTTTGGCGTGTGTCTTATAGCCGACGATACCATAGACAACGACCGCGCCTGCTTCTTGTAGCATATTGGCGACCGCGATGTTACTGGCTTCATCAAATCGCGCACGCAGCTCAATCACCGCGGTGACTTCTTTACCATTACGCGCCGCTGCTGCCAGTGCTTGAACAATCTCAGAGTTCACCCCAGAGCGATAGATGGTCTGCTTGATGGCAAGTACATTCGGATCTTTTGCCGCTTGCCACAGCAGATTCACCACAGGGCTAAAGGCATGAAACGGATGATGCACCAATACATCTTGCTTGGCAATGGCGGTGAACATCGAACCTGTTTCATTCATATCTATCTCACGAAACGCCTTTGGAATCGCTGGAGTAAATGGCGCGAATTTTAATTCTGGACGATTAAAATCCGTCAAAAGTCGCGTCAAATTCACCGGCCCATTGACGCGATACAGCTGCGAATCTGACAGTTCGAACTCTTCTAACAAAAAGTCGCTGATCTCTTGTGGGCAGTTGGTGGTGACTTCTAGGCGCACTTCATGACCGAAGCGGCGATTATCAAGCTCACCTTCTAATGCCTTAGCAATATCATCAACATCATCTGCCAGTGCAAGATCAGCATTTCGCGTCAAGCGGAACTGATAGCAGCCTGTGACTTTCATACCAAGGAACAGCTCGCCGACATTTTCATGAATCACTGCCGAGAGCATGACATGATGCTCTTTACCATCAGTCAGCTCATCAGGCAGACGGATCACGCGCGGCAATGAGCGCGGCGCAGGGACAATGGCGCGGTTGATATCGCGACCAAAGGCATCTTTACCTTCTAGGCTAACGATGAAGTTCAGTGATTTATTGACAAGGCGTGGAAATGGATGCGCAGGATCGATACTGATCGGCGTCAGAACAGGCATTACTTGGCTTAAGAAATACTCACGCACCCACGCACGCTGTTCATCATCAAGCTCATCGCGCTTAAGATAACGAATCTCATATTTGGCAAGCTCAGGCAAAATATCTTCGTTCAAAATACGATACTGCTCATCGACCGCTGCGTGCGCAATGTCGCTGATCTCTTCGAGCAGCTCGCTTGGCTTACGGCCATCTAGGCTGCTGACTTTATCGCCTTGCTTGAATTTTTGTAATAATCCTGCGACACGAATCTCAAAAAACTCATCCAAATTCGATGAAAAAATCGTCAAAAAGAACATCCGCTCAAGCAGTGGATGATGCGGATTGACCGCTTGTGCCAGTACACGCAGCTGAAAGCGCAGCGCCGATAAATCGCGATTGAAATAGCATTCAGGGGTGAATTGTCCATCTTGATCAACCACCGCAGAAAGCATGGTCAAATCAGATACAGACGCGGTCTGTGTGGTCGTGTCGGTTGCGTCCATCAGCGCATCCATCGGCTCGGCGTGTGAAGTGGTGTGCATAGCTTTATCCCTAATATCCTGAATGAAAATTTTGGCTTGAGCGATCGCCATCGCTAGTGGCGATAATCGTAAAATTGTGCGATGTTTCATAAATCAGCTATTGATAATCTGCATCAAAAAATGCGTCTCTTTAGATAGTTTACTGGATTTATACAGGCAGTTCAATGATCATCACTGATATAAATTTGCTAATAATATCATCACCTTATGACAGTTTGATGACAAATACTCTTAAGATGCATTGGGTAAAATCGCACCATTCATCCGCCGCATGATAATGCGTTGTTTATTCTTTAGGCGTTTTGCGCCCAGCCGTTTGCCATAATATTTTGGATTGGGTAAAAGACTGATCAGTAGCGCCGCTTGATCGCGATTGAGTTTACTGGCAGGTTTTTTAAAATAATGCCACGCCGCCGCTTCGATGCCGTAGATACCTTCGCCAAATTCCGCGACATTCAGATACACTTCCAAAATCCGCTGCTTGCTCCACAGCGCTTCCATCATCACCGTGATGATCGCTTCTTCGCCCTTGCGGATGTATGAGCGGTGCGATGTCAAAAACAGATTTTTGGCAAGCTGCTGACTGATGGTCGAGCCACCCGCTGAGATCTCACCGTCACTTTGATTGGATTTCATCGCCGCTTGAATGCTCTCAAAATCAAAGCCATTGTGCGTGGCAAATTTCGCATCTTCGCTGACGATCGCTGCCTGCTTGACGCTTTTGGCGATATTGTCATAATCCACCCACGACTGTGTCACGCTACCGCCACCGATGCGATGCCACATCATAAATGCCGAATTGGTCACTGGCACGACACTACCGACTGCAAGCAACCCTGCCACCATGATATGAAATCCCAAGAATAAGCCAAGCAGCGGCGCCAAAAGCCATTTAAAAATTGATCGAAACACGCTACAATACCCCTAAATTGATCGGATTATTGTACATGATTTGTGCTGATAATAGCGATTTTTTAACCACAAAAACCACAACTTTTTCCACTTTTATGGAAGAATAACTACAGAAGAATAACGATGATTTCATTAAATAATAAAATTCATTTATCAAATCTAAAAAATAACCGCCATGCAGTCGCAGGATTATCCGCCGATGATTTTACACACTTTCGCCAAGAGCTACTGACCTGCCTACAAGTCGATGACATCCGCGATGACACTTGGTATCTGATCGGAACGGACGGCTGTCATCTGTGCCAAGATGCACAAACTTGGCTTGGCTTTGTGCTAAAAACCGTCACGCCATCGCCAGCCTTGATCCGTCTTGAGATTATGAACACCCAAGATATCACCTTGCTTGACAGCCTTGGCAAATACCTGCCGATTTTGATCACGCCAAATCAGCTATTATGCTACCCATTTTCTGTGATGGATGTGCAGCGTATTTTGATGAAATAATCTAATCTTACTGATAATTTTAATTAATTAAAAAGCATCGATAAACTTCACATCGGTGCTTTTTTATTGGCTAAACTGATTAAAATTTCACCAAATATTTGTCAAATCTCGCCATAACTTTTGGAAATATTATAACCAACCATTTGGAATAAAATGAAATTTGATATCAAAACAACTGTTATAAATTATCAATAATTATCGCCAATTGCTGCGCTAAAGTATGCTAAATTTACATAATGTTGCAAAAATACTGGCTCGTTTACAAAAAATAAACAAATTTGATTATACAAGTTTTTATTTCATAGAAAAATGCCTAAGTCTTGATTTATATGGCTTGGATGGTGATTTTGCATAAAAAATATACCGATTATTTATATAAAAAATATCAGCTATACAAATTTGGTAGCATTGAAATCTATTCCTTTTTGATGAGTAAATCGGTAAAATTGCCGACGATTTTTATATCAGTGTACTATCATCACGGTTGATTGGGTTTTTACAGTCGATTTGTTGTACAGATTGCCTGTGAATGTCGATGCCGTGATGATTTTTTATTTTGCAATTTTTATCGACTTTATCAATGCGCCCTGTCGCTATTTGCTTGGCAGAAAAGCCACTGATAAATCTTGAATTATTTTTCGTCTTGTGACGAGTACAAGGAGTGAGTATGTATACATTTTTGGCGATGTTGCCAATCATTATCGTATTCGTGCTACTGGTCGTCATGCGTCTGCCTGCAAAATATGCCATGAGCTTGGCGTATCTTGCGACGGCGGCATTGTCGTATTTTGTGTGGCATACCAGCGGTAATCAAGTCGCTGCTGCAACCATTCACGGTGTCTTGACCGCGGTCAATGTTCTATTCATCGTATTCTCTGCGATTTTGATCCTAAACACCCTTAAAGAAAGCGGTGCGATCACTGCGATTCGCCGCGGCTTTATGGACATCTCGCCTGACCGCCGCGTACAGATGATCATCGTCGCTTGGCTGTTCGGCTGTCTGATCGAAGGTTCTACCGGCTGGGGTACGCCATCAGCGGTCGCAGCGCCACTACTGCTTGCACTAGGCTTCCCTGCGATGGCGTGTGTGATGGCGGTATTGATTATCCAATCGACGCCGGTATCTTATGGCGCGGTCGGTACGCCACTTCTGATCGGTGTCAATTCAGGTCTTGAGAACAAAGAAGATGTGATGAGTGCATTGGCAGGTATCAATAAGGATCTGCCAGCGTATATCTTTGATATTTCGGGCAATGTCGGTCTGATTCATGGCTTGGTTGGTTTCTTGATTCCGCTGATTCTGTGTGGTTTCTTGACGCGCTTTTTTGGTCAAAAACGCTCTTTCATCGAAGGTTTGAAAGCTGCGCCATTTGCTATCTTTGCAGGTCTTGCCTTCACTGTGCCTTATGCATTGACCGCTAAATTCATCGGCCCTGAGCTACCGTCAATCGTTGGTTCAATCGTTGGTATGGCATTGGTAATTCCTGCTGCTAAGCGTGGCTTCTTGACACCAAAAGAAACCTTTGACTTCGGCCCTCGTGAATCATGGGATAAAGAGTGGGTAAGTGAACTTGCTGTAACCAATACTGATGACAAAAACACACCAAATTTCAGTGTGCTGCGTGCATTTGCGCCTTACTTGATCATCATCGCGATCTTGATCGTGACTCGTACTGTCAAGCCACTAAAAGCATTCTTGAACTCAGATGCAGTCACCATCGCTTATAGCAATATCCTAGGTACGACCATCACCAACAAGACTCAGCTACTTTACTCTCCAGGTAGTGTACTGCTACTGGTGTCGATCATCTGTATCTTCTTGTTCAGCATGAAAGGCGATATGGTAAAACGCAGCTGGTCAGCATCAGCTAAGACCATGCTTGCTGCAGCGCCTGCACTACTGTTCTCTGTACCGATGGTGCAAGTATTCATCAACTCAGGTTCAGCGCCTGATGCAGCAGTACAGATGCTTGCGATGCCAAAAGTATTGGCAACGGCAGCTGCTGGTGCCTTTGAAGGTATGTGGCCACTGGTATCACCGTGGATCGGTGCATTGGGCGCGTTCATCGCAGGCTCAAACACTGTATCGAACATGATGTTCGCTCACTTCCAATGGGGTACAGCAACCCAAATCGGTCTGGATGTAGTCGCTGCAGGTAAAGTCGTCGCTCTACAAGCGGTCGGCGGCGCTGCAGGCAACATGATCTCAGTACACAATGTCGTCGCTGCCTGTGCGGTCGTCGGTCTTGTGAACCGTGAAGGTTATGTCATCCGTAAAACTTTGATTTCTATGACTTATTATGTCGTACAAGCAGGTCTGATCGGTATGGCGCTGATCTTTAGCCCAATGTGGTGGATTGGTGCGGTGGCTTGGCCAATTCTGTTCTTGATCGTCATGAGCAAAACTGGCGCGAAAGCATAAGCCTTGTTGCAAACAAGTGGGTTTGGATTTTCAAGCCCACTTTTGCACTTTTAAATTTTCATCTTTTTACCTTTATGATTGATCCATGTTTTCAATTCTTATACGAAATGATTTATAAATCATTGGCGATAATCACAAAAAGCAGGTAAAATACGCAGCTTACGAATGCGTTTTATTCTGATAATCAATTGAATCCGTTGCTTATCAGAATAAAATCATCCCGCCCATCTGATTTAAGTTAGAGAATTATTATGGCAGATTTAAGCAAAATCACCGAAATCGAAGACCTGCGCCGTATTGCTGAGCGCAAAGTACCGCGTATGTTCTATGACTATGTGGACTCAGGCTCATGGACGCAGACCACCTATCGCAACAACGAAACCGACTTTGACCGCATCAAGCTGCGTCAGCGCGTACTGGTGGACATGGAAGGTCGCAGCCTAGCCACGAAGATGATCGATCAGGATGTGTCTATGCCTGTGGCGATCGCGCCGACTGGCTTTACAGGCATGATGTGGGCAGATGGTGAAATCCATGCTGCACGCGCTGCGGAAAAATTCGGCATTCCATTCTCGCTATCGACGATGTCTATCTGCTCAATCGAAGATGTCGCGGAGAATACTTCTAAGCCGTTTTGGTTCCAGCTGTATGTCATGCGCGACAAAGAATTTATGGAAAACTTGATCAAGCGTGCCAAAGCTGCCAACTGCTCGGCACTTATTTTGACCGCAGATTTGCAAGTTTTGGGTCAGCGTCATAAAGACATCAAAAACGGTCTATCAGCACCACCAAAGCCAACCCTAAAAAACATCCTAAACTTAATGACCAAGCCTGAATGGTGCTTTAATATGCTTGGCACTAAGCGCCACACTTTCCGCAATATCGCAGGTCATGCTAAGGGTGTTACCGACCTATCAAGCCTATCGTCATGGACGGCTGAGCAGTTCGACCCAAGTCTAAACTGGGACGATGTCGCACGCATCAAAGAGTTGTGGGGCGGCCCGCTGATTATCAAAGGCATCATGGAGCCTGAAGATGCCATCCTGGCTGCCAAATCTGGTGCAGATGCGATGGTTATCTCAAACCACGGCGGTCGTCAGCTTGACGGCGCACCATCATCGATCGCAGCTCTATCTGACTGCGTACAAGCAGCACATGCTGAAAATTCAAACTGCGAAGTGTGGCTAGACTCTGGCATCCGCTCAGGTCAAGATGTCCTAAAAGCCATCGCTCTAGGTGCAAAAGGCACAATGATTGGTCGCTCATTCCTGTATGGTCTTGGTGCGTATGGTGAAGACGGTGTCCGCCGTGCACTTGAAATCATCTACAAAGAGTGTGACATCACTATGGCATTCTGTGGTCATACCAATATCAATACCGTGAACGAAGATATCTTTGTCAAAGGTACTTATGAGCACCTAAAATCAGGCAACCCACACATCACGCCGATTCGTTGGTAATTATCATTGACGGCATATAAAAAAATCAAGCCCAAGTGTTTTGTTTGGGCTTGATTTTTTATATGATTAATAAGCTTTAAAACCATCTATTTTACAAATCTTCAGCAGATACAAAATAAGAACTCACCCAACCATCGCCACCATCAGCCGATCGTAGGCGATTTTTTCTTGGATATTTTGGCTGATGGCGGATTGCACATCATCCAAAGTCTGTGATAAACGATCTAATACAGCCGTATTTATCGCACCGCCTTGGAATAATGCGTGCAAATCCAAATCGGTATGTAAACATGGCAAGCTTGAAGCGTATCGCCACAGCTCAAGCACCATCATCCGCGACAAGTGGATAAACTGCGCCAAGGGCAATTTCTCCTGCCAAAAACTACTCGCCTGCGATGGGGTGCGCATACCACTTTGTAGTGCGATCAAGGTCTTCAGCCAAGTCATCCGCTCAGCGAACCACGCTTCATCAGCCAGCATCTGCGCCATCAAGGGCGCACCTTCGGCAATATCAAGTAGCATTTGCGCATTGGCAACGCCCTGCTCGTCTAGATAAGCATTCGCTGCCGCTGTGTCAATCTGCGTCAATGGCAACAGCTGCACGCGGCTTTTGATCGTCGGCAGCAGTCGCGATGGATAATCACTGATTAATATCAAAAACACACCATAGCGCGGCTCTTCAAGCGTCTTGAGTAGCGCATTAGCAGCTGCGATCGTCAGTGTGTCAGCATGATCAAGCACAATGACCTTTGCACCATGACCTTTTGACTGGCTATATACCTGCAGTTCGCGAATGTCATCGATTTTGATCGTATCATCGCCACCATCCGCACCAAGCTTACTGGCAGCAGGCAAGACCATCAGATCAGGATGCGTACCCGCCATCAGCCAGTGACAGCTGTCGCACGCACCACACGCGCCCTGCTTATTGCGGTTTTGGCACAATAGATAGGCGGTCAATCGCCATACAAATGCGCGCTTGCCGATACCTGCCATGCCTGCCGCCAGCAATCCATGTGGCAGATGATGACTCACAAACTGCCCTGTCAGCTGCTGCCATGCCTTATGCTGCCAAGTTAGCAGCGGCGCAAAGTACAAATCCGTACTCATTACAATCCCATCAGTCAAATGCCATCAATGCTTCGATCGGCATGGCGTTCAATCGCTCAAGATCTTCTGGCGTATCCACACCAGCAGGCAAAGCGACTTTGGCGACATCGATGGCAATGCGCTCGCCATTTTCTAATACGCGCAGCTGCTCAAGGCTTTCTAGCTTCTCAAGCACGCCCTGCTCCCAGCCTGTGAATGCCTTGAGCACTCGCACACGATAGGCATACAGTCCTAGATGGCGAAATGCTTGCTTTGGTGTCGTTTGCCCTGCCATCACGCCATCACGGTCATGCGGAATCGGCGCACGGCTAAAATACAGCGCACGATGCGCATTATCCATCACCACTTTCACCACCGATGGGCGCGCAAATTCATCGCTATCAGCGATTGGCTCACACAAGGTCGCCATCGCACAATCAGGATTATCAATCAACAGCTGCATCACCTGCTCAAGCAGCACAGGCGGCACAAGCGGCTCATCACCCTGCATATTGATGACAATATCATCATCATCAAAGTCCAAATCTGTCGCCACCTGCGCCAAGCGATCCGTGCCAGATGGGTGCGCACCATCGGTCATCACCACATTCACACCTGCATCTTGGCAAGTGGCATAAATGCGCTCATCATCGGTTGCCACGCAAACAGTATCAGCAAAGCTTGCCTGCATTGCTTTCGCCGCCGTCCATAGAATCATCGGCTTGCCATGAATCGGCAGTAGCGGCTTGGCAGGTAGGCGCGTGGATTTATAACGAGCAGGGATAACTAGATGAATTTTTGGCATGGGATAATCCTTATAAAGATAACCACAGGGTGCATTACGCACACCATTAAGAGATAGAATATATTAAATTTACCCAATTTTTGGATAAATGCTTTTGGTACATTGATGTGAATACCGCACGATTTTAGCTAAATTATTATTGGTTGATTAATTCAAATCGCTCAATCAATGCATCCATCTGCTGATATGCCGCTTGCGATAATTGCGCTGATACAGGCAGCACCCAGATATTCTCAAAAATCGGATGCATTTGTTCTTTGGCAAGGGTGCGTAATTTCACCGCGTCTTTTGCTGTAATAATAATCGGCAAATCAGCAAAATCAACCACATCAGCCAAAACAAACTGATGATGATCGCCAAACGCCACCGGTACGACATCAAAGCCCAATTCACCAAGCGTATCAAAAAACCGCTTAGGATAGCCGATACCACTGATGGCATAAATACGATCGCTTGCTTGCGGTGGTTTTTTTGTAGAATTAGGCAATAATGGCACAAGCTCTGATGGGCGAAGATACATGGTCAAATCATCTGCACTGTAGTAAGCTGGACTGGTAAATTTCTCATCTAGGCTATAATGCGCGGTTGAAAATTCACCTGTGAAACTTGCCAAGCGCGCATCATGATAGACAATGGTCGCACCATCAAGGCGACTGATCGGCTCGCGCAATAAGCCTTGTGGCAACAGCTTGCCATTACCAAAGCCACGCGCAGCATCGACGACGATCCACTCGACATCGCGATGCAGTGCATAATGCTGTAAGCCATCATCGCTGATGATTAGGCTGACATTCAGGTGGGTACTTAGCAATAATTCGATGGCAGCTTTACGATTTGCACCCACCACCATAGGAACGACATCACCCGTCTTGGCAAAAATACTTTGGACAATTAGGCAAGGCTCATCACCAACCTGATCAGGCGCACTATCAGGCATTACCATGCGCGGCATTTGGCTACTATCGCCACCATAGCCGCGGCTGATGACACCCACTTGCACGCCTTTAGCAAGCAGATATTCAAGCATGGTGATGATCAGCGGTGTTTTGCCACTGCCACCGACAGTGATATTACCAATCACCAAAACTGGTACTGGTGCGCGATACATATCGAAAATATTCTTATGATACAAGGACTTACGCGCAGAACTCACCGCGCCATACAGGGCAGATAAAGGACTTAATAGACTTAGATATGGCGATTTATTTTGCCATGCTGTTGTCAGTGTTAGTTCGGCTTTTTTCATGACAAATCGCTTTTTGGGTTGGATGGTTAATTTGATGATTTAACGGGTTTTGCAATTGTCTTTTATAGAGTTTACCGTAGGATACACCGAGCGCACTGTTAAAGTACAAGATGCATCGATTTTATCAAAAAGTTCGTGAAAATTATTTCTTTAAAATCAAATACTTTTATCGCCTTGGTGCGTATAACGCACCCTACTTTTTATAGACTACTTTTTATAAACCAAGTCACTGACTTAATTTAGCAATCAGCTCATTTAGCTCATCATGGCTATAAAAGAAAATTTCCACACTGCCTTTGCCATCTTTGCCTTGTTTAAGCTTCACTGTTGCACCAAGCGCATCTGAGATTTGTTGGCTTAGGGCAAGAATTTCGTGATCTGGCTGTGTGGCGACTTTTGGTTCAGGATCTAGGATGGATTTGACCAATCGCTCAGCATCACGCACGGTCATGTTACCATCGACGATTTTTTTGGCGATAATGGGCTGCTGCGCATCTGATAGTGATAACAATGCACGGGCATGACCCATATCCATCGCACCATCTAGGATGTATTGTTTGACTTCATCATGTAGATGATTTAGGCGAAGTAGGTTTGAGACCGTGGTGCGCGCCTTGCCTACCACAGATGCGATCATTGCATGGCTCATGCCAAATTCGGTATGAAATCTTTGTAATGCCGCTGCTTGCTCAAGCACATTAAGATCTTCACGCTGGATATTTTCAATCAAAGCCAGTGCAATAGCAATCTCATCAGACAAGACGCGCTCAATGGCGGGAATGCTCTCAAGCCCCGCCAATTTCGCTGCGCGCCAACGACGCTCACCTGCGATGATCTCATGCGTAACCGTGTCGCTTGTCTTATCTTCATCACTCAATAGCGGACGGATAACGATCGGCTGCATCACGCCGTGCTGCTTGATGGATGATGCCAATTCATTCAGCGCATCTTCGTTCATATCGCGGCGTGGTTGATATTTGCCTGATTGCAGGCGGTTGGTGGCGATTTGTACCAGCGCCACTTTTTCGCCATCTTGGGCGACGACTTTATCCGCTTGATTATCGATGGCGGATTTGGTTGTCTTTTTGGCTTTGTCCTTGCTTGCCTTTTGGGCTGACTTGACAGGCTCAGATGGCGTGCTGACAGGTGCAGGCTCATGGCTTGGCGTGTGTGTGTCTGCGATGATTTTTTTCTCCGCATTGATACTACCAAGAAGTGCGTCCAATCCACGGCTACTGCCCAATCCACGCTTTTTTGTCATGATATCTAAGCCTACTTTTTAAAATCTTTACAAAATCTATTAAACTAGCCGATCGCCCTATTCGGCATCCATTAAGCCAAATTGCCAAAACCGCTTAATCTCGCGCTGCTCATACGCCGACAGTGAAATCATCGGCGGTTCAACTGGTTCAACTGGTTCAACTGGTTCAACTGGTTCAACTGGTTCAACTGGTTCAACTGGTTCAACTGGTTCAACTGGTTCAACTGGTTCAACTGGTTCAACTGGTTCAACTGGTTCAACTGGTTCAACTGGTTCAACTGGTTCAACTGGTTCAACTGGTTCAACTGGTTCAACTGGTTCAACTGGTTCAACTGGTTCAACTGGTTTAACTGGTTTAACTGGTTTAACTGGTTTAACTGGTTTAACTGGTTTAACTGGTTTAACTGGGGCAGTTTGCGCCTTTGGAATGAGTGTGTCAAGCCCTTTTTCGCTTGATTTTTTGGCAAGCGCTGGCGTGGCGTGGTGCACATCTTTCACCACTTCATTGAGCTGTCGCCCCGCTTGAATATTGGCAAGCAAGCTGTCCAAGCCCCGATTTGACCCCAATCCGCGTTTTTTTGACATGCTCTATCCTATCGAGCTGCCGTCTGTGTCAGCACTTCATTCATCAGCATATGATAAGCGATCGCGCCTTTGGATGATTTTTCATAGCCAAAAATCGACTGTCCAAAACTTGGCGCTTCAGCAAGGCGAATATTGCGCGGAATGCTGGTTTGGTATACCAAATCGCCAAAGTGCTTGATAAGCTCAGCCGAGACATCTTGCGCCAAGGTATTGCGGTTATCAAACAAAGTGCGCACCACGCCGCGAATGTGCAGCTTGTCATTGATAGATTTTAACTTCTCAATGGTTGCGATGAGATCCGCCACCCCTTCTAGTGCATAGTATTCGCACTGCATCGGAATGATGACGCCATCAGTCGCCGCAAAGGCATTGACCGTAATCATGCTTAGGCTAGGCGCGCAGTCCATGATGATAAAATCATAATCAAGCTTGCCGTCTTTTTGTGCTTGTTCTAAGGCTTGCTTTAACAAAAACGGCGCATCACTCACCCCTGCCAATGACACATCGATGCCCGCCAAATCACGGTTTGCACCAATGACATCAAGCCCTGTTTCGGTCGTGATGATCGCATCTGCCAACGCCACGCCATCTAGTAGCACATCCGCCATGGTGTATTCCAAGGCATTTTTGTCCAAGCCAACACTGGTGGTGGCATTGCCTTGCGAATCCAAATCAATCATCAGCACTTTTTTCTTGGCAATCAGTGCCAGAGCAGACGCCAAATTAACCGTGGTCGTGGTTTTGCCAACGCCGCCTTTTTGGTTGGCAATTGCGATAATATCCATAATAAACCTAAAATAATACTTATAAATTAAATAAAAAATTTTACAAAATTAGCGGTTCAAATACACCACGCAGCGATCATCATTAAGCTTTGGCACTTGAATGGTTTTTACGCTAATTTGCCATGCATCCAAGCCTTGCTTTTCATCATCGCTTGGCACTTTGCCTTTCATCGCATACAGCATACCATTATCGGTAAGACAAGGCTCAGCAAGTTTTACAAAGTCACTAAGACTTGCAAAAGCTCGCGATGTGATCACATCATAAGCTTGTGACTTATCCTCGTGGTGATGCTCGATACGGCTTGCGATCGGCGTGATATTTTTAAGTCCGATTTCACTGGCGATCTGACGAATAAAGCGGATTTTCTTAGAGTTACTATCCAGCGCATCCACTTGCCAATCATCACGAATGATGGCGATAATCACCGATGGCAAGCCTGCGCCTGTGCCGATGTCAAGCAACTTGACGCCTGCACGCTCAGCAAACGGCAAATCAGGAATAATCGCCATGCAGTCAAAAATATGCTTAATCAGCGCATCATCAGGATCGGTGATCGCAGTCAAATTATACGCCTTGCCCCACAGCAACAGTCCATCCAAATAGCGCAAAATCTGCAAAGTCTTGTCATCATTAAGCGCGATACCAAGGCTTGCGGCAGCGTCCTTGATAGCGGCAGCGAAGGTGTCAGCTTTGTGCGAAATTTTTGAAAATTTGACAGTCATCGTCATCCAAAACAGCAAAGAAAAATGAAAGTAAAAACTACCCTATTTTATCATGCTTTAATCTGCTAAAATAGCCTTTTTGATGGCAGTGTGCAAGTTTTTGACAAAATGTTGGTGCTTTGGCGATATTTTGTGAAATTTTTACTTAGATTGTGTATTTTTATAAAATTATTTATTTAGTTTTATAAACCCCACCTGACCATCACCAGAATTTAAAAACACCACAACGATTTATGAAACCCGAAGATTATCAAAATTTACTAAACTCTCATAAGCTAGAAATCAGCGCGCTCAAACGCTACACCAATCCCGAGAGCCTACCCAAAAATAGCCGAGTAAAACTACCAAAGCCTGCCATTGACTTTGGACAAAAACGCGCCATCAAAGCGATCAACACCGCGCTTGATATTCGCGCTAATGGCTATCATGTGTTCGCCGTCGGTGAAAATGGCTTGGGCAAACGCACGCTGATCACGCGTCTATTATCCGAGCGCGCCAAAGCCATGCCGACGCCCAATGACTGGGTTTATGTGCATAATTTTGCTGATTCGCGCCGTCCAATTGCCATTGATTTTCCGGCAGGATTGGCGGCAAGCTTTCAATCAAAGACGCACAAACTATGGCAGATGGCGAAGAAAAAATTGGCCGCCAAATTGCTTGGCGACACCCACCAAAGCCACATTGACGCTATCAAAAATAACATCACCATTGCCCAGAATGAACGCTTTGCCGCGATCAATGCCAAGGCGGTGAATTTTAACTTAATCTTAAAATCATCTGCTGATGGTCGTACGCAGTTTGTCGCCATCGATGAGCATAAACCCATTGACACCGATGCACTTGCCAAGCTACAAAAACAGCTTGCCAATGCACAGCTTGAGCTAGAAGATCTGGAAGATGCGACGCATGACGCACTTGATAAGCTGCACCAAAGCACAGCAGAAAAAGTGCTTGAGCCGATGTTTCGCCCTGTCTTGACAGCGTTTAAAGATTTTCCAAAAGCCATCCGCCACTTGCACGCCATGCGCGATGACATGGTCAAAAATATCGCACGCATCATCAATGAAGATGATGAAGATTTCGTCCCTGCGGTGCTGTCAGATGTGCCGAGCCGCTATGCGGTCAATGTACTGGTGAGTCATAAGGCAGGAACAGGTGCGCCGATTGTTTTTGAAGATTTGCCGACGCATTTGAACTTACTTGGTCATATCGAATACACCACAGAGCTTGGCACGGTACTGACCGATGTCAGCATGATTCGCGCAGGTGCGCTGCACAAGGCAAATGGCGGATTTTTGCTGCTTGAAGCGCAAAGCCTACTTGAGCATCCTTATGCATGGCAAGGGCTCAAGCGCGCACTACAGTCCAAGCAAATCAAAATCTCAAGCCTTGAGCAGATGCTCACCTTGACAGGCAGTCTGTCACTTGAGCCTGACAGCGTCGATTTGGATGTCAAAGTCATCTTGCTTGGTGAAGCTGATCTTTATTATGAATTATTAGAATTTGAACCTGAATTTAATTCAGTGTTTAAAATTCGTGCTGATTTTCACGATACCATCGCGCGCACCGCCGAGAGCGAAACAGGACTGGTGTGTAAGATGGTGGACATGGTCAAAGGCTATGAACTGCCGCACTTTGATAATACTGCGATGGCAGCGATTATCGATGAGTTATCTAAGCTTGCCGATGACAAAAATAAGCTTGATCTACACGCCAATCGCTTATCTGCACTGATGGTCGAATCGGCGCGTATCGCGATGATGAACGGCGATAAAATGGTTGGTGCAAACCATGTCAAATCTGCACTTGCTGATATGTTTGAGCGCACAAGCTACCTACAAGAGCTGTACTGGCAAGAGATCGAAAACGGTCAGCAAATCATCAGCACCACAGGGCGCGCCACAGGGCAAATCAACGCCCTAACGGTCATTAGCTATGCTGACAGTGAGTTTGGTCTGCCTGCGCGCTTGACGGCATTGATTCAGCCGAATTTCGGTCATGGCGAAATCCTAGATATCGAGCGAGATGTCGAACTTGGTGGTAGTCTGCACGCCAAAGGAATGCTGATCATGTCAAGTTTTCTGCGCTCATTGTTTAGTGAATTTCATGAATTGAACTTCAGTGCATCACTGGCGTTTGAACAAAGTTATGCACATATCGATGGCGACAGTGCCACACTGGCTGAGTGCTGCGCGCTGTTATCTGCGCTTGCCGATGTGCCGATTGCCCAAAATCTTGCCATTACAGGCTCGATGAATCAGCTGGGACAAGCGCAAGCGGTCGGTGGCGTGAATGCCAAGATCGCAGGCTTTTTTGATGCTTGTGTCGAAAAAGGACTTGATGGCACACAAGGGGTTATTCTGCCACGCACAAACCTTGATCAGCTCATGCTCAGAGATGACATCGTCGCTGCCTGCGCTGCCGATCAATTCGCCATCTATGCCATCGACGACATCCGCCAAGCACTCACCCTGCTCACCGGCATGGCGGTCGATGATAAGAACAAAAATGGTGAATATAAGAAAACCACGCTGTTTGGTAAAATCGCCAAACGCTTAGCATCATGGGAAGATGATGACGATGATAAATCCGATAAAGATATGAAGAAAAAATAATCTATCTTTATCAATAATATGATGAATAATTGCCATTGATTATTTAGTAAATTATGACAAAATCAAAAACCCTAAGCGCTGTCAAAGCCGGCAAAACCAGTAAGCTTGCCACAGCAAAAACCGCCGATACGCCGCCATCACGCCCAATGAGCGAACCAAAGCGTGTATCATTTTTTCAAAAGCTTGCCAAGCATATCAAAGAACCTGTCACTGAGCTGAATTATTCGAGCGACTTTGAGCTATTGATCGCGGTGATGCTCTCAGCCCAAGCCACAGATAAAAGCGTGAACATCGCTACCGATAAGCTATTTAAAGTGGCAAATACACCACAAGCGATACTTGATCTAGGTTTGGATGGTCTAAAATCTTATATTAGCTCCATCGGCTTATATAATTCAAAAGCCACCAATGTGATCAAAACTTGCCAAGATTTGCTTGATAAGCATGGCGGGCAAGTACCCCGTACTCGAGCCGAGCTTGAAGCCTTGGCGGGCGTGGGTCGCAAGACTGCCAATGTCGTGTTAAATACCGCATTCGGTCAGCCTGTGATGGCGGTAGATACACACATTTTTCGCGTTGGTAATCGCACGGGGCTTGCCACTGGCAAAACTGTCCTAGCGGTCGAAAAAGCACTGATGAAACGCATTCCGACGCAGTATCTGGTCGATGCGCACCATTATCTGATCCTGCACGGCCGCTACACTTGTATGGCGCGCAGCCCTAAGTGCGGTGCGTGCGTGGTGTTTGATGAATGTATGTTTAAAGATAAGGAAAAATGGGCACAGATTGACTGAGCTTTGCCGCTTTTTCCTTCCAAAAACCCAAGCTTTTTTAGCAAAAATTTGTTATTATATGCCGTTTTTCTGGGCGAATTTTTATACAGATTTTTAGACAATTTGACGGTCAATTATGAATATTCAACAATTATTAAATGATAAAGTCTATCAAGCGATGATCGCAGCGGGCGCAAGCGAAGATGCGCAAGCCTTGGTGCGTCAGTCAGGCAAGCCACAATTTGGTGATTATCAAGCCAATGGTATCATGGGCGCTGCCAAAAAACTGGGCAAAAATCCTCGTGAATTCGCCCAAAGCGTATTAGATCACCTAGACCTTAGCGAAATCGCTGACAAAACTGAAATCGCAGGTGCGGGTTTTATCAATATTTTCTTAAAAAATGATTGGATTGCAAACAGTGCCAATGCTGCCAATAGCAATGACAAACTTGGCGTAAACACCACCCAAAATCAGCGCGTCGTCGTCGATTATTCATCGCCAAATGTCGCCAAAGAAATGCATGTCGGTCATCTACGCTCGACCATCATCGGTGACAGTGTCGTGCGTACACTTGAGTTTCTGGGCAATACCGTCATCCGCGCCAACCATGTCGGCGACTGGGGCACGCAGTTTGGTATGCTGATCGCTTATCTTGAAAAAATGCAAAACGAAAACGCCACCGATATGGATCTATCCGACATCGAAGAGTTTTATCGTCAAGCGAAATTAAACTATGATAACGATGAGGCCTTTGCTGAGAAATCGCGCAATTATGTGGTCAAGCTACAAAGTGGCGATGAGTATTGCTTGTCAATGTGGCGTAAGCTTGTCGATATCACCATGACCCAATGCCAAGCGACTTATGATCGCATGAATGTGACTTTAACGCCAAATGATGTCATGGGTGAAAGCCTGTATAACCCAATGCTACCACAAGTTGTGCAAGCACTCAAGGATCAAGGCTTGGCAGTTGAAGATGATGGCGCTGTTGTTGTATTTTTAGATGAATTTAAAAACAAAGACGGCGAGCCAATGGGTGTCATCATTCAGAAAAAAGACGGCGGCTATTTATATACCACCACCGATATCGCCGCTGCCAAGTACCGCTATGAGACCTTGCAAGGCGATCGTGCATTGGTCTTTACCGATGCTCGTCAAGCACAGCACATGGCACAGGCTTGGCTCATCACTCGAAAAGCTGGCTTTGTGCCTGAGTCATTCAGCCTTGAGCACTTCACTTTCGGCATGATGCTTGGCAAAGATGGCAAACCCTTCAAAACCCGTACAGGCGGTACAGTAAAACTTAACGATCTACTGGACGAAGCCATCGAGCGCGCCACCGTGCTGATCAATGAGAAAAACCCTGATTTGACCGACAGCGAAAAACAAGCGGTCATCAACGCCGTCGCCATCGGTGCGGTGAAATATGCCGATTTGTCAAAAAACCGCAACACTGACTATGTGTTTGATTGGGATAATATGCTGTCGTTCGAAGGCAATACCGCGCCATATATGCAATATGCCTACACGCGCATCCGCTCAATCTTCGCCAAAGCTGGCATCGATGGCAACAGCTTAACGGGCGACATCACCATCAGCGATGATAAAGAGCGCGCATTGGCGGTGAAACTATTGCAATTTGAAGAAGTGCTATTGTCCGTTGCCAAAGATGGCTTGCCACATTTATTGTGCCAATATCTGTTTGAATTGGCGGGGGTGTTCTCAGGCTTTTATGAAGCCTGCCCGATTCTATCAGCGGACGAAGCAACCAAAACCAGTCGCTTACTATTGGCAAATCTGACCGCCAAAACCTTAAAACAAGGTTTGGATTTGCTTGGCATTAAGACTGTTGAAAAGATGTGATTTAATGATGTTGCGGGGTGTGTTATATACACCCCACTTTTTTAAATGATTAAGATATTATTTAAATCAGCTGTTCGCACCATTAAGATTCTGATGTGTCCAATTCTCAAAGAAATTTTGCCAAAATTATCATAAAATTCAAACATCTGCATTCAATTGAAGCATATAGCACCCCCTAAATTTTTATTTATTCAAATAATTTCTATAAATTTAAATAAAATTAAATAAAATTAAGGGCGTATCAATAACGCCCTTTTATCATTCCAAGATAACGATTTGACCTTATCGGAAAAACAATCCACTACCCTTGCGCCACCACCGAATGATACGCGCGATCACAATAAGCCAAGCCCTTTGCTGTACCATCACCTGACTTAACGGCAATGATTTTACAGATAAAAATACTGTGCGTGCCGACGGTTTTGATCTCGTCAATCTGACAATCAAAGCTCACCAAGCTATCGCACAAAACTGGCGAACCTGTGGCAAGCATCGTCCACCCTGCCTTGGCAAATCGCTCATCGGCAGTCAAAGGCGATGCAAACACACCCGATAAATCCGCTTGGCGCTCGCTCAAAGTATTGACGCACAGCACCTGATTTTCGACAAAATGCTCATACGAGCGCGCATTGCCGTTCATGCACACAAGCAAAGTCGGCGGCGTATCGGTAACACTGCACACCGCCGATGCGGTAAAACCATGCCGACCCGATTTGCCATCGGTGGTGACGATATGTACAGCGCTGACAAGCTTGGACATCGCATTTCTAAATTCTGTATTTGTAATCATTGCTTCACTTATATTTATAAAAAATTTGAGCAAAAGTCAGGATTACTCCCAACTTTTGCTATTTGATTGAATTATTCTGCAAATCGCTTAAGACAGTTCAGCACGCACCAGTGCCGCCCCTGCTGCGAGTGCTTCAAGCTTGCCGCGAGCCACAGAGCGAGATAGAGGCGCCATGCCGCAGTTGGTGCAAGGATACAGCTTGTCCGCATCGACAAATTGCAAAGCTTTACGCAAAGTATCCGCCACCGCTTCAGGCGTCTCTATCGCATTGGTCGCCACATCGATCGCACCCACCATGACTTTTTTACCACGCAACAGCTCAATCAAATCCATCGGCACGCGCGAATTTTGACACTCAAGCGAGACGATGTCAATGTTTGATTGCTGAAGCTTCGGGAAGCTTTCTTCGTACTGTCGCCATTCACTGCCCAGCGTTTTTTTCCAGTCGTTATTCGCTTCAATACCATAGCCATAGCAGATGTGTACGGCGGTTTCACACTTCAGCCCTTCGATGGCACGCTCAAGTGCTGCTACGCCCCAATCATTTAATTCATCAAAAAATACATTAAAAGCTGGCTCATCAAACTGGATAATATCCACGCCACAAGCTTCCAGTTCTTTGGCTTCTTCGTTAAGAATTTTTGCAAATTCCCATGCCAATTTCTCACGGCTTTTATAATGCGCATCATACAAAGTATCAATCATGGTCATCGGCCCTGGCAATGCCCATTTGATCGGCTTATCAGTATGCTGACGCAAAAATTTGGCATCATCGACGAATACCGACTTTGGACGAGACACCGCACCGACAACTGTCGGCACGCTGGCATCATAGCGGTTGCGGATACGCACGGTTTCTCGCTGATTAAAATCCACACCGTCTAGATGCTCGATGAATGTCGTCACAAAATGCTGGCGTGTCTGCTCGCCATCGCTGACGATATCAATGCCTGCACTGATTTGCTCTTGGAGTGATACCAATAGTGCATCTTGCTTGGCCTCACGCAGTGCATCGCCCGACAGTTTCCACGGCGACCACAGTTTTTCAGGCTCGGCAAGCCATACAGGTTTTGGCAAGCTGCCTGCGGTTGATGTTGGTAATAATAGTTTGCTCATGATATATTGCCTTTATAAATTTGTTTAATTTCAAATACTTAATCTAATATACCACAATCACTGAACGAATTTTGCCAAAATATCTGCATAAGGCTTGATGAAATGCTCTTGGGTATACTCACCTTGCTTAATGGCAAGTTCGGTACGCTCAACGCGGTCATATTCTACTTTTGTTAAAGAATAATCTTCGTAAGTCAAGCTTGGTGTATAGACTTCACCCGCCACCGAATTGGCATTATAAATCTCAGGGCGATAGATTTTTTGGAATGCTTCCATCGTTGCGATGGTGCTGATCAATTCAAGATTGCTATAATCATTTAATAGATCACCTGCATGATAAAATGCAAATGGCGCGACAGATTTTGGTGGCATAAAATAACGAACCTTTAAGCCCATCTTATCAAAATATTCGTCGGTCAATGAATCAGCTTCTTGCTGATATTCCACGCCCAAAATCGGATGTACATTGGTTGTGCGATGATAAGTCTTAGTGGTTGAGACACTTAGGCAAATCACTGGGGCTTTTTTAAATTTCGCTGTATAAGCATCTGATGTTAAGATTTGTTTAAAAAGCTCGCCATGCAGTACGCCATAATCATCTGGCACGCTAAAAGTCGGTTTGTCTTGATTATACTCACGCAGTAGCACGCTAAAATCATAATCGCGCACATAAGATGAGAAGCTATTACCGACGATACCATCTGTTTTTTGGCCAGTTTTGTGGTCGATGATATAGGTTTTTAGCATCTCAATCGCTGGAAAAAACTCACCATCACCGATGACATCAATATCTGCTGAGACGATCTCAAGCTCAACGCTATAACGGTTGGCGGTCGGATTATCCCAATTTGCCAAATCATTGAATCGCTTATCGATCATGCGTATGACATTTTGTAGATTTTCTTTACGATTATCACCACGCGCAAGGTTGGCAAAGTTGGTGGTCAAGCGCGTACTTTGGGCAGGGATATAATTTTCGTCAAATTTTAGCGTTTTGACTTGGCAGCTTAATGTGGTCATATTGCACCTATTTTCATTGTGAATTTGGATGAATTTCGAACAGGACATATTAAACCGCATTTTTAACATGAATACAATTGATATATTTTTGAAAAAAGATGAATATTTTTCAATTTATAACGCCACACTACTATTTTCAATACATTTGGCGCGGTAAAATTACTTGAGAAACAGTGAATTTAAGTTATAATAAGCGTTTTTACATAACCAGCTCTGATTATTTAGCCTAATTTATGACCCAATCCAACCGCGCCGCCTTTATCCAAGGCTGTCAAGCCGCTCTCCCTATTGCCTTAGGTTATATCCCTGTGGCGATTGCTTTTGGTATGGCGACGACAGCAGCAGGGTTTCCGACTTGGGTGATTGTGGCGATGAGCCTGTTTATTTATGCTGGGGCTAGCCAGTTTCTGCTGTTTGCATCCATCATGAGCGGTGCGAGTGTGACGGCAGTGGTCGGACTGTGCGCCCTGCTCGACTCTCGGCATCTACTGTATGCACCACTGATGAAACGCCATCTCAAATCCAGTGATGGTATGATTTGGATTGCACCACTGATTACCGATGAAGTCTTTGCAACCGCGATGGCAAAGCTAAAAGACATCGACCGCCAAAAGCCATGGCTAATTGGACTTGCTATCGTCTCTTGGGTCTCATGGTGGGGTGGGACGATTGTCGGGATTTTTGGTGGTAAGCTGCTTGCTAATTATCCGACGATGAGCGCGACGATGAATTTTGCATTTGTTGCACTGTTTGTTTCATTATCGACGCACGCTTTTATCAGTGAGCCACGCTTTCGCATTGCGCTGATTGTGTCTGCAATTGTGGCGGTGATTTGTACACAGTTTGGACATGGTGAAATTGCGCTGTTGGTGGCGGGATTTGCAGGGGTGTTGGTGCAGTTGATAATTAGCAGGTTTATTCGATAATGTTTAGTAATGCTAACTTTTCCACTTTAGTGATTTCGGTTGCAGCAATGGCGATTTTGACTGCTTTGTCTCGCGCTTTGCCATTTTTATTATCGGACAACTCACCGATCATTCGCTTTTTTACTGCTGAAAATTCACCACTTGCACCATTAGGTGGTGCGATTATCGTGGCGATGACGATGGTGCTTGCTTTGCCATTTTTTAGTGCGCCAACTGAGCATAACCCCCTCATTGCAAGCGTCTTTGGTATCATCACCACCATCATTGCCACCATGCGTAAGATCAATACCGGCATGAGCGTAATCATCGGCATGGTGGGATTTTTGATCGGTGTAATGGTGGATAAGGTGATTTTATAAGGATTTGAAAATCAATCCATTAGATCGATAAAAACGGGGTGCTTAAAACACGCCCTTTTTTATTGTAAAATTTTCTAAACGATTAAACTTGTTCACCCTTCTTAAAAAACACCCACGCAAGCCCTGCCGACATCGCCCACGCAAGCATCATCGACACCACCGAATGGCTCAAAAAATGATCGCCAATCATCATCTTATAGCAGCCCATCACCCAGCCCAATGCCATCACCGCGATGGTGATCGCACCACGACGGCGGCGCAAACTTGGCACAAAAGCAAAGGCAAACAGCGCAAATCCGCTACTGGCATGCGCCGCAGGAAAGCACTTATCAGGAATAGTGTTACGCATACTATCAAGCATCGGCAAATACGGCAGCGTGCCATCAAAAATTGTCAAATGCACAGGGCAGACCACATGAGTATAAGCCTTCAATGACGCGACAACTGTCGGCACTAGAATCAAAGTCAGCACCAGATACACAAGCTCACGCACGCGAAATTTTGCCACTGGGACAAGCCACTTGGCAGTGATGGCATTGCCCTTTTTCTCATGATAAGCGCGGTAAATGGTCGCAACCAGCAAGTAAATCAGCATCGCCATCAGTAGCTTTTTTAGTCCAGAATACAGCAGTAAATCGGGCAAAAAAGCTTGCTTGGCAACCATCCAATGCCCCATACCCAGATAGAACCAATCAGCGACCATCAGATCAATCTGACTATGTTCAAGGGTCAGCGCAGCAACGATCGCCATGACAAGAGCGATGCTCATCTCGACAAGCAGGCGTTTATTTGATAAATACGGCATAACAAACCCCACCCCACCGCCCTTAATACGAATGATTGTGCGGTGGGTTTGGAAAAATAAAGGGAGAAATCAGCGGATGAATGCGGTGCGGTCTTTGACTTTATCCGCGGTAACATCGAACAGCTTTAATAATGTCGGTGTAATCGCATCATGTGTCAGTGCGGTGTCACTGGCAGTTGGCGTGAACGATGAATTATTTGACCAAAAGAATGCCGGTACCGCTCGTTGTTCTTTTGGTGCAAAGGCATTAGGCATACCATGCAGATAGACACCGTTCTCACCCAGACTTTCGCCATGATCGCTGACATACAGCATCGAGACATCATAGGCATTGCTGTGCGTCTGCAGCCACTGGATACTTTGAGCGATAAAATCATCGGTCGCAAGTAGTGCATTATCATAGGCGTTGATGAGCGATTGATGTTCGCACTTGGCAAGCTCATTACCTTCACACACTGGCGTGAATTTGGCAAACTTTTCATCATATCGCTTAAAATACGCAGGCCCGTGATTGCCCATTTGGTGCAGCATGATCAGCATATCTTTGCCAGTATTGGCAGCGACAAAGTCATCTAAGCCAACGAGCATACCGACATCGCGGCATTCGTTATAAGGATTGGTGTTGCAGATGGTGTTGTTGGTCGCGGATTTATAATCGGCAAATTGCGCTTTTGGCAGCTTATCCATCACGCCTTTTGAGTCTGAATTATTATCACGCCACAAGATGCTCACGCCCAAGCGATCCAGCGTATCAAGCACATTTTCTTGGTACTTGGCGGTATCGACATCGTACTCATCCGCGCCTAAATAGCTGAACATACACGGCACAGAGTATGCCGTCGATGTGCCACACGATGTCACTTGGCTAAAATTGGTCACGCCATCGATCTTGGCAAGCTGCGGGAAAGTATCGCGCTCATAGCCATTGAAGCTGACATGATCGGCGCGTGCCGTCTCACCGACGACGAACACCACTAGGCGTGGCTTACGCATATCAGGCTTGGTTGCTTGTACCGCGTCTTTGGCGTGATAAATGGTATCTTTTGGCGCACTGGCTTTTTTATACTCAATACTGGCAAGCTTACCCACCGAGTAGATTGGCATGATCGGATTGACATAGCTACGCAGCGGCTTATGCACGCGAAAGAAACTGGCATAATGACTGCTGAACGCCACCACAGGCAGTAAAATCAGCGCAAGACTTGCCACGATCAAGCCCAATCGGCGCATCAAACCCTTGCCCCAAGTCGGATAATCCACCTTGACAAAAGCCACAAGCAAACTTGGTAACACGCCCAAGCCAATGATACGCATGATAAACGCTGCGTTTAATAGATCCTTGGTCTCGGCTTGGTCGGTCTGTAGGGCATTTTGGAGCATGGTCGTGTCATAGACCGTGCCATAAGTGTCAGTAAAATAACTGGTCACCGCGCCCATGATTAATAGCAAAATCAACACAGGCTTTAGCACATAGCGATACGATGATAACAGCGTGGTGATCAGTAGCATCGCGCCAAAGAGCACGACAGCGATCGTCAGCACAAAGCCGAGATTGTCCGCGATGGGATAGGTTTGGCTGATTTTATCAAAAAAGGTAAGATTGGCGGTCGCGGTCAAGAAAACGGCAACACTTGCCACAAGAACAAACGGACTGACCGAGCGTCGGTACCACACAGAAGTATGCTGCACCATGAGAAACTACTCAAAAAATAAACGGTGGGATAATTGCGGCAATTATACTGCAATTTTTTAAGAAATCCAGTACAATTTATCTGATATACAAAATTATGCGATACAGAAATATTTCAGAAATTTTATTAGCAGTCATTGCACAATCCCATACTGGATATACACTTGAGAGTATTTATAATTTGTATATAAAATTGATAATTATTCGCACTATTCCGATAGATTGACAAGCTGACATAAAAAAATGACGAAAAGCAAAAGTTTTCGTCATTGTGATGATATTGGCTATTAATTATCCAATGTCTTGTGCATTATTTAGGCAGCTTTGGTTTGACATCAGGTTTTGGTAATGAATTTGGCGTGCAATCATCGCTGCTCTGACCATCGATCAGCGGTACGCCATTTTCGCCACACACAGGTTCAAAGGTTGCTTCGATGATGTCATTTTTGATCTCTTGGGCGTCTTTTGGCTTAAAGTGCAGACGACGCACGATGGCATCAGAGAAAAACTGCGTTTCTTTGTCTTTGACTTCATCGAAAATGATCTCACCATCGCTGTTGATTTTGGCGTATTTGACCGTTTCTTTGCGCGGCCAAAAAAAGTCAAGCGGATGCTTTACAAAATGGCTAAATACCATGCTGTTAAGCTTTTTCCATTCAAAAAAGCGCACGCCTTTTGAACGCAGTGCCACCATCAAGGCAAGCGAGAAGCTCACCATCAAGTTCACCATACCAATCAGCAGCACACCGATGAACGACAGCGTAATCACTTGCCAAGTCAGATCCTGCGGCGCAAGATGATAAATGCCGTGAATGAAGTTCGCCGATGCAAAGGCAATGTGGCGAATATCCAGCGGCAAGCCAAGCATATAGCCGACGGTCGCGGTACTACCAAGGAAACAACCAAAAATAAAGTTCCCCATGATCGCACCTAGGTTTGCTTCGACGAAATCGCCAAGCTTGTTCTGCCAAGAGCTTGACATCACTGACTGTAGCCACGGATGGCGTTTAATGCGCTCGCCGATTTTATTGTACGCCGCCAAGTTATCATAATAACCTGAAATCAAGCCTGAAACAAACAAGAACACACCTGCAATGGCTGCGTGCGGCAAGGACAGTGAGCGAATCGGATCAAGGTCATGCAATAGATGAGCTGCCATCTTGCCATCGATCATCGGCGCACCATGCAGATACTGCCAAGTCCACGCGATCACGAACGCCACCGGCATCGCCACCGAGATATTACCCATGATTGCCACGAACTGCGTACGCAAAATATCGACGATCAGCTCAGCAAGCTTCGTCAGTTGTTGGGATTTTTTGCCCGAGCCTTCTGAGATAGTGGACGCGATCGCAGCTGCTGTCATCGCAGGCTGCTTGGTTGCGACCGTGCCTTTGGCGATATGAATAAACACAAAGCCCAAGCCATAGATCATGCTGTTCATGAATGCCTTGCCGATCGGCGCAAGCACCAAGTACGAGCCAAGCACCTTCAATGTCGCCATAAAGCCGATGAACAGACCACCGATGGCGGCTTTTTTTGACATTTTCATAAAGCCTGCGCGGTCGGTACTGATGTAGTTCTCACCGACGCGACTGGCGTTCTCAGTCACTTTACGCGACAGAAGCTTGGTGTTACTTTCGATCAATGAGCTAAAGCGATAGCGCGTGTTCGCCGTGCGCACCACTTGGGTCATCAGCTCAATCACCGCCTTATCACGGTTTTTGTCTTTATCCGTCACAAGACTCACCAGCACCTGCATACGGTGCAAGCTCTGCTCAAGACGCACAAGCAAATTGGTCATGCGAATCGAGATACCTGTCTTGTACACGCGTTTACGCACGCGGGTGACGATGTCTTGGCACTGCTCAACCATCACCAATAATGGCGCAGGATCGATGTCCACTTCAGGCATGACATCGGTCATCTCATCGAGATGGTGCGACTGGCGATACTGATTGACGAACAGTGTCGCTTCTTGGTTCTGCGCCACGAACGCTGCTGAGTGATTGAGCAGTTCTGGATAAAATTCCATCAGCTCAGGATGCAGACCCATGCCACTGATGCGATAAGATAAGATGACGATAGCGTTTAGAATGTTGTTCTTGATCTGCGCGACCAAGTTTAGATCATGCTTACCCACCTGCACCAGATCCACCAGCCGATCCCATTTTTCAGCATCGATATTAGCAATCCAGCGGTAGTCATTTTTATGATCAAACAGATCATTGGCAAGCTCCACCACCAGCTCTTCGTTGGGCAATAATGGCAAAAAACGATGTCCGACAAGCTTATTGACACTACCAAAAAAAGTCTCATCAGACGCGATGCCCGCATCGGTATATAGTGGAATTTGGCGATATTGCGTAATCAAGCGCAGCATGAAAGCCGCCAAGCCCTGACCGTATTCAGGGTTGGCTTGTAATAATTCGATCAACTCATCAAACTTGGCATTGGCAGCATCGACATCATCGGCATCGACACGCAGTGCATCAACCAAGCGCTTTAGTGATGCAGGCTCGGGTAGTTCTTGTAGTTTGACGATGTATTGTAAAATATGTTCTAAATCGTGATTATGCGATAGCGTCACAAAGTACTCCACTTGTTGGCGGTATCGTACCGCTCTGTACAAAATTTGTACAATTTTTCTCAATCTTTGGTAGGACACTCTAACACACTTGGGCAATTTTGCCAAATTTCAGAGCAGGATTTACCACAGAATTTTGTATCGAAATCTTTTGCTTTTTGCATTTTTATGATAAATGTTATGCAGGGATTTTAAAGTAAAAATGCTTGGGAATTACATATACTTGTAGGTTATTTAAGTTTGAATTGATAAAAAATTTAAAATACCTATAGGGCGTGCCGCACGCACCCTCAAAATACCTAATGCGTCAAATCTCCAAAAGATTTTTGCAAAAATTTATTATAAAAATCAAATCGTTATAATAAATTGGTGCGGATACCGCACCCTACGCATTAGGTTTTTAATCAAAATGCGTGTTGATGAGATGGGTTTATACAATATCAATGAACAATACCCATGACAAACCTACTACCCAAAAAAAAGCTTGGCGATCACTCACCAAGCTTTTTTCACAGCGATAATTTACGCAAAAAACCCAGCATCAAACGCCATGATACTGCTTGATCCTGCCGCTGCCATCTTGGCGTGTGCATCTAAGCTTGGCAGACTGCGCGCGACGAAATAGTCGGCAAGTTTGCGTTTATTTTCATAAAACTCACCTGCCTTACCTTCGCACGCGTTGATGATCAACAGATACATATAGCCATAGCACAGATAGCCAACCGCGTGCAGATAATCGACCGCGCTTGCGTTGATGGCATTGGCATCGTCTTTGCTGGCAGCGATCAGCTTGGCGGTCAGTTCGCGCACGGTTTGCACCGATGATTTGACACTTGCCACGATGGAGTGCGATGAAGCACTTGCACCAGCCGCAGCATCAATCTCATCTAAGAATGCCGACATCGCCACGCCGCCATCTTTAACGACCTTACGACCCAACAAATCCAGCGATTGAATGCCGTTCGTGCCTTCATAGATCTGTGAGATACGCGTATCGCGGACGATCTGCTCCATGCCCCATTCTTTGATATAGCCGTGTCCGCCGAATACCTGCTGACAGTCGATCGCTGCGGCGAATGATTTGTCAGTGACGAATGCTTTGACAATCGGCGTCAGTAGCGCGACTTTGGCATTGGCTGCTTTTGCTGCGGCGGTATCATCGCTGTATTTAGCGGTGTCGAGATTTTGTGCCACATACATCGCAAAGGTACGCGCCGCGACGCTGTTGGTCTTAGCATTCAAGAGCATACGGCGTACATCAGCAAAATGAATGATCGGATCGGCCGCTTTATCTGCATTGACGACACCGGTATCAGCACGACCTTGTAGGCGATCTTGGGCATAGCGCGCGGCATTTTGGTAAGCCAGTACACTTGCGCCAAGCCCTTGTAAGCCCATGGTCACGCGCTCATAGTTCATCATCACAAACATCGCAGCAAGGCCTGTATTCTCCGCACCGACCAGATAGCCTTTTGCACCGTCAAAATTCATCACGCAAGTGGCTGATGCTTTGATGCCCATCTTATGCTCGATGCTGCCTGCTTGCACGGCGTTGCGCTCGCCTAGGCTACCATCATCATTGACCATGAATTTTGGCACGATAAACAGCGAAATGCCCTTTGAGCCAGCTGGCGCGTCAGGCGTCTTAGCAAGCACCAAGTGAATGATATTTTCTGCCAAATCATGCTCGCCGCCGGTGATAAAAATCTTCGTACCCGTGATGGCATAGCTACCGTCATCATTCGGTAGAGCGCGCGTCTTGATGATTCCAAGATCCGTGCCTGCGTGCGCTTCGGTCAAGCACATCGTCCCTGCCCATTGCCCTGCGTACATTTTCTCAAGGTATTTGGTTTTTTGTTCATCGCTAGCAGCAGCCAGTAAGCAGATACTGGCACCGACGGTGAGATTTGGATACAAGGCAAAAGATTGGTTGGTGGCAAAAAGCATCTCTTCGGTCAGCATCGTGACCATCTTTGGCATGCCTTGACCGCCGAAATTTGGATCACCGCCAAGTCCGATCCAGCCCGCTTCGGCATACTGCGCGAATGCTTGTCTGAAGCCTGCTGGCGTTGCCACTTTGCCATCGCCTAGGTATTTTGCCCCTTCTTCATCGCCCGATTGATTGATCGGCAGCAGCACTTCACTGGCAAATTTCGCCATCTCATCTAGAATCATATCGACCGTTTCTTCATCGACATGGCTGAGCTTTTCGTTATTTTGCCAAAATTTCGGCGCATCAAACACTTCTTTTAGTGTAAAACGCATTTCATCCAAGGGAGCGGTATAGGTCAATGACATGATAATTTCCTTATAGTCGGTTTTTAAGTAATTCAAAATAACAGCATGATTGCACCATTTAAAACAAAGCTAGAGATTAAGCCGCAGATGATATAAATCCAAGAAACGATCTATTGCTTCAAATGACACAATCATAGTAATTTTAATACACAAATTGCTCAATATCCATCGCCATCAAGGTCTCTTCGCCGCTGTTGATGCGTGCGACATGGACGGCGGTGCGTGGTAAGAGCTTGGTGAAATAAAACTGCGCGGTCTTGATCTTGGCATCATAAAATCCATAATCACCGTGCAATGATTTATCACTGTCAAGATCTGCATCATACTCATCAAGCTTCACTTGCGCGACGACCGCCATGCGCGCCCACAGATAAGCAAGGGTCACATAGCCTGAGAAATACAGATAATCGACTGCGGCAGCACCGAGGGCGTCTGGGTTTTGTGTGCCTTGTAAGCCGATGCGTGCGGTGATGTCGCCCCACTGTTTATTCAGCTTGGCAAGTGGGCGGATGAATTGACCAAGTGCGTCATTTTCTTCATGTTCTTTACAGAATTTATGAATGATCTTGGTGAAATTGGCAAGCATACGCCCTTGCGAACCCATCACTTTACGACCCAACAAATCCAGCGACTGAATCTCTGTCGTGCCTTCGTACAAGCAAGCGATGCGCGTATCGCGGACATTTTGCTCCATGCCCCATTCGCTGATAAAGCCGTGACCGCCATAGACTTGCACACCGTGGTTCGCTGATTCAAAGCCTGTCTCGGTCAAGAACGCTTTAGCAATCGGTGTCAATAACGACAGCATATCATCGGCAAATTTCACATCCACACCATCGACGCCTGCGCCCTTATGCACGATGTCGGCATATTGTGACAGATAATACACCAGCGCGCGCCCACCTTCGGCAAAGGCTTTGGTGGTCAAAATCATATTGCGCACCGCAGGATGGTGGATGATACGGTCAGCGGCTTTGTCTTTGTCTTTCACACCCGAAATGGCGCGCATCGCGGTACGGTCTTTGGCATAAGTGATTGCCCCTTGGAAAGCAAACTGCGCCGCCGTCAAGCCCTGAATCGCCGTGCCAATACGCGCGACATTCATAAAGGTAAACATACAGTTTAGACCGCGGTTTTCAGGGCCGATCAGATAACCTGTCGCACCGTCGAAATTCATCACACAAGTTGCTGATGCTTTGATACCCATCTTATGCTCGATCGAGCCACAAGTCACGCCATTGCGCGCACCGATTGAGCCATCGGCATTGACCAAGAATTTCGGCACGATAAATAGCGAAATACCCTTAGTGCCAGCTGGTGCGTCAGGTAGGCGTGCTAGCACGATGTGGATGATGTTTTCGGTCAAATCATGCTCGCCTGCTGAGATGAAGATTTTTTGTCCTGTGATGGCATAGCTGCCGTCATCATTCGGCATGGCGCGTGTCTTGATGATGCCAAGATCTGAGCCTGCGTGCGCTTCAGTCAGACACATCGTACCCGACCACAGACCTGTGTTCAGCTTTTCTAGATAAGTGGCTTTTTGTTCATCAGTACCGTGGTGTTCGATGGTGGCGATCGCCCCGTGTGACAGCCCTGGGTACATAGAGAATGACCAGTTTGCCGTACCCATCATTTCGCTGACCGCACTTGATAAAGTGGTTGGCAAGCCCATGCCGCCGTATTCAGGCTCGGCGGTCAAGGCAGGAAAGCCCAATTCACAGTAGCTTTCATACGCTTGTTTAAAGCCTGTCGGCGTATAGACATTACCATCTTCGAAGCGGCAGCCTTCGATGTCACCCGTACGATTCAATGGCGATAGCACGCTTTGGGCAAAATCCGCCGCCGCTTCTAAGTAACTATTAACCGTCTCGGTATCCAGTTCAGCGTAGGCAGGTAGGCGCGCGTAGTGGCTTTGGCTGTCTAGTAGCTCGTGCATGACGAATTGAATGTCGCGAAGTGGGGCTGTGTATTGCATAGCTTATCCTTAATTATCTTAAAAATTGATAGCCATAAAATAAGCGATACATCCAAATCATGCAAGCCACCCAAAGCGACTGATGGGTCATGTTTTGGGTTTGATTTGTATTTATTTTAAGTATTTGATAAGATAAATCATTCAATCTACCGTATTTTGAACATTTTATGAAAACTTTATCTGACTATCTGTTTAATTTCGCCAATTTGCGGTGCTCGCCATCCAAGCTTGGTGTAGCACCCCATAAGCCAATTTTATTGCTCGCCGTCATTGATTTATTTGAAAAAGAATTAGTCAGCGGTGCTTATATTGAGATTTCATCAGCACTTGAACACGCCTTTAGCTGGCAGTGGGATAATTATGTCAAATCAGCACACCAAAAACGGTTGGCAACACCTTTTTATCATCTAAGCAACGAAGGTTTTTGGACATTGGATACCCATCCAAATTTTGATGAAATAATGAAAAATAAATCAACCATCGGCAGCCTAAATCAGCTCAAAACACTGGTTTATGGTGCTATTTTGGATGATGAATTAGCACGGTTATTATCAGACGATGATAGTCGCACTCGCCTAAAAGACTGTTTAATCCAAACCTATTTTGCCGATTAATCAACAAAAAAAGACTGGAAAATACCCAGTCTTTTGCTTAAAGCAGTTCGGCTCAATCAAACACCACTGTTTTACCACCATCGATGATGATGCGGTCTTCTAAATGCCATTTCACTGCGCGCGCCAAGACATCGCGCTCAATATCACGACCCAATTCACGCAGATCAGTCACGCTATAGGCATGGCTCACGCGCTCGACACCCTGCTCGATGATCGGACCTTGATCAAGCTCACTTGTCACATAATGCGCGGTCGCACCGATAAGCTTCACGCCTTTTTCGAATGCTTGCTTATAAGGATTTGCACCGACGAATGCAGGCAAGAACGAGTGATGAATATTAATAATCCGCCCCTGCCACTGATCGACAAAGCTCGGGCTTAAAATCTGCATATAGCGCGCCAGCACCAGCAGATCATTATCCTTCATCACTTCATGGATCTTAGCATAAGCATCTTCTTTATTGTCCTTATGCACAGGAATGTGGATGAACTCGATACCAAATGACTCCACCGACGCGCGCAGATCTTCATGATTGGACACCACTTGGGTGATTTGACACGGTAGCGCGCCACGACTGTATCGCCATAGCAGCTCAAGCATGGCATGGTCTTCTTTAGAGACCAAAATACCGACTTTTTTCAGATCTTTTTGGCAATTTAGTTGCCAAGTCATCTGATATTTTTCGGCGACATTGGCAGCAAAAGTCGCCATCATCGCATCTTTTTTCAGCGCCAAGCCATCCAAATGAAACTCAACGCGCATAAAATACTTGCCACCATAAGCTTCTGTAGTATGTTGATCCAGCGAAATGATATTCGCCCCTTGGTGGTACAAAAAGCCCGATACCGCCTGCACGATACCCGACTGATCTTCACAAGTTACCAATAGGCGCGCAACTTCGCTTTCACAACCTTCACAATTACTCATAATTTTACTCTTCTTGTTTGATACTCATAAAAAAGACAACTAAGTATAAGCTTAATTGTCTTTTTTTTACAGCAAAGATTTGTTACTATGCTTCAGATTAACCCAAAATAGATTAGCCCAAAATCAAGCTGTCATCTTCAACTTTCTCACCACGCGTTTTTTCAAACATATTCAGCAAATCCTGCACCGTCATGCCGCGGCGATCATCGCCCGAGACATCAAGCACCACTTGACCTTGGTGCAGCATCACTGTGCGCGTGCCATGGGTCAAAGCCTGCTGCATCGAGTGCGTAACCATCATCGTGGTAAGCTTACCTTCACCGACGATTTTATCAGTCAGCTCAAGCACGAACGCGGCAGTTTTTGGGTCAAGTGCGGCGGTATGCTCATCAAGCAATAGGATTTTTGATGGTTGTAAACTTGCCATCAACAAACTCACCGCCTGACGCTGACCACCCGATAACAGACCCATGCGGTCGGTTAGGCGATTTTCTAGTCCCAATTTTAAGATGGCAAGCTTTTCGCGAAATAGCTCACGGTTTTTACTATTTAAAGCACTGCTCAAACCGCGCGCACCGCCACGCTTGAATGCCAATGCCATGTTCTCTTCGATGGTCAAAGCTTCACAAGTGCCTGCCATCGGATCTTGGAATACGCGCGCCACTTGCTTAGCACGCTTATGGGTGTCTTGGCGTGTGACATCCTGACCGTTAATCTTGATCGTGCCACTATCGACACGCACCGCACCACTAATGGCGTTCAAAAAAGTCGATTTACCCGCGCCATTCGTACCGATGACAGTGACAAATTCACCATCAGCGATAGACAGCGACAGACCGCGCAAGGCAGGGTTTTCGATCGGCGTACCTGGGTTGAAAGTCAGGCGTAAATCAGTTGCTTGTAACATCATACTCCCCTTATGCCTTTTTTGAGATCAATTTGGCTTTGAACTTCGGCAGCATCAAGACGATGACCACAAGCAAAGCGGTGACAAGATTTAGGTCTTGTGATTTAAAGCCTATGCCGCGCAGCAGCTCACTAGACAGCGCGATTTGGATGAATAAACGATACAAAATCGCACCGATAATCACCGCCAAAGTCATCCAAAAAATCCGCTTGGCAGAAATGACCGCTTCACCGATAATCACCGCAGCCAAACCAATGACAATCGTACCGATACCCATCGAGACATCAGCAAAGCCTTGGGTCTGGACAAATAGCGCACCTGATAGTGCAATCAGACCGTTTGAAATCGCCATACCAAGAATAATCACCCATGGGGTATTGATGCCTTGAGCCTGTGCCATGCGTAGGTTTGAGCCTGTGGCGCGCATCGCAAGACCTGTCTCAGTACTAAAGAACCAGTCCAGGGCAAGCTTAACCAAAACCACCACGCCTGCGACCACCGCCACACGCACCCAAAAGCCATTACCACCATCAATAAACGGCGTAAATACCGTCGGCTGACCAAGCAGCGGTAAGTTTGGCGCATCCATGATGCGAAGGTTCACTGAATATAGCGCGGTCATCATCAAGATACCTGCAAGTAGGTGTAAAATGCCCAATTTGACATGCAGCCACGCGGTCATCATCCCTGCCGCCATACCTGCCATCATACCAAAAATACACGCGACCCAAGGGTTGATACCTGCGACGATCGCCACACCTGCCACAGCACCACCCAAAGGGAAACTGCCGTCAGCGGTCAAATCAGGAAAATCCAAAATACGAAACGAAATCAGCACGCCAAGTGCCATCAGGGCATAAATCAAGCCGCTTTCCAACGCCCCGAATAACGCAATCAAAGTCATGGGCAATACTCGCCATTAGATACAAAATGCCTATTATAACAAAATCCATGTCATGATAGAAACAAAAAAAGAATACAACCAATGCAAAAATCCGCTGATCAGAACTTATCAATTTGGCAGACTATAAAACAAACCCAAGCCATCAACTGCCTTGGGTTTGAGTTTATGCTTGGTATGCCAAACCGACACACCAAGCTGCATTGATCTTAAGTTTTATAAGCTTACTCAACCACTTTGGCAGCACGATCTAGCACAGCCTGTGGCAAGGTTACGCCTTGCTCTTCAGCGTGCTTTTTGCTGACATATAGGTCAAGATTTTGTGAAACATACACAGGGATAGCGTCTGGCTTTTCACCTTTTAGCACTTTACCGATGATCTTGCCTGCTTCTTTGCCAAGATCGGTATAGTTCACACCCAATGCCGCCACAGAACCACGCTCAACAGTACTGGTATCACCTGAAATCAATGGAATCTTCGCTTGTTTTGCCACTTGGTACAAAGCTTCGTACGCATTGACGACATTATTATCCGTCGAAGTATAAATCACATCAACTTTACCCACCAAAGCATTTGCCGCTTGGGTGATGTCGCTTGATTTTGGTGCTGGTGATTCGATGACATTGATGCCAAGCGGTGCTAATTTTTCTTTTAGATTTTTTAGCACGATGGTTGAATTGACTTCACCTGGGCTATAGACATAGCCGACATTTTTGACATTCGGGATCAGTTCGCGAATCAGATCAATTTGTGGCTCGTATGGTAGCAAATCTGATGCGCCTGTGATGTTGTTGCCTGATTTTTCCATACTAGCAACAAGCTTAGCTTCCACAGGATCGGTCACAGCTGAGAATACCACTGGAATATCCGTCGTCGCTGCTGCCACTGCTTGTGCTGATGGCGTGGCGATGGCGTAGATAAGATCAGGTTTATCCGCGACGAACTGCTTGGCGATCTGACCTGCTGTCGCCATGTTGCCTTGGGCTGATTGGAAAGTTACCTTTAGGTTTTCGCCTTCTTTAAAGCCGTCAGCCGCAAGCTGCTCAAGTGCGCCCGTGCGTGCCGCGTCCAATGCTGGATGCTCAACGATGGCTGTGATAGCAATGGTCTTGCTCTCGGTGCTGGCAGCAGCTGCACTATCAGCAGGCTTATCGCCACCACACGCGGTCAATGCCATCGCTGCAAGGCTTGCCCAAAGGGTTGTTTTCAAAAACTTCATTGTCATCCCAAAACTCCTTAACATAAAAACGGTCGTAAAATCAACGCACAAGCCCTGATTATTGGGGAGATGTGCTTATGTTGGCAGTTTATCACAATCAATTTTGGCGAACAAGCAATTTTATGGACTTTTTAGCAATTTTTGATGGCTTGGGATGGGTGTGTTAAATTAGGTGTAAATCTGATGGTTTTGGCAAGCAAATCATCAAGTGCGGTTTTCTTATCAATAAGATCGCCGATGTGTTAATTTGCCAAGATTTTTATAAAATTATATTATTAAAATCAGTATCTTATGATAAATTGGTGTGCAGGGGATATACCCTACAGTATTGGTGGTTATTATTATTTTTTGCCTTTCGTAAGCCAAAATAAAAGACTTGCAGCAGTTACTACAAGCCTTTGATTTTTATCAAGAAAATTTGGTAGGCCCAGCAGGGCTCGAACCTGCGACCAAAGGATTATGAGTCCTCTGCTCTAACCGACTGAGCTATAGGCCCAAATTAAGCGCGTATTATACCCAAAGTGCCAAGTTTAGTAAAGCCCAAAAACCATTTAGTAATTACTGCTATTGTGCGAATCTAACTTGATGCTATACATCATCCTTATCCAGATTGACAAGCACGCGCTTTAAGACCGATTGATGAAAATCTTTTGGCATGGGTACGGCTTGATAATCATCCTTTTTCATACGCTCAAGTGTATCGATTAATTTGGCATTGATCATTTCGCGGTAATTTTGCTTAGCCTTTCTTGCCATCGCATAGCTACTTTACATGGGCGAAAAATCATCATTTTTCAGTGCATATCCCATAAGCCCACCTTATTGATTGCTCTTAAAATTTTTCTAAGATTTAGTATAGCACACTTTTATGGTGCAATATCAAGGCGTTTAAACATTGATAGCATCCGCTACAATTTATAAACCATTTGGCAAATTACGCCCGCTTAATCCTAAGCGCATTAAGCACCACCGCAAGGCTTGATAAGCTCATACCAATCGCCGCAAGCCACGGCGGTACATAGCCAAACGCCGCAGGCAGCAGCACCGCAGTATTATAAATCAATGCCCAGCGCAGATTTTGGCGGATGATGCGTTGGGATTTGCTTGAGATTTCGATCGCGCGCACGATGGACTGTAGCCGCCCACCAAGCAACACGCTATCGCTTGAGACTTGCGCAAGGTCTGCCGCGCCTGCGATGGAAGTTGAGACATTCGCCGCTGCCAAAACAGGCGCATCATTGATGCCATCACCGACCATCAGCACGGTTTTGCCTTGTTCTTGTAAGCGCTTGATATGATTGACTTTATCTTCTGGGGTCAGCCCATAATACGCATCATCAATGCCAAGATCCGCCGCCACTTTGAGCGCATTGGCATTAGGATCGCCCGTGAGCATCAGCGGTGTGATGCCAAGATTTTGAAGATTTTTAATCATCGCTTTGGCATCAGCTCTAAGCGCATCATTAAAATAAAACCGCGCGATAACCTGCCAGTTGCCATCGATATATTGGGATAATAGCACCGACATATTCGCCTGATATTCACCCAGATTTTCGGCAAATTGCCCAAGCGCATCCGCCGTGCCATCAGTCATCTGCCCATCGGTCACAAAGCTGATATGCCCAACACGATGCCGCACACCATCAATCACAGCTTCGATGCCGCCTGCCGTATGATGCACTACATCACTCACCGCAGGCAGATGCAGCCCGTGCGCCGCCGTCAGCAGTGCTTTAGCAACAGGATGACGACTGCCAATCTCAAGCGCAGCCGCTCTTGCCAGCACCACTTGCTTTGGCAAATCAGTGATGACGGATAATAAATTTGCCTGCCCTGTGGTCAGTGTGCCTGTCTTATCAAATGCCACATGGCTAACACTTGAGAGCGTCTGCACCGTATGACCGCGCGTGGAGAGAAAGCCAAAGCTTGCTAAGCGATTGGTCGCAACCGTCAAAGCAATCGGTGTAGCAAGCGACAAGGCACACGGACAAGTCGCCACCAGTACCGCCACCGTCGCCCACAGCGCTTCGTTTTTGTCAATGAACCACCACACCGCAAAGACCAAGAGCGCAAGCACCAACACACGCGCGACAAACCATCGTGCCATGCGATCGGCATCTTGGGCGATTTTTGGCTTTTCGCTCATCGCGCGATTCATCAAGCGGTCAATCAGTGCGATTTGGCTATTATCCACATCCGCTGTCACAAGCATCACAAATGGCTGAGAGTCATTTTGCGAACCGCCAACCATTTGATCGCCGATATTTTTGACGATCAAATCGCTTTCGCCTGTTAATAAGCTTTGTGATACGGTCGCGGTATTGGACAACAAAATTCCATCAGCAACGATTTGGCTACCAGCATCAATAGCAATGATATCACCGACTTTTACGCTTTGGGCTAGGATTTTATCATCGCTGATATTTTTCGATTGAGAAGATAAATTAATTAGTTTAACTTCATCATCGTGGGCATTTTGCCAATTTTTAATAAATGCTTGATCAAGTTTACCTGCATGAAAAGCAGTGATCAGACTTGGATCATCGGGCAGTTTTTGTACCAAAGTTGGCTCGATGACGACCAAATCTGCCGCCATATTAGATGCTTTTAGCCGTGCGTTTTGTTCGATATAACGCCCCGCCAACAAGAAGAAAATAAACATCGCCACCGAATCAAAATAAGTCTCACCACCGCCAATCAGCGTGGCGTACAGACTGGCAGCAAAGGTCAAAATCAGCGCGATAGAAACAGGCACATCCATGTTAATTTGGCGCGCACGAATGGCATAAAACGCTGACACAAAAAACGGCACAGCTGCATAAAAAAACACAGGAATACTGACAAACAGCGACACATAACGCAGAAAATCCCGATGCTCAATCAGCATACCGCTGTACTCACCAAAGTACATCCCGATCGAGAACATCATCGCCTGCATCGCCCCTAAGGCCGCGATACCAAGACGGATGAGCATTTTTTTGTTTTGTCGCTTGAGCATCGCTTCGTGCGTGTCTTGGCGGTAGGGCTTGGCATCATAGCCGACTGAATGCACCGCCTTTAAAATCTCACTGATCGGCAGCACGCTATCGTCCCAATTGACACGCATCCGCTGCTGAGTTAGGTTCACTTGACAGTCTTTTACCCCATCCATTGCACGCAGCCGCGTCTCGATCAGCCATGTACAGGCAGAGCATTTCAGATTTGCCACCGATAACTCTGCCGTGCTGCCGCCACTTTCGGCATAGACGAACTGCCCCTTGATGTCATCATGGTCATAAGCGGTGAAATTGATGGCATCAGGCAGGCTTGCCGTTGGGCTGATCTCGCGGCGATCTAGGTAATACTGCGACAGACCTGCTTCGACGATGCTTTGGCTTGCAAGCTGACAACCTAGGCAGCACATCGCACGCGGCTTATCAAACACCAGGGTGAAAAACGGCTCTTTGGGCAGCACTTCCCCGCAGTGAAAGCAGCTGCCTTCTGGCGGCAGCACAAGGCTTTGTTCGATGGTGTCGGCAGTATCAAAAGACTGGGCAGAACGGTCGGTCATGGCGTGGTTTTGGTCAAGAAAATCAGGGGTATTATAGCATAAGACACACCTAAAGATGATGGCGCACGGTCACATTCCCACACAAAAATCCTACAATTAAGCAAATGCACACCAAAACTTCTGCGGTTTTTTGCTTGAAAAATCAGCAAAATTCGGCGATAGTATGGTTTTTATTTGTTGGGGTGGTGAATCTGTGTCCAAATCTCATCGTGCGATGACGCGCCGTCATGACTCAGGCTTTATTGGGACGATATTAGTCTTGCTGATTTTGGCAGGTATCGCTGCGGTTATGCTGTATGCAGTGTATCTCAACAGTACCGTCGTCTCAAAATTTGAAAGTCGTCGCTGGGACATTCCTGCCACGCTCTACTCACGCCCACTGCAGCTGTATCAAGGCGCAACGCTCAAGCCCAGCGAGCTTGACGCATGGCTAAAACTTTTGCGCTACAGCCAAGGCGCAACCAACAAAACAGGCAGCTACCAAAAATCAGGCAGCGTCTATACCATTCACACACGCGGCTTTGATTATGGCGATCAAGACACCGACACCAAACAGCTGATCGTCGTCACCATCAAAGACGATCAAATCACCAGCCTAAAAAGCACCGTGCCAAGCCCCACAGGTATGGTACGCCTTGAGCCTGTCAAGCTTGGCGGCATCTATCCTGACAGCAATAAAGATCGCCAACTGCTCAAATCTGACCAAATGCCACAGCCTTTGATCGATGCGCTGATCGCCACCGAAGATCGCGGATTTTATCAGCATTATGGTATCTCAGTGCGTGGCATCAGTCGTGCCATCGTCGCCAATGTCACCGGTCAGCCCATGCAAGGCGGCTCGACGATTACCCAGCAGCTTGTTAAGAATTTCTACCTAAACTCTGAGCGCACCTTGAAGCGCAAAGTCAATGAAGCGATCATGGCGATGCTCTTAGAAGCGCGCTATGACAAGCAAGAGATTTTATTGGCTTATTTAAACGAAATTAACCTTGGGCAAAATGGCAATCATTCGGTCAATGGCTTTGGGATTGCGTCACAGTTTTATTTTGATAAACCATTGAGCGAATTAAGCCTAGATCAATACGCGCTGTTGGTCGGTATCGCCAAAGGTCCAAGCTATTATAATCCGCGCAAAAATCCTGATCGCGCGCTTGAACGGCGTAATGTCGTGCTCAAAAATATGCTGAACACAGGCAAAATCGATCAAGCCACTTATGAGAAAAATATCAAAAAACCACTCGGCGTGGTAAAAACCCCAGCGATTGCCAAGCCAAGATTTCCTGATTTTCTCGACGCGGTGCAAAGAGAGCTAAAAGCCTATTATCGTCAAGAAGATCTACAAAATCGTGGACTGCGCATCATCTCAACACTCGATCCGATCGCCCAACAAGCCGCCGATAATGCCATGGCAGAACAGCTGTCCGCTCTGCGTAAAAAAGGCAACGCCACCAAAAACCTTCAAGGCGCATTGGTCAGTGCCAATCCGCGCACAGGTGAGCTTGTGGCTTTGGTCGGGTCGGGTGCAGAATTTACAGGGTTTAACCGCGCCATCGATGCCAAACGCCAAGTCGGTTCACTGCTTAAGCCTGTGATTTATCTGACTGCCCTACAGTCTGGGCGTTATAATCTAACTACCCCTGTCAATGACAGCCAAGTCACCTACCAAGTCGGTGGCAGCACTTGGACACCGAAAAATTATGGCGGCGTCTCGCACGGCAGCACGCCATTATTGAGTGCGCTTGCCAACTCGTACAACCAAGCAGCGGTGAATGTCGGCATCGAATTTGGCATGAATGCCTTTAAGGCGCAGATGGCGAACTTGTCGATCACCACTGAGATTCCGCCCTATCCATCGGTGATGCTTGGCGCAATCGATCTATCCCCCATGCAGATGCTTGGGATGTATCAAATCTTTGCCAATGGCGGCGCTTACACGCCGATCCACACAGTACGCAGTGTGATCGATGATAAAAGCCGCGTGCTACAGCGCAGCCAAGTACAACACCAGTTCCGCGCACCACCACAAGCGGTATATCTGCTGAACCGCGGACTACAAGAAGTCGTGCGCTCAGGCACTGCCAAAGCCGCCAATAGCATCAATGGCAATCTGGGCTTGGCAGGTAAAACAGGTACAACCAACGATGCGCGCGATGCGTGGTTCGCTGGCTACAGCGGTAATTATGTCAGCGTCGTCTGGGTCGGTCGTGATGATAATAAACCGATCGGTCTGACAGGCGGTACGGGCGCGCTGCCGATTTGGACAGCGTATATGAAACGCCTAAGTCTAAGCCCTGTCGCACTCTCACAGCCTGCGGGTGTCAGCTGGCAGTGGATGGATAGCACAACAGGCGTGATGTCGGATCAATACTGTGCAGGCGCGATGTGGCTGCCGATCATCGATGCCTATCGCCCAAGTCAGATGAGTGCGTGTGCCGCCGACATTATCTATCAGGCGCAAATACAAGCGCAAATGCAGTCACTTGGCGATAATCTGGTGGATATGGGCGGTTACTATATCGAGGGCGAACCATTATACACACCTGAGCCTGAGATACCGCCGACAGATGACTACATCATCGATGACTATATCGAACAATCAATGTCAAATAGCCAAGATGGGTATTGATTGTTACTCATCATGGTGATTGGCTTTACAAATTAACGCTTAAAATTCGCTTAATTTCGCCAAAGTTTAATGATTAACTCAAACCATCAGATAGCATGATGCTCTAAAAACTGCGCCAGTACCATCTTTTGGTCATCGATGTGCGTGGTATTGATGCCAAATGCCTGTGTTAATAACTCAAACAGCTCATCGACCGTGCCTATGTCATGGCTTTGGCTTGGCTGTCCGATCTGGTGGCGACGATAGCGGGTATTGAGTAGGCTATGTCTCACGCCCTGTGGCTCGATGCGAGATACCATCAGCCGTGTGCGAAATGGCGATGATGGATGCGTTGATACGAACCAATTACCCATCTCAAGCAGCGGCTGATCAGCTGGCGTCAAATCAAAAGCATACAGCATCTGCCATTGTCCCTTTATCTGTACCGACAGCACCCATCGATCCCCAAAAGCTGTGAGCCGATACTCGCCGTGTGGCGTCGTCTGTATGCTGTCAAATTCCAGCTTCAAAGGCGCGGTCGGCACCTGCCCACCAAAGCCCACATCCACTAGATAAGCTGCCCCATCTACCACCACCTTTAATAAAGTATGTGTGCGTGCTTTTGGGGTGGCTGGATTGTTTTCATGTACGATATAGCCTGTCAGCGTCACTGCATCGAAGCCTAGTGCCACGAGTGCTTGACGCAGCAGTTCATTTTGTTCATAGCAATAGCCGCCACGGCGCTCGATCACCAGCTTTTGATAGATGGCGGCAGGGTCGATGTCCACTGTCTCATGCAGCACCGTCGATAGGCTTTGAAAGGGATAGCGGCACAGATGCATCAGCTGCAGGCGTGACAGCGTTGTTAAGTTTGCACCATTTTTTTGAATATCTGATGGCGTGATGTCCAGTGTTGTTAGATAATGATCCAGCTGTGATTTAGTTAGCATAGTAACTCCTTGTTTGTTTCATTTGTCTGATGGGATAATATTCACATCAATTATAACCAGTCATCTACCCATCACTCAAGCACCCACTGCTGCCGCTGTGGTCATTGATATTCATAAATCTTCATCATTTATTAAGCTTGCGATCTTTGTTATAATACATATACTCATTTATTTTTTAGGATCTGCTATGTCTTGGCAACAACTTCACCTACAATGCCCCCAATCTGCCGTCGAGCTTGCCGAAGCTTTATTTTATGAATTGGGCGCAGTCTCAATTTTGCTTGAAGATGCAGGCGACGAGCCACTGTTTGAGCCATTACCGGGTGAAGAACCGCTGTGGCAAGATGTCATCATCACTGCGATTTTTGACACCAATAGCGATGACAGCTTTGCAGGCACGGACTTTGAGAGCCTAGCCAGTGAAGTCGCTACCGAAGTGGATGCCACGCGTTTTTGGCTGACACGCCTAGATGATAAGGACTGGACACGCGAATGGATGACTTATTACAAGCCAATCAAATGTGCGGGCAATCTATGGATTGTCCCCGAATGGCTTGAGACACCTGACCCTGATGCGATCAATCTAATCTTAGACCCCGGTCTTGCCTTTGGTACAGGTTATCATGCGACCACGCGCCTGTGCTTGGACTGGCTGTCTGAGCAGGATTTGACCGATAAGCTTGTGATTGATTATGGCTGCGGCTCGGGTATTTTGGGCGTGGCGGCGTTGCTACTTGGCGCGCGTCAAGTCTTGGCAGTCGATATCGACCCACAAGCGGTACTTGCCACACGCCAAAATGCCGCATTGAACGGCGTTGAAGATAAGCTTATTGCCTTCTTGCCTGATGAATTTATCAGCTATCGCAATGCGCATAATGAGCTGTGCGACACCATCACCGCCAACATTCTTGCCAAGCCACTGATTCACTTTGCCCCGACTTTTAGCGAGCTACTTAAAGATGGCGGCAGCATCGTGCTGGCAGGTCTGATCGAGAACCAAACCCAAGATGTCATCGATGCCTATGCGCCATATTTTGAACTGGATGCGCCATATGCTTATGACAATGCCGAAGATCATCACTGGAATCGCCTAAGCGGTCGCAAGTGCTGAGAAAGGTTGTGTCTTTACAAAGCTACTACACGCCATAACACAAAAATCATAGGCAGCACTCAGATGGTTTGTTAATATAAAATGGTAAATTCACTATTTGATATTGATGGCACGATTTGGTTTCACCCAAGAACAATGAGCGATGAGCGATGAGTAGTAAGCACCCGACGGACACCACCCCGCTACACCTTCATGTTGAGCGCGCTGTGCAGCGTTATTTTGAAGGGCTTGAAGGCGAAGACACTGACAATCTTTATAATATTTTTTTGGCAGAATTGGAGCGCCCTTTACTCGCGACCACGCTCAAATACGCACGCGGCAACCAATCAAAAACCGCGCAGCTATTGGGTCTAAACCGTGGCACGCTGCGCACTAAGCTTAAAGCACATGGCTTGCTATGATTGTATAGCATTGTTATTACCCAAAGCATCATCCGCTTTGGGTTTTTTATGCTCAAATAAATTTGAAATGCGATTGCAATAAGGAAAATAAGCAAAATTACGAAGCGAGTTTAACTTAAGTATTATTTCAAACCAGATAAACCACATCATCAAAAATTACAAAATTTTCACCAATTTCCCTTTATAAACGCTGTAATAACTGGTATCATTTTGTTTTTAAATTGTAAATGAGCCTTTGGCGTAATTTGCATGATTTACTTAATAACCATTTAAAGGTGATTTATGAGTTCAAAGCGTTTTGCCTTGTTGTCGGTCTCTGATAAAGCAGGGATTGTTGAATTTGCCAAGGGCTTGGTTGAGTCTGGTTTTGGCATTTTGTCCACTGGTGGTACTTTTAAGCTACTCAAAGACAGCGGCATCGATGCCATCGAAGTCTCAGCGCACACTGGCTTTAGCGAGATGATGGATGGCCGAGTCAAGACGCTACACCCAAAAATCCACGGCGGCATCCTAGGTCGTCGCGGCACAGATGATGCAATCATGGCAGAGCATGGCATCGACCGTATCGACATCGTCGCGGTGAATCTATATCCATTTGCCGCGACCGTCGCCAAAGCAGATGTCACCATGAGCGACGCCATCGAAAATATCGACATCGGCGGCCCTGCAATGGTGCGCTCTGCTGCCAAAAACCACGCCCATGTCGGCATCATCACCAACCCAGCTGACTATGATCGCGTGCTAAATGAACTAAAAGCAGGCGGCAATCTAAGCTTTGCGACGCGTTTTGATCTGGCAGTCAAAGCCTTTGAACACACCGCTGCCTATGATGGCATGATCGCAAGCTGGCTGGGCGCGCGCCTACCAACCGACGATAACGCACAGCCAAGCGATGATGCGACAGCAAATACCCTATTCCCACGCACTTTCAACAGCCAATTCATCAAAGCCCAAGACCTGCGCTATGGCGAAAACCCGCACCAATCAGCGGCATTCTATGTAGAAAGCAGCGCAAAAGAAGCATCCGTCTCGACCGCCAAGCAGCTACAAGGCAAAGAGCTGTCGTACAACAACATCGCCGATACCGATGCTGCGCTTGAGTGCGTCAAATCATTTGCCAAGCCTGCGTGTGTCATCGTCAAGCACGCCAACCCATGCGGTGTGGCAGTCTCACTAGATGGTATCTTGGATGCGTACAATCTTGCCTACGCTACCGATCCTGAGTCAGCATTCGGCGGCATCATCGCCTTCAACCGTGAGCTGGATGTCGAGACCGCCAAAGCCATCGTTGAGCGTCAATTTGTCGAAGTCATCATTGCACCAAGCATTGCCGATGGCGTGCTTGAAGTCACCGGCGCCAAGAAAAATGTCCGTGTCCTAGTCTGCGGCAAGCTACCTGCCATCGATGAGCGTGCCAGCCAGTTTGACTTCAAGCGTGTCAATGGCGGCCTACTTGTCCAAGACCAAGACCTAGGTATGATCACCAAAGACGACCTAAAAGTCGTCACCGACAAAGCACCAACAGAAGCTGAGCTTGATGATTTGATCTTTGCTTGGAAAGTGGCAAAATATGTCAAATCAAACGCCATCGTCTATGCCAAAAACCGCCAAACCATCGGTGTGGGTGCAGGTCAGATGAGCCGAGTCAACTCTGCTCGTATCGCTGCCATCAAGGCTGAACACGCAGGTCTGGTGGTCGAAGGCGCTGTAATGGCATCGGATGCGTTCTTCCCATTCCGTGATGGTATCGACAATGCCGCTGCCGCTGGCATCAAGTGCATCATCCAGCCAGGTGGCTCAATGCGTGATGATGAAGTCATCGCCGCTGCCAATGAGCATGGCATTGCGATGGTATTTACCGGTATGCGTCATTTCCGTCATTGATTGGATGATCTTTATGATAAGCACAGCCTTAGGGTTGTGCTTATTTTTTTACATCGGATAAGCCGATAAATTAAACCAAATTTTATATAAATAATAATTATAATAACAAAAAGTTAATAATGAAACGACAAAGCGAATGATTTTTCATTTGACGAAACTGCTTGATTTTTCTACCATTATGGCAGAATCATCACAATCAGGGATTTGATATGAGTACCACTTACCAAGCTCACACGCCAGATGCGTCAGGATTTATCCAATACAGCGATGATGAGCATGCCATTTGGCATGACTTATTTGTCCGTCAGCAGTCGAGTATCATTGGCAAGGCTTGCCAAGATTATCTTGATGGTCTGGATAAGCTTGCTCTGCCAACCACACAGATTCCACAGCTTGCCGACATTGACCGAATATTACAGCAGACGACAGGCTTTGCTACGGCTGCAGTGCCTGCACTGATTTCATTTTCCAAATTCTTTGGGCTACTTGCTGATCAAAAATTCCCCGTAGCGACCTTTATCCGCACTCGTGAAGATTTTGACTACATCCAAGAGCCTGATATTTTTCATGAAATTGTCGGGCATTGTCCGCTATTGACCCACCCTGCCTTTGCTAAATTCACCCATACCTACGGCAAGCTTGGGCTAAAATCAGATAAGGCGACACGAGTATTTTTGGCACGCTTGTATTGGTTCACGATGGAATTTGGATTGATTGATACCACGGAAGGACTGCGTATCTATGGTGGCGGTATCTTAAGCTCGCCAGCTGAGACCGAATATGCACTATCAGGCAAGCCTGAATATCGACCATTTAATCTCAATGATATTTTGCGTACGCCCTATCGGATCGATAAGATACAGCCGATTTATTATGTGATTGAGTCGCCTGATGTGCTGTTTGATCTCGACGAAGCCACGCTACTGACTGCCATCGCCCAAGCACAGCGCGATGGACTGTATGAGATGCACCCAAGTTTGATTGATTAATTGGTTTAATATTAATTGTAAAGTTTAATAAATTTAAATTTAAATTTAGAAAGGATAAACCCATGACTACTCCACTAAAAGACCAAGCCTGTGAAGTCTGCCGCCTAGATGCGCCATTGGTATGTGATGATCAGCTGCCGAGTCTGCTTAAGCAAATCCCCACTTGGCAGATGGTGACCATCAATGATGTCAAACGCTTAACCAAAGTGTTTAAATTTAAAAACTTCAAACAAGCACTGGCGTTCGCCAATCGCGTCGGCGACATCGGCGAAACAGCAGGTCATCACCCTGCGCTACTGGTCGAATGGGGTAAGGTCACCGTCAGCTGGTGGTCGCATGAAGCAGGTGGCTTGCATAAGAATGATTTTATCCTAGCTGCACGGACAGATGATGCGGTGGATAGCTAAGTACTTTTCTTTTAATCCTTAAAAAAACAAACCCCAAATCATACAGACTTGGGGTTGTTTTTTTAATCATCACTGCTGAGCTTTTAGTGCGTCTTCATTGATGATTACTTCACTGGTGTCTTTAAGATAGCGCAGATAGTCCTTGAGCTGATCATCACCGATGTTCTCACGCAGTAGCAGTGCCGTACGCGCACGATCGGCAGGGCTCAGCTGCGATTCTGAGATCTCTTCGACAGGACCGCCGACGATGATACTTGCACCGTCTGCAGTCTGTACCGCCCAAACATCATTACCATCTGCCGACTTGTGCAAGAACAGGCTTGCTGACTCTTGGGCGCTAAGTGTCGGTGTCAGACGCGTCACCTTGCCACGATTATTCGCCGCAGTCATCAGGCGTGATGCACCGTCTGCTTTGGCATCCGCGGCTTGTTTTTGAGCATCTGCATAGGCAAGCTCAGTGGCTTTTTGCTTAGCAAGCACTGTCTTGATCTGCGGTGTGGCTTCAGCAAGGCTCAATGCACGCGATGTTTGATGATTGGTCGGCTGTACCCAGATGTTCTTCTCGCCAACTGTGATATTGGCACTCACGCCTTGATCAGCAATGGTGAACTCATCGAACGCCGCTGCGATCACCACAGGCTGAGACAGTGCAGTTTGGTTATTGATGCGTGGATATGCCTTGATGCTCTTGGCTTCCACGCCTACTTCTTTGGCGATGTCAGCGATACCGACGCCATCTGTCGCCAGTGCATTGATACGCGCTGATAGGTCGGCAAATGCCGCTTCGCGCTTATAAGTCGCCGCACGATTGATCAGCTCATCACGCAAACTCTCTAAGCTTGGCGCATTGCTATTCACTGCCGTGATCTTGAAAATCTGCGTACCGAACGATGTCTTGACTGGAGCAGACACCTGACCTGCGCCCAAGCCATTCAACGCCTGCTCTACTGCAGCTGCGTCCTGACCGAACACCGATGGGTTGAAGCTACCGATATTACCGCCAGTCTCACCGCTTGGATCTTGTGAATATTGCTTGGCAAGTGCTTCAAACGACTCGCCAGCATCTAGCTTAGCCTTGATCTCGGCAGCTGTCTTGTCCGCATCGCCGCCAGTCAGCAAGATCTGCGCAAGCTCACGCCCATCGCTGATGCCTTTTTCTTTCAGATAGCTTGCGTACTGCGCGCGGATCTCATCTTCGGTCGGCGTATCAATTTTTAGAGTCTGTGGATCAAGCTCAAGATAAGTCAAATCCACCGTTTCAGGGCTGACCAGCGTGTCTTTATTTTCATTAAAATACGCGTCAATCTGCGCATTGGTGATCTGCACTTGATCAACATAATCCTGCCAGTTCAGACGCTGCACCCACACTTCACGCGTCTCGCGCTGCAGATCAAGCAAGTGCGATACTTGGCTGTTCGGATAGATCGCTGTGCCTAGAATGCTTGCGTTCAGCTGACGCAGGCTCAGCTGCAGGCGAAATGTCTGAAATAGTGTGTCTTTGGTCATGCCACGCTGCTGCAAAAACTGCGCAAATAGATCGTTAGAAAACTGACCATTGGCATCTTGGAAACTGGCGTCTTGCTGCAACAGGCGCGTGATCGTCTCATCCGATACCGTCATGCCCAGTGCGATCGATTGATTTTCAAGCAAAGCGCGATTGACCATATTATCCAGCACCTGCTTAGCAAGCGCATCTTCATTAATCATGCTCGCATCGATCTGCTGCATCAACTCAGCGCGCAGTGCATTGACTTCCGCCTGATAAGTACTCAGATCTACCACCTGATCGCCAACTTTGATCAGCTGATTGGGCTGAATCTCAGCACCGCCAAAAGTGCCCTGCACGCCCAAAAATGCCATCGGAATCAAAGTACCCACCAAAATCAGCTTGCCCGGCCAACTTTGTAGGAATTTACGCATATTTTCCATAGTTATTGCAACTTTATCACATTAAGATCAAATTAAGATTAAAAACCTTACTATGATACGCTACTTTGAGCATTTTCTCAAAGCTCTTTTTGTATCAAATCGCCTTTGTCGGCTATTTTATTGTATATCAACGGTAAAAACCGCCCAAATCAATGACTTGAGCGGTCCATAAAAGCGTGCGGTAAAATTAGTTTACTGCGTCTTTTAGCGTTTTACCTGCTTTGAAGCTTGGTGCTTTGCTTGCAGCGATTTCTAGCGTTTCGCCAGTTTTTGGGTTACGGCCAGTGCGAGCAGCACGCTTTTTGACGCTGAAAGTACCAAAACCAACCAATACCACATCGTCGCCGCGTTGTAGTGCGCCAGTTACGCTGTCAGTGAATGCATTCAATGCTTTAGCAGCTTGTTCTTTGGTTAGGCCAGCGCTTTGAGCGATGCTATCTACAAGTTGTGTCTTATTCATGGGGGGTATCCTCGTGGTATTACAAAATCATCATAAAGTTGGCATCAAAGCCGTAATGTGTGCATTGTAAGGCGATAGCCACACTTTTACAAGTGTCAAACGCAGTTTTTTGCAAGATTTTTGCAAAAAATGTGTACTTTTTACTCGCATCAAGATATTTTTGTGCAAAAATATCACAGATTTGTTGCAATCGACTAGACAATTACTGCAATTTATAACAAGCTTGGCGATAATAAGCAAGCAAAATTATCAATTTTAACGAAAAAAATGTAAAAAAACCGCTGAATTTTGTGCAATTTTACAGTATGATGGGGTATTTTATCGCTAGTGATGGCTTGACGGTCAATTTTAAGACAACAAACCAACCATAGAGCACACACCACCATGAGCGATTTGACAAGATTGATAGGATAAGTATGAGTACAGCACACGCACCCAAGCAAACACCCCAAAATGAGTCAGGCGGCGTCATTTCGCGCGGCATTTTAAATGTGCTTTTGGTTTTTATTGAGTCAGCCATCACGCTGATTTTGCGCTTTGACCCAAAATTACGCCAATTGGCTTATCCACTGGCAGAAGCTGGTAAAGTAGTCTGTATTCGCACCTATTTGCCGCACACCAAGATTTATGCTACTTTCGGCTTTCGCGGTGTGCTGCTTGATGATGTCCTGCCTGCCAATAAGCAAGCACCCGATGTCATCATCAATGCTTATAGCTTTCAAATCGCTAATGTGCTGATGAACCACAGCGAGTCAAGCGTCGATGCGCTACAGATTCGCGGTGAAGCCCAAGATGTCCAAGATGTCAAAGCGTTCTTGGTGCGTGTCGGTGTCGGTGGTGCAATCCAAAATCTGATCAATAAGCTCAAAGGCAATCCACAAGACAAACCAACCCCTGAACAAAAAGCAGAGAAACTCGCGGACTATAAAGCCAAAATCGCTGAACAAACCGCACAAATCGATGAGCAGGCACGCGACATCGCCCGCCTAAAAACACAGCTTGCTGAAGCTAATAATAAGCAAAAAGCTATGCTCACTGGCTTGATCATCAGTGCGATCATTGCCATCATCGCGATTGTGCTGCACTTTTTTATTTAATACTTTGTTTATTATTTAATCACAATAAGTTGATTATAATTTATCAAATCCATCGATTGAGTAAATTGATGGATTTTTATTGGCTTTAATCTTGACCTATTTACTCGGAATTATTATAATAGCGACATAAAATTCAACTGTATCCATAACTGGCTAAGCTTTTCTTATAAACATTTCAGCAGCCTGTTATGTGACTTTAGGCATTTTATCGGAACTTTATCATGCGTTTAACCACTCGTGGACGGTATGCCGTCACCGCCTTACTCGACTTGGCAGTCCAAGAGAACCGCCATCAAGGTGCGGTGTCGCTGTCGGACATTGCAAAACGCCAATCCATCTCCATATCATACCTTGAACAGCTGTTTTCCAAGCTGCGCAAAAAAGGCTTGGTCAATAGCACGCGTGGTGCATCAGGCGGCTATCATCTTGCCAAGCCGCTGAACGAAATTGACATCATGAGCATCATCACCGCCGTCGATGAAAGCATCAATGCCACACAATGCGGTGGCAAAGGCGACTGCCATGATGGCTCAATGTGTCTGACGCATGATTTGTGGCACAGCCTATCTGCTCATATTGAGTCGTATCTTCGCAATGTCACGCTTGCCCAATTATTAGAAACCAAAAACACCCAAGCCATCGCCGACCGCCAAGAAAGCCGTCTGTGTGGCACGAAAAATAATTCACAAATCACAACCATTAATCTGATTGGAAATCCAGCATGAGCCAAAATTCATTGATTTATTTAGACTACGCAGCCACCACCCCTGTCGCCAAAGAAGTCGCCGACAAGATGGTGCAATACATGACTTTCGATGGCATCTTCGGCAACCCAGCATCGCGCTCACACGGCTTTGGCTGGCAAGCAGAAGAAGCGGTAGAGACCGCGCGTGACCAAATCGCGCAAACTGTCGGCGCTGACCCGCGCGAAATCGTCTTCACCAGCGGTGCGACCGAGTCTGATAACCTTGCCCTAAAAGGCGTGGCACATTTTTATCACAGCAAAGGCAAGCACATCATCACATCAAAAATCGAACACAAAGCGATTTTGGACACTTGCCGTCAGCTGGAAGAAGAAGGCTTTGAGATCACCTATCTTGAGCCTGAACAAGGCACTGGTTTGATCACGCCTGCACAAGTTGAAGCGGCGCTGCGCGATGATACCATTTTGGTCAGCCTAATGGCAGTGAACAATGAGCTTGGCACAATCACTGACATCGCTGCCATCGGTGAAATCACCCGTGCAAAAGGCGTGCTATTCCATGTCGATGCTGCCCAAGCCGTTGGCAAAATCAAGATCAATCTTGGTGAGCTAAAAGTAGATCTAATGAGCTTTAGTGGTCATAAAATCTATGGTCCAAAAGGCATCGGCGCACTGTATGTCAGCCGTAAGCCACGCGTACGCATCAAAGCTGAGCAGCACGGCGGCGGTCATGAGCGCGGTATGCGTTCGGGTACTTTGGCGACGCATCAGATCGTCGGTATGGGTGAAGCATTCGCCCTGTCTGTCAAACGTTTTGAAGAAGATCATGCCCACATCAAAGCCCTGCGCGATAAGCTGTGGAACGGTTTGCAAGATATCGAAGAAGTGTATCTGAACGGCAGCCTAGAGCATGGCATTCCAAACATCATCAATGTCAGCTTCAATTTCGTAGAAGGCGAAAGCTTGATGATGAGCCTAAAAGATTTGGCAGTATCGTCAGGTTCGGCGTGTACTTCAGCCACCCTTGAGCCATCGTATGTGCTGCGTGCCATCGGTCGCCCTGATGAGTTGGCGCATTCATCGATTCGCTTTAGTATCGGTCGCTACACCACCGAAGAAGACATTGATCGCGTATTGGCACAGATTCATGAAGCAGTAGAGAAGCTGCGTGAGTTGTCACCGCTGTGGGATATGTTTAAGGAAGGAATTGATCTATCAACCGTTGAATGGCAAGAACACTGATTGTCTTTGTGGTTATGCCTAGTGCGTCGTTAGGCTCACTCGATGTACTTCAATGTACACCTTCGTTCGCCTGCCTAGCACTAGGCGATAACCACTGCGACAATTGATTTAGGTAATGCTTTTGCTTCGTTGGATTTCGCTCGATGTACATAAACCATCGCTTATCTGCCTAGCACTAGCCACATATAAAGGTTAATTTTGCAACTGGTTTATACAACGCTTAATTTGTAAAAATAAAAACCGTAGGGTGCGTTTTACGCACCCGCCAAATACCAAATTAATGAACAGCAAAGTGCGTTATACGCACCAATATAATACCAGATTTTACTATTGGACTGGTGAGATTTCACCAACAAACAAATAACAGCAAATCCAGCCAACCGCCCGATTTGCTACAACCAAAAGAGAATTTACCATGGCATATTCAGATAAAGTCATCGACCATTACGAAAATCCACGCAATGTGGGCAACCTAGACAAAAACGCCAAAAATGTCGGCACTGGCATGGTTGGTGCGCCTGCGTGTGGCGATGTCATGCGTCTACAAATCCAAGTCAGCGACGATGGCATCATTGAAGATGCAAAGTTCAAGACTTATGGCTGCGGCTCTGCAATCGCATCAAGCTCGCTTGTCACCGAATGGCTAAAAGGCAAAACCCTAGATCAAGCTGCCGCGATCAAAAACAAAGACATCGCTGAAGAACTTGCGCTACCACCAGTGAAAGTACACTGCTCAGTACTTGCCGAAGACGCGATCAAAGCAGCGATCGAAGATTATCAAGCCAAAGCACAAGCTTAATGATCAATTTACCGAATTGATTATTACACAAGCCAATCTTAAAAAAATTTTTAAGGAATTGTCATGATTACCCTAACCACTCGTGCTGCACAGCATGTCAAAGATTTCTTAGAAAACCGTGGCAGCGGCGAAGGCATCCGTGTCGGTGTCCGCACCGCAGGCTGCTCAGGATTGGCTTATGTGCTTGAGTTCGTCGATGAGCCAAACGGTGAAGATGAGAAATTCACCAGTGACGGCGTGAACATTTTCGTCGATCCAAAAAGCTTGGTATATCTAAATGGTCTTGAGATGGATTATGTCACCGAAGGGCTAAACTCTGGCTTTAAATTCACCAACCCTAATCAAAAAGGGGAATGTGGCTGCGGTGAATCTTTCACTGTCTAAGAGCGAGAGCATAATTGATGAGTGATAATCATTTTTTCGCCCTGTTTGGTGCACCTGTCAGCTTTCGTATTGATCAAGCGCAGCTAAAAAATAGCTTACTTGAATTACAAAAGCAGCATCATCCCGATCGTGCGACAGGCGAAGCACAAGCCGTCAGTCAAAATGCATCATTGATTAACCATGCTTATAATATTCTAAGCCGTGATGACAGCCGAGCTGCTTATTTACTAAGCCTAAATGGTGAAGATGTCGATTTGGACAAATCGATCAGTGATTGGGATTTTTTGGGTGAGATGATGGAAATTCGTATCGAGCTTGAAGAAACCGATGACCGCCCGACACTTGATCAGATGGCAGCGCAAGTACAACAAAAAAGCCATGCACTGGCTGATGAATTTGACACCGCTTATCAAGCCAAAGACTGGGCGGCGGCACGCGACACCGCCCAAAAACTACAGTTCGTTGGCAAGCTACACGATGACATCACCGCCAAATTATCAGAGATCCTACAGCACAACAGCGATGACGATGATTTGTATGTCTGATGATTGATTATGATCAATTTATCAAGCTATTGGTGATTTTATCGCAATTCTACAATAAATTTACGCCAAAATTCGATCCGTTTTGGCGTGTTTTTATGAAAATAACTTTGTAACAAACTGCCCAAATTTGCCGTCAAATTTAGTATAATAGCCACAAGTTCATATCTAACCAATTTATTTTATCAAATAAGAATTTATTATGTCATTACTACAAATCAGCGAACCGAACCAAAGCAAAAATCCCCATCAGCACCGTTTCGGCTTAGGCATTGATCTTGGCACGACGCATTCTTTGGTGGGTGTGGTGCGTTCGGGCAAATCCGCTGTTTTGCCGTTTAATGACACGCCGCTGCTGCCATCGGTGGTGTATTATGGCGCGCAGTCGGAGAAACCCTTGGTTGGTAAAGAAGCCTTGGCGTACAGCGATGACACTGCCAATACAATCATCTCTGCCAAGCGATTTATGGGGCGTGCGCGCAGTGATATTAAGTTTTCACACCCTTATACCCTAAGCGGTGATGATGCCACCATGCCTGCATTCGTCACTGCACAAGGTGAGAAATCACCCGTTGAGACTTCAGCACACATCCTATCGCGCTTGTATCGTCATGCTGCTGCTGCTCTGCCTGCTGACAGCATTCAAGGGGCGGTGATTACCGTGCCTGCGTATTTCGATGAAGCGCAGCGCAATGCCACCAAAGACGCCGCCACCGCTGCAGGCTTGACAGTGCTTCGCTTGCTGAACGAACCGACCGCCGCGGCGATCGCGTACGGACTGGATAAGGCGACCAATCACGGCATTTATCTTGTCTATGATCTGGGCGGTGGCACATTCGATGTCTCAGTACTGCGCCTAAGTGATGGCGTGTTTGAAGTGCTTGCCACAGGTGGTAATTCAGCTTTGGGTGGTGATGATATTGACCGCTTGCTTGCCAATTGGCTGATCAAACAATCCAAGCTAAACCCTGCCGATATTGATAATGCCGAAAAATCACGCCTTGCCAAGCTTGCCAAAGACTATAAGCAAGCCCTAACCACTCAAGATGGCATCAATATCGACACAAACATCGCAGGCACCCTACTTAACACTACTTTAAATAATGCCACACTTGCCCAAATCATCGAGCCTGTGATTCGCCGCACGCTGCAAGCCTGCGAGCAAGTGCTGCTTGACGCCAAGCTTGATAAAGCTGTGCTGAATGATGTGATCTTGGTCGGTGGTTCAACGCGTATGCCTGTTATTCAATCAGCAGTGGCGAGCTTTTTTGACCGCACGCCACTGTGCAGCATCAATCCTGATGAAGTCGTGGCATTAGGGGCAAGTATCGCGGCCGACCAGCTGGTGAATAAAAAAGACGGTGGCTTGCTTCTTTTAGATGTCACACCGCTATCATTAGGTCTTGAGACCATGGGTGGTCTTGTTGAAGTCATCATTCCACGCAATACACCAATCCCTGTGGCTCGCCGCCAAACCTTCACTACACACCAAGATGGTCAGACAGGCATGGTGGTGCATATTGTACAAGGTGAGCGCGATACAGTCGCCGATTGTCGAAGCCTTGGACGCTTTGAGCTGTATGGCATTCCGCCGATGAAAGCAGGTCTTGCGCGCATCGAAGTTACTTTCAGCATCGATGCCAATGGTCAGCTGACGGTATCAGCACGCGAAACGACGACGGGTGTCACTAGCCAAATCGAAGTCAGCCCAAGCTATGGTTTATCCGAAGCGCAGCAAGAACAGCTACTCCTGGCAGGCTTTACCCATGCCAATGAAGACAAAGCCGTGCGTATGCTGATCGAGACCAAAGTCGAAGCCGACCGCGAATTGATCGCCCTATCCTCGGCTTTGGCAGAATTTGGCGAGTTATTGACCCAAGATGAACAAACAACCTTAACCCATCTAATGCAAGCGGTACGCAGTGCGATGGATAGCAATGACAAAGCAGTGCTTGATACTGCAATCGCCGCGCTAAAACCTGCCAGCGATCATTTTGCCAGCGTGATTATGGATAAAAATGTCAAAGATGCATTGGCAGGCACACGCACCAGTGATTGGTAATGGCAGTTTTAAATAAAAATTTGTAGATTTATTCAAAATTATAGTCAAGCAAATTTGAAATAAGATAAGAAAAACAAGCGAAGTTGTACAAGTCGTACTACGCGAGAGTTTGACGCAGTATTATTTCAAAGTCGGCAGACTATATCGTTAAAAGAGAAACTTATGACCACCGTAACCCTACTTCCACACCACGAAATCTGCCCAGAAGGCGCAACCGTAGAAATCAATGCAGGTGAAAATCTATGTGAAGCCCTACTAGATCGCGGCATCAAAATCGAACACGCCTGCGATATGTCAAAAGCCTGCACCACTTGCCATGTGATAGTACGCAAAGGCTTTGATAGCCTAGGAGAGATGGACGACATCGAAGGCGATTTACTTGATCGTGCATGGGGTCTTGAGCCTGATTCGCGTCTTGCTTGCCAGTGTATCGTCGCCGATGAAGATTTGGTGATTGAGATTCCAAAATACACGCTGAATCACGCCAAAGAAAATCATTGATTTTTAAGCATTAAAAAAGCCATCAGATAAAACGATGGCTTTTTTGTTTTTGCTAAAAACTTGTGTGTGGTGAGTATAGTTACTGAACGCCAAAATATACCGCGATTCAGTTTTTCGTTCGTAGTGAGCCTGTCGAACCATGACGCGAAAATCATTACCCTTCGATCAGCTTAAGATGAACGGTTTTGGTAATTGAAGTTAAATCACCATATAAAACACTTAATCCAACCACAATTTCCATGGCAAATCGACAAATCCAGTTGTCTGCCCTGCTTTGATGGCTGTCAGATCAAGCGCGCCTTTGGCGATCAATTCCAATGTAAACGGCACCAGTCGATGCTCAAGCTTTTGTACTCGCTTACCAAGACTCTCAGCGGTATCATGCTCATCGACAGACAGCCAAGCTTGGGTCAATACCTGTCCAGCATCCAGTTCAGGCGTCACCAAATGCACGCTACAGCCATGATGCTGATCACCTGAGCGAACCACTCGCGCATGAGTATCTAGCCCCTTATAAGCAGGCAAAAGTGACGGATGTAGATTAATCATCGCACATGGTACCGCATGGATAAAGTCCGCCGACAGTACACGCATAAAGCCTGCCAGCACCACCAAATCAGGTGACCAAGCCATAATTTGATCAAGCGCGTGCTTTTCAAAGGTGGCGATACTCATACGCTTGCCACTCGGTGCGTGAGACAGCACTGTCACAGGGATGTTGGCAGTGTTGGCTCGGGTGATGGCATACGCATCTTCACGATTGCTAATCACACCGATGATGTCGATGGGCAATGTACCTGCCTGCATGGCATCGATCATCACTTGCAAGTTTGAGCCGCTGCCTGAGACCAGCACAGCGACTTTTAGACGACGATTGCTCATCAGATATACACCACAGCTTTATCGGTGCGTTCGACGATTTCACCGATTTTCCAGACGGTCTCGCCACTAGCAGACAGCTCGCTCATCGCTTGCTCAGCCTTGTCCGCAGGGATGGCTAGAATAAAGCCCACGCCACAGTTGAAGGTGCGATACATCTCAAGCATCTCAATGTTGCCGCCTTTTTGTAGCCACTGGAACACTTCTGGCAGTGCCCAGCTTGATGTGTCAATTTGTGCAGCCAAGTTCTCAGGCAATACACGCGGCAAGTTCTCAGTCAGGCCACCACCTGTAATGTGTGCCATCGCATGGATATTGGCATTGCCCAGTGATTTTTGAAGCGCATTGACAGATTTGACATAGATGCGTGTTGGCGCCATCAGCGCATCCGCCAATGAACGCTCGCCCAATTTTTCACTCGCCACATCTGTACCAGTCACTTCAATGACTTTACGGATTAGCGAATAACCGTTTGAGTGTGCACCACTTGATGCCAATGCAATCAGCACATCGCCTTGTTGAACATTGTCGCCTGTGATGACTTCAGACTCTTCGACCACACCAACACAAAAACCTGCCAAGTCATAATCTTCATCTTGGTACATCCCTGGCATCTCAGCAGTCTCACCACCGATTAGGGCACAGTTGGCAAGCTGACAGCCATCACCAATACCAGCGATCACCGTCGCTGCTGTATCGACATCCAGTTTGCCTGTTGCATAATAATCTAAGAAAAACAGCGGCTCAGCACCACAAACCAGTAGGTCATTGACACACATCGCCACCAAGTCTTGACCGATGGTCTCATGGCGATTCAGCTGTAGAGCCAACTTTAGCTTAGTACCGACACCGTCCGTACCAGAGACCAATAGCGGTGATTTATAGCCTGTTGGAATACGGCACAATGCACCAAAACCACCCAAGCCACCCATCACTTCAGGTCGAGAAGTAGCCTTTGCCACCGATTTGATACGAGAAACCAACGCTTCGCCTGCGTCAATATCCACGCCTGCGTCTTTATAACTGAGTGAAGTTTGCTGTGTCATAGCTACCCTTAAAAAATGCAATGCCAACTGGCGGAAAAATATTACTGTTTATTATAGCAAATTTTTTTGGTTAAGTTTTATGTCGTTGGCAAAATTATTGAGTTTTTTTAAGTTTATATCAAAAAATGTTGGCTAATGAGTATCTAAAGCGCACAAAATCGCTTAAAATAATCATCGTATTTATCGATGGAATTTTTATAAATGTATCGCACTGGCATTGACCCATTTTTTCGCCGTTTATTGATTTTATCAGCGGTTGGATTGTTTTTGTATACGCTGTTTTTAATGAAGTCTGTCATCGCACCGTTTGTGGCGTCATTTATTCTGGCATACTTTCTAAATCCCTTGGTCAGTATCGTCGGTCGTTTTATGCCACGCATTTTGGCAATCAGCCTAGTGTATGTGAGTGGCGGTGTGATTGCGGTGGCTTTTTTTGTATGGCTTGTACCACTGCTTTGGGCACAGCTTGAACTACTATGGCAGTCACTACCGGCAGCGGTACTTTGGTACAATGATGTTGTGCGTCCATGGATCTCAATGCATACCAATGCCGATTTGTTACCACTGGATGTCAATGTGCTATCCAATGCCGCTTTGGAATTTTTTCAAAAAAACTATCAATTTGCCGATGCTCAAAGCTTTATTCGTCAGGCGCTCAGCTCTGGTATGACTTTTGCCAATAGCTTTGGGCTTTTGGTGATGATTCCAATTTTAGCATTTTATTTTTTATTGGGCTGGGATCAGCGTCTTGCTACTTGGCAATCCGCCATCCCAAAACCATATACCAAAAAAGTTGTCGAAATCACCAAGGACTGTCACGAAGCACTGATGAGTTTTGCCAAGGGTCAGCTACTTGTCATGGTACTCCTTGGCACGATTTATGCCGTGCAACTCGAGCTGATTGGACTCAAGCTTGGTCTGATCATCGGCATCTCAGCAGGCATTGCAAGCTTTGTACCCTACCTTGGCTTTGGCGTTGGCATCATCGCTGCTCTGATTGCTGGCGTGTTTCAATTTGGCTTTGATTGGTTGCAGCTTGGTTTGATTGTCGGTGCTTTTATGGTTGGACAAGCCTTAGAAGGCTATGTACTACAGCCGCTACTGCTTGGCAATAAAATTGGTCTGTCGCCACTATGGGTGATTTTCTCAGTACTTGCCGGTGCAGCGGTTTTTGGCTTTGTCGGGATGCTCATTGCTCTACCCGTCTCTGCGGTGCTCAATGTGCTTTTTTATCATGCTTATCAAGCGTATCTGGACAGTGATTGGTACAAAGGGCGCAGGCAGTATCAGCTGTTTAGGCGTGATGAATGAGAAGCGCGATGAATATTTGTCAATTTATCTTGCAGCGCAGCGCCAAAATGTGCTATATATAGCCTAACAAATGTAGCCTTGTAAAACTTGACTAAACCCCCTACAATAACAACGATAATTTTGGACATTTTTCGCACAAGCTGACTGTTTTATGACCGATTTATTTTCGCAAGATTCCTTGAACATTGATATCCGCCAAGAGATCAGCTTGGCGGACTTTAGCTCAGCAGGATATCGCCCCATCATCGATGCGGTGGCAAGGCTTGTCGATGGCTCACTGCGCGAGCTGTTCATCGTCGGCGGTAAGGGTTTTGGCAAGACGCGCCTTGCCAGTGCGATTTACGATCATTATGTCAAGCAAACGCAAAAGATGGCGATCAGCCTGCACTTAGATGAGCTCATTGATGAAGATCCGCACGCCACTGCATTGGCAGGACTTGAGATGTTCGATTTGATCATTATCGATGACTTGCAGCTGGTGCGCCAAAATTATGAATGGCAAGAAGGCTTATTTCACCTAATCAATCGCATTCATGAGCACAAAAAACAGCTGCTGTATTTTGCCGATGATACCGCACGCGAACTTGAGCTCAGTCTTCATGATCTGCACACACGGCTATCGCTTGCGCCGATGCTCAATATGCCTGATCATGATGACATCAATGATCGCAAGATTTTGATCGATACGATTTTAAAGAAGAAAAATTGGCGACTGCCTGAAGAGATTTTGGACTATTTATTACACGAAGGACCGAGAAACGCAGGTGATATCAATATTGTGCTTAGCCACATCACACCGCTACTGACTCGACTGTCGCGTGTGCAAATTCCCAAAAAAACCATCACCGAAGCCAAAAATATCATCCTTCGCGAAACTTTCATGCTTGAAGTCAGTGAAGGAGAATAAGCTTCAGCGATTTTTGCAATATTGCAATAAACTATAGCCAAAAGCACAAAAACATGATATTTTATCAACACATTATTCATTAGGATTTGATTATGAAAACAGTAAAATTGCTCACCATCGCCGCCGCTGCTATTATGAGTGGTAGTGCTTTGGCACAAGTCACGCTGAATGTCGATGACAACATCAAAGTTACCGCTATCAATGGCAAAGAAGTGCGTCACGGCCTGTTGCAGCCGCTGAAGCAAAGCTTTACGCTTGAACCAGGTCAGCATGTGATCACCGCGCGTTATGATCGCTTGTTCAACCTAAATAGCGACAACCACGATTATCTAAAATCAGGTAACATCACCGTTGCTGCTGAATTGGCTGATAACCAAACCTATCAGCTGATCATGCCAAATCAGCCAAATACTTATAACGCCGCTAAGGACTATGTCAAAGCGCCAAGCCTTGCCATCGCCCAAAACGGTAAAATCATCGCCCAAGAAGACAGCAGCGAAGATCGCAATGGTGTCTTTGCCAACCTAACCAACTCAATCGGTGGCATCTTCAGCCGTGGCGACTCGGCACTGAGCGCCAATCAGCGCACCATCACTGCCATCAATCAGCAACAAGCCACCGCCCCTGTCGCGCCTGCTGTATCTGCACCACGCGCGCAGAATAACTTGGATGGCTTTATGCAACTGTGGCTGAACTCCAGCGACGAAGAGCGCGAAAAGATCCGCCAATGGATTGAAAAATAATCCATCATTAAAAAAGGGCTTGTATCATTCAAGCCCTTTTTGTTTTATTAAATTTTCAGCTATGTCAAATTTGATAAATCTGGTTCATGCCAATTAGGTCATGCTAAATAATGCCAAACTGATGGCAATCATCGCCATACCACCGACCAAGCCATACACCGTCTCATGTCCGTCAGAATATCGCTTGGCAGCAGGTAACAGCTCATCCATCGCCAAAAATACCATCGTCCCTGCAATAATACCAAACACCCAACCAAATACATCAGCGGATAAAAATGGCTTCAGCACAAAATAACCCATCAATGCGCCAAATGGCTCAGCAAGCCCTGAGACCAGACACGCCATCACAGTCAGCCGCTTATTCTGCGTGGCAAAATAAATCGGTGCTGCGATAGAGATCCCTTCAGGAATATTATGCACCGCAATAGCAAATGCCAATGGCGCACCCACTGTCGGACTGTCCATCGTCGCAAAAAATGTCGCCAACCCTTCAGGCAGATTATGTGCAGTAATGGCAAGCGCTGACATCAGACCGATGCGCTTGAGCATGGTTTTTTGACCATCTTGGAACTGCGGATCATTGACATCCAATGTCTCGTGCGGATTGGGAATCAAGCGATCGAGCATCAGCACCATCACAAGCCCGAGCAAAAATGCTGCCGTCGCCCACAGTGTGCCATGACCATTTAACTGCCCAAAGCTATTGACTGACTTGCCAAAAATCTCCGTCAAAGAAACAAAGACCATCGCCCCTGCCGCAAAGGCGAGACCAAAGGCAAGCAATCTTGGGCTTGGGGTTTTTTGGAAAAATACCAAAGCACTACCAAACACCGTCGCCATGCCGGCAGCCAAAGTAATCACAAGCGCAATTAGAACATTATCAAGCATATCAATACCCACAGCTGCACTCATCACAAAACATACAACAAAAAGACCCATCATGATCAGACACGATGAGTCTTTGGCTTTGGATCTATACGAGATTATTTAGCAAGTACAGAAACATAGCGACGGCCAAATTGACCTTTGGTCTCGAACTTAACCACACCTTCAGTCAAAGCGAATAGTGTGTGGTCACGACCCATGCCAACACCTTCACCTGCGTGGAATTCAGTACCGCGCTGACGAACGATGATGTTACCAGCAACGACATCTTGACCGCCAAATACTTTTACGCCAAGCATTTTTGGGTTAGAATCACGACCGTTACGAGTAGAACCTGCGGCTTTTTTATGTGCCATGAGAATATCTCCTATTGGGATACCGTTGAGTGCGCTCTAGGTATCAAATACTAATGTGGTGAATTAAGCGTTGATGGCTTTGATTTTAAGCTCGGTGAACCATTGACGGTGACCTTGCTCTTTGTGGTAGTGCTTACGGCGACGGTGCTTAACAATACGCACTTTCTTGCCACGACCATGATCAACCACTTCAGCTTCTACACTCGCACCAGCAACTAGCGGCTCACCGATTTTGATGTCTGCGCCATTGACAACCATTAGCACATCTTCGATTTTTAGCGTTGCGCCTTTTTCAGCTTTTAGTAGCTCAACTTTCAAAGTCTCGCCAACGCTAACACGGTGTTGTTTACCGCCACTTTTGATTACTGCGTACATCTTGAGTTCTCCAGATAAACCTGTGTGCCGTGGCTATCCCTTGATAGCACTTGATAACGAACACGACAAGGATGTAAAATAAGGCGACATTTTACTAAATTAATGCCTTAAAAGCAAGCGTTTTTTGTGTTTTATTGTATCGCGCGGATCTCATCGATGATGGTTTCGATTTGTCGTACGCTAAAATCACTTGGCACGCTAAAAATCAGCACATCATCCAGCTTACGGCGCGACCACACGGCAGTATCATCAATGGTAACGATGGCAAGCTGTTTGCCGTTTTTGCTGATTAAGACACGATTGGCTTTGTGCTGCAGCATATGATCTGTCAAGCTTGGGCGCAGGATGTTTAATAACTTTTGTAAAGTTGGATCGGTATCATCAATAAATCTTAAAGCGTGCTTTGGTGCGGATTTTTTGGACGGCTCTTTTCTAGGCAACCCTTTTCTAAATAACACAGGCTTTAGCCATGCTGCCAAAAACAGCACAAGCAGCAATAAACCCAAAGCAATCAGCCAAGTGAGTGCGCTATAATTCACATTCGTCCCATTTATCAGTTATTCAAAATCATCTTATAAAAGCTATCTGATAAAAGTCACGCGATTGAGCAGCTCATTACCCATCACATCATCGCTCGGCTGATGTGTGGCAAGCAACCCGCCCACCTGATGAATCAGCCGACTGATCGCCGATGGCATATCCCCTGCTCGGCACTGCATCAATGCTTGATCGCACAGTGCCTGCCAAGTCTGCTCGCCCACCGCTTGATCGATACCGCGATCAGCGACGATCTGTAGCTGATGCTCGCACAGATTCAGATAAATCAGCACACCGGTATTATACTCTGTATCCCAAACGCGATGAAGCGCGAACAAATCAATCGCACGCTCGGCACAGTCTTGATGATACGCGCTGCTGATCGGCAGATGATTTTCGACGATGACACAGATCTCACCTGCGTGTCCGATCTCAGCTTGGGCAATGTCATCACTCCAGCGTGCTTTGACCGCCTTATTCAGCCAACGACTTTGAATCATCGACACATACATCAGCTGACGGAACAGCCGCGCCAAACTGGTTGTTGAAGTTGTCATCACCATGAACCCCCTGCACCGCCGCCGCCAAATCCACCGCCGCCGCCACTATAACCACCGCCACTATAACCACCGCCGCCAAAGCCGCCACCGCCGAATCCACCACCAAAGCCGCCGCCAGAACGACCGCCACCGCGATAATTACCTGCGCTCGTGCCCAGTGCGCGCGATACCGACGATCCTGAGATGAGCAAAAATAAGAACAGTACAAATGCCGCAGGAATGGCGAATAATAACCCAATCCCTGCAAGGCTTGATAATGCCACAAAGCCCACCGATGTGACGCCTGCACCCAAGATACGGCCCAGCATGGCGGTGAAAATCTTACCAGCAATGATTCCGATGATAAATAAAGTCAATAAATCAAAACTACCTGCATCTTCTTCTGGTGCAGCATTCATCTGTGAGAGTGTCTGCGGATCGGCTTGTAGGCGCGCATCGATGGCATCAATGGCTTGCATGAGACCATCCGCATAGCGCGATTCACGAAATGCCGGCGTCATCTGCTCACGAATAATCCTCTTGGCAATGACATCAGGAATGACCCCTTCTAGCCCATAACCTGTGACAATTTGCATCTTGCGATCATCGATGGCGACGACGATCAATAGGCCATTGTCGGTGTCTTTATTACCTAGCCCCCAACGATCCGCCGTCTGCATGGCATAATCAAAAATCAGCACATTGCCTGTAGTCGGCACAATGACCACCGCCATTTGCGCTTTGCCTGAATCATGGATTTGGCGTAAGCGGTCAGATAAGCTCTGCTTTTGCGCAGCGCTCAAGACACCCACTTCATCGATCACAGGCGCATCAAGCAGCAGCTGATCGGCAGATTTGACAGACTGCTCATTGACCGCACCCGTCCACGATGCATCTGCCGTATCCGCCTGCGCCACTGCGACCGCTTGGGCACTGCCTGCCAAGCTTGTCATTGGCGCGCCTATAGCAAGCGTCGTAGCAAGTGCGATTTGGGCTGCGCGTTTTAATAATTGCACTGGAATTCCGTGTAGTTAAAATGCGTGAAACTTATCAAAAACCATCGGAATTAACCTTAGGTTTTGACTTTATATATAAGTAATTAACAAGTAAAAACTTGCTTATTTTTGCTCTTTATTGCCAAATTCTACTTTTGGCGCTGTCGAAATCGCTTGTTCATTTTCAACGCTAAAGTTCGCCTTTGTATCCATACCAAAGACTTTGGCGGTCAAATTGGTTGGGAATTGGCGCACGGTGGTGTTATAAGTTTTCACATCTTCGATATAGCGATTACGCGCAACCGTGATGCGGTTTTCTGTACCTTCTAGCTGTGCTTGTAGGTCTTGGAAAGCAGCATCGGCTTTCAGCTGTGGATAATTTTCAGACACCATCATCAGACGCGATAGAGCTGAAGTCATCTCGCCTTGCGCCGCTTGATAATTTGCCATCGCTTGTGGGTCGTTCAGCGCTTCTGGAGTCAGCTGCACACTGCCGACTTTGGCACGCGCGTTCGCCACTTGGGTGAAGACTTCTTGCTCATGCGTGGCATAACGCTCCACAGTCGCCACAAGGTTTGGCACAAGATCAGCACGGCGCTGATATTGGTTCACTACTTCTGACCATGATGCGTTGATTTGTTCATCTTGGGCTTGCAGATTATTATAACCACAACCAGATAGACTTAAGGTGCTTGCCAATACCACACTTGCCAATAACGACTTTTTCATAAATCACCCTCACGATAAAATAAAAAAACTGCTACTATTATGCGCATGATTATCGCGCTTTTTCAATGATTAGTTACAAAACTAGACAAAAAATCAATCGCACGCCCATCAAATCACCATCCGCCCTTTGGATGATTGACAAGTGGGGCAAAAAGCGGGATTTTTGGCAAAATTTGGTGAAAAATGGCTATTTTTTCACAATTTTTTACGAATTATTGCATTTTTTACTAGCTTTTATTCCGATTTTGTGGCAAATTGCAACAATCTAAGCCGTGTTTGTTGCAGATGGCTTGTAATCGGTTATTTTTTGTTACCGAACAAACACACTTAGGGCAAATGGATTGACCATCCAAAGCGCATTTTGCAAGGCTTAAATGAGCTGTCAGATGATCTTTCGATGGTCGGATTGAGATGCGCACCGATCAAGGTGCAAGACACTATAAAGGATATGCTTATGGAAAGCATGATTAATACGCTCAACGGCATCATTTGGAGCCCTGCGCTGATCTATCTGTGCTTGGCAGCTGGTCTTTTTTTCTCCCTACTCACTCGTTTTATGCAGGTTCGTCATTTTAAAGAAATGATCAGCCTGCTTTTTGCACGCAATGAATCACCAGAAGGCATCAGCTCATTTCAAGCACTTGTAGTTGCGCTGTCTGGCCGTGTTGGTATGGGTAACATCGCAGGTGTCGCAGCAGCGATCGGTTTCGGTGGTCCAGGTGCGGTATTTTGGATGTGGGTCGTGGCATTTTTGGGTGCATCGACTGCTTATGTGGAATCTACCCTAGGTCAGATTTATAAAGTCAATGACAATGGTCAATATCGCGGCGGTCCTGCGTTCTACTTCGATCGCTTCTTTGGCGGCGGTTTTGGTAAGTTTTATGGCATCTTGGTTGCGATCTCGTTCGTGATCTCGTGCGGCCTATTCCTACCGGGTGTACAGGCTAACGGCGTTGTGAAAGCTATCACAGGCATCACAGGCGAAGGCACAATGGTTGCGACCACTTTTGGCGATCTTGGCATGAACACTTTAATCGTAACTTTGGTGGTAGTATTGCTACTGGGTCTGATCATCTTTGGTGGTATCAAGCGTATCGCACGCGTCGCTGAGTTTGTCGTACCTTTCATGGCACTTGGCTATATCTTGATGGCGGTGCTAATCATCCTATTTAACATCGAAAAACTACCAAGCGTCATCAGCATGATCGTCGGCGATGCCTTCACTGCACAAGCAGGTCTGGGCGCAGCGATCGGTTGGGGTGTGAAGCGTGGTGTCTATTCGAACGAAGCCGGTCAAGGTACTGGTCCGCATCACGCGGCGGCAGCTGAAGTGCAACATCCAGCACAACAAGGTATCGTACAAGCATTCTCTGTCTATGTCGATACACTATTCGTCTGCTCAGCAACTGCATTCATGATCCTAATGACTGGCATGTACAACATCCAAGGCACACTGCCTGATGGTCAATTCCTAGTACAAAATATCGATGCAGCAACCACCATCAGTGGCCCTGCCTTCACCCAAATGGCAGTATCTAGCATCTTTGGTCATTTTGGTAATGCTTTCGTAGCGATCGCGGTATTCTTCTTCTCATTCACCACGATCATGGCATACTACTACATCGCAGAAGTGAACATCGCTTATCTGACTCGTAAAGCCAACTCAACTCTGCCAATTTTCTTGATCAAAGTCGTGCTAATGCTTGCTGTTGCTTATGGCGCGGTAAACAGTGCAGGCTACATCTGGAATATGGGTGATGTCGGCGTAGGTCTAACTGCTTGGCTGAACATCGTCGGTATCTTGATCATCTTCTTTATGGCAAAACCAACCATCATTGCCCTAAAAGACTATGAAGCACAGAAAAAAGCTGGAGTTACCAACTATACTTTTGACCCTGTGAAACTTGGCATCAAAAATGCAACTTTCTGGGAAGATCGTATCAAAAATGGTAAATAATCAGTTTTGACGATTGATAAAATTAAGCCCTGTCGGATGATGGGGCTTAATTTTTTGGGGTTTTGGTCAATTAGAAAAAATCCGCTTGCAAAGCTTAAGCCCAACAAGCGGATTTTTATGAGTTTAAATCACATCATCACAGATTCGGATTTAGCCACTTCTCAGCGGTCTTGATATCCCAACCCTTACGGCGTGCATAGTCTTCTAATTGGTCGGTGCTGATTTTACCGACATTAAAATAGGTGCTGTCAGGGTGACTATAATAAAAACCTGATACGCTAGATGGTGGCCACATAGCATAGCTTTCGGTGAGATAAGTGCCGATGGCGTTGGTAGTGTCCAGCCAGTCAAACAGCTTACCTTTTTCGGTATGCTCAGGACAGGCAGGATAACCCGGTGCGGGACGAATGCCGACATATTGCTCTTTAATCAGCTCTTCATTGCTTAAATTTTCATCCGCTTGATAGCCCCAGTAGTCTTTGCGAATCAGTTCATGTAGATGCTCGGCAAAGCTTTCGGCAAAGCGGTCGCACACTGCCTGCACCATGATGGCATTATAGTCATCGCCTTTTGCCTTATACTCATTGGCAAGCTCTTCAGCACCAAAGATAGACACGGTAAAGCCGCCCAAATAATCATCACCATTTGGCGAGATAAAGTCAGCCAGACTATAATTTGGCTTGCCTGTGACTTTGTCGCTTTGTTGGCGTAAGTGTTCAAAGTACTGAACCGCTTGACCTGCTTCATCATAGACGGCGACGGTGTCAGGTGCACTGCGTTGTGCCTTGGCTAGGCGAAATACCGCTTTGGCAGTAACCAGTTTTTCTTTGATCAGCTTATCAATCATTGCTGTTGCATTGGCGTACAAATCACGGGCTTCTGCGCCGACCACTTCATCATCAAAGATTTTTGGATATTTACCAACCAATCCCCATGAGATAAAAAACGGCGTCCAGTCAATATACGGCAACAAGTTTTCAAGCGGATAATCATCAAGCACCACCTGCCCAAGCGTATTTGGTACTGGCGGTGTATAACTATCCCAGTCGTATTGAAAACCTTCGGCAATCGACTGCTCATAGCTGAGCTTCGCCCCTTTTGGCTTACGATTGGCTAGGCGTTCACGCACTTCGCTGTATTCTGCACGAATCTCATCAATGAACTCGCCACGCTTATCCTTGGATAATAAGGTCGTCGCCACACCGACAGCACGGCTGGCATCCGCCACATAGACGACGATGTCATTTTGGTAATTGGGTTCGATCTTGACCGCCGTATGTGCTTTACTCGTGGTCGCACCACCGATCAAGAGCGGCAGCTTAAAGCTTTGCTCCTGCATTTGTTTGGCGACATAGACCATCTCATCAAGGCTCGGGGTAATCAGTCCTGACAATCCGATGATGTCCACATTCTCGTCACGAGCCACTTGCAAAATCTTCTCGCACGGCACCATCACGCCTAGGTCAATAATCTCATAGCCGTTACAGCCCAAGACCACGCCGACGATATTTTTGCCGATGTCATGCACATCGCCTTTGACGGTCGCCATCAGGATTTTACCCTTGGACTCGCCTGCGACCTTTTCGGCTTCGATGTACGGATTTAACCATGCGACGGCTTGTTTCATCACACGAGCCGATTTAACCACTTGTGGCAAGAACATCTTACCTGCACCGAACAAATCCCCTACCACATTCATGCCGTCCATCAAAGGCCCTTCGATGACATCAAGCGGTCGTGGGTATTTTTGGCGAGCTTCTTCGGTGTCCTCATCAATATAGGTAGTGATACCTTTGACTAGGGCATATTCAATGCGTTTTTCTACCGTGTCTTCACGCCATGCTAGGTCAGCACCGCCTGATTTGGCTTTGTCGCCTGAATGATAATTTTCGGCAACTTCAAGCAGCTTCTCTGTCGCTTCGTTGTTGTCGTTATTACGGTTTAAAATCACATCTTCAATAGCATCACGAGCAGATGGCTCAATCTCATCATACAGCTCGAGCATTGCAGGATTGACGATACCCATCGTCATGCCGTTATTGATGGCATGGTACAAGAACACCGCATGAATCGCTTCACGAATCGGATTACCACGGAAACTAAACGACACATTGGACACACCGCCTGATACCATCGCATTAGGCAGATTATCGGTAATCCATTTGGTCGCTTTGATAAAGTCCACGCCGTAGTTGTTATGCTCTTCGATACCTGTGGCGACCGCAAAGATGTTCGGGTCAAAGATGATGTCTTCGGATGGAAAACCCACTTCATCAACCAAAATATCATAACTGCGTTTACAAATCTCAATCTTGCGTGCTTCGGTGTCCGCTTGACCGACTTCATCAAACGCCATGACAATCACCGCCGCCCCGTATCGCATACATAGGCGAGCCTTGGCGACAAATTCATCATAGCCTTCTTTTAATGAGATAGAATTGACAATCGCCTTGCCTTGCGTACATTTGAGACCTGCTTCGATAATGTCCCATTTTGATGAATCAATCATCAGTGGCACTCGGCTGATGTCAGGCTCGGACGCAATCAGATTGACAAAATGAATCATCGCCTGCTTACTATCAAGCATCGCTTCGTCCATGTTGATGTCCACGACCTGAGCACCGCCTTCTACTTGGTCTCGGGCGACATCGAGTGCCTCGCTGTATTCTTCGTTTTTGATCAGTCGCAAGAATTTTTTGGAGCCTGTAACATTGGTACGCTCACCGACATTGACAAATAAGCTATCACGAGTGATGTTAAAGGCTTCTAGCCCCGACAGACGGCAAGCAGGCTTGTACTCAGGAATGGCTCGTGGTGCGTGCGGTGATACCATCTCAACAATCGTGCGGATATGTTCAGGTGTCGTGCCACAGCAGCCACCGACGATATTGACAATCCCTGCTTTGGCAAAGCCTTGCACCATCGTGGCGGTCTCGGTGGCCGTTTCGTCATATTCGCCAAATTCGTTCGGCAAGCCTGCGTTGGGGTGTGCTGACACAAAGGTCTCACAGACATCAGATAGGCTTTGGATATGAGGCTTGAGTGCATCCGCCCCCAAAGCACAGTTAAAGCCGATAGAGATGGGCTTAGCATGACGGACTGAGTTATAAAACGCTTCTGCCGTCTGCCCTGACAGCGTCCGCCCTGATGCGTCGGTAATCGTACCACTGATCATAATCGGCAGCTCAAAGCCAATCATCTCAAATACGCCCGTCACCGCAAAAATCGCCGCCTTGGCGTTTAGGGTGTCAAACACCGTCTCAATCAAAATAATGTCCGCCCCACCGTCAATCAGTGCCAGCGTACTTTCGGTGTAGTTGTCCACGAGCTCATCAAAGGTCACATTACGAAACGCAGGGTCATTGACATCGGGTGAGATGGAACAAGTGCGAGAAGTTGGACCGATGACACCTGCCACAAAGCGTGGCTTATCAGGCGTTTTGGCGTTGTATTCATCACAAGCTAGGCGGGCTAGGCGAGCGGCTTCACGGTTGATCTCATAGGTCAGATGCTCCATGTGATAATCCGCCATCGAGATCTGCGTACCATTAAAGCTGTTGGTCTCGATGATGTCTGAGCCAGCTTCCAGATAACTTCTATGAATCGCACTGATGATGTCAGGCTGTGTCAGTACGAGCAGGTCATTATTACCCTTGACATCGTTAGGTATATCAGCAAAACGAGTGCCACGATAGTCGCTTTCGGTGAGTTTATAGTTCTGAATCTCTGTCCCCATCGCCCCATCAAGAAATAAAATCCGCTGTTTCAAAAGCTCTGTCAAGCGTGCTTTATTGGTGCTTTGGGTATCACGATGGGCAAATTCGCCCTGTGGCGTGCGAATAAAATTATCAGGATTGTGCGGTTTGTGAGTAGTGTTGTTATTGGCTGATACGCTCATAAGTTATCCAAAATTTGGCAAATAAAATGGGCTTATTATAGCAGTTTTATGCTGTGATGATGGCTAAGTTTTTGTAATTTTTGTCGAAGTAATATTAACTACCAACCAATTGTTTCAGCATAGAAATATTGCTATACTATTACCCATATTTCAAGGATAAATAAGGATAGTTTGTGAATACCATCTTAATTGGTTTGGGTTTATTGATTCTACCGCTCACTTCATGGGCACAACCGCAGAATTATTTTAAGTCAAATACTGCTTATGTGACATCAACACCTGATATAGATATTGATGCTGCAATTACAAGCTTAATAGCTAGCTCTGCTACCCTACCCAATATAAAGAAAACAAATTGTTCACCCAAAAATCCCATTTCTTATACTCAAGATGAATTGGAAAGCTTCATTAATGATGCAAATCTTGGTAATTCATTCGCTCAAAATGAGCTCGGGTTTTATTATCAAAGTCATGGCGAAAACCATCAAGCAGCTACTTGGTACAAAAAATCCGTCGAGCAAGAAAATCCATCTGCTCAAAACAATCTAGCATATCTGTATGAATATGGCTGCGGTGTGCGTCAAGACCTAAAGCAATCTAGACACTTATACACTTTGTCAGCAAAAAATGGTAATGCCGTTGCACAAGCCAATCTTGGTGATTTTATTCTTTCTTATGATGCTCGCAACAAAGCCAATGTTGCTATCGCCAAAGAATGGTATGGCAAAGCTTGTGATAACGGTAATCAGCGTGGCTGTGATGAATATCGTGAGTTAAAGCAGCAAGGCTATTAAAAAGGTGAATTTCTGATGAAAAAATTGTCAATATTGCTCGCAATGCTAACACTTTCTTTATCAGCGGTGGCGAATACCGCCTATGAGCAAGGCTTGTATTATTACAATCTTGACACTGATGATGGTTATCGTCAAGCATTTACATATTTTAGTCAAGCGGCGGAACAAGGGGATAGCAAAGCACAACTAGAACTTGGCTATATGTACGATATGGGCTATGGCGTAAATCAAGATTACAATAAAGCACTCGAATGGTACACCAAATCTGCCGAACAAGGGAATGCTGGTGCTCAGTACAATCTTGGTGTTATGTTTAAAAACGGTCAAGGCACACCTGTTGATTATCATAAAGCGGTACAATGGTACAGAAAATCTGCCAATCAAGGATATGCTAGCGCTCAATACAATCTTGGAGTGATGTATGAAAAAGGCTATGGAGTGCATCAAGATTACAATAAAGCCATAGAATGGTACACCAAATCCGCCAATCAAGAAGATGCTAATGCTCAATACAATCTTGGCGTGATGTACGACAATGGTTATGGCGTACATCAAGACTATTATCAGGCGGTGCAGTGGTATGCCAAAGCAGCTAATCAAGGAATTGCTGACGCACAATATAATCTTGGGGTGATGTATTATGAAGGTGAAGGTATTCAACGAGACTATCAAAAGGCAATTGAATGGTACACCAAAGCCGCTAATCAAGGACATGTAGAAGCTCAAAACAATCTTGGTTTTATGTATGGAAACGGCTATGGCGTAAGTCAAGACTATCAAAAAGCCATAGAATGGTACATTATGGCAGGCAGTCAAGGAGATTATGCAGCTCAATACAATCTTGGACTAATGTACTACGAAGGTCATGGCGTGCATCAAGATTATCATCAAGCAGTGCATTGGTACAAGCAATCCGCCAATCAAGGACATGCAAATGCTCAGGTAAATTTAGGCAATATGTACGAAAAAGGTTATGGCGTCCGCCAAGATTATAAACAAGCCTTTAATTGGTATGCCAAAGCTGCTGCTCAAAATAATGCCACCGCCCAGTACAATATTGGCAATATGCACTCCAATGGATGGAGTGTCCGCCAAAACAAAACCACTGCCAAAGACTGGTATGGCAAAGCCTGTGATAACGGCTATCAAAAAGGCTGTGATAAGTATCGTGAGTTAAACCAACAGGGTTATTAAAAAAACTATTTAAAGGTAAACCATGTATCTATATATGCTAAAAATCGGTGCTACACCAAAGGGTCGGCTGATTGAGCAGCACGATATTTTCTTTGGAATTGCCAATGAAGTGCATGAATTAATACCGCATTTTGAATCGGCTTGGGTCGAGATTAAGGACATTTGGCACTTGGATGCCTATCGCACAGTCACCGCCGTCGATGGCTATCGCATCGAAGTCATCGATAAGCACAGTACGCCTGATGTACCATCTGGCAAACAGCTGTACTTTGTCAATCTCGGTGGCTACAAGCCCAATCACTTTGAAGAATATCATCACAAGCTACTCATCGTCGCCGATAGCATCCACCAAGCGACCGCCATCGCCAAGCAAAGCGAGTTTTATCAAGAATTTAATATTGCTAATACTCGGGCGACATCGCATATCGATGATAAATATGGCGTGGATATTGACGAGATTCACAATGTCAGTGATGTGCTACCCCAAGCGTTCAAAGACCGCTACCGTCTGCGTATCACTACAGATCGTACAGCTACCCCTGATGAGATGGTGATTGGCTATCTGCCGAAGAAGATGTTTGTGTGATACAATGGTGGCAAAGATATTTTACTGAGCGACACCATGACCCGCCCTATCCGACACGCTATTTATAAAGCCGCGCCTGCCGACTTTATCGTCACCGAACAGCTTGCCATCGAGCACACCCACGATGGCGAACATCTGTGGTTATACATCACCAAAATCAATCTAAACACCGCCTATGTCGCACGGCTACTGGCTGACTGGACAGGCGTACCTACGGCAGATGTCGGCTATTCGGGGCTAAAAGACCGCCACGCCATCACCCATCAGTGGTTCAGTATTCGCCTACCGACCAAGGCGGTGCCGAGTGTGCCATTTACTGACTTTATCAAGCCACATCTGCACGATGGTGAGTCCGTCCACATCAGCGAGCAAGTGTGGCACAGTCGCAAGCTAGGTCGTGGTACGCACAAATCCAATCACTTCATCATCACCCTACACGCCATCACAGGCGATAAAACCGCCATCGATGATAGACTCAATCAAATCAAAACCAGTGGCGTGCCAAACTATTTTGGCGAACAGCGATTTGGCAATGATCAGGGCAATATCCAAAAGGCTCAGGGGTTTTTTGAAAAAATCCTAGCCACGCCCAAGCCCTACCGCCCAAATAAAAAAACCGCTCATCGTGACAGCCTACTGATCTCGACCGCTCGCAGTGTGCTGTTCAATGCCATGCTGGATGCTCGTGTGGCAGATGACAGCTGGCAGACGGCGATCGATGGTGATGTATTTAATCTGGATGGCACAGGCTCGATTTTTGTCGCTGATATCGATGATGACATCCGCACTCGCCTGAGAACTTGTGATATTCACCCCACCGCTCCACTGTTTGGCACAGGTACGCCCAAGCATACTGCTGATGCAGCCGCACTGTATGATGGCGTGCTTGGTCGGGATGAATTTACCGTATTTTACCAAGGACTGCTGAAGATTGATGCCAAAATGAGCTATCGCCCCTTACGCCTATTGGTGCGGCTACTTACTTGGTACTGGGCAGATGATGCGTCGTTGGTGCTGAATTTTGAACTACCAAAGGGGGCATTTGCCACAGTCGTGCTATCGGCTTTGGTGGATGAGTTGGTGATGGGATCATCGTCACCAGACACACCAGATGCATGACAAGCACAAGATTTCACATTGATGATTGAGAAGATTTATGACTTATCCTAGCAGTATTTTATTTGTTTGTCTTGGCAATATCTGCCGATCACCTGCTGCTGAAGCGGTGATGACGACCAAAATTGCCAATGCTCGCCTACCCATACACCTAGACTCAGCAGGCACCGCCAATTACCACACAGGCAATCCGCCTGACACTCGCAGTATCAAAGTTGGTCGGTCTCTAGGCTATGATTTATCAAGCTTAAGAGCCAGACAGATCAGCGTGGCGGACTTTTATGAGTTTGAACTCATCTTTGCGATGGATGGGAGTAATTTGGCAAATTTAAGCAAACTACGCACCCAAGCCGAACAGCTTGCAGATGGTCGCACGGTGGCACGCTTGCAGCTATTTGATCCAACTGGCAAAGCTGTCGCCGATCCTTATTATGGGGATGAGTCTGATTTTGTGGCGATGTATGCGCATTTAGAATTGGTGGCTGATCAGCACCTGATCGCGTGGCAACACCGTATATGAGATTTGTTATTATTTAAGGGCGACTATTTACAGGCAGATAGCAAGCCATTATAATGGCTAAAATGCTTGCGGATACACCCGAGCGATTCATATATTTAAGTTGCGATCATGTCAGATACTCCTATCAGCCATCAAGTTTTTCATCACTACGATCTATCCCATCTAAACACCATGGCACTACGCTGTGTGGCAGATACCGCCATCATCATCCATGATGTTGATGCATTGCCCAAGCTTGAGCTTGGCGATCGTTGGTTTGTGCTATCTGGTGGCAGTAATGTGCTACTACCAAGCACACTTGACGCCACAGTCATTTTGCCACGCATGATGGGCAAGCGTATCATTGATGAGTCCGATGAGCATATCCTGCTTGAAGTGATGGCAGGCGAAAACTGGCATCAGCTGGTCAGTGACTGCACACAGCAAGGCTGGTATGGACTCGAAAATCTCGCCTTGATTCCCGGATTGGCAGGTGCTGCACCAGTCCAAAATATCGGTGCTTATGGGGTGCAGCTCGAAGATGTGCTTCACAGCGTCCAAGTCTATGAATGGGCGACAGGTGAATTTCACACCCTAAGCCGTGATGAATGTCATTTTGGCTATCGCCACAGTATCTTTAAAGATGAACCAAACCGCTATTTGATTACCGCTATCACCCTACGCCTACACAAAGATGCGACACGCACTCGCACAGGCTATGGCGATTTGCACGCACAGGCACAGATGCTTGCCGAAGCAAATCAGCGTGACAGCATCAGCCCGATGGATGTCTATCAGGCGGTGATTTTTATTCGCCAATCAAAACTGCCTGACCCTGCGACACTGCCAAACTGCGGATCATTTTTCCAAAATCCTGTCATCTCAAGCAGTCTATTTCGAGAAATCCAAAAAGACTATCCTGATATGCCATTTTATCCAGTCAGTGAAGATGAGACTAAAGTGCCAGCAGGTTGGCTCATTGACCAAACAGGACTCAAAGGCAAAGGCATCGAGCCAATTCTCACTCATGCCAAACAAGCCCTTGTACTGACCAATCATGCACCGCTGACCGCCACCCAAGATGACATCAAAGCTGCACAAGATTTTATCATTCAAAGCGTTGAAGACAGTTTTGGCATTCGTTTGGTGCGTGAGCCTGTGTGGGTGAATGCCGATGGCAGCTACGCATAAACCCTTGCCAAAAGCCGTCAAATGGCTAGGCGTGGCAGGTCTATGCACCGCGATTGGCGCACTTTCGACAGTGACGCCGATTTTTGCCACCGTTGGCACAGGACTATTAAACCTATATCCTGCCATCACCCTACCTCAAGTCGATGACAAGCCCACCGCCATCATCGTGCTTGGTGGTGGGCTTACGCGCAATAGCGCAGGCAAAATCACGCTCAATCACTACAGCCAAAGCCGCGCCGATCAAGCACTCAAGCAATACAACACAGAGTCGATGCCCATCATCACAAGTGGCGCAGAATCGCCGTGGCTGCGTGATTATCTGGTTGAGCAAGATGCCAATGTGGTGATCTTAAGCGACAACGCAAGTATGAATACTTGCGAAAATGCCAACTTCACCGCCAAGCTGCTTAATTATCACGAACTGCCAAAAACTGCCTATTTGGTCACGGATCGCTATCACATGGCACGCGCACGCCGCCAGTTTGCCAAAGCAGGTATCGCCACCATCGCCAATCCTGCACCGCTTGCCATCGCCCCAAGCTGGCTACACCCCAAGGATAATCTCATCCACACGCGCCGCACCGTCTATGAGATGGTGGCATTGGCACGCGATATTTTCGCCCCCCAAGAAAACTGCCGCACTGCTGACGCCATCAGCATTGAAGAGATCAGCACCCCCAGACGCAAGCCCAAGTTATTCTTTTAATGTGATAATTTTATAAAAAAATGCTTGCATTTAAGAAAAATTCGGCTATAATACGACGCATTGGAAGCTTGGCAGAGCGGTTGAATGCACCGGTCTTGAAAACCGGCGTGGGTTTATAGCCCACCGAGAGTTCGAATCTCTCAGCTTCCGCCATTATTTTTTTATCATTGTCAATTGACAATAGACCGCTTTAGGAAGCTTGGCAGAGCGGTTGAATGCACCGGTCTTGAAAACCGGCGTGGGTTTATAGCCCACCGAGAGTTCGAATCTCTCAGCTTCCGCCATTATTGATCGCCTCTTTCGCTTGATTGGGGCGATTTTGTTATGCTAAAAATGTTTGGTTGAAATTTACAGTCAATTATCACAAGCCACATCCTGCTTTTATAAATTCACAAAACTTGGTATATCATGAGCGTATGCGATGCACCCGTTCACATCAAGTTTCTTAATAAATATAGGATGGATGACTTGGGCTGATTGATACAAACACGGATTGATCAAAATTATGCTAGATGCAGCGCTTTTTCCTACATTTATCAAAGGCTTGGTGGTCTCAGGTGGTCTAATCATCGCCATCGGTGCGCAAAATGCCTTTGTGCTTAAGCAAGGCTTATTAAAAAACCACATCTTTTGGGTGGCTTTGACCTGTTTTTTGTGCGATTTTGTCTTGATGAGTTTTGGCGTGCTTGGCTTTGGATCATTGATCAGCCAAAGCCCGATCGCGACGATTGCGCTTGCGGTGGTTGGCGCGCTGTTTTTGGCGGTATATGGATTTCGCGCCATGCGCTCGGCGATCAGCGGCGGTAGTAGCCTTGCACTGGATGATACCACACCCAAGGCAAGTTTAGTTGCTACCATTGGCACGACACTTGCCCTAACCCTGCTCAATCCGCATGTATATCTGGACACAGTAGTCATCATCGGCGGTGTGGCAGGGACGCTGAATTTCGAACAAAAAATCGCTTTTTTGGCAGGTGCGCTCATCATCTCGGCGGTGTGGTTTTTTGGCTTGGGCTATGGCGCACGATTATTGACGCCATTATTCAAAAATCCAAGCACTTGGCGCGTGCTTGATGCCATCATCGCACTCATCATGTGGGGCATTGCGCTCAGCCTTGCCATCTATGCCTGTGAATTGTACAATCTGCCAACTTTGAAATAATACTGCATCAAACGCACTTGTTCGATTGATTGAGCTTGCTGACTTCAGTCTTTTGTGCTACAGTGCTTTTATTTTTTTTGGAAAATTAACCTCTTATGTCGCTGATTCGCGGTCGCAAAATCACCAAACGCCAAGCTCGCCAAATCGAGCAAAACCAACTCACCCAAGTCGATGATGGCACGCTTGCCACTGGGGTGATTATCTCGCATTTTGGCAAACAGCTCGATGTGCAGATTACCGCGCTGCCGCAGATTTTGCCTGATCATCCAAGCGACGCCATCACGCTTGGGGCGATCTGGCGATGTCATACACGCACCAATCTGCCGATGCTTGCCACGGGTGATACGGTGCAGTTTAGCCTAGATACCACGGCAAACCTTGGGCGTATCGAACGCCTGTGCGAGCGCACGCGTCTGATCACCCGCCCTGATCGCTATCATAAGGTCAAGCCCGTGGCGGCGAATGTCGATGTGCTGGTGATTGTCTTTGCACCCCTACCAAAGCCTGCGGTAAATCTGATTGATCGCTATCTTTTGATCGCGCGGCTCAATGACATCACACCGCTACTGGTGATGAATAAAGCGGATCTGTTGGTAGATCATGCCGATGCCATGCAAATTATCGAAGAATATCAAGCACTTGGCGAGAAATACGGCTTTAGTGTCATCACCACATCCAGCACCACACAGACAGGATTGGATGCGCTTAAACAGCACATTGATGGCAAATTATCCATCTTCGCAGGTCAGTCAGGCGTGGGCAAATCCAGCCTGATTAACGCACTACTGCCCGACGCGCAGCAAGCCACTAACATCATCTCGGTAAACTCGCAATTAGGTCAGCATACCACCACCACAAGCCGCCTACTTGCCTATGACACACAAAACCTTGCTGCTGGCGGTATCATCGACACCCCTGGGATTCGCGAATATGGCATCTGGCATCTGTCTGCGGATGATATTTTGGCAGGGTTTGATGAACTCAATGAGCTGGTTGGCAGTTGTCAATTTCGCGATTGCAATCACCAAAAAAACGCCAAAGGCTGTGCATTTTGGGCGGCAGCGGACGCAGGAGAAGTGCTACCGCGACGCATTGAAAGCTTGACGCTACTGATCGATGAAGCCAAAAACGGACAGTCAGCGGTCAAGCCGTCGGGGAAATAGATTTTGCCAAATTCAATCATTAAAAAGCACAACAATCATCACATCCAACAAACTGATTTGGATCAGCTACTGGATGAAAGATTGGCACGCATCGAACAAGGCAAAGCCACTTTTTATAGTCTAGAGATATATCGAGCTAATACCCGTGCTGCTGTATCAAAACACTTTCGGCTATTAAAACCGCAAAAACAATAATATCACCACAAACCACAAAACAAGTGCAATCGCCCCCATTTCACGATATAATAAGTGTTTGAATTTTATTTTGATGGAGAAAATCCTTGGAACGCTGGTTTGAATTTGTGGGCAATCACCCATTTTTATTCGGTCTATTAATTGTACTTGCCATCGCCTTTTTTGCCATCGAAGGTAAACGCAGCGGCCGCAAAGTACCACCAAGCGAAGTTGGTCTGTTGGTCAATAACCAAAACGCGCGCATCATCGACATCCGCCCTGCCAACAAATTCGCCACAGGACATATCACAGGCAGTGAAAATATCCCATTCACCGAGCTTAAAAACCGCCTAACCGAGCTGCAAGCCATCGAAGTACCTGTCATCATCGTCTGCGACATCGGCATCCAAGCAGGTGCAGCGGTGCAGCTGATCGCACGCCCGAACTTCATGCGACTAGAAGGCGGCATCCAAGGCTATCAAGCTGCTGGCTTGCCATTGGTCGGTGCGAAGAAAAAATAATCCACTTTGCACTACCCTTAAGCCGCCCTTGAAATGATGGCAAATCATCCCCATCAAAGCGTTATCACGATTGGATTTTTAAGACAACTACGAGTAAATTATGACACAAGTCACCATCTACACCACCCCAGTATGCCCATACTGCACCAATGCTAAGCAGCTTTTGACCAATAAAGGCGTGGCATTTGACGAAATCAGTATGTACGATTTGACCACCGAAGAGCGTCAAGCCCTATCAGCTAAGACCAATGGCTATCGCACCGTGCCGCAGATTTTCATCGGTGAGACTTTCGTTGGCGGTTTTGATCAGCTAAACAAGCTGAACCAAGAAGGCAAACTGGACGAAATGCTGGGCTAATTTTTCAAATTTTTCAAATTAAGGAGCAATCCATGTCAGACGAATTGAACCAACCGCAACTAGGTCTTGAGCGCATTTATACCAAAGACATTTCATTTGAAGTGCCAAGCGTCGATGTCTTCACCAAGCAATGGAAACCAGAAACCGACATCAACATCGCTGCAAGCGTCACCGATCTTGATGAAGACTATAAAGAAGTTGTGCTAACTGTCAGCGTCACCGCCAAACTAGAAGACAGCGTGGCATTCATCGCTGAAGTGCAGCAAGCAGGCATCTTCCTTCTAAAAAATATCCCAGAAGACGATATGCCACACCTGCTACAAGCCTACTGCCCAAATATCCTGTTCCCATACGCGCGTGAAGTGATCAGCGATGTGGTCAGCCGCGGCAGCTTCCCACAGCTACTGCTTGCACCAGTGAACTTCGAACAAGCTTTCTTACAAAGCCAGCTAGAAGCCCAAGGTGAAGATGCTGAAGGTAAGGCATAAGCCATTTATGGTCAAACCAATTTGAAATAAGGCAAGGAAAACGAGTGAGTTTGGCTTAAGTTTTATTTCAAATTTATAGACCTTATAAAGCTCGGATTAATTTTCGGGCTTTTTTATCGTCTGAATTTTATAGACCATAATTTATTGTGTAAACCCATTGCAATTGTGGCTTATTTTTGATAACTTTAACTGATTTTCACCATAATAAAGGCAACCCATGAACAGCGTCCAAGTCAAAATCCTAAATCCAAAAATCGGTCAAGATCCTGCATTCCCCCTACCAACTCGCGCCACCGACGGCTCGGCAGGCATCGATCTGCGCGCCTGCATCGATGCTCCAATCACCATCAAAGCAGGCGAAACTAAGCTTATCGGCACAGGTCTGTCGATCTATATCGCCGATCCAAACTTCGCCGGTCTGATCCTGCCGCGCTCAGGACTGGGTCATAAGCATGGCATCGTCTTGGGTAATCTTGTGGGTCTGATCGATGCCGATTATCAAGGTGAGCTGATGGTCAGCGTCTGGAATCGCAGCAGCACCGATTTTGTGCTTGAGCCTGCCGAGCGTATGGCGCAGTATGTCGTCGTACCTGTGGCGCGCCCCAGCTTTGAGATTGTCGATGAGTTTACCGATGTCAGCGCACGCGGTGCTGGCGGTTTCGGCTCATCAGGTCGCCTATAATTTTCACTGCTTGTAAATAAGGAAATACCATGTCACTTACTCTCGATGAAGCCAAACTCACCGCCGAAGTCATCACCACCGCCCTGCCGTATATCCAAAAATACAAGGATAAACTGATCGTCATCAAATACGGTGGCAATGCCATGACCGATCCTGTACTCGAAAGCTCGTTCGCGCGCGATATCGTCCTACTAAAAACCGTCGGTATCCATCCTGTCGTCGTGCATGGCGGTGGCCCACAAGTAGATAGTCTACTCTCAGAACTTGGCCGTGAATCTGAACGGATCGATGGAATGCGTGTCACCGATAAAGCCACGATGGATGTGGTCGAGATGGTGCTGGGCGGTCAGGTGAACAAATCCATCGTCAGCCTGATCAACAAGCACGGTGGTAAAGCCATCGGCATGACAGGCAAAGATGCCAACCTGATCCGCGCCAAAAAGCTCTATATGCAAAAAATCGACGATGAAGGTCGTCCACAAGCGGTGGACTTAGGCTTCGTCGGTGAAGTCGAATCCGTCAATAAAGAAGTTATTGATATGCTGATCGCTACCGACTTCATCCCTGTGATCGCGCCACTGGGTGTCGATGCCAATGGTCATAGCTACAATATCAATGCCGACCTTGTGGCAAGCCGTGTGGCAGAGTTTCTCGGTGCTGAACGCCTACTACTGCTGACCAACATCAAAGGCGTGCTGAATAAAGAAGGCGAAGTACTGACCCATCTGTCTGCTGAAGATGTCGATAATCTGATCGCAGATGGTACGATCTCCGGCGGTATGATTCCAAAAATCGCAGGCGCACTCGATGCTGTCAAGGCAGGTCTGCGCAGTGCCACCATCGTCGATGGTCGTGTACCGCACGCGTGCTTGCTTGAGATCTTCACCGAAGAAGGTGTGGGTACGCAGATTTTACGCGATAAATAAGCTTGGGATAAATGATAAAAGCCTGCCAGTTGGTGGGCTTTTGTTTTTATGGGCAGTATGGGATGTAGAGTGCGGTATCCGCACCTTTTCACCGAAGATGTTTGATTTTATAATAAATTTTGCAAAGATTGTTTGGGAATTGATGCATTGGGTATTTTAATGGTGCGTAGAACGCAACCTACACTGATACCAATCCCAATAAAAAAGCCCATCTTTTCAGATGAGCTTTTTTTGATCAAGATAACTTCTTTAGATTAGAAGTTGTACTCTAGACCAGCACCTACGCCGAATTGCTTGTCTGTTGCACGAACTTTTGTTTTGTCGTTAGTGATTTCATCTTTTAGGTAGCCAGTGTAGATGTGACCAGTTGCTGCTTTGTTGAACGCATACTCAGCACCAACTAGAGCGCGTTGACGCTTGTCATCAGCAACACCTGAATAGTTATCAACATAGTCTAGCTGACCATATACAGACCATGGAGTTTGGGTCTTGTATTTAGCACTTAGCGTGTAACCGTTTTCGTTGTCATCAGTTGCATGGTCAGTGTTTTGGTATAGTGCGCCAACAGTCAATGCTGGAGTTACTTTATAGTCACCAGACACGCGCAACCATGATTTCTTGTCGTCGATAGCAGCGATGTTTGCAGTGCTGATGTAAGTAATACCTGCGCGTACTGGGTATGCTTCTGGCTCATATTTTAGACCAACACCATATGCATCAGTTTTGATTTCTCCTAGGTCACCCTGAGTGTCATCTAGCTCATCTAGACCGTACATACCTAGGAATTGTAGGCCGTTGTAGCTTGGTGAGATATAAGCAAATGCGTTGTTCGCGCGTGGTTCATTGATTGATACTAGTAGGTCATCACCGCCTACAACGCCACCAACAGTCACATCAGCGTAGTCGATTTGATCGTCGATCGCAGATAGACGACCAGCTAGAAGCGTACCGTATTGCTTGTTAGAAACACCGATGAAAGTATCGCGTGGTTCGAAGTTACGATTTTTCTTAGCTTCTTTGTCGCTGTCTGGGCGAACGCGGTATTCTAGTTGGTAAACTAGGTCAGTGTTAGCAGTTAGTGCTTCTGCACCTTTAACACCGATACGAGAACCGTGTGTGTTCAAAGTAGTACGAGTGCTGTCTTCAAGGTCAGAATTAACCACATCAGCAGTCATTACGACTTTACCGTAAACGGTTGGTGCTGCTTGAGCAGCAGTGATAGACAATGCAGCAACAGCTGATGCTAGAACTAGTTTTTTCATGGGTTTCTCCACTTAGGTTTTGGACATCGATGTCCACTACAAGACTACTTGTAAATTCGATGCTGATAATGTCTAGGACATCACTTCACATCTGGGTTGTTATATTTGACCATCCATCGCATCCTGTTACACTCAGCAACATTATGGAAGTATCCGTGATAGTCAAGCTTCATATTGTGTCTATAGAATACCAAGTTTGAAATATTTTGCAATACCTTTTGCGCATTTGATGCGATGATTTTTACAAATTATTTTATAACTTATTGATTTATTGTGATTTATTTGGATAAAAAATCATAAAATTTTTTGTAAATTTTCCACAACTTAGGTATGATTAGACAAATTTTTGGGTATTTTTTGGGCAAAATGCTGGCAAATTTGAGCAATTTTACAATTTTTGTTACAACTTATTGAGCGCAAAAACTTGACATTTGGCTGACAAGTGTTCATTGAAATGTCATATTTTCTACTTTTATGTTACTGTTTTATGACATACAGTTACTTTGTTTATCATAAACACAGTGATTTAATTTCATTAAAAAACACCCCAAAATGACTTTGGGGTGCTTGTGTGTCGATGTACCGATTAGAATTTGAAATCGATACCTGCACCAACGCCAAATGCTTCATATTTCGCGTTGCCAGCTGCGCCAAGGTTTTGCTTGCCTGCACCAACAAAGGCAGTCTGACCTGCGACGCGATCTTCATCGCGATATGATGCATAGACATGACCTGTGGCTGCTTTATTGAAGGCATATTTGCCACCGACGATATAGCGCTGACGCTCACCATCTTTAAAGCCACCTGCATTGTCCACATAGTCCACCTGACCATAGACAAGCCACGGTGTTTCGGTTTGGTATCTTAGGCTTGCGGTATATGAGTTTTCTTTCTCATCACCACCGAAACCTTCACCCAATTTGGTGTTTTGGTATAGTACGCCCAATGTGGTTTTTGGTGTGAACTTATAATCGCCTGAAACTCGCAGTGCTTTGATGCGGTCAGATGCTTGCATCCAGCCAATACCTGCACGGAATGGCGCTTCTGCAGGCTTATAAGCGATCGCTGCTTCATAGTAGCCGTCAAACACCTTGTCATTGTCATCATTCTCATCCAGCGCGTACATACCTTGAAATGATAGACCGTTGTAGCTTGGTGAGAAATAAGTAAAGGCATTGTTCACGCGTGGCTTATCCAGCGCTGACAATAGATTATCGCCACCATCGACCGCGCCTGCTGAGACATCAGCGAAGTTAATGCCGTTGTTTACCGAAGTTTGGCGACCTGCCAATACTGTACCGTATTGCTTGTTCGCAAGGCCAATGAAAGTATCACGCGGTACGATATGACCTGTGGTGCTTGCATTGTCATCGACGCGCACGCCGTATTCTAGCTGATAGACAACATCAGTGTTCGCGGTCAATGGCTCCGAGCCTTTGACACCGATACGGCCTGTGGTTGAGTTCAGCTTGGTACGCGTGCTAGAGTCTGTGCGTTCAACAGTTTTGCGATCAGCGCTCAGTCTGTCAAGATCAGCATCGACCGTATCCAGTGTCAAAAACACTTTACCATAAACAGTCGGTGCGGCGTGCGCTGCAGTGATCGATGCGGCGACGATGGCAGTTGCCAAAACTAATTTTTTCACATTGTTCTCCTTGTGTGTGATCGGACTCAAGATGGTGAGTCGCACTTTTTCCATTGGATCGGTATGACACCCATCCATGTCGGCAAAACACATCATCCATCGACCGATCTTTACGCATAGTTACACGCAAGATAGAAAACAGACAATATATTTTTAAAACCTTGCACATAGCATAGCAAGTTTGTAATATTTTGCAATACTTAAAACCAAAAAAAATTCATCAAAATTTCTCATAATTTGCATATTCATCGATAAATTATTTTTACTGCATTGATTTTGAAAATAAAATTATTCTCCTATTGCTTCTCTTGCTTTTTATTCATCAACTTTTACCAATGATCGGCTGACTTTTAGCCAAAAACACCCAAAGCTTGCGGAAACTTTGGGTGAAACCAGTGCGGTTTTTTATAGCCAATCGATCAGTTTAGAAGAAGTATTGTAAACCAACGCCGACGCCATAGCGTTTGTCATGGCTGCTGTTGGCAGCGACACTGACGAAATCTTGGTTCCATAGGGTTTGGCTTGCCACGGTTTCGTCTTTTTTGTACGATGCATAGACATGACCAATGGTGCTTTTATTAAAGTAGTATTTGCCACCGACGACCAAACGCTCTTTCATTGCATCTTCGCAGCCACCGGCATGATCGACATAGTCATACTGGGTGAACAGACGCCAAGGAGTGTCAGTCTGATGTAATACGCTGACAGTGTATGAATGCTCGTCGCTGGCATTCGACACCTTAGTGATGCGTCGTGATTGTACCGCATCATCCTTGCCCCACAGATAGCCAAAATCGGTATTTTGGTAGATTGCGCCAACTGAAGTTTTTGGCGTTACTTTATAGTTGGCAGCTAGACGCAGTGCCTTGAACTGATTTGGCGCTTCTGTATATGATGCACCCACGCGGTATGGCTTGCCTGTTGGCTCATATTTTACCGTGGCTGAATATAAGTTGTTACGAAGTGGCCAGTCTTGGACATTATTCTCATCCAAAGTATAGTATAGATAGCCTGTGACACCATTGACAGTCGGTGAAGTATATTGCACGACATTGTTTAGACGCGCACGATCGACCGCTGCCAAGATATTATCACCGCCATCGACCGCCATCGATACCATATTGGCATATGGCTCAAGCATGATGTCAGGTGTGGTCATGCGGCCAAAGGTCAATGCGCCGTATTTTTTGTGCTTGACACCTAAGAAAGTATCACGCGAGTTAAACTGTGTACTACTGCCTGAATCAGGGGTCACGCCATACTCTAGCTGATAAAACACACTCAAATCATCGCTGATGTCTTCTGTACCTTTGACACCGATACGACCTGTGGTTGAATTCAACTTGGTGCGCGCGCTTTTGACATGGTATTCATCTGGCGCATCAGGATGTACCCTCTCATCGGCATGGATAGTATCTAGCGATAATGAGATGCGACCATAGACAGTCGGTGTGGCATGAGCGGCTGCGGTAGATAGCGCAAGGATGGCGGTGGTGAGCAACAGTTTTTTCATGAGCGTCTCCATGAGTGCACATGATGCCAACTTAGTTTTTATGGTTATTATACAGCCAGTCAAAGAAACGAGAAGATGGCATCGCTTTTTGTTATTATTCTGTCTATTTTTATTTTTACATACAGACATATTATTTTAATAATTATCACAAAATGCTACGCTAATATTTATTTTTGAATATTTAGTATGCACTTTGTGATTTATAAGATAGCAAGTTTTGGGAAAATTGCAACATTTTTTTGCGAAAAATCCTTAAAAAATTTAAGGAAATAAAATTTTATGTTGATTTTCAATAAGTTATTGATATTATATTGACAAATATTTTTTGTAACTGGAGTAAGATTTGTGTAAAAATCGTCCATTTTTGCTGATTTTTGGCACTGATATTCGCTTAAATTCTGTGATGAATGCAATTTTACAATACAAAAAGTTTGACAAATTTTAAATTTTATGAATTAAATTTAGATAAATTTTCGGCATTTATGTTTCTATAATATTGCTAATTGTAAATACATGACAATGACTCATTGCCTAAAATAAACAACCCAACAAAGCCTGCGACAAGCACGCGTGATGTGCTATAATTAAAACGATATTTGACCGATACTTTGAAATAACTGACTCTTTGGAATCATAATGACTCACCCGACCGATATTCACGATGATGATAAACTTGAGAACATCACCACGCGTGCTCGAGCGAAGACTGATATTAGCCATATTTATGAATTCTTGGGCTGTCGCACATCAGACACTTGGCTAAAAGTCGCCAAACTACAGCTGCCGCTACTACTCCAAGACCACGCCAACTGCGAGAAAAAGGCCGCTGGCACAGCGATGAATCTGATCTTTCGCTATGAATTTCATCGTCAGCTTCAAGAGCGACTCGCGCAGCTGGTGCGTGAAGAAATGCTACACTATGAACAAGTGCTATCACTGATGAAAGAGCGCGGCATCGTATGGCATTATCTGCCTGCAGGTCGCTATGCCAAGGGGCTACTTAAGCACAAGCGCACGCATGAACCTGCTGCAATGGTCGATGTACTGATCATCGGCGCGTTCATCGAAGCGCGTTCGTGTGAGCGGTTCTCGGCTCTGGCAGATGTGATCGATGATGAGAAATTGGCGCGTTATTATAAATATCTGCTAAAATCTGAATCGCGACATTATGAAGACTATCTGAATCTTGCGCAGTCGATTACTGATGAGAGCATCGATGAGCGTGTGGCGTTTTTTAAACAAGTAGAAAAAGAGCTGATTGAGACGCCTGATGATATGCTGCGCTTTCATAGCGGCGTGCCGAGTGATGCGCTGCTTGAGAGTTTGTTAGTATAAAACAGAGTACATAAAATAGATTCACAGGACTTATCGCCATGCATCACCCCATCCCTGTCTATACCGCCCACGCTGTCAAGGCATGGGAGAGCCGTTGGTTCGCCGCTGACAACTCAAGCTTTGGGCTGATGCAGCAAGCCGCCCTTGTCATGGCAAATGTCCTAAAAACCCGCCTATCACCTGCTGCCACGCTGTGCATCTGGTGCGGCAGCGGCAATAATGGCGGTGATGGCTATCTATTGGCGGCATATCTGGCGGATGTATATCGCGTGCAAGTGTACCAGACCGCGCCGCCATCAAGCGCAGATGCCAAGCGCGCGTATCAAGCGGCTGTCGATCACGGCATTCATATCACCGATACGCCCTGCGCTGCCGATGTGCATATCGATGCCATCTTTGGTAATGGCCTAGATCGTCCACTCACTGATGCGATGATCGATATCGTCCGTGCGTATAATGCCGCAACTGGACAAAAAATCGCCATCGACATTCCCACAGGACTGCATCCTGACACAGGGATGCCGCTGCCGATTTGCATGAGTGCTGATTTGACGCTGTGCTTGATGGCTTATAAAGCTGGGCTGCTGATGGGGCACGCCAAAAGCCATGTTGGTGAAATCATCTGCCTACCACTCATTCCGACAGATAGTGAACTGATCAGCACCGCCACGATTGATAACACCCTGCCGACACTGCCCACGCGCGCAGGACGCGGCAGCCATCAGCATAAGGGGGATTTTGGCTCGGTGATGGTCATCGGCGGCTCATCGACTATGGGTGGCGCTGCCATCATGAGCGCTGAAGCTGCCATCCGTGTGGGTGCAGGTCGCGTCACGGTAATGACGCACGAAGCCAATCACCCTGCCATCATCGCACGCCTGCCGAATCTTATGCTTGGCGACATCGAACTGTCCGAAACCTATCGACTGTCGCAAATGTCGGCAGCGTGTATCGGCATGGGGTTTGGGCGTGATGACTGGTCGGCTCGCTGTTTTGATACTTGGCTGCTTGCATTGGTGGAATATGGCATTCCGACGGTGCTAGACGCTGATGGCTTGTGGCACTTGGCGCAATATCAAGCGTATCGCCTGCCCGATCACATCATCGGCACACCGCATCATGCCGAAGCTGCGCGCCTACTTGACATTCATGCTGATGAAGTTGAAGTTGATCGCATCGCTGCCATTCGCGCTCTGCGTGATAAATTTGGCGGTCAATGGCTATTAAAAGGTGCGAACTCACTCACCATCGATCATACAGGCACAATCCGCATTTGCACACTTGGCAATGCAGCAATGGCAACAGCTGGCATGGGTGATGTACTGGCAGGCATGATGGCGGGTATTTTGGCGCAAGCGCCTGATACGCCAATCTCACAGATTGTTGCTTTGCACGCGCATTGTGGTGATTTGCTAAGCGGTAATCATATCGCAGTCGATGTCAATGAAATAGGTAAAACAGCAGCAAGGATATTGAAGAGATGTGCAGTTTGAGCGTGAATTTATTCATATCACCGTTAAATTCATTCATTGTAAACCAAAATCACACCCAAAAATTTTATGAATTTTCAATCAGTCTTCACCCAATAAAAAATCCCAAGCGCACACTTGGGATTTTTTATCATGAACAAAAAGCTTATTCTTGCACCGTAGTAGCACGCTCAAGCACCGCTGCAGGTAGCTCAATGCCTTGTTCAGCTGCGTGTTTTTTATTCACGACCAAATCCAGCTTTTGTGGGATAAATACAGGAATATCCGCAGGCTTTTCACCTTTAAAGATGCGCGCGATGATTTTGCCTGATTCCTTACCCAAATCGGTATAGTTCACGCCCAATGCCGCAACCGCACCACGCTCGACCGCTTCGGTGTTTGATGCGATCAATGGGATTTTGTTATCTTTGGCGACTTGATAGATGCTTTCATAAGCATTGACCACCAAGTTATCCGTAGAAGTGTAGAAGACATCGACTTTACCGACTAAGCTGTTTGCCGCTTGGGTGATGTCGGTTGATTTTGACGCGGTGGCTTCGACGACATTAATGCCAAGTGGTGCTAATTTTTCTTTTAAGGCTTTTAGCACGACGGTTGAGTTCACTTCACCTGGATTATACACAAAGCCGACATTTTTCACGCTTGGTACAAGCTCGCGAATCAGCTCAATCTGCGGCTCAAATGGCAGCACATCCGACGCGCCTGTGACATTATTGCCTGATTTTTCTAGGCTTGCCACAAGCTTGGCTTCTACAGGATCAGTCACCGCCGAAAAGACGATCGGTAGCTCAGTGGTCGCTGCCGCCAAAGCCTGCGCTGACGGTGTCGCGATCGCCAGTACCGCATCTGGATTATCCGAAACAAACTGCTTAGCAATCTGCCCTGCCGTACCCATATTGCCCTGCGCTGATTGGAAATTCACCGTCAGATTCTCGCCCTCTTTATAGCCTTCTGCTGCCAGTGCTTCGATCACACCTAGGCGCGCCGCGTCCAGTGCTGGATGCTCTACGATGGCGGTGATGGCAAGGGTTTTGGTGTCGGTAGCACCCGATGCAGCGGCTTGCTCCAGGGCTTTTTCACCGCCACACGCACTCAGTGCTAGCGTCGCAACGCTTGCCCATAGGACTTTTTTTAGAAAATTGGTTTTCATAATAAACTCACAAATACAGCTGAAAATTTGCGAAATTTTAGCAAATTTTATAAGTATAGATAAATAGTATTTTAATGCCAAATTAGCCTAAGCCCAAGCTTATTTCTGTGGCTGGCGTGGTGGCGTGGTATCGACATTGATGCTGTCGCCTAAGGTGGTCAAATCCACAGTCACGCCTTGCTCGGCAGCGTGTTTTGGACTGATAAACAGCGTCAAAGTATTCATCACTTCTGGAGTGATTTCGCTTGGTTTTTTACCATCTAAGACCTGTGCGACCAATTTGGCGGTGGTCAAGCCAAAGTCATAATCACTCACGCCCAAAGCAGCGGTCGCACCACGACGCACCGAAAACTCATCCGATGTGATCACAGGCACTTTGATTTCGTTGGCAGCTTGTACCATCGCTTCCATCGCAGATGCGACGCCATTATCCAATGATGTGTATAGCAAATCCACTTTGCCTGCCAATGAACGCGTGGCATCGCCGACATCGCTTGAGCGGTTAGCTGGGACTTCAACCAAGGTCATGCCATAATTTGGCAACAGCTTGGCAAGATTTTCTTTGACCACAACAGAGTTGGCTTCACCTGGGCTATATACAAAGCCGATACGCTTGGCATCTGGTTTGACTTTTTGGAATAATTCAATCTGTGGCTCAAGTGGAAGCTGACTTGATAGACCCGTGATGTTCTCTTGCGTGCCTTTGTTATTTTCATCGATCAATTTGGCAGCGACAGGGTCGGAGACGGCGGTATAAATCAGTGGAATGCTGGTCGTGGCAGCGGCAAGGCTTTGGGCGGTCGGTGTGGTGATGCCAACGATAGCATCAGGATTATCTGCGGCAAATTGTTTGGCGATTTGTCCTGCGGTCGCCATGTTGCCTTGGGCAGATTGGAAATTCACGGTCAAATTTTGACCATCTTTATAGCCCAAGCTTGCCAAGCCATCGATCACGCCTAAGCGGATATCATCCAGTGATGGATGCTCAACGATGGCAGTAATTGCCACAGTTTTAGCGGGTTTGTCAGCGGTTTGTTGGGTGGTTTCTTTGGCGGTAGGTTCGGCAGATTTGTTAGCAGGCTGACCACAAGCAACCAAAACTGCCATGCCAACCATCGCTGGCATCACTTGAGCAAATTTATTACGAGCTAGATTCATGAGTTTCTCCAAATTCTAAAAAAGTTGATTGTATGGATTTTAAAAAGCTGTAAAGCATTCTGATTGTAACATAAATTTTAAAAAAGCAACACAACAGCAACCGATAAAAATCCCCAAAGCTGAATCACTTCGGGGATTGGTTCTATCAATGCAGACTTAAGCAATCATCACGCAATTGCCATCAATAAGCTATATTAATAAGATATATTAATAAGTGTCATTAGTCTCAACGACAGTGATCTCACTGCTTGGCTTAGCGTCCGTCTTTGGCTGTGGTTTTGGTTCAGGCTTCGGATCAGACTTCGGCTCTGCTTTTGGTTGTGGTTTAGGCTCAGCTTTTGGTTCAGCCTTAGTGATGGTACGCGTCACACCATCATCGCTTGGCTTGGTTGCTGCTCTGGTGTCTGTCTTGGCAGGTGCTGGTGCAGGCTTAGCAGCCGGTTTGGCTGTTGATTTGTTTTCAGTTTTTGTCACTGGTTTGGCAGCGGTTTTGTTCTCTGCTTTGGCTTGTGGGCGCGGTGCAGGCTGTGATTTTTTCACTTCGGTGCGCTCTGTTTTTGGTGCGCTTGTGCTTGTCGTCGCACTGGTGCTGCTGCGAACAGGTGCGTTGGCTGTGGTGTCGGTCGTGACAGGGCTTGAAGTTGTACGGTCAATCACTTGTGGGCGCACAGCCACTGTCGGCGCGGTGATGGCAGCGCCTGTGGCAGCAGCGGTCGCTACATCAGCAAGACCGACAGTATTAGCGCTCGAGCCTGCCGCTGTCACCATCAAATCCGCCACCGCAACAAACAGCGGATGCTCTGGATTATCAAGCACCGCTTTATTATCCACGATATTATAAGTCACACCCTTGGCAACGATACGACCTGCGACCAGATCACCGCCTGCTGAGCGCAGTTCATTCACAAGGTCAATGCCAGAATCAGCAAGCAGGTTCTGCGCTGCTGCCAATGACTGCGCTGATGGCGTGATATAGATATCTGCGATACAGCCTGTATCAGTGTTGGCAACGCTTTGAGCATCGAAACTCACCGTCGCAAGCTGATTACGAATCTTAGCTTCCATGTCCTGCATCTGCAGCTCTGATAGACCTGACAAACGAGAAAGCGATGCGTCAAGCAGATTGGCTTGTACCGCATCTGTTAAGCGATTTTTAAGACTGAAATCATCACAAACTGCCGTGATCTGCGTCACCACAGGCTCAGCCACAGGCATCTCAGGCTCAGAGTTTTCCTTACTACATCCTGCCAATGCCAACAGCGCCACCGCAGAAAGGCTCATCAGTTTTAAAGGGGTATGCTTCATAAGTTGCTCTTATCTCTTTGTCAAATCAATCACCACCAAACCATCTATGATAAGCATCAATTCTCAATCGCAATTGTGCTATAATGTCGATATTTGGTGAAAATAAGGCATTATAGCACAGTTATCCGCATTCGCAGTGCCTTGACCACCGTTTGATACACTTATCCGTTTAATTTTTACAAACTTTAACATGACAAACGCCACCACTGCCGCTACCGATCGTAATTTTGACCCCATTGCTGAACATTTTGCCAAAAAAGTCTATGGCGGACTAAAAGGTCGCATTCGCTTAGCGGTGCTTGAAAATGACATCAGCCAAACCATCGCAGACTTACAACAAAAGCACCATCGCCCCCTAAAAATCCTAGATGTCGGTGCAGGACTTGCCCAAATCAGTCTAAGCTTAGCTACCGATCATCATGTCACCATCAATGACATTTCCGCCAATATGCTTGCTATGGCAAAACAGTCTGCCGATGCGCTTGGCGTAGGTGATAAAGTGCGATTGATCACTTGTCCGTATCAGGCACTGCCGCAGTATCTTGGTGATGAGAAATTTGACTTAATCCTTTGCCATGCCTTGCTTGAATGGCTGGGTGAGCCAAGCGAAATTATGGCATTTTTTGATCAATATTTGGCGACCGATGGCGCGCTGTCGCTGTGTTTTTATAACCCTGCAAGCCTTATCTATCGCAATCTTGTGATGGGGAATTTTTATCAGCTTGACACCCCGCGACCTGCCGATGATAAGAGTCTGACACCCAATCACCCTGTTGCGCCTGAGACAGTAGAAACTTGGTTGTCTGAGCATGGTTATACCATCAATATCCGCTCAGGTATTCGCGTATTTTCTGATTATGCACCGCTTAAGCGCGGCGGGCTGAACAATCCTGATGATGTCGTGGCGATGGAACTGCGCTACTCACGGATGATGCCGTTTCGCCTGATGGGTCGTTATCTGCATATGATGGCGGTGAAATGAAGACAGAACAATCCACCCTACTTATCGGCTCACTACAGGTCATCTTAGCAGGCATCTGCTGGGGGACATTGGGTATTTTTTCTACACAATTGGGTGATCTTGGCTTAACAAGCTTTCAGATCACCACCTTAAGAATCGTGACTGCAGGCATGATAGTCTTGGTGCTATTGCCCAAGCTGTTCACCACCTTTGCCGCCATGCCCGCTAAGCAGTGGCTTGGTCTAATTATCCAGTCACTGATCGGTGTGCTTGGCATGACTTTGTGCTATTTTTATGCTGTCGGTCAAGTGGGTGTGAGTATGGCGGTGGCACTACTTTATACCGCACCTGTGTTCAGCCTTGTACTTGCGCGCGTCATTCTCGGTGAGCGCATCACTGCCAAATCCGCCCTGCTTGCCATCATCGCGGTGATCGGCGTCGCATGCCTGATGGCAGGTGATAAATTCACCATCAATGCCGGTGTCGCGGTCGGCTTATTATCAGGCTTGTGCTATTCTTTGTATGGTATCTTGGGCAAAAAAGCGATGGGCTTTAATCACTCAGCACAGATGGTGTTTTTTAGCTCGGTGGCGTTCAGTAGCCTAGCTTTGCTGTTTTTGCCACAGACCTTTACCACTTATCAAACCGTACTGACACTGCCTGTGCAGACATGGGGGCTGGTATTGGGTTTAAGTTTGGTTGGGACGATTGCGCCATTTTTATTATATATGAGTGCACTACAAAAGCTGCCTGCGACCACCGCATCGGTCTTTACCATCGTTGAGCCTTTGACGGCGATTATTTTGGCGGTGTTTTTATTACATCAGCCGCTGTCGATGATGCAGCTGATTGGCGTAGTGCTGATTATTGGCGCGACACTGGCAAATGCACTTGGGCGAAAATAAAACCATCGTCAGACAAAATGGGTTTGGTATCCGATTTTACCAAACCCATTTTTATTCAATCAAGCCACCGCCCAAGCAAGGCATTGACCGCGCTTTCGGTACGCAGGATACGACTGCCGAGACTGGCTGCGCGCACACCAACACTTGCCAAAAGCTCAATCTCATAAGGCACAAATCCCCCTTCAGCACCTACGATCAGCACCTTGGGCAGTCCATCTTGGCACGCCTGCCCAAAGCTGGCATCCGCATACGGATGGGCGACGATGGCGGTATTCTCACCGATGATACTTGGCAGCTCATCCTGCACAAAGGGCTTGAACCGCTTGGCAATCGTCACTTTTGGCAGTACAGTATCCACACCCTGCTGCAAGCCTTCGAGCAAATATTCATCCATGCGTGCAAGCAGTGGCGAACCCCAGTATGATTTATCCGTGCGTACACTGTTTAGCAAAATGATATGATTCACCCCCATTGCTGTCATATCCATCATCAAGCGGCGCAGCACCTTTGGACGCGGTAAAGCCAAAATCAGCGTCAAATCAAGCTTCGGCGGTGGCGGTGTATCTAGGCGCACTTCTGCCAAGACCACCCCATCATCACACATATCTACAATCTTTGCCACACCAAGCTGACCGCCGATTTCACCGACTTTCAGCGTATCACCGACGCCTGCACCCAGCACAATTTGAATATGTCGAATCACCGAAGAATCTGTGATAACTACTTGATTGCCAGATGATTTCTCAGAACTCACCCAAGCAGATGATGGAAATAAAATCACATTCATGCCACACTTTCCTTATCACATTTTCTTGTCATGAGCGCGATCAATCACCGATAAAATCATCTGAAATTGCTCAGTGACGGTTTGCTGCTTTTTTGCGACCAATTTCACCCCTTGCTCGCCCGACCAGTGATAGACATAGGCTTGCGTGATGCCTTCAGAGAGCGCTTCGGCAAGATTATCGCCATCGGCTGAAATCTGTGCCAGTGCGCCGACTTTTTTTAGATCTTTTACCAATTCTTTACAATTATCATCAAAGCTACCCATAATCACAGGCGTGCCAAGGCTGATGGCTTCGATCGGATTGTGCCCACCGACAGGCACAAATGAACCGCCCACCACCGCATAATCGGCTATCTTGTACCACACAAGCAGCTCACCCATGCTGTCTGCCAAATAGACTTGCGTATCTGCGCTAATCGCTTGTTGTGCTGAGCGCCTAGCGGTGATTAGCCCCGATTGCTTGCACAAATCAGCAACCACATCAAATCGTTCAGGATGGCGCGGCACAAGAATTAATAGCGGATTGGCTTTGTCTTTGGATAATTGTTGTAATTTATCAATGACAAGTCGATGTGCATCCAGCGCAAGCGACTCTTCACCATCGTGCGTGCTTGCCATTACCCACACCGCACGCCTGCCTGCGTGATGGATTTGTGCAGTGATGTCAGTGGCAAGCTGTTCTTGGACATCGGTTAATTGTGCTGTACTTGCCCATTTGAGCGATGCCATCACTATAAGCTGATCATCGCTTGCGCCAAGCTCACCAAATCGCTTGGCATATACCACATCTTGGGCGATGATTTTATCCAAATTTGCCATCATACTTTGGCTGACCGCGCGGATTTTGGCATAGCCTTGATAGGATTTATCACTCAGGCGCGCATTGATCATCAGGCTTGGGATGCCACGACTTTTACAAGCATATAAGGTATTCGCCCACAGCTCAGTCTCAATGAACAGCACCGCACACGGACGCACATGATCCAAGAATCTTGTGACCACCGCGGTTGTATCCACTGGCACAAAGCTATGCGCCACTTGCCCTGCCACGATCTGATCAGCGAATAATTTCGCTGCTCGCTCAAAGCCTGTCTGCGTGGTACTGCTAATCCACAGCCCAAAGCCTGCTTCAAGCAGCTTACACAGCAGTGAATACGCCGTGTTCAGCTCACCCAATGACACCGCATGACACCAAATCACGCCGCGATCGCCCGTTGGCACAGCCGAATACTGCTCACCAAATCGTTCGGCAAGTTCACGCTTGAGCGTCGGGCGGTGTTTGGATTTTTTGATCACCAGTTGCCGATAAATCGGTGCAAGCAGGCGCGTGGCAAGGCGGTAATATAAAGGCGGACGAGTGGCTGTCATGGATGATGGATTGTATAAAAATTTGCCCTATTTTACCATTTTTGCCTTTTTATGGCGATAAAAAAGACAGGCGTTAAACCTGTCTTTTTGGCAAAATACTTATCAGCGCTCGGCGGCTTTTGGGTCAGCGCCAAAGCGATTCTCACCGCGCGTGCCTTCGGTGCACAAAAGGATCAGTAGCCAAATCCCGCCAATCAGCGGAATCAGTGACACCAAATAAAACCAGCCCGATTTATCAATATCATGCAAACGACGCACAGTGATTGATAACATAGGAATAATCAGCGCCAAATAAATCAATGACGCCACCACCATCAAAAAATAAGTCAAATATTCTGAGATCAGGAAAGTTAGATTTACCACCATTGAGACAATAATACTTAAGATAAAATACACCAACATCGAACCCCAGTATTCTTTACGGCGAGCACGACCTTCAAAATTGGCATAGTTCTTGGTCACTGCCAAAACCGCAAAATCAATAAATGTCGATGGCGTGTCATTTTGCTTCACTTTCATTAAGCTGTTATTAATATCAGCGGTGAATTTATTGAATGATTGACCGACTTTATTGCCGATATCATCCAAAGTCTGTGCAGTGTTACTGGCTTGCGGTGCGGCAAAAACATCTGGATAAATCTCAATCGCGCGCTGCGCATCATCGACATCAAAGTCCACATCTTGCCCAACTTTTGGCAAGCTTTGACCGCGCCATTGATTAGCAGCAAACATATAACGCACGCCATCTTCGCTCAAGATCAAGCCGCCATCTTGCGCGACCGAAAAATCTAGAATTCTACCTTTCATACACTGCCTCATTACTTAATTAAACCTTAATTTTTATTATAACAGTTACTCTAAATTTTAACAATATCACTTAATAAAAAGTAATAAAAAAGACAGGCATCATACCCATCTTTTTTATTCAAACCGCCTTACACAGTCAGCATATTACCCAAAAACTCAAGCACATTTTTGGACTTAGCCTGAGTTTGTAGTGTGCTAAGTTTGGCTTTTACCATCGCTTTGGCATCATCGCCCAAGGTGTACCAACGCGCAAGCGCCGTCAATAGACGCGCCGCCATCAGTGGGTTTGAGCCATCCAAGCGCAGTACCGCCGACAGATACAGATCCACGCCTGCTTCGCTCCATAGCTGCACCGGCTTGGCTGCTAGAGCACTAAGCACTGCACGCACACGGTTTGGCGTATTCCAATCAAAATCATCACGCGCCATCAATGCCGCGATCGCATCGACACTGGTATGGCTTGACATCGCCTGCGCAGTGAACCAAGTGTCAATCACCAAATCTTCATCGCTAAATCGCGCATAAAAATCTGCCAACAGCTCATCACGGCGCGCCAAGTTATGATTCACCACTGCATTAAGCGCACCCATACGCTCGCTCATGCACGATGCCGACTCATACTGGGCATAAGCTTGGCTCTCAGCAGTTGCCACACCTGCGGTCAGCAATAGATCTAACAAGACATTTTTCAATAGACGGCGGCCGCGCGCATCAGGGCTATCGACATACGGCTCGCTTGGCAGGGCTTGATACCACGCCGCTGCCTTGTCTGCCAAGGCGTTAGCAATCAGGCTTTGCAGTTCATCACGGCGTGTCTTGACTGCGACTGGGTCATAATTAACATCATAAGCCATGGCAAGCTCTTTTTGGCTTGGAATGTCAAACAAGCGCGCCGCCAGCATCGGATCGGTATCATGCAGGCGAGACACCGCACTGTCAAGCGCGTTGATCAGAATGCTTGCGTCAGTACTTTCACCAAACAACCAACGATTGACCAAAGTCTGCACCGCTTGCCATTGGTTAAAGCCTTCGGTCTCAAATGCCACAAGGCGCGCCAAATCTTCATCCGTGTATTCAAAATCCACTTTCACAGGCGCAGAGAAATTACGCAGCACCGACACCACAGGGTGCGAACCTGCCTGCAATCCAATATCATCAAACACAAATTCTGCACTGTCTGTGGTCAATAGCAGCATCTGACTTGCCAGCATCTCACCGGTTTGACTGTCAAAAATCGCGGTATCCACAGGAATCGGCAGTGCGATTGGTGCGTCATAATTTGGCACATGGCGTGTCGCTTGGCTTAAATGCACCACCACTTTATCACCATCAACACGCGCATGACCTGAGACTACAGGCGTACCAGGCTGGCGATACCATGGCAAAAAGTCCGCCACGCGCGCATCTGCCACCGACAGTGCCGATAGAAAATCTTCCACCGTCACCGCCATGCCATCATAACGGCGGAAATATTCATCCGTACCTTGGCGGAATTTTTCTTTACCCATCAAATTGGCAATCATACGGACGATTTCCGCGCCTTTTTCGTAGATGGTCATGGTGTAGAAATTATTAATCTCCACAAAGCTCTCTGGACGCACAGGATGCGCAAGCGTGCCTGCATCTTCGGCAAATTGCGCCGAACGCAGCATCGCCACATCATCGATGCGCTGCACTGCTTTTGAGCGAAAATCACCCGAGAAGCTTTGATCGCGAAACACGGTAAAGCCTTCTTTTAGGCACAGCTGAAACCAGTCGCGGCAAGTGACACGGTTACCCGTCCAGTTGTGGAAGTATTCATGCGCGATCACCGCTTTGACATTGAAGCTTTTTTCATCGGTGGTGGTCTCAGGGCTTGACAATACACAGCTGGTATTAAAAATATTTAAGCCCTTATTCTCCATTGCACCCATGTTAAATTGCCCTGTGGCAACAATCATATAGCGGTCAAGGTCATAAGCGCGTCCGTAATTATCTTCATCCCACTTCATCGAATCTTTCAAGGCTTGCATAGCGACATGGCACTTATCAATGTCATGCGCATCGGCATAAATCTCAAGCAGCACATCGCGCCCTTCGATGGTGGTGTAACGATCGCTTAACACTTCCAAATTAGCAATCACCGCGGCGAACAGATAGCTTGGTTTTTTGGTTGGGTCGTGCCAAATGGTGTAGTGGCGATCATCACCAGCGTCGCCTTGTTCGATCAAGTTGCCATTGGCAAGCAAAGTCTTAAAACGCTTCGGTGCTTCAAGGCGCGTGGTGTATTCGGTCAAGACATCAGGGCGATCTGGAAAAAAGGTAATCTTACGAAAACCTTCAGGCTCACACTGTGTAACAAACATCAGCTCATCACCCTGCCCCGACTGATACAAGCCTTCAAGCGTGGTGTTGGTCTGTGGCACGATATTTACCACCGTCTCGATTTCCACATCATCGGCGGCATGATGAATGGTAAGACTTTCTTCATCTAGTGTGTAGTCATCTTTTGATAACTGTAAGCCATTAACTTGAATGCTTTGCAGCTGCAAACTTCTGCCAAATAGCACAAGCTCCCCTGCATGGCGGCGCGTCATAACAAGCTTTGTTGCAACTTGTGCATGATCATCAAAAAGCTTGATGTCCAAATCCACTTTCGACACTTCATAAGCAGGTGGTGTGTAGTCTTTGAGATAAATTTTGGTTGGTTGGTTGCTCATTGTTTGTTCTCGAATTTGTAAAAATGATTTTGTAAAAATAACGCATCATAGTAACAAACTTTCGCGATGAATAAAAGCACAGCCCACTTTGGCACTCCGTATTTGCAAGTTTGTAACACAAAACGCAACAATCTGTAAAATCAATGCAAAAAGTTCTTGTAAAATTGTTATAAATTTGTCATTATAGTCACATCCATGCAACGATTTTGCATTATTACTATAATTAAAAAAAGGTGGTCTTATGTCACATCTTATCAAATTAACAAGTCTTGCTACCATCATCGCTTTGGCATTCACCACAGGCTGTGCCAGTCGCACCACCCCTGAAGTTGTGGTTGCACCAAATACCGCATCCGTTCCTGCAGGCTATACTGGCGCGATTTATAATCCAAATCAAGCCCTAGTCGCAAACTCTGATGCCATCAGACAAGCCGCAGCAAGCTTGCCAAGCCTTGTGCATTTTGATTTTGACTCTGATGTGATCAAGCCTGAAGCTGCTGCCATCTTAGATCAGCAAGTTGCCTTTTTGAACGCAAATGACACAGCGCGCGTACTGGTCGCAGGTCATACCGATGAGCGCGGTAGCCGTGAATATAATATGTCATTGGGCGAACGCCGTGCCGCTGCTGTGCGTAGCTATCTGCTTGCCAAAGGCGTGAAAGACACCAATGTCGAGATCGTAAGCTTCGGTGAAGAGCGTCCTGTTGCCGTCGGTTCAAATGAAGAAGCATGGTCACAAAACCGCCGCGCCGAGTTGGCTTACTAAGATTTAGTAAATTTACCGGAATAAAAAGCTCAAATCATTTTTGGGCTTTTTTCTTATCCATAACGCGATCGTTTGCGATACGCCGATACAACGCTTGCGCTTGGTTTGCCATCATGTCACTTATCCAATCACCCCATTTTATTCATCTGCCCAACCACATCATCGCTCATGCACTGATGACGACAGCAGATAAATCACAGCAGTCAGCAGCGGTGCGCGCTTTGCTTGTACGCACGATGGATGAATTTGGCATCGATGGCGCGCTTGATGACGCCCAATTTCCTTATCGGATTTTTCATGATAAGCCTACGCAGTTTGTTAGTTTTAGCCATTCAACCGATTGCGTCGCACTGATTATCGGTCAGACACTTTGCGGTATTGATATAGAAAATCGCAGCATTAGCCCAAAAGTTGCCGCGCGTTATTATCATGCTAATGAGCTGACACACTTATCAGCACTTGATGATGACACACAAGCACGCGCGCGTAATCTGTTGTGGTCATTAAAAGAAGCGATGATCAAATATCATCAAGGCACGCTCACGCAGGGCATGGGTGCGGATTTTAGCTTATATATCATGCCCTTATTAGCCACTCAAGATGGCGTATTTTCCCTTGCCAATCATCTAACCGCTTATGTCAATCATCGGTTGAATCTTGTGGCAGTGATGGATGATGATTGACAATCTGCCAACTTTAAAATAATACAGCCGTAGGGTGCGTTATACGCACCAATCCACTATAAATAATTGATTTAAAATAAATTATTTATAAAAAATCTTGAGAGATTGGAATTTTGGCTCTCTTACTGGTGCATACAATGCACCCTACACGCCCAACTCCATTATTTTATACACAACAAAAAAACAGCACCCAATTGGATGCTGTTTTTGCTTGTCAAGACAAGGCTTAGAAGCGGTAAGTTACACCAACTTTAGCGATTGGCGCCCAACGACCCCAGTTTTTGTCTTCGATGTCAGCAGATGCTTGGTTGGCTAGCTGAGACATAGTTTTGGTTGTACCATTGTCGCTGGTTACAACGCTGTCTGGGTTGGTTGCAGTGATGTCTGCACGAGTGTCACCCATGTATGCTGCACCAACTTCACCGAATACGCCCCAGTTGTTGTTGATGGTTGGACGGAAGCCAACAGTCAAGTAAGGCGCGATTTGGTTGCGATGCTCAAGTTTACCTTTTAGCTCACCGTTCTCTGCTGAGTTATAGTTATAAACTTCGCCACCAACTTTGAACGAACCTTTACCAGATGCTTTTACATCGATGTCGTTGTCAGGGATGATGATACCACCGTTTACAGTTAGCCAGTTTGACATTGGGCGAACTTGTACACCTACATATGGGTTGCTCATGTCGGTATCAACTGTGTAATCAACACCGCGTGCAGTGAAGTCATCGCCAACTAGGTCAGTAATGTCGCCGCCAGTCCAACCAGCAACGATAGAAGTGTTTTCGTTCGCTGCCCATGCGATGTTCGCGCCATAACCCAAAGTACCTGCTTCAACACTCACTGCAGCTGGTTTTACCGCAGTTTTTACTAGAGTGCGGCCACCGTCAAAGATTGCTGCGCCAGTATTTTTTACTGCATTTACAGTACCAGTTGCTACATTGCTTGCAGTGTCAGTAACGACATTTGCCATGGCTGAAGTTGATAGTACAGCAGCAGCTGCGATGGCAGTTAGTTTGATAGCTTTCATAATTTTTCTCCAAAAATGTGAAGTAGTCTTGTCTTGAAATGATGATCTATTTGCTTGTTTGTCATCATTGGTTACATTCTAGTTGATACCGATGGCGCTTGTCACCCCAAAAAATGCACTTTTTATATGTTGCTCTGTAAGTTATGACCGTGTTTTGTAGTATTTGTTGCCCAAATCTTAGCATGCAGAAAGGTAATTACATAAGTTTACACGCTGCAATTTATCATTTTTAATATCCAAGTATTATATCACTGATTTTCTTTGATAACTTTTGTTTATAATATTACAAAAATTCTTGAGAAATTTTGCTATTCTCGTGGCAGATTCACTTGATAAAAACGCAATTTTTTAATCGTAACAGTGGGTGCATTATCGTCTGCTTGGTTGTTAGGCGCGGCATTTTGATGATTGAGATCTGAAGCAGGATAATTTAACTCTTTGATTGTCATCAGCCATTCGGCAGCGGCAGCGCGCACCAAGATCCCTGCCTGCTGATAACAGCGCATGGCTTGCTGTTGATGCATCGATGCTGTATTGCAAGTGCGCGCAGCGACATCAGCACGGTGCGCCACGGCAAAGGCAGTGATTAAGAAATATCGCGTGGTCTCTGCAGGTTCTACCGCTTCATCTGGCACTGATGACTCATTGGCGATGGCATAATGCGGCGCAGCGATGGGTCTAGCATAGGCGTACAGCTCGCGCACCGATGGCGACAGATCGCGCGACGCCCTGCAAGTCGGTGCAGCGATCATATCCTGCACGCCTGTGGACTGACCATAGCTCGGAGTGCCGATGGGTGTACATCGCCTTGTGACATGAATCACATCAGGCTGTGCGATGATCTGAGCCGCCCAAGTATGCAGCCATCCATCGTCGCTCGCCTGCCAAAGCGGGGTGAGCAAGGTGTCGGCTTGGGCGGATAATTGCTGATCATAAAATGCTGCGCCACTTGCCTGTGTATCACTGGCAGCTTGATTGAGCAGTAGCGCCGTCATCATACTGATGAATAACAACGCAACCAGTACGACAAGCAGCACAAAGCCCTGCTGTGATTGAGCCTTTATCATGGCGCGCCTACCTGCCTTATGCTTAGATCTGCAACATTGTCAAATCGCACATCACTGATAAATACCCTGCGCATCACGCCATCATCGAAGGTCAGCTCTTGCCCCATGATATTGATGGTATCACTTGCTGGCTGTTCATCAGCAAAAGGTGCGCGCACCAATACCGCAAGCTTAGCACCGATGATCGGCAGCGGCTGTGTTAAGGCTTGATAAGCATCGATCGGCATCAGCCGAAGCATGTCGCGATCTTGCACCAAAAGCCGCACCCACAAGCCTTCGACATCGCTTAATAACACCGCGCCATTTTCATGAAAGCCCTTGATCTGATAAGGTTTGGATGCGCCATCGCGTGATGATACTTCGCGATCGATGATGGCATTGGTAAACGCAGCACCAAGCCCGCGGCGATCCCGTGTGCCATCGCGCGCGATCTCATCGGTGATATAATGTGTGGCATCACAGCGCAGCGCCATCTTGCCATCACCATCTGAGCCGATAAAATATCGCTCAATCACCACTTGCCCATCGACATCCGCCATCTTGCCATCGCTTAGGCGCACGCGTCTTGGCCCAAGTGCCATCTCCCCTTCACAATCCCATAGATCCATCGGCGCGATATAACGAATTGTCAGCTGATCAGCTTGATGTACCGCTTGAGTGGGTACTGGCATCGTACGCGTCACCATGTCATCAGCGATGGATGCAGGCAAAACCTGCGCAGGAGATAAGATCAGTGCCTGAGTGCCAGATAAATCATTCAGTCCCAATCCTGCACGCTGCATAGACACTGCAATATCATTCACCACCGCACTTTGGGTATCGATCATCACTGCGGTGTTTTCGGCGGCGTTCATCGCCTTGATGCCACTGCCATACAGCATGACTGTCATCAGCACCACCATCGCTCCGATGGCCAAAGCGATACTCAGCTCAATCAGACTAAATCCGCCCTGCGCACGCATCTGACTACTCATCCCAACCCCGCACCAGTACACAACCGCTCGACTGATATCGGCTCACGCTTTGTAACATGGTGCATTGATCAATCGGCACAACGCCTGATGCACCCCAGTACACCACCCAGCACTCTGCCGACTGACACGCTGCACTACTGATGATGATCCCTTGTGCGCTTGCAAGCTGCGCTGTCTGGATTGCTTGTGCTTCACCATAGCGTGATGGACTGCAACCTGATCGGCAATCGATGTGGATCGCATGACTGACTTTATAATAGCTGTCTATCGCCTGATCACCTTGGGCGCGCGCTGCCAACTGCGCAAGTGTACGCCGATAGCTTGTGCGCATTTGCCGATCAAATCCACGCAGCAGCCTGTGATCATTATGGATCAGCTGTAGTGCATAGCCAAGCTTATCAGCACTGACCGTGTTTACACTACTACGCGCAAGCATGCCCAAAAATCCCATCATCACCACCGCCAAAATCACGAGTGCGACCAGTACTTCTAATAGCCCAAAGCCTTGCTCTTCTTGTCCACCCAAATACTTCATCGTGTATGCAACCCAAACTCTGCCGTGCCATGCGCAAGGCAAATGCCAAGTAGTCGCACTTGTGGCTGTACGCCTTTGATCAGTTCTGCCATCGCTGCAAGCGTTGCGCCGGTCGTCACCACATCATCAAAGATAATCACCTGCCGCGTCGGTACAGGTGCAGCCAAATAAAAATCCGCGCTCGGGTTCTGCAAGCGCGCTTGCCGATCCAGTCCGCGCTGATGCCGCTCGCCATCTTGTCTAAGCACTCCTTGCCACAGCGGAATACCCCAATGCACCGCCAGATACTTTGCCAAAATCAGCACAGGGTTAAAGCCGCGTTCGCGCATTCGGCTCATCGTCGTCGGTACAGGCACGATCACGGTATTATCCGCTGTGCAGTGCAGCGGCTTGGGCAAAGTGCGTATCAAAGCAACCAATGCCACCAGTGCATCAATTCTCTCATGGTCTTTAAACTGAGTAATCAGTGCATTCATCGGATGTTGATAATAACTGAGTGCAAAGATGCGCAATGCGCCGCCCGCTTCATTCAAAGCCACACTCACAGGCGGCAGCTGTGTCGGTATGGATGCTTGACACGCTTGGCAAATTAGCCCACGCACACTCAGCGACTGATGACACAATACACATGCACGCCGCCAAGCCGCCATCATCACCGCCAGCTGATACGGCGCAAAATAAATCCGCTTGGGCAAAATCGCCCCAGCGGATTGATGCGGATGAGCCGTGCGAGCGGATGGATGCGTCTTTTTGACAAAATATGGCATCATCGCCCCTGATGGCTTATTGTAAGCTGGTCCAGTTATTCAGCATCACACCGACACCGATGCCTGATGTCGATTCATTATAATCAATGATCGACTGACCATAGCCGTGGAATAGCTGCACATAACCACTGATGCCGCGACCGATCGGATGAATATAGTCTAGCTGAAGCGCGCCTTTGTTGGTCGATGGATTATAACGACCTGTGCCTGACAAGTTACCGCCATTTTCTAGCTGATATAAGAACTTGATATCGCCATAGCCATAATAATCGGTGATATCTGGGTTATCATCATCGGCGGCTTTTTCGTTATTGATACGCGACCATAGACGCGGAATGACGGTCAATTTGCCCCACTCTGCCCCTGCCATCATATAAGCACGGTTCCATGAGCGCGACATATCACCTTCTTCACCATTAGAATGATGCACAAGACCTGCACCAAGCATACGCAAGCGACCACCAAATGGCAAATCCGCTGTCACAGGCTGAGTGACGAAAACCTCTGGCTGATAGTCATGCGCGCGAAATGGGCGTGAATAATCCGAATTATACACCTGCCAATGCGACTGCTGCGTATAACCAAACCACAAATCCGCATCCGTGCCCAAAAGATTCTCAGCAGCTTTGGTTTTCACCGACAGCTGGAATTTCATCTCAGGGATCTGCATTTCATTTTGGCTAAAGTCCACACGAGCGCGGCTTGGCGTCTCTGGATGGCGGTTCGGACTTGCATTAAAATACAGTGGCAGCACATACATCGCGTTGTGTGGACGCGCTGTCCATAGACCTGTGTTATTCTTATCAAGGTCATAAGCAACACTAAGTGGCGTGTAGCGTTCTGCTTGCGCGCGCAGCATATCGATGTCCACAGGCTGACCGCTTGGTGGCATGTCGGCAAGCTCTTCTTCGGTAGCATAGACCAGTTTCAGATCGCCTTTAAGCGCGCTTTTGACGGTGTCTGCCAGTTTTACTTGGCGTTTTTGACCGACCAAGCTTGGGACATTGCCCTGCGCCAAAGAATCAAAACACGCCAATCGACTGGCATCGCTGATGATCGCTGCACATTCCAAGAACAAATCTGCGCCCAGTGAGTCCGCTGTCGTTACCGAATCGACCACCACGCCATCACCAACATTCGGAATAGTTTGAGCGATCGGCGTGACTGTTTGACTGACTTGTAGTGTAGGCTCAGCATTGTCTTGTGCCGCCTGCGCAGGGCTTAGCAGTGATAAGCTTGCCAATGTACCAAGCCCAAAAATCACAGGAGTTTTGAAGTTTGTTTGCATGGGTTATCCTTGGAATGACTGTGGTCATCACCAGTGTTTATTGATAGATATTTGAGTTATGCTTAATATAACCGTGCTGATGGCGACTGGCAGGATCGTGATGTGTCCAGTGCACCACACCGCCTTGTTCGGTGTATTCATATTCGCCAAAAAATGCCACTTCATCGCCTTTTTTAATCCCAGCAACGCGCGGCGCAAGATCAATATTATGCGCGATCAGTACTGTGTGGCGACTGCCGTCTAAAGTTACGATGAATTTTTGGTGGCGGCTGCCTTTATTATCATCGGCAAGCACTGCCTTGACTTTACCACAGCCAAGCACTTGCACATCTGAGCGCATCTGGTCATAGCTTTGTAAGATCAGCTGATTGTTGCAGCGCGTCGGTTGTGATTGGGCAGATTTTGATGTTTTATCCTGCTTGCCAGCATCTTTAGATTTGGCGGTTTGCACTTGCTGAGCATCTGCCTGCGCAGCGACTTGGGGCTGATTGGGCTGACAAGCGCTCAGCATCGCCATCGATGACAGCAACAAGCCTGTGATCAGTTGTTTCATTGTTTTCACCACCACAACCACATGGAAAAATTGACAAAGTGATCAATTATAGCAAATTTTTGTAAAATTCAAAGGCAAATTGTAGCAAATTTACGATGAATAGCAAGAATGTTTTGTGATTTTTACAGTTTTGTTACACGATGGCACAAACTTCGGCTTTTTATGCCGCTCATGCTAATCAAGCACCCCATCATGCAGCACCTTATCTGAGATGATACGCCCCCTGATCGTGCGCTGAATATAGCCTTGTTGTAATAAGTATGGCTCAATTACATCTTCAAGCGTGCCTTTATCTTCTGCCATCGCCGCTGCCAAGGCTTCCACGCCTGCAGGCCCGCCGTGGAATCGCTCTTGTAATGCGGACAAATAGCGACGATCCAACTGATCAAGCCCTTGCTTGTCCACTGCAAGCATATCCAGTGCTGATGCTGCTAGGCTTTGGGTAACGATGCCATCACCTTTGACTTCGGCATAATCACGCACACGACGAAGCAGACGATTGGCGATACGCGGCGTACCACGACTGCGACGCGCCACTTCTACCGCGCCATCATGCTCCATCGCCACGCCCATCAGCCGCGCCGAACGCTTGACGATGGTGGTCAGATCATTGACATGATAAAACTCAAGCCGCTGCACAATGCCAAAGCGATCCCGCAGCGGTGAAGTCAAAAGCCCTGCACGCGTCGTCGCTGCCACTAGGGTAAATGGTGGTAGATCAAGCTTGATCGAGCGCGCTGCCGGCCCTTCACCGATCATAATATCAAGCTGAAAATCTTCCATCGCAGGGTAAAGAATCTCTTCGATCGCAGGGCTAAGTCTGTGAATCTCATCAATAAATAGCACATCACCTGCTTCAAGATTGGTCAGCATCGCCGCCAAATCGCCCGCCCGCTCAAGCACAGGCCCTGAAGTGGAGCGCAGATTGCCACCCATCTCGCGCGCGATGATGTTAGCAAGTGTCGTCTTACCAAGCCCTGGTGGCCCAAAAATCAAGGTGTGATCCAGCGCTTCACCGCGCGCCTTTGCTGCAGGAATGAACACTTCCATCTGCTCGCGCACCTTAGGCTGACCGATATAATCCGCCAAAGACACAGGGCGAATGGCGCGATCAGTGGCGTCTTCTTTTTTGGGAATGGGATCTATCAGGCGATTATCAGACATAGGCTCATCATGAAAATTACGACAAAATTGCTTGGTATTTTAGCATATTCTTGGTGTGCCTGCCGATTTGTTTGCACAAGATTTGCCTAAGATTGACAAATTTTGCCCAAGATTTGCTAAGCGGACGATATGTTTACAAAAGTAGTTAGTTTTTCCACAGTGTTACAAAAACAAGGGAAAATCTACAATACACATACATACATTGTGGGATTTTTTTGGGCAAAAACAGTATCATAAGCAGGTGCCAATTTCGCAGTGATGATTTATGATGAAATTTCGAGCTTTAGGATTGACTGATGCACCTTTTGCCCATGTGCAAGCCTTGCCATTGGGCGTATCACAGACGCGTTTTCGCGTGTCGGTGCTCATTTGTCTATTGCTGATCGGATTATCATTATCACACGCAGCCGATGCCACGACAGGTTCACAAGCACGCTATCAACGCGTGACCGCCATCACCCCAACCAATCAAGACATCTATCTGACCGTCAGCCAATACGAAATCGCGCTAGTGCAAGTGCTGTCTGAGATCTGCCCACCTGTGCTGAACGAGCGTCAGCGTCTGCGCTTCGATAAAGCCTATAATCGCCAATTGCGCGAGTTCATGCCACGCGCGACCAATCCCCAACAAAGCTTGCGCTTATTATCAGGTCGCCGCGATTATCGTGCGGTATTGCACAATGTCCGCTCGTGGACGGCAAGCTACCCTGCTAGCGAAAACCGCGCCTTGTGCCGTGAATTTGCTGAGATGTCTGTTTAATCTGTTTAATTTTTCTAAATAAATTGCCTGATTTTGTGCGATTGATCATATCTGATTTTTCGCCCCATTGACTGTGGTTTTTTGGTATAATGACCCTTATTTGATCAAAGGGGGTATTATGTACACTTTCAATCGCAGTTTTCCACACACACGCCTGCGCCGTATGCGCGTCTCAGATGGTATTCGCGAAATGGTGCGCGAGACACATCTTGCACCGTGCCATCTGATCGCCCCTGTCTTTGTCATCGAAGGCACGAACCAGCAGCAAGCCATCACAAGTATGCCCAATGTCTATCGCTATTCGATTGATTTATTGATCGGCTATGTGCGTGAACTGTATGCCTCTGGCGTGCGCATGATTGACATTTTCCCTGTGATTGATCCTAGCCTTAAGAGTGCTGATGGTCAAGACGCTTATCATCCAGACACCCTAGCGGTACGCGCCGTCAAAGCCATCAAAGACGCTGTACCTGAGATGATCGTCATGACTGATGTCGCACTTGATCCTTATACCACGCACGGTCAAGATGGCATTATCGATGAGACAGGCTATGTGCTAAACGACATCACCACCGATGCTCTGGTCAAGCAAACTCTTGCCCATGCACGCGCTGGCGCCGATGTCATCAGCCCAAGCGATATGATGGATGGCCGCATTCGTGCCATGCGGGATGCACTAGAATCCGAAGGCTTTGTCAATACTTCAATCATGGCATATTCTGCCAAATACGCATCGGCATATTATGGCCCATTTCGCGATGCCGTCGGCTCATCGGGCAATCTAAAAGGTCATAAAAAACAATACCAAATGGACCCTGCCAACCGCGCCGAAGCCTTGCACGAAGTTGCACTTGACATCGCCGAAGGCGCCGATATGGTAATGGTCAAACCTGGTCAGCCATACCTAGATGTCGCGCGCGAAGTCAAAGACACATTTGGTGTGCCGACTTTTGCTTATCAAGTCTCGGGCGAGTATGCCATGCACATGGCAGCGATCCAAAACGGCTGGCTGACCGATGCGGTGATCTTAGAAAGCCTGATCGGTTTTCGCCGTGCAGGATGTGATGGCATCTTAACTTATTTTGCGCTTGATGCCGCACGAATGCTGGCAGAATGATGATTTGATAAGCTATTTGATATGCCAAATAAGCCAAACCGATATTTGGCATCGTACCTACATTTTTTTATGCAAAATAGCGTTTAAGCACGCCAAAATCATGTTAAAATAGCAAAATCATTATACAATTTATTTCAACCAAATTATCTCAACCTAAGTTTGCCAAGCAAACACAACAAAAGACGGATTTTATTATGACCATCGAAAACGATACCGCGATCACCGACGCGCAGCTGCAAAAACAGCAGTTCGAGCAAGCCGCCCTACATTACCATGAGCATCCACGCCCAGGTAAAATCTCTGTCACCCCAACCAAGCAAATCGCCAACCAACGCGACCTTGCCCTAGCGTATTCACCAGGTGTGGCAGTACCATGTCTTGAAATCGAAAAAGACCCAAAACTTGCTGCCAAATACACCGCACGCAACAACCTGGTCGGCGTCATCACCAACGGTACTGCGGTACTTGGCTTGGGCAATATCGGTGCTTTGGCATCTAAGCCTGTGATGGAAGGCAAAGGTGTATTGTTCAAAAAATTCGCAGGCATCGATGTATTTGACATCGAAATCAACCAAAACGATCCTGATAAATTCATCGAAGCGGTAGCAAGCCTTGAGCCGACTTTTGGCGGTATCAACCTAGAAGATATCAAAGCGCCAGAATGCTTCAAGATCGAGCGTGAACTGCGCGAGCGCATGAACATTCCTGTGTTCCACGACGATCAGCACGGCACTGCAATCATCGCCGCCGCCGCCCTATTGAACGCCCTGAAAATCGTCAATAAAAACATCGCCGACATCAAAGTCGTCTGTTCAGGCGCAGGCGCAGCAGCTATCAGCTGCCTTGAGCTGATCATCGCGCTTGGCGTTACTCGCTCAAACATCTATGTACTAGACTCTCGCGGTGTCGTCACCACTCGCCGTGAAAATCTGGACGAATCAAAACAACGCTTCGCTCAAGATACCGACGCAACCACCCTTGATGAAGTCATCGGTGATGCAGACTTCTTCTTGGGTCTGTCAGGCCCTGGTGTGCTGACCCAAGACATGGTCAAGCGCATGGCAAAAGATCCGATTATCTTTGCCCTAGCCAACCCAACCCCTGAGATCATGCCAGAGCTTGCTCATGCCGCTCGCTCAGATGTCATCATGGCAACAGGTCGCTCTGACTATCCAAACCAAGTGAACAACGCGCTGTGCTTCCCATACATCTTCCGCGGTGCATTGGATGTGGGTGCAACCATCGTCAATGAAGAGATGAAAATCGCGTGTGTCCATGCCATCGCAGCAATGGCACACACTGAAGTGTCAGTCTCAGAGACCGAAAAGAGCAAAAACGCAGGCGCAAGCTTTGGTCGTGATTACCTAATCCCTGGCCCACTTGAGCCAAATTTGATCCTTGAAATCGCGCCAGCAGTAGCAAAAGCTGCGATGGATTCGGGTGTTGCGACATTGCCAATCGAAGACTTTGATGCTTATCGTCAAAAGCTGTCTGAGTTTGTCTATAACTCAGCCTTGGCAATGAAACCTGTCTTCACCCAAGCCAAACGCGATCCAAAACGCATCGTCTATGCTGAAGGTGAAGATCCAAATGTCCTGCGCGCTGTACAGGTCGTCGTCGATGAAAACATGGCTAAGCCAATCTTGGTCGGTCGCCCCGATGTCATCCAAGCACAGATCGATACGCTGGGTCTGCGTCTGACACTTGGCGAGAATATCGAAGTCGTGGATCTGAACAACAATCCAAAACACGAAGAATATTGCCAACATTACCTAAAAAACAACCAACGCCTAGGCATCTCAGAAGAGCTGGCGCGCCGTGATATGCGCCGTAAGAGCTCGCTACTGAGCGCAATGATGGTCGAAATGGGCGATGCTGATGGTATGCTGTGTGGTACTTTCGGTTATTATGATCTGCATCTGAACTACATCCGCCGCGTCATCGGTAAGCGTGAAGGTGTGAGCGACTACTACGCCATGAGCGGTGTCATCATGCAAAACCGCACGCTCTTCATCGCCGATCCGTACATCCACGAAGATCCAACCGCTGAACAGCTGGCTGAGATGACCGTACTTGCCGCCGAAAGCGTACGCAGCTTTGGTGTAGAGCCACGCGTCGCCCTGCTGTCGCACTCTGACTTTGGCACTTCTAGCAAAGAATCGGCAGTGAAAATGCGCCGCGTCTATGAGCTATTGACCAAGATGAATGTGGACTTTGAATTTGATGGTGAAATGCATGGCGATACCGCGCTGGATGCTCGCCTACGCGAAGAAAATCACCCATTCAGCACACTAAACGGCTCAGCGAACCTGCTGATCATGCCGACACTAGACGCTGCCAACATTGCCTTTAACCTAATCAAGGCAGCCACAGGTTCAGCAGCCATCGGCCCTGTCCTGCTTGGTGCAGATAAGCCTGTACATATCCTAGTGCCATCATCGACAGCGCGCCGCATTGTCAATATGACTGCCGTTGCCGTCACCGATGCACAAAAAGCAGCGCAATAATCCACATGCCTGCATCAAATGCCAGCCGAAAGGTTGGCATTTTTTATGCCAAATATATCTGAAACATTTGCAATTTTGCCAAATCTTGTTATAGTAAATCCAAGCTATTTTTGGACAATATTCTTTATTCCTTGGATAATTACTATAATGCAAGTATATTTGGTCGGTGGTGCGGTGCGCGATAGTCTTTTGGGCTTACCCATTAAAGATAAGGACTTTATGGTCGTGGGCGCAGATGCTAAGATGCTTATTGATCAAGGCTTTAGCCAAGTCGGTGTCGATTTTCCCGTATTTTTACACCCACACACGCACGCAGAATACGCTCTAGCGCGCCTTGAACGCAAATCAGGCGCAGGTCACACCGCCTTTAGTGTACACGCAAGCCCTGATGTCACGCTTGAAGACGATCTGATTCGCCGCGATCTTACCATCAATGCCCTAGCCATCGAAGTCAATGGCTTATTTGACGATACGCCAAAAACTGGTGAAGTCGTGGATTATTATGGCGGACTGGCTGACTTGCACGCCAAAGTCCTGCGTCATGTCAGCCCTGCCTTTAGCGAAGATCCGTTGCGGGTGCTACGGGTGGCACGCTTTTATGCTCGATTTGCCCCGCTTGGTTTTAGGATCGCACCCGAGACACAAACACTCATGCAATCGATCAGTGGTGCAGGGGAGCTATCCCACCTAAGCCGTGAGCGCATTTGGAGTGAGACTGCGCGCGCCATCGGTGAATCGCATGGTTATCATTATATCGACTGCTTACACTCGCTGCAGATTTTAGCGGATGTATTGCCAAGCCTAGCGGTGTTATTTACCGATCACGCTATCTATCAGCACACTCTTGCAAGGCTAACAAATGCCTGCCTTGCCAATACTGACCTTGCCACGCGCTTAAGTATGCTGTTTGCTGATTTTGGCGATGATAAAGATGCTCTGAATGACTGCTTAACACGGCTGAATATGCCAAAAGCCCCTGCACAGTTTGTCCATGCCTTTATCAATTATCACAAGATTTTATTAAATATACCTAACATCACCGCTGATGAATTATTAATGCTCATTGAACACACCAAAGCCCATAAAGATGATACCCTGCTGATGTCGCTGTATGATGCTTGTGAAATTTATCAAAATAAATCAATGGCTTATCCAAAGGCATGGCTGCATGATGTCATCACGCGTTATCAAACCATTAGCATGGCAAATATCGATCCAAACTTGACAGGCAAAGCCATTGGCGATGAATTATCACGCCTAAGAAAACAGGCATTGCTCGGGTTATTGGGTAATTTTCAAATGGCAAATTCTTTAAGTATTTTTTAATATCATGACAAAACCAACCAACGCGATGGCATGCACAAATACCGACAAAGCCCCAAAAGTTGCCCTAATCACAGGCGGTGCAAAACGCATTGGCGCTGCCATCACCACTGCCTTACACACCAATGGCTATGCGGTGATTATCCATTATCATCACAGCCAAACAGACGCCATCACACTTGCCGATACACTCAATAGTATCCGCCCCAACTCTGCAAAAATCATCCAGTCAAGCTTAACAATGTCTAATGATAAAGCTACGCTTATGGCGTTTAAAGATGCTTGCCTTGATCTGTTTGGGCGCATTGATGTGCTTGTGCATAATGCATCGAGCTTTTATGCCAGTGATTTGGGTGGCAAGATTGATACACTGTATCAAGATTGGGATGATTTGTTCTTGACTAATGCCAAAGCGCCGCTGTTTTTAAGCACAGTTTTTCAAAATGAACTTAAGAAAAATCACGGCACGATCATAAGCCTGCTTGACATTCATGCCGATGCCAAGCCCTTTGTTGGCTATCCGATTTATAACATGGCAAAGGCAGCACATCGCATGATGGTGCAAAGCCTTGCATTGGAATTTGCGCCTGATATTCGCATCAATGGCGTCGCACCGGGGGTGAATATTTTCCCTGATCATGACCAAAATCCAGAACTTAATAGCCAAACCCAAGCCATTCTCACCGACTCTGTACCGCTCAAATGCATCGGCACGCCCGAAGACATCGCCGATGCGGTGGTGTTTTTGGCAAACAGTCGCTATGTCACAGGGCAAATCATCGCCATCGATGGCGGTCGCGGTTTGACTTTAAAAGGCGGATAGATCAAATTTGGATAACTGTTTGGCTTTTTTTTTGCAAATCCTGAAGCTATTTCCTTAAAATTATTAAGGTTTTAATTGCCCATTTTTTCATCAATTTTTACAAAATAGTGAGTAAAAATCAGCAAATTGACTAAAAACTTGCTGACAAATGACAATTTTTGGGCTAAAATTCACACGAACTTACATGGGTATTGAATGTTGTTACAAATCAGCAATTTTAATACCCATTTTTTCAACCCCTAAACTTTTTTTAATTCTTGGAGCAGATAGCCTAATCGAACCAAATTCAAACGATTGCGTTTGATACGATGAAGCTGTAGTTCTCTTTTGTGTTGGCTGCATTTTGCACACTTAAAAGGAATACCATCGTTGAATACTTCACCTACCCCGAATGTCGCTAAACTAAAGCGAAATCTTGGACTTTGGCACGTCATCATCATCGGTCTTGCCTATATCCAACCAATGACCCTATTTGATACCTTTGGTATGGTATCTCGTGATAGTGGCGGTCATGTGCCAATGTCTTACCTGTTTGCTTTGATTGCGATTTTGCTGACTTCAATCAGCTACGGTCATATGATTCGCGCATATCCATCTTCAGGTTCTGCTTATACCTATACCCAAAAATCAATCAACCCAAGCATGGGCTTTATGGTGGGCTGGTCAAGCTGGCTTGACTATCTGCTATCGCCAATGGTAAACATCATCCTTGCGGTGCTGTACCTAGAAGCACTATTCCCATCAGTGAACCACTGGGTATGGGTGATTGGCTTGACGGCATTGATGACAGGCGTGAACATTTTTGGTTCAAAAGTGGTGGCGTATTTCAACAGCTGGATTGTCTTTGTACAGATTATCGTCATCGCTGTGTTCACCTATCTGATTTATACCAAGCTAAGCATCGGTCTGCACGCTGATGGCACGCTCAAAGAAAACGCTTATGAGCTTTGGAGCTTAAAGCCATTTTGGGATGAGATGACTTCTGTCGGTGCGCTAATCACTGGTGCGACCATCCTATGTTTCTCGTTCACAGGCTTTGACTCTATCTCAAGCCTAGCTGAAGAAACCAAAGATGTCAAAAATACTCTGCCAAAAGCCATGATTTTGACCACGCTGATTGCAGGTATCATCTTTATCATCAGTGCGTATTTTATGCAAACTTTCCTACCAAGCGATCCATCAATCTACTTTGAAGCGGTGGACGAAACTCAAGCAGAAATCCTGCTATTGGTCGGTGGTTCTGCATTCCAAGCAGCTGTTCTAGGCTTTGCGATTGTTACCGTCATGGCATCAGGTATCTCAGCACACGCGGGCGTATCACGTCTGATGTATGTGATGGGTCGTGATGGCGTAATCAGCAAAAAGATTTTTGGTCAAATTCATCCAAAATTCTTCACTCCAGTGAACAACGTATTGATTGCTGGTGCGATTGCTTTGACCGCAGGCTTTATCAGTCTTGAGACTGTTGTTAACCTAATCAGCTTTGGTGCATTGACTGCGTTTAGCTTTGTAAACCTATCTGTCATCTTCCGCTATGCGATCCGTGACAAGATGGTACGCAATGTCAAAGAAATCTTCAGTTATGTCGTCGTACCAGCACTTGGTTTCGTTGCAATCTTCCTAATGTGGCTAGAAGTTGACGGCACGACCTTTAGTGTCGGTCTATTCTGGGCAGCACTAGGCTTTATCTGGCTAGGTATCAAGACTCGTGGCTTTAAAGCACCAGTGCCACAGTACCGTGAAGAAGATGTGTAATTGATCAATCATTAATACACACGACATATCCCCATCGACATCGGTGGGGATATTTTATTGGATAAGCATTTGCATATAAAAAAACCAAGCAATCATACAACTGCTTGGTTTTATCAATGTTCAACCTGCTTAAACGCTCATCTCAACACGCGCACCGATCAAATCTGCAAAATCTTCCAAATCAACGATCTGCTGCTTTAGTTGTGTGCTGAATTTGGCATTTTGTTCATCTTGCTCATCACTTGTGATGTCTTTTGGATACAGTCTTGGTAAGTCCAAAATCTGCCGCACCAATGCCTGCTTCAGCGTATCACGGCGACCCAGATAACGCTGATAAAAGGTGGAATTTAGCAGACTTGCGCCGCCTTGCCCCACCGCATAGATGGTCGCAAGATAATCACGCGTGGTCATGCCGCTGTTTTGTTCGGTCAGATAAGTCTCAGCAATCTTAGCAACTCGTGCCATACGCTCTTTGCGCACTTGATACAGTTCGCCAAATAGCTTGTTCAGCCCTGATGCCGTCGATGACAGCCGCTCTTCAATTTGGTTGAACAAGACCGCACGATGTGGCAAATTCAGTAGCTGCAGCACCAAACGCGCCACGCCTGCCCCTGCGCCATCATCGACATCATTCATCATAAATTTGCGTTTTTCAAAATCAATCAAGATCCGCATCAAAAGCTCATCTTTACTGGCAAAGTGCTTATACAGCGTCCCCTTGGCAAGGTCAAGCTGCATGGCAAGACTGTCCAGTGTCAAATCCCCTTCGCCTGAGTCCAAGAGCAACTGCTCTGCGGTCTGCAAAATGCGAATTTCCCGTTCTTCATATTGCTGCTTACGATTGCTCATGATCGTTTTTTCCATTCAAAATTCGCCTAATTATAGCAAACCTAGCCAATATCCTGCAGTACTTTTTGCATAAGCAAGCGGCAAATACTGAATATAATATTTAGTAATGATACCCCAATTCTGCCAATTTTAGGGCGTAGATAATTTGCAACAAAGTTACAATTTCACCATAAAAATTTGTGAATATTTGTTCACATTTTGCCAAAATTGTGATAGCATAAATCAGTGCGAAATTTATGCCCAAAATCTTATGCCAAGCTTTGCCATTATTAGGTTTGCTTCGGTATCAATTTTCAAATATTTCGGCATAAGCACCGCTATTTTTACAAACCATTTGGAATGCAATTTCGCAGCTTCACATCGGCTTGTCCGCTTATTTTATAGAATATCCATCGTTTATGAGTATCGAACGCAATCCTGAAGCCTTTAAAAATCCACCCATCAACTGGGTGCCTGCTATTGTGCTTTTATCAACCCCTATTCTTGCCATCGTGCTGGTGCCGTGGTATCTGTGGACGCATGGCGTCAATCCTGCTGTTTGGACGGCATTTGCTTTCTTTATGGCATGGACAGGGCTGTCAATCACCGCAGGCTACCATCGTCTGTGGGCGCACAAGGCTTATGATGCACATCCGATTGTCAAATATTTCTTGCTCTTGGGTGCAACTTTAGCGATCCAAAGCTCAGCTTTCGACTGGTGCTCAGGTCATCGCACCCACCACCGCCATGTCGATGATGAATATGAAGATCCGTACTCAGCGCGCCGTGGTTTTTGGTTCAGTCACATGGATTGGATGCTACGCAAATATCCAAGCGGTCAATACGATTATAAAAACATCCCCGATCTAAAAAAAGACAAAGCACTGACCTTGCAGCATAAATACTATGGTTTTTGGGTGGTCGCGACAAACCTGATTGTCGTCGGCATCGCAGGCTTAATTACAGGTGATATGCTTGGCACTTTCTTGATCGCAGGCTTGTTGCGTCTGGTGCTGACCCATCATTTCACTTTCTTTATTAACTCACTGTGCCATATGTTCGGCACGCGTCCTTATACCGATACCAATACCGCGCGCGACAATGGTCTGCTTGCGATCGTGACTTGGGGCGAAGGTTATCACAATTACCATCACTATTTCCAATACGACTATCGCAACGGTGTCAAATGGTGGCAATATGATCCGACCAAATGGTTCATCGCCATTTTGTCAAAAATCGGTCTGGCATCAGATCTAAAACGCGTGGACAATCTGACCATCAAGCACGCCGAAGTCACCATGCAGTTCAAGCGCGCCCAAGAACGCATCGCTAAAGGCGGTGAGCTGACCTTGGATGATCGCCTAAGCGCATTCAAAGATCGCATCACAGCTGAATATGATGAATTCACCAAAACCGTCGAAGAATGGCACGCACTCAAAGCCCAAGCCATTGAGTTGAAAAAAGCAGAATTCGCCAATCGCCTGCACGAAGCTGATGAGAAATTAAAAGCGCAATTTGCTGAAGTGGAAGCCAAAATCCTAGCCCACAGCGCGCGCATTGAGCAAGCCATTATGCAGCTAAAAGGCAAAACCGCCAAAGCATAAAAGCATTTGCGTACATCTTTCTCCACCCTTTATCACTGTTGATAAAGGGTTTTCTTTTTGGGCGGTATCGTTGTTATAATAAGCCAAAAGCCACACTGGATTTGCCATGAAATTTACCACCGACTATCTCAAACACGATGATCGCCTGTATCGCCACATCGCACCACAGCCGCTTGACAACCCCAAGCTTGGGCTGCTCAATCACGATTTGATTAAAAAGCTTGGCTTGGGTGCGCTCAATGATAGCGAATGGACGGATGTCATCAGCGGACGGCTTGAACCTTTAGCAAAGCTTGCGCCACATGGGCTACAGCCGATTGCCATGGCATATGCTGGGCATCAGTTCGGACAGTGGGCAGGTCAGCTTGGCGATGGGCGCGGTCTGCTGATCGCACAGCTACAGGATGATGATGGCAAACTGACCGATCTACACCTAAAAGGCGCAGGTCGCACGCCCTATTCTCGCCATGGTGATGGGCGCGCGATGATTGCAAGCACCGTGCGTGAGCTGCTTGGCGGTCATGCGCTCAATCATCTTGGCGTGCCGTCATCCGATGCCATCGGCTTTGTGGTGTCGGATACGCAGATTCGCCGTGAGTATTTTGAGCGCAGCGCGGCATTATTGCGCGTCAGCGACTGCCATGTGCGACTTGGGCATTTTGAATGGGTGGCGATGTATGCACCTGATTATTTTACAGATTTTGTTCATAAAATCGCCCAAAGCTACTATCCCACACTCTACAATAATGGCACAACCGATGTCACAGCCCTACTCTCTGCCATCGCCCGCAATACCGCGCAGATGATCGCACGCTGGCAGCTTGTCGGCTTTAGCCATGGGGTGATGAATACTGATAATCTCAACATCACAGGCACGACGCTGGACTTTGGACCTTATGGCTTTATGGAAGGTTTTCACCCTGCATGGATTAACAATCACTCTGATCACACAGGCAGATACACTTACCAAAATCAGCCGATGATCGGGCATTGGAATTTGGCAACAGTATTTAGAAAATTTGGACACTTGGTCAGTCAATCCGAGATTGATAACGCCTTGGACGATTATGAAAACACCCTAACCGACAGCTACTATCGCGGACTGCTTGGCAAGCTTGGGTTTGTTATACCAGACGACAAGCCACTTGATGATACCGACGATAGGCTGCATCTTGCTTTTGAATTTTTGGAGATATTACAACAGCATAAACTGGATTATACCAACGGTTTTCGCGCCTTGATCGCGGTAGTAAATGGCGATCAAAACCTTGAAAATACTGATAAAAATCATGCACATGAATACAAATTACTCAGCCAATTCACCTTAAGCCTACCACACGCGCATCACCATCAATGGCACGAATGGCAGCAGAGATATTTATCATGCTTAGCAAAAAATGCGCAGAGTAAAGCTGATACCATCGCACAATTACAGCACGCCAATCCTGTCTATATTCTGCGTAACCACATGGCACAAAAGGCGATTGATTTGGCACTGATGGATGACTTTAGCGAAGTCAAAAGACTGTTTGAATTATTAAAAAATCCTTATCAATCAAACCCTATCTCGACTGCCGATGATACACGCATGGCACTATCTGATGAGCAAGTGGCGGTCAGCTGTATGTCGTGACTTTAGATGGTGAAATTTAAGTCTTAAAATTAAGACATTACAACTGATGATTTTTTGTACAATACTTGGCTGTGCCTTTAATTAATAAGGGATTTTTGGTACAATAAGACTTTTTGGGATGAGTGTGTCATGCTAAGCATTTATCTGTTAATCCCTTTGAGCCTGATGCTGTTCGTGGTGGCGATTTGGGCGATTTATTATGCGGTGAAATCCAACCAATTTGAAGATTTGGACAATGCCCCTGAGCAGATCATCCTTGACGATCGCCAAGCGCGCCGCAAGATCAATGCCACCAATGACAGCCGAGAGAAGTGATGAGTATTGTACTGGTTTTTGCAGCCCTGAGCATGGGCTTGCTTGGCTCGCCGCACTGTCTTGGGATGTGTGGCGGTATCGTCGCGGCGTTTAGCTTATCGATGCAGAGCCAATCCCCTGCCAAAAAAGCCCTACTGATGGCAGGCTATCATCTGGGACGCTTGGGCAGCTATCTGATTTTAGGCGTTATCGCATCACTACTGGGGCAAGAAATCCTATCGCCACTGATGGCAAATGGCAACTTCCCTAAATACCTGCTCGGTGGCGCGCTTGTTTTTGCTGCACTACTCATGCTTGGCGTGCCAGTGCTTAATCGCTTAGAAAAAGCAGGCTTGGGGCTGTGGAATGCCCTAGCACCCATCCGCACCAAAGTGCTGCCAATGGATAATCTACCTAAGGCGGTAGCGGCAGGTTTATTATGGGGCTTTTTGCCTTGTGGCTTGGTCTATGGTGCGCTTGGTGTGGCATTGAGCCTGTCTGCCGATCAGCAGATTGGGCTTAGCGCGGCAGGTTTTATGGTGTTTTTTTGGCTAGGGACTTTGCCAATGCTGCTTGCTACAGGCTCGCTAATCCATTGGTTGCGCTCAAAGATTGCCAATTTTCATCTACGCAAATTCAGCGGCGCAATTCTGCTGATCTCAGGGCTTGCGATTGCCTTTAGCTCGCCGATCATGCAAGCGATGCACGGCGGTCATGGCGGTCATAGCGATCATGGCACACACAGCACAACACATGCCAACCACGATACAATGGACCATAATTCGCACAGCGATCATAGTAATCATAGCGAACATAGCCATCATTAATTGGTAAATGATTTTAAAATAATACACCCCAAATCTGTATGGATCTGGGGTGTAATTTTAGGTCATTATGATGGTAAATTTAGTATTTTCATATTATCGTTTATCCGACATATCATATTTTTCGATACTGATTGTGCCAAGATCTGCTATGCCAACTGCCGATGCAAGACATTTAATATCTTCAGGGCTTTTATCTTCCATAAATCGATCAACAAGAAAATCTTCATAACGAGAGCTTTTCCCATTTGTATAGATAACGTCACCCATCTTAAAAGTAAACTGTTTTGGCGGTCTATCTTTATTGGCTATGGTTAGGGTTTTATCCCGTTCATTCCATTGGATGTCATCTTTTGGAAATTCAGGAAATCTAACAGCAAGCTTTCCATACTGATTTAATAGATACAGACAACCATCTTGCCAATAAAATTCCCCTGATGTCGTAGGGATATATTACCCCTGCGTGATTGGATCCACCCAGTAATACATGATGTGTGTTTTAATGGGTTCTACTGCAGGCTGCTCTACCGTAGGCTGTTTTACTGGCTGTGCAGTTGAAACACAGCCAGTGATGGCTAGAGCTAGGATGGGTGGGATAAGTTTTTTCATATCAATCCTTGATGATAACTTATTAATATTTATCTATGCTAAAAGTACCAACAAAAGCAATACCATCTTTTGACAAGCACTTTCTATCAGTCTCATTGAAAGAATTTGCCAAAGCGGTGCTGTAGGCAATTCTGTGTCCATTGGTATTGATGCCATCACCCATCTTAAATTCAAACTCTTTGGTTAAATCATCAGCATTTCTCAATACCAAAACCTTCTCGGTTTCGTTCCATGAAACGCTATTTTCAGGTAATTTTGGAAACATGGCTGTTCTTTTATAATCATCAGTTACCAAATAAATACACCCATCTTCCCATGCAAATCTACCAACAACTACCGCCGTAGCCTGCCCCATATGCACAGGATCAACATCATAATATAGGATGTTGGTTATGGCAGGTGCTTGTGTAATGGTTGGGATAGTTGGTTGTTTTGTTGTTGTACAGCCAACCATTGATAAAGTTAGCGCAAATAGCAATGATTTTTTCATATCACTGTTTATCCGACATATCATATTTTTCAATATCAATTGTGCCAATATGCACGACACCATCTTGATGAAGGATGCATTTGATATCATCAGCTGTTTTGGTATGCCATGAGATATTTTTATAAGCATAATATTGACCGTTGGATACAATACCATCGCCCATTTTAAAGACAAATTGCTTAGGTTCTTTGTCTTTATTGGTTAATATCAATATTTTATTAACTTCATCCCATTGAACAGCTTCTTTAGGATACTCTGGAAACATTGCTGCATATTTACCGTATTGATTGACCAAATACAAACAACCTTTTTGCCAATAAAATTGACCACGAATATCCATCAAATCCTGAGCTTGAGACTTAGGATCCACCCAATAATACATGATATGTGTTTTGACTGGTTTGGCTGTCGGTGCGACAGGCTGACTGGTTTGTTGCGATACTTGAGTGATCGGCTGCGTGGTTGCACAGCCAATGGTAAATAGTGCTAGAGTGAGTGTTAGGAGTTTTTTCATAATCATCCTTGATAAGCTTAGATTTTAAAGTTTTTCAATACTAAGTGTGCCGATGTTTGCCATACCATCTGGTGATAAGCACTTTCTATCCCGCTCATCCGTATTGGCAATTTTTTCTGCCGTATAAGCAGAATAATAACCATTGGTATAAATAACATCACCCATCTGAAATTCCACACTTTCAGATAAATTATTGGCGTTTTTTAGTGTCAAAGTGCGGCGCTGCTCATTCCACACAACGCTATCTTTGGGCAGTTCTGGAAATTGGGCAGTGAATTTCTTGCCATCTTGCAATAAGTAAATACAGCCGTTTTCCCAATAAAACTTACCTGCCACCACTCTGAGCATTTGCACAGGATTTTGTGGGTGCACCCAATAATATAAGAGCTGTGTTTTAATAGGTTCTGCTGTTAATTTCATCATTTCAGTTGATTGACTTACTTGAGCAATCTGCTGTGTGGACGCACAACCGATGGTAAATAGTATTAATATGAGAGGTAAAAATTTTTTCATAACTTAGCTCCCTAGCTTAAGCTGAAAACCTGCTTGAGCAATATAACGAATCGGCGTGACAGTTGTTGAATTACCAACGCCAGCACTAGCTAAACCATAAGCTTTACCACTAGCATCAAAGAAAGGTCCGCCACTATCTCCTTTTTGAACCTGCAGTGAAGAACCTGCCACATTTATGAATGTTGATGCACAAGCTCTATGATCGTTTCCTGATATGGTCGCATTGCAACCCCCACCACCAACATTAACAGCTGCCACCGTACCACAGCTAAACCCAGTTGTTTGACCGATATGGCACAACTGCAATCTCCCAACATCACCGGCGGTATAGGCATTGCCTGTATTTACTACCCCTAAGCCTGTGATTTTCATATTGTCGCGATAAGTTTGATTAACACCCCGAGCTGATAAATATTGATATACTTCGCCCAACATTTTTCCATTATTTACAGGAACAAAAGACACTTCATGATAGATGGACTTATCAGTGATCGGCGTACCTAGTGCGTATTTGGTGCCAAAGCGATTGACATAATGCGTAGGCGGTGGACTTGTGATACAATGCGTCGCAGTAATAAAGCCATTACGCCCATTCATCGTGCCAATAAAGCCTGCCGTACAGCCTGATGTATTGGTAGCTGAATAAGCCAATGCACCACCGCCAACCACTTCATCGGTTAATGAAGTCTGTGTCATTGGCTGATCCAAAAATTCAATAATGGTATCCATACCTGATAGCTTGGCAAATTGCGTGCTGATATTTTGTCTTTGGGTTGCATCAGGTTCATAAAACGCCAATGAAATGGCATCATGCTCAGGATTATAACCAATCATCTGTAAACTTGGATATTGGCGAGAGATTCTACTGTATTGGTTGGTAATAATATTCTGAACAGATTTAAAGTTTCTTGGGTGATTGGCGATTACTTCGATCGGCAATCCATACTCTTTTGAAATTTCTGCTGCTAATTTGGTAATTTGATTTTGTGTATTACCTTTTTTACTGGTTCTAATCACCTACTGGTTCTAATCACCATTTTAAAATCTTGTTCGTTTTTATAAAAAATACTGGCGATACTATCGCCAAATTCACGATTGATTTTGGTAACAATTTCGTCAGTCTGCGACATGATACGCAGGCGTTTTTGTGCTTCTTCGGTTGAAACATTGAACTCTTTGACATAACTTTCAACCGCAAGCGGATGAAGTTCAATATTTGAATTAGCAAATGCCGAACCACACAGCAAAGCAGATATCATAGAAAAGATGATGCGTTTTTTCATAACTACTCCTTGTTTAGGTTTAGGCAATGTTCCAGTTGATATTTTTAGCTTATAACATATCTATGTATACTTCAAGTAATCATTATTAAATCTTTTGTTAATTATTATTGCTGCTTACTTTAATTTCTAGTTATGAAAACACCCCAACCGCTACTTTATTAAGTATCGCATTGGGGTATTTGGGATTTGGTGAATGTGATTAAGAATCACGCATCCAACAACTTCTGTGCCACCGCCAAATCCAGCGTCCCTTCATAAATCGCACGCCCTGTGATGGCACCGAGTAGATGCTCACTGTATGGCTTGAGTGCTTGGATGTCATCAAGATTGGTCACGCCACCTGATGCAATCACTGGCAGACCGCTATAGCGAGCCAGCTCCACCGTCTGCTCGATATTCACGCCCTGCATCATGCCATCTTTGGCGATGTCGGTATAGACGATGCTTGACACACCAGCATCAGCGAAGCGTTTGGCAAGCTCGGTCGCTTTGACATCAGTGACATTCGCCCAGCCATGTGTCGCCACCATACCATCTTTGGCATCGATACCGACGATGATATGCCCTGCAAACTCACGGCACGCTTCTTCGACAAACTCAGGCGCTTCGACCGCCTTAGTGCCGATGATGATATAGGTCAGCCCTGCGTCTAGATAATGCTCAATCGTACTAAGACTACGCACACCGCCGCCCAGCTGAATCGGCAGCGTCGGATGCGCTTTGGCGATCTGAGTGACCACATCTTTATGCACAGGCACGCCATCAAACGCACCGTTCAAATCAACCAAATGCAGACGGCGCGCACCTTGTGCTACCCATTGACTCGCCATCGCGACAGGGTCATCGCTAAATACGGTATCATCTTCCATACGGCCTTGCTTAAGTCGCACACATTTTCCATCTTTTAGATCGATGGCAGGAATAATCAGCATAGACATGGTCAATCCTTAAATTTGACAACAAAACCTTGGCATTGTAACCAATCTTGTAGCCAAATTCAACCAAGTATCAAGCATCTGGATGGGCTTTGTCGCCTTACTAGCCATCATCAAGCTTATCAAAGGGGTAAATTAATCATTCAAACTTGGGTAAATCGCTGTGATTTGGTGATAAATTTTGGAGATTTTGGCAAAAATTCGGGGAAGAATTTCGCAAAATTTTGCAACTTATTATCAGATAACCCTATAATTTTTCACCATTTTAGCGTATAATTGGTAGGTTAAGCGTGTGAATTGTCATTTTGTAGCAACCATTGCGCAACATTTTTTACGCAATGGTTTTCATGTGATACATGACAAATTGCCGAAGAAATGGCGCACAAATTCACACTTTTGCTTTTTCCCTTAGACAAAATCAGCGATTGCCATCATTGGCATGGCTTTGGATGTTTTTGGGAAATTTTTTGGTAGCCAGCCATTTTTGCGACGCCCTTTGTTGGTGTTGCCGTGCTGGTGTGTTTTGGTCTTAATTTAAGTATCCGCTTATGATTACCATCAAAAAAGGCTTGGATTTGCCGATTACTGGCGAGCCATCCAAGCAAATTAGCGAACACACGCCATCAAAGGTTGCACTTGTCGGCTACGATTATGTCGGTATGCGCCCAACCATGCAGGTGAAAGAAGGCGATGTCGTTGTCAAAGGTCAGGTGCTGTTCGAAGACAAAAAGCGCGCAGGCGTAAAATATACCGCGCCTGTCAGTGGTACTGTCGTCGCCATCAATCGTGGCGAACGCCGTGTCTTTGAAAGTCTTGTCATCGCGTGTGATACTCACACCACCGACGAAATCACCTTTAACGGCTATCGCCCTGAAGATTTGAGCTCATTGGATCGCGCAACTGTGGTTGAGCAGCTGGTGGCTTCTGGTGAATGGACTGCATTTCGCACGCGCCCATTTAGCCGCACCCCAGAGATCGACAGTGTGCCAGATGCCATCTTTGTCACTGCCACTGATACCAACCCATTGGCGGTCGATCCTGCACTGGTCTTGTTCGAAGAGATCGCCGCGTTCAATGACGGCTTGGCAGTGCTATCGACTTTGAGCCCGAAGACTTTCGTCTGCCACGGTGATGTCGCTCCAGAAAAAGTGAGCAAAACCGCAGAAGGCAACGAAACCATCTATCAAGGCTTCACTGGTGTGCATCCAGCAGGGAATGCAGGCACGCACATTCATTTCTTGCGCCCAATCGGCCGCGGCACGACAGTTTGGACGATCAATTATCAAGATGTGATCGCCATCGGTAAACTATTTACCACAGGTCGCATCCACACCGAACGCCTGATCAGCTTGGCAGGCCCTGTGGTTGCCAATCCACGCCTAGTGCGTACTACGCGCGGTGCGGATTTGACTGAACTGACCGCAGGTGAGCTTAACCATGAAGACAGCCGTGTGATCTCAGGCTCGGTGCTGTCAGGTCGTAAGGCAGTTGGTGCGTTGGTATTCCTTGGTCGTTTCCACAACCAAGTCTCAGCCCTAGCTGAAGGTCGCGAACGCCCAACCATGCACTTTTTTACACTGGGTGCGAATCGCTTTTCAAAATTGCCAATCTATATCTCGCAATTTTTCAAAGGCAAAAAATACGCTTTTACCACCAGCACCAACGGCTCACCGCGTGCGATGGTACCAGTCGGCTTGTACGAAACTGTCATGCCACAAGACTACCTACCAACTCAGCTACTGCGCGCGCTGATTGTCGAAGACATCATCAGTGCAGTGGATTTGGGTGCTTTGGAGCTTGATGAAGAAGATTTGGCATTGTGCACCTTTGTATCACCAGGTAAATATGAATTTGGTGATATTTTGCGTGATAACTTGACCCGTATTGAGCAGGAAGGCTAACCATGAAGTTCATTCACAATATCTTTGACCGTATGGAGCCATCTTTTGCAAAAGGCGGCAAGTACGAGAAATATTATGCTGTGTTTGAGATGTTTGACACCTTTTTCCGTCAGCCATCGTCTCAGACTTACAGCGCATCTCATGTGCGTGACGGTATTGACCTGAAGCGCATCATGATCACCGTATGGCTATGTACTTTCCCTGTGATGTTCTGGGGTATGTACAATGTCGGCTTCCAAGCCCTAACCGCCATCCAATCTATGGGCATCACCCCAGAAGGCTGGCGCACCATCATCACCGACATGGCAGGCTATGATCCAAACAGCGTTTGGGCAAGCTTCGTTTATGGCGCGATGCAATTTTTGCCAATCTATGCCGTGACTTTCGTCGTTGGTATTATTTGGGAAATCATCTTCGCTGTGGTGCGCGGCCATGAAGTCAATGAAGGCTTCTTCGTCACTTCTGTGCTATTTGCCCTATCACTACCACCTGATATCCCACTATGGCAAGTTGCCATCGGTATCACCTTTGGTGTGGTCGTTGCCAAAGAAGTGTTTGGCGGTACAGGCAAAAACTTCCTAAACCCTGCCCTAGCTGGCCGTGCTTTCTTGTACTTTGCTTATCCTGCTTATATGTCAGGTGATGCGATTTGGACTGCGGTCGATGGCTTTAGTGGCGCAACCCCACTTGGTCTTGCGGCAATGGGCGTTACCCCTGAGCAGTTTGTCGATGCCTATGGCAACACCATCACTTGGATGGATGCATTCCTTGGTAATATGCAAGGCTCAATCGGTGAAGTTTCTACTCTTGCTATCTTGATCGGTATGATCGGTCTATTGTGGACGCGTATTGCATCATGGCGTGTGATTGCAGGTTCGGTTGTCGGTTTGGTGGTGACTGCATTCATCTTCAACCTAATCGGCGGCGAAAACCCAATGATGAGCCTACCTGCTCATTGGCATTTGGTCATCGGTGGCTTTATGTTTGGTGCGGTATTCATGGCAACTGACCCTGTGTCAGCGGCACACACCAACACAGGTCGCTGGTGCTATGGTCTATTAATCGGCTTTATGACGGTCGTCATCCGCGTGGTGAACCCAGCATTCCCAGAAGGCATCATGCTTGCCATTTTGTTTGCCAACTTGTTCGCCCCACTGTTTGACTACTTCGTCACTCAAGCCAACATCAAACGCCAAACTGCACGGAGAGTAAGCCATGTCAGCCAAAAATAGTAATGCAAGCACCATTGTCACAGCATTGGTACTGTGCTTGGTGTGCTCGGTGCTCGTGTCTGCGGTTGCTGTTGGTCTAAAATCAAAGCAACAAGACAATGCGCGCCTTGATTTGAACAAAAACATCCTGATCGCTGCAGGTAAATTTGATCCAAATACCGACAAATCTGATGTCATCGCCGAACGATTTGCAAGCTTCGATGTGCGCTATGTCAATCTTGAAACAGGTGATTTTGCTACCGATGAAGAGATTGCCGCTGCTGGTCTGGGTGATGTCAATAGCTATGACATCGCAAAAGCAGCGCGCACCCCTGAGCTATCTACCGCACTAGAAGTAGATACAGCAGGTATCGGCGGCAAGCCAAAATTTGGTAAAGTCTATCTATCAAAAGATGGCGCAGGTAATATCGAAGAGATCGTACTGCCAATTCACGGTGCAGGTCTGTGGGGTCAAATCTTTGGTCTATTAACCCTAGATAAAGATCTGAACACCATCAAAGGCGTGAACTTCTACCAACACAAAGAAACACCGGGTTTAGGCTCGCGCATCACTGATGAGCCATGGCGCGCCCTATGGGTAGATAAGAAGCTGTACAATGAAGATGGCTCAATGAAAATGGCAGTCACCAAAGCAGGTACAGCCAAAGAAGGTCAAGTGGACGGTATCAGCGGTGCGACTTTGACCATTCGTGGTGTGAATAACTTGCTGCAATTTTGGCTAGGCAATGATGGCTACAAGCCATTTTTGGATAAGCTAAAAGCCAATGCTAGCACGAACCAAGGAGCATAATCATGGCTGATACCAAAAGCATTTTAACGACGCCGATTTTTAACAACAACCCGATCGCACTACAGATCTTGGGTATCTGTTCGGCATTGGCGGTCACCACCAGCGTACCGAACGCCTTGGTAATGTGTATCGCTTTGACCTTGGTTACTGCATTTTCGAGCTTTTTTATCTCGATCATTCGTAACAAAATCCCATCAAGCATCCGTATTATCGTGCAGATGGTCGTCATCGCATCACTGGTCATCGTCGTTGACCAAATCCTACAAGCGTATGCCTATGACATCAGTCGTTCGCTGTCGGTATTCGTTGGTCTGATCATCACCAACTGTATCGTTATGGGTCGCGCTGAAGCGTTCGCGATGAGCAACCCACCAATCCCAAGCTTCCTTGATGGTATTGGTAACGGTCTTGGCTACTCAGCAGTATTGCTGTTCGTTGCCAGTATCCGTGAAATCATCGGTAACGGCAGCTGGTTTGGCATCACTTTACTTGAAAAAGCAACTGATGGCGGCTGGTATGTGCCAAATGGTCTATTGCTATTGCCACCATCATCATTCTTCGTGATTGCCGCTTTTATCGTGATCATCCGCATCTGGAAAAAAGATCAGCAAGAGCCAGCAGAATATGTGATGAAGCCACAATCTAAAGGCATGGGAGGTCACTAATGGGACACTATATTAGCCTATTTATTACATCTGTTTTCATTGAAAACATGGCACTTGCCTTCTTCTTGGGCATGTGTACTTTCATTGCGATTTCTAAGAAAGTCTCTACCGCCATCAGCCTTGGTATTGCGGTGGTTGTGGTTATGGGCATCACCGTACCACTGAACAACCTTCTATACCAATACCTACTAAAAGATGGCGCATTAGCATGGGCAGGTTATCCAAATACCGACCTAAGCTTCCTTGGCTTCCTAAGCTACATCGCACTGATCGCTGCGGTGGTACAGATCATGGAAATGTTCCTTGATAAATATGTACCAAGCCTGTACAACGCACTGGGCGTATTCCTACCACTGATCACCGTAAACTGCGCGATCATGGGTGGCGTACTGTTCATGGTTGAGCGTGATTACAACTTCGGCGAATCAGTCGTGTATGGCATCGGCTCAGGCTTTGGTTGGGCGATGGCGATCGCTTGTTTGGCTGCTATCCGTGATAAGCTGAAATATTCAGATGTCCCAGGCCCACTTCGTGGTCTTGGCATTACTTTTATCACTGTTGGCTTGATGTCGCTTGGCTTTATGTCATTCGGCGGTATGTCACTATAAGCAATTAGGAGAAAAGTATCATGGAATTTGGTACCGCATTTGGCGGCGTTGCCATGTTTACCGTCATCATCATGAGCTTAGTTGCTGTTATTTTGGTGGCACGCTCACGATTGGTAAGCACTGGCAAAGTTACCATTAATATCAATGACAACCCTGACAACAGTGTCACCACCGAAGCTGGTGGCAAACTGCTACAAACCCTAGCAAACGAAGGCATCTTCCTATCGTCTGCTTGCGGTGGCGGTGGTACTTGTGGTCAGTGCCGTTGTAAAGTCGTGGACGGCGGTGGCGACATCCTACCGACCGAAGAAGGTCATTTCACCCAAGGCGAAATCCGTGACGGTATGCGCCTTGCGTGTCAGGTTGCTGTCAAGCAAGACATGAAAATCGAAATCGATCCTGAATTTTTTGATGTCAAAAAATGGGAATGTGAAGTTATTTCTAATGATAATGTCGCAACATTCATTAAAGAGCTTACCCTTAAGATTCCTGAAGGTGAAGTCGTACCATTCCGCGCAGGCGGCTATGTGCAGCTAGAAGCACCACCGCACACCGTGCATTATAAAGACTTCGACATCGCTGAAGAATATCATGAAGATTGGGATAATTTCAATCTATGGCGTTATACTTCTAAGGTGGATGAACCTGTGATTCGCGCCTATTCGATGGCGAACTACCCAGAAGAAAAAGGCATCATCAAGTTCAACATTCGTATCGCAAGTCCACCACCACGCGGCCCTGAAGGTATCCCACCTGGCAAGATGTCATCGTATGTCTTTAGCCTAAAACCAGGTGATAAAATCACCGTTTCAGGCCCTTATGGTGAGTTCTTCGCCAAAGACACCAAAGCCGAGATGGTATTCATCGGTGGTGGTGCAGGCATGGCACCGATGCGTTCACACATCTTTGACCAGTTAAAACGCCTAAAATCAGACCGCAAAATCAGCTTCTGGTATGGTGCGCGTTCTAAGCGTGAAATGTTCTATGTTGAAGATTATGACGGATTGGCAGCTGAATTCGACAACTTCGAATGGCATGTCGCTCTATCTGACCCACAACCAGAAGACAACTGGGAAGGCTACACTGGCTTTATTCACAATGTGCTGTATGAAAACTATCTAAAAGACCATCCAGCACCTGAAGATTGTGAGTTTTATATGTGTGGACCTCCGGTGATGAACGCCGCTGTCATCTCAATGCTCAAATCACTGGGCGTCGAAGATGAAAACATCCTACTGGATGACTTCGGTGGCTAATCACCAAAAAAAACACAAAATCCCTGCCGTTTGGCGGGGATTTTTTATGGATAAAGCTTGGTTTTGATAATCAGCTAAGCCTATTTGCGATTGGGTAAACTTGGTATTTAAAAAATCATCTGCCAAAATAAAACCGCCTTTACGATAAAAGGCGGTTTGTGTGGACTTGATGACAAGCAAATCAGTCAATCGGTGGCGTGTAGTTGCCACTTGCGATGTCATCTTTGATGCGTTCGGCTTCGGCGAGTACTTGAGCAAGCAGTGACTGGACATTCTCTAGTGTCGCAACTGGGCTTAATGTCGTCATCTTGAGCGACTGCACATCTTGGCGTGCATCAATGACACGAGTCACGCCGATATTGGCTTCACCACGAGCAAATAGCTCATCGGCGACATTTTGGTTCAAGCTATCAATAAACTCAGCTGGATAACCTGTAGGCACGACACGGAATAGCACCGATGCAAATTGTGGCTCCACCAACAATTCAAGCCCATCGGTCGCCTTGATATACTCTGCCACTTGGCGAGTCAGCTTCACCCCATGGTCAATCATCGAGCCGTACAACTCTTCGCCCAATGCTTCAATGGTCATCCACAACTTCAATGCATCGAATCGGCGTGTGGTTTGTAATGACTTGGACACAAGGTTTGGTACGCCATGCTCTTCATCATAAGCAGAGTTCAGATATTCTGCTTCATAGTGCATAAAGCGATAATTTTGCTCATCTTTTAGCAGGAACGCACCGCATGAGATGCTTTGGAAAAAGTGCTTATGAAAATCCAGCGTCACCGAATCGGATAACTCAATGCCATCCAGCATATCACGATACTCGTTAGACAACAATAACGCCCCACCCCATGCCGCATCAATATGCATCCACGCGCCGAATTTATCGGTCAATGCACGCACCGCCTTTAGATCATCAATCGCACCAGCATCGGTCGTGCCTGCGGTTGCCACCACACAGGCGACGATTTTGCCATCATCTTGCAGTGCTTGCATGGTTTTTTCAAGCGCTGCGATATCAATTTGGGCATTGTCATTGACTGGTACCGTCACCACTGATTGAAATCCCATGCCCATCATCGCCATGTTTTTTTGGACACTAAAATGGGCATTTTCTGAGCAAATGACTTTCACCTTTTGCATGGCATCGGCAGGGATGCCATCACGCTGTACAGACCATGCTTGTCCGTCGCTATTTTGATAGTTTTTGGCGATGCACCAATCACGAGCCAATAATACGCCCATCAAGTTCGACTGCGTACCACCTGAAGTAAAGACGCCAGCCGTACCGCTACCATAGCCGACTTTTTGGCGTAGCCAGTCAATCAGCTGCACTTCCATCAACGAACCTGCTGGGCTTTGATCCCATGAGTCCATCGATTGGTTGGTGGCATTGATGAGCACTTCAGCGATTTGGCTGGTTACCATCGTTGGGCAATGCAGATGCGCCAATGAATGTGGATGATGTACCTTTAGGCTTTTATTTAAAAACAGCTCAACAAGTCGCTCAAGCGATGCGTGCACGCCCAAACCTTCTTTGGTCGGCTCAAAGGCGATTTCTGAGCGAAGTTGCTTAATGCTGCCACCGGTGTACATTTTTTCATTTTTTAGCCAGTTGGCGACGGCTTGGGTGGCTTGTGCCATCGCGGATTCATAATCGGCGATCGATTGGGCATCGTTGCACAGTAGGGCTTGTTTGTGTTGGTCAAAAGTTGGCATAGGTTAGGTTTTCCTAGTTGGTGAAATGTGGCTATTGTAGCATAATTTTGGTATTACTTAGCCATATCACCGCATCAAAACGACAACAAGACTTCTCGATAATACTCATACTGCTTTTGACGCAATTCAATTTCACGGGGCAAGCCTTCGGTGATGGATTGGGTCAGCGTGTCAAATTTATCCAAAATGGCGACAATTCGGGCTTGTTCAGATAGGGGCGGGATTGGGATTTTCTTATTAGAAAAATTACTAATCCATTGACGCTTATGATCTGTATTATCAAAATTTGGTAAAGTATTAAGCCAATAATAAATGTATTTTAATAAGAATTGATTTTCATCAACCGATGTAATCATTTTCATAGCTGATGATTTGACTTTAAAATCAAAATCCACCCATTTATTTGCTGTTGTAAAATCATCAAAAATAATAACAGGATTTTTTGATGCTTGATAAATACCATCCATTTCATCAGTATAGCCCAATATAAAAGTTTTACCCGCTGTTAAAACTGGTATTTCAAACTCATCGCAATATTCAGTCGATTGAACAATATACTTAGTTGGTTGCTCATATTTCGTAACTTCACCCAAAGTCTTCCACACCACTGCCGTCCGCTGTCGCTCGCTGTCGCCAAGGATTGTACGGCTTCAAAATCGAATGTCAAGAACTTATTGAGATAATATTGATATTGTTTTTGGCGTAAATTTAGTTCATGTTTTAACTCACCAATTAAACCTGCCATCAAATCCAATCTTTGCACAATTTCAGCCTGAACGGATAGCGGTGGGATTGGGATTAAGACTTTTGCCAATTCTTTCATTGGAACACTTTTTACAGTACCTCCTGCCGATTTGCTTAGAAAATCATTTCTGATTTTTTCACTTTCAAACAAATACAATAAAAATTTAGACAAAATTTTGTTTTTCATAGGTTTGATAGCATAAACCCCTTCCTTGATATTCCAATTATTGGGATTTTCATTAACTAAAGCAACGATTCCTATCGTGCCAGTGCCTGAAAACAAAATATCATCCACTTCCAAATTAGAGCGATGATTGCAAAGTCTCAAAGCTTCATCGTTTATTTTGTCTGTTTTATCAGTAAATACAATTTGATGATTTTGTAGCTCTCTGATGGTTACATAATAATTTGTTGCATCATCTGTATTTAACTGGAAAAACTGTCTTGGATTTAACCCTGTTTTAATTGAATGACAAACCTCCCCCAACGGTTTCCATTCCACCGCCTGCCCATTGAGTAAGTTTTGCAAAAATGGATGTTGTGCCATCAGTCATTTTCCTTATTAATTAACCCTGTCAGATTGCCAATGCCTTTAAACTTCTCTACAAACTGGGCGATTTTTTGGAATACGCTTTGTTTTTTGGTGAGATATTGTGGATTGAGCGGACTCATTTTTGGCAAAATATCATTCAGCTCTGTGCCGTTTTCGCTGGCGTATTCACGCTTTAGAGATGTGGCGATATACCGCAAGGCAGCCTCGGTGTTGAGATTTTCATCACTGATCAGCTCATCGGCCTGTTTTTTCTGCTCGGTTTGGGCGTATTGATAAAAAGCCTCGATCACGCCTGCTTTATCGGGGAGATGATCCAGATCGGTTTGGTTGATGAAGTCCACGATCAGGCTTTCTTTGGCACGATGATCAAGGCTTGAGCGAATCAGGCGACGGATCTCATCGATGATGATGGTCTTGTCCTTGGTTTTTTTGTTATGCTCAAAAATCAGCTCTAGGATATAATCCAAATTAATCTCTTGGGATTTTAATAGATCCACCTCAAACACCACATCATCCCAGCTGATGGTGGATTTGGCTTGCTCCTCGCCCTCTCTTTGCTGACGACTCCAATCACGGATATCGTTATAAGTCGAACGATAATCCTGAATCATCCGCTCGCTCGGCATGGGAATGGCTTGTAGCTTATCTAGCGTCTCATCATCGAGCTGATATTTATTTTGGATGTCTTGGATGCTTTGGCTGATCTGTGCTGCTGTCGCCTCATCGGTCGCATCGGTGATCGGTGGTAGGCGTTTTAGCTCTATCATCGCCTGATATTCATCGAAGTTTTGTAGGGCGTTTTCGGTGCGTAGATATTCGCCGAACAGCTTGGCGAAGTCTTTTTTATCCTTTTCGGTGATGATATTATCAGGCTCACCAAAGCGTTCGTTCAGCTCATTGACGATGTCCACAAAGCCACGATGCGCACGCCCTGACAGCACATCGGTATAGCCATCCAGATAGCTGTCCAGTGGCTGCTCTAGCACCACTTGGCGAGTGCTTTTATTGCCAAACAAGGTGATGGCATCGATGGTCGGCTGCTCTAGATTACGGAAAGTGACGATGTTGCCAAAGGTCTTGGTGGCGTTATAGATGCGGTTGGTGCGGCTATAGGCTTGGATGAGTCCATGATAGCGTAAATTTTTGTCCACAAATAGCGTGTTCAATGCTGGTGCGTCAAAACCTGTCAAGAACATACCGACGACGATGAGCAGATCAATCTCTTGGTCTTTGACACGCTTTGCCAGATCTCGGTAGTAGTTCTGAAATTCTTTACTATCCACGCTAAAATTGGTTCTAAACTCGGCATTATAATCATTGATCACCTTTGTCAAGAACTCTTTGGCGGTGGCATTCATCGCCGAGACTTCAAAGCCCTCATCTTCGATCTCACCGATGGCATCCTGCTCTTCGTTGGCAGCGTATGAAAAGATGGTGGCGATTTTTAGGGGTTTGGCATGGTCTTTTTGCAGGTCATAAAGCGTCTCATAGTATAGTTTGGCAGCATCGACGCTACTCACCGCAAACATCGCATTAAAGCCCTTGCCTGTGGCGTTGTTACGGTGAGTTTTCTGATTGAATCTATCCAAGATATAGCTGCTGACTTCACGAATCCGCTCAGGGTGCATGAGTGCCTTGCGGTTCTCGGCAGCGGATAGCTTGGTGAGATCCTGCTCATTTTCATCAGTTTTAAACTTGGGTAGGACATTATGATAATCCACCTTGAACTTTAGCACCTTTTCATCACGAATCGCATCGGTGATGACATACGAATGCAGCTGCTCGCCAAAGACGCTGGCGGTGGTCTCAGCGCCGATGGCATTTTTTGGGAAAATCGGCGTCCCCGTAAAGCCAAACTGACAAAATTTCTTGAATCGTCTTGTTAGGTTCTTTTGGGCTTCGCCAAACTGCGAACGATGACATTCATCAAAAATAAACACCACAGGCTCATCATACACTGCCAAATTTTGTTCAGATTTCATCAGATTATTGAGCTTTTGGATGGTGGTGACGATGATTTTATTGTCGTCTAGTTCGATATTTGCCTTAAGCCCCTTAGTGCTGTCCGAGCCATTGACACTATCAGGACTAAAACGCTGATATTCTTTCATGGTCTGATAGTCCAAATCCTTTCTATCCACCACAAAAAACACTTTTTTGATAAATGGCAATGCAGTCGCTAAGCGTGCCGCCTTAAAGCTCGTCAAGGTCTTGCCCGAGCCTGTCGTATGCCAGATATAGCCGCCACTGGTTGGGTCGTTATAGTTTTTGGTATTGTGCGAGCTGCTGATCTTCCACAAAATCCGCTCCGCCGCTGCGATCTGATAAGGACGCAGAATCAGCAAGGTATTATTACTATCAAAGACGCAGTATTTGATCAAGATATTGATCAAAGTGTTCTTATCAAAAAAGGTCGCCGTAAAATCCTTTAGATCCTTAATCGGAACATTATCCGCCCTTGCCCAGTTCATGGTGAAGTCATAGCTGTTCTTTTCTCGCTTGGTGGTATTGGCAAAATAGCGGGTATGGGTGCCATTACTGATGACAAAGATCTGTAGATATTTGAACAGCGAATTTTCTTTATTAAAGCTTTCTTTAGAATAGCGATGAATTTGGTTAAAGGCTTCACGGATGGCGACGCCGCGTTTTTTGAGCTCGATTTGTACAATCGGCAAGCCATTGACCAAAATAGTCACATCATAGCGGTTCTTACTCGTGCCTGTCTGCTCAAATTGATTGATGACTTGTAGCTTATTATTACCCAGATTGACTTTGTCGAGTAGATGAATATTTTGGATACGCCCATCATCAAACACAAAATCATAAGCACTGTCATCGTGCAGCTTACGCGTTTTTTCGATGATGTTCTCACTGGGCTTATCCAAGAATTCTGCCACAAAGCGATGCCACTCACCATCACTAAACTGCGTATGATTCAGCCGCTCTAGCTGCACACGCACATTGGCAAGCAGTTTATCATGCGTAGTCAGATCGGTGCGGTACTCATAGCCTTGAGCCACAAGGTCTGCGATGAACTCCCTTTCCATCTCGCTTTCGGTCTGATAGCTACTGACTTGCTCGATTTTGTCGTATTTATCCAGTACGATAAAGTGATTGGTTTCGGTGATGGGGGTGGTTTGGGTTGTCATGGTTGTTCCCGCTAAGTTCGTCTAAGTTCGTCTAAGTTCGTCTAAGTTCGTCTAAGTTCGTCTAAGTTCGTCTAAGTTCGTCTAAGTTCGTCAGACAGCTTCCAAATCTTATTAATATTGTAAATTTTACCGCTTCTTTTTAGCGACTGTAACAAATTTTTGACTTTATGGTATTTTTGTCCATCGCTTAGACTATCTGGCAGTTTCGGATACAAAAGCTCTCTAAATTTTTGTACATTTGCCTCTGAAAAGGATTGCAGATATTTCACAATCAGATCCTTATAGTACATATCATCAAAGGCCATGCTATGCACATACGAAACCTGTTCATCGCTTTTTTGTGCAACATAAGCAGAAATACAGTAATTAGGCTTCCTACCCTCAATCAGTCCCATTTTTTTGAGTAATTTTGCCTGATCATCATCAATAAATTGCCCTTTTTGTACTCGGTCAAGCAAGATAATTTCTTGCAGACTAAGATCGGGTGTATCCGCCAAAAGCATGGCGTAATTCATATCCAAAATCCTTCCCTCAATACTCACCTGAACAGCATCTTGGGTTAATTCATAATCAGGCATGGGGAAAAATCTTGCTTTTTGTTGCAAGAACATTTTTTTAATACCACTACCAATGGTATCAATCATTTTTAGATTGACCATAGCATCTGCCAAAAATTGATTGCGATATCTCTCCTCTGGCGCATCATCATTTATAACATTCCAAATACTCCCTGGGATAAATTTTCCTTTATTCTTAAATACAATTTTGCTATTTTCAAATTCAACCACGCTAATCTTACCCGCCAACTGATAATCTTGGTGAGCAATGGCATTATTTAAAGCCTCTCGTATCACAAAAGCATCGTACTGATCCACCTCATCGGGGAATAAAGTACCCTGCTTAATGTAACGATATTTAAGATTTCTGATTTTTGCAGCCAGCTTATCAATATTTAGCAACAAAGGTGTCCCAAAATGCTGATAGTCTCTCTCCACACCATCTCTATCTTTTAGAATCCAAGTCATGGTTGGTGTTGCAGGATTTAATAATACTGCGGACTCAGGCAATCCCAATAGCAAAATAGCAGTTCTTGTAATTCTACCTTTGATGGTTAGTTTAGCTTTATTTAAAAATGTAACCGTATCCCAATGCACCATCTCTTGTTGCAAGTGAGGGTATTTTTCGGAAAATTTTTGACGAGCAAAAGCTATTGCCTCCATAGACAAATCATTAATATCGGCATTCTCAACAATACCTGCACTCCAGTCATACACTTGGTTTTGTAGGCGGATTTGTTCAATTTTATGCAAATCCAAACCCACTAAAGACTCACCCTGTCTGGCATAAAAATGCTCTTTCCAAGCAGTTGGTATACCTTTTAAAGCTGGCGGTATTTCAAACAAAATCACTCGCCTACCCTGATAATCAACTTCATGTATATTTTTGAAACTGATATTGTTATTTGTATGATTAGCAATCATCTTTTTGACAGCTTGTAGGCTTGTCGCTGTATTTTTATATTGGGTTCCAACAACCGTTCTATCATCTTTGACACCAAAAACCAACCACGCCGAGCTTTTTTGATGCAAATTAGCTTCATTACTCAAAGCAGAAAAATACATACCCAAATCATTATCGCCAAACCCATTTTTGGCTTGCTTAAATTCAACCACTTCACTTTCAATTTGGTCTAGCAAATTTAACAATTTATTCTTAATATCCACCAATCTAACTTCCTATTTACTAAAAAATACCTATCTTACGCCATCAAACCCCAACAACATCTCCCGATAATACGCATACTGCTGTTGGCGTAGCTCAATCTCACGCGGTAAGCCATCACTGATGGACTGGGTCAGCGTATCAAATTTATCCAAAATGGCGACAATGCGGGCTTGTTCGGCTAGGGGTGGGATTGGGATTAAAATATTTTCAATAGAATTTCTCCCCAATCGTGGCACACTTGCTTTTCTAACTTGTCCTACAATTTTTTGTTTTTGATTCATTAAAGCATGATAAACAAACCTATCATTTAATTTATCTTTAGGACATTCCAAATAATAACAATCATCAGCCGCCCAAAAATCAGTGTAACTATAACCAATTTCACCTGCAGCACCTGCTGTTATTATAAATGTTGAATTTGATGGGCAATTTGCTTGATGATAATATCCTAAAGGCTGTAAACTATTTTGATAAACAGCGTATTCTCCTGTTTCTTCTAACTCACTACGAACCAATCTTTTGCCACGCTTTAGGTTGATTACTTCACCCAACGACTTCCACTCAAACCCAACTTTTGCCAATTCATTTTCGGACAATAATTTATCTCTATAGTATTGATATTGTTGATTTCTTATGTTAAGCTCAGCGGTGAGCTCAGCGGTGATAGCGGTAAATACGTCCAAAATTTGGGCGATTTTAGTTTGCACGGATAGGGGTGGGATTGGGATTTGTATTTTTTTAAATTTCTCTTTTGAAATATTAAAGCGAGTAACTCCACTTGCAGTTTTTGCAATTTGCATTCTCATAAAATTAGAACGGAAAAGAAATTTAGTAAATTCTGGCTTGATTTCAATATCATCATGGAAACGAACACCAAAAGAAAAACTATTTAAATAAACTTTCTCAGAAAAATGAGTTGTTACCACTGAAGACATACCAGCCTCTTCAGCAATTTCTGATGAACCAGTAAATAAAACATCGCCATATTTTACTTCATACTGTCGTTCGTTATCATGAATTTGAACAGTTTCCAAAATACTTTCTTCAACTTCAATATTTCCAAAAATATTTTTATAAGTTACATACTTAGCATTGCCTGCCTCAAAATCAGCTTTCTTCTTTCCAGTAAGACCGCCATAAACAATAGCAACCTCCCCCAACGGTTTCCACTCCACCGCTTGCCCTGCTAACAATTTTTGTAAAAATGGGTGCATACTTATGCCTCAATCTGCTCAATAATTTCATCAATCTGACGGCGTAGTTCATCAATTTTAGCAACGGTGATTTTTATTTCACTATTGAGTACATTAATATCAATCGTTTCACGCGTATCTTTTGCCTCAACATAACTACTGACCGCTAGATTATAATCATTGGCTTTAATCGTTTCATAATCCACCATCACCGCTTGATGGGCAACATCTACCTTATCGGCAAATAAGCTCATAATAGTTGCAATGTGTTCATCGGTTAAAATGTTATTATTGGTTTCTTTTTTAAATAATTCACTAGCATCAATAAATTGCGTACGGTTATCCGTTTTATGTTTTGATAATACCAAAATATTCACCGCAATACTCGTACCAAAAAATAAATTCGGTGCTAGGGCAATGACTGTTTCTACATAGTTATTATCTACCAAATATTGACGGATTTTTTGCTCCGCTCCACCCCGATAAAAAATCCCTGGGAAAGAAACAATCGCCGCACGCCCTCTGGCAGACAGATAATTGAGTGCGTGCAGAATAAACGCAAAATCCGCCTTGGATTTGGGCGCCAACACCCCAGCTGGTGCAAAACGCTCATCATTAATCAGCACGGGATCATCAGAGCCAATCCATTTCACCGAGTACGGTGGATTGGAGACGATGGCGTCAAATGGCTTGTCGTTTTGTAGCTGTGGGCTAATGAGCGTATCACCCAGCTCAATATGAAATTTATCATAATTAATATTATGCAAAAACATATTCATACGAGCCAAGTTATAAGTCGTATGGTTAATTTCTTGGCCAAAAAACCCTTCTTCGATCACATGTTCATCAAACTGCTTTTTGGCTTGTAGCAGTAGCGAACCTGAACCACAAGCAGGGTCATAGATTTTATTGACCGTGCTTTGTCCATGCAGTGCTAATTTTGCGATGAGCTTAGAGACATGCTGCGGTGTAAAGAACTCGCCACCTGATTTACCTGCATTGGCCGCATAATTTGAGATCAAAAACTCATAGGCATCGCCAAACAGATCAATTTGATTGTCATTAAAATCACCAAAATCCAGCTCAGCCACGCCTTTTAATACCGCCGCCAAGCGTTTGTTTTTATCCGCCACGGTATTGCCCAAGCGGTTACTGGTGGTGTCAAAGTCAGCAAACAGGCCTTTGATGTCATTTTCAGAATCATAGCCACTGGCTGATGACTCGATGGCACTAAAAATATTCGCCAAATCGGTGTTTAGATCTGGATTGGTATGTGCGTTTTTGGCGACATTGACGAATAATTGGCTTGGATAAATAAAAAACCCTTTGGCCTTGATCGTATCGTCTTTGATGGCATCCAAAATAGGATTGGCATCATCAAACTGAGCATAATTGACGCTATCATCCCCAGCCTCGATATAATCGGCAAAATTCTCACTGATAAAGCGATAAAACAATGCCCCTAAGACATATTGCTTAAAATCCCAACCATCCACAGAGCCACGAACATCGTTGGCGATCTGCCAAATACGGCGGTGAAGTTCGGCGCGTTGTTGCATACTGGTCATCATAGTTTCCTTAGCTTTCGTCATCAGATTAAATAACTCTCATTGTAGCATAAAAATTGACATAAAAATAAGGCTTAGTATCAGATACTAAGCCTTATTCATCAAGCCCTATGGCTCACTGTGATGCATCAGCCACGCACAGCTTTCACTGCTTCATCGACGGCTTTTGTGAAGCGTGCGATGACTTCCTTGCACTCATCAGCGGTGATGGTGATTGGGCAAAGTAGGCGTACCACCGTACCACCACGACCACCACGCTCAAGTAGTAGCTTATTATCAAAGCAGGCTTTTTGGATCGCTGCGGCAAGCTCGGCATCTGCAGGGTATGAGCCCATGTGGTCAGCAGCTTTACGCTCATCGACAATCTCAATACCTGTCATCAGACCACGGCCACGCACATGACCGATACATGGATATTGTTCTGCGACTTTCTTAAGTTCAGCGCGTAAAAACTCGCCTTGGATGCGAGAGTTCTCAGCTAGGTTGTTTTTGGTGATTTCTTCTAGGACATTATAACCTGCTGCCATCGCCAGCTGATTACCACGGAATGTGCCTGTATGACCTGCTGGCGCCCATGCATCAAATTTCTTATTGATTGCAAGTACGCACAGTGGCAAACCGCCACCGACCGCCTTACTCATCACCACCACATCAGGGGTGATGCCTGCGTGTTCAAAGGCAAACATCTTGCCAGAGCGAGCAAAGCCTGCCTGTACTTCATCTAGGATAAGTACGATGTCATGACGGGCAGTGACTTCACGGATTTTTTGTAGCCATTTGGCAGGTGCTGGGACGACACCGCCCTCGCCTTGGATGGCCTCTAGGATGACCGCAGCAGGCTTGACCACACCACTTTCGACATCTTCGATGAAGTTCTCAAAATAATAAGTCAAGGCATCGACACCTGCTTCACCGCCTAAACCCAGTGGGCAACGGTATTCGTGCGGATATGGCATGAACTGCACGCCTGCCATCAGATTGCCGACTTTTTCTTTGGCAGATAGGTTGCCAGTCATGGCAAGTGAGCCATGCGTCATGCCATGATAGCCACCGCTAAAGGCGATGACATTGTCACGACCTGTATAAGTCTTGGCAAGCTTAATCGCAGCCTCTGTGCCGTCCGCACCTGTTGGGCCACAAAATTGCAGAACGAAGTCTTGTGGGAAAAATGACAACAACTTTTCGGTAAACGCATCTTTGATCGGCGTTGTGATGTCAAGGGTGTGCAATGGCAACCCGCTTTCCAATACATCTTTGATGGCGTTAATCGTAGCAGGATGATTATGCCCAAGAGCAAGTGTGCCTGCACCAGCTAAGCAGTCAAGGTATTCATTACCCTCGACATCAGTGATCCAGCAACCTTGTGCTTTGGCGATTGCCAACGGCAGCTTGCGTGGGTAACTGCGAACATTAGACTCCATCTCATTTTGGCGAGTTAGGTAGTATTCATTGGTCGCATCAGTGATTGGTTTTACAGGTGTTGCATTCATAAAACAGCCTTAACAAAGTTTAAGTCGTGGTTATCTTTTCCTATGACTTATGGGTGAAAATGACCAAGTCTATGACTTGAGTGTATGCTTGTTTTCTATCACAAAAACAAACAAGCGCATGATACGCCTTTTTTTAAAAAATAAAAGCTTTTTTTTGCCAAATTGCCAAACTTTTTTGTAACCAAGCATCGTTTTCACCCTTGCCATATTTACTTACGCTTTTTAGCGATTTACACAGATGATTTTATAGAAATTTTATGGCAATTTCGTTACAATAGCCTATTTAATTGACACACCAGTACAATGACCATCACCGACCCACTTCGCAACACCAAAATCCCCACCACCGACCCACAAGCAGGGCTAAAGCTCACCGAGATTTTTTATTCGCTACAAGGTGAAGCATTAGCATCGGGATTGCCGACGATTTTTATCCGATTGACAGGCTGTCCGCTCCGCTGTACTTATTGTGATACCACTTATTCATTTACAGGTGGTGAGCGTTTTAGCTTAGATGAGATTATTGATCATATCAGCCAATATCCGTGCAAGCGTGTCTGCGTGACTGGTGGTGAGCCTCTGGCACAGCCTAATGCCATCGCTTTGATGGATAGATTATTAAGCTTGGGTTATGAAATCTCGCTTGAGACCGCAGGGGCATTATCCGTCAAAGATGTCCCTACTGCCGTCTCAAAAGTGATGGATCTAAAGACACCTTCATCCGGTGAGATGGATAAAAATCTGTGGAAGAATTTGGATTATCTCACTCATCACGACCAACTCAAAATCGTCATCGCCGATCGTGCGGACTATGATTGGGCGGTGGCACAGCTACACGCTTATGAGCTTGACAAAAAAGTCGGTACGGTGTGGTTCTCGCCAATGTTTGATGTCCACACCGCTCACAAGGGCGAAGTGCCAAATATAGCAACACAACTGGCCGAATGGATACTGGCTGATGGCTTGCCGGTGCGTTTTGGGCTTCAGTTACACAAAATTATCTGGGCAGATGCCAAAGGTAAATAATCAATCACAAGGATGTCATGATGCTAAAACTTATCCTAATCGGTGTGGTCGCAGGGGCATTTTTTAGCTCAACCTTTGTACTCAATGAGCTGATGTCCAGCCAAGGTGGTCATTGGTTTTGGTCGGCATCATTACGCTATGTGTTCATGTGGCTATTGTTATCAGCAATGATTGGCATCAAAAGCGGTGTTGGTACGCTTGCCGGCCTGTGCCGTTTATTTGGCGAGCATTATAAATTTTGGTGCATCGCAGGTGGTATTGGCTTTGGGCTATTTTATGCACCGCTATGTTTTGGTGCGGATCATGCACCCGGTTGGGTGATCGCAGCGACTTTTCAGTTTACGACAGTGGCAAGCCTGATCGTGCTTGCACTTTTTGGCGAGACGATCAATAAAAAAGTCATCGCCACCAGCGTGCTGATCTTTGCCGGGGTGGTGCTGACCAATATCGGCGAAGGCTTACATGGCGGCGAGACAGGCTCGCTGACGACTTTGCTACTGCTTGGTGCGCTGCCTTGTTTGGTAGCGGGATTTTGTTTCCCGATTGGCAATCAGCTGGTTTGGTATGCCACTCGTCCACCATCAACGCATCCCTTGTTATCCAAAGTGCCGCATTTGACCAGCGAGCTGATGGCAAGTCCACTGCACAAGGTATGGCTACTGTCGGCAGGCTCGCTACCGTTTTGGGTGCTGCTTGGGCTCGTGGTACAGCCGCCGATACTAGGGGTATCACAAGCGTTTAATGCCCTATTGGTCGCCTTATTTGCTGGCGTTATTGCCACATCACTATTTTTGTACGCTCGCTCAAAGGCAGCCAATGGCGGTCAAATCGCTGGGGTCGATGCCACTCAAGCCACCGAAGTGATTTTTTCGCTGATTGGCGGTGTGCTACTACTTGGTACACCGATGCCATCGGTGATGAGCTGGATTGGCATTGCGATGGTGAGTGTTGGTATTGTGTTATTTTGTCGGATGCAAAGTTAGATGAATTTACCGTTTAGCCCTGAGCAAATGATCTATCTATTGGACATGGTCGGCATCATCGCCTGTGCAATTGCTGGTACGACGCTTGCTCTGTACAAGCGATTTGATTTGTTTGGCTGTATCTTGGTGTCGATGGTCAATGCCATCGGTGGTGGCACACTTAGAGATGTGATGCTAGGTCGCCATCCGCTGTTTTGGATGACGGATCTCAACTATGTCGTTGTGATTACACTGACATCGATTTTGGGGCAGATGTTTTTTTACCGTCATCAGAAGATTGATGGGATGTTAAAATTATTTGACGCTATCGGTTTGGCAGCGTTTAGCGTGATTGGTCTGACAGTGGCGTTATCGCTTGATGCACATCCAATCATTGCCATACTGATGGCGGTGATGACGAGTATCGCAGGCGGTATCATGCGTGATATGATCTGTAATGAAATCCCCTTGGTGCTCCAAAAAGAAATCTACATCTCAGCCAGTATCATAGGCTCAGTGCTGTATCTGACACTGCTGCACTTCGGTGTCGCTGACTGGGTGCGTGAGACGGTGGCACTGATTAGCATCTTTGGCATACGGATGCTGGCGGTGAAGTTTGATTGGCATTTGCCATCGATACAGTTGAGACGGTGAAATATCACTAGCGGTCAGTTGATACATCAATAAAAAAAGCTTGTATGGTTATAACATCTATTCATTTGAATCAGTCATAAAATTCACTGATAATACAACGGATAAGTTAAACAGCGATAAAGGATTATACATCATGCCATTTTTGGTTAATGTCAGTCAGCAACTGACTCGTTTTACTGCACTGGTGATCATCGCCGCTGCAATCATTGCTATGATCGAGCCTGCCACTTTTTCTTGGGTAAAAGACAATGCCCAAATGCTTGTCCTAGGGACAATCATGCTTGGTATGGGGATGACATTAGGCAAGCAAGATTATCAAATCTTAGCCAAACGCCCTTTCGATATTTTGGTCGGCACCATCGCACAGTACACCATCATGCCACTACTTGCCATCGGCATTAGTAAGATGCTGAATCTGTCAGATGGTTTAACATTAGGTTTGGTACTGGTCGGCTGTTGTCCTGGTGGCGTATCCTCGAACATCATGAGTTATCTTGCCAAAGGCGATGTTGCATTTTCTGTCGGCATGACAACCGCTTCAACCATTTTGGCACCTGTCATGGCACCGCTATGGATGTTATACTTGGTCGGAGAAACTGTCGCTATGGACGGTTGGGGTATGTTCAAATTTATGCTGATTGTCACCTTATTCCCTGTGCTAATCGGCTCATTTGCCAATATCACTTTGCAAAACAAATCATGGTTCGCTGATGTCAGAAATATTATGCCAGGCGTGGCTGTGCTTGCTTTTGCCGCTATCGTAGGTGGTGTGGCAGCCGTACATGGTCATCGATTTTTTGAATCAGCCTTAGTCATGGTCGCTGCCATCGCACTGCATAATATCGGTGGCTATTTGCTGGGTTATTTTTCTGGTGCGTTTATGGGAATGAATACCGCCAAAAAGCGTACGCTTGCCATCGAAGTGGGTGTACAAAATGCTGGGCTTGCTACAGGTCTGAGTGCAAAATTTTTCCCTGCCAATGCTGAATCTGCCGTTGCCACTGCAGTTGCTTGTGTTTGGCATTCCATTTCAGGTACTGTACTTGGCAATGCTTTTGCTTGGTGGGATAAAAGAACCAAATCCAGCTCTGATTAATTCCTGCGGCTTTAAATTTATTATGCCATTGTCCCATTAGATAATTTTCAATAATCAAACAGGACAATGGCATATGCTATTTAGTCTAAACTTATGAAATGCACTCGATTCAGTCCATCTGATATTTATGACATAATTATAATCTAACAAGGTACCAAATCTCCGATGATAAGCTATAGATTTCAACCACCTTGTTCCAATACACCTCCAACCGCCCCAATATCCAAATCACTATCTCAGTCTTATTAAAACCCCTAGAAGTAAATCACTACCCCATCACCCCATCCACTCTAGGCTGCATCAGCATCCGCCCAAAGCCAATGACAAACAGCGCAAAACAAATCATCCACAAGCCCTGCGCATAAGCAATTAACGCCATATAATCATCAACAAACAGCGGCAGCGCCGAGCGCACCAACACACAGCCAATCATCAGCGTAAACATCACGCCAACCAAGCGCGGCGGCTCATGGATATTGCGACCTGTATGCCCAAGGCTAACACGCGCCATCATCGCCACCGTCATCATGCCAATACCCGTCAAAGCAAGCAAATGCACGCCTGCATTAATCGGCAAATCCAGTATCGGCGTTACGCTCAGCATGACAAACGCCGCCACCATACCCCAAAACGATAGATACAGCGACCACAACAGCGGCTTAATCCAAATGCCGTGATGGTGCCAGCCGATCAATCGCCATGCATTGATAAATGCACACACCGCCGCCCCAAGTGATAGCAGCCACGGCACATCTGCCAAAAACCCGATGACAAACACCACAAAGCTCACAAGGCTCATACGATCACGCCACGCGGCATTCGGCAGACTCACCTGCTCGCCTGTGGGCTTACGGTCTTTACCGACGGTGACGCCTTTTTCGATAAAAAATGGTAGCACACGCCGACCAATCGTCAGCACCACACCAATCACCAAAAACAGCGCAACATACAGCGACAACCACTGACCGCCCGTATACCCAACACTGCTGGCAAGCAAAAATCCCAACTGACATAAGAGCAGCAGCACAAGCTTGGCAACGATACCCGCTTGGCGTTTTTGGCGCACAAGCCACACCGCACGCGTCACCACCGCCGTCACCAATGCCCAAAAAATCACATCTGCCATCAGCGCGATCAACAGCACACCTTTGGCAACATCATCAGTAATGAATAATGCAGCTGCGAACAACACGCGCGCCACAAGCCACGGCAGATAAATACCAAACAGCTTCCAGCCCACAGGCATCGGCACGCCGGTCCATGCCTTCACCGCCGTCAGCAAAAACCCAGCAATCACCGCCAGCGCATAGCCAAACACCATCTCATGCCCATGCCAATAAAACAGCGATACGCCAAAATCTTTAAGCATCACGCTCGGCGAGACAATCAGCGCATAATGCCACAGCAGCATGGTGATGATGGCAAACACTGCCGAGCTTAGGAAAAATACACGAAAGCCAAGATTCAGCAGTGGATGTGGGGATTTTTGTGGTTTGGCGATATTAATCAACATGGCAATCACCTTAGGATTTGGTTGTTATAATAAATTTGCTTGACAATCATCCACTTATCCCAAAAATAGAGTATTTTTATAACTTTATAATTTTTAATGAGATTTTGGGATATATCACATACATCTATGGATAATTTTAAGACAAATTAATAACTTATCAGTCAAATATTAATCAAGTTATCATGGATAAACGGTAAATTTTACTGTAAATCATGGCAATCGATTAAGCAATACTTCTAAAGTGGCAACAGTATAAAAATCAGCGATATTTTAATAATGCTAATCACTGACTATAATCTCGCTCACCAAAAATCGCCGTTCCCAAGCGCACCATCGTTGAGCCATGCGCCACCGCATCTGCCATATCACCACTCATGCCCATGCTGATGCTATCCCATGCGGCAAGTTCAAACCGCTCTGCCATCTCATCGAACAATGCTTTTGTGCGTACAAATGCATCACTACCATCTTTGCTTGGAATGACCATCAAGCCACGCAAGCTCAGATTTTCGCACGCTTGAATACAAGCAATCAGGGCAGGCACTTCATCGGGCGTGCAGCCCGATTTGCTGTCTTCGTCGTCGATATTGACTTGGATTAGGACATTTAATGGTGGCAAACCTGCGCGCTGCTCGTTCAGACGCGTGGCGATCACTTCGCGCGAGACGGTATGCACCCAGTCAAAATGCTTGGCAATATCACGCGTCTTATTGCGCTGAATGCTGCCGATATAATGCCAGACGATCGGCAAATCATTCAGCTCATCCATCTTCGCCATCGCTTCTTGCAGATAATTTTCCCCAAAATCCACCTGCCCTGCCTGCACCAAAGCGCGAATCATCGCCGCAGGCTTGGTCTTGGACACCGCAAGCAAGCCACACGGATGGCTGCGATGTGCTGCATCATTGGCAGCTTGTAGAGCAGATTTGACAGCGTGAAAATTGGCAAGCAGTTGATTATTATCGATATTTTGGTGCATAGGATACCTTGATTGGGCGAGATGGTCAAAAATCTGGTTCAAATTTATGCCAATTATTGTAGCACAAATCAGCCTGCGCTTGCGATGACTTGGCAAATTTGCTTTAATAAGCATTTTTAAAGATTTTTGGCAGATTTTATGCTTAACCTAACCAACTTACTCACTTTCGCCCATGCCCAAGGCGCGTCTGATTTGCACTTATCCACCGGCAATGTCTTTATGCGTATCGATGGCGTGCTTACGCCTGTTGCCCTGCCTACGCCCGATCATCAGATGGTGAGCGATCTGTTGCGCTCGGTGATGAGTGATGCGCAGTACCAGACCTGGCAAAATGAGCTTGAATGTGATTTTGTCATCGAAGTGACGGGCGTGGCGCGCTTTCGTGTCAATGCCTTTTTTCAGACGCATGGCGCGGCGGCGGTATTTCGCACCATTGCAAGTACTGTACCAAGTCTAGATAGCCTATTTGATGATGAAATTTGTCAGATTCTTGAGCATATCAGCCACGCCAAATCAGGGCTTGTACTGGTCACAGGCAGCACAGGCTCAGGCAAATCCACCACGCTTGCCGCCATGGTCAATGCCATCAATCGCACGCAAGCTGCACACATTCTCACCATCGAAGACCCGATTGAATATCTACACACGAGTGATAAATCTCTCATCAGTCAGCGACAAGTCGGCAAGGATACGCACAGCTTTAGCCATGCGCTGCGCTCAGCACTGCGTGAAGATCCTGATGTGATTTTGGTCGGTGAACTTCGCGACCTTGAGAGCATTCGCCTTGCACTCACCGCTGCTGAGACTGGGCATTTAGTACTGGCGACGCTACACACTATCAATGCCGCCAAGAGCATTGATCGCATCATCGATGTGTTTGATTCGCATGAGAAAAATATGATTCGCACCATGCTTGCCGACTCGCTTACCGCGATCATCGCACAGCGGCTGCTGCCAAAGACAGGTGGTGGACGCGTGGCAGCATTAGAGATTTTGCAGCATACGCCTGCGGTAGCGAATTTGATCCGCGAAAATAAGCTTGCGCAGCTACCATCAGTGATCCAAACAGGGCAAGCACACGGTATGACAAGCCTTGATCAGTCGCTATTATCACTGGTCAAACAAGGCAAAATCAGTAAAGAGACGGCGAATTTAGCCGCAAAAGAGATGGTGTTTTGATTCACACATCGATAAAGACATCAACAAAAGGTTTGAGATTCATCAAACCTTTTTTAATCATCAATCAGCTTTCGGCTGTCTTTTGGCACTCACTACTGTCGCACACGCCATACAGCACCAATGAATGCCCCGACAGCTTAAAGCCATGTTCTTCAGCGACTTTAAACTGCTCTTGTTCGATGATTTCGTTATGAAACTCAACAATCTTACCGCAGACATCGCAGACCAAATGGTCATGATGCTCATCTTGTACGATTTCAAAGACCGATAAGTTATTCTCAAAATTATGACGCTCAACGATACCCGCCTGCTCAAACTGCGTCAGCACGCGATACACCGTCGCCAAACCCACATCCTCACCCTGCTCAGCCAAAGCGCGATAAACATCTTCAGCACTCATGTGATGATGTTCTGCATTCTCTAAAAGCTCAAGAATTTTAATGCGTGGTAAAGTAACTTTTAAACCTGCTTTGCGCAAATCTTTGTTGGTGAATGCCATGGTTTGCCCTTAAAAATTCTACAAAATTCAATAATGATAGATAAGCGATAATTTACCACAAAAATCACGCCGATGCACCTATAAATCCAAACAACTTCACAAAACATCACGATAAGTTTTACCAAATCATTGAGCAGTTTTTTCAAAATGTAACTGGCGCGCGCTGTTTTCACGATTTTACTTGCATAATCGCCAAGTTGTGTTTAATATGGTCGCAATTGTATTTTATTGACTTTGAACTACTCACCCTTGGGAGTGATGATGAAACAAGCAACCATCTTAAAAATCGCCAGCATCGGTCTGGTGTCGGCATTGACGCTGACAGGCTGTAATATTTTTCGCGTTTATACCATCGATTTGCCACAAGGCACGCCATTAAGCCAAGAGCAGGCATCACGCGTACAAGTCGGCATGAACCAAAACCAAGTGCTGTACTTGCTTGGCTCGCCTGCCATGCGCGACACCCTAGCACCGAACCGCTGGGACTATATCTATGACTACACCGCAGGCACGGACGGCAAGCGCAAAAAACAAAAAAATGTCAAAAATGCCACGCAGTACATGAGCATTTATTTTGACAATCAAGGTCGCGTCGCGCGCATCGAAGGTGCAGGCAGCCTACCTGAAACGCGTCATTGATTGACTTGTGGTGATTTTGAACAATCATCAATCATCATAAACCAAACGCCCAAAGCACTGAGTTTTGGGCGTTTTTATGTGTAGATTTTGCAAAATTATAAAAATCACAACGGTCGATAGCCGAGCTTTTTTAATTTCACTTTTGATTTGGATTTGCGCTTAGCCATCGGATCGATGGTTAAAGGTCGATAAATCTCAATGCGATCGCCAGCATTGAGTACAGTATCTAAACGCACTTTTTGGCTATAGATACCGACATACCACGCCTTGTGATTGGTGTCGCATGACAGATGTTCATTGCACCAAGTGGTAAACTTCGCCAAATTCGGCAAATTCAGCACACCACTTGAGCGCAGAGCATTGATGATGGTTGTGCCTGCAGGGACGCTCAGCTCTTGATAATGCTGCTGCCCCTGCTCATCGACATAAGCGATCGCAATGTCTATCATATCAGCCACTGCATCACCAAGCCAACAAATGCCACAATAATCGCGATCGGCACAATGATGCGCACCAATACGCGCCATAGGTTATAGCGAAGCTCTGAGCCGAAGTTCAAGGTCTTACGCAAGTGACTGATTTTCATCACAAATCCTGAGAAAATCGCCAATGACAATACCGCAACCAAACTCAGCACGATCAGTGCCATCAACAGCGCCTGCACAGGCACGATACTCAGCACCATGCACAAAACCAATGTCACCACCACACCGATAATCATACCAAAGCGCGCCATCAGCTGCATACCAGCATAATACAGTAAAAAGGCAGCGATCAATAGCATGCCAAGACTGGTCATCACAAAGGATAACTGTCCTACCAATGCATTACCTGCAAGCAAAGCAAACGCACCAAAAATCAGCTGCGTCAGCCAAATCGGTAAAATATAGCCTGTTAATGATTTCTTAGCCTGCATCAAACTTGGTGCGATGCTGACACCACCAAACCAGTACAAACCACTGCCAACACCCACGCACAGTAGCGCAAGCACCACTGCCTGTGCCCATTCGCCCAAGCTTGGCGCGGTCAGCACAGGCACGCTCACGGAGCTGTCAAACAGTGCCACTACTGAACCTGCTAAGATCAATAGCATCCCCACAGGCAATAGACGCGCTTTTAATAAACTTAAAATCAGCGCAATCACCGACACACCTGCCGCAAGACCAAGCGTCGGCACATTCACCGTACGAAACACATCAGGAAACTGCGATACCGCACCTACCGCAATGCGCGCACTGATGCTTGATGCGATCAAAATCGCCACCAATACCGACAGTACAGCAAAGATACGCCACACAAGGCTTGCATCCGCTTCACGCGTAAGCTTCTGCATTCCCTGCCAAGGTGTCGCTGCCGAACGCGCCGACAGTGCAAATTCAGCGAACAGCACAGGCAGACCAACCAGTACCATCGCCACAAACCACAGCAACCAAAAATCCAGCTCACGCGCCATATTCGGTGCTACTTGACTGGCAAATAACAGTGGCAAACTGCTCGCCACAAAAAATACCGTATAACGATGTAACATAGGAATATCCTATCGAAAATGTCGTACTATTTTAGCATATTTATCATAAAATGCAGTAAATGCTGTCTGCGCGTATCAGCAACAAAAAAAGCCCAGCAAAGGGCTTTTTTGGAAAAATCACGAATCAGTGTACCGCTGCTAGGTATTCTGATAGGATCTTGATGTCGCGATCTGACAGACGCGATGCAACCATCTGCATCATGCCTTTTTCGCCTTTTTTGGCAGCGTCATTGGTACGCACTTCCATATCGGTCGCTACATCATCTTCACGGCCTGCAGCACGGAATAGTTTTAGCTGAGTCGCTAGGTAAGTCGCGTGCTGACCGCCTAGGCGTGGGAATGCTGCATAAGCATTGCCTGCACCTTTTGGATCATGACAGCCTGCACAAGGAATCACGCCACGCGTCTTATCGCCACCTAGGTATAGCTTGGTCGCTGCAGCAACAGTGGCTTTATTACCATAGCTTGGTGTCCATGGTGCTTGGTTAGCATAGTAGCCTGCGACATTGGCAAGATCTTGCTGAGTTAGGCCCACCAGCTGAGCTTCCATCACACCATTACGGCGTGCTTTATTTTTGAAATCTACCAATTGCTTGTACAGATATTTGATATTTTGACCAGCTAGGTTGGGCTGCGCTGGTGCAACGCTCACGCCATTTGCGCCATGACACGCGGCACAGTTGACATCCACGATCGCTTTACCCGCTTCGATATCATAAGCAGGCACAGGATAAGAAACAGCATTGGCTGACAAACCGGTCAGACCAACACCCAGAGCTAGGGCAAATTTGGCTAGTGTTGCTTTTTGTGCAGGTTTCATAACAATTTCCTACTAACTTGGCTAAATCTTGGTTCGTGTAGCGCGACTGAAATCCTATCCAATATTCAGTACACCGTCTATATGCTAGACCGCTAACAAGGCATTATTCCTAAAACTTGGGCTATTATAGCAAGATTTGGCTAAATTTTCCTACAAAAATTGTGGTTTTGGTAACATTTTTTTAAAAAATTTTCGCCAAACACACCATCCAAGCAGTAATTTTATCAATTTTTATAAATAAATCAATCATTTATCATCACAGCTTATCACCAAGCCGCACTGATACATCACAGCAATCCCTGCTAATTTTAGCAATATTGGCAGTCTTGACAAGCGATATTTACCAAGTGTTATCGCCAAATAAGCCGCTCAGTAAGCTTGAAAATTATTTGCTCATATACTCGATCAATTGCTTAAAATCTTCATCGCTACAAGCCTTGCACAGCCCCATCGCAGGCATCTGTGGCATACCTTGGCGCGTGGATTTGACAAGTCCGTCCATGCCTTTTTGAGATTTCAGCTTTTGCCAAGTGGCGGTATCACCTGTTTTTGGGGCGTTTAGATTGCCTGAATCATGGCACGCCGCGCAGCTTTTTTGGTAAGTGTCCGCAGTATCCGCGTGTGATACCATGCCAAGTGCACTCAAACCAACAAGTGCAATTGCACCGATCATCTGTCGTAATTTCATAAACTTTCTCACAAGTAATGACGGCTGTTAGCACAGCCAATGTCTTTATTATGGGCTTTTTTCGAATAATTACAAGTATTATTGAGTAAAGTTAAGCGATTTGTACAAATGTTGAACAGTTTGGCACTTTTACATTTTCAGATTGGGGTAAATCATGATAAACTTAAGTGAATTTTTTATTTTGTGAAATCCTTATGAGTGCAGCGTATCTCAAGCAAATTCGCCAAACCAGTTTTTTGATGTCGGCACCGACTTTTAAGCTTTGTCCTACAGATTCAGGGTTTGAAGTGGCATTCGCTGGGCGTTCAAACGCAGGCAAATCATCAGCGATCAACACCATCACCCAACAAAAACAGCTCGCCCGCTCATCCAAAACCCCAGGGCGCACGCAGATGATCAACTTTTTCACCGTCGGGCATGAAGACGCACGCATCGTCGATTTACCAGGGTATGGCTATGCTGCCGTGCCTGAGAGCATGAAAATCAAATGGCAAAAAGAGCTGGAAGAATATCTGGTGTCGCGCAAATCCTTGGTGGGCTTGGTACTGATGACCGACATTCGCCATCCGCTTAAGTATTTTGACGAGCAGATGCTGCACTGGGCAAAAGATGGCGGTCTGCCTGTGCATGTGCTGCTGACTAAGGCAGATAAGCTTAAACGCGGCGCGCAAAAAACCGCCCTACTTGCCACCAAAAAACAACTACAAGCATTGGGTTTGCCATTTAGCATTCAGCTGTTTTCTGCGCTTAAAAAAGAAGGTCTAGATGAACTTGGAGCGGTGCTTGGCGAATGGCTACATTTAGATGAATTAAATAATATCGCCAAAGATGCACAAAGCAAATCTGAAGAAAGCGATAAACTTAACGCTATAAATACCGCTGATACCACCAACGATCAGCAAGGCGAATCCCATGAATAATGGCACTTTGTACATCGTCGCTACCCCGATCGGCAATCTGTCTGACATCACTGAGCGCGCCATCGCGACGCTCAAATCCGTCACCGTTATCGCTTGTGAAGATACACGCACTTCGGGTAAATTATTAAATTATTTTAACATCACCACACCGACCATCGCCTATCATGAGCATAATGCCGACAGCCAAACCACCAAAATCATCGAGCGACTACAACGCGGTGAATCGGTCGCTTTGATCAGCGATGCAGGCACGCCACTTGTCTCTGACCCTGGATTTCGCTTGGTCAAGGCGGCGCACGAAGCGGACTTGACCGTCATGCCGATTGTCGGGGCGTGCGCGATGATTGCGGCGCTATCGGCGGCAGGCTTGCCATCGGACAAGTTTAGCTTTATTGGCTTTTTACCTGCCAGGACACATGGACGGATTAAGACGCTTGATGAATGGGCGAATCGCGCTGAGACTTTGATTTTTTATGAAGCGCCGCATCGCATCAATGAGAGCTTAACGGACATGGTGACGGTATTTGGCGCCGATCGTGAAGCGGCGCTATGCCGTGAGCTGACCAAGACTTTTGAGACGATTAAAAAACTGCCACTGGGCGAGCTACTTGACTTTGTCAAAAATGATAGCAATCAGCAAAAAGGCGAGATCGTGCTTGTTGTCGCAGGCAAAGATAATGACGCACAAACCCCAGAAGATTATGATGCGTGGTTATTAAGAATCGCTCAAGATTTGCCACCAAAAAAAGCAGCTGCCATCGTCGCTGATGTCTTGGGGCTAAAAAAATCAGCGGTCTATGATCGCCTGCTTGAATTACAAAAAGCATGAATGATACCACCAATCTTGGCAAAGATGCAGATATATACCACAAAAGATTAAGTAGTTTAAATAAAAAATCAAACAATCAAATAGGAGTATGCCATGAGCTTAAAACAAACCATGACCGATGCCGTTAAAACTGCAATGAAAGCCCGTGAAATGGATACGGTCAAGGTGCTGCGCAATGTGCAAGCAGCCATCAAAAAAATCGAAATCGATTCTCAAGTAGAGCTTGATGATAAAGCCGTACTTGAACAGCTACAAAAACAAATCAAACAACGCCAAGAATCACTAACCATCTATCAAGCCAATGGTCGTGAAGATCTTGCCGAAAAAGAGCAGTTTGAGATCAATGTCATTGAGCAGTTTCTACCAGCACAATTAGGTGAAGATGAGCTTAACACCATCATCGCTGCTACCATCGCAGAAACTGGCGCAGCTGGCATGAAAGACATGGGCAAAGTGATGAATGCCGTCAAAGAAAAAACCGTCGGTCAAGCTGATCCTGCAGTGATCTCAGGCTTGGTGAAAAAGGCGCTGTCGGCGTAAATAATTTGGGTAAGTTGTGGCTTGTCAGATAGTCAAGCCACAACTTTAAGCATGGTTATTTACACATAATTTTGAAAATTTTATTATAAAAATCAAGCAGCTTTGGTACATTGGTGCGTATAACGCACCCTATGGCGACTGTATCTCTAATACATTATTTGTACAATGAGCCGAATTATAGGGGTATTGTATACACCCTTTATCAGACCTGAAATCAAGCAGTTTATCAAACATCATCGCCGCTTAAGGTCGAAAATCCCTTGCGCTGATCACCGCATCTTTATCCTTGGCAAGCATCGCGCGCATGAGCTTAGTGCGATCACTACCTGCCGCCAACTCATCAGCCTGCGCCAATGACTGCAGCGCCCCTTGATATTGCCCGCGCCACAGCTCCACTTGGCTACGCGCACGCAGTGCATTGATGGTAGCGATAGTGGCAGCATGATCACTAGCGGCAGCGCGCGCCATCAGCTCATAAGCTTGCGCAGACAGCTGCCACGCGGATAAGTCATGTGAGCCATCGAAAGTTAATGGTGAGAGAAGTGCATTTGCCGCTTGCCCATCACCTGCATGGATATGATACTTTGCCAAAATCAAGCGCAAATCACGGCGTTCTGGATAAATCGCTTGGCACGGCTTAATCATCTCAATGGCTTGATCATACTGCTTTTGGGCAAATGCCAAATGCGATTTGGTGATACATACCAGTGCGTCAGCAGGGTCAAATCGCCCTACTTCCAGCACCTGCGCTGCTTCACGGTGACGCTGTGCATCAGCCAGCCATGATGCCAGTGCTAAGCGCGCACCTTCACTTTGTGGCGCATTGGCGACAAGCTCTGCATAAGTCGCCTGCTTGGTCAAATATTTGATGCGCCACGACCAGCGATCGAACAGCTTGGCTTGTTCATGCTTGGCAGTCATCACAGGCTTGGCATAGCTTGCCGCGCGTGCAGACGCTTCACTCATGCGCTCAGCGGTGAATGGATGCGACTGCATGAAGCTTGGCATAAAGGCATTTTTGGCTTGATTGATATTCAGCTGTCGCTGCAAACGGCTGAAAAATCTCGGCATGGCATGAGCATCATAGCCCGACTGCACCAAAATCTGCATACCCACGCGATCTGCTTCTTTCTCATTCTCACGGCTGTGCGTCGCTGCCGACTCTGCTGTCGCCGTCTGGCCGCCTGCCATTGCAAGTAGCGCCGCATCACCACCTGCCGCCGATGCTGCGATCGCTGCGATCAAACCACCAAGCTGTAGCGCCATCAGCTTTTTGTTATTCTCCATCCGCGATTCATAATGCCGCTGACTGATGTGTGCAATCTCGTGCGCCAGCACACTTGCCACTTCATCAAGCCCTTGCGCCGCCAAAATCGTCCCCGTATTCATCCCGATCAGACCACCTGGTACAGCAAAGGCATTCATGCTGTTATCGACGATCAGCGGTGTGGCATACAGCTGCTGCGTGCGCACTTTAGCATTCAGCTCTGCCGATAGCTGCACCAATACTTGATTTGCCCACGGATCTTCGACAAGTGGCAAATCATCATAAATCTGCCGCAGCGACCACGCAGCGATCTGCTCATTGCGATAAGTGTCATAAAAATTTGCACCTGCGGTCATGCTCGGCAAGCTAAATGCCGTCGGTGCTGTCGCTGCCACACTCGCCGTCGTCATCAGTGACAAGCCCAGAGCGATCGTCAGCGATCGCGCGGTTAAGCGGCTAGAAGTTTTCGTGTGAGTAGTTGGAAGTTTGGTGATTTTCATATACTTGGGCGGCTTTGCTTAAGTTCGGTTTAGGGTGTTTTGGGTAAGGTTTAAATATTGTCAATTTACCATCAAACCTATCATCAATCAATCAATCATGAACATATCCCGAAATTGTACTAGAAAATTGGTGCGCCGATGTGTCTTTGGCACATCTTTTTGTTATTGGCATTGACAAGGTTGTAACATTTTGCCAAGATAAGCGCCAAGATTGTGTAAGAACATTGTGTCAAATTTCACCGAATTTGCCACCAAAAAAGGACTGAGTTATGAAACCATCATCGCTATCACTGCGCCTGTTGGGTGTGTTGGGTCTGTGTATGCTGAGCGCCTGCGGCACAAGCCAAACCGACGCGCCTGCCGCCGTGCACAGCAAGCCCACCGACCCAAAAGCACTCATCATCAACAACGGCGCTGAGCCTGAATCGCTTGATCCGCACAAGGTATCAGGCGTGCCTGAGTCGAATATTTTGCGTCAGTTGCTCGTTGGACTGGTCAGTACCGATGATCAGGGCAACACCATCGGCGGCATGGCGACGAGTTGGACAACGACGGATAACAAGGTGTGGACTTTTATCCTGCGCGATGATGCCAACTGGTCCAATGGCGATACAGTGACGGCACACGATTTCGTCTATAGTTTTCGCCGCTTGACCGACCCTGCGACCGCATCACCTTATGCCAGCTACCTTGTCGATGCCAAAGTCATCAATGCCCAAGCCATCATGAACGGCACGGCAAGCCCTGAGAGCCTTGGCATCACCGCCATCGATGATCGAACGCTACAGATCAGCTTATCTGAACCCGTGCCGTATTTCGTCGATATGCTGATCCACACCGCCACCCTGCCCGTGCACCAAAAAACCATCGAGACATTCGGCGATAAATGGACGACGCCTGAGCATTTCGTGGGTAATGGCGCGTATCGTCTGAGTGCTTGGCAGGTCAATGAACGCATCGTGCTTGAGCGTAATCCGATTTATTTTGATACCCAAAATGTCGCCATCGATAAGGTGACTTTTTTGGCAATTCCCCAAGCATCCACCGATGTACAGCGTTATCGCGCAGGCGAGATTGACATCAGCAATGAAGGCTTACCACCTGAGCAATATGCCAAGCTCAAACAAGATCTGGGCGCTGAAGTCGTCGAACCGCCCAAGCTATGCACTTATTATTATGAGTTCAATCATACCAAGCCACCGTTTGATAATGCCGATGTGCGAAAGGCACTGGCCTTGACATTAGATCGTGAGATCATCACTGACAGCATTCTAAAACAAGGGCAAACGCCTGCGTATCAATTCTCACCGACGACCATCGGCGGCATCACGCCGTTTGAGCCTACATGGAAAGCGATGAGCAAGGATGAACGCATCGCCGAAGCCAAGCGACTGCTTGCTCAGGCAGGCTATAGTAAGGAGCATCCGCTGAAGTTTGAGCTGCTTTATAATACCAATGAACAGCACAAAACTCTGGCGGTGGCAGCAGCGGCACTGTGGAAAGAAAATCTGGGATTTGTAGAAGCTAATCTTAATAATCAAGAATGGAAAACCTACCTAGAAACTCGCCGTAAGCAGAATTATCAAATGGCGCGTGGCGGTTGGTGCGCTGATTATAATGAAGCATCGTCATTTTTGAACACCTTTAAATCTGATAACAGCAACAACTATGGTAAATACAGCAGTGCTGCCTTTGATAACATCATGAACAGCACACTTGGCAATGCCATAGACACTAAGGCGCGCGCTGAATTGTACCGTCAAGCCGAAGCACAACTGGATCACGATACAGCGACGATTTTTGTGTATCATTATACCGCGCCGCGCTTGGTGAAATCTTATGTACAAGGCTTTCCCATCCACGATCCCTTGGGGAATTGGCAAGTCAAAAACCTAAGCATTCGCGCAGATTGATTGTATAAATTTATTAAATAATTATCAAAAAAGTATCACCCATGGCCATAATCAAACCGATGCTATTGATGACAAGCTTAGCCCTAGCGCTGGGCGCGTGTTCATCGGACAATACGCCCAAAAATAGCACAGCTCAAACCAATCCAACAGGCATCACCATCAATAATGCCAGTGAGCCTGAGACACTCGATCCATAGCTTGCCAAAGGTGTGCAAGAAGGCAACATCATCCGCCAGTTCGCCGAAGGTCTAGTCAGCACCGACAATGACAGCAAGCTCATTCCTGCCATCGCAGCCGAATGGTCATCACCTGATAATAAGGTCTGGACTTTTAAGCTGCACGATGCCAACTGGTCCAATGGCGATGCGGTGACTGCCGATGATTTCGTCTATAGCTTTCGCCGACTGGTCGATCCTGCCACAGGGTCGGATTATGCAAGCTGCCTAGATGATGGCAAGGTGCTGAACGCCCAAGCGATCATCAATGGTAATGCAAGCCCTGACACACTTGGTATCAAAGCCATCGATGCCAAGACGCTAGAGATCACTTTATCTGAACCCGTGCCGTATTTTGTTGATATGATGACGCACTGGTCGGTGCTGCCCGTGCATCGCGCCAGTGTCGAAAAATTCGGCGAAAAATGGACAGATCCTGCCAATATCGTCGTCAATGGCGCGTACAAGCCAAGTCAATGGGTGGTGAACGAAAAAATCGTACTGACCAAAAACCCAAGCTACTATGATGCCAATGCGGTATAAATTGAGAGCCTGACGCTGCTGCCAATCCCCCAAGCCACCACCGATGTGCTGCGCTATCAAGCAGGCGAGATCGACATCACTGCAAGCGAGCTGCCATCTGAGCAGTTTGATAAGCTCAAAGCCGACTATGGCAATGAGCTAAAAACCGCGCCTGCGCTGTGCACTTATTATTTTGACTTAAATAACCAAAAGCCACCGTTCGATGATCTGCGTGTGCGGACAGCACTGGCTTTGACACTAGATCGTGAGCAAATCGTAGATAAGGTGATGGGTCAAGGGCAAATCGCCGCTTATCAATTCACCCCAACTGCCATCAAAGGCAGTGTCAATTTCACCCCAGAATGGCAAGCGTGGAGCATGGATCAGCGTATCGCCAAAGCCAAAGAGCTGCTTAATGAAGCAGGCTATAATGAACAAAATCCACTGAAGTTCGACCTACTCTACGACACCAATGAAAGCCACAAGAAAATCGCCCTAGCCGCCACAAGCCTATGGAAACAAGCGACTGGCTTTATTGATGTAAACTTAACAAACCAAGAATGGAAAAGCTATCTTGACAGCCGCAGTAATGGTAATTATCAAATGGCACGCGCGCGTTGGTGCGGTGATTATAATGAAGCATCGACTTTCCTAAACTTATTAAAATCAAACAACACCAACAACTGGGCGCGCTATCATTCGGCTGAATATGACGCGCTGATGAACCAGACCTTGCGCACAGGTCTCAGTGACGCTGATCACAATAAGCTGTACGAACAAGTCGAAACGATCTTGGATAAGGACCATGCACACATCGATATGTTTTATTATGCCAATGTGCGCTTGGTCAAATCACGCGTCGGTAATTATTCCAACAGCGATCCGCTAGATCTGTGGCGCGCCAAATATTGGATGATCAATCCATAATCATCAGCCGCACCACCCAAAGCCTGCCTGTATCGGCGGGCTTTTTTATGCAAAAAGCACGGCGAAATTTTGCCAATCATGCATGGAACTTTTGCTATAATAACGCTCATTATTCTTAAGTCCAAGCCTTAGATAAGCCTTAGGATTGCTTGGTTGATCCACCAAAACCAGCGTGGCAAACAAAGGATTTTTATGTTCAAACTCATCATTCGACGCACGCTAGAAGCCATTCCAACGCTGCTATTTTTGATTACCATTTCTTTTTTTATGATGCGCTTAGCACCAGGTAGTCCTTTTACTGGTGAGCGTAACTTACCACCCGCAGTACTTGCCAATATTGAGGCTAAGTATAATTTAAATGATCCATTGTGGCTGCAATATTTAAATTATCTAAAGCAATTATTGCACGGTGATTTTGGCCCATCATTCACTTATAAGGACTACACCATCAATGAACTGCTACAGCAATCCTTACCTGTCTCAATAGAGCTTGGTGTTTATGCATTCATCATCGCGGTCATCGTTGGTGTTACCATGGGTATCATCGCGGCATTAAAGCAAAATAGCGTACTTGACTACAGCTTAATGACCGTGGCAATGGCAGGCGTGGCAATTCCAAGCTTTGTCAAAGCGCCTTTGATGGTCTTGATTTTTGCAGTCATCCTAAAATGGTTCCCTGCTGGTGGCTGGAATGATGGTGCGTTTATGAACCTTGTTCTGCCTGTGACGGCACTGTCATTGAGTTATATCGCCAGTATCGCGCGTATCACTCGTGGCTCGATGATTGAGACGATGAACTCACAGTTTATCCGTACGGCTCGTGCCAAAGGTCTGCCACTTCGACACATCGTCATCAAGCACGCCCTACGCCCTGCATCACTACCTATCATCTCATATCTTGGCCCTGCATTTGTCGGTATCATCACAGGCTCTATCATCATCGAAACCATCTTTGGCTTACCAGGGATTGGTCAGCTATTTGTCAATGGTGCATTGAACCGTGACTATAGCCTTGTGCTATCTTTGACCATTTTGGTGGGTGTTTTGACCATCGTATTTAATGCCATCGTGGATATTTTATACGCTGTCATCGACCCAAAAATCAAATACTAAGTGATTGCGATATTTTTATAAGGATTGTTTATGTCTAACATTGCAACGACCACACCAACCACGACCCAAGCCAAAGAAATCAAAGGTCGTAGCCTGTGGCAAGATGCTTGGCGCCGCTTTTCACACAACAAAGCCGCCTTGGTCAGTGGCTTGGTATTATTACTCATTGCGTTATTTGTGACATTTGTACCGATGTTTGCACCATTTGGCTATGCTGATACCGACTGGGCAAATATGGCATCAGCACCATCGATGGAAACCAAGCACTATTTTGGTACAGATAACTTAGGCCGTGACCTACTCGTGCGTACCGCTGTCGGTGGTCGTATCTCATTGATGGTCGGTATCGCTGGTGCTTTTGTCGCGGTATTATTCGGTACCATCTACGGGGCGATTTCAGGTTATTTGGGTGGCAAAGTTGATATGCTGATGATGCGTTTTGTTGAAGTATTAAACGCATTCCCATTCATGTTCTTCGTGATTTTGCTAGTGACTTTATTCGGTCGTAACATCATCTTTATCTTTGTCGCCATTGGCTTGGTGTCATGGCTAGATATCGCGCGTATTGTGCGTGGTCAAACCCTGAGCCTAAAAAACAAAGAATTCATCGAAGCGGCACACGTCGGCGGTGTCTCTGGATGGAAAATCGTGACTCGCCATATCGTACCGAATGTCTTGGGCGTCGTTGTGGTCTATGCATCACTACTTGTCCCAAATATGATTATGTTCGAATCATTCCTAAGCTTTCTAGGTCTGGGTGTCCAAGAGCCAATGACCAGCTGGGGTGCACTACTTCAAGAAGGTGCTCAAACCATGCAGGTATCGCCATGGCAGCTGCTCATACCGTCGATTTTCTTGACCATCACCCTGTTTTGTTTCAACTTCTTAGGCGATGGCCTGCGTGATGCACTTGATCCAAAAGATCGCTAAATTCATTATTTAAAAAAAAGGATATACCATGGCTCTATTAGAAGTCAAGGGCTTAAAAGTCAAATTCGCCACCGAAGATGGTTTGGTGACGGCGGTTAATGGACTTAATTTCAAACTCAATCAAGGTGAAACGCTCGGCATCGTCGGCGAATCAGGCTCAGGCAAATCCCAAACCGCCTTTTCGATTCTAGGCTTGCTTGCCAAAAATGGTCGCACCGAAGGCTCAATCAAATTCCGTGATAAAGAGCTGGTCGGACTACCAGAGCATGAACTCAACAAAATTCGTGCCAACGAAATCGCCATCATCTTCCAAGACCCAATGACCAGTCTAAACCCATTTATGAAAGTGGGCGATCAGCTGTCTGAAGTCTTGGTATTGCATAAAGGCATGAGCAAGGCTGAGGCTTGGGAAGAGTCTATCCGTATGCTTGATGCAGTCAAGATCCCCGAAGCTCGCAAGCGTATCGGTATGTATCCGCACGAGTTTTCAGGTGGTATGCGTCAGCGCGTGATGATCGCCATGGCACTGCTATGTCGCCCCAAGCTACTGATTGCAGATGAACCAACCACCGCACTGGATGTCACCGTGCAAGCACAGATCATGGCACTGCTGAACGATCTTAAGCGTGACTTTGACACCACCATCATCATGATTACCCATGACCTAGGTGTCGTCGCAGGGACTTGTGATCGCATCCTTGTGATGTATGCTGGTCGTACGATGGCATATGGCAAGACCGAAGAGATTTTTTATAATCCAACTCATCCATATACCATCGGTCTGCTTGGTGCCGTGCCACGCTTAGATAATGATAGCGAGCGACTCACCACCATTCCAGGCAATCCGCCAAACCTACTGAACCTACCAGTCGGCTGTCCATTTGTTGAGCGTTGCCAATACGCCATGGATATCTGCCACAGCACACCGCCTGAGCTACAATTTTTGCCAAATGAGCGTCAGCGTGCCTGCCACTGGAAGCACCCAAATCTACCTGTAGGAGAATAATGCATGAGTACCCCACTATTACAAGTTCGCGATGTACAAACGCATTTTGATATCCATCAAAAAGGTGCGTTCTTTTGGCAAAAACCAGCAACTCTCAAAGCCGTCAATGGCGTGTCATTTGATCTAAAAGCCGGTGAAACCTTGGGTGTCGTTGGTGAGTCAGGCTGTGGCAAATCGACATTGGCTCGGACCATCATCGGCTTGGTCAAAGCCAAATCAGGCAGCATCCTATTTGATGGTGAAGAGCTTGTAGGCTTATCTGAAAAAGACTGGAAGAAAAAACGCCAAGAAATTCAGATGATTTTCCAAGATCCATTGGCATCCCTAAACCCACGCATGACCGTCGGCGACATCATTGCAGAGCCGCTACGCACTTACCACCCCGAGCTTGGCAAAGAAGAAATCGGCAAGCGCGTGCGTGAGATCATGAAAAAAGTGGGTCTATTGCCCAATGTCATCAACCGCTATCCGCATGAGTTCTCAGGCGGTCAGTGTCAGCGTATCGGCATCGCTCGAGCTTTGATCCTACGCCCAAAGCTAATCATCTGTGATGAACCAGTGTCAGCACTGGATGTCTCGATTCAAGCACAGGTGATCAACCTACTTCAAGAAGTCCAAGAAGAGATGGGTTTGGCACTGATTTTCATCGCTCATGACCTATCTGTCGTCAAGCATATCTCAGATCGTGTACTGGTGATGTATCTGGGCAACGCTGTCGAAGTCGGAACGGATGCAGCGGTCTATGACAAGCCAACGCATCCATACACCCAAGCGCTGATGTCAGCTGTACCTTTGCCCGATCCAGATCTTGAACGGAACAAATCAGTACAGCTACTTGAAGGCGATCTACCAAGCCCGATCAATCCACCATCAGGCTGTGTGTTTCGCACTCGCTGCCCAAAAGCCACCGACGCTTGTGCTCAAACCAAGCCAAGCCTAGCTGGCAATGAGTCTCATCAGGTGGCGTGCTTGCATTCACAGGTGTGATTATCCAAATCATCCAAATCCGCTCAGAAATGGGCGGATTTTTTTACTTGTAAAAACTGTCATCAACCCCATATCTTGAGCAATTTTGTTGGTAATTTGGTAATTTTATTCATGTCGCACACCCTATTTGACAGCGTCGATACCGCCGAACAGTCGCTACTTGAGCAAGCACTCACACAAGCTGTTGCCACGCATGGTCTGGATATGGCGATGGTGAGTCATTTTTTTGATGCACGCCATCTGCCCTGTCCGATGCCACTACTCAAAGCCAAGCTGACACTACGCTTGGTTGCTGATGGTCATGCACTGTATCTGATCGCCACGGACAAAAATTCTCAGCATGATTTGGTGGCGTTTTGCCAAAAAAATGGCCATACCGTCCATGCATGGCAAAGCGGGCAAGACTCATCAATCATTTATCATTTTATTATCATAAAAAATTAATAAACTATATTGAACACCTAAAAATTACTACAAGCTTTGCTGATTGTAAAATTTATAAAACAGTCGCATCTAGCACTAGCCACAACCGCCAATTTGCCGTACAATACAAAGCAATAAATAACGATATTTTGTGAAAAAACATGGCACCAAAAAACCGACACGATGACTATCACGATGATTATGATAGTCATGACTATGAGCATTATGACGACGGCTACGATGATGATTATGCCGATTATGAAGATGTGCTTGATGATGATCTCATCAGTGAACTGGATGATTTTGATGAGACATTGATTGATGATATTGATGAGCTGGATGTATCAGACGCCCCAGTCATCAAAAATCGCCCTCAAATCATCGACCACGGCGACACCGACAAGCACAACATCCCAACCAAAGAACTTGTGCCTGCAATGCCGACTCACCTTGCCGCGCCTGGTGTCAATCTCGGTGCTTATATCAATACTGTGCATCAGATTCCGATTCTTACCCCCGAACAAGAACAAGAGCTTGCTAAGCGTTACTACAATGATGGTGATGTCGAAGCGGCACGCCTACTGGTGATGAGCCATCTACGCTTTGTGATTCATATCGCACGCAGTTACTCAGGTTATGGGTTATCTCAAGCCGACTTGATTCAAGAAGGCAACCTTGGTCTGATGAAAGCCGTCAAGCGATTTGACCCTAATAAAGGCGTGCGACTGGTCAGCTTTGCGGTGCATTGGATCAAAGCAGAGATTCATGAATTTGTCATCAAAAACTGGCGTATCGTCAAAGTCGCCACGACCAAAGCGCATCGCAAGCTGTTTTTTAATTTAAGAAGTCTTAAAAAGTCCAGCAATCAGCTGACACTCGAAGAAGCTGAAGCCATCGCCAATGATCTGAATGTCACTGTCAAACAAGTGCTTGAGATGGAATCACGGCTAACCAGCTACGATGCCTCTTTTGAAGCACAAGATTCGGATGATGAAGATGGTCGCTATGCACCGCAGCTATTCTTGGAAGATGCTGCCGACCCTGCTGATATGGTCGAAGAAGCCGACTGGGAAGAAAATACCACCAACGCCCTAAAAGATGCGATGGATAGTCTAGATGATCGCTCACGAGACATCATCACCCAAAGATGGCTTGCCGACCAAAAATCCACCCTGCATGAGCTTGCGGCTGTGTACAATATCTCCGCCGAACGCGTTCGCCAAATCGAGAAAAACGCCATGGATAAAATCAAAGAAGCCATTACCTTAGATCGTATGATTATTGATAATGACTAAAAAGTTGGTTTTTCTCCTTATAAGCCTAAGGCAATTTTTTAAAATTTTATCAATCCAAATTGGATTTAAACCACCATCTATTTGGGACTGAAATCTTTGATGAACTGGCTAAAAATAGCAGCGATTAACCTTGCCATCGGCGTCGGTCTTGGGGCGTTTGGTGCACATGGTCTTAAGAAGATCGCCACGCCCTATGCCATCGAGATTTGGCAAACAGCGACATTATATTTATTTGTCCATGCCTTAGGACTACTTGCCATTGGCGTGTTGCACACTGTCTGTAATCATCGCGCGACCAAATCCGCCATCTGCCTACAGCTTGGCATCATCATCTTTAGCGGCAGTCTGTACGCGATGGCACTTGGCGCACCCAAATGGCTTGGAGCGATCACACCAATTGGCGGTATGCTATTTATCATCGGCTGGCTGATTTTGGCATTTAGCACGGCTAAGCCTTACAAAAATACGATTTGATAATCAGTTTAATCATTAAAAATTTTTAAAAAATAAATGGGATAACTGCGATGAAAAACATCACTTTAAATGGACAAGCACAAAACAGCAGCGCCGACACTGTACTTGCTTTATTAGAAGAGTATAGCCTAACCCAAGGACGCTTTGCCGTTGAGATCGACGGTCAGCTCGTCCCAAAATCTCGCCTAGGCGCAACCGCCCTAGTAGATGGCATGAGCATCGAAGTGGTGCAAGCGGTCGGCGGCGGCTGATAAAAAATACCCAATGACAATCGCAAGCCTGTTAGTAAAAAGCAATCATCATCGGGTATCGGCTTTACTATCGCACAGTTTATATGACTTTGCAAGCGGTTTTGATTGCCCAACGCAAGTTTTTTGTTGCTTTCGCCACAGTTTCACCGCCCAAATTTTCGCCACTACCTATTTTAAATTCTTATCGCAAATTAACACGCCATGAACACCCTAAAAATCGCCAGCATTCAGCTAAACAGCCAAACCAACATCGATGCCAACCTTGCCATCATCGCATCTGCCGTGCGTGACGCCGCAGCACATGGTGCGCGCTTGATCGTCCTGCCTGAAAATGCCTGCGTGATGGGTCGCCAAAAAGATTTGTCAGCGCGATTTGATGAAATTTGTGAGTTTTATCAAGCACTTGCCAAAGAATGCAGCGTGCATATCTTGGCAGGCACTTTGCCTTGTCCGACGCGTCCTAATGGTCAAATGGTTGCACATGATAAGGTACGACAGGTCAGCCTACTCATCGATGATGCAGGCACCATCAAGGCACGCTATGACAAGATTCATCTGTTTCGCGCAACCGTCGATGATGCCACAGGTAGCTATGATGAAGGTAAAACCTTTGAAGCAGGCGATCGGCTTGTGGTCGCGGACTGTATGATCGATGGCGTGGCGGTCGGCATCGGTATGATGATTTGCTTTGATGTGCGCTTTCCTGCACTCGCCCAACGACTGCGACAAATGGGCGCGGACATCATCACCGTGCCTGCGGCGTTCACCTTTTTGACAGGGCAGGCACACTGGCAAATGCTGCTACAAGCGCGCGCCCTTGACAGCCAATGCATGGTGATCGGCTCAGCACAAGGCGGCACGCACCACATCGGCACGAGCACGCGCGAGACTTGGGGACATTCACTGATCATCAATGCACACGGACAAGTTATCGCCGATACGGGCAGCACCGATGTCGATGAGCACGGTTATCTTGTGGTGTATGCAGACTTTGACCCCGCCAAGCAAGCCAAAATCCGCCAAACGATGCCGATTTTTGATTGCCATCGATTGGGCGCGTGATTTTCATGGAGAATGCGTGATGTGTATTTATTCTTGTAGCTGATCCATCACCGCTTGATAGCCTTGGCGATAATCGGCAAAAGACAGCCACGACCTTGGCAGATTGCTAATGATACGCTTGCCTGTTGGCGCACCATCTAGACACTTGGGCGGTGGATAGCCCATCTGATCTGCGATAAATGACAACACTTCAAAACTGGTCACAGGCAAAAAGTCTGTCGCCAGATACACGGGCTTAGGCCTGTCTGATTGTAAAATCTGCGCAAGCGCCGCCACCAAATCCTGATCCATGATGCGATTGGTATAATGATGGCTTGGTACGCCTGTTTCGTGTGCGGTTTTGGCTTGGGTGATCAGACGCGTGCTATTGATATGATAAATACCACTGGCGCGTACGATGACGGCCTTATCGCCAAATGTGTCGATCAACACCTGTTCAGCTTGGCGCAGCACCACAGCAGTCGCACTGGCAGGATTTGCCTGCGTCATCTCATTGATCCACTCACCTGCATTCTCGCCATACACTGCCGTCGATGATACGAACAGCACTTGGTGAAGTGCCGCCATCTGCACTGGATGCGCTTGGTACAGCTTAGCAATGCTATCACAGACTGACCAATAGCTGTCTTGATACTCTTGGGCTGTCGCTTGCTTGCCTGCCTTTGTTGGCGTGACAATGATTGCAATGTGCGTCACACCCATCACATCACTGATCTTTAGATCTTGTGCGCGTTTTTGGATAAATCGCACAGGCGCAGCATAAGCCTTGGGTGTCGTCGCAACTGCACTGACCGCAAACCCCGCCGCCAACTGCTCTGCTAGGGGCTTGCCAACACCACCCTGCCCGATAATCAGATATCCTGCGCTCATTTTTCATTCCAATAGTTAAAAATATGTTAATAATGATACCATCGCTTGCGTGTTGGTGTCGTGATGATTGCGCTCGGTTTTGGTCACAGCACGCACCGCATGAGTGCGTCCGATATCCGCCTGTACACCGACGCTCAGCGATGGCTGAAAATAGCCTGATCGCACGCCATCAGCACTGTCATGATGATAATAATACGGCGCTGCGACCTCGATCATGCCACGCAGATGATCGGTGGCATAATGCACACAGCCTGCCACAGGCCCTGCGCCGATGCGATAGCCTTGATTAACCCTACCCACTTGCACACCGCCATCGATGAGCGCATAGCAAGTGGTATCAGCGATCTCACCGCTCCCAGCACGCGCCTGCCCCATGTTCCATGATTTGCCTTTTTGCATTCCGACATCCAGCACCAGATGGTCTTGATTACTGGTATCGGATGCGTCCGTGACTTGGGTAAATCGTAGTCGCTGCCCCCAAGCCTTGCCCACACCTTTTGGATCAGTGGCATTATTTTTGGCAGTGTTGGCAGGGTTTAGGCTGCGCGTTGAGAAAATGGTCAAGTCTTTAAGCTTTACCTTCTCATCATTGACGATGGCATCGACAGATAACAACTGCAAATCCAAAAGCGGTCGCACACCCATAGGATTATCCAACAGGTCTTGATACGCACCATTGAACGAGATGCCATAGGTTGCCTTTTTTGCCCATTTATCATCCAATCCTACACCAATGCCGATGCGATGCACAGGCGTTGCATCCGCTGGATTATTGCGGCTTGGGGTGATTGTACTGATATCAAACTCATCATCATTATTAAGATAAGCTTGACGAATGGTTGATACTGATGGGATAAATTTGGTCGATGAGACCACACCTTGCTCGTCTAAAATCGCCGCGATGCGCGCAGGAATGACGATGTTGCCAACGCGCTTTTGCAGCGCCATCTGTGGGCGCACCACATCGATCAAGCGGACGATTTCGGTCGCGCAATTATCATGGGTGAAAAAATACGGACGCGCCATATCCTTGACTTCCCAAATATGCCGCACGATTTGCGCTACTTCATCTTCGGACAGATTCAGCGCATATTGCCACAGATCGCGTTCGTCTTTTTGTAGATAGTCGGCTTGTTTCTTGGCAAATGGCAAAATCTCCATCACACCTGCATAACGCCCTGCGATCGACTTGACTGTCGCCGTCAGCGTACCATCATCAGCATCTGGCACAACTGTATAATTGATCACCATCGCGCGCGCATCGTCATCACGCCCATCATCTGCGCGCAGTAGCACATGAGCAAAGGCAGATGCCAGCGCATTGGGATGTTCTTCGGCGAAAATCAGTGACAGACGCTTGGCATCCAGACTGTCTGCAAAGGCTTGAAATTCTTGGCATTTTTGTAAATCCAATGGCACATCGATACCCAGTTTTTTAAGCCTAGTTGCCAAAAAATGCATCCGCGCAGGAAAGCGGCAGATCGCGTCATTATCCATCTCAGCCAGCGCATTGATCGTCGCGATAAGCTCAGCGCGCGCATCGTTATGTCCATTTTTTGCCAAGAAAAAATTCGGATGATCGATACGGCTACCTGCTTTATCCAAGCGATCAGGGAATAATAACAAGCGACGCCATGCCACCGAATCGGCGATTTCATTTATCTGCGCATCACTTAAATCAAAGGCAGGTTTTAGCTGCGTCAATTTAAGCTGCGTGCCATCAGTAATGCTGTGCGCGGTAGAATTTGCCATCGCGCCATGACAGATCGCCACACAGATGGTCACCATCGCTGCTTGCTTTGCCACAAAAGAAAATTTCGCCATACGCACTACCCACAGTTATCATCAAACAGTTATTATCGGTAAGTGCATTGTAACACAGTGATTTATACATTTACCAAACTAAATCATCTTAAAATTGTGCTAAAATAAAGATAAATGCGTGATGAATTTTTATAATGAAGTGGCTACAGATATGAGTTCACAATTTTTTATCAAAGATGGCTTATTGCATGGGGCGACATGGCTGCCATCGCCGAATTTTAATGCGCGTCCGACAGACAGTACAGGCATTGTTGCAGGCATTGTCATTCATAACATCAGCCTGCCGCCATCTACTTTTGGGCAAGTTAATGCCGATGGCGTGCATCATGTTAAGGCATTTTTCCAAAACCAGCTCAATGCCGATAACCACCCTTATTTTCAGACCATTCACACAATGCAAGTCTCAGCGCATTTGTTCATCGAGCGCGACGGCACGGTGACGCAGTTTGTCAATTTCAATGACAGAGCTTGGCACGCGGGCAAATCGCACTATCTTGGGCGTGATAATTGTAATGATTTTACCATCGGCATTGAGCTTGAAGGCAGTGATGACACACGCTATGAAGGCATGCAATATCAAGTGTTGGCGCAGATTATTGCCGCCATTTATGATGCATATCCTGCCACGCGTCGGCATTTGATGGGACATAGCGACATCGCTCCAATTCGCAAAACCGATCCTGGTGTGCATTTTGACTGGCAAAAACTGCGCGCGATGGTGGCGAATTTATTGGCAGATTCAAGCGAAAATCAGTAAATCTGCACGCTTGGGCGTGATTTTGATAAATCTGCTTACAATAAAGCGCGGTTTTGCTCGATTTTTATGACAAATTTCTCAAAAACACAGTAAAATACAGCATTTTTGGCAATGAAGTAAACTTATGGCAAAATCTCGGCTTTTTCGCTCGACCATGATTGTCAGTGCATCGACCATGCTTTCACGCATTTTGGGATTGGTGCGCGACATGGTGCTGATGAGCGTGTTTGGCGCAGGCGGTCTGATGGATGCGTTTTTGGTCGCCTTTAAGATTCCCAATTTTTTGCGCCGCCTGTTTGCCGAAGGTGCGTTCAGCCAAGCCTTCGTGCCGATTCTCACTGAATATAAAGAGAAGCGCACTTTCAATGAAGTACAGCTACTGATCAGCCGCGCATCGGGCGCATTGTCATCGATTTTGCTTGTGCTGACAGTGGCGGTGATTTTGCTTGCGCCACAAGTCATCACCCTATTTGCCCCTGGGTTTCACGGTGATGGTGAGAAGTTCGCTACCGCAGCTGAGCTGCTTCGTTTGACCTTTCCTTATCTGCTACTGATCTCGATGACTGCGTTTTATGGCAGTGTGCTCAACAGCTATGGTAAATTTGCTGCGCCTGCCTTTGCGCCTGTCTTGCTCAATGTCTGCATGATCGTCGGCGCGCTGATCATTGCGCCGATGATGGATACACCGATCATGGCGCTCGGCTATGCGGTGGCGGTATCGGGCTTATTACAATTACTCATCCAACTACCGCAGCTGTGGAAACAAAAACTACTGGTCGCGCCAAGTATTGATTTTAAAGACGAAGGCGTCGTGCGCATTCTTAAGCTGATGTTGCCTGCGATTTTTGGCGTGTCTGTTACTCAGATTAATTTGCTACTATCTACCGTCTTTGCATCACTAATGATCGCAGGTTCGGTATCATGGATGTACGCTGCCGAACGCCTAAGCGAGCTGCCACTGGGACTGATCGGCGTAGCGATCGGTACGGTGATTTTGCCAAGCTTATCATCCAGCCGCGCTAAGGCGGATGATGACAGCTTTAAAAAGACACTGGACTGGGCAGCGCGTTTGATCATCTTGATTGGTCTGCCTGCTGCACTTGCGATGTTTGTGCTGTCGGATGTGCTGATGGATGCGCTGTTTGTCCGCGGTGAGTTCAGTCACCAAGACGCCTTGATGAGTGGTATCGCGCTCAAGGCATTGGCAGGTGGCATTTTAAGCTTTATGCTGATTAAGATTTTTGCGCCTGCATTTTTTGCAGGTCAAGATACCAAAACCCCTGTAAAAGTCGGCATTGCCTCAGTTTTTGCCAATATGATTTTTAGCGTGCTATTCATCGGATTGTTTTATTTATTTGATTTGCCGCTGCATGGCGGATTGGCATTGGCGACGACAGCGGCAAGCTTTGTCAATGCAGGTCTTTTGTACTTTATTTTGCATAAGCGCGGCATTTATCGCTTTGGTGCGCACTGGAAAAAGCTGTTCACGCAGTTTGGCATTGCAAGCGCGGCGATGGTCGCAGCCTTGTATGTGATTTTGCCTTATTATCCGATCGATGGTGGTCAATGGTTAAAAATCGCCATTCTGCTCGGCATTTGTGCAGCAGGTGCAGCGGTGTATGGTGTGGTACTGCTTGCGACAGGTTTTCGCCCGCGTCAGCTAAAGCATGGTTGATTTTTGGTAAAATTAAACAAATCCAAAAAAGCACAAGCAATACATCACTACAATTCATTGTATTATTGAAAATAGTATTTAAAAAAATACAATGAATGTAGGGTGTGCCGAGCGCACCTTTCAGATAGCTAATGCGTCAAATCATCAAGGAATTTTTGCCAAATTTATTATCAAAATCAGTCGTCTTTGCCAAAATGGTGCGAAAGCCGCACCCTACGGCAGATTTTCAATGGTATAAAAAAAATAAACAGATGCATACGAGCGTATTGCATACACCTTTTATACATAAAACCTTACCAATACCCAACAATCTTTGAATTATAGTCAAACAAATTTAAAATAAGGCAAGGAAAACGAGCGAAGTTGTACAAGTGGTATTGCAAGCGAGTTTGACGCTGTATTATTTTAAAGTTGGCAGGCTATACAAATATTCACTGATAACATAAAGCATACAAAGGCAGCTTGTGATTTGTCGGCAATGCCCTAAAATAGAATTTACATTCATTTTAATTTACAGGAAAAGACAATGACCAAACCAGTTGCCACCCATGTCGATGCCAACATGAACCTTGAGCACATTCGCCTAGAATGCCAAAATCTTGCCAAATCTCGCGCCAAGATCTCAGCAGGCGTGGCGGTGATTCCGCTGCCATTTTTGGATGTCGCCATCGATGTGGCAATGCTGTCTAAACTACTGCCTGAGATTACCACGCGCTTTGGCTTGACCGATGTCGAGCACGCACAAGCCCAAAGCCAACAAAACCTAAAAGAAAAAATCATCGCAGTCGGCGGCTTGGTTGCAGCGCGCGGTGTGGTAAATAAGACCGTTCAAGGCTTTGGCGGCAAGTTTGTTGGTAAACAAGTCAGCAAATATGTACCGTTCGGCGGTCAGATCGTCGCAGCGACTTTGGGTTATATGATTTTTAAGAAAATCGCTTTTGATCACATCGAAGAATGCTTCAAGATCGCCAAACAAGCACAGCGCGACAGTTTGCAAAATTCATAAGTCATCACCGCCAAAAACCGTTTAGCAAGAATCATTTGCATTTGCTAAACGGTTTTTGCTGTTTTTGGCTATATTTTTTCGATTTTGGCATAATAAAATCTCGGGTTTTATTTGAGAAAATCCGCCAAACGCGTTACAATATCAAAACAATTTTTTCGGGCACTGCCCACTCTTTTCCACGGGCAGCTAGCCACTCGGCTATCGCGAACGCCCCAGCCAAAAGCCAAAGGTAATCACATGACATTTGTAGTAACTGATAACTGCATCCGCTGTAAATACACTGACTGTGTTGAAGTTTGCCCTGTGGATTGTTTCTATGAAGGCCCAAACTTCCTAGTCATCAACCCAGATGAGTGCATCGACTGCGCACTGTGCGAGCCTGAATGCCCTGCCAATGCGATTTTCTCAGAAGATGAAATCCCTGCGGGTCAAGAAGAATTCCTAGCGATCAACGAAGAGCTGTCTGGCATCTGGCCAAACATCACTGAGAAAAAAGACGCCCTGCCTGATTATGAAAAATGGGACGGCGTCAGCGGCAAGATTCAATATCTTGAGCGTTAATCGGTGGATTGACCCGTTATTAAAAAGCTCTGATAATATCAGGGCTTTTTTATTGGCAATTTTTAGAAAAACAAAAGCCGCTCAAACTGAAGCGGCTTTTGCTGATAGATCACATCACTTCCAAATATCTGAACGCACTTTTTTCATCAAATGCGGATATTTATTGATGTCAAATACTGGCTTATCCACGCCTGCTTTGAGCTGAGCATTATAGTCTTTGACCAGTGTAAATACATAGCGTGATAGTAGCACGATGGCGATTAGGTTGATAAATGCCATCACACCCATCGTCAAATCACCCATATCCCATACTACAGCCACCTTGGTCACCGCACCGAAGTACACAAAGCCAAGTACCGCCATACGGAACAAGGTCAGCAAAAATGCATTATTCTTCAAAAACTGCATATTCGACTCAGCATAGGCATAGTTACCAATGATGGTAGAGTAGGCAAACATAAACAGAACGATAGCCAAGAAATACTGACCCCAAGCACCCACATGACTCTCAAGTGCTGCCTGAGTCAGCTGTACACCTGACAAATCAGCGGCATTCTCTGGCATCACCGCAAGCAAAATCACAAACGCAGTGCATGAGCAAACAATCAGCGTATCCACAAATACGCCCAGCATCTGAATGATACCCTGCTCTACAGGATGCTTGACATTGGCAGCGGCAGCGGCGTTTGGTGCAGAGCCTTGACCAGCTTCGTTTGAGTACAGACCACGCTTGATGCCTTGCATCATTGCCACCGATACCATTGAGCCAAACAGACCACCGCCTGCTGCTTCAAAAGTAAACGCCTTGGTAAAAATCAATGAAATCACGCTTGGGATTTTATCAATATTCACACCAACGATATACAACGCAACCAGTAGATAAAACAGCGCCATCACAGGGACAAAAGTCTCAGCAATCTTCGCCACACGAGTGATACCACCAAAGATAATCGGTGCAGTAATCACCACAAGCACCGCACCCACGACGTGCTTATAAATCTGCCAATCAGCTTTGCAAGCATCATTCTCACCCACACAGCCTGCTGCCGATTGGATGGCAAGCGCGATTGAGTTTGACTGAATCGACTGATACACAAAGCCAAAGCACACAATCAACGCAAATGCAAACACCACGCCCAGCCATTTTTGGCCAAGACCTTGTTCGATATAGTAGGCAGGGCCGCCACGGAAGCGATTGGTATGCTCATCACGCACCTTGAATAGCTGAGCCAGACTGCTCTCGGCCAATGCCGAGCACATACCAATCAAGGCAATCAGCCACATCCAAAATACCGCACCAGCACCACCGATACCGATAGCAATCGCAACACCTGCGACATTACCGACACCGACACGACTCGCAAGACCTGTTACAAAGGCCTGAAAGCCTGAGATACCATCAGCATCATTGTCATTTTTGCGGCTGCCAAGCATCGTTTTGATACTTTGACCAAATAGGCGAAACTGTGCAAATCCTGAGAAAACAGTAAAGAAAAAGCCAATGCCGACCAACATCCAAATCAACACATCCTACAAAGGTGCGCTAAAGGCATTGACCGTACAATGTAAAATCTCGACAAAGCTTGGCTTTGCCGTACAAGAAAGTGGATTTTCGTACATAAAACACTCCATCTTGATGGCAACCCATCACCATCCAAGATAAAAAAGCACAAAAAAAAGATGATAGCAACTTGCCATCATCTTCCTTAATTCAACAGTTTTTATAATTGACTATACAATATAAAAAGTAATGCGTATTATAACTGATTTTTTGGTAACAATCACGCAATTTTAGAGAAATATCTTAAAATTCATTAAAATTACAAAGCCATCACCATCAGCGTTATTTATGAGCGATTAATGTGCTTGACCTACCTTTTCTTCCCGTAGGCTTAAGAACCAATGCAGAATAATCGCTGCAAAGGTCGCCGTACCTATACCACCCAGATTAAATTCACCAATCATTAAGCCAAAATCGCCCGTGCCTAGAATGATAGTAATGGCAGCGACCATCAGGTTTTTGTTACTGGCAAAATTCACCTTATTATCAATCCAAATCTTCGCACCTGCAATGGTAATCAGACCAAACACCACGATCGATGCACCTGTCAGGACTGGACTTGGAATGGTCTGAATCATCGCACCAAATTTTGGTGAAAAGCCTAGCACCATCGCAAACACACCCGCCACCACAAAGATAATGGTTGAGTACACACGAGTCACCGCCATCACGCCGATATTCTCGCCATACGTCGTCATGCCTGTGCCACCTACGCCTGCCGATAAGGCAGTCGCCACACCATCAGCAACGAAGGCTTTGCCAAGCTGCGGAGTTAGGTTTTCGCCAGTCATTGCACCGACCGCCTTGATATGACCCAAGTTCTCCGCCACTAGGATAAATGCCACTGGCGCAATGATTAGCATGGCGTTGGTATCAAAGGTTGGCGAGCTAAAATTCGGCAAACCAAACCAAGCAGCATCACGAATCAAGCCAAAATTAATCGGCTCACCCAGCCCCATCACATTGGTTGCAATCGCATAAATCACATACGCCATCACAAGACCAAGCAGTAGTAGCAAACGCTGCATAAAGCCACGAGCAAATACCGCAATCATCCCCATGCATAGCACAGTAATCAGCGCCATCCACAGCTCAAATGGCTTGCCTTGTACGCCTTTGACAGTCACTGGTGCTAGGTTTAGACCAATAATCATCACCACCGCACCTGTCACCACCGGTGGCATCAACTTCTCAATCCAGCGTGTGCCTGTCGCCATCACAATCAAACCAATCACAGCATACAAGATACCACAGGCAATGATACCGCCAAGTGCTACAGATAGATTTGGATTCGCCCCTGAACCTGTGGCGTGTGCTGTCGCTGCTGCCACCACACCAATAAACGCAAAGCTTGAGCCCAAATAGCTTGGCACACGCCCACCCGTCATCAAGAAAAATAAAATCGTACAAACACCCGACATCATGATGGCAAGATTGGCATCAAAGCCCATCAAAAGCGGTGCCAACACCGTCGCACCAAACATCGCCAGCACGTGCTGCAGACCCAGCATGATGCTTTGACCCACCGGTAAATATTCATTGGTGGCAACAGGTTGCGTATTGATATCGCCTTGATAAGGCTGCCATTTTGGGAACCAGCTCATAATAACTCCAACGGTAATTGATGCACCAAAAAACGGCGAATGGAATTTTCCAATCACCTTGCATCATCATTTGCTTAATAAAGTGAGATATTTTTATAAAATTTCACTATTGTACTACATTTGAGTGATGAATGTGTAGGATTTATAACTGTCATAACCAAAAAATTGGAATGATGGGTCACACTAAGTCGCTAGCCATGTACTTGTTATTTTGTTACAATGCTTAGTGCCAATTTTAAAAAATCCATTTTTAAAATGCAAATAAGGAAAGCCAGTAAACTTATCAAAAAAGGATTTGTCATGCCAAGTTATTATCAATTCTTAGACCGCCAAGAACAAGCCGATGGCAGTATCATCGCCCGCTACATGAGCACCATCCATGCCCAAGGTGCTTGGAATGAGCACGAACAGCACATGGCGCCTGCCACAGGCATCATCAGCCACGAATTACAACATTTCTCCCCACGCACCGATATGCGTATCGCTCGCATCAGCCTAGATATTTTTGGACTGATTCATGCCGGTGAATTTGAGATCACCACTCACACCATCCGAGCAGGTCGCACCATTGAGCTGATCGAATCAGTCATGACCGCCAAAGGCAAAGTAAGCATCACCGCTAGAGCATGGCGACTGCAGATGAGTGACACAAGTGCCGTCGCAGGACTCGAAGATACACCGGTCGCCATCTCAGACAATAGATGGCCGATGGATGTGCAGTGGGCGGGTGGATTTATCCGAAGTGTTGAAGCCTGCACCGATGATCGCCGTGCCGGTAGCGGTGTGGTATGGCTGAGCAATGACCTTGAGATGGTCGAAGGCGTGCCGACGACGGACTTTGTACGGTTAATGGGCATGGTCGATGCCGCCAATGGTGTCGTACCACGCATCGAGCAGCAGACGATTGAGTGGCTATTTCCCAATCTAGACCTACAAATTCATCTATATCGCCTACCCGTCGGCAAACGACTAGGCTTACAGAGCATACAACAAATCGGTGATGATGGTATCGGTCTCACCAGTAGTATCTTGCATGATGAGCTTGGGCCATTTGGTCGCAGTGAGCAAATTTTGACGGTGAGGCAGCTACATGGATGATACTGCCGCACAAGTCAATCACGCCAGCTTTTGGCAAAATCGCTATGACCAAGGTCAGACCAACTGGGATGCTGGTAGCATCACTACACCGCTCAAGACCTATATTGATCAGCTTGATAATCGCCATCAACGCATCTTGATCGCTGGTGCTGGCAATGCTCATGAAGGTGCTTATCTGCACCAACAGGGTTTTGATCGTGTGTTTTTATTGGATTTTGCCACAGCGCCGCTTGAGCGATTTGCCAAAGCTTATCCAGATTTTCCCCGTGATCATTTATTATGCCAAGATTTCTTTGATCTTGATGGACTAACCTTTGATTTGATTTTGGAGCAGACTTTCTTTTGTGCCATTCATCCCAAGCGACAACAGGATTATGTCAAACAAATGCATCGCTTATTGGCGACAGAGGGCAAATTGGTTGGCGTATTGTTTGATTGGCAATTTGAGACATCGCCGCCTTTTTCTGGCAGTATTGATGAATATTTGACACTGTTTTCAGAATATTTTTATATTAATACGATGGCACCTTGTTATAATTCCATCTCTGCCCGCCAAGGCAAAGAACTATTCATTCACTTAACCAAAAAATAGTCATCACCCACCCCAGACCACCACATTCATCGCCATAAGTTGCCGATTATCCTTTGTAACTTACATCATTTTGGCTTATAATAAGGAGTTTATTAAAATTATCCAGTAGCGAGATACTCATGAGCGAGCCAATCGATTATAAAAACACCCTAAATCTTGCCGATACCGCCTTTGCCATGCGTGGTGACCTTGCCAAGCGTGAACCGCAATGGCTTGAACAATGGCAAAAAGACGATGTCTATGGTCAAATTCGCAAGGCTCGTCAAGGTCGCAAAAAATACACTCTACACGATGGCCCACCGTATGCCAACGGTCAAATCCACCTAGGCCATGTGGTCAATAAAGTCCTAAAAGACATCATCGTCAAATACAAAACTCTAGACGGCTATGATGCACCGTATGTGCCAGGCTGGGACTGTCACGGTCTGCCTATCGAACAAAAAGTCGAAGGCTTACTGGGTAAAGTCGGTCAAGAAAAAGACGGCCGTATCATCTCATCGACCGAATTTCGTGGTGCTTGCCGTGACTACGCCAAAAGCCAAATTGCACTACAAATGGCAGATTTCAAACGCCTAGGCGTGCTTGGCGACTGGGAAAATCCATATCTGACGATGAATTTTCAAACCGAAGCCGACACCGTACGAGCACTTGCCAAAATCTATGAAAACGGTCATATCGTGCGTGGCATGAAGCCTGTCAACTGGTGTCTAGACTGTGGCTCTGCTTTGGCTGAAGCTGAAGTCGAATACGAAGACAAGACCTCTGACGCCATCTATGTCGGCTTTGATATTGTCAATCGTGAAACTCTGGCACAGACTGCCAACATCACAGGTAGCCTACAAGCAGTGATTTGGACAACGACGCCATGGACACTGCCTGCCAACCAAGCCATCAGTGCACACAGCGAGCTTGACTATGCCATCATCTCATCGGGTGAGCGTCATTTTATCGTCGCCAAAGATCTGGCCGAAGACTTTGCCAAAGCCATCGCCTTGGAAGATTTTACCATCGTCACGACCGTCAAAGGCAGCGAGCTTGACACCCTAAAAGCCCAGCACCCATTGATTGCTGAGCGTCAAGTGCCAATTATCCTAGGTGAGCATGTGACCGCTGATAGTGGTACAGGTCTTGTGCACACTGCCCCTGCACATGGTGTCGATGACTACAATGTCGGCCGTGCCAATGGCTTACCAACCGAAAATCCCGTCGGTGGCAATGGCGTGTATCTGCCTGAAGCCAAAGTATTCGTCGGTGAGCACATTTATAAAGCCCAACCAAAAATCATCGACACCCTAAGCCAAAGCGGTCATCTATTAGCACACAACAAAATCCGCCACAGCTATCCACATTGCTGGCGACATAAGACACCGATTATTTTCCGAGCGACGCCACAGTGGTTTATCAGCATGGAAGCCAAAGGCTTGCGTGAACAAGCTTTAAAAGACATTCCTGAAGTCATCTGGACACCAGCATGGGGTCAAAACCGCATCGAGTCGATGATGAACGGTCGCCCTGACTGGTGTATCAGCCGTCAGCGTACTTGGGGTGTGCCAATTCCGTTCTTTATCCACAAAGACTCAGGCGAATTGCATCCACGCACTTTTGAGCTGATGGAAGAAGTTGCCAAGCTTATCGAACAAGGTGGCGTAGAAGCATGGTTTGATGCTAGTGCCGAAGCGTTTATCGGTGCTGATGCTCAAGAATACAACAAATGCACCGACACGCTTGATGTGTGGTTTGACTCAGGCTCAACCAACTTTGCCGTATTGGCTAGCCGTGATGAATTATCAAACCCTGCCGATCTATACCTAGAAGGCTCTGATCAGCACCGTGGTTGGTTCCAGTCATCGCTATTGGTCAGCGAATCCATCTATGGTCGCCCGCCATACAAGCAAGTGTTGACGCACGGTTTCACCGTCGATGCCAAAGGTCATAAACTGTCCAAATCCAAAGGCAATACCAAAGGCTTTGAGCCATCTGACATCGCCAATAAGCTTGGCGTGGATATTCTGCGTCTGTGGGTCGGCTCATCAGACTATCGCTATGAGATGGCGGTGAGTAAAGAAGGCTTTGACCGTACGACCGATATGTATCGCCGTATCCGTAACACCATCCGATTCTTACTTGCCAATACCGATGACTTTGATCCAGCAAGCGATTTAATCGATGCTGACAAGCTTGTCAGTTTGGATAAATTTATCCTAACTCGTGCCAAAGCTGTCCAAGACGAAATCATCAACTCATACACCAATATGGACTTCCATCAAGTCTGCCAAGCGGTGATGGGTTTTTGTTCGCAGGATTTGGGTGGGTTTTATTTGGATATCATCAAAGACCGCACCTACACCACGCGTGCAGACGGTCATCCACGCCGCTCAGCACAGACTGCCCTTTATCATATCGCACACGCGCTACTCCGCTGGATTGCACCGATTTTATCATTCACCGCCCAAGAAGCATGGCAAGTGCTCAAAGGCACAGATGGCTATATCTTCACCGCTGAATGGTATGAACTGCCAACGCCTGCGATGACTGACATCTCAAGTGATGAATGGCAAGCCATCGTCGATGCCAAAGACATCATCAATAAAGCCATCGAAGATGCACGCACCGACAAGATCATCAGCAGTAACCTGACTGCCAAAGTCGCCATCACCGCACCTGCCCAGACTGCTGAGATTTTGGCAAAATTAGGCGATGAGCTTCGCTTTGTCTTCATCACCAGTGATGCCACTGTCAATACAGGTGATGTGCTGTCTGCTGTCATCACCCCTGCTGATGGTAGCAAATGTGTCCGCTGCTGGCATATCCGCACCGATGTCGGTCAAGACAGTAGCCATCCAGAGCTATGCACCCGCTGTATCGAGAACTTAGACAATGGCGAGGTACGCCACTATGCCTAATACTAACCAAATCCCAAATGGCAGCAAGGCAATGGGATACTATCTTATTGCCATCGTCGTGCTTGTGCTTGATCAGATTAGCAAATACTATTTTAAATTTGCCTTTGAAGAAGGTGATACGGTGAGCGTCATTGAGCCTGTGCTCAACTGGACTTTGGCGTACAATCGTGGTGCTGCCTTTAGCTTTTTGGCAGATCAAGCAGGTTGGCAAAAGTGGTTTTTTGCGATCTTGGGTCTTGCTGTATCAGGCTTTATCATCGCCTATCTGCGTAAAGTGCCGAAGGGTGCTGGTGTGCTAAGCCTAGGGCTTGCGATGGTGCTGGGTGGTGCGATGGGCAATGTCATCAACCGCATCATTCACGGTTATGTGATTGATTTTATTCATGTGCATTATGCTGATGTATGGCATTATCCGATTTTTAATATCGCCGATATCGGTATCTGCGTAGGGATGATGCTCGTGGTCTATGATATGCTGTTCTTGGAAAAGAAACGCACACTTGGGCAAAACTCATAAGACAATCAAAAAGGCTTAATCAGATGGATTAAGCCTTTTTATTAATCAAATCCCTGTATTTATACTCAATCCGACACCGCAACTTTTGCACCCATCAACACAAACACCGCACCCGAGCCAATATCCATATAACGCTTAGCTTTTTGGCTGGTGAGCAGCTTGGATAATACCGTGCCTGCCAACATCGCCAGAGCCACAAGCCATACCGCCGAGATGATGGCATAAACCACACCAAGTAGCAGATAGGCAGCAGCATTATCCACTTGTGTCGCCACAATAAACTGCGGAAAAAACGCCAAGAAAAACAGTGCCACTTTGGGGTTGAGTACATTGGTCAGTAAGCCTGAACGATAGGCTTGCCATGCACTGATGGGGATGGCATTGCTAGAGCTATGAATGGCAAGCTTAGTTGGATTTTTGATGGCATGATAAATTGCCATAACGCCTAGATACACCAAATATGCCGCACCCAAATATTTAATCATGCTAAACAGCATCGCTGATTTGGCGACAATCGCTGCCAGCCCCACGGCCGCAAGCACCGTATGCACCAGCACGCCGCTTGCCACACCAAGTGCCGCCATCGAGCCGATATGCTTATCATAGCCAATGGCACGATTGAGCACAAACACCGTGTCAATCCCTGGTGTCATCGCAAAAATAATCGTCGCCGTCACAAAGGTGGCAAATTCTTTGATACCAAAGTGTAAGAGCAGCTCGCCAAACATGGTCAGTCCTTTTTTTTGGAAACTGACTCAGATTTTGCAAGTTTTGGTGGTGAATGTCAATGGATATTATGCTAAACTAAGGCAATTTTTGAGACTTTATTTGATTATGAACACACCAATTTTACCCAATGAAGAAGTGCGTATCGCACATGGCAGTACAGTCAGTCTGCATTTTGAAGTCAGCCTACCAAATGGTACTGTCATCGACTCCACCTTTGACCGCCCTGAGCCTGTCAGCCTAACCATCGGTGACGAAAGCTTGCTTGCTGGTTTTGAAAAGGTACTGATTAACCTAAAAGCTGGCGATACTCGCACCGCCCACCTGCCTGCCGATGAAGCCTTTGGGCAATGGAATAGCGAGAATGTCCAGAGCTTTGCCCGTGCACAGTTTGCCCTATCTGAGCCAAACCCTGTCGTCGGTATGATGATGGAGTTTGCCGATAAAGGTCAAAATTCACTCGTGGGCGTCATCAGCGAAGTCAATGATGATACCGTCAAAGTGGATTTTAATCACCCATTGGCAGGTCAAGAAGTACTGTTTAAGGTGCAGATTTTTAAGGTCACACCAAAAGGCGAAGTCGGTGTTCAATTAAGATAATCTGCACACCACTCACAAAAAACCCAGTTCACTGAACTAGGTTTAGTTATATCGCCATCAAACTAAGCAAACTAAGCCTAAGCCGTCAGCACTCGGCTGTGTAATTCGGCAAGCCCTGCTTCCATCACCTTTTGTAGCTCATCGGTCAGCGCGCGGATGTCTTTACCCACTGGTGAAATCGGCGCAAGTGGCAGCACATGAGCGGTGATGCCTTTAGAATCGGCGACGATTTTTAGACTGTCCGCCATCGTACGATCGCCATAGTACGCCGCTTCATCGGACAACTTACCATCTTGATCGACATAGGCAAGCACCATCGGACAGATCGGCAAGCCAGTATCGATCGCTGATTTGAGCAGTTTGCCGTAGATTTTTTTGATTTGCTTGCCATCGGTGGTGGTCGCTTCAGGGAAAAACACCACCGATGAACCCCCTTGCAAAAACGCGGTGATCTGATCAGACACTGAGCCTGCATCACCCGAGCCGCGCTTGATGAACAACGTGCCGCCTGCTTTGGCAAGTCGCCCAAAAATCGGCCACTCACCGATCTCAGCTTTTGATAAGAAAAATACAGGCGCGACCGACCCCACCACAGGAATATCCAGCCACGAGACATGATTACTCACCCACAACCCATGCGTCTGCGGTATGGGTTCGACTTGCACGACTTTGACGCCAAAAGAGCCTGCCATACGACGGCAAAACTGCTGCACATACGGCGACAGCGTCTCACGCGACGCACCATCGCCAAAAGCACCAACTTTTTGGGCAGCACGAAAGCCACCGACCAAGGTGCTGGTCATGCCGATGATTTTTTTACTGCGGTTGTATTGGGTGCGGATAAAACTTACCATAATCATTCCACTGATGAATTTACAGTGTACAAGCCTAAACCCAAATGCCAAAAAAAGCAAGTGTTTTTGGTGAACGGTTATTCACTTTTTGTAACTGCTGCGGTTTTGGATTGTTGCAATAAAAATCGCCCAAGTATTCACTTGAGCGAGATTAGATTTGTCATGATGATCAGACTAAATGATCAGATAAAATCATCGGACAAATCAGTGATGATGACCACCTACACCATGCGCATGACCGTGTGCGATCTCATCAGCTGTCGCTGCACGCACTTCCACGATCTCAACATCAAAGGTCAGCTCAACGCCTGCCAGCGGATGGTTGCCATCAACCACAACCACTTCATCATTGACATCTTTAACAGTCACCAGCATCACATGACCATCGTCAGTTTGTGATTGGAACTGCATACCCACTTCGATATTGTCCACGCCTTGGAAATTGGCGCGTGGCACTTCTTGTACCGCTTCTGCGATGTACTCACCATAGGCTTCTTCTGGCTTAACAGTGACTTTGAATTTGTCGCCTGCTTTTTTGCCAGTCATTTCTTTTTCAAGACCCGGGATGATGTTGTGATGACCGTGTAGATAAGCCAATGGCTCGCCTTGAGATTGGTCAAGGGTCTCACCTTTATCGTTGGTCAATGTGTAGTTAAACTTTACAACGGTATCATTTGCGATAGTTGTCATAGGGATTCCTTACAAAATTGTGCCACGCCTGCCACAGGTCAAATACCCGATGCATTAAATGGCAAAAATTGATGTCTATTATAACAGAAGTTTGGCAATTTTGCCGTTTGGTTACAAAAAAGTCGTTACAAGCTGTAAAATTGTGGCGCAAGGTTTGAAAATCAAGTGCAGTTTGTTATGATACTGCTGTTTGTTTACTGTTTATTTTGACCGGAAGGGAAGATGATGAGCATACAGTATCGTTTGGATTTTGGCCGTTTTTATGATCATTTGTGCGATGTGACCATACAGTTTAACAGCGCAGAAGATGCGCCAAGTTTATCCATGGTGACTTGGATTGCAGGCAGTTATTTGATTCGTGAATTTGCCAAAAATATCACTCAGGTTAGTTATACGATCGCAGGTGATGACCGTGTTTATCGCGCCAATAAATCTGATAAGCACACCTTTAGGCTCGTCCATGCCAAAGCAGGCGATGCTATCACGGTACAGTATGAAATCTATTGTCATGATTTATCAGTGCGTACGGCATTTGTCGATCAGCAGCGGATTTTTGGGAATTTTAGCTCTTTATTATTGTTAATTAAAAATAATCAATTCACCCCTGCTACTATTGAGTTATTTTTATCTAAGAATTTTACTAATATTCATAAAAACTGCAGCATCGCCTGCGGTCTGCCACACGATATCAAGCATGGTGATGACGGGCTGACCTATCAATTTGCCGCGATGCCAAGCTTTGAGTATTTGGATTATCCGTTTGAGATCGGTACGCAAGATAAATTTGGCTTTGATGTGCGCGATCATGCAGGGCGAGGCATCCCCCACCGCGCGTTCATCGCAGGTCGCCATCAGGCAGATTTGACAAGGCTTAGCCACGATTTACAAAAAATCTGCCAAGCTTACATCGATTGGCTTGGCAGCGCGCCGTTTGCTGATTATACCTTTATGACGATGGTCACGGGCAATGATTATGGTGGGCTTGAGCATATCAACTCCACCGCACTGGTCAGTCCGCGCAGTGATCTGCCGAGTGCTGCTGAGCCTGCCGTGCCATCGAGCGATTATCAGCGTTATCTGGGTCTGTGCAGCCATGAATATTTCCACGCGTGGTGGGTGAAGACTGTTAAGCCTGATGTGATGATTGACAACCCTTTGATTGATGAAGCTTATACGCCGCTGCTGTGGGTATTTGAAGGATTTACATCGTATTTTGATGATTTGATGCTGCTACGCGCAGGTGTGATTGATAAAGAAAGCTATCTAAAATTATTAGCAGCACAAATCAATCGCTATCTACAGACCGATGGCAAAGCCCATCAAAGCGTCGCAGAATCAAGCTTCGATACTTGGATCAAACTGTATCGCGCCGATGAGAATACCGCCAATCAAGGGGTGAGCTATTATAACAAAGGCGCACTGGTGGCGTGGCTATTGGATGCAACTTTACTTGAAAATTCTGATGGCAAATACCGCCTGTTCGATGTGGTCAAGGCATTCTATGAGCGCGCGCACGGCAAGCCTTATGGCATGACGACCGACAGCCTTGATGAAGTCATTAGTGAGATGATGGGCAAAGATCAGTGGCAGGCATTTTATCAAGACTATGTCATCGGCACAGCGCCGCTACCGATCGGTGAGACTTTGGCGAAATTTGGTATCGATATCAAAGCAAGCACACAGACCAAGCCTTGGGGTATGACGCTAGACGAAAAAGCAAGTGGCTTAAAAATCAAGCACTTACATCGCAACAGCCAAGCAAGCAAAGCAGGCTTAAGCTTTAATGATGTCATCATCGCCATCAATGGACTCAAAGCAAGCAGCGCGCTGTTAAACCGCCAAATCGCCCTACAAAATACCACAGGGCAAGCGGTGCAAGTACACGCATTTCGCCGCGATGAGCTGATGACTTTTGATGTCCTAACAGCTGATGATGACACGCCTGCGACCACGCATAAGCAAATGAGCCTAAGCGGTAATGGCGGTGCGTGGTTAGTGTTTTGATTAAGCGCATGATGATTTCCAAGCCAATTGTGCAACAAAATTTACAAAATGCACTTATAACCACTCCCAAACACTTGTAAACTCACAAATTGAATTTACAAGTGTTTGCTTTAATATACGCATCAAGTCCACTATCGGTCTTGATGCTTATTTTATAGGAAATATCATGTCAATCAAACAACTTATCACCGCATTTACCTTATCGGCATTTACTTTGACCGCAATGGCTGCACCACAAAACGCACAACCTACCAAACCAGAAACTGCACAAACCGTTCAAAAACAAGCTAAGAAAACTGACCATCAGTCTGAAAAACAAGCCAAAAAGAAAACCAAGAAAGCTGAGCAAAAAATGAAAAAACAAAACAAAAAGCCAGTAAAGAAAAAGCTTTCACAAGAGAAAAAACCAACAAACAAAATCGCTGAACAAGCAAAAAAGCAAGTAAAATAATTTTCTGACAAAAGACGCCAATTTAAAATATGGCGTCTTTTTTTATCCACCAAATTTCGGTGGTCTTGGGCGTTTGGCAGATTTTCGGTTATTTTTAAATGCTTTGGCGGCATGACCGACAGGCTTTGTGGTTGCAGGCTTTGGTGTGTTGTCACTGATGCCCATTTTGGCAAGCTCATCGGCGGACAAGCTAAGCGTGCGATACTCCCCGACCTCCAAATCACCAAGCGTCCATGTGCCGACTTGATGGCGAATCAATCGCAAGCACGGCAAGCCCACATGAGCGACCATGCGTCGCACTTGGCGGTTCTTGCCTTCGATGATACTAATGGCAAGCCAAGCAGTTGGAATACTTGCCCGACTGCGAATCGGTGGCGTACGCGCCCACAGTGTGATGGGCAGCTCATCATCAGCTAGATGCTTGACGGTCGCGGGCAGCGTTTTACCATCTTTTAGCATCACGCCTGATTGCAGCGCGTGAATCTGCTCAGCACTGGGAATGTTCTCAACTTGCACCAGATAAGTCTTGGCGTGCTTAGCATTGTATTTGGCATTGATGGCGGTGGGCGGCGTGGTGATGGCATGATTGAGCACGCCATGATCGGTCAAGACAAGCAAGCCTTCAGAATCCTTATCCAATCGCCCTGCCACACGCAGCGATTTGTCCGTGAAAAAATCTGCCAAAGTCGCCATGCCGTCATGCTCTTTGCGAAATTGGCTATGTACGCCATAAGGCTTGTTAAATAAAATTACCGTCGCTGTCATTATTTGCTCTTTTTGGTACTTATTTGACCAAAATCATCTCTGAGCGTATGCGATACGCCCCTATAAAACAAAACCAAGCGATATGATACCGCTTGGTTTTGTTTTATACAATGCTGAATCGATTATTTTGCCAATACTGAAAATTCGATACGGCGGTTTTGGAAGCGACCTTGCTCGGTGGCATTGGTGGCTACTGGTTGATCAGGGCCGACGCCAGCAGTTGCTAGACGAGCGGTATCCACACCTTTTGATACTAGGTAATCACGCACCGCGTTCGCACGAGATTCTGACAGTTTTTTGTTCATGTCAGCATTGCCTTGGCTGTCGGTGTGACCTGTGATTTGCAGGCCTGCGTCTTTCAGTTCAGCCATTTTTGCCACAGCCAAATCAAGGATGGCTTTGTTTTCAGCTGGGATTTCGCTTGAGCCTGATGCGAAGTTGATGATCTGCATATTCAACGCCTTGACCAAGTCTTCAGCGGTAGAATCTGCGGTTAGCGCTTCTAGTGCAGCTTTGGCTGAAGTGTTGCCTGCAGCAGCGGCCGCAGCAGCATCAAGCTTAGGCTCAGCTTCGACGACGAAATCAGCAGGTACAGCAGCTTTAGCCGCTTCAACAAGCTTCGCCACAGTCGCTTCATCAGCTGCATTAAAGCGGATGGTCTTATCTTCGATGCTCACGCTGGCATTTGGCACGCCTTTCATCACACCTAGGATGGCAGGCAGCTGCTCGGCAGCCGGTAGGGTCGCTGCGTGCGCAGTATCGACATTGGCTTGGCAAGCATCTGCACCAAAGGCAGCGCTCAGTGCTGATTTGATACCAGTGATCACACCTTCTTCACCAGCGGTCGCTGCGCATGAATCGATGGCATTGCCCGTAGCGTCAGTTGCGATGGTGACTTTGGCTGGTGCAGCATTGGCATTGGCAGCAGCCGCGTCGCCTTGAGCGGCATCAGCTTGTGGATTTAGTAGTGATTCGATGGTACCTGCTTGTACATCAAAGTCAGCAGGAACGATGCCTTTGGCTTGCTCGACAAGCTTAGCCACTGTTGCATCATCCGCACCGCCAAAGCGCACTGCTTTATCCGCGATGCCCAAAGTAGCATTTGGCACGCCTTTGATTAAGCCAAGTAGCGCAGGTAGATGTGGCTCAGCCGCCATGCTGTCAGCGCGGTCGGTCGCGGTGTTCAGCTCACATTTATCGGCAGTGAATAGACCTGTGATGGCAGCGCGGATGTTGCCCACCAAGCCTTCAGAGCCAGCTTGTGCAGTACATGATGCGATGGCTTGACCGGTGCTGTCCATAGTGACGCCAAGTACGGCTGGATTGACCGCAGTTGCTGCGCTGCTTGCGCCTGCTTCTTGTGCCACTGGTGCAGCGACTGGCGCTGGTGAATCTTGGCAGCTGCGCAGTAGTAGCCATGCTAGACCCGCAAAGATTAATAGACCGATGATCGGCAGCAAGCTTTTTAAGAAGCCGCCTTTTTTCTCTTCGGTCACGACTGTAGAAGTATCGACATGGGTCGCAGTTGGCGCAGCAGCAGCTTTTGGATCAGCTTTGTCGCTCTTGATGTCAGCAGCTTTGACAGCGGTAGCAGCGACGGCAGCAGCACCTGCACCGACAGCAGCGGTAGCAGCAGCCACTGGCGCGATTGATGATTTGTCTTCGGTAGCTTGGGCAACTGGAGCTACAGCGTCAGTGGTAACAGCGGTGTTTTTGACGATGCCATTTGCCAAAGTCGCACCGCCTGCCAATAGACCCGCTGGCAAAAATGCACTTGCCCATGCTGGCAATACACCATTAAAGCCTTGTAGTGATGATTTGACGAACTGCGCCACTGGCGCGCCGCCTGCAAGTTCTTCGATTTTTGCAAAGCTGTGCGCCGATGCTGCGCCTGTGACGGCTGATACAGCTTCACTTGATACGCCAAATTCTTGAGCGAATTTTGCAATCATTGACTGCGTGTCATTGCCCATGACCGCACCCAGTAGCGCTTGACCATAGTCCACTGTCTCATCAGATACCGCTTGTGCCGCAGTAACAGTGCCAGCGTCTGCTAGGCGCGCTGCGAACAGTGGATAAAATACTGACAAAATGCCTGCTTTGGCATCGTTATTGCCCGCCACATCCTTGGTCATGGCAAGTACATAAGGGGTCACAAATTCGCTTAATTTGGCGATCAGGTTCATAATAGCTCCACTGAAATAAAAAAAGTTTAACCACGAAAAATCGGCAAGTTAAGCATCATTGCCCTTATTGCCCTTTTGCCGTGAAACATCTGCACATCTGCGATATATTGTGACTGATTTTTGGACAAGATAAAAGGGTTTGCAACAATTAACAAACACAATCCATTGATTTTTCATCTTTTTTGGAAAAACTGTTACAAAACTCATGTAAAACTTACCAATACTCACCGATTCAGCCGCCATTTCTGCCAAGACGGTTGGTTTTTGTGCGTGTCGTGCTATACTACGGTAATTTTTTATTATTAAGTTTAATGCCATGAATCATACCACCGCCATTATCATCATTACTGTTATCATTAGTATCGCCGCTTGGCAATCGCGTCCGCTGTTTGAGCGGTTGATTTTTTGGCCGCCTGCGATCAAAAAAGGTCAAATCGACCGCCTATTAACGCACGGATTTATCCATGCTGATGGGATGCATCTGCTGTTTAATATGTTTACGCTGTACTTTTTTGGGCGGGTGATTGAGCAGTTTTATATCAGTCGCTTTGGTAGTCTTGGCTTTGTCGGCTTTTATGTGCTGTCGATCATCGCCGCGATCATTCCGACTTATCTTGCCCAAAAGGACAACGCGCGCTATTCAAGTCTTGGTGCATCAGGCGCAGTCTCCGCGGTGCTGTTTGCGTTTATCTTGTTTGCACCGTGGGAGACTTTGTATTTATTTGCCATCATTCCCATTCCTGCAATCATCTTTGCCGCCGCTTATGTGGCGTATAGCATCTATGCCGATCGCCGCGGCGGTAGCACAACCAACCACTCAGCGCATCTATTCGGCGCGGTCTTTGGTGTAGTAGCGACGATCGCAATCGAGCCAAAGCTTATCATGCATTTTATCAATGCACTGCTTAATCCGTCGTTTTGATGGATTGATGGATAAACTTGATGGATGAACTTACGAGATTTTGATGACAAAACTACCCTATTATCTGGTCAATGTTTTTGCCGAGACGCATTTTGGCGGCAATCCTTTGGCGGTATTTACCAATGCTGCCATGCTAAATGATACCCAAATGCAAGCGATTGCCAAGCAGTTCAACTTAAGCGAAACGGTGTTTATTCAGCCAAGTAATGATGATCATGTGGTGGCAAATTTGCGGATTTTTACACCCAATTATGAAATGCCCTTTGCAGGTCATCCGACACTGGGTGCAAGTTTTGTATTATCACAGCTTAATAATCTGCCCGATCAATTTATCATCAATACTCAAGCCAAAGCCGTACACATCCACCGAGATGATGTACAAATTTTCTTAACCATCAGCGGCTTTGAAGTTACGCCCTGTCAAGTTAGTCAAGCTTATCTGACTGATATTTGCCAAATTAATTCAAATAAAATCAATTATCTGGGTTATTTTGCCAATAGTGGCACAACGCAGTTTTTGCTACAATTAGACAGCTTAGATGACTTATTGCACGCCAAGATCGATTTGATAAAATTACAAGAATTATTCGCCAAGCACTGCCCTGATACAAGTGCTGAGCCGTCAATTTATCTGTGGTATCAAGATGAATATTGTGAAGAAATCATTCACTCAAGAATGCTGTTTGAACAAGATGGCATCTTCATCGAAGACACTGGCACAGGCTCTGCGTGCGCCAATCTTGGGGCGTATCTGATTCATCAAGGACTGACACCGACACGCAAAACCATCCATCAAGGCGATCATTTGGGGCGTGCCAACCGCTTGTATCTAAATATCGATACAGCACAGAACATCCAAGTCGGCGGACGCGTAGTGATGGTGGGTACTGGGGAGTTATGGCTAGATGGGTGATTTTTGATTGGATAAAACTCAATCAAATTCAATCCGACCATGCCATTTTTAGCACTTGTGCAACCGCCCACGGCGTCACCAGTACTGCGATAATACTACCTGCTGCAAGCAGCGCCAATGTCGGCAAGCCATTTAATCCTGTAGCGTGCAAATCCACCGCGCCAGTAGCGAAAATCAGCACTGGCAGCTGCATGGGTAGCGCAATCAGCGGCACAAGCACCGCGCCATTTTTCAGTGTCAATGTCAAGCTACTGGCAATGGCAGACAGCGCAAGCAATAACGGCGAGCCGATGATAATAGAAAGCGCAAGTATCGCCGCATCAGCAGCATTCATGCCAAACAGCACAATCACCAACAACGACAGCACCGCTACCACCCCTGCACTGAACAGCCAATGCACCATCAACCGCGCCAGCACCCACACAGACAGCGGCGCACCTGCTACCACTATTTGCGCAAGCGTGCCATTATCAAATTCACCGCGAAATAAATCATCCACCCCGATCACAAGCGCAATCAGCGCCGCAATCCACACCGCTGATGGCGCAAGGCGTAATAACAGATTCGGCTCGCTACCGATGGCAAGTGGAAACAGCGTAATGATAAGCAAAAACAGCACAATCGGAAACAGCCACTGCACCGCACCCTGTCTTTTGATCTGCCATTCGCGCGCAAGCATGGTCATAAAAGCCTGAGTCATCATAATGCAAACTCCGCCAAATCAAGCGTGCAAGTCGCCGCATAGGTCGCTTGGTGACTAGTCATCAGCACCGCGCCACCTGATTTGGCAAATGCCGCAATGCGGTTTTCTAAGTGCGTGACCATCGCCACATCGAGCGCGGTCAAAGGCTCATCAAGCAGCCAAAATGGTGCGTGCGCCACATCCAGCACGAACAATCGCGCAAGCCCCACACGGCGCATCTGCCCTGCTGACAACTGCGCACAGCTGACATCTTCAAGACCATCCAAACCCACGCAAGATAACGCCTGCTCAATCATCGCCGCGTCCGCATCCACACCATACAGCGACAATAAAAAGCGTAAATTCTGCTCAACGGTCAAAGCTGCACTGATGCCCAACTGATGCGAGACATAGACGCACGCACCACTCATGCGCGCCTTGCCCGTCGTGATGGGCAGTAGCCCTGCGATTTGGGATAACAGCGTGGTTTTGCCCAAGCCATTTTCACCGATCAAATGACAAACATCGCCTGCATACAGCGTTTTATTCACCGTTTGGCACAGCAAAAAATCACCGCGCTGCACATCGACATGATCAAGGTGCAAAATCGGTGAACAGCTAAGCGCATCAGCGGTTTGAGCGTCAAATTCGGTGGCGTTTGTCATGAATACCTAATAAATATCCCGTTGTCATGAAAGTCTTGGCAAAATAAATCAATCTGCCTATCATACCAAAAAACCGTATTGATTGCTGAAGTTTTGTTTCATACGGATTAAAAAACTCTGCCGCCATCAGTTAGTACTACCGATTTGGGCAAAAATTTGTTATGCTAATGGCTGAATCATGCCGTATCGATACATTTCATGAAATTATTTAAAAAAATTGCACAGTTTATTAGTGATAAATTAGCTACAGCCGAACCAAAACCGCAGCCACAATCACAGCCAAATCCAGTGAACGACGCTGCCGATGACACCGCCCATCAAGCAGACACACTCAATAGCACGGACAGCCACACAGACAGCCACCCCATCACCGATGAACTGATGGTATTTTTGGATGCGCACAACTGGAAATACGAGCACCGCCATGCCAACACCGCAGATGGCTATGCTGTCGTACCACAGATTCATCATCTGATCGTGCCATTTAGTGATAAAGATGCTGAGTGGACTTGCGTGTTTCGTATCAATGAACGCACGCAGCTGGTGTCGATTTTTGGGATTTTGCCTGAAGTTGTGCCCCAAAGTCACTTTGCGCCGATGACGATGGCAATCGCAATGGCGAATCTTGGCATTCCTTTTGGCAGCCTAGAGCTTGACCCTACCGATGGCGAAGTGCGCGCCAAGATCAGCTTTGATGCTGAATTTACACCGATGACCGATAAGGCATTAGGCTGTCATCTACAAGGCTTAGCAAGCTTAACCGAACTTGCCCAAAAAGCTTATGATGATGTGCTGAGCGACCCTGAACCCAGTCTTATTTTATTAGATTATCTACATTTTCATCCTGAGCATTTTATTGATTCTGCTGAGCATTCGACCGATGCCAATGCTGTGCGTACGGTAGAATTTTTTGAACCAACTGATCAGTATCAATAAATTTAGTTTTTATTTTTACAAATTTATTGTGTCAAATTAATAATAAAAATTGATTATAAAATTATTTAACTTATCAAAAAATACCATGCTAAAAATCGCCCATTCGCCCATTTTTTGTCACGCTGTGCCTGATGGTCATCGCTTTCCGATGGCGAAATATCGCCTACTACCCGAGCGACTGCTTGCTGATGGTATCATTAGGGCAGATGATATATTTGCACCGCAGCTACTATCTGCCGATGAGATTTTGACCACGCACACGGCAGAGTACTGGCATAAGCTTGAGACACAAGCCTTGAGCGCAAAAGAAGCACGCGCTATTGGTTTGCCAATGTCGCCCGAGCTTGTGCTGCGTGAGCGCTATATTTGCCACGCTACTTATGAATGCGCCTTGTACGCCAAGCAGTACGGCATCAGCTTATCGACATCGGGCGGTACGCATCATGCCTTTGCCGATCGCGGTGAAGGCTTTTGTGTGATGAATGACATCTGTGTGGCGAGCAATTTATTGCTGAAACGCAATCAAGCGAAGCGGATTTTGATCGTGGATCTTGATGTTCATCAAGGCAATGGCAATGCGGCGATCATGGCGGATAATCCTGCGGTCTTTGTCTTTAGTATGCATGGCGAGAAAAATTATCCTTATCATAAGCCAAAATCCGATCTGGATATTGCCCTAGCTGATGATACTGGTGATGATGAATATTTAGAAATTTTAAGCAATACCCTACCAAAAATCATCGCAGAGTTTACCCCTGATATGATCTTTTATCAATCTGGTGTCGATGTGCTGGCGGTGGATAAACTGGGTAAATTATCGCTGACGCTGGACGGCTGCTATCAGCGCGATGAGATCGTACTGACGATGGCACATCAGCTTGGCATTCCTGTCGCGGTGGTGATGGGCGGCGGCTATGCGCCTGATATTGATGTCATCGTTCAGGCGCATATGGGCGTGTTTGGGGTGGCACGATCACTCATCGGCTAAATATTTAACTGATAATCTTCTGACAACTTATTGTTTTTTATTCAGTTTTTTTATTATTTTGCCAATATGGAAATTTCGCTTTCGGAGCAAATTGATAAGCATGATCCGACCACGGCAAGGGCTGACCTGACTTGGTCAAAATACCCATGCGCATCAGCATATGGTTATTGAGCTCAGCGGTATCCACCAATCTGCCTTGCTCAATGCCTGTGCGCGCATTCGGCGAGTTTTGCCAGACGATCAACGGCACCTTGTAACCCGCTTCACTATGATCACTATGCCCTGCATAATCCTTGACATGACCGACTTCATTACCATGATCGGACACAAAGGTCAGGCTTTGATTATCCGCTGTGTCATTTTTTAGCTGTTTTAAAATCTCGGCAAACATCCAATCTTGGTACAAAATACTGTTGTCATATTCATCACGCGCCTGTCTGGTCAGACTGCCAAAATTCTGCCGATCAAAATGCGCATCAATCTGATCTGCCCCTTTATTATCATCAGGAAACCGCTCAAAGCGATCGGGATAACGCGCCGAATAATTGGGATGTGCGCCAATCAGATGTAGGATGATAAGCTTTTTGGTATGCGTATCAGCCAAGGCATTGTGTAGATGTGGTAACAATCCTTCATCTTTTGAAAAACTACTGCGACCACTTAAGCGATTGTGATAAATCGCCACATCTGCCAATGAACCAAACAGCGATGACAAATAACTGTCATCTTGATTGCTGATCCAATAGGTCTGATAACCTGCTTGCTTGGCGTGGGTAAGTAAGCTCTGTGTCGGCACGAACTTCGGCGCGCCTGCCGGCATATCGGTCAATAATGCCTTGACGGCATTGATCGTCGTTGCGTACGGTGAATACGCCTTACAATAGATCATCAGCTCATTTTGTAGCGCGCTGATATGTGGCGTGGTATCGCGCGGATAGCCACAAATGCCGAAATTCTCACTGGTCAAACTCTCAGTGATGGCAATGATGTGCGTCTGCGTGTGGCGATCATCAGTTGCGATGATATCACTGATTGCTTGCTGCTGCCATCGCTTGTGCCAACGCTGATGTAACTTAAGCTCATCTTGAAAATCCACAATCTTGGCATAATAATTGTACCAAAAAAACATGGGTGCATTTTTGCGATTGGGCTTAGTGGCATAAGCTGCAACACACAAGATGACAAACAACACAAACAAGGTCTTATGTGTCCAAGTTGGTTTGGCAGACACATAGCTATCAACATCAAAATATCGCAGCAGCATCCAAAAATAGCCATACAAGCAAACACATAGCAATGCAATCAAAAATGCAATCTTGTGCCAATGAAACTGCACAAATTCCATCGCTTCAAGCCGTGTGGTGTTCGCCACCGCCTGAACGATGAAAAACGCATCGATACTACTGTCAAAAACCGCCCAGCTTGCGGACAATACCGTACTATGTACCGCAAATATCAGCCACCATACAACACTCAGAGTACCGTATAATAAGGTTTTGCGATGATAAATGCTGTGCGCACGATATACTTGGATAAAGACAAGTGTCGGATAAATGCCTATGAGTGATAAAACAAACAAACGCACGCCTATGCTTGCTGATTGATAATACCCAAGCAAGCCACCAAACACTATGGCGGGCAACAGTAACAGCAACAAATTAATGCTGTTCTTACCACTGAAAAATCGGGCGCGGCGATGGCTTGATGTAGGGGTGAATTTCATTGATTTCATTGATTATCTTAACTATCTTTATCAAGTCCATTGATTACAACCGCCATCAGTAGCAGATGGCAGTCATGGGTCTTTATCGAGGAAATTATGCTAAAAGAGCAATAATCATTTATAAAACAATAGCTTATAAACTCTCAAGCTGTACAACCTGCTTAGCGATCTCAGCCAGCTGCGTGTTTAGCTCATCAAGCTTGGCCTTCTCGGCGGCGACCACCGCTTCTGGGGCTTTTGCCACAAAGCCTTCATTGCTAAGCTTACGCGTGATGCCATCGGCTTGTGCTTGTAGCTTTTCAGATACTTTGGCTAGGCGGTTTAGCTCTGCTGTTGGGTCGATGAGCCCTTTCATCGGTACCAGCACCTTAACCTGCCCCACCATACTCGATGATGATAGTGGCGTTTCTTCGCCCTCAGCGACGATGGTCAGAGTCTCAACTTTTGCCAATGCCTTGAACTGATTGGCGATACGGCTTAGCGATGCTTGCTCAGTGTCATTCACACCTTGTAGTAGCACCGGCAGACGCACAGCATTACCCAGCTTCATCTCACCACGGATGTTACGCACTGCACCGATGAGTGCCTGTAGCCATGCCATATCCTGCTCGGTCTCACGACTGATGTCATCGGCATTTGCCACAGGGAAATCAGCAATAACGATGCTGTCAGTCGTCTTACGGTCAATCAGTGGTGCAACCGTCTGCCATAGGCTCTCGGTCAAGTACGGCATGATTGGATGGCTAAATCGCATCGCAACCTCAAGCACATGAATCAGCACATAGCGAATCTGCGCTTTGCGATCATCGCTGACACTGTCGTCATTGAGTGCTGATTTGGCAAGCTCGACATACCAGTCACAATACTCATTCCAAATAAACTCATAAATCGCTTGGCTCATCAAGTCAAAACGATAAGTCGCCATCGCCTCATGGATGCTTGCGATGGTTGAGTTTAGGCGGCTCATGATCCATTTTTCAGGCAGCTCCCACAGCTGTTTGTTGGCAGCTTTATCAATTGGCAGCTCATTGCCTGCTTTGTCCACGCAGTTCATCAGTACAAAGCGAGTGGCGTTCCAGATCTTGTTACAGAAGTTGCGGTTGCCCTCGATACGCTTGATGTCAAAGTTAATATCACGGCCAGTGCTGGCAAGGCTTGTGAAAGTAAAACGCAGTGCATCAGTACCAAATGCTTCGATACCATCAGCGAATTCTTTGCGGGTTGCTTTTTCGATTTTGGCAGCATCTTTTGGATTCATCAGCCCTGTGGTACGCTTGGCCACTAGGCTTTCTAGATCGATACCATCGATCAGATCAATCGGGTCAAGCACATTACCCTTTGACTTACTCATCTTTTGACCTTGTCCATCACGCACGAGACCATGCACATAGACGGTCTTGAACGGTACTTGTGGCGTGCCATCAGCATTTTTGACAAAATGCATGGTCAGCATAATCATGCGAGCCACCCAGAAAAAGATGATATCAAAGCCAGTCACCAGAACACTGGTCGGATGGAAAGTCGCCAGTGCCTTACCGTCATCGGCATCATTACCCCAATCCAGCGTGCTAAATGTCCACAGACCTGAGCTAAACCAAGTATCTAGCACATCTTCATCTTGACGCAGGGCGACATCGGCAGACAGATTGTACTTACTACGTACTTCAGCTTCATCATGTGCCACATAAATACCACCCTTGTCGTCATACCACGCAGGGATGCGATGACCCCACCACAGCTGACGGCTGATGCACCAGTCTTGGATATCACGCATCCACGCCATGTACATATTCTTGTACTGTGCAGGCACAAACTCAATGCGACCATCTTCGACCGCTTCGATGGCAGGCTTGGCTAGCGCATCGATGGCGACATACCATTGGTCGGTCAAATACGGCTCAACAATCTCGCCACTGCGATCGCCTCGTGGTGCTTTGAGTGCGTGCGGTTCGATTTTTTCAAGCCAGCCTTGAGTTTCGGCATCTGCCACCAATTTTTTGCGAGCATCAAAACGAGCCAGACCTGCATAGTCAGATGGTGTCGCTTCTAGCGTTGGCTCACGCTGAGTTAGGCTCTCATACACCTGCATATCCGCTAGGATATTGGCGTTTTTATCAAAGATATTAATCAGTGGTAGATTGTGGCGTTTGCCGACTTCATAGTCATTAAAATCATGCGCAGGGGTGATCTTGACACAGCCTGTACCAAAGTCTTTTTCGACATAAGTATCCGCCACGATCGGTACGATACGGCCGGTAATCGGCAGGACGATATTTTGTCCAATCAAGTGTGCATAGCGTTCATCTTCAGGATGTACCGCCACCGCTGTATCACCAAGCAAAGTCTCAGGGCGTGTGGTCGCTACAACAAGATAATTTTGACCATCTTTGGTGGTAAGAGATTGATTTTCAAAGAAATATTTAAAGTGCCATAATGAGCCTTGTTCGTCATGGTTTTCAACTTCAAGATCAGACAACGCTGTCTCAAGTTTGATATCCCAGTTCACCAGACGCTTACCACGATAAATCAGCCCGTCATCATACAGCTTGACGAATACATCTTGCACAGCTTTTGATAGACCTTCATCCATCGTAAATCGCTCACGGCTCCAGTCCACCGATGAGCCTAGGCGACGGATTTGGCGAGTGATGTTACCACCCGATTCGCTTTTCCACTCCCACACTTTGTCTAGGAATTTTTCACGGCCCAGATCGTGGCGTTTGATGCCCTGTAGGCCAAGCTGACGCTCAACAACCATCTGCGTCGCAATACCTGCATGGTCAGTGCCTGCTTGCCATAGCGTGTTATAGCCCATCATACGATGATAGCGAGTCAGCGTATCCATGATGGCATTATTAAAGCCATGCCCCATATGCAGTGAGCCTGTGACATTCGGTGGTGGCAAGGCGATAGAGAAGGCTTTTGACTTGCTATAATCAGGCTTAAAATAACCTGCATTCTCCCAACCTTGATACATCCCTGCTTCAATCTCGGCAGGATTATAGGCGGAAGATAAGCGATCTAGTGCGGTTTGGATGGTGTTAGTCATGAGAATGGTAAACCTTTATAAGTGCAAAGTTTTTGGTTCAAAATACAATAAAAAATACTGATTATTTTAGCAAGTTTTCTTGGATTTGTGGGGATTTTTATTGAAAATACTTCATCGCCCATCGCCAAAAATTTGTCTAGCATTTTTATAGAAAATGATTTTGCAAAAATAATAGCAATCCCTTACTTTTTGTGGGTGATTTTTTGTTGTATAATGCTTGTAAAATTTGATAACAAAAGCGCAATTTGAAGGGAGTCGTCATCACGGCTTCTTTTTTTTATTTTTATAATAACAACTTGCCATAAATTCACATCAGGTGACTTATGAATAATTCTAAATTAGGCTTTAAGCCCATTCCGATGGCGATCGCCATTGCACTGGCTGCCATCATCTTTTTTATCCCTACTCCTGATGGCGTATCGGCACAAGCTTGGGGACTGCTTGCGCTGTTCGTCGGTGTCATCGCTGCCATCATCGGCAAAGCCATGCCCATCGGCGCACTGTCGATCATCGCCATCATGCTCGTTGCCATCACGGGCATCACTGTCGCTGACGGTAAAGCCGACGCCGCCATGAAAGATGCACTGTCAAGCTTTGCCAACCCATTGATTTGGCTGATCGGTGTGTCAATCATGATCTCGCGCGGTCTATTAAAAACAGGCTTAGGCGCGCGTATCGGCTATCTATTCATCGCCGTCTGGGGCAAAAAAACCATCGGCATCGGCTACAGCCTTGCTTTATCAGAGCTGATCTTGGCACCTGTAACGCCAAGTAATACCGCACGCGGCGGCGCGATCATGCATCCAATCATGCGCTCAATCGCCCAAAGCTACGACTCAACGCCTGAGAAAAACACCGAAGGCGTGATGGGCAAATACCTTGCGCTGGTTAATTATCACAGCAACCCAATCAGCTCAGCGATGTTCATCACCGCCACCGCACCAAACCCGATGGTGGTCAATATCATCGCCGAAAGTTTGGGCAGTGAGTTTCGCCTAAGCTGGAGCCAGTGGGCGATTGCGATGCTGGTACCGGGTTTGATCGCCTTTATCGTTATGCCGATCGTGCTGTATTTTATGTATCCACCGACCATCAAAAATACGCCGAACGCTGTACAATTTGCCAAAGATAAGCTTACCGAAATGGGCCCGATGAGCCGCGATGAGAAAATCATGTTTGTCATCTTTGGGATTTTGCTTGCGTGTTGGGCAGGCATTCCAAAGCTACTATTTGGCTTTGATATCGATGCGACCGCCACGGCATTTTTGGGCTTAAGCTTGCTATTATTGACAGGTGTTTTGACTTGGGATGACATCACATCAGAAAAAAGTGCGTGGGATACCATCGTGTGGTTCTCAGCCTTGATCATGATGGCGACTTTCTTAAATAAACTTGGTTTAATCACTTGGTTTAGCCAAAGTCTAGAAACAGGCATCAGTGGCTTAGGCTTAAGCGGTATGACAGCAGGCTTGTTGCTACTGGTGGCTTATATGTACGCGCACTATATGTTCGCCAGTACCACAGCGCACATCACAGCGATGTTCGGCGCGTTTTTGGTGGCAGGCATCGCTCTAGGCGCACCGCCAATGTTCTTTGCACTTGCGATGGCAGCCGCGTCCAACATCATGATGACCTTGACACATTATGCCACAGGCACATCACCAGTCGTCTTCGGCTCAGGCTTTGTGGGGCTTGGTGAATGGTGGAAAGCAGGCTTTGTGATGAGTGTGGTCAATCTGATCATCTTCTTGGTCATCGGCGGTCTGTGGTGGAAAGTGCTGGGTTATTGGTAATTTCCCCTTTTCCAAAAACAAAAACCACGGTTCATGATGAATCGTGGTTTTTTACTGGGTTTTAGTAGACCCCCTCCCCTTGTTAAGGGGAGGGTTGGGATGAGGTTTATTGACAGACAATTTCAACCAAGAAACACTAATCACTTCACCGCCACGCCATAAGCCAGCACTTCCACACCACCATCAATATCACACATCTCAAAGCGGATGCCATAGATGGCATGACAGCCTGCATGGTTGGCTTGGTGTTTGGCGCGCACCACGGCTTCACGGCGCGCACGGTCAAGCAGACTTTCATAGACGGTCAAATTTTTACCAAATAAGCTCATGATTGCCGCCATCACAAGCTTAAAGCGGTCTTGGGCAATGACCACGCTGCCTGTGACAAATACCGAATCACGCACCCCAACAGGCTCAAAAAATCGCTCGCTTGACACGGTGATATGCGCCAAATCGCTTTCGTCTTTTTGTAAGCTTGCCAAGTGCTTTTTCTCAGCGCGCGTACCAAAATACCAACCGACCACAAACAGCACAATGGCAAAAATCCAGTCAGCATACCGAAATAATACCGCTTCAATATCCATCACACATTGCCATTATTATCAAGATGATCTGAAGAATTTCCAAATGGATTGAATTTTTTCTGTACTTTCACCGCTGTGCCATAGACGAAAATCTCGGACGCGCCTGCGGTGATGTTCGATGTGGAAAAGCGCACACCGACAATGGCATCTGCGCCCAGCGCTTGAGCTTTGGCAATCATGCGTGCCATCGCTTCTTGACGCGCTTCTTCAAGCAGCTCAGTATAAGCCGTCAGCTCACCGCCGACGATGTTTTTTAGACCTGCTAATAAATCCTTACCCACATGCTTACTGCGAACGGTGCTGCCATAGACAACATCGAGTCGCTCGGTGATGATGTAGTTTGGCAAGGTTTCAAGATTGGATAATTGCATGATTTTCCTTGGTAAACTTTGGATAAAAATAAAAATAAGATGAAAAAAGCAGGAAAATCGCCCTGCTTTTTTAATAATCACCAAACAATCGGTGATCAATCATCGGTATGGAATAATAAGAACAGCTCAGTGATGTTGTCTTCTAGGGCATTTGCCATATCTGCCAGCATCTCATCGCTGCGAATCTCATCAAGCTCTTCATCGATGCCTGACAACACCACCATCGGCAAGGTCAAATCAGCAACATCTTGTTCGGTGTTTTCATCATCAAACCAATCGACATTCTCATCAGAATACATCGCATCGACAAAGCCGATCGCCCATGCTGCCAAGTCGCCATCCTCACTGAAATCTTCCGCTTCTTCGCTGGCATCGAACGGCAGCTCAATCGGCTGCTCGGCTTTAAGCGTATCGATCAGCTCTTGACGCCATGCTTGCAGCGCGGTTTTCACTTCGCTTGGCACAGCCGCATCCACCCCTTCAAAAAACGCCGACAGCCAGTTTGGTAATGGCTTACCCACCACAGTTGCGGTCAAAAAACCATGCGCCGCAATTGGGTCAAGACCCATTTCATTGGCAGGCGATTCTAAGTAGGCGAACAGTTCTTGTTTATTCATTTTTCATACTCTTTGTAAAAAATAAGGCTTATACCGACACGCTGTCAGTATAAGCGGCAGTGTTTTGGTAATTGGCGATCAAAAATCATCGTCCAAATCATCAAAATCATCATCCAAATCGTCAAATTCGGCAAAATCATCTTCATCTTCTAGCGCGCGCTTAAGCTTGTTCAGTCGCTGCTCTTCTAATAAAGCGTCGATTTTTAGGCGTTTTTCGAGCGGTTTGGCCTTGCCTTCATCAGCAAGCTTGGCATCGGCATCTTCTTCAAAGTTATCATCATCAAAATCATCATCAATATTGCTCATAATGACTCCTTAGTATTCATTACAATCATTCCTACCCTTGTTATCCAAAGGGTTTGAATAGCCTTATAAATGAATTTTGAAATTTTGTCAAGTAATAAGATTACTTACTCTTCCAAAAACACCGCATCACGCGCCACACGCAGTCGCGTCACCGCACTTTGGTTCAGCGAGCTGACCACTTGGCAGTCGCGCTCTGATGCTGACAATGGTTTATCCAGTGTATCAAGCACACCCACAGTGGCGATTTCCTGCTTAGCAGCACTGTCAAATAATAGCACCAGTGGCAAACCGCGGCGCGCTGAGATGCTGTGCACGGTATTGGCTTGGGCGCTGTCACTTGCCATGGTGCTGATGTTTAGGGCAAATTGTCCTTGTTTGCGATGGCGTTCATAGACGATTTGATTGACCATCAAGGCAAGCTTGGCAAGCATCAATGACGCGGTTGCCACTTTGGCGTGCTCATGCTCAGCCACAAGCGTGACGCTTGCGCCATTTTCATCAAAACTTTTGATGCTATGGATTGACACGCCTGCCAATAATGGCGCATCAAGCAGCTTTTGTGCCGCCTTGGCAAGCATCTGATCACACAGCGCAAAGTACATCTGCTTATGATCGAAACTTAATGCCAATAGCAAGCCATTAGGATCATCGAAACGCACTTGGGTGACATAGCTATCAGCAACTTTTGGTGCGGCTACTGGCATCTCCTGCTCTTTATCGTCATCATCTTGGATATCATCAGCCACAGCCGTCTGTACTTGCACAGGTTCAGCCACTTCAGCGACTGGCAAAGTGCCTGAAATAACGCCTTGGCTGATCAGCTTAGCACGCGTTTGGCTTGCGATTTGTGCTTTAAGCTCTTTGCTTGGGCGCGCAAAATAGCTGTACGCCACCCAAATCAAACCATGCAGCACAAGCATCGCCAGCAAAAACAACCACTGACCTGACAAGATACTCGCCGTGCGCACCGCCTTAGTCTCGATCACCGCCGAACCCAGCACCTTATCACCTGAGATGATCGTCTCGTTCTTGGTGCGATAGCCGCTTTCGCCTTCACCGACCGACACCACGATATTATCCGCAGCGTTATACACACCAACATACGCCACTTCAGGCTCTTTGGCATATTGGCTTGCGATATAGCTCATGCTCACGCGGTCATTGGCAGCACTTGGCATCACCAAATCCGCGCTCATCTCAGCGACCAAGCGATCCGCGATCATGCGATGATTCTCGGTTTGTAGGCGGTTTGAGCTAATGACAAAAAAGATGATGTGCAATAATAAGCTAATCAGCAAAATGACAAAAAAAGTGGTTTGCTTGGGGGCAGAATATGGCATGATGAGTCTAAAACCAAAATAACAAGGACAAAACGGTCTTTTGTAAGCAAAATAAACTAATTTTCCCATGTTTGCACCATTTACGCAACTGTTTTTAATTGATTTGCCAAATTTGCACATATTGCCCTTTTATCATCGCTAGTTTGGTGCTAATATGTTCATTTTTATCCTGACAAGTTTTGAGTGACTTATGAGCATCTACGCCCTACCGAATAATAGCCAAGCATGGCAAGCTGCCCTAAGCCAAGTGGCGCACATTCTGCCCGATGCCCTGCACGGCTGCGATCTTGATAACCTAGAACACTGCGCACAGCTTGGGATATTGCCATTATTTGCCATCGTCGTCGTCACCCAAGATGGTGCACAAGTCGATACGCTGATGCAGTCATGGACAGCCACCCAAGCCAATTGGCAGCTGATTACCGTCTGTGATGACGATGCCGCCAAAGCACGCGCGCACAAGATCGATGGCGGCGAGACTGTAAGCAATGTGGGGATTTATCGCTATTTGCTTGCACCAAAAGTACAGACCGAGATGAGCAGCGAGAAAAAAACTGCCGCTGCGCACATCATCGATGAGCAAATCAGCGCACATTTGGCTTTACATATCCAAGCCGATGTGCATATTTTATCCGCCGAAAAAATGCTGACGCGCCATCGTTTGGCGTGCTTTGACATGGATTCTACCTTGATCCAAGAAGAAGTGATCGTTGAACTTGCCAAATTCTGCGGCATCGAAGATAAAGTCTCAGAGATCACCGAAGAAGCGATGCGCGGTGAGATTGATTTTGCCACAAGCTTTGCGCGCCGCGTGGCACTGCTTGCTGATACACCAGTGAGCGTGGTCGATGAGATCATCGCCAATCACATTCATTTTCAACCTGGTGCAGCCACCGCGATCAAGAGCCTAAAGGCATTGGGCTATCATACGGTGCTGATCTCAGGTGGCTTTGAGCCATTTGCCGACTATGTCGCGCGTACGCTTGGCATGGATGAATTTTATGCCAATCCACTCATCAATGATGGTAAGGTGCTGACAGGCACGGTTGCCGATCCGATTTTGGACGGCATACAAAAAGCTGCCATCGCCCAAAAAGTCGCCGCACGCTTAGGTCTATCCATGCAAGAAGTGGTCTGCATCGGCGATGGTGCGAACGATTTGCCAATGATGGCGGTCAGCGATCTAGGCATCGCTTATCATGCTAAGCCAATCGTGCAAGCACGCGCATCGGCAGCGGTGAATGTCACAGGGCTTGAAGGTGTACTGTATGCCCTAGGTCATCGACTGGATAAAGCTTAAGCCATTTATATATATTTACTTTATTAAGGAAAACTTATGTTTACCGTCCCTGTAATCAATGTCAAAACCGATCCATTGGACGCATTGCTCGCTGCGCTTGGTCTGCGCCTACAGAACCTTGCCAAGAGCAAATCCAATGATGCGTTTAACAATTTGATCAAAGATCGCACCGTGTGCATTCAGTTCATCTCACCGAGTGTTGAGCGGTATTTTCGCTTTGATCATGGGCATTTTGGGCAGACTGCAGGCACAGCACAAGATGCTGATCTGACCATTGATTTTAAAGACTCGATGACTGGCGTCAAGCTACTCACCAAAGGCGATGTCGCAGCCTTCATGACAGCAATCCAAGATGGCGATGTCAAAATCACGGGCGATTATAAACTGGTGCTGTGGTTTGCAGGTATTGGCAAACAAGCTGCCACCATTCCTGATGAATATAAAGGCTATGTCGAGCAAGCCAAGCCTTATCTTGAGATGGCAAAACCTTATGCCAATACCGCCAAAGATTTATTAGTATCTCTAAAACAAAAACTGGGCAAATAAGCCAAACTTTGGCATGACATTGGTAGGATAAATAGCAAAGGGATTTGCTATTTTTGATAAAATTCATTACAATTGTACACTTAAATTCTTGACGAGATGACCCAATGATGACACAAATTTCCAAGGATGAAATCGCGCGTTTATTCGATTTGCCACTGATGGACTTGCTGATGCAGGCGCAGACCGTGCATCGCCAACATTTTAATGCCAATGAAGTGCAAATCAGTACGCTACTTTCTATCAAAACAGGCAACTGCCCTGAAGACTGTGGCTACTGCTCGCAGTCGGGTCATCATCGCGACAAGACAGGCTTAACGCCTGAAAAACGCCTTGAAATCGAAAAAGTACTGGCCGCCGCACGCCGCGCCAAAGCACAAGGCTCATCGCGCTTTTGCATGGGGGCAGCTTGGAAACACCCAAGCGATAAAGATATGCCGTATTTGGTCGAGCTGATCAGCGAGGTTAAGGCGATGGGGCTTGAGACTTGCATGACCTTAGGTATGCTAAAGCCAGAACAAGCGCAAACCCTTGCCGATGCTGGACTTGATTATTATAATCACAATCTGGACACATCGCGCAACTATTACGACAGCGTCGCCACCACGCGCAGCTACGATGACCGCCTTGAGACCATCGAGTATGTGCGCAATGCCGGTATCAATGTCTGCTCAGGCTCTATCGTCGGCATGGGCGAAAGTCGCCAAGACCGCATTGACTGGATCTATGAACTGACCCAAATGCCGATCCCGCCGCAGTCGATTCCTGTAAACTTGCTCGTCCCCATCAAAGGCACGCCGCTTGGCGATAAGGTCTTGGCAGAAGGTAAATTATCCGTGATCGAATGGATTCGCACCATCGCTGTTACGCGTATTGCTTGCCCGACAAGCTATGTGCGCTTATCTGCTGGACGCGAAAGTCTAAGCGATGGCGAGCAGGCATTGGCATTCATGGCGGGCGCGAACTCATTTTTCTATGGCGATAAGCTACTGACCACAGGCAACCAATCAACATCACATGATGATCGCCTAATGGCAGAGCTTGGCTTGACGCCGACACGCCCGATGCCAAAGCCGCAAATCATCGATGCGATGAGCGGTACAGCGATCAATCAAGAACTGCCTGAAGGCTGTCCTTTAAGCGCCTAACGAGCCACCCATCTATCATCAAAGATGTGCTATACTAGCGCATCTTTTTTGTTGAAACATCAAGCTTTGTCGGGGAAAATCAATGCTAGAATACATCCGCGCGTTTCACATCATCAGCATGGTGTGCTGGTTTGCAGGGATTTTTTATTTGCCGCGCCTATTCGTCTATCATGCGATGAGCGATGATCAGACCAGCCAAGAACGCTTTGCCATCATGGAGCGCAAGCTGTATCGCGGCATCATGACCCCATCGATGATCGCTACTTGGGGTTTTGGTCTGAGCATGATCGCCCTTGCCCCTAGCGTGTATCTGTCCCAAGGCTGGCTGCATATCAAGCTTGCCTTAGTCATCTTACTCACCATCTATCATCTTGCCTGTGGCAGATTTCGCTTGCGTCTTGTCAATGAACCACAATACAAAAGCCATGTCTATTGGCGATGGTTTAACGAAATTCCTGTGATTATCTTAATCTCCGTGGTGATTTTGGCGGTGGTTAAGCCATTTTAATTCTTCTTAATAATATTCCCATTTAATAAGCCCAAGTGATCGCTAACACACTTGGGCTTATTTACCTGCCTAATACTCCAAATAAATGCTCTACAATAAGCACTCTGAAACTTCACCTTTTACCAAGGCACAAAATGCACATCCAAATGCGACTGCGGCAGCGTATCTATCGTATAATGCCACTTCGGATTTTTATCTTTATCAATCAGTAGCGCGCGCACCCCTTCGGCAAATTCACCAAAATGACAGCAATACAGCGCAACGATCAGCTCCATATCCATCACTTGATTAAAGCTATAACCATCTACTTTATGATGAATCTGCCACGCTAAGCCTGCCGATGTCGGGCAGCCTTGGCGATAACTTGCCAAAGCCTTGGCGATATACTCATTATCATCGTACTGCCCCGATCTTGCCAATCTATCAAAATCCTGTAAGCTATCTACCACAACCAGCGCACTAACCTGCGCACGATTTGGCAGCAGCCAGCCATCACCCAGTAGCATCGGATTGCTTAATTTATCCAAGCAATTATTTAATAAAGTTTCATTATCTGATCTATTATCCGTCCAAGCAAGTGATGATAAGGCAGTGATCAGTATATCAAAATCAGCACTATCCATCGCATAATCTGCCACGCCCAGTGCCAAAGCATCCGCACCATTAAAGCGCGCCCCTGTCAATCCCAAAAACAACCCCAAGCGATCAGGCATATGCTTTAAAAAGTACGAACCGCCCGCATCAGGAAACAGCCCGATCGCTACTTCAGGCATCGCCATCATCGTCGTCTGCGTGACGATGCGATGACTGCACGGCGTGGCAATCCCCATGCCGCCACCCATGACGATGCCACTCGCCCAGACGATACATGGCTTAGGATAAGCCTTGATCTGCTTGCACAGACCGTATTCGGTGACGAAAAACTGCAACGCCAAGGGATTGGGAAATTCTTGATCATTATAATGATGATATAGCCCACGAATATCGCCGCCAGCGCAGAACGCCTTTTCGCCCATACCGCGAAACAGCACTGCGACAATGTGTACATCATCTTGCCATAAGCTTAATAGCGCGCTGGTTTCGCGCACCATCTCAAGAGTTTGCGCATTGAGCGAATCAGGATTATTTAAAGTAATGACACCGATTTTATAACCGTCGTTTAATTCGATAAAGTCCTTGATAATACTCATCTTTTTTCCTTAAAAAAATCATTGTCAGATAGGTCAGTCATCGCACCAAATATGCCTATTTGGCATACCTGATCACAAATTATACAAAAATTTCGCCCAAAACCCAACTCATGATTGATGGTGCAAAAATAATCGTCCATGATTTTTAAATTGGCAATCTGATTATGTTTGGTATAATGTTGTTATGCTTTTGGGATAAATTTTTAGGATAATTTTATGTATTTTTTAATTTCACCTGCCAAAAACTTGGACGAAAAAACCCCTGTGCCGCTCGATGTCAGTGCGCATTTGACCACACCTGAGCTCATCGATGATGCGATGACGCTGATGCACACGCTCAAAGACTGCGATGCCATTGATCTACAAGAGCTGATGGGCGTTTCTGCCAAGATCGCTGAGCTTAATGTCATGCGCAATCAGCGTTGGGCATATCCTTTTGATGACAGTGCCAAGCCTGCGGTATATCTGTTCGATGGTGATGTCTATACAGGGCTTGATGCTTATACACTTGACGCAGATGAGATTGGTTATCTCAATACCCATCTTGGGATTTTGTCTGGGCTGTATGGGTTGCTTCGCCCACTGGACTTGATGCTGCCATATCGCCTTGAGATGGGTACGAAATTTAAGACGCCACAAGCGGACAACCTATATCAATTCTGGGGTGATCGCATCACCGATGTCATCAATGCGCGTATCGATGAATCAGGCTCGCAAGTCTTGGTCAATCTAGCATCGAGTGAATATTTTGGCGCGGTCAATCCTAAGAAAATCAACGCACGCATTATCACGCCGCGCTTTGAAGATGAGAAAAATGGTAAATTTAAAGTGATCAGTTTCTATGCCAAAAAAGCACGCGGTTTGATGGTGAATTATGCCGCCACACATGGCATTACCAAGCCTGATGCACTCAAGGCATTCGATGTCGATGGCTATTATTTTGCTGCTGATGTCAGCGATGATGATACTTGGGTGTTTCGCCGTGCCGAGCAATAAACAGGCAAACATTGGTTAATTTTTAGGCAAATCACAGATCTGACATCATGGCAAAACCACGCAAACCGCGCAAAACCACACCGCCAAGCAAACGCACGCTATCACAATACACAGCCAAGTTGCCACAGTGGCAGCAGCTGATTTTTTGGTTGATTGCACTTGTGCTCGGTGCGTGTGCGCTTGCCATGATGGTGATTCAACCGATCGCAGGGGCAATTTGGCTAATTGCTGCCATCCTTGTAGCACCACCGATACTGCACAAATTATCATGGCGCACATGGCAAAACATGGCAGCAAGCTTAATACTGGGCGCGATCGGGCTGATCGCAGCGGTAGTACTGGGCGGTAAAGAGCACAGCCCCGATGCGACACTTGACACAGGCGCGCAGATCGTCAGTCAAGCAAGCAACATCGCAAGCGAGCAAGCCAAATCCGCCACCGACAGCCTAAACAAACAAGTCAAACAAAGTGCCGATGCCACAAGCAGCGCCTTGGGCGGTATCAGTAGCTCAATCGATGAGCTTGGCACTGCCATCAGCTCGCCGATCAGCCAAAGCACTGATAGAATCAACGCCAAGCTCGATGAATGGCGCGCCCTAACCAAGCCAAACACCAAATCTGATGGTGTAGATAATGACAGTGATCAGGCTGCCGCACGCCCTGCTGATCATGCCATCAGCTGTCGTATCGTCGGCGTCAGTGATGGCGACACCGCCACTTGTCTGGATGTCAATAAACAGCAAATCAAAATCCGCTTCGCACAAATCGACGCACCAGAGCGTGGACAGGCTTATGGACAAGTCGCCAAGCAGGCACTCAGCGATCAGATCCATGGTAAATCAGTGGTGCTCGCCATCACCGAATACGACCGCTATGGGCGCGCCGTCGCCGAAGTCTTCGTCAATGGACGCAATATCAATAAACAAATGGTCGCCGATGGCTATGCGTGGGCATATCGCGCGTATATGACGGACAATGATTATCTACTGCTTGAAAGCCAAGCCAAAAGCCAAGACTTAGGATTATGGTCGCAGCCCAATCCAATCTACCCAGAAGAATTTCGCAAAGCCAAACGCCAATAGCGCAAAATAAAAAGCACAAGGAAAAATCCGTTGTGCTTTATTTATATATCAGAGAAAATCCAGACAATAAAAAAGACCAGCTTTCGCCAGTCTTCTTTAGAATTTGGTGGGGTCGGAGAGACTCGAACTCTCACACCTCGCGGCGCTGGAACCTAAATCCAGTGCGTCTACCAATTCCGCCACGACCCCAAGTTGTAGTATCAATCCGTATCGCATCGCTGCGTCGTCTTGATGGTGCGTATTATATAGAGTTTTGAAATTTGTGCAAGCACTTTTTTCATCATTTTGTCAAAATTATTGCAAATAGTTTATAACTTATTGATTTTACATAAGTTTTGTTATTGATATTTTGCATAATAATTTTGGCAATCATGCAGATATTGTCGCCCTGTCACTTACTTGGATGTATTTAACAGCGTATCAATATCTAAACCTTGGCGAATTTGCTGAGAAAACTGCGCCGATGACATCGCTGCTGCCATATCCATCTGCGCTCTGTCAGCCACCACACGATCATTGATAAATGCTGCCTTATGCCAAGTGTCAAACGACACACGATTATCAATCGCACCCAGCTCGTACAGATATTCAGGCAATCGCCCTGACAGTAAAATGCGATAATCCACAGGCACAGGATCAATCTCTTTAACTAACTCAAAAATCTCCGTCGTGCAATTGGCGGTCAAAGTATTGTACCAATCAGGCTGCTTACGCAAACGCTCAGCCAGCTTTAAATAACTCAAAAATAGCTGCCGCATATCAGCACGATCATAAATGAGTGGGTACAGATACACGCGCTCACCGCGGGCATTGCTGCGCGTATAGATGATGTCTTTTTCGTCAGCGGCGATCACCGTCATCTCATATTGACGGAAAAATCCACCAATCGAACTGAAACTTTCGCCAATTTCCTTACGAATCTCCACCGAAAACGCCACGCGCTGCCCATCGCCAAAGCCAAAAGACAATAGCGTATGCGCGATATCGTCATTATCCCAAATCGAAATGACAAGATCGAGCGTCTCAAGCTTGGACAAATCATAACGGCGCACTTCCCACGATGGCGTGTAATTAAACTCACTCACCCACTGAAAATTACGCACATTATGCACAGTCACGATATCGCCCTGCTGCTCATAATCAAGCTGCTTGGCAACATCATCCTGCCACGCACGCTGATTGCTCGGCTGCATCAAAACCAGCCACGCCGTCACCGCAAGCAAGCCAAGCGTCAGCACCCAATGCGCACGCCGCCATTTGCGTGTCAATCCCACGCCGAACGCCGCCGCCATCACTGCCATCACAGGATAGGTCGCCGCGCCCAAAGGTTTATGCACCATCAGTGCAAGCGACCCCCACACTGTCCATAGCCCAAGCGCACCTGCCACTGTCGAGCGAGCAACCGTCGTCATCACAGAGCTGCGCTCGTTTACATTTTGCTGATTCATAACTTCATTGACATAACATGATAATTCATCCATCATATCATATATGTTACACTTTATTATAACGCCTTTTATCAATATTCTTGATAAATCATCCACTAGCTTTATAAGGAAAATGTATGATTACCGAGTTACCGATCAGTGAATTTCAGCCAAGCCAAGCCAAAACCATCTGGGATGTGCGCGATGCGGACAAATACCAAGAAGGTCATATCGAATACGCACAATCACAGCCGCTTGCCACCTTAACCAAAGAAAAACTCGATGCGACCACAGGCGACATCTATGTGCTGTGCGGTGGCGGCACGAAGGCTGCCAAAGCGGTCGCGCTGCTTGATGAGCTTGACCCAAGCCGAAACATCATCCATCTGACAGGTGGTACGCGCGGTGCAGCAGCGTGCGGCATGACGATCATCCAAGAAAATGGCTAATATTGATTCATTTTGGCAAAATTGGCTTAAAATTCATGCTTAATTCTGCCAAATTCGCCCATCATCAGATCATGATGATGGGCGTTTTACAACTTCACCAAAAATCATCACAAAAATTTCACAAATTAAAATCATTAAAAATCAATAACTTATAAACTTTATGCATATTTTTAAAAATAAGCGCTTGACACTTTTGGGTCTTGCTTGTATTATACGCACCACAACGACGAGCTACTAACGAAAAGCTTGAAGTTGATGAAAAAATCGGAGTGTAGCGCAGCTTGGTAGCGCATCTGGTTTGGGACCAGAGGGTCGGGGGTTCGAATCCCTCCACTCCGACCATTTTTAAAGCCTTAAAGGCTTTTTTTGTTGGTAAATACCCCAACATATAAGCCACTCGAGCGCCTGTAGCTCAGTTGGATAGAGCATCTGCCTTCTAAGCAGGTGGTCGCAGGTTCGAATCCTGCCAGGCGCGCCATATGCCTGCAAAATTTATTATGGCGGCTGTAGCTCAGTTGGTAGAGCCCCGGGTTGTGATCTCGGTTGTCGTGGGTTCGAGTCCCATCAGTCGCCCCATCTTCTAGGCCCATCGATGATTTCGGTGGGTTTTTTATCGTTTGTCATGTTTTCACCCCATACAAGTTATAAACCACTTTACCCTTGTGCTGATTATCGCTATACTGTACACGCTTTAAGATTATAACATCAATAACAACAATGATCGTTTAAGAGCAGAACAACTGCACGATAGCGCGTCACTTGCCCTAGGAAGTCTGCATCGCTGTTTGATGCTTTTAAACGACTAATAAAGGTAAAAATATGACAACAGATACTTTAACCATCGGCTCTCGCACTTTTAATTCTCGCCTGCTGGTCGGCACGGGCAAATACAAAGATTTGACCGAAACAGCAAGCGCCATCGAAACCAGTGGTGCTGAAATCGTCACCGTCGCCATCCGCCGCACCAACATCGGACAAAATAAAAACGAACCCAATCTGCTTGATGTCATCTCACCAAATAAATACACCATTTTGCCAAATACCGCAGGCTGCTTCGATGCCGACAGCGCGGTGCGCACCTGTATGCTGGCGCGTGAATTGCTGGATGGGCATAATCTGGTCAAGCTTGAAGTGCTGGGCGATGACAAAAACCTATATCCCAATGTCATCGAGACCGTCAAAGCAGCACGCACGCTGATTGATGATGGCTTTGAAGTGATGGTATATACTTCGGATGATCCGATCGTCGCCAAAGAGCTTGAGAGTATGGGCTGCGTGGCGATCATGCCATTAGGCAGTCTGATCGGCTCAGGACTTGGACTGCTAAACCGCCACACCCTAAGTCTAATCATCGAACAAACCCAAGTGCCTGTCCTAGTCGATGCAGGCGTCGGTACAGCATCTGATGCGGCGATCGCCATGGAGCTTGGCTGCGATGGTGTGCTGATGAATACCGCCATCGCCCACGCCCAAAATCCTGTGCTGATGGCATCGGCGATGAAGCACGCGGTGATCGCAGGTCGTGAAGCTTATCTGGCAGGTCGTATGCCAGCGCGCTATATGGCACAGGCAAGCAGCCCACAGACAGGATATTTTTTCACCAAATAAGTAAATTCACCCATCAGCCACTTATCAAACCCCAAAAATTTTGCTATTATGCGCTTTTTGGGGCGTGAATTGGCGGTGAATTGTGCGTGCGTTAAGCGTTGTTGATCTCTTATTTTTGTTGTTCGAAAACAGCAAGCAGCCGATGCATGTCAGCGGTTTGTGCACCTTTGAGATTCCAGTTGGTGATGAGCATTTCGTCAGCCGTCTGATGAGTGAGATCAATACGGAGATTTTGCCGAATTTTCCGTTCAATCAAGTACTGTATCGGCAGATTTTTTGGCAAGTGTCCGAAGATTTTCAGCTGCATCATCATTGCCAATATCATAAGCTTACAACTGGCAGTAATGATGAGCTGATGACGCTGATTTCGCGCATTCACGAAAGACCACTGGAGCGCAGTCGTCCGCTGTGGTCGATTCACATCATTGATCATCTTGCGCCTGAGTCTGATGGCGCACCCAAGCGCTTCGCCTTATTTCTAAAAATTCATCACGCGCTGGCCGATGGTGTCGCAGCGATGCGCCTGTTTCAGCGATCTTTAGCACAGACTGCGTATGAGAAAAATATGCTGCCTGTCTGGGCAATGAAGCTCAAAAAATCCACCGCCCTACCACCGCCCGATCAACCGTGGGCAAAGCACATCAGCGAGCAGATCAAAAGTCTTGCACCTGCTTGCCGCGAGCTTTTGGTGAATTTTAGCCAAAAAAAACAGCAAAACCGCCATCTGATCAGCAGCTTCGATGCACCCAAATCGATACTCAATCAGCGTATCGGCACGGCGCGCCATCTGGGCATTCGAGCCTTTGACAAAGCGCGGTTTGTCACCATTGCCAAGCGGTTCAATGTCAGCACCAATGATGCACTGATGGCGGTCTGTGGTCATGCCCTGCGCGCTTATCTGCTTGGTCAAAATGCCCTGCCTGAACAATCATTGGTGGCGTTCGTGCCTGTCTCCTTGCGTGATAATGACAGCTCGGTGGGCAATCGCATTTCATTCACGCCGACCCTGCTTGGCACAGAGCATGACGATGCCATCATGCGCCTGCACGACATTCACCACAGCATGAAACTTGGTAAAGAACGCTTTGAGCGGCTTAGCTGGTCGGCGGTCATCAACTACACCGCGCTTAGCTATGGTTGGGCTGGGCTAAACCTTGCTACGCGCGCATACCCCACCAAGCAAGCCTTTAATCTGATCATCTCCAATGTCCCTGGTGATGATATGCCACTATTTCTAAATGGCGCAAAGCTGACGGGCATTTACCCTGCGTCGGTGCTGTTTGACGGGCAAGCGTTGAACATCAGTTTTTGTAATTATCAAAATCGCATTGATTTTGGCATCACTGCCTGTCAGACCGCCCTGCCAAATATCGAGATACTGCTTGATTTGATCGAAGATGCGCTACAAGTTTATGAAAAATTAGCCACCGATCAAGCTTAACTTGACAGATTGATCACGCGCCAAATCATATATAAAATCCCCCCAATAAAAAAGCCGCCAATCAGCGACTTTTTTAAACCCAAATTTATGAAACGATACAAGTAATCGTAAGTTTGCCCTTATGCAGTCATGGCAAGTGGCTTGGCATTGCCTTGCGCTAGCTTCTTAAGTACCGCAACGATCATTTCGCTGGTGATTGGCTGCTCTTTACCTTTTGATAGTACATTCATTTCAGTAATATTTGTATTCATGGCTATTTCCCCATTTGCTTTAAGTCGGTGGCGATTGCTTGCGACTGGTATCTTTTTCGTTGGACTTAGTATAACCTAAGTTTACGAATGTACACAACGACTAATTGCGATTTTGACCCTGTAAAGTGTAAACACTTGTTTCATTTTTGATACACTTTGTCATAATTGGCGAAATAATGAGTTTAAATGATAATAAGTATCAGTTCGCCATCATGTTGCGTGATTTGCCAATTTAATTTCCCATTCCAAATTCAAGCCACCACTCACCCATCTGTCTTATTCTGCTCTCAATATACTTTTGCACACTTTTGATATTTAGTATCCATAATCAGCATTATATACATATATATATAAATTTATGATTAGTATATTAGATTTTCATATAAATATAGAATGATTTACAAAATATCCCCATTTTACAAGAATATCCTTGATATGTATAATCCCTATTAAGATTTTGAGTGGTGATATTGGATTTTTAAAATAAAGAATATAAAGTTTGCAGATTTATCTTGGTTTATATTATTTATTTTTTGCATAATTATTGACCATCACCATTCTATAACTGAGCAAAAATAGAGATGATGCACATGGGGTTATTCAAAACCACACTCACTGGCATTGGGCAAATTTTTTTGCAGCAAAGCGCGCTATCTGGCTTGATCATCGCGATCGGTATGTTTTTTAGCCACTGGACATTGGCGGTCGCCTGCTTGCTTGGATCGTTGATTGGCACGATTTGTGCGCACCTGCTCAAAGCCGATGACCAAGCGATCGCGCAAGGCTTATATGGATTTAATGGCAGTTTAAGCTTTATGGCGGTGCTATTTACCTTTGGCTTGGTGGATGCAAGCAACCCTGTGATTTGGCTACTGGGTCTAACTGCCAGCATCGTATCGACCATCATCATGCACATCTTTTTATTAAAACAAAAACCTGCTTTTACCTTTCCATTCATCGCCACCAGTTGGCTATTTTGTTGGGGCGTGGCGCAGCTAGGCTTGTTCGGTCTTAGCCAAACCACACCGCCGCTGCCTGACCATACCAGTATCTTTGCAAGCTTACAATTTCCCTTTTATGCGTGGGCGGAAGTCAATTTCGGCGCCAGTGCCATCACCGGTGTACTACTATGCCTAGCTGTCGCCATTCATACACCCATCGCTGCGGTGTATGGCATGATGGCGGCGATTATCGGCACTTTGATGGCGCATTATCTATTCGGTGTCGATGCCAATACTTTGGCAAATGGCATCTACGGCTTTGCGCCGATTTTGGTGGCGTGCGTGTTCGCTGGATCGAAATTGAGCGATTTGTGCTTGATTGTGCTTGGTGTCTTGTTGGCGGTATCCATCCAGTATGGCATCACTTTGACAGGTCTTGCTCCTTATACAATCGGCTTTGTGGTTGCGACATGGCTATTATTACCACTCAAAGCCAAACTCATCAACTACCGCCCACAGGCTGCGGCTAAGTTTTCATAACTCACTACTGTTCAAAATAAGGAACTTTGTATGCATTTAACTTCCCGAGAACAAGAAAAGCTGATGCTGTTTTTGGCAGGAGAGCTTGCCGCCAAGCGAAAGGCACGCGGTTTGAAGCTCAATTATCCTGAAGCGATGGCATATATCGCAAGCCACCTACAAGAAGCTGCGCGCGACGGCATGAGCGTCGCTGAAGTCATGGCGTACGGCGCGACATTGCTTGGTGTCAATGATGTGATGGAAGGCGTGGCTGAGATGATCGATGAAGTGCAGATCGAAGCCACCTTTGCTGATGGCACAAAGCTGGTCACTGTTCATCATCCGATTCGCTGATGTGTAATAAATTCAATCAATGATTTTTAAGGATATTTTATGATACCAGGTGAATATCAATTGGCAACAGGTGACATCACTGCCAATCAAGATCGCAAAACCATCTCTTTACAAGTCGTCAATACTGGCGATCGCCCTATTCAGGTCGGCTCGCATTATCACTTTTATGAGACCAATGCCGCACTACAATTCGATCGTGCGCTTGCTCGGGGTATGCGCCTGAATGTCCCATCTGGCAATGCTGTGCGCTTTGAACCTGGTGAAACCAAAACTGTGCAATTGGTCGCCTATGTCGGCGCGCGCACTGTGTATGGATTTCACAATCAAATCGATGGCAAGTTATAGGAGAGTATCATGAGCTTAACCATTCCACGCAGTCAATATGTGGCGACTTTTGGGCCAACCGTTGGTGATAAAGTGCGTCTTGGCGATACCGATCTTTGGGCAACCATCGAAAAAGACTATCTGACTTATGGCGATGAGAATAAATTTGGCGGCGGTAAAAGTGTTCGTGACGGCATGGGTCAGTCAGGCACAGCCACGCGCGCCAATCCAAATGTCTTGGATTTTGTCATTACCAATGTGATGATCATTGATGCCAAGTTAGGTATTGTCAAGGCAGACATCGGCATTCGTGATGGCAAGATCGCAGGCATCGGACAAGCAGGCAACCCTGACATCATGGATAATGTCACGCCCAATATGATCATCGGCGCAAGCACAGAAGTACACAACGGCGCGCATCTGATCGCGACAGCAGGCGGTATCGATACGCACATTCACTGGATCACACCCCAACAAGCCGAACACGCCATCGAAAGCGGCATCACAACCATGATTGGCGGTGGCACAGGTCCTGCCGATGGCACGCACGCCACCACTTGTACACCTGGTGCGTTTCACATTGAGCGTATGTTGCAAGCTTGCGAATCACTACCTGTGAACATCGGGCTTTTTGGTAAAGGCAACTGCGCCACCACCGAGCCACTGGTCGAACAGATCAAAGCAGGCGCATTGGGTCTGAAAATCCATGAAGACTGGGGCGCAACACCTGCTGTGATTGATGCTGCGCTTAAGGTCGCTGATGATATGGACATTCAGGTGGCAATTCATACAGACACCTTGAACGAAAGTGGCTTTTTGGAAGATACCATCAAAGCCATCGACGGACGCACCATCCACACTTTCCACACCGAAGGCGCAGGCGGTGGTCACGCCCCTGATATCATCAAAGCTGCGATGTACACCAATGTTCTGCCAGCATCCACCAACCCAACACGCCCTTATACGGTCAATACCATCGATGAGCATCTGGATATGCTGATGGTTTGTCATCATCTGGATAAGCGCGTGCCTGAAGATGTTGCCTTTGCTGATAGTCGCATTCGCCCTGAAACCATCGCTGCCGAAGATATTTTGCACGACATGGGCGTGTTTAGCATCATGAGCTCAGACTCACAAGCCATGGGGCGCGTCGGCGAAGTGATCATCCGCACTTGGCAAACCGCTGATAAAATGAAAGCTCAGCGCGGCAGCCTGCCTGATCCCGTCACAGGCGATGATAATGACAACTATCGCATCAAGCGCTACATCGCCAAATACACCATCAACCCTGCCATCGCGCACGGCATCAGCCATGCGGTCGGCTCGCTGGAAGTTGGCAAACTTGCGGATATCGTACTATTTAAGCCGATGTTCTTTGGGGTAAAACCCGAAGTTATCATCAAAAGTGGCGTCATCAGCTATGCCAAGATGGGTGATCCGAACGCATCCATTCCAACGCCGCAGCCTGTCGTCTATCGTCCGATGTTCGGCGCACTGGATAAATCCAATTATCACAATGCAGTGTATTTTGTCTCGCAAGCTGCACACGATGCCGATATCGCGCGTCAATACGGCTTACAAAAACCTACCATCGCGGTCAAAAACTGCCGTGATGTCAGCAAAAAAGACTTGGTGCACAACGATCAAACACCCGAGATCACCGTCGATCCTGAACGCTATCAGGTGCGTGTCGATGGCGAGCTGATCGGCTGTGATCCTGCTGATAAATTGCCATTGGCACAGCGTTACTTCTTATTCTAAAAGGAATGATAATGAGCAATTTGATTATCATACAAGAGATTTTGGGTAAGTTATCCCAATTACAACAAAGCGGTAAAATCACCGATCAGACCATTGATTATGTACATTTGCAATGGTTTGAAAGTGATCGCAACATTCTGCGTAAGACCAGTCAAGCAGGTCGTGAAGTGGCATTTCGCCTGCTCAAAGAAGGTGTGCGCTTGGCGCATGATGATGTGGTCATGCTTGATGAGCAGACAGCTTTGGTTGTTGCTATTGAACCTTGTCAAGCCATCGTCTTATCACCCAAAACCCTACCTGAGATGGCGCGCGCCTGCTATGAGATTGGTAATAAGCACGCACCGCTGTTTTTGGAAGGTGATGAAGTGTTATTGCCTTTTGACAAGCCAATGTTTGCTTGGCTAGATGCCGCTGGCTTTCACCCAAGTGAGCAGATGCGCCGCCTAAGTCATGCCTTGCGCGCCAACTCTGCACAAGGACATGGACATGGTCATGACCATCACCATTATCACGATCATGGTGATCATGCGCACAGTCACGGTCATCACCATCACCATGATCATGCGCATAAGGACTGACCCATGACACAGGCGCTCACTCAGTTAGGTGCATTGCTGCATTTGGTTGATCCTACTCTGCCAATCGGTGGTTTTAACCACTCCAATGGACTTGAGACTTTCGTCCAAGAACGCGTGGTGCACAACAAAGACAGCCTACACAGCTATGTCCAAGTACAACTACAGCAGAACTGGGCGTACAACGATGGCGCGTACTTATCCTTGGCTTATGACGCCATGATGGCAGATGATGTGCAAGCCTTGATCCAACTTGATCAAAAACTTGCCGCCACCAAAATGCCACGACAAATCCGTGACGGCGGTGCCAAGCTCGGCATTCGTTTATTAAAAATCTTTGGGCGTTATGAGACGCATCCGACTTTATTGGCATATGCAGATGCACTGACCCAAAAGCACGCCAAAGGATTTTTCCCCATTGTATTTGCCATCGTGGCAGCAGCGATGGGACTGGATAAGAGCAGTACTTTGTACGCATTTTATTATAATGCCGCGGTCGGCACTGTGACCAATGGTGTAAAACTCATTCCTTTAAGTCAGATGGATGGTCAAGATATCTTGTACGCACTGCGCACACCCATTGAACAAGCGGTGCAAAGCAGCCTAAATCCTGATCTGTCTTGGCTTGGAGCAGCCACGGTTGCAAGCGACATTCGCGCCATGCGCCACGAACAACTTTATACACGCTTATACATGAGCTAATCATTTTTACACAAGGAGACTTCTTATGAAACCAGTACAATCACGCACTTTAATGGCATTGACCGCGCTATTACCAAGCTTGGCAATGGCACACCCTGGTCACATGGATGGCGGTCATGCCTTTATGTCAGGGCTACTGCACCCGATTGGTGGTCTAGATCATCTACTGGCGATGGTTGCTGTCGGACTGTGGGCAGCACTATTGAGCACACGCTTTAAAAACGCTGTCTGGGCAGTGCCGACAAGCTTTGTGGCGTTGATGGTTGTCGGTTTTTTCTTTGGTTTACAATCAGGCAGCATCGCCATGACCGAACAAGCCATCGCTGCATCAGTTTTGGTCATTGGCTTGGCAGCAGCATGGGCAAAACAAGTACCTGTTGCTTTGGCATCAGTGATCGCAGCTGCATTTGCATTTTTCCACGGTGTCGCGCACGGTGCTGAAATGAGCGGCGGCGCAGCAGGTGTATTTGCCGCAGGTTTTGTACTAAGCACCATTGCACTGCATTTGGTCGGCCTTGCGTTTGGTATGGCGCTGAGCAAAAACACCCTACTGACTCGCACCGCAGGCACTGCTATCGGCTTGGCTGGTCTTAGCTTTTTCTTTATTTAAATAAACTTAACTTGATAATAACGAGAATACCATGCGAAATTATATCAAAATCGGTGTCGCAGGCCCTGTAGGCGCAGGCAAGACCGCGCTGATTGAGCGACTGACACGCAAAATGGCAAATGATTACAGCGTTGCCGTGATCACCAATGACATCTATACCAAAGAAGATGCAGAGTTTTTGACCAAAAATAGCCGCCTGCCTGCCGAGCGCATTATGGGTGTAGAAACAGGCGGCTGCCCACACACCGCCATCCGCGAAGACGCATCCATGAACCTAGAAGCTGTCGATGAGATGGTGGCGCGCTTTCCTGATGTTGAGATCGTTTTCATCGAGTCTGGCGGCGATAACTTATCAGCGACATTCAGCCCTGATTTGGCAGATGTGACTTTATTCGTCATCGATGTGGCACAAGGTGAAAAAATCCCGCGCAAAGGCGGACCAGGTATCACGCGCTCAGACTTATTGGTCATCAATAAAACCGACTTAGCACCCCATGTCGGCGCAAGCCTTGAAGTCATGCAGCGCGATGCCAGTCGTATGCGTCAGGGTCAGCCGTTTATTTTTACCAACTTAATGACCCAAGAAAACCTAGATGGCGTCATCGGTTGGATTGAAAAATACGCTCTATTAAAAGCAGTGGACGAGCCTGCTGCTTTGGTACGCTAATGACCATCACTCTATGACAGCCACAGCCCATGTCTTTGATAGACCATAAGACATGGGCTTAATGGATTGACAATGAAAAGTAAATTACACATCTCAACCAAGCTGAATAATCATGGCAAAACAGTACTGGATCAGTACTTCGTACAGCCACCGTTCAAGCTGATGAGCCTACCGAATAACAGCGCATGGGATACTGCATTGACAGCCATGCAGATGTCGTCTTCACCAGGGTTATTAGCAGGCGATGATCTGTCTGTCGAGATCGCTTTGGCAGCCAATACGCGCCTGATCTTGACAACACAAGCATTCACCCGTGTGCAATCCATGGATATTGGTAAGCGTGCGACACAGTCACTGAACATTCATCTGGACACAGATAGCCGCCTGCACTATGTGCCACATCCATTGGTGCTGCACAAGGACAGCGCACTAGAACAGCGCACTGACATCACGATGCGCTCAGGCAGTCAGCTGATTTTTGCTGAAGTGATTGCCATTGGTCGTGCTGCCAATGGTGAGCGGTTTGAATTTTCGCAATTTAGCTCGCACTTAACCATTCACGAACAACATCCTGATCACAGTACCGTACTGCTCAGCGACTGTATTCAGTGGCATCCCAAATTAATGGACTTAACCGCCATCGGGCAGATGGAAGACTATAGTCATCAAGGCATGCTGCTATTCATGCACATCGATCAAGATCCTGCAGACATCGCCGCACGCCTAAGCACCATCCAAGGCATGATAGATACTGCCGAGCAAGATGATCCACAGCTGTTGATTGGCGCATCGTTGATACAAGCGCATGGCTTCGTGGTGCGTGCCTTAGGTCACAACGCCCAAAGTATTGAGCAGCTATTTGCACGCATTGGGCAAAGCCTGCAGGCTAATTAACATACCAATTTGCATAAAAAAATACCAAGTCTTACACAAGGCAAAACTTGGTATTTTTTTATACATCAATCAACCAATCGCATTTTCCCAACGCGGTACGACCAGCTGCATCAGTGGTTTTAGTAGTTTCATATTGCACGCAAACACAGAGCCTGTCTTCATCGCTTCGTTCGCGCCTTTATGATCGACGACCACGCCGCGCGCTTCAGTGACGATCAACTCGCCTGCTGCCACATCCCACGGCTTTAATGACATTTCAAAATAACCATCAAAGCGACCTGCCGCCACATAGCACAGATCCAGTGCCGCCGAGCCGAAACGACGCACTTGACCGCCATTTTCACAGATGGCTTGTAGGCTGGCAAAATGCTGACGCGCAAAGCTAACGCGCTCGCCATCGATCATGCGCTCATATGGATGACCTGTGGTGAACAGACCGCCTTCGATGGTTTTGCGTTCGCTGACTTGTAGGCGGCGCTGATTCATCAACGCACCACGACCGCGACTTGCCGAAAACAGCTCATCACGCACAGGATCATAGACCACGCCATGCTCGGTGACGCCATTTTTTTGTACCGCGATCGAGACACAAAAATGTGGCACGCCATGGACGAAATTTTGAGTGCCATCAAGCGGATCAATCACCCAGCACCAATCAGCATCATTGCCCTTGCCTTCTTGTAGGCCAAATTCTTCACCCAAATAAGAATGATTCGGATAGCTTTCTTTGAGCGTGGCGATGGTCAGCTCCTCGGCATAACGATCGATTTGGGTGACTAAGCCATCAAGACCTTTAGACTCGACCGCCAAATCAAGACGGTGGCGGTTTTGATGCGCGCGTAAAATTTCATGACCTACTTTTTTGGCAGCGTTTGCCGCCATAACTACCATCGGTTCCATAACTCACCTTTTTAAACAAGTAAACGAAGTAAAATTAAATAGTCTAATCATCATTCATCATGATGACGGATTTTTTGAAAAAATTAATAACAGCAATTCATCAAGCATTGAGCCAATTTGACAAAGACTGATAAACACCATCTTTATCCAAACCGCACGCTGCCAATTGCTGCTCGTGGCTAGCGTGCTCGATGAATCGATCAGCAATGCCTAGATTTTGAATCTTCGCATCAGCATTGTGCGCAAGCAGATATTCATTGACCGCACTGCCTGCACCGCCTGCGATTTGATGCTCTTCAACTGTGGCGATATGACTCACCCCTTGCGCGATCAGAGCATCAAGCAGTTCCGTATCCAGTGGCTTGACCCAGCGCATATCAATGACACTCATCGCCATGCCTGTATCATCAGATAATTTCTTGGCAGCAGCCAAAGCATCAGCCAGACGCGTACCAAATGCAAGCACCGCAAGCTTATCGCCTTGTGCAGTCGCAAAATTATCCGAAGACCACACATGATTAGCCTTACCAATCACAAACGCATCAACAGATGTATCAATCGCGCGCCCAATACCTGCACCACGCGGATAGCGCACCGCTGCCGTGCCTTGGTATCTATAGCACGCATTCAGCAGATGATGGCATTCATGCTCATCACTTGGCGCAGCGATGATGACATTTGGCACACAGCGCAGATACGCCAAATCAAACACCCCTGCGTGCGTTGCACCATCTTCACCGACCAGACCCGCGCGATCGATGGCGAAAGTGACATCAAGATTTTGCAGTGCGACATCATGAATCAGCTGATCGTAGCCACGCTGCAAAAAGGTCGAATAAATCGCCACCACAGGCTTAAGCTTGCCGCTCGTCGCCATGCCTGCCGCCAAAGTCACCGCGTGCTGCTCAGCGATCGCCACATCAAAAAACCGCTCAGGGAACTTGTGCGCATACTCCACCATGCCCGAACCTTCTGCCATCGCAGGGGTGATCGCAACCAAATTGGCATCGTCTTGCGCAGTCTGCATCAGCCAGTCGCCAAAGATCTGTGAATACTTCTTGGCAGGTGCTGTAGTAGGTTTGGCGGCATCACCGCTTGCTGCTTTTGGTAATTTACCAATGGCATGATAGCCGATCGGATCAGCTTCAGCAGGCAAAAAGCCCTTGCCCTTGACCGTATGCACATGCACCAGTACCGCACCTTTTAATTTACTGGCGCGCTCAAGCACACTGACTAATTTTGGCAAATCATGCCCATCAAATGGACCAAGATAAGTAAAACCAATCGCCTTAAATAAATTATCCGCAAATAACTTATCACCGATTTTCTCAGCAATCTTATCAGGCAGCGGCGATGATGAGATGCCGCTTAATAGACCTGTGATTTTCTCACTGATTTTACTTGGCAAGCGACTTGAGACATCTTCAAACGCGCCATTTGCCATCTGCAGATAATGGCGAATGCGACGATCATCTGACGAAATGTCACGCTTGACCATCAAAATATTGCCATGCTTATCAATATCCATGGCAAGTCCGCGCTGCCACAGCTTCGCCAAATGACGCGAAAAACCACCGATCGCCGCTGAGATGGACATATCATTATCATTTAGGACGACCAACAAATCGGCATTTTGTTGCACCGCGTCGTTCATCGCTTCAAACGCCATGCCGCCTGTCATCGCGCCATCGCCAATCACCGCCGCTACTTTGCGGTTCTCGCCAAGTAAGCGTGCAGCAAGGCTCATGCCCAATGCCGCCGAAATCGAAGTCGATGAATGCCCCACGCCAAAAGTATCGTACTCACTTTCACTGCGCTCAGGAAATGCAGTCAAGCCATCTTTTGAGCGAATGCTTGGCAGGCGATCACGGCGACCTGTCAGCACCTTGTGCGCATAGGCTTGATGACCGACATCCCACACCAATTTATCATAAGGCGTGTTTAATACTGTATGTAGTGCGATAGTCAGCTCAACCACGCCCAAATTAGCACCAAAATGCCCGCCACTCACCCCTGTCGAGTACAGCAGATACGCACGCAGCTCATCAGCAAGCGCAATCAGCTCATCGCTTGATAAGCCCTTCAGATCTGCAGGCGATGCCACGCGATCCAAAATCGGCGTATCAGGACGCGTCGCCAAAAGCTCGGTAAAAACTTTGGCTTGATACGATTGTTTGGCTAAGTTGGCTACATCTGACATAATAGGCTGATTTCCGACGCTTGGCTTAAATAGACTTTTTAACAACACCAAGACTTGTGGCGCAACTTATGGCATAATAAGCACTGACATGATCTGCGCACAAAACTTTTTGATGTTGCAAAGTGCTATTTTACTAGATAGCCTTTATTTTTGCTAGAAAAACCCCATATATTCTGCGATTTTTCATCAAAAACTCTTGATTATACCCTGTATATATCATAATTTTAATAATATATATTAGATTTTATTGCTTTCAGCCAAGTTTTGCTGAACTAGGGACAAATTTTGTATCAATTCATTACCAAAGCCAAACTGCCGACCGTGCATGGCGATTTTGACATTCATGTATTTGAAAACGAAGACGGACAAGAACACATCATGCTAAGCACAGGACTGCCGAGCGCAGGCGATGAGCTGCCTTTGGTACGCATCCATTCTGAGTGCCTGACTGGTGATGCTTTTGGCTCGCTCAAATGCGACTGCGGCCCACAGCTGAACGCCGCGATGCAAGCGATTCAAGAACATGGCGTCGGTGCAATCTTATACCTGCGTCAAGAAGGTCGCGGCATTGGTCTGACCAATAAAATACGCGCCTACGCCCTACAAGATCAAGGACATGATACACTTGACGCCAATCTGCTTTTGGGTCTGCCTGCCGATGCGCGCACCTACGAGATGTGTGAAGTGATGCTGCACTCTGTCGGTGTTGATAAACTGGCACTGCTTACCAATAATCCTAATAAAGTCAATGACTTGGTAGAGCAAGGCTTTGATGTTGTCGAACGCATTCCACTGATCGTCGGTGTCAATGCACACAACCAAAATTACCTAGCCATCAAAGGCGCAAGAATGCAGCACCACATCACGCCGCAAGATTTACAAAATTCACAGTCTTAAACCAAAGTACAAACCCAAAGGAAATCGCCATGCACGCTCAAATCCAACAGGTAAGAGAATTTTTATTAACTCTACAAGATAACATCATCAAAGCTTTAGAAAACCAAGAGCAAACAGGCGGCGTGGATGGTGCAAGCGATACCAAATTCATCGAAGATATTTGGCAGCGTCCCGAAGGCGGTGGCGGTCGCTCCTGCGTGTTCAAAGGCGGTAAAGTCATCGAAAAAGCAGGCGTGATGTTCAGCCACATTCACATCAAGCAAATGCCCGCATCCGCGACCACGCGCCATCCACAGCTGGCAGGCGCACAGGCGCAGGCATTGGGCGTGTCTTTGGTCATTCATCCGACCAATCCTTATGTGCCGACCAGTCACGCCAATGTACGCTTATTCGTCGCAACCCCTGAAGATGGCGGCGCGCCGATTTGGTGGTTCGGCGGCGGGTTTGACTTGACGCCATTTTACCCAAATCTTGATGATGTCAAGCATTGGCACAAGGTGGCGCATGATTTGTGCCAGCCGTTTGGTGATGGCGTGTATGACAAATACAAAGCTTGGTGCGATGAGTATTTTTATCTCAAGCACCGTGGTGAGTGCCGCGGCGTGGGCGGCCTGTTCTATGACGATGTCAATACCGCAAGCACGGGCTGGGATTTTGATACTTGCTTTGCGTTCATGCGTGCGGTCGGACAAGGCTATATTGATGGCATTGTGCCAATTTTTGAGAACAATAAGCACCGCGCTTATGGCGAGCGTGAGCGTGAGTTTCAGCTGTATCGCCGTGGGCGTTATGTGGAGTATAACTTGGTCTATGACCGTGGTACGCTGTTTGGCTTGCAGTCTAATGGTCGCACTGAGTCGATTTTGGTATCGATGCCGCCCTTGGCTGCGTGGGAATATCGCTTCGAGCCAAGCGCGGGCACGCCTGAATACGAGCTGACGGATTTTTATTTAAAGCCGAAAGATTGGCTGGCTTTGTGATATTGATCTGCTTTGGTCATGATTTTTGTTATTTTTGGTTAAAAACTCTGCAATTATGACAAAAATTCGGTAGAATGAGAATCACTTATCACTGTGATGATTGATAAATCACAATATCATTTTAAACAGCCAAAGAGGATGCATGATGCAAACCAAAACTCTATTAGCCGCACTGGTTGCTGCGACCCTTGCCCTGACTGCCTGTGGCAAAAACGAAACTGCAGGCGCAAGCACTGCTGCTGCACCAGCCGACCAATCAGTGGTAAAAGCGCGTGAAGATCTGATGACAGATTGGCGCCGCGCCAACCAAACCCTAAAAGGCATGATCGAAAATCCATCGACTTTCGATGCAGCGACCTTTAAAGAGAACGCTGATAAAATCGCAAACAGCACTGAGCAAATGTGGACTTATTTTGAAGGTGAAGCTGCCAAAGGCGGTGAAGCTGCAGACGCCATCTGGACAGACGCGACAGGCTTTAAAGCTGAAACCGAGAAATTCACCGCTGCTGCCAGCGCACTATCTGCCGCAGCCGCCACAGCCAGCAGCGCTGCCGATGTTGAAAAGCTATACGGCGAGATGGCAAGCTCGTGCGGTTCATGCCATAAAGGCTTCCGCAACGACTAAGCCGATAACTAAGTTCAAGCTTGAATATTTTGCAATCCCTACACCATCCGTGTGGGGATTTTTATTAATTGGTGATCAAAAATAACAAAACCCCAAGCGTGAACTTGAGGTTTTTGTTGATCCATTGGAATCGCAGAAGGATTAAGCTTCTTTGCGCGCGCCCAATTTTTCTTTAATACGAGCAGACTTACCTGAACGATCGCGTAGGTAGTAAAGCTTCGCACGGCGTACATCACCACGGCGTTTCACTTCGATGCTTGCAATCAGTGGTGAGTGTAGTTGGAATGCACGCTCAACGCCAACACCGCTTGAGATTTTACGCACGGTGAAAGCAGAGTTTAGACCACGGTTGCGCTTAGCGATAACCACGCCTTCGAACGCCTGCAGACGCTCACGGTCACCTTCGCGTACTTTTACTTGTACGACAACAGTGTCACCTGGACCGAATGATGGATGGTCTTTAAGTTGTGCATTTTCAACAACTTGTACTAGCGGATGTTTATTGCTCATGGAAATTCTCCAATTATCATGGCATAGGCTAAAAGTCTTTATTACCCAGTTTGCTGGGCAATGGCTAAAAGACCGCATACCATCGTTACATAATGCGCCACATGACGCGCTGTCCGAACCATACAGACAAGTTTCTTAGTCATTCAAGTCTTTAAGCCACTTGAGTTGCTGTTTGTTTGGGCTAAATTTTTCCCACAAATCAGGTCGTCGCGCTTGCGTGCGTTTGACCTGCTGAATAAACCGCCATTTGGCGATATTGGCATGATGACCTGACAAAAGCACATCAGGCACCGCCTTGCCTTGAAATTCCAAGGGCTTGGTATAATGCGGGCAATCCAATAAGCCATCGACAAAAGAGTCTTGCTCAGCGGATAAATCATCGCCCATCACGGCAGGCAATCTGCGAATCACGCTATCCATCAGCACCATCGCAGGCAGCTCGCCACCAGTTAAGACATAATCACCGATGGAAATTTCCATATCGACATAAGTCTCAAGTAGTCGCTCATCAATGCCTTCATAGCGACCACAGAGCAAAATCATGCCATCAAATGCCACCATCTGCGTTACTACAGTTTCGCCAAGCGTCTCGCCTTGTGGAGATAGATACACCACAGGGCATTTATCAAGATCGCAGCCTGCTTGCATTGCCAAATCTTTGGCGTGCGCGATGGCTTTTTCAAGTGGTTCGGCCATCATGACCATACCTGGCCCACCACCAAAAGGTCGCTCATCAATACGGCGATAATTATCAGTGGTAAAATCTCGCGGATTAATCAGATGAATCATCGCCTGTTCGCGCTTAATCGCTCGCCCTACCACGCCATATTCAGTGATGGCGGTAAACATTTCGGGCAAAATACTGATAACCGCAAAAAACAAAACTAAATCCTTGATTTTACTATCTTTTAATTACTAAACCATATGCCAAAATTGATAAAATGACACACTGATTAATTGGCTTAGTAATCAGCGCCCCATGCTACCAACATAGTTTGCTTTTCCAAATCCACCGATAGCACGACATCTTTATGCCACGGGATCAGTCGTTCTTCTTTATCAATGCTGTCCGCTGTCGGCTTGACTGAGATGATCTCATGCGCGCCAGTTTCAAACATCTGTATGATCACGCCCAACTTTTCGCCATCTTCATTGATGACCGCTAAGCCAATCAAATCCGACCAATAATACTCATCTTCGCCAAGCTCAGGAAAGCTGTCTTTGGACACCCAAATGGTTGTGCCATTCATGGTCTCAGCGACATTACGATCAGCAATCTCTTCAAAACACGCCACCAATCCCTGACCTTGCGCGCGCCAGTCTTTGACCGTCAAAGGTTTAAACCCTGTCGCTGTCTTCATCCACCAAGGCGACATCGCAAAAATGCTTGAGCGCTCATCAGTTTCACTAAATACCCACAGCCAGCCTTTGATGCCATAGGGTTTTTTCAGTGTGGCAATCTTAACCAAATCGGCAGGATCAGGCGTTTGAGTCAGACGAGTACGAGTATTGGTATTCACGGATTTTGAGAATTTTTTAATTAATCTGATAGCAGAAACGGTTTACACTCACATCTAAGTGCAAACCGTATTCATCAAGCTGAGTATTAAGCAGCTTTGTTCAATGCTTTTACCAATGAAGCAACGCGATCGGTAGGCTGTGCGCCTTTTGCGATCCATGCATTGTATGCTTCTAGGTCAATGCGAGTTTCAACTTCTTGACCACGCGCTAGTGGGTTGAAGAAACCGATTTTCTCGATAAAACGACCGTCACGAGCTGCACGCTTGTCAGCAACAACGACTTGATAGAATGGACGCTTTTTAGAACCGCCACGAGCTAGACGAATAACTACCATGATAACTCTCTTTTAAAGTATGAAAAACTAAAAATTAATTTGTGCAAGAATTAGAGCATGATACAGATCCGATGAAGTTGAGGATGAGCCGTTACGAACCTGAACCACTAAAGCGACTATTATAGCAAGAAATTTGGCTTCTTAAAAGTAAAAATTTGCTTTTTGCCAAAATAATCTACAATTTCGCTACAAAAGCTGTGATACAATGAACTCATTGGTTTTTTATTGGCGCTGATTATGAGCTTACACGCACGCACTTTATTGGGCAAAATTCGCTATCGCCTACATTCTAACACCATGCAGACGGTGGCGATGGTTATTTTTATCGTATTTGTCAGTGTGACGCTGTCCTTGTGGCTGATTTGGCGCAGCTTATACCGCCCTGAGATCCAAAACCACGCCACTTATCTTGCCAGCGAAATTAAGCTTTTGACATCTGCCAAGCAAGAATGGCGCAACAGCCCAGATTTCGTACATTGGCTGACCGATAATACCCATGTCGAGATCGTCACTGATCCGCGTGAATTTCCTGATGTCACCGACAAGGTGCTGGTCACTTATATCACCGAAGTGTTCGCCGAAGAGCTAGAACGCAGTTTGGGTCGCCCTGCTAAGGTGTATTTTAAGTTCAAACCTGAGCCGAAATTATGGATCCAAGACAGCGCCAATCCCAACATCTGGATTCGCGAGCCGATGATGCATTATTCGCAGTACAGCACAGGTGTGCTGGCAGGTTTTGTGTTTGGCATTCCACTTTTGACCATTTTGACCATTTGGATCTTGATCCGCGGCTTAAACCGCCCGCTGCGAAAGCTTGAGCGCGCAGCATCTGACTACATCTTACAAGGACACGCCACCACTCTACCCACCCAAACCGGCCCGAGCGAAATCCGTAAAGTAAACACCGCGTTCAACCGCCTATTTACCACACTCAGCCAAGCACAAAAAGAGCGCACCATCATGCTTGCTGGCATCAGTCACGATTTGCGCACGCCTTTGACACGGATGCGCCTGACCGCCGAGATGTTACCTGATGAATTTTTCCGCGAAGGCTTGGTCTATGACATCGAAGATATGGATGCGATCTTGGATCAGTTCATTTCGTTCATGAAAGATGGATCGGACGAACCTGTGAAATTGACCAATTTGGATACGATTTTTAAGGAAATCATGATCCAGTTCGATGGCACGCGTTTTATTTATGACAGCAGTATCGATCAGTCTGTGCCTGTGCGCCCTTTGTCGATCAAGCGTTTGATTGTTAATTTGGTCAATAATGCCATTCGCTATGGCAGTGAGCCGATTCATCTGATGGCGAAAATCACTCCTACCATCGATGAAGATAGTGATGAGCTATTGACGCGTTATCCTGTTTTGACGATCAGCGTCAAGGACGAAGGTGAAGGCGTGGCAGAAGATCAGCTTGAGCGTATCATGCAGCCTTTTGAGCGTGGCGAGTCGGCACGCACCACTCAAGGCAGCGGTCTAGGACTTGCCATCGTCAGTCGTATCGCTCATCTGCACCAAGGTGAAGTGATCGCGCAGAATCACCCTGATGGCGGCTTACAAGTGCTGATCAATATTCCGCTGATGACCGCTGTGGCAAATGATCATAAAGACAGCCCTAGCACATGATATTTAAGTGATAATTTACACCAAATAAAGCAAATCATCAGCTTGATTTATAAATGGTTTTCTCAACGCGCTCTTGGGTAATCTCATCGGCAGCGACGCTCACACCCACTTGCTTGATCGGCCAAGTCATCATAAAGCGCGCGCCATGCAAGCTTGGGCTTTCATCAACCGATAAGGTGGCATTGAACCAAAACGCAATGCGACTGACGATCGATAAGCCCAAACCATAACCGCCCGACGCACGCGTACGACTGTCATCAAGTCGCGCAAATGGCACAAACACTTTTTCACGATCAGCTTCGGCGATACCATGTCCATCATCTTCGACACAGATGAATGCCGAGCCTTGGTGCGTACCTGCCGACACGCGCACAGTCGATTCGGCATAACGCAGTGCATTACCGACAAGGTTCTGTACCACGCGGTGCAGATAACGGCGATCCGCCATCGCAACTATCTTTGGTGGTGGAAAGTCACAAACAATCTTAATCGGCTTACCCAAAGCATTAGTCTCACGCTCGATCTGCTCAAGCAGTTCTTTTAGATTCACCATTTGCCAATCAAGCTTCGGCGAGCCTTCTTCTAGCTTGGCATAAGTCAAAATCTCATCAATCAACTCATCAAGCGACTCAATGTCATCATCGATATAATTTTTTTGCAGTTGGCGCGAATCGGCATCATCGGTATCAGCAAGCATATCGACAGCAAAGCGAATACGCGCAACGGGGGTTCGTAGTTCATGCGATACCGCACGCGTCAGCTCTCGCTGCGATTCGATCAAGCGCTTGATATGTGCGGTCATTGAGTTAAAAGTCGATGTCAGGCGCGCAATGTCATCACTGCCAACCACTTGAACTTTGGTGTCAAGATTGCCTTCAGCAACACGATCGACGCCCGACTGAAGTAGTCTTAGACGGCGCTCCAATGGGAAAATCAGACCATACACACCAAGCCCGATAAGCAGCATACAAATCAGCACCACACTGACCAGTAGATTAAACGGAAACCAGTTAAACAGCGCAATCGGACCGATGACAATCACACGCCCTTCGACATCGGACGATGCCACCACTTCAATAAAAGAAGTTTGTGCATTGTTGCCATCACCAAAAATAATCACAGGTTCATCGCGTCTTAGGCGTACGATTTGATCTTGGTCAAGATTCAATTCGTCTAAATTACGCAGATGTAGTGGGTGTGAAAACTTCTTGCTCAGAAAATCAAGGCGCGCTTGCTTTTGTTCAAATTCAGGATAATAAGACAAATCATCAAGCAAAAAAATCGCCAAGGCGCGCACTTGTCGCTCGCCAACTTGCGAGATTTTCACCGTCAAAAGATTGCTTTCGCCTGCGATACGATGATAAATGGTATATTCATTGACCGCGTGATCATAGCGGACGACGGTTTTTTCTTCTTCTAATCGCTTAATCTCGCGCGCTTTTAGCTCGACATCCATCATCGGCACAATGGTGAATTTACTACCAAACAACTGACTGGCATCATCCAGCCAATACACGCGCGCCGCTTCGGATTTTTGATTGACCACCCCTTGACCGATCAGATAAAACACCCCTGTCGCCACAGTTTCGCGGTAGTTTTGCACGCGCTCTTGATTGAGCGTATCGACAAGCAAATACGCAAAAAAAGCCACAGATACACAGACCAACAACAAGCCCATGTAAATTCGATAAAAAATACTGCGTTCAGTGAGAGTGAGTCGAGCCATAAATCATGATTTCATAAAACAAAAGCCAGCAATAAGCCAGCTTTTGGGAATGCAAACAAGGGCAAATCAGTTGCCTTCTTTGACGAATAGATAACCTTTACTGCGAACGGTTTTGATGCGCTTCGGATTCTCTGGATCATCGCCAATTTTTGGACGAATACGAGAAATGCGCACATCAATCGAACGGTCTTGACCATCATACTCAATGCCGCGCAGACGCTCAAAGATGTCTTCGCGCGATAAGATACGACCAGCGTTTGATGCCAATAGCCAAAGCAAGTCATACTCAGCACTGGTAAAATCAACCAATTCATCGTTCAAAGTTACCGAACGACCGCCATTGTCAATTACCAAATCGCCAAATTCTAGGCGCTGTGGCGAATCATCAGACGGTGCAGAATCAGAACGGCGCAACAATGCACGAATGCGCGCCAATAGTACGCGTGGCTGTACAGGCTTTGCGACATAGTCGTCTGCACCCATCTCAAGACCCAGCACCTGATCCATGTCGTCAGTACGCGCTGTCAACATCAAAATCGGCTGCTGATAATGTGCACGCACTTCACGGCACACAGTCAGACCATCACTGCCTGGTAACATCACATCAAGCACAACCAAATCAGGCTGCTCAGTGATAATACGACGAATCGCTCGCGTACCATCGGTTTCCAAAGCAACATCAAGATCATTACGACGCAGGTAATCCTGTGTCAGCATCGCCAAACGCTCATCATCTTCAACGATGAGAATTCTTGGCATACCTTCTTTTTCTGGCGTAGTCGATGTCATATCATCTTATCCTTGGGCAGATCGCAAAATCACCACAACCGCACCTGATTAGGCACGGTTTTTGTATTTTTGAATGGTTTGTAGCTGTGCTAATGATTCAGCCAATGCGTGTAATGCAGCATTGGTTTGTAGCGTATCACTTTGGTTGGCAAGCATTTGCTCAGCAGCACGACGCGCTTCAGCAATCTTCGCTTCATCCAAATCATGTGCACGCTCAGCACTGTCAGCCAGTACAGTTACGACATTTGGCTGTACTTCTAGCACACCACCAGAGACATAAATGACTTCTTCTGAAGTGCCATCAGCCAACTTCATGCGCATCGCACCTGGCTTAAGCAAAGTAATCAGCGGCGTGTGACCTGCCAACACACCAATTTCACCACTGTGACCATTGGCGATCAACATCGTGATCTCGCCTGAATACAACTCTTCGCGAGCGCTAACCACTCGACATTTAAAAGTTGCCATGAAAAATCTCCCAATAATCTTAGGACGGATTAGCATTGATTGACTGGATAAATATAAACCATTTATCCAGTCAATACAAGCGCATTAAGCAGCTTTTAGCTTCTCAGCTTTGGCAACGGCTTCATCGATACCGCCAACCATGTAGAAAGCTTGCTCTGGCATATGGTCATATTCACCTTCGATGATCGCTTTAAAGCCAGCGATGGTATCACGAAGCGCGACATATTTACCTGGTGCACCAGTGAAGACTTCTGCCACATGGAATGGCTGAGACAAGAAACGCTGGATCTTACGAGCGCGGTAAACAGTCAGTTTATCTTCTTCTGACAACTCATCCATACCCAAAATGGCGATGATGTCTTTTAGCTCTTTGTAGCGTTGTAGAACTTCTTGCACGCCACGAGCAACATTGTAGTGCTCTTCACCGATCACTTGTGGATCAAGCTGACGAGAAGTTGAGTCTAGTGGATCAACCGCAGGATAGATACCTTGTGACGCGATGTCACGGCTTAGTACGACTGTTGCATCCAAGTGAGCGAAAGTAGTCGCAGGGCTTGGGTCAGTCAAGTCGTCCGCAGGTACATAAACCGCTTGCACAGAAGTAATAGAGCCTGATTGAGTCGAAGTAATACGCTCTTGTAGCGCACCCATCTCTTCTGCTAAGGTTGGCTGATAACCTACCGCAGATGGCATACGACCTAGTAGTGCTGATACTTCAGTACCGGCTAGGGTATAACGATAGATGTTGTCAACGAACAATAGAACATCACGTCCTTTACCAGTTGCTTCGTCTTTTTCGTCACGGAAGTATTCTGCCATGGTTAGACCAGTCAAAGCAACACGCAGACGGTTTCCTGGTGGCTCATTCATCTGACCATAGACCATCGCTACTTTAGACTTGGTGAAGTCTTCGGTATTCACAACGCCAGCTTCTTGCATTTCGTGGTAGAAGTCGTTACCTTCACGAGTACGCTCACCAACACCAGCGAATACAGAAAGACCAGAGTGTTTCAGGGCGATGTTGTTGATCAATTCCATCATGTTAACGGTTTTACCAACACCTGCACCACCGAACAGACCAACTTTACCACCTTTAGCGAATGGACATAGCAAGTCAATAACTTTAATACCGGTTTCTAGTAGTTCAGTTGAGTTTGATTGCTCATCGTAGCTTGGTGCTTCACGGTGGATAGACCATTTCTCAGCTGCGTTTACTGGACCAGCTTCATCGATTGGGCGACCCAATACATCCATGATACGGCCAAGTGTCGCTTGACCTACTGGCACAGAAATTGGTGCGCCTGAGTTAGAAACAGTAAGACCACGCTTTAGACCTTCAGTTGAGCCCATAGCAATGGTACGCACCACGCCATCACCCAGCTGTTGTTGTACTTCTAGCGTAGTTTCAGTACCATCGACGCTAAGTGCGTCATAGATTTGTGGTACTTGACCACGGTCAAATTCAACGTCAATAACCGCGCCAATAATCTGTACAATACGACCGCTCATTGCGTTCTCCTATTATCTAATATTAGTCAATTAAGAAACAGCGGCAGCACCACCAACGATTTCCGAGATCTCTCGGGTAATCGCCGCTTGACGCAGCTTGTTATAAACCAACTGTAATTCTTTGATTAAGTTACCAGCATTATCTGTTGCTGCTTTCATTGCCACCATACGAGCTGATTGCTCTGATGCAATATTTTCGCGTACTGATTGGTAAACCACCGATTCGATGTAGCGTAGCAACAAGCCATCAATCAAGGTCTTGGTATCGGGCTCATAGATATAATCCCAGCTGTGTGCTTGAAGTTCATTGCCTTCAAACTCACCTTCTGCCAACGGAACAATCTGTTCTACGGTTGGCTTTTGAGCCATCGCATTGATGAATTGGTTGTACACCAAATAAATGCGATCCAATTTGCCATTTTGATAATCATCAAGCATGGCTTGAACTGGTGTATTGATTTGTTCTAGCGATGGATTATCGCCATAATCTGTCACTGCAGAAGTAACTTTACCGCCAAAGTTCTTGAAAAAACCAACGCCTTTTGCACCAATGACTGCAAACTCAATCTCAACTGACTGCTCTTGGTAGCTTTTGACTTTTTTCAACAAGTTTTTAAACAAGTTGATATTCAAACCACCTGCCAAGCCACGGTCTGAAGTCACCACCACAAAGCCAACGCGATTGACTGGACAGCTTACCATGTATGGGTGCTTGTAGTCCGATTGTGCTTGCACAAGGTGTGAAATCACTCGACGCACACCATCTGCATAAGGGCGACCTGCTTCCATTCGCTCTTGTGCACGACGCATTTTACTGGCAGCCACCATTTGCATAGCGCGGGTGATTTTTTGCGTGCTTTTGATACTGGTTACTTTAGCACGAATTTCTTTTAAGCTTGCCATAATTATTCCAATACTGGACTTATTTTAAATGGGTTTATGGTGCGTTAAACAACGCCTAACACACCATATTGCTTGTTTTGCTTAGAAGCTGGTAGATGCCTTGAAGCTTTCCACTGCAGCTTTTAGACGACCTTCGATGTCATCGTTGTAGTTTGCAGTTTCATCAATTTCAGTCATCAATGCAGCGTGTTCTGTGCGCAAGAAGCGAAGGAATGCTTCTTCGAATGCACCAATTTTTTCAACTGGCACATCAGCTAGGTAGCCTTCGTTTGATGCATAAATAACTGCTGCTTGATCAGCGATAGACATCGGCGCATATTGCTTTTGCTTCATCAGCTCAGTAACACGCACACCATGCTCAAGCTGCTGCTTGGTCGCATCATCAAGGTCAGATGCAAACTGAGCAAATGCTGCCAACTCGCGATACTGTGCTAGTGCGGTACGGATACCACCTGATAGCTTTTTGATGATCTTGGTTTGTGCAGCACCACCAACACGCGATACCGAGATACCAGCGTTCACCGCAGGGCGGATACCTGAGTTAAATAGGTTTGACTCAAGGAAAATCTGACCATCGGTAATAGAAATCACGTTGGTAGGTACGAATGCTGATACGTCACCTGCTTGGGTTTCGATGATTGGCAATGCAGTCAAAGAACCAGTTTTGCCTTTTACTTCACCATTGGTGAATGCTTCTACATAGTCAGCATTTACACGAGATGCACGCTCTAGTAGGCGTGAGTGTAGATAGAATACGTCACCTGGGTAAGCTTCGCGTCCTGGTGGACGGCGTAGTAGCAATGAAATTTGACGATAAGCAACTGCTTGCTTAGACAGATCATCATAAACAATCAATGCATCTTCACCGCGGTCACGGAAGTATTCACCCATCGTACAGCCAGAGTATGGCGCGATGTATTGTAGTGCTGCTGGCTCCGATGCAGACGCAACAACAACTGTGGTGTACTCAAGTGCGCCAGTTTCTTCTAGCTTACGCACAACGTTAGCGATGGTCGAACGCTTTTGACCAACAGCCACATACACACACTTGATGCCAGAATTTTTCTGAGCGATGATGGCGTCGATTGCCAATGCAGTTTTACCAGTTTGGCGGTCACCAATGATCAACTCACGCTGACCACGACCGATAGGAATCATAGTATCTACTGCTTTATAACCAGTCATCACAGGCTCATCAACTGATTGACGAGCGATAACGCCTGGTGCGATTTTTTCAACTTTGTCAGTCAATTTTGCATTGATTGGACCTTTGCCGTCGATTGGGTTACCCAATGCGTCAACAACACGACCTAATAGCTCAGGACCTACTGGGACTTCCAAGATACGACCTGTGCAGTATGCTTTTTGACCTTCTTGAAGGCTTAGATATTCACCCAGTACAACCGCACCGACTGAATCTTGTTCTAGGTTCAGCGCCATACCATATACGCCACCTTCGAACTCAATCATCTCGCCATACATAGCCTCTTCTAGGCCATGAATTTGCACAATACCATCAGAGACTTTGACGATTACGCCTTCCGTTTTTGCAGTTGCGCTTACGTCAAGGTCTTGAATACGCTGCTTAATCAGATTGCTGATTTCGGCTGGATTCAATTGTTGCATTGCCTTGTTTCCTTAAATTTAGACAGCTGACTTATGCGGTCAGCTGAGTCTTTAATTGTTTTAACTTGCCACGCACTGAGCCATCGGTAAACTTATCGCCCACTTTAATGGTAGCGCCACCAAGCAGTTCAGGATTCACTTCTTCATGTAAAATGACAATAGACCCTGTAGAAACTGCTAAGCGTTCCTGCAAATTTTTACGCTGGGCTTCGGTTAGTGGATAGGCTGAAGTAACATAAGCGTCAACCTGTTTTAGCTCTTGCGACTTAAGCTTGCTGTAATGCGCATGAATCTCTGGCAATAGCGCCAAACGATCATGTCCTGCTAGCTGTTTGGTAAAATTAGCCAATGCTAAAGAAGCTTCTTCTGCAGAGATTTTGTTGTAGGCATCAAGCAATACATCTGCCTTTTGATCTGCAGAAATGGCTGGATTGTTCAGCAAAGAAGCAAATTCTTCATTGCTTACAATACTGCTAGCAACCGACAAAAAGGTCTCCCAATTATTGATTACATTTTGCTCTTTAGCATAGTCAAATGCTGCTTTGGCATATGGTCTTGCTAAGGTAGATAGTTCAGCCATGTTATCCTCTAATTACAGCTTAGCCGCCAACTGGTCAAGCATGCTGGCGTGTTCTTGTTCATTGACTTTGTCTTGCAAAATCTTTTCTGCACCTAACACTGCCAATTGAGCCACTTGTTTGCGTAGCTGTTCACGAGTTTGAGCAACTTCTTGCTCTACAGTCGCATGAGCCTGTGCAATGATTCGCTCGCCTTCTTGGCGGGCTTGCTCTTTGGCTTCTTCGATCATTTGGTTAGCGGTTTTATTCGCGCGTTCGATGATAGAAGCGGCTTCGGTTTTTGCGGCAGCAAATTCTTGTTCAACTTGCTTTTCAGCAGAAGCAAGATCTGCTTTTGCTTTTTCGGCGGCGTTTAAGCCTTCCTCAATTTTTCTTTGGCGCTCATTAATCGCGCCGATCAGTGGTGGCCATACGAACTTCATGCAAAATAGCACAAAAATCGCAAACGCAATCATCTGACCGATAATGGTAGAATTGATCATCCAATCACCTCGTTGTTAGTGAAAGTCAGGTGATACCCACCTTTGAAAGCTGCGCCATCAAAGGTGGTCGTTAAACTGACAGTTTCAGCTTATGCGAATGGGTTGGCGAACAATAGTAGCATTGCGATACCAACACCGATCATTGGTACGGCGTCAAGTAGACCAGCTACGATAAACATTTTGGTTTGAAGTTGTGAACCAAGTTCTGGCTGACGAGCAGTACTTTCTAGGAATTTACCGCCTAGGATAGCGAAACCGATACCAGTTGCTAGTGCGCCTAGACCGATTAGTAGAGCGACTGCTAGTAGCGTGTATTGTGCGATTACTGGATCCATGATGTCTCCTTAATGACCTAAAATAAAAAGGGTTAATGAAAAAGGTTCAAATTAATGTTCGGATTGTGCTGAGATCAACGACAGATAAACAATCGTCAACATCATAAATACGAACGCCTGAAGAGTAATTACCAAGATATGGAAGATTGCCCAAGGCACACTCAATGCCCACTGAATCCAGAATGGCATCAGCGCGATCAAGATAAAGATCAACTCACCTGCGTACATGTTACCGAATAGACGCAGACCCAATGAGATTGGTTTTGCCAATAGAGTAACGATTTCTAGTACTAGGTTTACAGGGATTAGTACAGCTTGCAAAATTGGGTTTTTTGCACTGAATGGGTGCAAAGTAAATTCTGCGATAAAGCCGCCAATGCCCTTATATTTGATACCAAATCCAATGATCAACAATAGGACACCAATCGCCATACCCAAAGTGATGTTCGGGTCGGTGGTTGGTACAATCTTAAAGTAAACATGATGCGGATCATGACCCATAGCAGCGCCGACTTTTTGTGCAAGAGTTGGGATGAAGTCGATTGGCACTAGGTCCATCAAGTTCATCAAGAAAATCCACACAAAAATCGTCAATGCCAATGGCGCGATCAGCTTTGATGGGCCATTGTACGATTCACGAACACTGTTGTCCACGAAATCTACAATCAGCTCAACAAACGCTTGCAGCTTGGTTGGAACGCCAGCAGTCGCCTTGCGACCCACCGCCCAAAAAAGCGCACAAAAGAAAATACCCAAGCCAACTGACCAAAGCATAGAATCCAGATGAATGGCACTAAAACCCATTTGCGACGCTTCAGTGGCATCTGCTGCCACTTTCCAGCCATGCTCTGGGTGGTTGCCATATGTCCAGTTGGTCAAATGGTGAGCAATATATTGTGAAGATGTCTGTTCGGCTGCCATAATAAGCTACTTATTTTAACTCAAACAAAAGAAAGATTGGAGAAAATACGCCAAATCAAAAACGAAGTTACGATTCAACACGCTCAATCCATTGCCACCAAATCAAGGTCGATCTGGTGATTCCATCTCGCGCTGTGGTGTCAAGTCTCTGACTGCGTGCGAGCTGAAAATCAATGCGTCACCCAAACTGCGGTGAACTGTGAAACAATAAATTGCTTTTGTAACTAACCGAGTATATTACTTTAGTGTAGGCGATATGTAAAGGGCTAATGTGATTTTTATTACCGAAATTTTTCAATTTTATGATGCTTTGGGTAATATTCAGGCAATAATGCCCGTTTTTGCGCCTATTTTGCTGTTTTTACATGATATTTATGCAGCGGATTGTTTATTTATTTCAATCGCATCAGTGACAGCGTGTGTACCAATTGCATGAGCAAATAGCCCAAAATCACCATCAGCACATTGACATCGATCGCTTTGGTAAAAATCAGCGCAAAGCCAATCAGCGTCACCGCCCATTTGAGCATCTGCCCCAAATACATATTCAGCATGATCTGCCGCGATTGTCGCGTGCCCGTTTCGCGATAAGCAATAAAAGTAAACACACACTGAGCAAGATACGCCAGCATCCCACCTGCCGCCACCGATTTGGCAATGGCAAGCGATACATCGCCTTTCATCATACTATATACTGCCGCGACAATAATAATGCCCAAAAGCACGATACTTTGGCGTTTTTGATTGCGATAAATATCTGCTTGGCTGTTTCGCTTGGCTGGTCTGGTCATGAATTTCTGCCCAAAAAATCAAATGCTTATAATGATTGTGCTTTCAATAAACTTCGCTGCATTGCCATTTATATAAATGCAAATGGCGTAAAAAAGGCTTGGCAAACTACCAAGCCTTATGATTATAAAAGCCTTGTCCGACTTAGGCAAGTGTTATTCTTGTCAAGCCTAACAAATGTACGCTTATGCGCCTGCACACGCCTGCAGATCGCTGACGACTTGTTTCCAAATCTCTACAAAGTCATCACTACCGCCGCTCATGTCTTCTTGCTGAATACTGACAGTGACATTGCCAAGCTTATTTTTAATGCCATCAGAGACTGGACCTTGTGACGCAAGACACATGGCAGGCTTCGGGCGAGTATCAGATAAGTGCTTGATTTGGCTTGCTTTTGGGCTGATATGATGATCAGGTGTCAATGCGCCGGCGAATTTTAATTTGGCAGCAGTTTCGATGTATTGAAATGCATCGTGATACGCCCAATATGGCTGAACTTGCGTCTGACCGACTTCAGCGACGGCAGCGTCCATTTTTTTGATAAAATCATCAGCATTGGCTTGATATTTGGCTTTGGACGCAGGATTGGCATGACCATGAATCACCGCAAGCGCCTTGACGATGGCTTTGGCATTGGTCGGATCGAGCCAAATGTGCGGATCTTGGGTATTTGTGCGCGCTGTGCCATCGATGTTTCTGAGTGGATGGCGCGTAAAAGCATTGAATTTCAATAAACTAATGGCATTGGGCGCATTGTCCAGTGATTTGACAAGATTCTGCTCCAGATCACCGCCGAACCATACGACGAACTGACTGTCTTCGACAAGCTTCACCTTGCTTGGTGATAATGCACCGTGATGACCAACATCGCCTGCACCTAATAAGACTTCAGCATCGTGATCACCTTGGGTGACGGCATTTGACAATAGCGCAAGCGGATAATTACTCACGCTCACAACCCCTGCCCATGCACTGATGCTCATCGTGGCAGCAGCGATCAGCGCGCCTTGTTTTAGGGTGGTTTTTATCATTGATTTCATAACAAACTCACTTTTTGATTGTCATTTTTGACTGTTATTCGCTTATGATTTGAAAAATTCGCATCTTGAAAAATTCACACAAAGTCGCATTAACTGTTGCGGATTTTGTACCTTGGTTATTATTGACAAAAGAATGCCGCTTTTAATGGTCATTTTGCTTCATAAAATCAAGTCAAGTATAGCACAACTACCAAATCTATGTTATACTATTTCTATATTTTATTTTTGAATAATTGATTATTTATTGAACAGATTATTTACAATTGACCAACAAATTTATTTGGCAATTTGTCTAAAGTTGTATAGTCAAGGCGCATCAATTAGCATATAATATAACGCACTGTGTTTGGACGCCTTGGAGCTTCGGTTCTTGGGCGTTTTTTATGTTTTACCGATGGTTTCCACCATCATTCGGGGTTTAAGTATGCAAGCCACCACTTCACACGACGCACACGATGCGTGCCATTTCCACCAACACGATGTCTATCACGGACATCACAACGATCCTGTTAAGCGTATGCAGGATGCCAAAGATTATTGCCTAGAGCGTGGTGTGCGTTTCACCCCTTTGCGCGAAGAAGTATATGCGCTGATTTTGGCGGCAGATAAGCCGATGGGCGCTTATGACTTGATCAGTGCGCTGCAATTAAGCAGACAAAAAAAAACGCACTTAGCACATGAAAAGCACAAAAATATCGCCCCACCGACCGTCTATCGTTCGCTTGAGTTTCTACTGAATGAAGGCTTGATTCACCAGCTAAGCTCAATGAACGCCTATGTGCCTTGCTGCCATCCGCGCTCAAATCACGCTGCAGCCTTCTTGATTTGTCGCGTGTGCGAAAAAGTCGAAGAATGCAGCAACCTGCCAGTCAATGCGATGATGAATTTTGCCACCGATGATGCCAAATTCGCCATTGAGCGCAGTGTCATTGAACTAAAAGGTGTCTGCCGTGACTGCCAAGGCAAGCATTAAGCCCATCCTTGATCTACAAAATATCAGCTACCAAGCGGCTGACGGGGTGATGCTCGTCAGCCATATTTCGCTTGCCATTGAATCAGGTGAGATGATCAGCCTGATCGGCCCAAATGGTGCGGGCAAATCGACTTTGGTGAAGCTTATCTTGGGTCTGTTAAAGCCCACGCATGGCACATTGATCAAAAACACCAAGCAAATCAGCTATGTGCCACAGCGATTTAGCGTGCCTAGCATTCTGCCACTGCGTGCCATTGACCTACTTGCCCAAGCGGATGGCAAACGCCTAAACGCCGACCAAAAAGCCTATCTGTACGATCAGCTATCCATCACGCCACTGCTGAATAAACAAATGCATCATCTGTCAGGCGGTGAGACGCAGCGTGTACTGCTTGCGCGTGCTTTATTGGATAAGCCTGATTTGCTTATTCTAGATGAACCGATGCAAGGTCTGGATCCTGAAAGTGAAGCGTGGCTGTATCAGTTCTTAGATGAGTTGCCTGAGTTTCTGCGCTGTGCGATGCTTGTGGTATCGCATGATCTACATTGGGTGATGAAAGGCTCGCGCCGTGTCATCTGCCTGAATAAACACATCTGCTGTCAGGGCGTGCCAAGCCAAATCGCGCTGTCGCCTGAGTTTACGCAGCTGTTCGGTTATCAAGCGCCGTATATCCATGAGCATAGCCATTGTGAGCATCATTTGGATCATTATGACCACAGCCACAATCATAGCCATGACCACGCTGCGCACACGCACCATTCTGATTCTGTGAAGTGATCTGTTATGACTGATTGGCTTTCGATACTCGCCCCCGCTTGGATTGCAGGCTCATTGCTTGCGCTACTGTCTGCACCATTGGGCTGCTTGGTGCTGTGGCGGCGCGTGGCGTTTTTTTCTGATACACTGGCGCATGGTGCGCTACTTGGCGTGGCATTGGCAGCGTGGCTATCCCTGCCTTATGATCTGGGCATCGGTATCGTCAGTGCGGTCGTGGTGCTGGTGATGACCGTGCTGAAAGATTCGCGCCTGCCTAATGATGCCACCCTTGCAGTACTGGCATCGACTTTGCTTTGCTTAGGTTTATTGACGCTTACACAGCTGACGCAGCAGCAAGCCAATGTCTTGGGATTTTTATTCGGCAATCTATTAGATGTCGATTGGGCGGACTTGCCGCGTCTTGCGATTTTGATCGTCATTGGACTTATCATCATGGCAGTGATTTGGCAAGCACAAGTCAAGCTCGCCACTTCTGAAGCACTGGCGCAAATCCAAGGCATCAATCCCACTCGGCAGCACATCTTTTTTATGGCGCTCCTGGCAGGCTTTTGTGCTGTGGCATTACAAGCGGTTGGCAGTCTGCTGATCAGTGGTCTACTTGTACTGCCTGCCTTGATCGCGCGACTATTCGCGCCATCGCCAAAGATGATGGTGATACTGGCGATGATCTTTGCACAAATTGCCGTCACTGCAGGCATCTGGGGCAGCGTCTGGCTGGATATCCAAACAGGGCTTGCGATTGTGCTAATGCTTGCCGTGGGGTTTTTTAGCACTTTTGGCGTGAAAAAATTACTTGGCAAATAAGCTTACTATTTAAAAAATCACCAAAAATTTATCAAGAAAATTCACTGAGCTTGACTGACAAACCCATGACCTATCCCATCACCGCTTTAAGCAGCCGAACTGATACGCTGAACATTTGCCAGATTTCCGATTTGCATTTGACAGGCAAAATCGGACACGCGCCTAGCTATCAGCAATTTTTGACTGTTTTAAAGCTTGCCACTTACCATCATCCCGCGCCTGATTTGCTCTTATTGACGGGTGATTTGGTCAATGATGGCAATCGCGATGCTTATGATTGGCTGTTTGATACGCTTGACCGCACAGACATTCCCTATCTTGCCATCGCGGGCAATCACGATGTCACTCATGAAATTGGTACAAGCCTGCCTTACCCACAGCGACTGCACATTCCCATTAATCCTGATGCGCGCCTGCTTGATCGCCATGCTGTGATGCTAAATTTTGCCGATACAGCATGGCAATTATTATTAATAAACAGCGCGGTCAATGGCGAAACTCATGGCGCACTGCCAAAGCCTACCCTTGACTGGCTAGATCAACAGCTTACCCAAAACCCCGCTCCTGCCATCATCGCCATGCACCATCACCCGCTGCCAGTGCGCTCGGCTTGGATTGATGCTTATGTGCTTGATAATCAAGATGATTTTTGGCAAATTATTAAAAAACACCCCCATGCCCACACCGTGCTGTGCGGTCATGTCCATCAAGTCCACACCATACACCCCCTAGCTGATCACCCTGTTCAGCTGCTCACCTGCCTATCGACCGACCGCCAATTTGCACCATTTTGTGATGAATTTCGTCTTGATGACGCGCCTGCTGGCTGTCGCATGATACATATTAGCAACAATCACACCCTATCAAGTTACATTATTTTTATGCAAAATACGCCACCATTCGCAGAGTAGTGCGCAGTATGGTAGCCCAAAGTTATGCCCAAAGCTTGTGGCAAGCCGCTGTTTACTCTTGAATTTTATTAATCAAACACCATTAATTGTCAAAAATTTTCTGATAATTGGTAAATTTTCAGAAATTAGATTGGATATTTTAATTATTTTTTGCTAAAGTGATGGCGGTTTTTTGCCACCTGCGGCAATCATTGGCGAGATTTTCGCCTGTTTTTACCCATAAGGACTACAACGGGATGACCAACGCAACTACTTTTGCACCATACCAACCTGCCAAAGATGAAGACTATATGTCTGATGCGCAATTGGCACATTTTCGCACAATTTTGACCAATTGGCGTGAAGAGTTGGTGACCGAAGCTGAGCGTACCAAGCAACACATTCATGAAGAAACCAGCACCATGCCGGACATCAATGACCGCGCAACCCAAGAAGAAGAATTTGCCCTAACGCTGCGTGCGCGTGATCGTGAGCGCAAGCTGATCCGCAAAATCGAAAAATCACTGCTGGAAATCGAAACAGGCGACTATGGCTACTGCGAAACTTGCGGCACTGAGATCGGTCTGCGCCGCCTAGAAGCGCGCCCAACCGCGACGCAGTGCATTGACTGCAAGACTTTATCAGAAATCAAAGAAAAACAAAATCACGGTCAATGATTTGTTTTGATTGAATAAAAATTCACTTTTATTCAAAATTCACCACATCTGATGAGCATCGTACCTGTTGGGCGTTTTGCCCCTTCACCGACCCATCATCTGCACTTAGGCTCGCTGACGACTGCCGTGGCGAGCTTTTGTCATATCAAATCTTTGGGCGGCAAGTGGCTTGTGCGTATCGAAGATGTCGATTTTGAACGCTGCAAGCCTGAATATACCGACAGCATTTTGCGTGATTTGCAGAATTTGGGGCTGTATTGGGATGATGAAGTCATTTATCAGTCCAAGCGTGTGGCAATCTATGATGACTATCTGCACGGTGCGCTTGCTCCCTTGTGCTATGCCTGCCACTGCACACGAAAGCAGCTCGATGACCATCGCCAAAGCCACCCTGTCGCACACGCACTCAATGCACCCATCGTCTATCCGCGCCTATGCCTGCACAAAAATCTCTCTTGGCAAAATCGCGATAGTAAAATTCGCCTACAACTGCCCGATGTCGCGACCGCCTTTGTCGATGGCTTACAAGGGGTGATATGGGATAATCCTGCCAAAAGTCTAGGCGATGTCGTCGTCAAACGCCAAAATCAAATGATCAACTACATCCTAGCCTGCGCCATTGATGATGGATTACAAAACATCAGCCACATCATGCGCGGACTTGACATCATGCCGATGACGGTCGCGCAGCTTGCCATCATCAAGGCGTGTCGCCTGCCTGTGCCAAGTTATTTTTATCATCTGCCACTATTATTCAATAATCAAGGGCAAAAGCTATCAAAGCAAAATCTTGCCACGCCGATTGATACGCGCCGCCCTGCACCGCTCTTGGTGCGTGCGCTGGATTTACTTGGTCAAAAAACCACCCCTGAAATGGCAAGCGCCACGCCCGATGAGATTCTTACTCACGCCATTGAACATTGGGACAATGCGCCTTTGATGAATAAAGAGCAGCTTGCGATCATCGCATAAACTACCTTTATGGATTGCCCTAGCTCAGCTGATATTCAGCCAATCAGCCTAAGCGATTTTTATAGTCGTTTAAAAGCAAAATGAGACTAGGCAGCGAGCCGCAGATAGTATATAGAGTACAGCAAGACGAGCGGGCGCAGTATCATTTTAAATTTATAGACTATGTCTTTAAAAATTTCAATCACCCACGCCCTTTCTTCACGCATTTTAATCCTTATAACTGTAGCAAAGCACCAAAGTTTCATGATAAGATACCAAGGTAATAACTAAAAATTAAGGATAGGACAATGTTAATCGAATTTACCAAAATGCACGGATTGGGCAATGATTTTATGGTCATTGACCTAGTAACACAACGCATGACACTTACACCAGAGCTTGTGCGACTGCTTGCTGATCGTCGCATCGGCGTGGGTTTTGACCAGTTATTGATCGTCGAGCCGCCATCGCGTCCTGATGTGGATTTTAAGTACCGAATTTTTAATGCCGATGGCTCAGAAGTCTCACAATGTGGCAATGGCGCGCGCTGCTTTGCATCCTTTGTGCAAGCGCGCAAATTATCATTCAAACAGCGCCTGCGCGTCGAGACTGCAAGCGGCATCATCGTACTGACCACCGACCGCTATGGCTGGGTGCAAGTGGATATGGGTAAGCCAAAATTTGAACCTGATCAAATCCCATTCGCCCCAAAAGCCATCACCAAAATCGGCAACGCCTATCGCCTAGATGTCGATGGTGAGCCTGTGCAGCTGTATGTGGCAAATATGGGCAATCCGCACGCGGTGATCAAGGTCGATGATGTGCTGAGTGCTGATGTCGAGCGTTTGGGTAAATTGATCGAATCGCATGAAGCCTTCCCTGAGAAAGTCAATGTCGGCTTTGTACAAGTAGTAAACCAACGCCACATCCGTCTGCGTGTCTATGAGCGCGGTGTCGGCGAAACCCAAGCCTGCGGTACGGGTGCGTGTGCAGCGGTCGCGACAGGTATCCGCGAAGGTTGGTTGGATGAAGGCGTGGACATTCGCGCACAGCTGTATGGTGGCAGCCTTGCGATCCGTTGGCAAGATGGCTACTCGCTGATGATGACAGGTCCGACAGCCTTCGTCTATGAAGGGGTCTTTAGCCCAGATGGTCTGGCGGCATCGGCAGGTATCAAGCTGGGTGCTGACAACAGCGAGACTCTCTAATCCATCATGCGACTGTCCGCTGCATTGACACGCGCCCTGCCTACCGCAGATGGCACTGCTGATAGCGATGGCAAAGCGACTGATAAATCCAGCACACACGCCATCGCGCCACATGATGACCTTGCCCATCTGCCGATATGGGCGCATCTGAATGCCTATTTGGACAGTTTGGCTTATCATAATTATTCTGATCGCACCATCGCCACTTATCAGCTGGCATTGGTGCAGTTTTTGCAGTTTTTGACCCAATCACACAAGCCCATCGATCCACTGACCTGCACGCGGCAGATGCTGACGCAGTTTTTTGGTACGCGCCTGGAAGAAGACACTATCAGCACCGTCAGCGCCAAGCTTGCCCTATCTGCCATTCGCAGCTTTTATCAATATCTGATTACTCAAAATCTCACCACGCACAATCCCACCACAGGCTTTCGGCTAAAGCCCGCCCCGCGAAAGCTCCCCCGTGTCGCCGATGAAGAGCTGATGCGCCGCTTGCTTGAGCAGCCGATGCCTGATGATGCCGCCAAAGCACGGCTGTGGGTGCGCGACAAGGCGATGTTTGAACTGATGTACAGCTCTGGACTGCGCGTCTCGGAGTTGGTCAGTCTTGATGTCGATGATATTGATCTGGATCATGGCGTGGTGCGCGTACTGGGTAAGGGCAAAAAAATGCGCCAAGCCCCTGTTGGCAGCCTTGCCATTCGTGCCATTCGCGACTATCTGCCGCACCGCGATCTGTGGCAAGAGCAGAACTCTAGCGCGCTATTTATCAGCGAACGCCACGGCACACGGTTGTCAGTGCGTGCAGTGCAGCTCAGGCTCAAAGCATGTGCCGCTAGCGCAGGCATTGATCTAAATCTACACCCTCATCTACTGCGCCACTGCTTTGCATCGCATATGCTCTCAGCCAGTGGCGATCTGCGCGCGGTACAAGAAATGCTCGGACACAGCAACATCGCTACCACGCAGATTTATACCCAAGTGGATTTTGGCACTTTAAGCCGCATTTATGACAACAGCCATCCGCGCGCAAGCATGGTGAAAACCGTGAAAAAACCGCAATGACACTGGCTTTGATGGTATTTTGACAAGATTTGCCTAAATTTTATACAATCCACTTGATAAATTGTTAAATATTGTGAGATTTGCTGATTTTTTGGGCTAAATTCTTTATAATAAATCTTATTATCGGATGCACTTTGCCTTGAGCGGGTGCATATTTTTTTGACATTATCTGATTATTTATAATTATTGAATATATTTTTCTATATTTTGAATAATTTATAGTCAAACAAATTTGGAATAAGGCCAGGAAAACAAGCAAAGTCTCACAAGATGGCACTACGAGCGAGTTTGACAGAGTATTATTTCAAAGTTAGCAGACTATAACTTTATAATAATTTGATAATAAACTTAAGCTATAGTTGTTTTTATGAAAAAAATTTTGCGTCTTATCGCGGTGCTGATTGTTTTGGCCCTGATTGCAGCACTGATTTTCTTATTCCGCAATGTCGCGACCAAGCCTGTACAGACTGACAGCAACGAGCCTGTCGTCGATGCAGTGCTGATCGGTGGCGGCATCATGAGCGCGACACTGGGTACTTATTTGAGCGAGCTTGAGCCTGATTGGCAGATTCACATGTATGAGCGACTTGATCAGGTCGGACAAGAAAGCTCGAACGGCTTTCACAATGCTGGCACAGGTCACTCAGGCTTTATGGAGATGAACTACACCGCCGAAGCAAAAGATGGTAGCATCGACATTGAGCGCGCGGAGAAAATCGCCAGTCAGTTTGAAGTCTCAAAGCAGTTTTGGTCTTATCAAGTCAAACAAGGTCGCCTAGGTACACCATCAAGCTTCATCAATCCTGTGCCACACATCGGCTTTGTGTGGGGTGATCAGGTTGATTTTCTAAAGCGTCGCCATCAAGCGATGATCCAATCGCCATTGTTTAGCGACATGGTCTATACCGAAGATAAGGCTGAGATCGCCAATTGGGCGCCGCTTGTCATGCAAGGTCGTGATGCTGCGCAAAAAGTTGCCGCCACACGCATGGATATCGGTACCGATGTCAATTATGGCGCGATCACCACGCAGCTTGTGGATGGTCTGAACAAGCACCCAAACTTCAAGCTGTCAGTCAATAGCGAAGTGACGGGCATCAGCCGTAATGATGACAAGACTTGGACTGTGAGTGTGAAAAACCTACAAACAGGCGAAACCACGCACACCAAGACGCGCTTTGTATTCGTCGGTGCAGGTGGTGCAGCGATTAAGCTGTTGCAGTACACCGATCTGCCTGAGAGTAAATATTATGCAGGCTTCCCTGTCGGCGGTCTATTCTTGATGACTGATAAGCCTGAAATCGTCAAGGCGCATAATGCCAAAGTCTATGGCAAAGCTGAACTTGGCTCACCACCGATGTCAGTACCGCACATTGATACGCGCTATATCGATGGCAAACAATATGTGCTATTTGGCCCATTTGCGACTTATTCTAATAAGTTCTTGAAAAATGGCTCGCAGCTTGATTTGATCAATTCGGCCACCAAAGACAACGCGCTACCAATGGCGAAAATCGGTCTTGAAAATACCGATCTGGTAAAATATCTGATCAGCCAAGTGATGCTAAGTGATGCCGAGCGTCTAAAAGAGCTACAAAAATACTATCCAGAAGCTAAGCTTGAAGACTGGAAAGCCTTCCAAGGCGGTCAGCGCGTGCAAATCATCAAGCAGCTACCAGGTGAGCCTGCCAAATTGCAGTTCGGTACCGAGATTTTTGCTTCACAAGATGGTTCTGTGACCGCACTACTGGGTGCATCACCGGGTGCATCAACTTCACCACACATCCTGCTAAACCTACTTGAAAAAGCCTTCCCTGAGCAAGTGGCGGGCAAATGGCAAGGCAAACTGCAAGAAATCATCCCATCTTATGGCAAGGATCTGTCAAAAGACCCTGCGCTACTGGATAAAGTGCGTGCCGAGACCAGCAAAACACTGGGTCTGGTCTATACCCCAAAAGGCGTGCAAGCACTGCCAGCACCGACTGATGCAGCTGCGGTAAAAGCCCTGAATGAAACTTCACAAGAAGTCATCATTCCTGCTGCGAAATAATCGCTAAGCACAATAAAAAACCAAGCATCAGATAATGCTTGGTTTTTTTTGTTTGGGTTTGGTTGCTGGCAAACCACGACACAATCTGTCGCACTACCATGTTATACTTGATGAACAACCAAACCAAACAGGCAGGCAACCATGCATCCGATCAATGAATTTTATCTAGGGCTTACAAAGACGCCATATTTTGATTTTGGTTTAGAGGATCTGTGGCAGCTACCGCCAAACTTTATCAAAATGCAGTATCTGTATATTGAGTGGTTATTTCCGATTGATCACTCTTCTAAATGGAACAGAACTGTGCCGCTGCTGCTTGGCGATGATTTGATTTTCTTTCGCACCAATCTCGAAATCCAACAAAAATTCTTAACATCCTTTGATAAAATCATTCAGCATTTTGGCATCGAACGACAAGGCACTCAAGTATTTGCCACAGACACGCTCAAATCACAGCAGTATTGGCTACAAGAAGTCGGTCATCAAGAAAAGAAAATCAGCCGCATCATCCGCTCGCTGGCTTGGTGCGGTCAGTTTGAATTGGCAAAAAACCTACAAACTTTGGCACTTGAACTGATCGTAGAAAAAGGATATCTTAAGCCAAATACTTTAGAGATTTGGCGACATTTATTGGATGAATATCAGGAATGATGATCAACTCACCGCCCAAAATACCGCTGCAGACCTGTCAAAAGCAGATTCTCATCCACGGTAGCATGATCCAAAAACGGCATCAAAGTCATCGCCCCACCGCCTGTCAGAATCAGCTCAAACGCATCATACTGCGCCTGCAGCTGCTTGATCGCACCGACAATGCCAAATAAAATCCCATGATGCACCGCGTCATCGGTCGTCACACCCAAGGCAAGATCATCAAATCGCCCTTGCTTGACGCCGATCTGCTGCGTTCCTGCATACAGCGCATGACGCTGCATATAGGCATTGGGCAGGATATAGCCGCCCAAATGCACGCCTTGATCGATCACATCCATCGTCAATGCCGTGCCACAGCCGACGACACACTGACGACGCGCACCATCGACCGCACCGAGCATCTGCAGCCAGCGATCCACGCCAAGCTGCTTTGGGTCATAATGGCTGTGCAGCTTAGGGTGGCGATCATTGACTTTGGCAAATTCATAAGGCACGCCAAGCTCATCAAGCGTCTCGGCGATTTTGCCATTGATTTTCTCGCCCAAGACGCTTGAGATACCGACAAACTGCGGATGAAAGCGAATAAAAGTACCGAACAAACCCATCAGCAGCTCATTGGGCGCTTTTAGATGCTCTTTGGCGTCCGATGCGATGACTTGCCCATCATCGATCAGCCAATATTTTAATCGGGTATTGCCCAAATCCAGCCAAAGCACCGTCATTGATTATTCCTTTTTATCATTTTAATTTAAATTTATCAGTTAAGCAGATTGAATCATACCGGCGAATACACGCTCAATACTGCCTGCATTTTCTAGCAATAACGCCCCTTGATCATCAATCCCCACGCACCGCCCTGCTTGGGTGACTACCTGCATCTCATCGCGTGCATAGACCTTGATTTCTTTACCTGTCAAGATGTGCGCCTGATTAAACACATCAACAAAATCCAATCGCGCGCGCTCATCATCGAGCTGATTATGCCAATGGATCGCTTGGCAAACCGCCTGACACATCGGCTGATACAGCGCGTGCGCCGTCGGTACATCGGCGATGGTGGCAGCGTCGCACAGATCTTGTAGGCAGGTCGCTTGATACAGACCATCTTTGATCAAAGGACTGCTTTTGACATTGAGCCCTATACCCGTGATGACACCGACCAATCCTGTCTTGTCATCACGCCGCACATACACAGGCTCAATCAAAATCCCAGCAAGCTTCTGAAACAGATGGCGCGTATCGTCATAATAGCCGACATCATTCGCCCATTTGACACCCACTTTGCCAAGCCCTGAGCGCACGCGCACATCATTGATGGCATTAATGATGGGTAACTGCGATAAAGTCAGCCCTACACTTAAGGATAATAAACCACTTAAGCGGTGCAGCCCAAAGCCATCAGCCGCCACAGACATCGGCACATACAAGGACAAAAACATATTGCCCACGCCACTCACCCACGATCTACCGTGCTGCCCACGCCCCGCACTCTGTGCATCAGCCGTCCATAGATGTGGGCGGCTTGGGTCGAGCCTGCCTTGCGTCAGCGCGGTCATCAGCTGTGTGTTGGTGCTGTCGGTCAGCGCGTCGTGGTGGTGATTGGCGTGGATCTTTTGCCAAATTGCTTGCCACTGCTTTTGCCAATCGCTCTGTTCCTTGTGCAAATCATCCATCGTATCAACTGCGCGAATATTCATTCAAAAAAATGCCGTCACAAATTTGTAAAAAATTGCGTTATAATAACACATCTTTCAGCAAAAATTGGACAAAACAATGATTTATCTATGGTTTATCATCGCAGGGACGATTGCAGGACTGTGCGCAGGATTATTCGGCGTCGGCGGTGGGATGGTGATTGTGCCTGCGCTGATTTGGATTTTGGCATATTATGGCTTGCCAAGTGAGATCGTTCCCCATGTCGCGGTCGGCACGGCATTGGCGACCATCATTCTGACTTCCATCAGCTCGATGTCAGCACATCATAAGCGCGGCGGTGTGCGTTGGGAAATTTTTAAAAATATGGCAAAAGGCTTGGTGCTGGGCAGTCTTGTCGGTGCTTGGGTGGCGACGCTGATCGATGGCGCGATGCTACAGGCTATCTTGGGCGGTGGTGCGATTTTGATGGCGGTAAAAATGCTGTTTTTCCCCAACCAAGAACGCCTTGATGTTCCGCCGCCTGCTGATTATAAGCAATCTTTGGCAGGGGTTGTGATCGGTCTGTTATCGGCGGTTTTTGGTATCGGCGGTGGCAGTCTGACCGTGCCATACCTAAGCCAAAATGGCGTACCGATGAAACAAGCCGTCGGCACTTCTGCGGCGTGCGGTCTGCCGATCGCCATCGCTGGCGCGCTTGGTTTTATGTGGTTCGGTCATGCTGATGTCTCGCAGATGGATGTCGATGGCTTGATTGGCTTTGTGCATATCGGTGCATTTGTCAGCATCAGCATTGTCAGCTTTGTCATGGCAAAAGTCGGCGCACGCCTTGCCCATGCCCTGCCTGCACAGACGCTCAAGCGCGCTTTTGGCGTGTTGCTGATGGTCGTCGGCGCGCAGTTGATGGTGAGTGGTTGGTTGTAGTTTTAAATCATTATCAATTTATTTAACATACTTAAGGGTGCTGGTAATGCGCCCTTTTTTATATCAATCATAAATCCATCTGCAAATCCACCCTACGGGCTGTAGGTTGAGTTGGTTTTTGGCAAAACTTAATTTATGTTTAGCATTGCTCTTTGAATTTGTTGGATTTCGTGCCTTAACTTAACCTACGGGCTACTGTACTTATCAAAAGTGTTGGCCGGGGTTAAAAGCAGAAATATCAGATATATATATCATTACCGCCTCAAGGAATTTATCAATATTATTAATATCATAAACCATTTCCCCAGGTCTTATTTTATGAAAGCTAAATTTTGAAAAAGTTCCTACATCATCATCCTGAAAGGATACGATTGCCAAAAATTCAGAGTTTTCTAATAGAGTCCATTTTTCAATAAATCTTTTTAAAAAAGCTATAGATTGTAAAAATACCTCTGAATTCACATAGTCATCAATATGTATCATGTTCAAAGATATCTCCATTCCTGATATATCGGTATGCACTCTTCTTATATACTCTTGAGAAATTATTTTATCATCATATTGACTTGTGTATGCTCCATGAAAAAATATACCACCAGCTTTTTTTTCAAATTCCAAGTTTAATAATTCATATAGGTTTTGATTAATATCAATAATGTTAATATTATTGATATTATTTAATAACTTAGCCATTTTATTATTAATTACAAACATTATTTCTCTCCCAAATATTTCAAGCCCGTGGGTTGAGCTTGCAAAACCCAACATTTTTCTATGAAAATAACTTTTTTTATTTAATAATGATGTTGAATAATCGGGTTGGTTTTTGGTAAAACTTAATTTATGTTTAGTATTGCTCTTTAAATTTGTTGGGTTTTGTGCCTTAACTTAACCTACGGGCTACAGGCTTCTTTCTTTTTCATGTTTGGGTTTGTCAAATCAGAACCGCAGGGTGCGACACCGCTCCAATACACCACAAATATTTGATTTTTTATGGTGAATTTTGCAAATTTTTTGGTAAATTTACACATTGGGTATTTTACCGGTGCGCTCAGCGCACCCTACGGTACTAAAATGTCAAGATTTTTATGATGGGGTGTTTTTTATGGATTATTATGAAAATTTTCTAAATGATGAATAACAGCTTAATATCGCGGACTTTCTTTATTGGCGGCGATGATTGGGCTGTTTTCATAGACATTGAGCACATAGCCGATGATCATACTTGAGATCAGAATCGACGAACCGCCATAGCTGAAAAACGGCAAAGTCAAGCCCTTGGTCGGACCGATACCAAGATTCATCAAGATATTGATCATCGTCTGCCCAAAGAACATCACCGCAAAGCCAAACACCGTGTAGGAAAGAATCATCTGACGACGCTTGAATGCCATATAGCTGATCGCCATCATTGAGAAAATCACCACAGCTTCTAGGAGAATCACCACCAGCGAGCCAATCAAGCCCAGCTCTTCACCTGTGATCGCGAACAAAAAGTCAGTGTGCGCTTCAGGCAGATAGGACAGCTTTTGGATACTGTCGCCATAGCCTGTGCCTGTGATGCCGCCACGCCCAAGCGCCAACAGACTGTTCGCCTGCTGATAGCCATCACCAAGAAAATCATTGAACGGATCATCCATGATGCTCGATATACGGCGCATACGATAGTCACTGGTTATCACAAACAAAGCAAGCATGCCTGCCGCAACGACCGCAACAGAAACATACTGATACAGCGGCGAACCTGCGATGAACAACAAAACCAACATCGTGGCGATAATCACCGCAAAGCTCCCGAAGTCAGGCTGCAAAATCAACAAACCACACAGCGGAATACACGGAATCATCAAGCGAAACGAATAAAACACACTTTCGCGCACATCCGCCGAACGCCGCACGACATATTCTGCCGTGGTCATGATCATCACCATCTTACACAGCTCAGCAGGCTGAAAATTACCAAAACCCAAGTCGATCCAGCGTTTCGCGCCATTGATATCCACGCCAAATATCAAGGTAGCAAGCAGCAGCACCCCTGTGACGATCCAGCCGATGACCATCAGCTCAAAACTGGCTAGAATTTTTAGTTTAACTTTATAAACCACATAACCAGCTGCCAGACCTAGAATCATATAGCCCAACTGACGATAAAAAAACGCCAAGTCGCTCATACCGTGCTGCTGTGCAAACGGAATGGATGCGGACGCGATCATCAGCAAACTTAAGCAAGCCAACAAACCCAAGCTTGTCAGCAAGAGCGTGCGGATCGATGGTACATAGGGCAGATGTTGTAGGCGTTGGATCAAACGATTAATAAAATCAAAACCTGCTTTGGCAGGCGAAACGGTCTCAGGCATGGCACTTCGCTTGAAAAACTAAGAAATAAATAACCTAATATTATACCGAGTTTTTGCCAAGAAATGTTGTAATTTCGCGGTTTGTACGCATATTTTTATCATCAAACAACTTAAAATAAGACGATACAGCATGATTTTAAAATTGGCAGGCTATATATAAAATCAGCCTTTGGGCAATATGCACCCAAAGGCTGATTGATGTCTTGGTAAGGTTACAGCTTAAGTGCGCAATGCCTGCACCATCTTGACAAACTGCTCGCCGCGATCGCCATAGCTTTTGAACTGATCAAAACTTGCGCACGCAGGCGATAGCAGCACCGCCTTGGCGTTACTTTGGCTGGCTGCCGCCACTGCCTTATCTAGCGTGCCGATTTCTACAAGCTTAGACTGCACACCATCATCACCCGCGATCAGACCTGCCTTGATCACTGGCGCATCGACGCCGATCAGATACACAGTATCAACCCAGCGCGCGACATCGGCGCTCAATTCGCTAAAATCCTGACCCTTGCCCATGCCACCCAAAATCAGCGCAAGCGACCCTTCGCCATAGACCGTGCCAAGCCCTGCGATTGCTGCGATGGTTGAGCCGATGTTTGTGCCTTTTGAGTCGTTAAAATATGCCTTGCCATCGACTTTATCGACATATTCGCAGCGATGTGGCAAACCTTTAAACTCAGCCAACACCGACAGCATCGCCGCCATCGGCAAGCCTGCCGCACTGCCGAGCGCCAAAGCAGACAAGGCATTTAATAAATTGTGCTTACCTTTAATCTTCAATGCATCTGCCGCCATTAGACGCGTCTGCTCATGGTACAACGCCAAGCCTTGCCCATCATCATACAGATAAAACTCTGCCGCCAACTTATTCAATGAGCTATCTGTGCTGATGATAGCAGCATTTGGTGAGAGATTTTGTAAGGTATTCTTACAAGTATCGGCAAGCTTGGCATCATCTTGGCAGATCACTGCTGCTACCGCACCATCAAAAATACGCAGCTTCTGCGCCAAATAATCATCCATGCCATCATGACGATCCAAGTGATCCGCCGAGATGTTTAAGATCGTCGCGGCAGCTGCATTTAAGTGGCTGATATGCTCCAGCTGAAAACTTGACAGTTCAAGTACCGCGATTTGTAGATTGTTAATTTTTAATAATTCTAAAGCAGGCGTGCCGATATTACCGCCCACGCCTGTCACCAGTCCTGCAGCTTTTGCCATCTCACCGACCAAAGTCGTTACGGTGCTTTTGGCATTGGATCCTGTGATGGCGACGATCGGCGTATGCGTGCCAGCAGCGACATCACGCGCCTGTATTGCATCGATGAACAGCTGCACATCGCTGATGACAGGAATGCCGCGCGCCTTGGCAGCAGCGACTGACTCGATACGCGGATCAATTCCTGGGCTAATGACAATCTCATCGACACTGCCCAATAGCACGCCGTCAATCTGCCCAAAATGACGCGCCACGCCATCAGGCAGCTGATCTGCCAAGCCTGGATTGGCATTGCCATCGGTGACGGCGACCGTATGCCCTTGCTCGACCAAAAAATTCACCGCCGATAATCCTGAGCCACCCAGACCGATGACAGCATAGCGTTTGGTAGTCATGAGAATTCCTTATAATTGTCAAATAAAAAGCTTGGTTTATTTTAACAAAATTTTCACCGCTCGGGTGATTTTTATCAGCCTTGTGACAGTTGGCATTCTGGCAATTTTTTTATATAATAAATCTACTACTAAGCTCATAAGCCCAAGGAATAATCATGAAACTGATTTCTGCTGTCATCAAACCCTTCAAACTCGACGATGTGCGTGAAGCATTGTCAGAAATCGGGGTGAACGGCATCACCATCACCGAAGTCAAGGGCTTTGGTCGCCAACAAGGTCATACCGAGATGTATCGTGGCGCAGAATATGTGGTGGACTTTTTGCCAAAGATCAAAATCGAAGTCGCCTGCAGTGATGAGATGGTCGATCCGATCATCGAAGCGATCATGAAAACCGCCAATTCTGGCAAAATCGGCGATGGCAAGATTTTCGTTACGCCACTTGAGCGCGTCATCCGCATTCGCACAGGCGAAATGGACGAGACCGCCCTATAATTTCATCAATAAGCAAGCCTAAGTGCTTGCTTTTTTATTGGTGTGTTTATACAAATAAAAAATGATCGCCCAATGTGACTTGGACGATCATTTTGTGCTTTTTTAATTTAAGATTTTAAACAAAGCTGATTAGAATGCGATGTGTGCACCGATAGCAGCCATGTTTGCATCTTTTGATAGGTAGTTATAACCGATCTCTAGACCGACATTTGAAGTTGGCTTGTAGCCCAGTGCCACACCACCAGCAACGCCAGTTTTGTCAGAATTTAGGTACTGTGCGTCGTTGCCACGGTATTCAACATCAACTTCAGTTTTTGCTACACCCAGTTTTGCTTTAGCATAGATTGGGGTATTGTTGAAGTTGTAACGGTAAGTACCGTATAGACCATAAGTCTTCACATCACCTTCTAGTGCACGGTTGTTCGCGGTGAAATCTTTGGTGTCAGTGCCTAGATATTCTGCTTCGACACCGAAGTTTTGGTCGAAGTTATAGCCGCCGTACACACCGTATGCAGTTACATTGCCGTCGATTTGGTCAGCGTCGATTGTACCGACTTTAACACCCACATAAGGTTGTGCTGCTTCTGAAGCGCCATAGCTGATGGCTGCGTTCGCGCTCATGGCAAGAACTGAAGAAGCTGAAAGAGCAAGTAGTGCTTTAGATAGAGTTTTCATCGTTTTGTCTCCTTATTGAGTGATTAAACAAGATGGCGATTAGTGATTATCGCGTCATCTCAAACGATGGGTTTATAGTAACAAAATATTTCATACTGACTGTGCGTGTTTTGGATATTCTATGTAAAGTTTTGCAAAAATTCGCCCACGTCAAGCAACACTATATCCCAAACTGCAACAAAATGTGTCAAATCTCTCTAACTTTGCCAAAGATTGCGCAAATCTCACCGCGCACTTGGCATGATTTTGGCAAATTCTGTCTAATTTTTAATCAATTTTGCCCAAATCACCCAAATAAGCACAGATTTTCATCATCAAAATTACCAAATTTATTCATACTTTTTCTTTGTCAATCACTGATGACTGATAATTTTTGATAATTGATGGGGAAAATTGGGTGAAAATTGATTAAATTTTGAGCAATGTTGCGCAGTTTAGTGAAGTTTTCCAAAATTCTTAGGCTGTGTTACAATCAACCAAAGCACAAATTTGGGAAAAATCTGCCAATTTTGATGATTTTTGGGCAAATTTTCGCCAAATTGACGCAACTTCGATGATTTTATAAGGATAAGCTATGAAAAAATTACTGATTTTTGATCTCGATGGTACGCTGATCGACAGCGCCAATGAGCTGGCGGCGGCGGTCAATGCCATGCTGACACGCCTGCAGCTGTCGTGCGTCGATAATAACACGGTCAAAAGCTGGGTGGGCAATGGCTCGCACAATCTTGTAACACGCGCACTGAATCATCACGGACAAGATGATGCTACTGCCATCAGTGCAGCACATGAGATTTTCTTAGAAGAATATGCCAAAATCGCAAGCGATACCAGTGAATACACAGGCGTCAGCGATGGACTAAAAGCCTTAAAAGTCCGTGGTTTGACACTTGCTTTATGCACCAATAAACCTGAGCGATTTTTACCTGCGATTCTTAAGCAGATGGCTTGGACGGACTTGTTTGACATCGTGCTTGGCGGTGATAGTCTGCCGACGAAGAAGCCTGATCCTGCACCGCTTTTGCACATTTGTCAGACGCTAGATATCGCCATCGATGATGCGGCGATGATCGGTGATTCGAAGAATGATATCTTGGCTGGGCAAGCTTGTGGTATGGCCACACTTGCGCTGCGCTATGGCTATAACTATGGCGAGCCGATTGATCTGACCAAGCCCGATTACGCTTTTGATGACTTTAATGAGCTTGTGGCATATGTGCTCAAGTCCGCCTAAGCCAATGCTAAGCTTAAACTTTAGTCCTTAAACCTTAGTCTAAGCTTAGCAATATCAGCCAAGCCTTAGCGATAACTCAACGCTTCAGCAATGTGTGCTGTGCCGATCTGCTCGCTGCCTGCCAAATCCGCAATGGTGCGCGCCACGCGCAAGATGCGATGATAGCTGCGTGCCGATAGATTTAGGCGCGCGGTGGCGATTTTTAGCATTTGCTGTTCGGCATCGCCAAGCGTCGCCACTTGGTCAAGCTCTCTGGGGGTTAGCTCATAATTCGCCTTACCCTGTCGGCGGATGGCGATATTTCGCGCGGCGATCACGCGTGTGCGCACGGCACTGGACGGCTCACCTGTCGGGGCATTTTGTAGATCATCGATTGGCAAAGCTGGCACAGTGATGTGCAGATCAATGCGGTCAAGCAAAGGACCTGAGAGTCTTTCTTGGTATTTTTTCACCTGCTCAGGACGGCAGACACAGCGGTTTGATGGATCGCCGTGATAGCCACACGGGCATGGATTCATCGCTGCGATCAGCTGAAAATCAGCAGGGAATGACACTTGCGAATTGGCACGCGAGATGATGATTTCCTTAGCTTCGATGGGTTGGCGCAAGGTTTCTAAAGTTTTTCGATCAAATTCTGGCAATTCATCCAAAAACACCGCGCCTTTATGTCCAAGCGAAATCTCCCCTGGTTTGGGTTTTGAGCCGCCGCCAACCAATGCCGCCGATGAAATGGTGTGATGAACCTGTCTAAATGGTCGCTCGCCAAAGCGGTGCGCCACGCCTGCGATGGAGTAGATGCTCGCCACTTCAAGCGCTTCTTCATCGGTCAAAGGCGGTAGAATACTCGGCAGGCGTGATGCCATCAAGGTCTTGCCAGAACCTGGTGAGCCTTTGAATAATAAGGAATGACCACCTGCCGCGGCGATCTCGAGCGCACGGCGTGCATGGTGCTGACCTTTGACATCAGCCAGATCAAGCGCATAGCTGACTTCATCATCTTGGGTGGGAATATCGACGATGGGCAGCAGATCGGCAGGATTTTTATTGATCCCACTGACCACATCCAGATGGCGACACACCGCATCGAGTGTCGTTGCGGCAAGTACAGTCACGCCGCCGACTTTCACCGCTTCATGTGCATTGGCTGTGGGTGCGATCAGGGTGCGCTTGACCGTATCAGACTTAATCGCGCGTGCCACGGACAATGCCCCTGTGATGTCACGCAGCTCACCATTGAGCGCAAGCTCGCCGATGAATTCAAAGCCATCAAGCACCTTATCATCAATCTGACCACTTGCCGCAAGTATCCCCATGGCAATCGGCAAATCAAGGCGCGCGCCATCTTTGGGCAAATCAGCTGGCGCAAGATTGATCGTCAAGCGGCGATTGGGAAATTCAAAGCCAGAATTGATCAATGCCGAACGCACACGATCTTTACTCTCGCGCACCGACGCTTCGGGCAAGCCGACGATGATCAAGGCAGGCAATCCTTGGGATAAATGCACTTCGACCAGCACCTGCGGGGCATTTAGCCCAATGACCGAACGCGTATGAACTTTAGCAAATGACATGAAAATCCTTATAAATCATGGCAGAGTCAGGCTTTTTCATATCATTTACGGTTAATTTACCTTCATCTGCCATACAGATATGCTAATCAGGCTGTACCGTCACCAAGACGCGAATGCTGTCAGGCACTAATGATAAGCTGCCCAAGGCGTCAAGCCCTTGTTCTTTGCGCTTAACCAGTGCGGCGATTTCATCATCGCGCACATTAGGATTGATGGCTTGTAGACGCGTTAGGCGACCGATTTCTTTATCCATGTACTCGCCAAATGCCGACGCTGCCGCTGTACTGATGGCGGTCAGCTGCTCAGCGGCGATACGCTTGGCATCTTGGGCGCGAGTATCGATCACCGCCGCGCGTGCTTTGGTGACTTGGCGAGCGCGCGCTTTATCCAAGCGATCAACCAGCGGCATGATTTTTTCGCTGGTAGCGACTTTGCTTAGGTCATCACCGCGCTCACTTAAGAATACGCGCAGGCTTTGCTGTGGCAGATAAGCGGCGAGATTTAGCGACTTAGCAGCGATGACTTCGATGCGAAATTGACTCTCGACAAGCAACATACCTTTTGGCAAGGCGGCGGATTTTAGCAGTGCTACTTGAGTATTGCCAAATGTCCCTGACAAAATCATCTCAAGCACCGCCTGCACCAGTGGATGCTCATAAGTCATGTATTCCATATCTTCGCGAGCAAGGGCTTGGGTGCGATCAAAGGTTAAAGTCATGCCATCTTCGTCCAGTGGTAAGCTTTCGATGCCTTCGATATCCACTTCTGATGCATCAATCGGATGGATAATCCACGAACCATCACGCTGAATACTATAATCCATGCCGACCGCCGTCAGATAGCGATCAAGAAACACAGGCAATAGCTTATTATTATCAAGCTCATGCATTGCCGTCTCGATGCGACTTGCGACATTCGGACGGCAAGAATTATACTCAAGCAAGCGATCACGACCTTGCTGCAGCTCATCTTCTAGCTGTCCGCGATATACCGACGCATCAGCGATCAGCTCAATCATCGCCGTGCGATTGTCTTCGGTTTCCGCCCCTTCTAATAAAGGCTTAAGCTCAGCGATATAAGCTTCTTGCACCGATTGTGCCGTTGGGCTGATGTGATTGAAAATGTTTAACGCGCCATCGTACCAGTTGTACAGTCGCTCTTGGGCAGTCCCCATGACAAATGGCACATGCAAGCGGATTTGGGCGACTTGTCCGATGCGATCAAGGCGACCGATGCGCTGCTCAAGCGTATCAGGATTGGCAGGCAAATCAAACAACACCAAATCTTGGACAAACTGAAAATTACGACCTTCTGAACCAATCTCAGAACACAGCAAAATCTGCGCCCCTGCATCATCGGCAAAATATGCCGCCGCTTGGTCGCGCTCAAGCAGGCTCATCTGCTCGGTAAAAATTGCCGTCTTAATGCCCGCGTGCAAGCGCAGCACCGCTTCTAGGCTCTCAATCGTCGCACCACTGCGCGCGATCAGCAGTACTTTTTTATATTTCAAATCATCGCGCAATAGATTGATCAGCCATGACACACGCGGATCGGTCTCAAGCCATGCGCCATCGGGATAATTCTCTTCGCCCCACAGTTGTTCGCGCAGCTTGCCATCGGTGTAGTGCGTGCCTTTCCACGCATCAGGCAGTGGTAGCGGATAAGGGATACTGGTGCGCCCATGAAAGCCCTGCACGCTATCACGCGTATTGCGAAACAGCACACGGCCTGTACCATGACGGTCAAGTAGCTCATTAATCACATGGGTACGCAGTCGCTCATTGGCATTGATATCAGCAAGCTCAGGTTCATCAAAGCCCAATAAGCCTGCCACGGCACGGATTTGTTTTTCGGATAATTCTTGACCATCGATTAACAAGGTTGCCACCATCGCTACATCAGCAAAGGCATCTTGTGCCGCGATAAAATCGTCCAAATCATCAAAGCGATGCGGATCAAGCAATCTTAAGCGCGCAAAATGACTCTCCACGCCAAGCTGCTCAGGCGTTGCGGTCAAGAGCAGTACGCCTGCGGTCGCCGCAGCAAAATCCGCCACCAGCTCATATTTATCATTACCACCTTGATCAGCATCCCACTGCAAGTGATGCGCTTCATCGACGACCAATAGATCAAAGCCTGCTGCATAAGCCTGCTCGTACAGATCATGATGGTCAAGCAATAAATCAATGCCTGCAATGATGAATTGCTCGGTCAAAAAGACATTCTGATCAGGATTATGTTCTTTGATCGATGCGGTGCGCACCAGGTCAAATAAAGCAAAATCAAGGTTAAAGCGGCGTTTGAGCTCGATCATCCATTGGTACTGCAAGCTGTCTGGCACAAGCACCAGCACGCGCGAGACTTTACCGGTCAAGATCTGCTGATGCATGATCAGACCTGCTTCGATGGTCTTGCCCAGTCCTACTTCGTCCGCCAACAGCACTCGTGGCGATAGACGCTTGCCCACTTCATGCGCGATATACAGCTGATGCTTGATGATGTCCACGCGCGCACCGATCAGACCACGCAGCGGATGACGGCTAAGCATGGCATTGATGCGCAAGGCATCTTGGCGCAGCTCATACCAGTCTGCCCCTTCGATGCGACCAGCCAGCAGTCGCTCTAGTGGCTTAGCAAGTGAGATATTCGCCGCCAAGCGCGTCTCCATCAGGCTTTTGCCACAAGTGAGATGATAGCGCATCACACCGCCGACATCTTCACAGCTTGCCACGGTAAAGCAGTTGCCATCTTGGTCGCTGATCTCATCACCGACAGAAAAGACGACGCGCGACAGCAGTGCCGATGCTTTGGCATAGACGCGCGTTTCTTCACTTTGGGGGAAAAGAATGTGAACGCAGCGTTCATCGACATTGATGACGACGCCTAGCCCAAGATTGCTTTCGCTGTCTGATAAATAACGCTGACCGATGGCAAAATTTTCACTCATAAAAAAAACTCGATGATGATACTTTTTGTGATTTTTGTAGCTATATGGCGGGAGCAATTTCCCAATCAAACCTTATATTTTACTTGAGTTTGTGCTTTTTCGCATTAAATTTCTTTGGGCTTAGGCGAAATTTTATACATATTTTGGCGCAGTTATTCATCAAGGTGAAAAACTTTATCAAAATTCATGCTACAATCACCAGCATCCTTTTATCGTTCATCATTGAGAAAAATTTAGGACAATTATGAAAGCCGTATTTTTAGATGCAGGTACTTTTTCAAAAGAGCTGAGCCTGCCTGCTCCAGATGGCATCACAGACTATGTGGTCTATGACGCGACAAACAATGACACCGATCAGATCATCGAGCGCTGTCAAGATGCCCAAATCATCATCACCAATAAAGTATTGCTTACGCGCGATGTGATCAGCAAGCTGCCTGATCTGCGACTGATTCAACTGACCGCCACGGGCATGAATAATGTCGATCAAGCAGCGTGCGAAGAATATGGCGTGGCGCTGTACAATGTCGCAGGCTATTCGGTGGCAAGCGTACCTGAGCATACCTTCATGCTGATGCTGGCAGTGATGCGCGCAGGCAGCTATTATCATCGTGTGGCGACCGATGGCACTTGGCAGGCAGATGGCAGATTTTGTCTGCTGAATGAGCCAATTTTTGATCTTAACGGTCGTACGCTTGGCATCATTGGCGCAGGCAATATCGGGCGTCGTGTCGGTGAGATCGCCAAGGTTTTTGGCATGACGGTGCTGTATGCCGAACATCAAGACAAAGCACCAAGAAATGCTGATTACACCGCGTTTGATGAAGTCTTGGCAAATAGTGATATCATCAGTCTGCACTGCCCATTAACCGATGCCACCGCGCATCTGATTAATGGTCAGACGATCGCAAAAATGATAAAAAAACCCTTAATCATCAATGTCGCGCGCGGCGGCGTGGTCGATGGTGCAAGCATTGTTACAGCCGTACAAAATGGGCGGATTCTAGGCTATGCGTCCGATGTCTTTGAAAATGAGCCATTTGCTGATGATGAGCCACTGCTTAGCATCAAAGACCATCCGCGCGTGCTATTTACACCGCACAATGCATGGGGCAGTCTTGCGGCACAATCTCGGCTGTGGGGGATTTTGTGTGAGCAGGTGAGCCATTTTATCCAATCTCACTAAGCTTTTTAAAATTTAACCCATAGAAAAATGCCCAAGTGGATCGCTTGGGCATTTTTGGTGGAGAAAAGTTTATAGATCACACAATCAGAAAGTGTAATTCACCCCAACACGGAACTCACGACCGACCGCAGGCAGGCTCATGGCGGTGTGCGGACGATAATCGACATTGGTTAGGTTGTTGATGGCGAAATTGACATTCATCTTGTCGTTATTATACGGCTTCCAGTTGGCATAGACATCCATCACTTGATAGCCGTCGCGCTCAGTTTGGTGATTGTCCGCCACAGGATCGCTCATCCAATGTGTGCCTTTGGCATCTTCGACCACGCGATAATCCGCGCCGACTTCGACATTTGGCTCATCGAAGCGATAGGCAAGACCTGCTGTCCAAGTACGACCGACACGCGCACCGAATTCTTTATTGCTAAATGAAATCGGTGTCGCGACTCCATTACGACCTATAGTAACTTTATCGCTGTCAGTGAAGAATTCTGGATTGCTCTCAGCGACGCCCAGACGCGCGGTAATATTCTTGGTCTTATAGCCTGCACCAAGCTCCCAGCCGTGGTTCTTGGCATGACCGACATTATCGATGCCAGCATCACCATACACAGGATTGCCAAAGACATCGTGGCGCATTGCTTGCCCATTGGCAAGCAAGCCATCAATATCTTGCCAGTAGTAGCTACCATTGACGAACCAGTTATTGCGGTTGTAGTTGAAGCCGATCTCGGTGTTTTTGGCGCGCTCTGCCTTGACATCATCAGCGATGGTGACATTACTGCCACCTGCCAATAGCGCATCAACCAAGCGCGGGCTACGTGTGGCGTAGTTGTGGTTAGCGCTTAGGCTCAGCTCTGGGGTCGCCTGCCAAATCACACCGACACTTGGGCTGAATCGACCATCCGACACTTCTTTACCATTGAGCGCAGTATAATCAAAATGATCAAAACGACCGCCGACAGTCAGCGTGACATCTTTGATGTCATGGATTGCTTCGACATAGACGCCTGTGTCAGTTTTTTCGGTGTTTTTGACGAAATTTGCACCATGACGGTTCGGCTCGATCTCTTGCTTGCGATAGTTCACGCCATATTTGACCAAAGTATCGCCAAACACATAGCTGTCGAAGTTGATATTCGCGCCTGTGGTTTTCACTTCAGTTTCGTTATAGCCTGTCACCGCGCCATAGCTGCCTGTATCATCCACTGATTCGCGCTTGTTTTTCATCACATAGGCATTGGCGGTGACTTGATCGATAAAGCCGATGTTATTGCCTGTGTATTCTAAGTTGGTATTTTCTAGCGACAATTCACGATATTGTGGCTTTTGGCGATCGATGGTTAGGCGGCTGTTTTCTTCTGGGGTGAAGATGTCAAATTCTTCACGCACATTGCGCACGCCTTTATTAGTATCATTAAAATGGCTCAGCACGAAGCGATGATCGCCCAAGGTTACGCCCGCCTTAGCCAGATAGCTTTCTTTGTCCAAAGCGCTTGATGGTACGGTATCACCGCCTAGGTAGTTTTTGTAGCCGCGACCTGCGGTGTAGTCGTTTTGTTCGACGCGATTACCACTGACCAAGAAGTCGAATGCGCCCACTTGACCGAACGCCGTCGCGCCATACGAATGCTCGTCATTGCTTGAGTAGCCGCCATTGATTTTCACACCCCAGTCCTTATCACTGCCCTGTAGCAGATCTTTGGCATCGACTGTCTTGGCGATGATCGCGCCATTGGTCGCACCGATACCTGCTGATGCACTGCCTGCGCCTTTTTGGACGCTGACGATCTTGACTAGGCTAGGATCAAGGGTGAAGCGACCTTGATGGTATAAGATTTGGCTGTCGCTGTAAGCATTGTCCACCTTAACATCAATCGAGTTTTGACCCATGCCGCGGATACTGATGTACTGTGATGCGCCGTTACCATTGCCGAAATCGATCGCAGGTTCGCTTTTTAATAGACCGCGCAGATCCGTGGCAGTACTTTCGTCCTTTTCGCGCAGATTGACTACATTGGTTTGTACTTTTGTGCCTTGGCGGTCGATGACGATAGTCTCGCCTTCAAGCACGACACTTGGCTCAGCAGTTTGTGCTGTTTCGGCATAAGCATGGGCTGACATCACCGCGACGACAGCAAGACTTAGGGGTAGTTTTGCAAAAGTTTTCATAGTATTCCTTATCAATGTCTGGTAGCACACTGTGGTTATCGCCATACAAATCGTCCGCAAAACCCAAAAAGCGGATTGTTACACAAAGCATGATTTGTATGATCTTGGTAACGCTACGGCAGGGAATTTTATCAGAATAATTTTCTTTTGTAAATGATAATTGCTATTATTTGATAAAATAAATGGGAATTATTTGTATTTGTAGTTAGTTTTTGATTACGGTTTTATGGTCGTATAAAAGCAAAATAAGGTTAGGCGGCAAGCCCACGATAGTACAGGTAGTACAGCAAGACGAGTGGGCGCAGCATGATTTTGAATTTTATAGACCATAGATGATAAAAAATCCACCGTGTGATGGGTGGATTTGAGTAGGATAAACAAATTATTTATTCCAGATTTTTTTGTATTTGGCGAGCAGCTCATCATCGCTCTCGACACGCTCAGGGTCTTTGATGATACAATCAATCGGACAGACCTTATCACAGGTCGGCTCATCATAAAAGCCTATACACTCGGTGCATAGGTCAGGGTTGATGACATAGGTTTTTTGACCTTTTTGGTCATAGCTGATGGCATCATTGGGGCATTCTGGCTCGCAGATGTCACAGTTGATACAGTCGGTGGTGATTTTTAGTGCCATGGTTTAGCGTCTTTTATTTATTCGAGTTACATACGATCGCCTCATTCATCACTCACGTATAAATCGCCTCACTCACACTTTTCATCACCAAGGCGAATTTTAGCACTTCATGATCCATATCCTTGAACGGATTGGCGATTTGGCAAATCCAACCAGAACCAAGCGCGCCATCGATTGACTCGCCTTTTTTGTCCCACATCTCGGTGAGTGTGTAGGTGATATTGCCTTTTGGTGTCATGATTTCGATGGTATCGCCAACCATCAGCTTGTTTTTGACTTCTAGCGTGAGACGCTCATCACTGATAGTAGAGACTTCGGCGACGAACTGCTGATGGTCGGTCTTGGATGAGCCGTACTCGTAGTTTTGGTAGTCACTGTGTACATGACGGCGCAAGAAGCCTTCGGTATAGCCACGGTTGGCAAGCCCATCCAGTGCAGTGATGAGACTTGTGTCAAATGGCTTGCCCGCCACCGCATCATCAATGGCACGGCGATAGACTTGAGCAGTGCGTGCCACATAGTAGTGCGACTTGGTACGCCCTTCGATCTTGAGTGAATGCACGCCCATATTGACCAGATCAGGCACAAGCTCCACCGCACGCAAATCCTTGGAGTTCATGATATAAGTACCATGCTCATCTTCATACATCGCCATCAGCTCGCCTGGGCGACCCTGCTCTTCGATCAGTACCACTTCATCGCTTGGCTGTTCGACATAGTCATCACCCATCACCATATCACCGTTTAGATTCACGGTGCCGATGGCATTACTATCGGTAGCTTGATTTGGCACAAAGACTTGAGCGGTGTCCGTGCTTTGGGTGACTGGCACGATGTCGCCAGTTTCATTTTCGGTGGCTTTGTAGGTGTTGTACGACCAGCGGCAGGCATTGGTGCAGGTGCCTTGATTGGCATCTCGTTTATTGATATAGCCAGATAACAGACAGCGACCCGAATACGCCATGCACAATGCGCCATGGACGAATACTTCGATTTCCATATCAGGCACTTCAGCGATGATCTGCTCAATCTCCTTCATCGATAGCTCACGGCTGACGATGACACGGCTAACACCCATTTGTTTCCAAAACTTCACCGTCGCCCAGTTCACCGCATTGGCCTGTACCGACAGATGAATCGCCTGCTCAGGGAAAGCTTCACGCACCATCATAATCATGCCAGCATCCGACATGATGAGCGCATCTGGCTTCATCTCAATCACAGGGCGGATGTCTTCGATAAAGGTCTTAAGCTTAGCATTATGCGCTTGGATATTGACCACCACATAAAACTGCTTACCCAAGCTGTGCGCATACTCGATGCCACGGCGTAGGTTATCTTCATCAAAGTCGTTATTACGCACACGCAAGCTATAGCGTGCCTGCCCTGCATAGACAGCATCCGCACCATAGGCGAAGGCGTATTGCATATTTTTGAATGTCCCTGCTGGGCAAAGTAGTTCGGCTTTTTTGGTGGTTTGGCTTGTCATGAATCTGCTCTGTGTAAAATTTGCAAAAAATTGCTTTTATTATAGCAAATTTTTTGGCAAATCACCAAAAATTCCGAGTGCAGCGGTTGGAATTGTACGAAAATCTGATTTGCATCATTGATTGGGTGTCAAATCATTTGATGATGGCTGCAAGAAGGTGTTGCAAATTATTGGTTGATTTTTAATCTTAGGAAAATTTTAAGGGCGTATCATGTACGCCCTTTGGTTGTTAATTGGATTGATTTTTAATAATTACAAATAATCATTTTATAATGAATTTACAATATCTAGTAGCTTACGATAGCTTTCTTGTTGCAGATTTTCATCAAAAATATTACTCATCACCATCAGCTCATCGGCAGCAAATTTATCTTGGAATGCCTGCAATTCGCTACGCACCGTATCCACACCACCAATGAACGAACACGCCGTCATGTGCAGTACGGCGGCTTTTTCGTGCGGCAGCCACAGCGCATTCATGTCATCGACAGGCGGCTGCATCGGCTGACCGCGCCCACGCACGACATTAAGGAATGACTGCTGCTGCGTGGTGGCAAGGTACTGCGCTTCACAGTCAGTATCAGTGACGACAGCATTACAGCCGACAATGACATACGGCTTATCCAGTACCGCCGATGGCACAAAATGACTGCGATAAATATGCAGCGCTTCAGGCATCAGACGCGGCGCAAAATGACTGGCAAAGGCATAAGGCAAGCCCAATTCTGCCGCCAGATACGCGCTTTCAGTGCTTGAGCCGAGAATATAGAGCGGAATTTTTGTGCCGATGGCGGGAATGGCTTTGACATCGGTTTGGACATCATCATCGCCAAAATACCGCTGCAAATCAGCGATATCCTGCGGAAATTGATGCGAAATATCATGCGCATGGCGTCTGAGTGCCGCTGCGGTCTTGGGATCAGTACCTGGTGCTCGCCCAAGTCCCAAATCCACACGATCAGGGTACAGCGTCGCAAGCGTACCGTACTGCTCAGCAACCATCAACGGGCTGTGATTGGGCAGCATCACCCCACCGCTACCGACACGAATGCGATCAGTCTGTGCAAGCGTATGCCCGATCAGCACCTGCGTGGCAGAGCTGACCAGACTTTTGGTGTTGTGATGCTCGGCAATCCAGTAGCGATGAAAGCCTGATTGATCAGCGAATTTAGCAAGCTTGACCATGCTGTCGATGGCATCTTTATTGCTTTGGCCTTGGCGGACAGGGGCAAGGTTTAGAATGGATAGACGGGTCATGGTTTTTCTCTTTTTCTCAATTTAAAAATAGGGGCTGTACTAGATAAATCCCTAAACCCCACACCATTTTCTTAACAATCTTAATTGATTGGATGGTGTGCCATAGTTAAATCTAAACTCGCATTCTTTGATAAATAAATGAAAATGCTTTTTGTCAATACCGTTATATTTTCTTAGAATGCGTTTGGATTGCGACCAAAAGTTTTCAATGCCGTTAATATGATTATGATTGTTTGCAAATTCTTTGGAATGATTAATTCTAAAGTGTTTAAAATCACTCACATCTAAAGCATTATAACTTCGATAGCTATCTGTATAAACCACGCTATCAGGTTTGATTTTACTGGCAATAATAGGCATTAATGTCTTAGCTTTGGTATCTTTAACACAGGCAGTATAAACCTTACCATTGCGTTTTAAAAGACCAAATACGGCAACTTTGCCAGCAGCAGCACGCCCACGCTTGCCTTTACGAATGCCACCGAAATAGCTTTCATCCAATTCTACTTCACCGTCAAATAATTCACAAGCTTCAAGGTTTAAGCGATATTCAATCACCAAGCGAATTTTATGATAAAACAAAGCAGCTGAATTATGATGTATCTCTAACAAATCAGCAGCTGATCTTGCGGTGACTTCAAGCACAAAAAATTCAAGCAGTTTAACTTGAACTTTTTTACTTAATTTACAACGGGTTATCTTCATAAAACTAGTATAGCATTGTTGCTAATCTAGTACAGCCCCTAAAAATATCACTAAAACTTTGTGCTTAAGCAGATTAATAAGGGCGGCTGCGCCATTTTTCATGCATGATTTTAAAAATAAATTGTTATCTGCTTAATACAAGAAGGTAGATGCTCAAAAATTGTGCGAACTACTTGCAAAATCACAACAAACATCACCCAGCGATTGCAAATCACTGCCAAAAATTTACTTTTGCCAGCCATGTGCAGGCGTATAATTTGCGACATTCCATGACACTCGGTGCTGCGTGATGCAATGGTTGAGGGTCGTGATGTTTTGATGATTTTATGATTGATAAGTAAAGGGTTGGAAATTTTAACCCTTAATTAGACTCGTGCTTTACGAATAAGGCTTATTTATGTTAGCAAAAAAAATTAACCGCTGAATTTCTTGGCACTTTATGGTTAGTGCTGGGCGGCTGTGGTAGTGCGGTATTTGCTGCCAATTTTGGTGGTGATGGCAACCCATTGGGTATTGGCTTTTTGGGCGTGTCGTTGGCGTTTGGCTTGACTGTTTTGACCGGTGCGTATGCTTTTGGTCATATCTCAGGCGGTCATTTCAACCCTGCGGTGAGTGTGGGTCTTGCGATGGGTGGTCGCTTCTCAAAAGCTGAACTTGTGCCATACATCATCGCGCAAGTACTGGGCGGTATCGTCGGCGCGGCAATCATCTATATGATAGCATCAGGCAGCAGCAGTTTCGCCATCGATGCAAGCGCAGCAGGTGCATTCGCCACCAACGGCTATGGCGCATTCTCACCAGGTGGCTACAGCATGGCATCGGCATTCATCGCTGAAGTGGTGCTGACTGCGATTTTCTTGATCATCATCATGGGTGCAACGCACAAAAACAATGTCGCAGGCTTTGCACCGATTGCCATCGGTCTTGGTTTGACACTGATTCATTTGATTAGCATCCCTATCACCAACACTTCGGTAAACCCTGCTCGCTCAACTGCAGTTGCTGCATTCGTCGGTGGTACGCCACTCAGCCAACTTTGGCTGTTTTGGGTAGCGCCAATTCTAGGCGGTGCCATCGGTGGCGGCCTGTATCGCTGGCTTGGTTCTGAAAAATAATCCACAGTCTCAATCAAGGTGATGCGCTATATGCTCATCACCTTTTTTTATGTCAAATCAAAGCTTCTTAGAACAGCACGCCTGCACGCTGTACCGCCTGCCCAAAGCCCGTCCGCGATTCACATCGCTCAAGCCATGCTGTGGTCGCACTCATCCCTGCCAAGCCCACACGCTGTCTAGCAGCTGCGATGGCAAAATACATCTGCACATCCGCACCTGTAAACGCATCCCCTGCAAACCATGGCGAGCGGCTCAGCGTCTCTTCTACCAACCCCAAAGCCGAATTGATATTATTACTTAAGATCATCTGATCAATGCCTGATTTGAGTTTGCGGGCAATCGGTCTGACAAGCAGTGGTGCTTTTTGGCTTGCCTTGGTCAAAATCAGCCCCATCACCAAAGGCGGCATCAGCGAACCTTCGGCAAAATGCAGCCAAAAAGTATAATCACGCCACGCCTTGTCACCTGTCGGATAAAATCGCTGCTCGCTATCATAAGTTTTTAATAAATACTCAATAATCAGTGCTGACTCCGCCAACACCTGCTCGCCATCAGGCAAGCTATCATCCACCAAAATCGGTGCCTTGCCCATTGGATGAATCGCCTTAAAAGATTTGGGCGCAAGATAAGTACGCTCATCTCGCTCATGGCTAATCAGCTGATAATCCAAGCCATAAGCCAATTTCAGCTCTTCTAATAGCCACACAATACGAAACGAACGGGATTTTTCTAGGTGATATAAAGTAATCATAAATTTTTCCAGATGAATATTGTTCATTTATCATACATGATATTTTGCTGTTGGTATAGTGTATCTACGATATCCGTTCAATCATCATCAACACTTGACTGGGTGTCAGTCCGAGCACACGGCACAATGCTACAAACTCAAGCACATCAAGCTTACGCTCAAAATTCTCAATTTTGGCAATATAGGATTGGGGTTTGTGCAGTTGCTTGGCGACTTCGTCTTGAGTGAGATTTTGTTGTTTACGTGCAGTAATAAGCACATCAATCAGCTGTCTGTATTCATCTTGATAAATGGTTTTCATAAGTCAGTACCATGATTATGATACTTGACATTATTATTCTAATTTAGGATAATCCCATTTTAGGATAATTTACACATTCACCACATCCCCACCTTGACACCACCCCTTATTTTTAGGATAATTTTTGGTAGTGTTAATTTGGATTAATCAGATTTGGGAGCTTATGATGAAAAAATTGTTGGTAGTTGCACTTGCCACCATGATGACACAGCAAGCAGTGGCGACGAATTGGGTAATGGTTAGCGAAGGCTCCAATGGCGACTTCAAAGACTACATCGACTTAAATAACATCCAAACAGATTATTTAGCCAATGGTACACCTGTAATGACTGCATGGATACGGACAGAATTAAAGCAGGCGCGGGATGCGGGTAACGGCAAAAAGCTTTGGTCAATCAAAAGTTTTATCAATTTTGACTGTCATACTCGCAAATGGAGTGTTGAGTACGATGTCGCCTATGACAAACAAGGCAGAGTGGTTGGCAGTGGCAACTATGCACACCTTAACCGTTATTCATCTGCCGATTGGCAGAGAGCAATTCCAGACACTGCTAGCGAAATTTGGCTCAACACCGTCTGCACCTACGCCAACTGATCCACCACCCATCTGTCATCAGATGGGTGTGTTATCACCCCACCCAAACGCATCCATCAGCCGCCCAAACTCATCATCCACAGGTGCGGTGATGCTCATCATCTGTCCTGTCATCGGATGACAAAAGCTGAGCTGATAAGCGTGCAGGAGCAGCCGTCTTGTGCCGACATGGGCGATGATGGCACGGTTTTGTACCTTGTCGCCATAGGTGGTGTCGCCGACGATGGGATGAAAGATGTGTTTCATATGCCGTCTCAGCTGATGCTTACGCCCTGTGATGGGGGTGAGCTCGACAAGCGAATACCGAGAAGTGGTGAACCGCTGACACGACACAAAGGGCTGCTCGCTCGTCGCCAGTACCCGATAGTCAGTGATGGCAGGCTCAGGCGGCTTATCATGATCGGCAAATTTATCCGCGATTTTATCAAGGCGTACCTTGAGCGGATAATCGATGCGTCCGCCTGTCGTCATCGCCCCACGCACCACCGCCAGATATTTCTTTGTCACTTCATGTCGCTCAAACTGCTCAGACAACCGCCGAGCCATCTCGCTAGTTAGGGCAAATAACAGCACGCCTGAAGTCGGACGATCTAGGCGATGCACAGGATACACGAGCTGCCCAATCTGATCACGCAAGGTCTGCATCACAAACACCGTCTCATGCTTATCGAGCCACGAGCGATGCACGAGCATCCCAGCAGGTTTATTGATGATGACGATGTGTTCGTCTTGGTAGAGAATGGGGAGTATGGTCACTGTCTTTGCCCTATTACTTCAATCATTGCCGTGAATCACGGATTTTGCTGTCATGATAAACGGTTTTCGTGGCAAAAGCATCTGCATTTTGGTATATTAGTTCAAAATGGGGGTAATTTTATGATTTATGACATCATCGGCGACATCCATGGACAAGCAGATAAGCTGATTGGGCTATTGACACAGCTTGGCTATCGACATGATGGCGACTGCTATCGTGCACCGCCAAATCATCGGGCGATATTTATCGGTGATTTGATCGATCGTGGTGCTCGCCAAGTCGATACACTGCAGATTGTCTTTGAGATGATTGACCACCGTGAAGCCCATGCCGTGATGGGCAATCATGAGTACAACGCCATCGGCTATGCCACGCCCCACCCTGATGGCGACTATTGCCGAGCTCGCACCGCGTCAAATACGCATCAGCATCAGGCGTTTTTGGATGAATTACCGCTAGGCAGTGATGCGTATTGGCACTGGATTAGCCGTCTGTATGAGCTGCCGTTATGGCTTGAGTTTGATGAATTTTGTGTCGTGCACGCCTGCTGGGATGTCAAGGCGATGGCGACGCTCACCCCCTATCTCACCCCTGATCATCGCATCACCCACCAAGGCATCATCGCCACCGCCATCAAGGACAGCAGTGAGTTTGTCGCCCTAGAGCGTATCCTAAAAGGCATCGAATCCCCCTTGCCTGATGGTATCGTACTCGTCGATGGGCATAACATTACCCGTACTCGCACCCGCATCAAATGGTGGCTTGATAACTGGCAAAATCTGCCACTGAGCCAAGCAGCACAGCTTGGCAGTCGTGCAGTGATGCATCTGCCCAGTGACCAAGATTATAAGCCGCTGCCGATGGATTTTGAGATTTTGACCGATAAGCCGATTTTTATTGGGCATTATTGGCTGGATGGTACGCCGACTTGTCTATCATCACAGGTGGTGTGTACGGATTATTCGGCAGGTAGCACGGGTTTTTTGACCGCTTATCAGTTTGATACTGAGAATCCTGCCCTGTCCGATGATGGCTTTGTGCAGTTTTTGGGTTAAATAGATTTTGATTCATGGGTTTACGCCCAAAACTTAGCACACGGCTGATTGCCATTTTTGCCCAAATGTGCTAATTTATTCTTTTAATCACCATAAGGAAATCCTATGTCATCGAGCGATCAACCTGCACCAATCACTTCGCCAGTCGGCACGCCAAAAGTCGGCATCATCATGGGCTCACAGTCTGACTGGGCGACGATGCGTGAAGCGGCTCAGATTTTGGCGGATTTTGGGGTGGCATTTGAGTGCGAAGTCGTCTCTGCCCACCGTACGCCGGACAAGTTATTTGACTATGCCAAAGCTGCCAAAGGCAAAGGCCTACAAGTCATCATCGCAGGTGCAGGCGGTGCTGCTCATCTACCAGGGATGTGTGCTAGCCAGACCGCTCTACCTGTGCTAGGCGTACCTGTCAAATCCAGCACGCTCTCCGGTTGGGACAGCTTATTATCCATCGTACAGATGCCAAAAGGCGTCGCTGTCGGCACGCTTGCCATCGGTACAGCAGGGGCGTTCAACGCAGGCTTACTTGCTATCCAAATCCTAGCTCTGCATGATGAGCGTCTAGCGGCACAGCTTGATGCCTTTAGAACCAAACAAACCCAGACCGTGCTTGCCAATCCAATCCCAGGGATTATCAACTAAGCCAAGCTGATAGACAGACTGGTAAAATTTGCGTTTTGTCCAAGATTTTCGGTCGAAAATATGCGATAATATCCGAAGTTTTTTATAAAATTTCGGACATTTTTTAATTTGAGATCAACTATGACAAATTCACTTCACACCATCGGCATTCTAGGTGGTGGACAATTGGGCATGATGCTTGCCGAAGCTGCTTTGCCACTTGGTTATCGCTGTGTATTTCTCGAAGATGCGGACAACCCGCCTGCTGCCTTGTACGGTCAAGTTTTTAAGACGCACGAACTGGACGCCTTTATCAGTTCAAGTGATGTATTTACCCTAGAGTTTGAAAATACCCCTGTCGATACCGCGCGCAAGCTAGGCGAGCTGACCGACAAAGGCGGATTATTTCCCCCTGCTCGTGCGCTCGAAGTCGCCCAAGACCGCCTAAACGAAAAAACATTGTTCAATCAGCTTGACATCGCCACCGTGCCATTTATGGCGGTGCATACGCTTGACGACATCAAGACCGCTGCCGATACCCTAGGCTTGCCACTGGTACTCAAGACCAGTCGTGGTGGCTATGATGGCAAAGGGCAATTCGTCCTAAAATCCGTTGATGCCATCAGCGACGCTTGGGCGACACTGGGCGATGCGACCAAATCAGCACCGCTGATTGCCGAAGGGTTTATCAACTTTAGCCGTGAAGTCTCCATCATCGCTGTGCGTAGCAAGACAGGCGAAATCCGCTATTATCCACTGGTCGAAAATGTCCACACAAACGGCATTCTTGCCAAGACCACCGCCCCTGCTGCCGATACTGAGCATCTGACCGCTCAAGCACAGTCAAATATCCAAAAACTGCTCGAGCATCTGGACTATGTCGGCGTGATGGCACTGGAGCTATTTGTCACAGATGATGGCGTACTTGCCAATGAAATCGCCCCACGCGTGCACAACTCAGGACACTGGAGCATCGAAGGGGCACACTGTAGCCAGTTTGAGAACCATATCCGTGCCGTCGCAGGCCTACCGCTTGGCGATACCGCCATCAGCCATCCATCGGTGATGCTCAATGTCATTGGCAAATACCCAAGCCGTGCCGATGTGCTTGCCATCGATGGCGTACACTATCACCACTATCACAAGTCCGAACGAGATGGCCGCAAAATCGCCCACATCACGGTGATGACTGGTGATGAACATCAAGCGGATGCGGTGGCAAACGCCGAACGCCTATTGGTGAACTGCTAATTCTAGCCAATCCGCTCTTTTGGGCGGATTTTTTTGTGGCAAACTTAGCTCATTGTATGACAAGACGGTCAGTTTACCCACAAAATCTAAGCCAATCCAATCAAGCAGTTTGAATTAAATAACTAATCAAAACAACACCATGAAACTGTATATCGACGCTGATGCTATTCCTGCCATCGCCAAAGAGCTCATCATCAAGACCGCCAATCGCACAGGTGTGTCCACCATCTTTGTCGCCAATCGCCCCACTCGCCTGCCACCATCACCGCACCTATCATCAGTCGTGGTCGCTGATGGCTTTGATGTGGCAGATGATTATATCGCCCAAGCGGTGACATCTGGAGACGGTGTCATCACAAGCGACATCCCCTTGGCCAGTGAAGTGCTTGACAAAGGCGGCTGGGCAATGACGGCACGGGGCGAAGTGTTTAGCCTTGAGACAATCAAACTTAAGCTCAATAGCCGTGATTTTATGGACATGATGCGTGGCACAGGCGTGCTTGATCCTAGCCAAATGGGCGGTCAAAAGCCGTATTCGGATAAGGACAAAAAGGCGTTTGCCGATGGGCTAAATCGCTTGGTCAAACCTACCAAGAATAGTTAATCTTAATTATCAATAACTTTAAAAATAATAATATTACCAAACCTGCCAACACCAGCAAGAAAAAAGTGCAAAATTGGTGCAAAACAGACAAGCTATTTTGGTAAAATTGGTGCATAATAAGCAAAATAATTTTCAAGACAAGACCATCATGATCGAACAATGGACCAAAGAGAGCATTATTCAACGGCTACTGACTTTTATTTTACTGACCATTTTGATCATTCTGTGCTTTCAGGTGGTGCAGTTTTTTATTTCGCCGATGATTTGGGCGGCGATTTTGGCATATGTCACATTTCCATTGTATCGATTTTTTTATCAAAAAGTTCAATTTAGCTCAACTTTTAGCGCCTTAATCATGACGGCAGGCGTCTCGCTGATGATTGGCGTGCCGCTACTGATTGGCGTGTTTTTCTTGCAACAAGAAGTCATCAGTTTTTATAGTATGGCGGTGCGTCGCCTACAAGCTGGCTATGTGGATCTGCCAGAAAGCATCAAAAACTTGCCCGTCATCGGTCAACAAATCAAAAACGCCCTTTGGGAAATCAACAAAGACCCTGAAGCATCCATGGCGACCGTGCGTAACTGGGTGCAGTCGCATCTGTATTATGGCAAAATGGCGTTCGATGCGGTACTAAAGAACCTTGCCAAGCTTGGCATGGCGTTGATGACGCTGTTTTTCTTTTATCGTGATGGCCTCAGTCTCGTGCGACAAATTCGCCAAGCACTGCGTAATGTCATCGGCGATCGCATTGATCATTATATCAATTCGGTGACTGCCACGACGCGTGCGGTGGTCTATGGGATTGGCTTGACAGCACTTGCCCAAGCATTGCTGGCTGGTATCGGCTATGCCATCGCTGGTGCACCCAACCCAATACTACTGACCATCATCACTTTTATGGTGGCGATGATTCCTTTTGGTACGCCATTTGCTTGGGGTGGTGTGGCATTATGGCTACTGTCTCAAGGCCATACCACTGAAGGGATTGGTCTTGGATTGTGGGGGATTTTGGTGATCAGCTGGGTGGATAATCTGATTCGCCCAATGGTCATCAGCGGTGCGACCAAGATTCCGTTTATTTTGATTTTTATTGGTGTACTTGGTGGCTTGACGGCATTTGGCTTTGTAGGGTTGTTCATAGGTCCTGTACTACTTGCCATCATGCTTGCTGTTTGGCGTGAATGGGTCAGTCAGCACAAAAATGAAATTTTTGCCAGTACCAAGACTGGATTTCCTGTAGCAGATGGCAAGGCATTGCTGGCCGATACCACGCCCGCACCCGTTATCAATCACGATGCCATCAATACCGAAGATGCATCTACTGATACGACCACCGACACCATGACTGATACCAAAAAGGATAGCTGATGCTGACCGTACTAGCCGATGAGAATATCGCCAATATTGACGACTACCTGCACCATCATGACATCAAGGTCATCAAGCTAAAGGGTCGTGACATCAACCGTGATGCCTTACTGGCACATCAGCCTGACGCACTGTTTATCCGCTCGGTGACACAGGTGAGTGCGGCGAATTTGGGGGAATTATCCGCCCTACCACTGAAGTTCGTTGGCTCTGCCACCATTGGCACTGATCATGTGGATACGGATTTTTTGGCACAGTATGGCATCACGTTTGCCAATGCTGCTGGCTGTAGCAAGTACTCAGTCGCCCAATATGTCATCACTGCCATTTTGCACACTTATCCGAGCTATCGTACCACGCCGATACGCCTAGGCATCATCGGACTTGGCAATATCGGCAGTACTTTGGCGGATTATGCCAAGCAGCTCGGTTGGCAAATCTATGGCTACGATCCCTTCATCACACCATCAGAGATCAATCATGCCACACTTGATAGCGTGCTTGACTGTGATGTCATCAGTATCCATACACCACTGACGCACACAGGCGATTATCCAACCCATCAGCTGATCAATCAAGACACGCTCTCACGGATGTCTCCATCTGCACTACTGATTAATACCGCTCGGGGTGAGATCATCGATGAAGTTGCCATACTAGGCGACATCGCACGCACCCATCGCAAGGTTATCCTAGATGTATTCCCTAGTGAGCCTACCATCAGCACGCCACTGATGGACGCACTACACCTAGCCACACCGCATATCGCAGGCTATACGCTTGAAGGTAAACTGCGTGGCACAGATATGATTTATCAGGCATTTTGCCAGTCATTTGGCATCACAACTATTCAAAAACTTGAACCACTCCTACCGCCCAATCCGTATCGGTTTGATGACTTAATCCATCAGCTAGGTGGCAGTGATACTGACCGAGCAGTGCTGGCACAGTTTTATGACATCATCAAAGATGACGCGAGCCTACGAGCGGTCTGCACTGATACAGGCATACAAGGTGCGGACTTTGACCATCTGCGTAAAACTTATCAGCTACGCCGTGAGTGGCTTTAAGGCTTAAGACCCATGATGACCGACTACCAACCCACTTTATCCCTGATCAATGCCCAAAAAAAGGCAGCGTTTTTACGCAAGATTCGAGAGTTTTTTTATCAGCGTGATGTCATGGAAGTCACTACGCCGATTTTGTCCAATCGTAGCAATACCGATGTATTTATCGAGTCGGTATCGGTGAATTTTCATCAACAAGGTCGCCCAAAAACAGGCTATCTACATACCTCGCCTGAGTTCGCCATGAAGCGACTGCTTGCCACTTATCAAGTACCGATGTATCAGCTGTGCCAAGTGTTTCGGGATAATGAAAAAGGGCATAAGCATAACATCGAATTTACCATGCTTGAATGGTATCGCCCGAGATTTGATTTAGATATGCTGGCTGATGAGTTGCAGGCACTACTGACGACCGTATTTGGTACGCCAATGGATATGATAAAGCTGAGCTATGCTGATACTTTTATCAAGACCATGCAGATTCATCCCCTATCCGCCAGTATCGAGATGCTAAGAGCCTGTGCCCTATCGCATGGCATCACGCTGGATATGGGTGATGATCATCAAGGTTGGCTGGATTTGTTATTTAGCCATCTTGTTGAGCCGACATTGGGCTTTGGGACGCCGACGCTCATCACCGACTATCCGCCTGCGACTGCATCACTTGCCAAGATGTCAGTAGATGCCGACGGTCATCAAGTCGCCAAACGCTTTGAGCTGTATATCAACGGCATCGAGATTGCCAATGCATATGATGAACTGGCCGATGGCAAAGCACTAAGGCAACGCTTCGAGCAGGATAATGCACAGCGTACAGCACTTGGGCTGCCAGTCATGCCGATTGATGAGCATCTGTTGGCAGCGTGTGATGATTTGCCTGAGTGTAGTGGCATTGCCCTTGGTGTGGATCGATTATTTATGGTGGTCTCAGGTCTTACTGACATCAGTCAGTCGATTGCGATAATGACTGAGAGAGCATAATCTGCTTGGCTTAAGCGTCGCCCAACACATCTTTTGCCCACAATATCAATGGCAAATCCACCATCTTGCCATCAATAGCAAACACCGTATCGCCTGTACGCTGATATTCTGCTAGGATTTTATTGGCAAAGTTTAGCTCATCTTCACTAATGGACAGTGCTTTTTGCATGATGGCAATCTGCTTAGGATGAATCGCCATCTGTCCACCAAAGCCAAAATCTGCCCAATGACGCACGCACGCCATCAAGCCTTGTTCATCATTAAAATCTACAAACACTGTCTCAATCGGCGGATGCACACTATTGGCAAGTGAATGTATGAGCAGATCGGTACGAATTTTATCAAACAGCACACCTGCCGCCTTTGACCCCATACGCACGCCATGAGAGTGTAATAAATCTAAACAACCAAAACTCATCGCATACAAGCCTTTTGCCGCTGCAATCTTGGCGATATTTGCCACACCGACAGGATTTTCGATCACAGCAATCACAGGCAGATTACACGCTTGATACAAATGCTCGACCTGCTCAGCATTTTGGCATTTTGGTAGGATGATGCCATCGACATGGTTAAGATTTGTCACACAATCTAGATCATAAGCATGATCAGGACTGTAACTGGCATTGACACGCAGCCAATAGCGATGCTCGCTTGATTGATCAAAGACAATCAGATCGGCGCGCACATCCGTTTTTTGTGCATCAGTCACCGTATCTTCAAGATCAATGATCACGACATTTGCACCCGTTGCCGCTGCTTTTGCTACTCGATCAAGACGCGTGGCAGGCACAAATAAGTATAAGGTCTTAGTAGAATTTGTCATCAGTTTCATTCTTGTATTGTTAAGTTATTTAAATAAAGGGGCTGTACTAGATTAGCAACAATGCTATACTAGTTTTATGAAGATAACCCGTTGTAAATTAAGTAAAAAAGTTCAAGTTAAACTGCTTGAATTTTTTGTGCTTGAAGTCACCGCAAGATCAGCTGCTGATTTGTTAGAGATACATCATAATTCAGCTGCTTTGTTTTATCATAAAATTCGCTTGGTGATTGAATATCGCTTAAACCTTGAAGCTTGTGAATTATTTGACGGTGAAGTAGAATTGGATGAAAGCTATTTCGGTGGCATTCGTAAAGGCAAGCGTGGGCGTGCTGCTGCTGGCAAAGTTGCCGTATTTGGTCTTTTAAAACGCAATGGTAAGGTTTATACTGCCTGTGTTAAAGATACCAAAGCTAAGACATTAATGCCTATTATTGCCAGTAAAATCAAACCTGATAGCGTGGTTTATACAGATAGCTATCGAAGTTATAATGCTTTAGATGTGAGTGATTTTAAACACTTTAGAATTAATCATTCCAAAGAATTTGCAAACAATCATAATCACATTAACGGCATTGAAAACTTTTGGTCGCAATCCAAACGCATTCTAAGAAAATATAACGGTATTGACAAAAAGCATTTTCATTTATTTATCAAAGAATGCGAGTTTAGATTTAACTATGGCACACCATCCAATCAATTAAGATTGTTAAGAAAATGGTGTGGGGTTTAGGGATTTATCTAGTACAGCCCCTAAATAAATTATACCTTTAAATTAATTGCACGACATTATCATTAATAAGCTTAAAATCACCCAGCTTCGCATATTATTAGGTAGAAAATTTACAAGCATTTGATTTTAAAAAAGATTTTGCAAAGAAACATTGCTACACGCCCACAGATAATTTTAACCACTTAAAATATACCACCGCGCCACCAAACGCGCAATAAAAAAGACCTTTTGCAATCACAAAAGGTCTTTTTAATATGGTGGCGAGAGGCAGGATCGAACTGCCGACACACGGATTTTCAATCCGTTGCTCTACCAACTGAGCTATCACGCCAAAGTGGTGCATATTAAACCCTATTTCATCGCCCTTGTCAAGCAAAATTTTGCCTTTAAATTGGGATGCGGCAAATATTTATACTGTGATTTGCATTTTCGCAAAAAATTTGGCAGACTTTCACCATTTTTCATGACAAATATCACAGTTTGGCACGCCCCAAGGTTTTTTCATGGTCAAAAAAATGCTACAATCAATGCCATTAAATCAACCTGATAGCAATGATTGTTTTTCTAAATTCTCTTTGTAATAAAAATAATCTTGCGCAATATGGAAATGAATTCATGAGCCAACCCGCCATCACCCTTTTTGGCAAAATGCTGACCTTTAGCCGTCTGAAAATCACCCACAATGACCTTGGGCAAATTCGCACCGAGCTTGCCAAAGTGCTAGAAGACAATCCGATCGCCGATGGCTTGCCAATCGTTATTGACAGTGAAGTTGATCTTGAGCTCGATGCCTTGGTGGATATGCTGTGGCTACTGAATGTGCAGCCGATTGGTGTGGTCAGCGGCGAGCTTGATGATCAGGCGCGCGAACTGCGTTTGGCGATTTTCCCAGCCGATGGCAAGCGCATCGAACGCCTGCCAAATACCGACAGCATCCGCCCGACTGCCGAAAAACCTATGGCGCGCACAGAAGACACATCAGCCAATAAGAGCGCCGATACCGCGCCAAGCGATGCGCCGATTTCTGCAGCGGCAGCAAGCACCCAGCAAGGCACTACCCTAACCACCGCCCAAGATCACAGCCTGCAGATCAAAAGTGCGATCCACACACAAATGCTGCGTTCAGGTCAGAGTCTGCAGCACCTTGGCGGCGATTTGACCGTCATCGGCGGTGTCAATGACGGCGCTGAAGCCATCACCGATAATAGCCTGCACATCTATGGTCGCGGCTTGGGTCGCTTGGTCGCAGGCGCAACAGGCGATCAAAACGCGCGTATTTTCTGCCAAAAATTCAACCCATCATTGGTCTCGGTCGCTGGCACTTATTGCCTACGCGATGCCATTCCACCTGAGATGATTGATCAGGCAGTGCAAGTGACTTATGATGAAAAACAAGGCTTGGTATTTACGCTATTGACCCAGCTTTGATGATAAATCTTTATTAAAATTATATTAATTTTCTTCATAAATTCTTGCCTGACAATTGGCGTGATTGCATTTTATACAGCGCGGCGAAATTTGTCGGATTGATGGTTTAAGATTTTCATAAATTTTATGCAAACCTGCACAATTATCACCGCCTGCCAATTGATGAAAACCGCCAAATATGCTATGCTAAGGCAAAATTATGACAGTATGATTTCGGATAGATTTACCCCATGCTGTCTTAAGCTGATTTATGTAATTTAAGGAGTGCCTTGTGGCAAAAATCGTCGTAGTAACTTCAGGTAAAGGTGGCGTCGGCAAAACCACTACCAGCGCATCATTTGGCGCAGGTCTTGCCAAGCGTGGCTTTAAAACTGTCATCATCGACTTCGATGTGGGTCTGCGTAATCTTGACTTGATCATGGGCTGCGAAAACCGCATCGTTTATGACTTTGTCGATGTCATCAGCGGCAATGCCAAGCTGACCCAAGCTTTGGTCAAAGACAAGCAATACGAAAACCTATTCATCCTACCAGCATCACAGACGCGCGACAAAGACGCACTGACCGATGAAGGCGTCGCCAAAGTGATGAAAGAGCTGAGCGAAGATTTAGAATTTGACTACATCATCTGCGACAGCCCTGCAGGTATTGAGCGCGGCGCACAGCTTGCCATGTATCATGCTGACGAAGCGCTAATCGTCACCAACCCAGAAGTCTCATCAGTACGCGACTCTGACCGCATCATCGGCATCCTACAAAGCCGCACCAAGAAAGTCGAAGAAGGTGGCAGCGTGCGCGAGCACCTAGTCATCACCCGCTACAATCCAAAGCGCGTGGTCGATGGCGAAATGATGGACATCCACACCATCGCTGACGAAATCCTACGCGTGCCATTGATCGGCGTTATCCCAGAGAGTAATGCCGTCCTTGATGCATCAAACCAAGGTACGCCAGTGATCAACTTCACTGACTCACCAGCAGGTCAATGCTACGAAGACATCGTCGCGCGCTTCTTGGGTGAAGAAGTGCCACTTCGCCACCTAGAAGTGAAGAAAAAAGGTTTCTTTGAACGACTGTTTGGGGGTTAATGATGAAAAAGGGATTTTGGAGCTCGCTATTTGGTGGCGGCACAAGCAGCCAAAGCAGTGCTGACATCGCCAAAGACCGCTTAAAAGTCATCGTCGCAAGCCATGACCGCCTAAACACTCGCCTAACCGCCGAGCGTATCGAGCAGATGAAGCGCGAAATCTTGGCAGTCGTCGGCAAATATGTCAATGGCGTCAATATCGATGATCTGAACATCAATCACCGCCACGAAGACAGCGTCGATGTTCTAGAAATGAACATCAGCCTGCCTGATCGCAAATCGGCTTAATCGGTTGATCCGCGGCAAACCCTGTCCATTTGGCAGGGTTTTGTTTTTGACAAATGATGGCTTTAGGGAAATTTGATAAATTTTAGCCAATAAAAAACCGCCCTATCATTGCGATAAAGCGGTTCTCACTTAAACAACACTCACTCTTGCACCCAAGCGCCATTACGCCAAACCAGGGCAAATCGCGTGGCTTTGCCATCTTTTTCTGAGCCGACATACTGCTCAGCATTTTTGCGACTCCAGCGCAGGATGGTTGGATTGCCATTATCATCGACATCAGGCGCATCAAACAGATAATGGAATTTTGGCTCAAGCTTATCTTTGATGGCGCGCAGTTCAGCCAATTTCGGCGGACGCGTCTCGCGCACTTTTGGGAACTTCGATGCTGCCAAGAACAGACCTGCCGCCCCTTCACGCAGCACATAATGATCATCGAATTTCTGTGAACGCAGCTCAGGCATATCGATCGCTGTCATGCGCGGTGGTGCCGCCTGACCGTTTTTGAGCACTTTACGCGTATTATCGCACTTACGACACGCAAAATACGCACCAAAACGACCGGTTTTCAGCTCCATCTGCCCATCACATTTATCGCAATCAATGGTCGGTGCATCATTGGTCGCGCCACCCACTTCAAATACGCCTGTCTCAAGCAAATGCCCATCGCAGTCAGGGTTATTACCACAGATATGCAGCTTAAGACCACCATCGACGATGTAGCCATCCATCGCAGTATTGCATTTTGGACAGCGTTTTTTCTCCATAAGAGCATTGACTTCAGCCGTTTCATCATCGGCATCAAATTCAAATGCCGAGACTGGCATTAGGTTTTTTGTGCCTTTGCAGCGCTCTTTTGGCGGTAGATTATAGCCTGTACAGCCAAGGAACACACCCGTGCTGCCTGTACGCACCTGCATGGGGCGGCTGCACAGATCGCAGTGGATTTCTGGTACATTGGTTGGGTCATTTGGACGCATACCGCCTGCTGATTTGGCAGTCTCAAGCTTGGCTTTAAAGCCATCATAAAACTTATCCAAAACCGCTTTCCAATTCGCACTGCCCACCGCCACTTCATCCAGCTTATCTTCAAGCCCTGCGGTAAAGGCATAATCCATCAAGTCAGGGAAACTCTCGACCAAGCGCTCGGTGACGATGTCGCCCATTTTCTCTGCATATAGGCGTTTGTTTTCTAGCTTGACATAGCCGCGTTCTTGGATGGTGGAGATGATCGACGCATAAGTCGATGGGCGACCGATACCGCGGCTTTCAAGCTCTTTGACAAGACTGGCTTCACTATAGCGCGCAGGCGGCTTAGTAAAATGCTGCGATGGCTCAATGCTGATCAATGGCAAGGTCTCACCCACTTTCACCGCAGGCAATAGCACATCATCACTCTTAGCAGGTGGCTGCACGCGCGTATAACCATCAAAGACCAAAGTACGACCCTTGGCTTTGAGCTCGACATTACCTGCTGTAACCAGCAGATTCACCGACTGATAGCGTGCAGGCGTCATTTGACACGCAACAAACTGTCGCCAAATCAACTCATACAGACGCTGAGCATCACGCTCCATACCAGTCAGCTGTGATGATTTGACCGCTACAGATGATGGACGGATCGCTTCGTGCGCTTCTTGGGCATTTTGTTTATTGCCATAAAAATTCGGCTTTTCAGGCAGATAAGCATCACCAAAATTTTGGCCAATATAACCGCGCACCGAATTGAGCGCATCTTGGCTCAAAAAAGTCGAGTCGGTACGCATATAGGTAATGTGACCTGCTTCATACAGTCGCTGCGCCAAAATCATGGTCTTTTTGACACTAAAGCCCAAACGCGTACTTGCTGCTTGCTGTAGTGTCGATGTGATAAACGGTGCTGATGCACGCGATTGTGTCGGTTTCTCATCAATACTTGAGACGACAAACGGCGAATTTTGTAAAATCTGCACCACCGCGTCAGCATCGGCTTGATTGCCCATCTTGAGCGTTTTGCCGTTTTGCTTGGTCGCTTCTAGGCGCAAAGTCTCGCCCGCTGCGGTATTATTGGTGTGAATTTCCCAATATTCCACAGGCACAAAAGCACGGATTTCGCGTTCGCGCTCAACCACCAAGCGCGTCGCCACCGACTGCACACGCCCTGCTGACAGTCCACGGGCAATTTTCGCCCACAAAAGCGGCGAAACCATAAAGCCGACCACGCGGTCAAGGAAACGGCGCGCTTGCTGAGCATTGACACGATCGATGTTTAATTTGTCAGGATGCTCAAAAGCATTTTGGATGGCTGATTTGGTGATTTCGTTGAACACCACGCGGCTGTATTTGCTCTCATCACCGCCGATGACTTCTTGCAAATGCCACGCGATCGCTTCCCCTTCTCTATCCAAGTCCGTCGCCAGATAGATTTTATCGGCGTCTTTGGCAAGGGCTTTTAATTCGCGGATGACTTTGGTTTTGTTCGGCAAAACTTCATACACCGCCTTCCAGCCGTGTTCAGGATCGACACCCATGCGGCGCACTAAGGCTTTTTGGGCTTTTTCTTCGCGGCTTAGTCCTGTATCTTCACCTTTGGCAGCTTTGGTCGTCGTGCCACCGACTGGCAAATCGCGCACATGACCGACGCTTGAGCGCACGATATAATCATTGCCTAGATATTTATTGATTGTCTTGGCTTTGGCTGGCGACTCCACAATCACCAAGGATTTGCCCTTGGCGCTGGCTGTGGTCGCGCTTGCCGCAGCTTTGGTCGTGGTTTTTTTGGTGCTTGCCATGTCGTTTGCCTTAAAATTAAAATATCAAAAAATTAAAAAAAATACCGCCATCCGTGCAGAAAAATCTATCGCAATTGTCTAGCAGAGTGCATTATATAGGGCGTATAATCGCATTTGTCAATTACTTTAGCGAAATTTTTATCCAAATGTCAATCTTTTCATGAAAAATTGTTAATATCTCATCAAAAATCATCGCCGTTTGGGCTATTTGGCATTTTGCACTTGCTCCGCCCAACTGATTAACGCTGCTTGTAGCGCCATCAAATCCGCATCAGCGCGCACCTTGTCAAGCTTATGTGCTTTTAGGCTGTGTTGGTATTTGTCATCGAGCCAATATAAAGCAATGCTGTTAGCTTTAATGGACAATCCCAAAACACGGCGCGCGATCTCATCAGACAGTTCAATCGGCATGCCGTGCAGCACTTGGGCTTGGCGCGCTGCCTTTGGTGTATTGATCTGCCCTTGATCTGTAAGCCGCCATACGCCATCACTGGCTTGATAATATGCCATCGGTAGCAGCCATGCATCATCAACGAAGCTATACTGTGCGATCAATGGCGTCGGTGCTTTGTGACTGGTATCGCGTGCAGGCATGAGCACACCATAAGCATCGATCAGCCAAGTCGGACACGCAACAAGCTTTGGCATAATGCGTTTTTGGCGTGCCATCAAGCGAAAATCCGCCACGCGCGACTCTTGGGCATGGGGGCGCGCCGCCATAAAATTACCAATCAATAAACCCGCCACACCAAGCACCACCAAGATGGCGATGGTACTGCTAGATAATTCCATATACCATCCTATAGCAATAGCTGACGCTTACCGCTGTGGTCCATCGCCGAGACCAAGCCGCGCTCTTCCATTTGGTCAAGCAGACGCGCAGCACGGTTATAGCCGACGCTGAATTTACGCTGCACTGCTGAGATCGATGGTTTGCGTGTCTCCACGACAAACGCCGCCGCCGCTTCGTACAGCTCATCCGCGCCGACGCCACCACTGCCCATCTCGCCACTGCCTTCACCTTCAAAAGTATAGCTGTCAGACAAATCGATATAGTCAGGTGCGCCACGCTCACGCCACGCATCACAGACGCGGTTCACTTCATCATCATCAACATAAGCGCCGTGCATACGCTCAGGGTTATTTTTACCCGGTCCAATGAACATCATATCGCCATGACCGAGCATATCTTCTGCGCCACCTTCTTCGATGATGGTACGGCTATCGACTTTTGAATTGACACGCAAGGCAACGCGCGCTGGCACATTCGCCTTGATCAGACCTGTGACGACATTCACAGTCGGACGCTGAGTGGCAAGTAATAAATGAATGCCTGCTGCACGCGCTTTTTGGGCAAGGCGGACGATTGGCTCTTCGGCAGTCTTGCCAAGCTGCATAATCATATCCGCAAATTCATCAGCGACGATGACGATAGTCGGCAATGGCTTTAATTTTGGTGGCTTAGACTGGCTGACGCTGTCATTGATCTGCCACAGCGGATCATAAATCGGCTCGCCTGCACGCTCGGCATTTTCTACTTTTTTGTTAAATTCACTGATCTTACGCACGCGCAGTTTGCTCATCAGCTGATAGCGGCGCTCCATTTCATTGACACACCAAGTCAGTGCCGCCACCGCATCTTTCATATCGGTAATCACAGGGGTCAATAGATGTGGAATATCGCCATAGTTGGCAAGCTCAAGCTGTTTCGGGTCAATTAACACCAATTTTAGCTCATCTGGTGTGTATTTGAGCAGCATCGAGAGTAGGAATGAGTTTACCAAAACCGACTTACCTGAACCTGTCGTACCAGCCACGAGCATATGCGGTGCTTTGGCAAGGTCAGCGATCACAGGTTTACCGCCGATGTCTTTACCGACAGCGATGGCGATTTGCTTATCAGGATCGCGAAAATCTGGCGTATCAAGCAGTTCAATCAAGCGCACCATCTCGCGCTCTTTATTCGGCACTTCGATACCGATGTATGGCTTACCAGGAATGACTTCAACGACGCGTAGCGATGCCTTAGACATCGAGCGTGCAAGGTCCTGCGCCACACGGCTGACACGGCTTGCCTTGACACCTGGTGCCAGATCCACTTCAAAGCGCGTCACCACAGGACCGACCATCGCAGAGATGACATTGGCTTTGATGTTAAATTCTTGTAGCTTGATCTCAAGCAGTTCTGATGCTTGGGCAAGCTCTGCTTCACTCACCACAGGTTTATTGTCATATTCAGGTAGATCAAGCAAATCAAGCTCAGGAATTGGTGTCAGGCTCAAGCGATAGCTGAGCGTGTCCATGGCGCGTGATTTTGGCTTGGCTGGTTCTGCCGCTGACAATTCATCATCTTCATCCACATCATCAATAGCAAAATCATTGATATCATCAGCACTGTGCGCTTGCGTATGAGCGCGCGCGATAGGCTTTGTGGCGTGCTGATCAGCCATATCATCTTGCCAATCGCTATCTTGCCAATCATCATCCACCCACGACTCATCAGCAAAGTCAGCATCTGCCTTATCAGAGTAAGTCATATCAAATGCAGGATTGGCAGACGCTGATGGATCAACTTTCGCCGTAATGACATCATCTGCATCATCATGCGTATTCGTCTGTGCTGGTGCAGGTTTGGTAGCTGATTTGGTGATTGATTTGGCGACTGTCTGATTTTGGCTTGTCGATGGCGTATCATCAGCAATCGCAGGCTCGGCAGTGGCTGTCTTTGCGGTATCAGCTTGACTGCGACCGCCCAAGAACGATTTAGAGATCGCTTGGCGGGCGATTTGGCTAAAGCGCGATTCATTTGCAGGCTTGGTCTCGCCTTGTGCTTCATTTGCCAAGATGGCTTTTAGATCATCTTGGACACCTGAATGCTTAACAAAACTCTCAAACGCGCCGCGATGATCATGCGGCTGATGCACCACCGCTTCGGCATCTTGTTCTTCTTCATCACACTCATCCAGAAGCAGCACATCGGTAGCGTCTTGTTTATCCGCAGATTTTTGGCGCGATGGCAATAACCATTGCCAAAACCATACAAACACCGATCGCCAACGAATCTCAAAGGTCAGCCCTGCCACGATCATGGTAAATAGCAGAAAAAACGCCGCCGTTCCTGCTTGTCCAATCACCGCGCGCAGTGCCGATTGCATCTCAAATCCGAATACGCCACCGATGACAGGTGCAAGCGTTTCATTGTGCAGACTGACACCCAATGCCACGAGTGCCGCCACCGAACTCATCAGCGACCCATAGGCAAGCAAGCGAATCGGCCACATCACCTTGGTGCGAAAACCGATCAAGCGCAACAATTCATACGCCAAAAACAGCACGCACAGCCACGCCGCCCACCCAAAAAAGGTGCGCAAAATATCCGAAATCCATGCACCCATCGCCCCACCGACATTGGTCACGCTCGTCTCAGAGCTGACATGCGACCACGCAGGATCGGCAGGATTGTACGACAGCAGGCTTACGAACAGATAGCCGAACGCCGCCACGCCGATTGTGCCAAGCACCAGTTGTCTTAGACTTGGGAGCTTTTTGCGCCAATAGCGAACGGTGGGATTTTGCTGTATCTTTTGTTCAAAAGTTTTCATGACTGCAATCAAGGGTGTAAATGGCGCGTGATGGGTGCGCAAGGATAAAGCGATTTTGATGACTGTTCATACCAAGCCATGCCCGATAAGAACAAATCCATCAAGTGAACTGTTCATTATAGCCAATTTATCGACTTTTACCAATGAGTTTTGTTATTTATGGGTATTTTTGTGATAAAAATCGTATTTTTTTAAATTTTATCAATATTAACTTATCAATATATGCACTGATGCGGTGAATTTTGTCACCGATGTATCATCAATAACATGGTGATTAATCTTGTCAATCGCGGTTATTTATCAAGATGGCTTGTAATTTGCCCATCATATCTTATATACTTCAAAGGTATTTTTCACAACAATTTTTACCATAGGAATCACCATGTCAAACCATCACCGCTTAATCATCCTAGGCTCAGGGCCTGCTGGCTATTCAGCCGCTGTCTATGCTGCACGCGCCAATCTAAAACCTGTCATCATTACAGGTCTGCAGGTCGGCGGTCAGCTGACCACCACCACCGAAGTCGATAACTGGCCGGGTGATGCACATGGCTTGACTGGTAATGGTCTGATGGATCGTATGAAAGCACACGCCGAACGCTTTGGCACTGAGCTTGTCTATGATCACATCAACCAAGTTGATCTACAAAACCGCCCATTTACCCTAACTGGCGATAACGGCACTTATACCTGTGATGCACTGATTATCGCAACGGGTGCGACCGCTCAGTATCTAGGGCTAGAATCTGAACAAAAATTCATGGGTCAAGGCGTCTCTGCTTGTGCGACTTGTGATGGTTTTTTCTATAAAAATCAAAAAGTTGTAGTTATCGGTGGTGGTAATACCGCTGTCGAAGAAGCACTGTATCTATCCAATATCGCAAGTGAAGTGACTTTGATTCATCGTCGTGATAGCCTGCGTTCTGAAAAAATCCTACAAGATCAACTGTTTGAAAAAGCCACTAACGGCAATATCAAGATCGAGTGGAATCATCAAGTCAAAGAAGTCGTCGGTGATGAGATGGGCGTCACAGGTGTCATTATCGAATCGACCGTCGATGGCAGCACCAAACAGCTTGACATCATGGGTATGTTCGTCGCCATCGGACATAAGCCAAACACAGGCTTGTTCGAAGGTCAGTTGGCGATGAAAGATGGCTATATCGTCGTCAATAGCGGTCTAAATGGCAATGCGACCGCAACGAGTGTCGAAGGCGTCTTTGCCGCTGGTGATGTCGCCGATCATATCTATCGCCAAGCCATCACCTCAGCTGGCACAGGCTGTATGGCAGCGTTGGATGCTGAGAAGTATTTAGACGCTTTGGCATAAGCCATCAGCCAAAAGCCTTGTTCAATGAGCAAGGCTTTTTTGTTTTATCCATCTTATAAATCTGCTACAATCACCTTTTTATAGCACACTTCTCATTTGGCTTTTACCATTAATCCATCATGACCGACATTCATTCTGCTGCCGATCACTTATTACGCTTGCACGCGCTTGCCGATACTTGCCCGTTTGATTTTACAGGGGCGATGGCGCAGTCGGTGGATGGCTTTCTTGGCACGGGCGGTGATCTGTCTGCGCCTACCTTGCTTCATGCTTATCGCTCAGGCGTGTTTCCGTGGTTCAATCATGATGATCCGATCTGCTGGTGGTCACCTGATGTGCGCTGTGTACTCATGCCTGATCAATTCACGCCAAGCAAATCCCTAATCCGCACTGCCAAAAAACAGCCTTGGACACATACAACCAACCTTGCCTTTGATGCTGTCATCAATGCCTGCAGTCAGCCGCGCAGTTATACCGATGAGACTTGGATCGGCGATACGATGAAGTCAGCCTACGCAGATTTGCACACGCTTGGTGTAGCGGTAAGCGTTGAGATTTGGGAAGGCGCGCCGCTTGATAGCGAGCTGATCGGCGGCTTATATGGCGTGAATATCGGCGCGATATTTTGTGGCGAGAGTATGTTTCACAGACGCACCGATGCATCAAAGATCGCCTTTTGGGGTTTGATGCATCTGTGTCAGCAGGCGGGCATTACACTTGTCGATTGCCAATTGGAAAATCCGCATCTGATGAGCTTAGGCGCGCAATTATTGCCAAGAGCAGGGTTTTTAGATTGCCTAAAAGCACTCACCCAAGCTCGTGTACAAGGCTTGGGTGATGAGAAATTTTTCTTGCCAGTTGGTGACTTAATCCATCGTCGATAGATCAAGCTTAGGATCAAGTCGATACACCAACAGCGCACCAATGAAGACCAAGGCAAAAATCACAATGCCCAGTCGCGGCACGACATTTAGATCAAACAAGCCAATTAACAGACCGCCGAAGATCCCCACCGAAAATTGTAGCGAGCCTTGTAATGCACTTGCCATACCGGCGCGGTGCTTTTGATAAGCCAGTGCGATCGCGCCTGCGTTCGGCTGCGTAAAGCCAAGCCCTGCGATACAACAAAAAATGCTCAAAAACACCAAAACAAGATTGGCTTCACCGCCAAACATCAGCCCCAATACCAATAAGCAGCTTGCCGCGATCAGCTGAATTGCCGCGCCGAATCTTAGTAGCTGCACCAGACGAAATCGCTTGGTCAAGAATTGATTGACCTGCGTCAAAGCGATAAATCCAAAGGCATTGGCACCAAAGGCGATGGCGAACTGCTGCTCGGTCAGACCGAAATTCACCATGAATAATTCGCTAGATGCCGACAGGTAAATGAAAAATGCACCTTGTAACAACCCTGCCGCCAAAGCTGGAATGATAAAGGTTTTGTCTTTGCACAGATCTACATATTGCGACAGTGTCGCGGTGATCGGCTGTGTATTGCGGTTTTCAGGCTGTAAAGTTTCCTTTAAAAAAAACTTAGTCAAAACAATCAATAAAACGCCATAACCTGCCAAGAACCAAAACACCGCGTGCCAGTCGGTTACTTGTAAAATCGCCGCACCCAAACTAGGCGCAAGAATCGGCGCAACGCCCATCACCAGCACCATCAGACTAAACGCACGCGCCGACTGCACAGGATTGAGCGTATCACGAATTGCCGCACGCGTCACCACCCCTGTCACGCACGCGCCCAAAGCCTGCACCGTACGCGCAGCAAACAGCACATATTCATGATCGGTCGTGGCGCAGACGATGGATGCCGCAATAAAAATCGTCATGCCAAGATACATCGGCTTGACACGCCCCACCCGATCACTGAACGGACCATAGAACAACTGCCCAAGCACCAACCCAATGAAATAAGCAGGAACAGACTTAGAAATATTACCGACACTCACCCCAAAGTCATCCGCCATGCGCGGCAAAGCAGGCAAGTACATATCGATCGCCAATGGTCCAATGGCGACCATCACGCCAAGCATCATCACCCACAACACGGGAAATGGCGCGTCGGTCGCTTGTCGTTGTGTTGCTTTACTCATATTAAATCTTCTAATTATTATTAATTTATAAAAATATCGTATGGCTAAACTAAAGGCTAAGTGTATCACAAATCACCCCATCATGCCAAACCAAGGGCTTTGGGTGGCTTGCGCTACCATACTGACACATAATCAAAAAAACCGCTCACCCAATCGGCAAGCGGTTAATAAATTTATCTTTAATATTAAATTATCTTAATTTTAAAGTCATCAAACCTAAAACCACCAAAATAATACAGACGATGTAGAATCGCGCGACGACTTTGGTTTCTTTAAGCCCCATTTCTTCAAAATGATGATGCAGCGGTGCCATCAGGAAAATGCGTTTTTTACGCAGGCGATACGAGCCAACTTGCAAAATCACCGACAATGCTTCAGCAACAAAGATACCGCCCATGATGGCAAAGGCAAGCTCTTGGCGCGTCATCACCGCGATCGTACCAAGCATACCGCCCAATGACAGCGCACCAACATCGCCCATAAAGACATCGGCAGGCGCAGCGTTATACCACAAAAACCCAAGACCTGCACCAATGATCGACGCACAGACGATGGTCACTTCAGCATTATAAGCGATGTGCGGCACATGCATATAGTCTGCATAGTTGGCCGACCCTGAGATATAAGCAAACACCCCAAGCCCTGCGGCAACCATCACCACTGGCAAAATCACCAGACCATCCAAGCCATCAGTAAGGTTCACAGCATTTGACGAGCCTGCCAGCACAAAATAAGTCGCAATGATAAACCCAATACCCAAAGGCAGTGCCGAAAATGGAATCACTACATCTTTAAACAGCGGAATCAGCATATCTTGCATGGCGATCATTGTCGCGGCATCTTGCTCTCTGGCAAGCAGATACAGTGACACACCTGCAAACAGCGATCCGACCGACAGCCAAAAATACTTCTTGCGTGCGATCAAGCCTTGTGGGTTTTTGTGCTTGATTTTTAGCCAGTCATCCGCCCAGCCGACAGCGCCAAAAATGACCATCACCACCATCAAAATCCACACATAAGGATTAGACAGATCCGCCCACGCCAAAGTCGCAAGACCAATCGCCACCAAAATCAGCACGCCACCCATCGTCGGTGTGCCTTGCTTGGCAAGGTGAGTTTTTGGTCCATCATCACGCACCGCCTGACCATATTTTAGCGTGCGTAAATAATTGATCACAGGCTTACCACCCAAAATCACGATAATCAATGCTGTAATTACCGCAAGCAGGGCGCGCAAGGTCAATGACCCAATGGCGATGTCTGTTTGTTGTAATAGCCAATAAAGCATAAGTTTTCCTTAAATTTTAGATGGTGGTCAAATCGTTAATCAAAGTTTCCATTGCCATGCCACGCGAGCCTTTAAATAGCACGGTCGCATTGGTATTTTTTAATAAATCTTGTAAATGTGCAAGTAAGCTTGGCTTGTCGGTGAAATGCGTAGCAATCGGCTTTACTTGATTGATCGCACTGCTTGTGTGTGCCATGTGATCACCCAAAGTCAGCACATGATCGATGACTAAGCCTGCAAGCTCACTGCCCAATTTGGCATGTTCATCGTCAGCAGCATCACCCAGCTCAAAAATATCACCAAGCACCAAAATCTTGGTATTCTCTTCTACTTCTAGCACTTTTGCAGCCGCGACCATCGAAGTTGGGTTAGCGTTATAAGTATCATCAATCAAGGTATGCGCGCCAAATTCAATACGCGTCAATCGTCCTTTTGGTGCTACCGCAGACTCTAAGCCCTTAACAATCGTCGGCAAATCCACGCCTAATGCAAAAGTCGCTGCCGATGCCGCCAGTGCATTAGCAACATTATGCTCACCGATGAATGGTAGGCGCACAGGCAAGCTTTCAACTTCATCAATATCAATATTGGTATTTAGTGTAAATGTACAATGCGTGGCGAAAGTCTCGATGTCATCTGCGAACAAATCACCCATCATCAACACAGATTCGATGCCTTCAGCCGATAGCATCGCCTGATCTTCATCGCTTAAACCCGCTTGATTAAGCGGTACAGATTTTTCACCGAAGCTTAATGATAATTCGGTAAACTTCGCCGCTTCATCCGCCAAGCTTTGATAAAACTCATCCGCAAATGGTAAAATCGCCACGCCATTGTCGCTAAGCGCAGAATAAATCTCGCTCTTGGCACGCGCGATATTGGTACGCCCACCGAACTCACCCAAATGCGCCGTGCCAATGTTCAGCACCAGCGCAACATCAGGACGCACAAGACCTGCGGTATAAGCGATCTCACCCAAGTGATTCGCACCAAGCTCCATCACCGCAAAACGCTGTGCATCGTTCAACTCAAGCAGCATCATCGGCACACCAAGATCATTATTAAGATTGCCGCGCGTCATCAAGGTCGGTGCAATTTGGCTTAAAATCGCGCCAATCATCTCTTTGGTTGTGGTCTTACCACTTGAGCCCGTCAACGCCACAACGGTCAGATCAGGATGTTGATCACGGCGATATTTACCCAAATCACCCAAGGCAAGCTTGGTATTTTTGACCACAAGCTGCGGCAAATCACAGTTCACTTCATGCTCAACGATCAGTGCCACCGCGCCATTTTCTTTAGCAGTATTGACAAACTCATGCGCATCGAAGCGATCACCCTTGATCGCCAAAAACACATCACCTGCTGCCACTTTACGCGTGTCAGTGATGATGCGTGTTGCTTGAATTACTGCATCATTAAGCTTATGCCATGTGCCTTGCGTGGCTTGCTTGAGCGTCTCTGCTTGCCAGACATAAGCACCGTTATCGGCGGTGGAAATCGTCATAATATTGCCTTAAAATTTTAAAATAACTAAATTATAAATCGCTTAAATTCATTTGTGATAGCGTTGCAACAGCTCGGTCAAAATCGCCAAGTCATCGAAATCATAACGCACGCCTTTGATCTCTTGATAAGTCTCATGGCCCTTACCTGCGATGACGATGATGTCCTGATCGCCTGCAGATTTTACCGCCAATTCTATCGCTTTTTTGCGGTCGGCTTCGATGAGAATTTTGTAATGGTCTTCACAGCTTAAGCCTTGCTGCATATCATTTAGGATGGCGGCAGGCTCTTCTGAGCGTGGATTGTCCGCAGTCAAAATCACTTGATCGGCATAATCAAGCCCTGCGCGTGTCATCAGCGGACGCTTGGTGCGATCGCGATCGCCGCCACAGCCGAACACCGCCACAAGCTTGCCTTCACAGTGCTTGCGAAGGCTTGATAAGACCTGCACCAAAGCATCAGGCGTGTGCGCATAATCGACGATGAATGAGCCTGTCTGTGACTCGGCGCGCTGCATTCGCCCACGCGCACCGATAAGCCTTGTAATCAGATTTGGCAAATTGACCGCCTGCTTAGGAAATAGTGCTACAAATGCCGCCATGCTTGCCATCAGATTATCGACATTAAATAAGCCAAGCAATGGGCTATGTACCGTCATCAGCCCTTGTGGGGTCTGCACATCGATCACCACCCCATCAAGACTTGGGCGGACATCTTGGGCAAAAAAATCTGCTGTGCTGTCTTTTTGGCTGTAGCGATAAACTGGATAACCGCGATCGCTTTGGTAATCAAACAGCGCGTATTCGGCATCGCCATTGACCACGCCGACTTGTAAGGTTGGGAAAATTGTCTTGTCAAACAGCTTGGCTTTGGCATCGCGATAATCATCCATATCCTTATGATAATCCAAATGATCATGCGATAAATTGGTATAAATCGCCGCCGCCACAGGCACACCCTGCAAGCGATATTGATCCAGCCCATGCGAGCTGGCTTCAAGAGCGATGACTTTCACGCCATCGAGCGCCATTTGGTAAATAAATTCTTGCACCAATAGCACATCGCCTGTGGTATTTGCTGCTTGTACCAATTGATCAAGGCGACCATTGCCCGCCGTCCCCATCACCGCTGCATCAATGCCTGATAATTGGCACAGCTGCGCCACCAACTGACTGACCGTCGTCTTGCCATTGGTGCCAGTCACTGCGATGACCGTTGGCAAATCAACCGCTTGCTTTAGCTGTAAACGCGCGGCGATCAAATCCCCCAGAATCGTACGAATCTGCGGTAAATACAGCACAGGGATAGCGATGTCGCCCAAATCAAGCTTGGCAGTGTCAATTTGGCTGATGACAAAGCTTGCCACGCCTTTGACCGCTTGCAGATAACGATTGGCATTGGTGATGTTTTGCGCTTCATCGGCAGTGGTACTGGCAAGCAGCACATAGCCATCATGTGGCGCAACTTTACGACTGTCTAGGCAAAATCCATCAAATTGACAATCCAACACAGGCTTAAGCCATGTAGATAGCTGCTGTGCGCCTAGTGCATGCGCATGGGTATTGGATGTATTAACAGCCTTGTCGATGACGGCTTGAATGGTGACAAATTGCATAAAAATTCCTTCTTAATCAGCAGCTGGTTTGGTGCTTGGCGCAGCAGGTGTTTCGGCATATAGCGGCTTATCATAAGGTACATTATATAAGCGCAACGCCTCTTTCATGACATTATGAAATACTGGTGCAGACACCTGCCCTGCGTATGACTGTTTGCGTGGATCTTCCACCAAAATCGCCACCACAAAGCGTGGGTTGGATGCCGGTGCCATACCGATAAATACCGCACGATGCTGATCGGTATAATAACCCCCTTTCGGATTGGCACGGCGTGATGTACCTGTCTTGCCTGCCACGCGATAGCCGTTGATGGCGGCACGCACACCCGTACCGCCTTGGGCAGTGACCAACTCCATCATCTTGGTAATCTCTTGGGCGTGGCGTGCTGAGATGACGCGCTCAGGCTTACCCTTATCGATATCACGCACAAGGCTTAAGGGCTGCTTGATGCCGTTATTGGCAAGCGTGGCATAAGCTTGCACCAACTGCGCTAGGGTAACTTCTTGACCATAGCCATAGCTTAAGGTTGCGCGTCGTGAGACTTCTTTACTCTGCGGTGTGCGGATTGTGCCTGCAGCCTCTGATGGGAAATTGAGACTGGTTTTTTGACCCAAGCCAAATTTGCGCTGCATATTGACAATAGCATCATTCGGCAGGCTTAGGGCGATTTTGACAGACGCCACATTACTTGATCGCGGGATCAAGCCGCCCAAGGTAATCGTACCAAAATTCTTGCCATCACGGATGGTATAGCCACCAACATTTAAGCTACCTGGATTGGTGTTAATTAGGCTTGTGGTGCTGTATTTACCTGATTCTAATGCTGCTGCGACCGTGAATGGCTTGACCACCGAACCAGGTTCAAAGACATCCATCACCGCACGATTTCGCTCATTTGCACCATCGCGCTCGGACAGATTGTTTGAGTTGAACGACGGCCAAGAACCCATCGCGAGCACTTCGCCTGTTTGTACATCAACAACCATGCCTGAGCTTGAACGCGCCGACTGTAGCCGTCCGACTTGCTCAAGCTCTTTATACAGCACATACTGTAGGCGCGCATCGATGGTTAGATGCAGATCTTTACTCTTAACCTGCGGTGTCACTTCTTCGATGGCATTGATCGGCATATTGCGGCGGTCTTTGACGACGAGCAGCTCACCAGCTTTACCCGTCAGATATTGATTGAACTGCGCTTCTAAGCCTGCTCGTCCGATCAGTGTGTCGTCTTCTTGGGAGCGGCCGATGAAGCCGATGATCTGTGCGTTCGGCTCTGCTTGTAGATAGTAGCGTTGATCGTGCTTTTCTGATCCGATGACATTATCCATATCAAGCGCAAGCACTGGTGCGGCTACTTCAGGCGATACCTTATTTAGGATCACCACGCGGCGTACACCATTGCCTGTCGGTAATGCTGCCTTGATTTGTGTATCAATGTCATCAGCCAAATAGTCAAGCTTATTATTGATCTTCACCGCTGCTTGTAGCTTTTCGAGCGGATAGCCTGTCGCGGTGGCGATCTTGACCAAATCCATCTTATCAAGCTCACGACTTAGCTTGTCCTTGTCTTTTTGGTTGCTGGCGGTTTGTAGGCGTTTATTGAGTGAATAATACTGCTCGGCATAAGCCTGCGCGTCCAAAAACACCGTAATCAGCGGCGCATTGGCAGCCAGTGGCGTGTTATTACGATCAAAAATCAAACCACGCGATGAGACGAGCGGACGCTTGGTGGTGGTGTACAATGCCGCTTTTTCGTTCAAGCGATCAGCATCGATCACTTGGCGATACACCGCGCCACTCACCAAACCTGTCAAACCGAACGCCATCAATCCCCAAACGATGTAATAACGATGAATATCATTCTTGCCAACGGTCAAAGAGACGGTTTTGCGTTTTTTTGGACCAATGCCGAAAAATCGGAGCGCGCGTCTGAGTAATCGCTCATCATCTTTGGCAGTGACGGTGCGCACTTTTCGCAATGGCGGCGTGACACTGGCTGCAGATTGGCGGGGTTTATTGACTTTACTCATTGCGCATCCTTAGCAGTGTCGGCAGCATCATTGGCATCCATTGGATTGACTTGCGGTGTCAAAACGCGGCGCGATGACCCTGTTGGAAAATACATACCCAGCTCATTGACCGCGCGGCTTGCCACTTGTGGGGTGGCGCTGAAAGTTTGTTGCTCGATCATCAGTCGCTGTTCTTCAGTGCGCAGTGCCTGTAGCTGCAGCTCCGATGTGCGAATTTCCTTATAAACCTTGTGGCGATATTGTGTCTGCTCCACTACAGAGATACCCGTCCACATCACAAGCACCACCAAAATCGCCAAAATCCAGCGCAGCACCTTGGTAATATTGGTACGCACCAACTGATGATCACCATAGATCGATGGCGATTTGGATTTTTTTTGGGGCTGTTCTGCAGGGCTCATGGCGTTATCAATCACAACAATACTCAAATACATCATTTATTTTTCAAAGGCGACATCCGTACGCATCGCGCCACGCAGCCATGCACTACGCGCGCGCGGATTGGCTTTGACTTCCTGATCACTTGGGGCGACGCGTTTTGGCTTGCCAAAATATTTTGGGCGTATAGGCGGCATGGGCAGGTGCGCATCTTCTTCATACTGTCCGCGGCTGTGCTTTTGCAAAAACTGCTTAATGCGGCGATCTTCAAGCGAATGAAAGCTAATCACCGCAAGCTGTCCGCCTGCTTTGAGCGCATCAATGCTTTGACAAAGAAACTCATCGACATCGCCAAGCTCGTTATTAATAAAAATACGCATCGCCTGAAAGCTTTGGGTCGCAGGGTGCTTACCCTTTTGCCAATTGGGATGGGCTTGCTTAATCGTCTCAGCAAGCGCAAGGGTCGAATCATAATTTTCCATCGCCTTGATCGCACGCGCAATACGCCGCGAATGCCGCTCTTCGCCATATTCGTACAACACATCAGCAAGCTCATCGGCTGACACGCGAGCAAGCCATGCCGACACAGGCTCACCACGGCTCGTATCCATACGCATATCCACCGTGCCATCGCGCATAAAGCTAAAGCCACGCGCGCCATCATCAAGCTGCGGACTGGACACGCCTAGATCCGCCATCAAGCCATCGACCTGATCAATGCCAAGACGGGTAAGGCTATCGGTCAAACTGGCAAAGCTGTCATGCACGACTTTCACGCGGCGATCCACCGCCGCAAGCTCATCAGCCACCGCGATCGCCTGCGGGTCTTTGTCAAAGACCACAAGCACAGCATCATCCGCCAGATATTCTAATAACAATCGGCTGTGACCGCCACGCCCAAAAGTCGCATCAACATACACGCCTGATACCGATGATTTTGGCACATCGGCAAGTTTTTTTGCGCCAAGCACCATCGCCACCGTCTCATCTAATAGGACAGTTGTGTGGCTAAATTCGGCAGAATCTTGGCTTGACATGGATTTTCCCAATAAAAAAATGGCAATTTAAAAAGCAGTTTTTTGTTCATATAATTACAACAAATATTTATTATATATTAAAAATAAATATCCAAATGTAATCATGGAACCATAACCTTACTATTTTAGCAGTAATTGATGAATTTTTGGGGAAATTGTGGCGGTTTTTTGTATGCTTTTGTTGCTGATTTTAAACAATTTTCGGCTTTTGCCAAGCAAATCTTGTCATCGCTACCAAAATGCGCCAAAATTTGCTATTATAATGCACAATTTTTTAGCTAATGATTATCTGATTTTTTATCGTTTTTAGGATTATTATGTCTCGTCCAGTTCGTACTCGCATCGCCCCAAGCCCGACAGGTTTTCCCCATGTTGGCACTGCTTATATCGCCCTGTTTAACCTAGCTTTTGCCAAGTCGATGGGCGGCGAATTCATCCTACGCATCGAAGACACCGACCAAGTGCGCTCGACAGCACAGTCAGAGCAAATGATTCTAAACGCGCTAAAATGGATGGGCTTAAGTTGGGCAGAAGGCCCTGATGTCGGCGGTCCACACGCGCCTTATCGCCAATCAGAGCGCAGCGAAATTTATAAAAAATACGCTCAGCAGCTATTGGATGATGGTCATGCATTTCGCTGCTTTTGTACGCCTGAAGAGTTGGATACGATGCGCGAAGAGCAGATGGCACAAGGCTTGCCGGTCAAATATGATGGCCGCTACGCCAATCTTAGCCGCGAAGAATCGGACGCACTGGTCGCCCAAGGCAAGCCTTATGTGATCCGTATGCGCGTGCCAACCGAAGGCGTCTGCACCATTCATGATATGCTGCGCGGTGAAGTAACCATCCCGTGGGAGCAGGTCGATATGCAAGTTTTGCTAAAAACTGATGGCTTACCGACCTATCATCTTGCCAATGTCGTCGATGATCATTTGATGCAAATCACCCATGTTCTGCGCGGTGAAGAATGGCTGCCATCAGCGCCGAAGCATCAGCTGCTGTACCAATATTTCGGTTGGGAGATGCCTGTATTGTGCCATATGCCACTGCTGAGAAACCCTGATAAATCCAAGCTGTCTAAGCGCAAAAACCCAACTTCGATCACCTACTATCGCGATGCTGGTGTCTTGCCTGAAGCGCTGCTGAACTACCTTGGTCGTATGGGCTACAGCCTGCCAAATGAACAAGAAAAATTCACCCTAGATGAGCTGATCGCAAGCTTTGACATCCAGCGTGTATCATTGGGCGGTCCTGTCTTTGACATCGAAAAATTATATTGGCTAAACGGCGAATATCTGCGCGCTATGGATGTAGAAAATCTAAAAAATACCATCCTAGCTTGGGCAAGCGATGATGAGAAGCTAACCGCCATCGCCAAAGCCATTCAGCCGCGCATCAATCTGCTTTCTGATGCGGTGAACTGGGCAGGTTTTTATTTCCAAAATCTGCCTGAAGTCAGCGCCGAAGACTTTGCACATAAGAACCTTGATAATGACCAATTGCTTGAGATCTTATACCTTGCCACATGGCAGCTAGAGAGCCTACCTGCATGGACCGAAGACAACATTTATACGGTGCTAAAAGGCTTGGCAGCAAGCTTTGAGATCAAGCTTAAAGACTTTATGCAGCCGTTTTTTGTGGCGATTGCTGGCAGCACATCGAGCACCCCAGTGATGAACTCAATGTATGTCATCGGCGCGGATATGACGCTTGCTCGCCTGCGCCACGCCACCGAAGCGCTTGGCGGACTTGGCAAGAAAAAGCTGAAAAAACTCGAAGAAAAGAACAAATCACTGCCAAATTTCCTAGCCGCTGAATAAATCTTTTCGTACTTAAGCCAATGCAAACGGTGTATGGTATCATGCGCCGTTTTGTTTTATTTATATAGTAAAATCAATCACTTAGAAACTTTATGACAATTTTATAAAATTTTTGCAAAAAGTGCTTGACGATGGGTAAAATTGCTGTATAATACGCACTCATTAGCACGGGGCTATAGCTCAGTTGGTAGAGCACTTGCATGGCATGCAAGGGGTCAGCGGTTCGACTCCGCTTAGCTCCACCAAAGCTAGTCAAAGAATGTAAGCACCTAGGCATTTTCTTACATTCTATAAATATTAAGTTATTTTTTAGTTTTAAATCAAAACTAGGCAGCGAGCCGAAGATAGTACAAGTAGTACAGCAAGGCGAGCTAACGAAGTTTTGATTAAAAATAAAAATGACGAACCTTGCGTCCCATTCGTCTAGAGGCCTAGGACACCGCCCTTTCACGGCGGTAACAGGGGTTCGAATCCCCTATGGGATGCCAATATTCTTCTCGATAGAGAGCAAATCGCCAGTCTTATAGCAGACTGGCTTTTTTGTTTGTGCGTGATTTGGTTGGATGGGTTGGTGTTATGGCAAATTTTCAGACACACTTAAGCGTGGGCGCAGTGGCGAGCATTGCCATTGCAGGCGGTGGCCATTATGCCGAGCTGTATGGTATCACCACTGCGGTGCTGTGCGCCATCGTCGGTACGCTTGGCAGCCTACTGCCTGACATTGACCTTGAGCATTCTAAGCCTGCCAGCCAAGGATTTTTCGCGGTATCACTGATTGTCTCGACACTGATCACCATTTTATATGCCAATCGCTATTCGGCAGATCAGTTGGTGCTTGATGCGCTGATTTTATGGGCGACAGCGTTTTTGGTCCTAAGATTTGGCTTATTTGAGCTGTTTAGTCGCCTGACCACGCACCGCGGCATGGTGCATTCTGCGCCGTACATGGCAGTATTTGCACTGGCTTTGGTGTCAGGCGTATTTTACGGATTGAAGCTGACGGCATTTGTCAGTTGGGCATTTGGTGCGATGTTATTTATCGGCGCGATGGTTCATTTACTCTTAGATGAGATTTATAGCGTCAATGCTTTTGGCTTGAAACTGAAAAAATCCTTTGGCACGGCATTGAAATTCTTTGAGACAGACAAGCTGATCCAATACGCTTGTCTATATGCGGTATTGGCGGTACTATTTTACATTGCGCCGCCATATCAGGATTTTTGGCGCGGGCTTGTGCGCGTGGCGAAGTTATTTTAATAGGATTTATAAAGAGTAAATTTATAATTTTATCAATTAATTATTTTTAATAAATTCACCCCATCAATACCGAAATGCCATTCCTGTCGCTACAAAGCCTAGCGACCACAGGCAAATCAAGCCGACATGAATCGCCATCAGCCCAAGCGTTTTGTCATTATACGCGCCTGATTCAAACTTTGCCACCACACGAAAGCGCGCATGCAAAGCGGTCATAATCGTCAGCACAAGCCAAGTCAATTTGGCATGAATCAGCGCGGTCAAATAACCCATCGGCGTCAGCCACAGCGTCATCGGTACAATGCTATTTAGCATATAAATCCCTGTCACCACTTGCACGCCCAACGCCGCCAAGCCTAGCGGTTCATAGCTTTTTTCAAATGCCAAAAAGTCTGCCACATCGTTTCGCTTAACAAAATTTGGCATCAGGCGCACAAGCAGATACAGATGCCCACCAACCCAAATGCTTGCACCGATCAAGTGCAAAAATAACGCCACTTTCATCATCACCGACGCCCTTCTCGAAATACCGATTTATCTTGATAAAATACATCATCTTGCCCTTGCCAAAAATATGGCACGCCAAGCACAGGCAAGGGCTGCAGATCTCTTGGTGTGGTCGCAGGATGGCTCAGCCAAATATCCAATTTATCCGCGACAAGCTCATCCAAATACGCCAGCTGCGCACTTAATGAATGCTCAAAAAACTCCGCTCGCACCGTCACAATCAGCGCATGAGCGCACAGATTTTTGCGCGGTGTGATCAGCTGCTCAAGCAGGGCGTGACCAAAGATAAAGGCTTGGGCGTGCGTCTGGTCAGATAGCTCACTTGGATTATGCCAAAATGCTCTTGGTGCGACCAATGAATTTTGCCAATCAAACCGCCCCAACGCTGCGCCAATCGCTTGCCCCACCTTCTCATCACTGACTGCGACGATGATGCCATTTTCATCAAATACTGTGATGGCATCACGCACGCGATTGCGCCCATTGTCCGTATCGCCATCGTCTAGGTGCTTTAGGTGATGGTGATTGAGCATGGCTTTGCACTTGGGAAATACCACCCAGATATTCGCACCAAACCAATCGTGCAGATTATCACGCGTAGGGATCTTGCCTGTCTCGCCGATGTAGCGCTCATACGCCACGCCGTGCGGCAGATCACTTTGATCAGTAAAAGATAGGGACTTGCCAAGCGTGCTGTATAGGCCCAGCTTTTGCTTGTTAAAATAGTCATTCAGCCAAGTTGCCAAAGGTGTTTTACCTGCATCAGCAAAAGATAAATGCATCGGCAAAAATGGCGCAAGCCACGCTGCAGACAAATCAATCGCAGCAAAATCCTGCACAAATCGCATCAAATACTCGCCCCGACCGAACGCGCAAGTGCGATGCCATCTTCGATGCTCATATAAGTTTTTTTGCTCGGTGTATCGCGAAATACCACATCGCCATCTTTAAAAATCAAGCACTCGTCCACCGCAAGCTGCGACCAAGTCTCGTTATCGGTCAAAGGAATGGTGGTCAAGATGGTGACTTTATCATTCTCAGTGGTGACATCTTGAAAATTGATCGTCATCTCGCCATCCGATAGCTTCGCTTCGCCAAACGGTGCTTTGCGCGTCAGATAAAATAGCAAGCTGCCTGCATATGCCAAATGCCAATCGCCATTAGAAATCAAGCAGTTAAACAGTCCATTGGCAGATAAATAGCGGCACTGCGCGGTCAAAAAAGCAAACAAAGCTTCATCAGATGGGCGGCTTTTGAAAGTGGCTTTTAGGCGGTTCAATAAGTAGCAAAACGCCAATTCGCTGTCGGTCGTCCCCACAGGCGTGTAATGCTCGGCGTTGCCATTTGCCATCAGTCGCTCGGTGCGCTTAACGAAGCTGTCGGTCATCTGCCCATTGTGTGCGAACGCCCATTGCTCGCCCCACACTTCACGGACGAAAGGATGGGTATTGGCAAGGCTGTTGCTGCCTTGGGTGGCCTTTCGGATATGAGCGATGACATTCATCGCACGGATAGGATAATTATTCACCAAATCAGCAATCGGCGATGAATGGCTTGGCTTGTCATCGTGAAACTGACGCAAACCCACGCCATCTTCGTACGGGTTTTTCTCAAAAAATGCAATGCCAAAGCCATCTTCATGATGGTCAGTCAAGCCACCGCGCTTACGAAACCCAGCAAAGCTAAAGCCGATGTCAGTTGGGGTGTTGCAGTTCATTCCTAGAAGTTGACACATCAGACACGACCCCAATGAAAACTCGCCAAGCGTTTCATTAGGTCAGGATTTTTCACCATAATGTCATCACCTGTACGACCTTGCTCGCGGTTATAATGGATGACATTAAGACGCAGCAGCCAAAAAATCGTTGCACTATACGCCAGCATCACAGGCAGTGCCGCTTTTTCATCGGCGGTCAAAACGCGCCCCGACTCATAGCCTTCGATAAACGCCGCCATCTTCTCGGTGTCAAAATTCACGCTCTCGCCATCACTGGCATTGCCCCAAGTGGTACAAAAATCATTGATGGTGATCGCCACATCCATCACATAATATTCCACCGACACTTCGGTAAAGTCCAAAAGACCCGTCAGGCGCGGCACATCACCGCTAAAATCCCACAAGGTATTGTCCGTGAACATATCCAAATGGCACAAACCCTTTGGCAAATCACTTGGCAGATTGGCGTGCGCATCCCAAATATCATTCATAAGACGCGCTTCATCAATCGGCATAAAAGCTGTTTCGCGCACCTTGACTCTTGCCCAGTCGTACAAAGGCACGCCATATTCTTCGGCAGGCTGTAGCGTTGTCAAGGTATTATGAAGCACCGCTAAAGCCTTGCCCATCTCATGACACATCGACACTGTGGTCGCTGTCGGGTGCACACCTGCCAATTTTGGCACAACCAAAATCGCCTTATTCTCATAGCGCATCACGCAATCTTCACCGATGTGTGTGCCTTTGGCGGTTTTTTTAATCAAAGGTGCAGCGATCGGCAAATCATCTTTAAGCGTGTGCATCACGGTCGCCATCTTGATGATGTCATCAGGCACGCGCTCTTCGTACAAGGTGAACACATAGCTAAACGCATCGCCTTTATCGCCATCGGTCTGCACGAACCAATTGGAATTTTTGATCCCTTGGACGATCGGAATTGCCTTTTTAAAAGGCACGCCATACAAGCCACAAAAGGCATAAAATTCATCATCAGACAAATGGGTATAAACAGACATAAAGCACCACTTCGGTTGGCAAAAAGATAAGGTTTTGATGCGTAACAAGCCTTGGCGTATCAAAATCACTAAAACTGCTGATATTTTAATAAAACTTTGTTAAAATTGCCAAAGTATTTTTGGATGGTTGCTTATAAATTTTATTTATTAAGTTAATATTTAAAAATAGTTGTGTGTTTTATAATAAATAATACAGCAATTGATGTTTGAAAATACGGCAAATTCAGCCAATTTTTATGCCAAGTACAATTTAACTTGCCAAAACAAAGGACATTCCCATGTTAGCCAAACGCCTAATTCCCTGCCTAGATGTTGAAAATGGTCGCGTCGTCAAGGGTGTGAATTTCGTGGACATCAAAGACGCAGGCGACCCTGTGGAAGTCTCCAAACGCTACAACGATCAAGGCGCAGACGAGATCACCTTTTTGGACATCACCGCCACATCAGATGGGCGCGACACCACTTATCACACCGTTGAGCTGATCGCCAAATCCATCTTTATCCCACTAACCGTCGGCGGTGGCGTGCGTAAAATCGAAGACATCAGAAATCTATTAAACGCAGGCGCAGACAAGGTCGGCATCAATTCAGCCGCCATCACCAATCCTGATTTGGTCAGTGATGCCGCCGCGCGTTTTGGCAATCAATGCATCGTCGTCTCCATCGATGCCAAGCGCGTGCTGCGCGCAGATGGCAGTACGGGTTTTGAGATTTTCACCCACGGCGGACGCAAAGCCACAGGCATCGACGCCATCGAATGGGCAAAACAAATGACCGCGCGCGGTGCAGGCGAATTGCTCGTCACCAGCATGGATGGCGACGGCACACGCCAAGGCTACGACCTTGAACTGACACGCACCATCGCCGACAGCGTCAATATCCCTGTGATCGCATCAGGCGGCGTGGGCAATCTACAACACCTTGCTGATGGCGTCATCCAAGGCGGTGCGGACGCGGTGCTTGCGGCGAGTATTTTTCACTTTGGCGATTATACCATCCGAGAAGCCAAAGAATTTATGGCAGCGCAAAATATCCCTGTGCGCTTGATTTGGTAAATTCAGCCATCGATCAGATGGGGCATTTTAAAAATGCTATTTAGCCCAATTTTGCAACTTTTATTTGCAAAAACTTGCTTATAAACGCCATCAAACTGTGTTAAAATAACCGCAACCATTTATAAATTTTAGGATAATTATTATGACAACTTTTACTGCTCAAAAAACCGCCATCACGCACATCGAAGGTGCTTTGCATGACAATTCAGCGGTGCGTATCGCCATCGCCGTGGGTCGTTTTAATGGCTTTTTGGTCGAAAGCTTGGTAGAAGGCGCGATCGATGCCCTAGTGCGTCATGGCGTACAAGGCGCGAATATCGATGTGGTGCGCGTACCAGGTGCGTTTGAGCTACCATTGACCGCCAAGCGTCTTGCTGAGTCGGATAAATATGATGCTGTGGTGGTATTGGGCGCAATCATCCGCGGTGCAACGCCACACTTTGATATCGTCGCCAATGAGTCAGCCAAAGGCCTAAGCCAAGTGGCGCTATCTTCAGGCAAGCCTGTCATCAATGGCATCTTGACCACCGAAAACATCGAACAGACCATCGAGCGCGCCGGCACCAAAGCTGGCAACAAAGGCTATGAAGCTGCCTTGACCGCACTTGAGATGGTTTCTGTATTAAAAGCGATTTAATATACCGTTTATATCGCAAGATTGTGGGAGATGCAAGCGCACGCCCACTTTTGACTTTTTAAGTTTTTGGTTTTTATAGTTCATTAAATTCAAAATACGCCATATGAGCTTTTGCGTTCGTGGTAAGCCAAATCGAACCAGAACAGAAAACCACTCCACCCTTCGATAGTTCGGCAGGCTCACTACTTTAGAGCGAACGGTTTTGGTGGTTTTGGTGGTTTTTGAAGTTAAATCACTATATATAACCGCTTGAATGTGCTTAAGCGGCACATTTTTGGATCTATCCACACTATTTAACAATCAATCACCTTTTGCTTTGGCGCGATTTGTTTTATCATATCGGCATCTGCCGATAAACTGTTGCCCATTTTGTCTTTTGCAAGCGAGAATATCATGACTGACATCGACATCACCTTGGCCGAAACTGGCTACAAAACCACCCATACTGCCGTGCGTAAGGCGCGCCGCTTTGCCCTGCAAGGCTTGTACGAGTGGCTATTGACCGATTATCGCCTTGCCAAGACGGATAAAGCCTTGGTCGGTGGCAATGAGCCGCACACCATCGTTGCGCGTACGCGTGCGGATAATGCCATGCATACGGTACATCTTGGCTATTATCATGAGCTGATGCGCAAGATTCCTGAGCAAGCAGGTGAGTTGATTGTGGATATCTCTCGTCATCTTGATCGTAATTTTGATGCACTTGATACCGTCGAAAAAGCCATTCTGCTGATCGGCGCTTATGAACTCAAATACAGCCTACACATCCCTTATAAAGTCGTGCTGGATGAAGCCATGCAGCTGAACACTCACTTTGGTGCAACCGATGCGCACAAGCTGATCAATGCCGTGCTGGATCAATACGCCAAAATCGTGCGTGAGACCGAAGTGCGTGCCCATAAAGCCCAAAAAGACGCGTAAACCCAAGCAACTTTTACCAAGTTCATGCCAAGCCAAGAAATCGACCATGTCCGAATTTTCGCTCATCGCCAAGCATTTTAGCCGTCATACGGCAGCAGATGACATCGCCATCAGTGTCGGTGATGACTGCGCGGTGCTGGATGTACCGATGGGGCATCAGTTGGTGATCTGCACCGATACCATGGTGGAAAATCGCCACTACCCTGCCGATACGCCTGCACACGCGGTGGGCTATAAGGCGGTGGCGGTAAATCTATCCGACCTTGCAGCGATGGGCGCGACACCACACAGCATCACGCTGGCACTTAGCCTGCCAAAATACGATGCCGCATGGGTAGCGGGCTTTGCCGATGGACTGTATCAGATCTGCGATGAATTTGGTGTAAAATTAATCGGCGGTGACACTACTTATTCGCCGACCACCACCATTAGCATCACCGCGACAGGCTTTGTACCACAAGGCGCTGCCATCACACGCAGCGGTGCAAAGCTTGGCGATATTATCTGTGTCAGTGGACAGATTGGCTCGGCAAGCTTGGCGTTATCACAGGTTTTGCAAGGCAAGGTAAGTCCTTTGCGCGCTGCACTGGATTATCCGACGCCACAAGTTGCTCTTGGGCAAGCGCTCAAGGGATTTGCCAATAGCATGATCGACATCTCTGATGGCCTGGGGCAGGATCTGGGGCATATTCTGACAGCAAGCGGTGTGGGCGCAAGGCTAAATCTTGAACAGATTCCTTGTACTGATACGGTCGCTGCCCTGCCTTTTGCCGAGAAATATCAGCATATTTTAAATGGCGGCGATGATTATCAGCTGTGCTTTACCCTACCAGTAACAAAGCTTGCGCAATTTCAGGCTGATTTTGCCCACTTACCTATTTATCCGATTGGACAGATCAGTGTTGATGATGGTTTGGTGCTGTTTGAGCATGGTAAGGCGGTGGATTTTAAGGTGAAAGGTTGGGAGCATTTTTAAGGAATTATGTACAATGGATAGTCAAAATCTAGAAAAAACCGAACGCCTAATTCGCGAAATCAATCTAATCCACGCCAAATACTCCCAAGATTATTTTGAAACGGGCAAAGTAGAAAAACTCAACCTAAGTCGCACGCTAAAAAATGTGCCGGTTGAACACATCTTATCATATCGCCTGAATCTACACGAAGCCATCAATGATTATCTACTATTTGCCGATACCAAAGACATCACTTTTTATTATCGAGTTAAGACTTCTGAGAGCATCGAAGCAAAAATTGCACGCTATCTTGCCCGAGATAATCAATATCCCGTGAACAATATATTAAATGATATTTTTGGTGCAAGAATTGTCCTACCTTCAGAAGACATTGGGATTATTTTAGAAAAACTGGATAGTTTTAAAGAAAAATATGGCTTAAAAAATTGGTATCTGCGCGATGTCGATGGCTATATCGGTATTCATGTGTACTTTAAAAATGCCAGTAATTTCTACTACCCGTGGGAGCTGCAAATCTGGGATGAACGCGATGCCATGACCAATATCCAAAATCACATCGCTTATAAACGAGATTTCGTCAAATAACCTTCAATCAATACCATAAAACCATGAGCCAATCCAAACCTGACATCTATAAAGCCAACACTTGCCCACCTTGCCCACCGACCGCCACCGCCTTTGAGCGACTGATTTATTGGCTGGGCATCGGACTGGGTTCAGGCTTGCCGCGCCGCGCCGCAGGGACTTGGGGAACGGTGGGCGGACTGATCATCGCCATTCCAATGATCTTGGCGGGGTTTTGGGCGTTTGTCACCACCACAGCATTGGGGCTTATTTTTGGCAGCTTTATCTGTGGCAAGACTTCGGCGCTGATGGGCATTGATGACGATCCGCACATTGTCTGGGATGAATGGGTCGGGATGTGGCTTGCGCTTCTGCCAAGTTTATTTGTGCTACACGAGATGGACGGTCTTAGCACAGCAACGCTGATGACGGCAGAATTTTGGCTGATTTTTGGCACAGCATTTGTGCTATTTCGCGTATTTGATGTGCTGAAGCCCGCGCCAATCAGCTGGGCGGATGAGCATTTGACGGGTGGCTTTGGCATTATGATGGACGATGTCCTAGCAGGAATCATCGCAGGGATGATTACGGTGATTGGGCTGTTTTCGTTTGGTATTCTGCCAAGCTAAATGTACAATCAAACCATATACACCACCTGATTTAACCACCAACCGCTTTACCCAAAGCGGTTTTTAGCCCTTTAAATTCACCAATCCATTGGCAAAACTTCAGTAAGCTCTTTGCAAATGATAGGCAATTTTTCACGCCATGTTGTAAGATTTTTGCCAGCTTGCAAGTTTTATTGTACATTGATATAACAAAATCGCCGATTTTATGGTTGTACACGCAATAAAAAAGGCGTATTCTATGCACCAACAAGCAAACAATAACAAAAAACCACTGCTTGTTATTATAAAAATAAAATAAATAATCACAATAATGATTTAATCATCAAAAAATAACCAAAATAAGGAATATACTCATGAAAAAATTCATGCCAGCTCTACTATCAGCCGTTGTTGCATTCTCAGCTGTATCACCTGCTTTTGCTGTTGATAATGGCAATCTACTCCAAAAATCCCTTGCCGCACAAGGCAGCAACCCAAAAGCCAAAGCAGCAGACCAAACTGGCGGTGATTTTCGTTTTGACAAAAATCCAAAAATCGCCCAAGAACAACAAGCTGTGTACAACCAAATCATCCGTTATCAAGATGCACTAAATAGTGGCGACACCGCAACTATCCTAACCTTATTCGCAGCACCAGAAAGCTACTCGCAATGGAACGAAGTGCTGACCGCAGACACCACCCAAGAGCGCAAACAGCAGTATGACAACTTATTCAAAAACGAAAAATTTGTCACCGACTTCGCTGTCGATAGCATCTGGGTCAATGGCGACACCGCCGTGGTACGCACCCACCATCACTTCGGCTCAGTGGTCACAAGCCTAAAAGACCAACGCAGCGTCATCGATCTAAACCGCGAAGTGTTCGTGATGACCAAACAAAATGGCGAGTGGAAAATTTTCCTATACACTTTCAATGTCAATCCATTACAAGGCGTCGCCTAACCCATCCACCCCTACGCTCCACAAGCAGGTCGTTTACGCGACCTGTTTTTTATTTTTTATACAAAACCACAACCAAAGCCATCTAAAATTTTGCCAAAATCTCATGAATTTTTGCTAAAATTGATGGATTAACAATTTTTAAGGAAAATCCCATGACGCTACACACCATCATCTTAGCCGCTGGCAAAGGCACTCGCATGAAATCAACTCGCCCAAAGGTGCTACAGACCTTGGCGGGTAAAGCTTTGGTCAAGCATGTCTTGGATACTTGCCAAGCGGTCGAATCAGACGGCACGGTGCTGATTTATGGCTTTGGTGGTGAGATGGTCAAGGCGGATTTGGTGGATTATCCAGTGACTTTCGCTGAGCAAGCCGAGCAGCTTGGCACGGGTCACGCGGTAAAAATGGCACTGCCACACTTACCGACCGATGGCAAAAGCTTGATTCTATACGGTGATGTGCCACTAACCCAAGCCGATACCTTGGCAAAGCTTGTCGCCGCCAATACTGACGGCATCTCTATGCTAACCCTAGATGTCGCCAACCCATTTGGCTTAGGTCGCATCGTGCGTGATAATGGTAAAGTCGTCGCCATCGTCGAACAAAAAGACGCCACCGAAGCACAAAAGCAAATCACTGAGATCAACAGCGGCATCTACTGTGTGGACAATGCCCTACTACACAAATACTTGCCAGCACTGAGCAATGACAACGCCCAAGGTGAGTATTACCTGACCGACATCGTCAAAATGGCGGTCGCTGATGGCATCACCATCGCCACCATCGCGCCTGAATACGAATTTGAGATCGAAGGTGTGAACGATCGCATTCAGCTTGCCAATCTTGAGCGCACTTATCAAGCCCACCAAATTCACGCCCTACAGCTTGCAGGGGTGCAGTTCGCCGACCCAAACCGCGTGGACATTCGCGGCAGCTTAACCTGCGGACAAGATGTCTTTATCGACATCAACACTGTCTTTATCGGCGATGTCACGCTTGGCAATGGCGTACAAATCGATGCCGGCACCGTCATCAGCAATACCACTATCGGCGATAACACCCACATCAAGCCAAACTGCGTGATCGATGACAGCACCATCGGCGCAGGCGTCACCATCGGCCCATTCGCCCATCTGCGTCCAAAGACCGTACTGGCAGACAAGGTAAAAATCGGCAACTTCGTCGAAACCAAAAAAACCACTGTCGGTCTTGGCAGTAAAATCAACCACCTAAGCTATGTCGGCGATGCCACACTTGGCGCAGATGTCAATATCGGTGCAGGGGTGATTACTTGCAATTATGATGGCGTGAATAAATTTAACACCATCATCGGTGATAATGCCTTTGTCGGCAGCAACTCAAGCCTAGTCGCCCCTGTTAAAGTCGGCGCAGGCGCAACCATCGGTGCTGGCTCAGTCATCACCAAAGACAGCCCCGATGGCAAGCTTACCCTAGCACGCAGCAAGCAAATCACCATCGATGCTTGGACGCGCCCTGTGAAGAAATAATTCATGGAAAATAATTAAGCATAAAAGTACAAATCGTTGGTGGTTTGTGCTTTTTTATGGTTGTTTTAAATGTGAATAAAAAGCTGAAAATACTGACAATCTGATGATTTTAAAAGATAATTTTGCTTTGACCTACCAATAAATTCCATCAGCCAAAATCATCAGTAATTTAAAACAAATACACCCAATTCACCCACTTTATTACCACAAATTTGTATAATCAAAATTTAAATTTGCTAATTATTTGGAAAACTCTTATAATTGCTCAAATTTTGTACACTTCCAAGGATGAGCCATGTCCAACTTCTCGCTAAAAGCCCACCTACAACGCCAAAATATCGTCATCTCATGGCAACGCTACGGCATCGATGCGCTCAATTTCATGGCATTGGGGCTGTTTTCATCACTAATCTTGGGTTTAATCATCAAAAATATCGGCACATGGACAGATTTGCCTTGGCTGATCGACATCGGCACACAAGCCCAAAGTATGATGGGCGCAGCGATCGGTGCAGGGGTCGCATACGCGCTCAAATCACCGCCATTGGTACTATTTACCAGTATCATCACAGGCTTTGCAGGGGCGGCGTTGGGTGGGCCAGTGGGTGCGTTCATCGCGGCATTGATCGGTGCTGAATGCGGCAAATTCGTCCATCGCACCACGCCGCTTGACATCATCATCACGCCGATGACCACGCTGGTGGTCGGTATGGCGGTGGCAGGCTTTATCAGCCCTGCGATCGCGCAGATGATGACAGCCTTGGGCGAGTTCATCATGTGGGCAGTGGAGCTATCACCGATCGTCATGAGCATCGTCGTCGCGGTGGCGATGGGGGTGATTTTAACCCTACCCATCTCAAGTGCGGCAATTGCCATTAGTTTAGGCTTGGGCGGACTTGCGGCAGGGGCGGCGACAGTCGGCTGTGCTGCACAGATGATCGGCTTTGCGGTGATGAGCTATCGCGATAACGGCACGGGCGGCGCGCTTGCTTGCGGACTTGGCACCAGTATGATTCAAATGCCCAATATCCTAAAAAATCCCAAACTTTGGCTGCCGCCGACGCTGACAGGTGCGATTCTTGCACCATTTGCCACCGCCATGTTTGGCATGACCAATATCCCATCAGGCGCAGGCATGGGGACAAGCGGCCTGGTCGGACAAATCGGCACGCTGGATGCGATGGGGACAAGCTTATCAGTATGGGGCTTAATTGTCGCGTTTCACCTTGTTCTGCCTGCGATTTTGACTTGGATTTTTACAAGATTTATGCGTGCTAAGGGCTGGATTAAAGATGGTGATCTTGCCTTGGATAAAGGCTGATTCATAGGGAAAATGACAAAATATTTTTATAAATCAATATCTTATAAAAATTTGCAGAATTTTCTTAGAAAAATGCTTGCAATCTAAAAATTTTACTGTATAATTTGTCGCCTATACAGGGGTATCGCCAAGTTGGTAAGGCATCAGGTTTTGATCCTGACATTCGTTGGTTCGAGTCCAGCTACCTCTGCCAATTTCTTCAAAGTAAATTTCCTCCTTTGTTTGCTTTGAAACAAAGTTTGCAAATCTTTTAAAAAATTTGCATCTAGGGGTATCGCCAAGTTGGTAAGGCATCAGGTTTTGATCCTGACATTCGTTGGTTCGAGTCCAGCTACCTCTGCCAAATCCAATCAAGCCGATCAGTAATGGTCGGCTTGATTTTTTATTGCCAAATTTTCCCCACGCAAGCCAAGCCAATCAAGGTTTACAAAAAACTTGCCGCACCCCCCTGCAAATCCGCCCCCAAAAGTGCTAAAATATGCCCTTAAATGGCTTTATACGCCCAATGCCCTTTTTTGATTTGCTTTTATAGGATTTTTACCATGTCATATATGGCTGTCTTCTCTGGTAGTGCCAACCCACAGCTCGCCCAAACTGTCGCTGATAACCTGCACATTCCACTGGGTAAAGCAGATATCACTCGTTTTTCTGATGGTGAAATCGCCATCGAAATCAAAGAAAATGTGCGTGGTAAAGATGTTTTCATCCTACAGCCAACCTGTGCACCTACCAATGACAACCTAATGGAAGTCATCTTGCTTGCAGATGCACTACGCCGCTCAAGCGCTGGTCGCATCACTGCGGTCATTCCTTATTTTGGCTATGCACGCCAAGACCGTCGCCCTCGCTCAGCTCGTGTGCCTATCTCTGCCAAAGTGGTCGCTGATATGCTATCAATCGCTGGTATCGACCGTGTGATGATGGTGGATCTGCATTCTGACCAGATCCAAGGCTTCTTTGATGTGCCAGTGGACAACCTATACGGTACGCCAGTTCTACTAAAAGATCTCAAACAACAAAATTATGACAACTTAATGGTGGTCTCGCCAGATGTCGGTGGTGTTGTGCGTGCTCGCGCGATGGCAAAACTACTGGGCGATGCCGACCTTGCAATCATTGACAAACGCCGTGCCCGTGCCAATGAATCACAAGTGATGCATATCATCGGTGATGTTTCTGGTCGTGACTGCGTCATCATTGATGATATCGTCGATACCGCAGGTACACTATGTAAAGCCGCTCAAGCACTCAAAGACAACGGTGCACGCCGTGTCGTGGGCTACATCACTCACCCTGTACTATCAGGCAAAGCGATTGAAACCATCAAAAACTCAGCACTAGATGAGCTGGTTGTGACGGATACCATTCCACTGACCGAAGAAGCTAAGGCTTGTGGCAACATTCGCCAAGTCAGCATCGCTGCGATGATTGCCGAATCGCTACGCCGTATCAATAACGAAGAATCAATCAGCGCAATGTTTGAATACGATGTATAAACATTAATCAAAATAAAACCCATCAGCTGCGTGCTTGATGGGTTTTTTATCATCATCTATTTATACACCAAACAAACTTATGAAATAATACAAAAACCGTTCGTCCTGAGCCCGTCGAAGGATGAATGATTTTTCCGCTGTGGTTCGACAAGCTCACCACGAATGGAAAATGTAGCAATTTTTCATTCCACTTGGTGTAATCACAAAAAAACAACGGACAATGCCATCACTGACATTGCCCGTTGTTTTCCCTGATTTTACCACCGTAAAATCCGTATCCTTACCAACCTTCCTTGAATAGCATGTCATCCTTGCCCTGCTCCATCAGGGTTCTCCGTTGCTATGTGTGTATTATGCGATAATTTTGGCATAAAGAAAATACGCAAAATGCGTCAATGGTTGTAGGAAATTTCGTACAAAAAAAGCACCGCCAAATGACTCACTTGGCGGTGCTTGTATGATTTGACAGAAACTTATCAGCCTTTTAGACCTTTTTCCATTTCTTCAAATTGTGCGACGATTTTCGCTTCTGGTGCAGCAGTTGCTAGGCTTACCACGATGGTGGTGATGAAGCTTAGCGCAAAGCCTGGTAGGATTGAGTAAATCGCGTCATTGGCTGGCTGACCGCCAATCTCAAAGCCGCCATATACCCACACAATCACCGTCAAAGCACCGACAATCATACCTGCCAATGCACCATTACGGTTCATGCGTTTCCACATTAGGCTTAGGATAACCAGCGGACCAAATGCCGCGCCAAAGCCTGCCCAAGCGTGCGATACCAGTTTTAGTACCGAGCTGTTGCTGTCGCCTGCCAAGAAGATCGCCACCAGTGCAACCACCACAACAGAAATACGACCCACCAAAACTTGGCGCGCTTCTGATGCTTCTTTATCAAGGAATAGCTTGTACACATCGCGTGTCAATGAGCTTGATACCACCAGTAGCTGCGATGAGATAGTACTCATGATCGCCGCCAAAATCGCTGCCAATAGGAAACCTGAAATCAGTGGATGGAATAGAACCTGCGAGAATACTAGGAAGATGGTCTCAGGGTCATCCAGTTTTTGACCAGTCTTAGCGATATAAGCGATACCGGCTAGACCAACCATCAATGCACCGATTAGGCTTAGAATCATCCAGCCCATACCGATAGCAGTCGCTACAGGCACATCTTTGACCGAACGAATCGCCATAAAGCGTACGATGATGTGTGGCTGACCAAAATAACCAAAGCCCCACGCCATCAGTGAAATCACGCCCATCACGGTGACGCCATTCATCCAGTTGAACACTTCAGCATTAGCCTGCTGGGCAATAGCCAAACCTTCTGAGACGCTGCCGATTTCGGTAAACGCCACAATTGGCACCAGTAGCATGGCGATCAACATGATGACACCTTGGACAAAGTCGGTCAATGACACCGCCAAAAAGCCACCAAACAGCGTATAAGCTACAACCACGCCTGCAGTCACCCATAGGCCTAGGCTGTATGACAGACCCAGCGAGCTTTCAAACAGCTTACCGCCTGCCACAAGACTTGCTGCAGTATAGACAGTGAAGAACACGATGACAACCACCGCCGAGACGATGCGCAATAGATGCGATTTGTCTTGGAAACGGTTAGCAAAATAGTCGGGCAAAGTGATGGCATTATCCGCCACTTCCGTATAGACACGCAGACGCGGCGCAACCAATAGATAGTTGGCAAATGCACCAATGGTCAAGCCTAGCGCAATCCAAATACTCACCACGCCTGATGCATACATATAACCCGGCAGACCAAGCAACAGCCAGCCTGACATATCCGATGCACCCGCTGACAATGCCGCCACTGCAGGGCCAAGATCACGACCGCCCAGCATATAGCCTTCGACATCGTTTTTTTGTTTAAAATACGCATAAACACCGATGGCAAGCATCGCAATAAAATAAATAGCGAGCGAAATCCAAACGCCCGTAGCCACAGTTTGCATATGGCACACTCCTTATCACCTGTGGTTTTCACCACAACAATAACATAATTTTATACAAAAGTGGTCATGATGAATTTTTTTACTCATCAACAAATTCACACATAAGCAACAGTATTATATCATAAAACCAATTTTTATTATTTTTGTGCAAGATAACTGTAGCAAACTTATATATATATTATTGATTTTGATCAAATTTTTATTTGTAACCAATCTCAATTCATGCGAAAATTAGCAACAATTCTGCAACTTTTTCGCCATTTTCGCTGTTAAATTCGCTTTTTGGATGGAAATTTGGCGCAATTTTTCATTAAGATGAACAATTTTATTTTGAGATTTTGCCAAAGATTGTGTATAATAGTTGGCTAATTTGTCACATGGCAAATGCCGATGGATGAATTTTTCATCGCGGCGAATGTGGACGGACTGGTCGCAAGTTCGTCAAAAGTTATTTAAAATTAAGGATCTATCATGAGCCAATTTACTCTAAACGGTGTTGCGCGTGCAGCAGACCAGCAGGGCAAAGGTGCGAGCCGCCGCCTGCGTAAAGAAAACCTAATCCCAGCCATCATCTACGGCGGTGACGCTGAGCCTGTGGCAATCTGCGTTAAGAACAACGAACTTGTAAAAGCACTAGAAAGCGAAGCGTTTTTCTCAAGCGTAACTACCATCACTGTTGATGGTGCTGCACACAATGTTGTCATCAAAGCCCTACAACGCCATCCAGCGAAAGGCTTCCCACTACATGTGGACTTCCAACGCGCTTAATTCGTGCGACGGATGACAAAACCAGTAGGCGTGCTTACTGGTTTTTTGTTTGTTGATCATTTCAAGACTGTATTATTATGACGATTAAGTTAATTGTAGGTCTGGGCAATCCAGGTGCGCAATATGCCGACACGCGCCACAATGCTGGCTTTTGGTTCGTTGAGACCCTTGCCCAAAAATTTGGCATTAGCCTGAACTTTGATAAAAAATTTCACGGTCAAGTCGGTCGCGGTACGATCTATGGGCAAGATGTGCGACTGCTCTTGCCTGAGACTTTTATGAATCGCTCAGGGCAAGCGGTCGCGCCATTGGCAAAGTTTTATAATATCAATGCCGATGAGCTGCTTGTTGCACATGATGAGCTGGACATCGCCGCTGGACAAATCCGCTTAAAAACAGGCGGCGGTCATGGCGGACACAATGGTCTAAAAGACATTGTGCCGCATCTGGGGCAGGATTTTCACCGTTTGCGTATCGGTATCGGGCGCCCTGCTCAGTCATCACAGGTGAGTAATTTTGTGCTTGGCAAGCCCAGTCAAGATGAGCGCATCAGCATCGATCGTGCTATTGAATGTGCGGTAAGTGCGCTACAAGACATCATCAAAGGCGATCTGGAGCGCGCGCGTAATCAGATCAATGGATTTAAGTTGCCTGCCTAAAGCAAGCTTGGGATCATTTATGCTACTATCTTTATTGGCAATCGCAGCAGGTTTGGTCATCTTGATCTACAGCGCCGATGTGTTCATCGATGGCGCGGTGGCACTGGCGACCAAATATCATATGCCAAAAATGCTCATCGGCGCACTGATCATCGGTGTCGGCACATCCGCGCCAGAGCTTGTCGTCTCAGCCCTATCGGCGATTGCAGGCAGTCCAGGGCTTGCACTGGGTAACGCCTACGGCTCAAACATCGTCAATATCATGCTGGTACTTGGCATCACCGCCTTGATCGCACCGATCATCATCCAAAAACAAGTGCTGAAAACCGACTTCGTATGGCTGATTAGCTCAACTGTCATCTCGGTGATTCTACTGATGGATGGGCATATCGATCGACTCGATGGCGCAATCTTAATCGCGGTCTTAGCGGCCAATATCATCGTGCAGATTCTCTATGCCAAACGCCATGCCAAAGCTGCCAGCGAAAGCGCGATCCTTGCCAGTGATGAGTACGCGTATGAGCTTGAACTGGACGCACAAGAGCTGCCCGATCCCACCCAAGTCAGCACCGCCAAGTCTTTATTTAAGCTGATCGCAGGACTTATCGTCTTGGTGCTCAGCTCACGCCTGATCGTCTGGGGTGCGGTAGAACTTGCCAAGCTGTGGGGCTTATCCGATTTGATCATCGGTCTGACCATCGTCGCCGTCGGCACAAGTCTACCTGAGCTTGTCTCATCGATCATCGCAGCGCGCCGCGGTGAATATGAATTGGCACTCGGTAATGTACTGGGCTCAAACCTATTTAACACCACAGGCGTCGTTGGTCTAGCGGCACTCATCGCACCGATGACAGTCAATCCTGAAGCGCTAAGCCGTGACACGGTGGTGATGTGTATCATCACGCTAGTGCTGTTTGTGATGTGTGCTTTTGCCTTACGAAAAGATGGACAAATCGGTCGCATCTCAGGGGCATTTTTACTGCTGTGCTTTGTGGCTTATAGCGGCTGGCTTGCAGTATCAGCACTGGGTTTGGCGTAAATCTAGCCAAACTTCTTATTTTACAAAACCCCTTGTGCCAATCTAGCACAAGGGGTTTTATATTTATCTTGCAAGTTTTGATTATTTAGCCTGTGACAGCATATAATCTACCGCAGCATAGACTTCCGCTTCGGTCACATCACCGATGACTTGCGCAGGCATTTTGTTATAGCCTTGGGCAGAATGCTTGTACAAAGTCTCAACGCCTTGCTCGGCACGCTTCGCCCAGCCTGCTTTATCGCTCAGCTTCGGTGCGTCTAACAGACCTGCGTCGTGGCACATCTTACAAGTTGTTTCATAGCGTTTTTGCCCCACAGCAAGTGATGCAGGCTTAACCATTTCAGTCTTAGCAGCGGCATCAGTGGCGTCGGTAGTTTTTTGTTCTGTGGTATTGGCAGTTTGCTCAGCTGCTTGCTCTGGCTTTGCTGCATCGGCTTGGACATCTGTTTGGGTTTCAGTCTTGGCAGGTTCAGCTTGCGCAGGCTCGGCAGGTGCGGCTGCAGGTGCAGTTTTTGCAGGTTCTGCCTTGGCAGGTTCGGCTTTTTTCTCTTCACCGCAGGCGGTTAGGCTTAAGCCTGCAGCGATCATAGCGATAAGTGCGGCGTGTACAGTTTTCATGATAAATCCTTAAAATTTATGCGGATATAATTAGCCATTATACGCCCTTTTTAGCAACAATCAAGCAATATTAAGCCGACTTTAAGATAAACCCCTGCTACTTTAGGATGATTTCTCAGCCAATTTATCCACCCATTTATCTGCCCATACCAAAATCCACACAATAAAAAAGACCCCAACGGAGTCTTTTTTTGGTAGCCAAGCTACAAATTAGTACTTGCGAGTGGTGCGAACTTGCTCACGATATACTTTTTTCTTGTAACGCTTAACCGCAGCAGCTTTTTTACGCTTACGCTCTTGGGTTGGCTTTTCGAAAAATTCTTTTTTACGAACATCAGCTAGGACGCCTGCTTTTTCGCAAGCACGCTTAAAGCGACGGATCGCGATATCTACTGGTTCGTTCTCTTTTACCTTAACTGAAGGCATGATACTCTCCTACTTTCAAGACGGTGGCATCAGCTTGGCTGTATTTGTATTATATAGCCCATCGGTCTTGGACGATGGACATCAGCTCAAACTGGAATGCATCATCAGCAACCACTGCTTATGATGTGTGCGATTGCACAAAATTAGTCGCAGATTATAGCAAAATCCCACCCATCGTTCAACAATTTTATTAAATTTGGCGAAAAAATCCGCCATTGCCGTGATTTTTCAAGAAAATTTAACACAAATAATCCATCAAGCATTTATTTATGGCAAAAATATGGCATAATAGTCACAGAAGTTTTACTGCTTGTCTGCAGGATTTTGTACAAACATTTGGAGAGACTATGAAAGCCCAAGTTCTGGTTGTAACCCTAGCTGCCGCTGCTGTGTTGAGCGCCTGTGGCAAAAAAGAAGAACACACTTATGCGGTGGATAAAGTCGAAGAAGCGCAAGCTGCAGCTTTAGAAAAAGCACCAAAAGCTGAGCCGATGAAATTTGACGATGAAGGTCAGCCAAAATTCGGCTTCCCTGCTGATGGCTCAGCGCCTGCACCTGCTGCCGACGCTGCCGCAACTGATACCGCTGCTGCACCAGCTGCCGACGCTCAAGCGACCGACGCTGCTGCCGCACCTGCTACGGATGCAGCTGCAGCCCCTGCTGATGCTGCGGCAACTGAAGAGAAAAAATAATTTTTCTTAAAGTTATATAGCATAAAACCGCTCACTTATTTAAAAGTTGAGCGGTTTTATGATTTATTAATCAGCAAATAATTGTAGCGCGCAAGATTTTGCACTGACTGCACCAAATATCACAGCACCCAATGCTCAAGCACAAATTCGATCACCAATTTGGCAAGAAAGCCAAAAAAGCCCATCCCTAACGCCACAAAAATCCAAAATGTGCCTTGCTTGCCTGCATTTGACTTCTTAGAAATATCCCACATGATAAAAAATAAAAAGCCAATAAAAATAGGCAATAGGATATACAATCCCAAATCGGTAATCGTCTCAGCCGAGACCATCAATACAGTGGCTAACATGGCAATCATCCCCAATCTTTAAAGCGTTTTATTATAGCACAAATTGTGTCGGTTGCGGCGGTGTATTGGCAGCTTCATTAAAATTTCTAACACAAAATGCAACATAAGATTTAAAAGTAAGCAATACATTTATGCTAATAATTTGTTATAATAGTTATAGGTAGTTGAATTTCAACCAATTTAATTTTTCACTTTTTTCACTCACTAAATTCACTCATTAAGGAGTTGTGATGGCGAGTCGCCCTGTCAAACCTTCAGCCGTCTATAAAGATGACAAAAGCGGCTGCGGACTGCTGAGTCTGACCATGACAGTGGTTTGTCTTGTCATCGTGATTGCGCTTGGCGTGTTTGCTTATTTTTCGCCGCTGTTTGACAGCTTCCGCGCGCAGCAAGCACCGCAAGCCGAAGAGCAAGTTGAGCCGATCCAAGATCCAACCGCGCCAATTGAGTATGAGTTTTATGAAGTCTTGCCCGAGCAGGATTTTCGCAGCATTCCACAAGGTGTCAGTACCCAAGACACGCCAACTGCCCCAACCGACACCCTAAGCCCTGATGCCGTCGTCGCGGCTAAGCCTGTCGCCAAATCCGCACAAGCTGCCAGCGATGATGCATCAAGTGATGACACCATTGCCGTCACCGAAGAAGACAGCACTTATGACGGTGATGACACGACCGATACCAAAGGCGATGAAGCCGTCAGTGGCACGACCTACATCCTACAAATCCGCAGCTACACTACCGCTGATGAAGCCGATGTCAAGCGCGCGGAAGTCTTGATGGCGGGCGTCGATGCGGTGGTTGTCAAGCGCACAGACAGCAGCAATGGCACGCATTTTTATCAAGTGGTCTCAACTCCAATGAAAAGCCGCGAAGAAGCCAGCCAAGCCAGTATACGCCTAAGCAACAATGGCATTGACTCGCTGATCGTCGAACAAAAACGCTGATTTTTATTTAATTTCCACCAACAGAAGGAGGGATGCCATGACCGATACCATTAAATCACAGATCGAAAACTTCGAAAACCTAAGCGACACCATGCATCAAGCAGAGAAAAAACGCACGCTAGAAGAGCAAGTCGCTTATCTAAAAAGCCAAGGCAAAGACCCATCAAAAACCTATGCCAAATGGGACGATGAAGATCAAGAAGACGAGTGATGTTATTTAAATAAACTGATGTGTAGGCGTAGTGTATATGCTCTTTATGCAAGTTGTTTTTACATCCATTTGATTTTACCAAGCAAAAACCACCGCCCAAAATCAAAGCGGTGGTTTTTGTTTGTACCAATTATTTTATTTGACAGGCACTAGCGTCGTTGAGCCATCAGCATTGACTACTCGGCGATAGACAGTACCCGTGCCAGATGTTGTTTGGCGTGGCTGAGCCACTGGTAGAGCCTGTGGTGTACTGGGTGTTTGGCTGATTACCGCTGTTGGCTGTACTGCTTGCACAGGCTGCATTACTGGCGCTTGCGCAGGCTTAGCTGAGCGAATCAGGCGCAAGAATTTCTGACCTGCGCGACCATCTGGCGTCACGCCTGCCTTGCGCTGATAATCCATGATCGCACGGCGCGTATTATCGCCGATGATACCATCGACCGCACCGATGTCATAGCCTGCATCAAGCAGCGCTTGCTGAATCTCTTTTGACTCACGGCGGCTGATGCCTGCGTCATCGGTTGGCCAAGGGGTGGCAAAGTTGGTATCGGTATTTTCACTGGTGATCAGATCCGACAGATGCGCGATGGCAAGCGCGTAGCTTTCTGACGCATTGTACGAATAGAAAGTATCGAAATTCTTGCCCACAAGGAACGCAGGACCGTGCTTACCTGCAGGCAATAGCAAGCCTGCCGATGCCATATTATTCGGCAATGGGCGACCGTCTGGCAATGTCAGACCCATGTTCTGCCAATGGCTAATTGATTTTTTGTCACGGCGACCACTTGAGCCATCATAGCCGTTCAGCTTCACTTCATAGCCCCAAGGCTCGCCTGTGCGATAGCCGCGCTTGGCTAAGAAATTGGCGGTACTGGCTAGGGCATCAGCTTTAGAATTGACCAAATCCTTACGGCCATCACCATCAAAATCCACCGCCAATTCTAGGAATGTACTTGGCATAAACTGCGTCTGACCGAACGCACCTGCCCATGAGCCTGTCATGTCTTGTGGACGGATGTCGCCGTTTTGGACGATTTTTAGCGCGTTGGCAAATTCACCGCGGAAATAACTCTGACGACGGTCAAAGCACGACAAAGTCGCAAGGCTGTCGAACAGATTTTTCTTGCCCAATGTCTGACCAAAATTACTCTCCACACCCCATACGCCTAGCACATGCTCTGCCTTGACACCATAACGGCTCTCGATACGGCGTAAGACATCGGCCTGCTCGTGCTTGGCGCGGATACCATCTTCGACACGCTCGCTATCGACCAGTGACGCTAGATAATCCCAAACATCTTTTTTAAATTCAGGTTGATAATTGAGCGAGCGAATCACCGTCGGGTCAGGCTGACTTGGGCGATAGGTTTCAAAGGTTTGGCTTGAGACACCACGAAACGCACTGCTGTTTTTTAGGCCATCAAGGCATTGTTGAAATTCGCTATTGCTTAGGTTTGGCAGGTCATCAGCCGCCATCGCCGACTGCACAGCACCCATGCCGACCACCGACATCGCAAGCATTAATAAAGATTTTTTCATATACTTTCCCTTAAAGCACATTTAGGATTTACCGATAAAGTTTCCCTTAGCTTACCGAATTTGGCTGCCAATTTCAAAATAAACTTGCCAAATACCGATAATTTCAACCAAGTTGTAACAAAGCGGTAACTTAACAAAGCCGTAAGTTATCTACACCACATCGACTACATTCGCAATTTGACAAGCTTGCCAAGCTTTGCCATAATCACGGTGAGATAGCGATTTTTTAGCATTTTATAGTTTTAAATGACAAGGTGATATTATGGATCTACAACAACAAACTCAAATCGTCGATGAAGTCATCACCAGTCGCCATTCGGTGCGTGCGTTTCTTAATACGCCAGTACCGCAAGAGATCATCAAAGACATCCTAAGCGTGGCAAGCCGCGCACCATCAGGCACGAACACACAGCCGTGGAAAGTCTATGTGGTGACAGGTGACAAACGAGCCCAGCTGATTGACAATATCTTTACTGCCAAACAAGCCATCGCCGACGACCCAAGTCTTGCGGACAAATTCCAAGAAACTTTCCCCTACTATCCGACCGAATGGATCTCGCCATTCATCGATCGTCGCCGTGAAAATGGCTGGGGGCTGTACGGACTTTTGGGCATCCAAAAAGGCGATAAAGAAAAAATGGCAGCACAGCAAGATCGCAACTTCAAGCTATTTGATGCGCCTGTGGGGCTGTTTTTTACGGTGAATAAAGTGATGGGCACTGGCTCAAAGATGGACATCGCTATGATGATCCAAAATGTGATGATCGCCGCCAAGGCTCGTGGGCTTGACACTTGCCCGCAGGCTGCGTTCAATCATTTTCACCCTGTGGTGCTTGAGACGATTGGTGCAGGCGATGATGAAGAGCTGGTTTGTACCGTCGCACTTGGTTATGCTGATGAATCAGACATCGTCAATACCTTTATCACGCCACGCGTGCCTGTGGATGAGTTTGCGGTGTTTTTGGATTAATCAAAGTTTTGAATAACTCAAAACCACTTTAAAACTATTGATATAAAAAACCGTTCAATAATGCTTAAATTGAACGGTTTTTTTGCCGTTTATTTCAACAGCTCGGCAAATGACGCGCGCAGTTTTGCCAATTTTGGTGGAATGGCAAAGTTACAATACGGCTGAGTAGGGTTATTGGCAAAATAATTTTGGTGATAACTTTCTGCTGGATAAAACTGCGGTGCCATCTCAAGGCGAGTCACGACAGGGATGCCATCTTTGATAAGCTCATTTATAAGTTGCTCAGCGATGGCTTTGTCGGTGTTATCCTCATAAAAAATCACCGATGCATATTGTGTGCCGATGTCATTGCCTTGGCGATTCGGCGTTGTTGGGTCATGGGTAGCAAAAAACACTGCCAAAATTTGCGATAAATCAATCACTTGATCATCATAGACCACCTGCACGACTTCGACATGGCCTGTCGTACCTGTACAAACCGCTTGATAATTGGCGGTATCGGCACTACCACCTGCATAGCCACTGACGACACTTTGCACGCCTTTTAGCGCGCCAAACACCGACTCAGTACACCAAAAACAGCCACCACCCAACAAGATTGATCGAATCATCGCCACATCCTTAATTTCAAATTGATAAATCAATGCTATAATAAGTCATTTTTACCAGTCTATCATAAGCCTATGTCAAATACCAAGCACGACACGCTATTTACGACACCGCTGGATAAATCGGCTCGTTTTAGCTTTGATGAAGAAGTGGTGGCGTGTTTTCCTGATATGATTCGCCGCAGTGTTCCAGGCTATGGGCAGATGCTTGCCATGCTGCCGATTTTGGCTCGCCGTCATTGCCTATTTCGCCAAAATACTCATGATGGCAAAAAAGTCAGTCGTGTGTATGATCTTGGCACATCGCTTGGGGCGGTAAGTTTTGCTTTGGCGGATAAATTTCGTCCTGATGAGCTTGAAATCCATGCCATCGACATCTCAAAGCCGATGATCGATCGTGCCAAAAGTGTCGTCGGTGAGCATTATCCTGATCATGACATTCGCTTTGAGCTTGCCGACATCACGCAGATGGACTTTGAGCCGTGCGATTTGATTGTTATCAACCTGACCTTGCAATTTCTCAATCCTGATGCCCGCCTAGCCCTACTACAAAAATGCCACGATGCACTGGCTGATGGCGGTATTTTGATTCTCACCGAAAAAACGCACCTAAGTGATGAACAAGATGATGCATGGCGAGTCGAACGCTATTATGATTTTAAGCGAGCCAATGGCTACAGCGAAATGGAAATCAGTGGCAAAAGAAATGCGCTTGAGAATGTACTCATCACCGACACGCTTGAGCTACATCATCATAGGCTGCAGCAAGCAGGATTTGAGCGTCGTTTGACTTGGTTTATGTTTTTGAATTTTGCGTCGATTGTGGCGTTTAAATAGCGATTTTTAGTATGATGAACACCATTGCCCGTACCGAAAAAGCCTTATTTGACACCTTGTTTGACCTAGCTCAGCATCATCCTGTGGCGTATGAATGGCTCAAACGCCTACCTGATTGGCTTGGCAGTATCAAAAATAAAGAGCGGTATGCACACGCACCGTATTATGAATCTGTGATTAACAAACTGCCTGAAGTATCGCCAACGCATATCGATCTTAATGCCAGCTGTGTCACTGCTCATGTCAGCCTGACTCACAGTGACTATCGCAAAGCCGAAGCACTGCTAAGAAACCTGATGCCATGGCGAAAAGGCGGCTTTATCGTCGGTGATGAGACGCATCAAATCCATATCGACACCGAATGGCGTAGCGATCACAAATGGGATCGTGTCTTGCCACACATCAGTGACCTTAGTGGTAAACGCGTACTCGATGTTGGCGGTGGCTCGGGTTATCATGGCTTTCGTATGATTGGCGCGGGTGCCAGTAGCGTGGTGGTGATTGACCCATCTTGCTTGTTTTATCATCAGTTTATGGCGATACGGCATTTTTTGGGTGAGATGACCAACCGCTTTGGCCAATCACCGATTCACTTTATTCCTGTGGGTTTAGAAGAATTGCCAAATGGTGGATTGTTTCATACCGTCTTTTGTATGGGCGTGCTATATCACCGTGCTTCGCCGTTTGATTGTTTATTACAATTAAAAAATCAACTGCTAAAAGGCGGTGAGCTGGTGCTTGAGACTTTGGTCGTAGAAGGTGATGAAAATACCGTACTTGTGCCAAAAGATCGCTATGCGATGATGAATAATGTGTATTTTTTGCCATCGGTGGCGGCACTGACACTTTGGCTAGAAAAAGCAGGCTTTGTCGATGTCCACTGCGTTGATATCAGCACCACCACAAGCGATGAGCAGCGTGCGACTGATTGGATGACTTATCATTCGCTATCAGACTTTCTAGATCCTGATGATGACAGCAAAACCATCGAAGGCTATCCACGCCCTGTACGCGCGGTGATGGTCGCCAAAAAGCCTTGACCTGCGATGATATAAACTGGTATTTGTGCCAATTTTATACAATTTACTACACATCATTTGCCAAAGCTTGATTATAATAAGCCAATCGTCATGCGCTTGGCTTATTTTGTATTTGCCATACCAAACAAATGCAAAAACAACGCATGACAAACCAGTTAAAATAGTACTCTAAATTAAGGTGAGAATATGGCAGGTGGTAGCCTACTGATGCTACTCGATGACATCGCAACGATTCTTGATGATGTCTCAGTAATGACAAAAATGGCAGCAAAAAAAACTGCAGGCGTACTGGGTGATGATTTGGCACTGAACGCTCAGCAGGTGACTGGCGTGCGTGCCGATCGTGAGCTGTCGGTAGTGTGGGCAGTTGCCAAAGGCTCGTTCATTAATAAAGTCATCCTAGTGCCAGCTGCCCTACTCATCAGTGCGGTGGCAGCTTGGCTGATTACACCCCTGTTGATGCTTGGCGGTGCGTTCTTGTGCTATGAAGGTGCCGAAAAAGTCGTGCATAAATTCGCCCCAAATCTACTGCCGCATGAGCTTGACGATGATGCCGCACATCATGACCGCCTGGTCGCCAATGCTGATGAGCAGGTGGATTTGGTCGCTTTAGAAAAAGACAAAATCCGTGGTGCGATTCGCACGGACTTTATCTTATCTGCTGAGATCGTGGTCATCTCACTGGGCGTAATGACCGCAGCGACACTAGCAACCAAAGCGGCAGCATTGACAGCAATTGCTATCTTGATGACTGTCGGTGTGTATGGCTTGGTGGGTCTGATTGTCAAGCTTGATGATATGGGCGTGCATCTACTGAACAAACCTAGCTCATCATCACAGGCGATGGGTCGTGCACTGCTTGCTTTTGCACCAAAGCTGATGAAGTTCTTATCATTCGCCGGTACACTTGCGATGTTCTTGGTCGGTGGTGGTATCTTGGTGCATGGCATCGATATGCTACATCATCAGGCACAGGATTTGGCTGCGTTATCAGGCATTGTCGGTGGGCTGGCTGAGACTGCCTATAATGGCGCTGTCGGTCTGATTGCAGGTCTGATTATCCTTGCTGTGGTGATTATGGCAAAGAAGCTATTTGGTAAGAAGCATTGATTTTATCAACAAAAAATAGCTTATTACACAATAAGCCATTTTTTGTTACCCAATCTCAAGCCCATCACACGCCATCTCGACCGCTTTGATGATGGCAAGGGCTTTTTTGTTGGTCTCATCCCATTCTGCCATCGGGTCAGAATCTGCCACCACGCCTGCCCCTGCTTGGACATGCACCTTGCCATCTTTCATCACTGCGGTACGAATGGCGATGGCGGTATCCATATTGCCATGCCAGCCCAGATAACCAATCGCCCCACCAAACACCGTACGGCGGACAGGCTCAACTTCATCAATAATCTGCATGGCTCGGATTTTGGGCGCACCTGACAGCGTACCTGCCGGAAAAGTCGCACAAAACACATCAAGCGCATCGACATCATCACGCACCTGTCCTTCGACATTGCTGGCGATATGCATCACCTGCGAATAGCGTTCGATAAACATCTTGTCCGTCACCTTGACTGAGCCAATTTGACATACTCGTCCGATGTCATTACGCCCAAGGTCAATCAGCATCAGATGCTCGGCGATTTCTTTTTGGTCGGATAGCAGTTCTGCCTCAAGCGCCAAATCCTCTGCCGCATCACGCCCACGACGGCGAGTGCCTGCCAGTGGTCGCACCGTAACCGTACCATCTTCGATACGAGATAAAATCTCAGGTGATGCCCCGATGATGTCAAATGGCGATTTGCCTGCCCCAAAGGTTTCGCCGTGCAGCATAAACAAATACGGCGATGGGTTCAGATAACGCAGCGCTCGATACACACTCAAGGCATCACCATCAAAATCCGCCGTCATACGCTGCGCAGGTACGACTTGCATCACATCACCTGCTAGGATGTAGTCTTTGATTTTATTAACATCCTTGCAGAACTTATCCTGACCTGTGACAGACACAAAGTTTGGCTTAGGCTGTGTGGTCGTGGTCAAATCAGGTCGCTGTCCCAGTGCTTTTTCGATTGCAGCTAGGCGCACCAGTCCATCTTCATAGCCATTTTCAAGCTCGCTATTGGCATAGACAACGATGGATAAAGTATGCTCAAGATTATCAAACACCACCACTTCGGTCGATAACATCAGCCACAAATCAGGCAGATTCAGCGGATTGGGTGCATCCGACTGCCCCACCGATGGCTCAATGGTGCGAATCAAATCATAACCAAAATACCCCACCAAACCACCGCTAAACACCGGCAACGCTGGCACATCCTCCACCGTCGGCATGGTAAACTGCGCCATAAACTTGCGGATTTCATCAAATGGCTTGTCCGTCTGGGTACTCGACACTACGCCCACCAGCTCGCTGCCGACTTTCATCACGCCATCTTGGTATTCAAAATACACGCCCTTGCCAAGCCCAATCATCGAATAACGAGCAAAACGCTCACCGCCGACCACCGACTCAAACAAATAAGCTTTTGGGTTTAGTTTGCGAATATTGGCAAATACCGACACCGGTGTCGCATCGTCCATCAGGCGTTTTTTGATGAGTGGTACATGGCTGTAGCCACGGTGTTTGAATTGTAAAAACTCGTCTTTGGTCATCGGATTTGACATTGTTATAATCCATGCAATTCATAAAAAATTGTCATTATCATAGCACAATTTTATCGAAATTTTTATAAAAAACACACCAAGTCATTATGAACATGGCGTGCTGATTTTGATTATTTTAGGTATTGAGATTTTAGAATGCCTTTAAGCTCGGCATAGCTTAGGTGCAGTGACGGCATCCCAAAGACATAAGGTGTAATCTCATAGGGCTGATACAAAAATTCCACCCCTGTCTCATCAAACATAAAATTATCCGTCACCGCAAAATCCCAGCTATTCATAATCTCGGACGGCTCAACTTCCATCGCAATCAGATATTCATAAAACTTAGCATATAACATCTGCTCTAGGGCATCTTGTTGCCCTGCGATGATAATGTCATCGAGCGTCAGTAGTTTTTTATTTGTCAAATCAAAGACATAGTAATAGCTACTTGGCAAATCATGCGCCCCACCCGTATAGACATTACCATCGATTCGCATCAAGGCAAGCCCTTTGTGCATACCAATCATCGATGGTGTCGCCATCACCGAATAGCTATAGATACTGTCTTCGGCACGCGCAGTATTGACAGCACCAACCAGATTATTTGTAATACGATTCAGCTCACGAGCAAGCTCACGGTCAGTCACCAATGGCTTATCATAAAAAGTTTTGGTTTGCTTGGCGATGGCAGAGTTTGGGTCATGCTCATCCAGTACATCAATGATGGCAAGCACATCTTTATTAATCACACTATCTAGCCACATATGCCCTGTGTGTATCAGCTGATAATCGACGCTCGGGCAATACTCGCCACAGCTCTCATATGGCGTACCATCTGTCTCAACCCATTTGGACTGCACATAAAAATCGCTCGCCTGCGCTAAGCTGAACGCACCAAGTCCCATCGCCAATATCATTGCCATCAAAGTGTGTTTTCGTGGATGAGTTTGCATTGAGTTACCTATTTTTGATTTTCGCCAAGTGCTTAATAAAGATAATTCATCATAGCATAGATATCACATGGTTGAAAATAGTTAATTTAATTTGGCTCATCTCAGTATCAATTATTAAATTTGTATAATCAATAGAATTGAATTTTTATGATGAATTTGGCTTGCCAAGCATCTGATAAAGGCGTATAGTAATACTACCGATACCCAATCGGTAGTTGTATTTTCCTAAGGAAACGAATTATGAGTATGAAAGTCGCTCGCTGGTATGGTCAGCGTGATATCCGTGTTGAAACCGCTCCTATTCCTAGTCCAAAAGCCCATCAAGTCAAAATCGCTGTCAAATACACAGGCATTTGCGGTTCTGATTTGCACGAATACCTAGGTGGTCCAATTTTTATCCCCACCAAAGACAACCACCCTTATTCAGGTCAAAAAGCCCCCATCACCATGGGTCATGAATTTGCTGGTGAAATCGTGGAAGTCGGTAGCGATGTGACTGGTGTGCAAGTGGGCGACCGTGTCACCGTTGAGCCAATCCTTGCCAAAAACGGTCTAACAGGCAAATACAACCTAGACGAAAACTTAGGCTTTGTAGGCCTGATGGCGGATGGCGGCTTTGCTGAATTTTGTGTGGTGGATGCCGAGCTTGTGCATAAGCTACCTGATAGCATTGACTACGAACAAGGCGCCTTGACCGAACCTGCTGCCGTTGCCCTATATGCCGTGCGTCAAAGCAAACTAAAAGCTGGCGATACCGCTGCCGTGTTTGGCTGTGGCCCGATTGGTCTATTGGTCATCGAAGCCTTGCGTGCAGCGGGTGCGACCGACATTTATGCCGTAGAACTATCTGCCGAACGCCAAGCCAAAGCCACTGAGCTTGGTGCCATCGTCATTGACCCTGCCAAAGTGGACGCTGTCGCCGAAATCAAACGCCTAACAGGCGGTGGTGCGGATGTGTCATTTGAAGTCACAGGCGTCGCCCCTGTGCTTAAGCAGTCCATTGAAGCCATCAAAAATGACGGTGAATGTGTGATTGTCAGTATCTGGGAAGGCGAAGCATCTATCCATCCGAACGAAATTGTCATCAAAGAAAAAACCGTCAAAGGCATCATTGCCTATCGCGATGTATTCCCCGCAGTGCTAAAACTGATGGAACAAGGCTACTTTAGCAAAGATAAGCTTGTGACCAAACGCATTAAGCTTGAAAATATCGTCGAAGAAGGCTTTGAAGCACTGGTCAAAGAAAAAAGCCAAGTTAAGATTTTGGTTGAGCCAAAATAAACCAACCAATCTTGCTTAAATTTACCAAAAAATCCCAAAGTATCAACACTTTGGGATTTTTCTCACTCACCAAAACAGCCCAAAATTCACCCGCTTGCCATCAGCACGCAGTTTGGCAGCGACTATCATCGCCATCAGCGCATGATCATAACGCGCACCATCACGGATCAGCCAAGCGCTGTTGCTGTTTTGGGTAAGTTTACTGATCACGGGCGCAGCCGTGCAGCGATCAGGTGCGGTGCAGCTTGTCATTGTTACTTGCTTATTGATAAATCCTTGAAAATCATCGATATAATACGGATTTTTATCTTTTTTCTGCGCAAGAAATTCATACGCGTGCAAGTCATCGCCTTGATGGTATGCCATATTCACCGCAAGATTCAGCCAGTATTTGTATTCATCCAAAAAACTGCCCGTGCCATCTGCATTCAGCTGCAATCTTGCGCCATCATGTCCGACCAAGTGATGATGATTAACAAAGCGGATAAACTCATCGCGCAAGGCGACATCATACGCCTGCCCTGCTTGCGAGTATAGATATGCCTGCGCCATCGGTAATAAGATGGCAAAGTCATACTGCGCATAACTTTGGGTGGTTGGGGTTGTGGTTGGTACTTGGCTTGGTGTGGTGTTTGGCAGATTGGCACAGCCTGCACTTGCCAAAATCACCGCCATAGCACCTGCAACAATACTGATCTTGCCAAAAAATCGCGTCATCTGCCCCATCATCTCACCGCCTTTTTAAACACAAACACACAAAATTCGCCACGCACATCAAGCGTATCAAAGCGTTCAAGCTCGGCTCGTTTGTCAGCTTTTGCCTTGTAGGCATAAGGTGTCATGGCAATCAGATGCTTAAGCATGGTATTATCCAAGCTAAACTCACTGATTATCAAATGCTCATCTACAAGCTCAAATTCAGGCGCCAGACTTGCGATGAACTTCTTTGGCTCATGCGGTATCACTTGACCGAACAATGCTTCACGCATGGCATACAGATGGTTGGGTGCAGGGGTTGCTACGATCAGATGACCCGTTGGCTGTAGCACTCTTAGCATCTCATCTTTTGGTAGCGGGCTAAATAGACTCGTGCAGACATCGATACTGCCATCTGCCACAGGCAGTATCGCACCTGTGCCGACCACCCAAGTGATGTTAGTGCTGGTTTTATACGCTTTGGCGGCGGCTTGCACAGCAGATTTGGCGATATCCACGCCGATGACAGTTTGTGCTACCTGCCCAAGTGCTTCGGTATAGTAGCCTTCACCGCAGCCGATATCAAGCACCGTGCGTGCCGACAAGCGACTGATGATATGCTGTACGCCTGCCTTGAGCGGCTGATAATATCCTGCTGACAAAAACGCCCGCCGTGCTGCCACCGACTCGGGCGTATCACCAGGATTTTTGCTCTTTTTGTGCTGAACAACGTGCAGATTGACATAGCCTTCTTTGGCGATATCAAAGCTGTGATTGGATGGACAGCGGTAGCTTTTTTGGGTAAGTGTCAAGGACTGTTGGCAGATTGGACAGGTGAGCATGATGTATTTTGAGTCATTGTCAATGGATTGGTTATTGTAGCATAGCTGACTGATTTTTTGGGATTGGCGGTGTTGGTGTTTATTTTTTGCCTGCCAAAATGCCACTGCCAATCACAAGCCCAATCCCCACCATCGCCATCATCGGTAGCATCTCATCAAATGCGACAACCCCGTACAAGGTAGATAGCACAACGGTCAGATATGCCAAAGCAGACACCATAAATTTACGCCCAACCTTATAAGCATGAGTCATTGCCAACTGCCCAAACATCGCCGACAGCCCAATGCCCAATAAATACGGCACCATCTCCACGCTGATCATCGTCCAGCCCTTGATGGTACTGATGATGAAAGTCACCACGCTTGCCAATGCCGAAAAATAAAACACAATCCGCCACGACGGCTCACCAAGTAGCGACAGCTCTCGCACCTGTAGATAGGCATAGCCTGCCACCGCACCACTGCCCAAGCCCACCAAAGTCGGTAGCCATCCGTGTCCCAAGATACTCGGCTGCAAAATCAAGCCAATACCCACCAAGCCAAGCATCAAGGCAAACCAAGTCAGCCCAGATGGATATTGCTTCAAAATCAGCACCGAAAACAGTGCCAAAAATAAACTGGAAGTATAATTAAAAGTAATCGCCGTCGCCAAAGGCAGATGCACCAAGCCAAAAAAGAACATCACAAGCCCAAGCGTACCCGCTAGCGACCGCCAAAAATGTGCTTTGGGATAAGCGGTAGCAAAACTTTGTTTGGCGATACACGCCTGCACGCCAAGCACAATCGTAGCAAAAATCACTCGCCAAAACACCAGTTCGTACTCGTGCATGGCAAATCGACCGCCTGCCGCCTTGACCAAAATACCCATCGTACAAAAACATACCGCAGCGACCACCATCCATAGCGAGCCAAGAAATGAGCCTGTGTCTGTGTATGATTTCATCGATGACCACCTTTTTATAACAAAAAATGGGACGCATCACGCCCCACTGTATTATAACCACTTAGCCAACTAAAGCAAGCACAATCATCGTGCCTGTTCTGGCGTTTGGTTGTACATATAACGATAAATCAGCCAATCGCCTTGAGAGTGTTTTAGGATAAACAGTTCACGGTTATGATCCAGATGTCGGCTGCCGTCTTTTTTATTGGTGACATACGAGCCGACAGGATGGATGGTCGCCACCATCGCCAGCTGGTCATCGACGACGATATCATCAATCACATAATCAATGGTGCCAAAATCCATCGCCGAAAAGGTACCTTGATAATTTTGTAGCACCTGTGCTTTGCCTTTGGCAGTTAAGCGATCTTGAAAAGTAGTCACCACATCAGGATGCAGCACGCTTGCAATCCCATCCACATCAGCGGTGCGCATCGCCTGCTGATAACGCTGCATGACGGCTCGTACGGCAGCTTCATTCGCCTGCTGAGTCGCTGATGGCGTATTTGTGCTGACGATGACAGGCTGCGTGACGCTTGGTGTGGCAGCACAGGCACTTAGCATCACTGCCGCCATGGGTATTGTCAATGATTTTAGAGTATATTTCATGTTATTTTCCTTATTGTTGTGGTGTGATTGATTATTTATCCGAAGTCAAACCCAATAGCGAGAAGCCACCCGTCTTGGCGGTGGTGCCATTTTTGACCAGATACATCTGCAGCATCCCGAGTGCTTCTAGCTGCTTGGCTTGCTGAAGGCTACCGACATCCACAGCATTTAGGTTTGAGCCTTGTAGGGCGGTGATGAGTGTGTGTTTGGCGTCGGCGTCATCGCCTGCGATCAGCACCGTCGGCGCATCTCGATCGGCGACTTTTTTGGCATTTAGCATAAATGCCGATGTGGTGTTAAATGCCTTTAGGATGCGTGCTGATGGCAATGCCTGCTGCAGCAAGCTTGCTGCTGACTCGCCTTGTGGCACGACCAATGTGTCTAGCGTCTGAAAATTAACAGGATTTGAGATATCGATGATGATTTTATCGCTAAGCTTGGCCTGATGATCCGCCACAAACTGCTGATGTGATGCATACGGAATCGCCAAAATCACCAATGAATCCAGTGTATCAGGGACATCACGACCGATGAGCGTGACCGCATGGCCGGCGTCTTGTAGATGGGATTTGATGGCATTGGCCATGTTGCCTTGGCCGATGATTGAGATGTTCATATAACGATCCTTTTTTTATTGTTATGACTTTTATTGTTATGACATCATCATACGCCAATACTTAGGCGGTTGGCAATGGGTAGAACTTGGCGGTCATTTAGGTGGGGTGGTGATCGATGAGATGCAGTACTTTTAAGCATCAAGCAATCGTCTTAGTAGTTCGATTTCTTTGTCTTTTTGTTCAAGTAGTTGTTTTTGATGGTCAATGATGAGTTGTAATTTTTCTAATTCTTGGGCGTTGTCATAGTATTTATTGGCATAATTACCGTGATTATCTCCAATCAGTAGTGAAAAATCACGCTCTTCTTTTAATAAATCTACAATATCAATATTAAATACATTGGCGATATTTTGTAGATGTTCAACAGTAATTTTGCTCTCGCCACGCTCAAGCTTACCGTAGCCATTTTTTGACATACCTAACTCATGAGCCATCTCTTCTTGGCTCAAATCAAGCTTAGACCGTAGCTTTTGTAGGTTGGTATGTATTGGCATAGAAAACCTGTTTTGTGGTTAGAAGATATTAAAAAATGGTTAATCAAAATACTGTTTTGTTGGTTGATAATAATATCAAATATCACTTATTATAATACTAAGTTCAACGATAAACAAACATTTTTATGGTTATGGGTTAGAATTTATGAAAAAACTTATCCTTGCACTGTCTCTACTTTCATTATCTTTGTCAGCAAATGCAAATTGCTATGGTACAAGCACCATGTATAGATGTTATGATACCAACAGCGGAAATTCATATAATGTGCTGAAGTCAGGCAATATGACCTATGTGAATGGCTATAATTCTAACACTGGCAGTACATGGAGTAGCAATTCACACACTATTGGCAATATGACCATCCAAAATGGCTATGATAAAGATGGTAACAGCTGGAACCAAACCATTAACCGAATGGGTTCCTACACTAGCTATAGTGGCACTGACAGTGATGGTAATTATTACCACACCACCTGTGGCACATATGGTTGCTTCTAATCAATTATTTGTATTTTATGACCATCTATCAACCATAAGCAACCTATGAATATTTTCAACCCTAAACAAGATCACCCAAAGAAACAAAGTAAGCTAGATACGGATTTTGGCGGCAATAAATTAGCTTATTTTCTGAGCTATTTCTTATATATAGTGCTAATTGCCATTCTGCTTGCTGCAAAATCTGGCTTTGTTCTTTGCATCGCTACTTTTGCAGCTTACTATATTTCTTTTGAAATTTTGCGCCATAAAGTAGGGGCTAATGTATGGCTGAGTCTGTTAGGCTCTTTCTTGTTAGCCATTGTAGTTATGGTGATTATTATTATTTCTGTGATTGCAGCAACCACAGATAGACCAATATTTTAGAAAATACTCATTGAAACAAGATATTTAATGGTCTACGCTTACGCAAATCCCAACTCATTTTCCACGCAGTGCATGGAAAATGAGTATCTAAAATATTGTGCACAATACGCTATCAGCACAAATTTAACAAAACCCGACCGCCTAAATCAAAAAAAACCGCCAAAAAGCGGTTTTTTTAGCCCTAAACAACAGCCAACTTAATGACAGTTATAAAGGGAGAGTTGTATCCTTATTATAAAGCTTTGTCAAACCATCAATGCTCCCTTGTCGCACGAAACTCCACTTCAGGATAACGCTCTTGCATCAGTTGTAGATTGACACGGCTTGGGGCAAGATAAGTCAGATAGCCACCGCCATCTACGGACAGTTGGTCATGGGCTTTTTTCTTAAATTTTTCAAACGCCACTTTGTCATCACAATGCACCCAGCGTACGGTCGCGATGGATACAGGCTCAAAGGTACATTGCACTTTGTATTCTTCGGCTAGGCGATGTGCCACCACTTCAAACTGCAAGACGCCCACCGCACCTAGAATCAAATCATTATTGATTTGTGGCATAAATACCTGCGTCGCCCCTTCTTCGGACAGCTGCTGCAAGCCTTTTTGAAGCTGTTTGGATTTGAGTGGGTCTTTTAGCACCACACGGCGAAACAGCTCTGGGGCAAAGTGCGGAATGCCCGTAAAGTTTAGATTCTCACCACTGGTAAAGCTATCGCCAATCTGAATCGTGCCATGGTTGTGCAGACCAATGATATCACCTGCATAAGCTTCGTCCAGCGTCTCACGGTCGCCCGCTAGGAACATCAAAGCGTCCGATACACGCACTTCTTTGCCGATACGCACATGATTCATCTTCATGCCACGCTCATATCGCCCAGAGCAAATCCGCATAAAGGCAACACGGTCTCGGTGCTTGGGATCCATATTGGCTTGGATTTTAAAGACAAAGCCGGTAAATTCTGGCTCATCTGCTTTGACCGTACGCTCAAGCGTCTCATGGTCTTTTGGCGGTGGGGCGTACTGGGTAAGCACATCCAAAATCATATTCACCCCAAAGTTACCCAACGCCGTGCCAAACAGCACAGGCGTTTGACGACCAGCCAAAAACTCGCTCTCATCCCAGTCTTCATGTGCCATCTGTGCAAGCTCCAAGTCTTCCACAAACTTATTCCACACAAGCTCGCCCAGTCGCTCCTTGATGTCGTCATGCTCATAGCCATCACGCACTTCAATGTCGGTGATTTGTGTGCCAAAGCCTTTTTTATAAAAGTAAGTCTTATTCTCACCCAAATGATACACGCCAACAAAATCCTGCCCCATACCAATCGGAAAGGTAAACGGCACGCATTTGATTTTTAGGACGCTTTCAATTTCATCAAGCAGCGCCAAAGGGTCACGGATTTCACGGTCCAGCTTATTAACAAATGAGATGATCGGCGTATCACGCATACGGCAGACATCCATGAGCTTAATCGTCCGCTCTTCGACGCCCTTAGCACCGTCAATCACCATCAAGGCACTGTCCACCGCAGTCAGTGTACGGTAAGTGTCTTCACTAAAGTCGGCGTGACCAGGGGTGTCAAGCAAGTTCACCATATTATCGCCATAAGGAAACTGCATGACAGAGGTGGTGATAGAAATCCCACGCTCTTGCTCCATGCTCATCCAGTCAGAGGTGGCGTGTTTGTCGGTTTTGCGGGATTTGACTTCGCCTGCGGTCTGAATGACTTGCCCCCATAACAGGAGCTTTTCGGTCATGGTGGTTTTACCCGCGTCAGGGTGAGAGATGATGGCAAAGGTGCGGCGGCGCTGGATTTGGGATAGGTGTGTGGTCATAATTGTATTTCGGTTAAATTTGGCAAAAAATTGGATAAAAATGATGGCAAATTATAGCACACATCAAGCAATTTTTGAGTATGAAATGACAGTATTGACTGTTATAATGATGACATACATTCGATTTGGACGATGGGAATTTTATGGCTCTTACCGTGATTTATGCGCTGCTTGGCTTACTATTAATTGCTTTTAATGTCTATCAGCGTAAGCTATGGCTCAAATACGCCATGATGGTGCTTGGCTTCGTATTGGTATTCTCAGCCAGCCAACACGCCGGGCTGGATAACAAAAGCACGCTAGAAGTCGCCATCTATGTCGGCGTGATGATTGTCTTGGCCTTTATCATTCAAATTATCGCCAAAGCCGTCTGTGCCAAACTTGCCGTCCGCTATCCTGAGTGGATTCGTGCCGATCATCGACAGTAGCTTAAATAAATATAGTTATACAAATGGTTAGATTTTTGATACAATTAAAATAATTGACATGAAATTGGTATTGGTGTGTTATGAAACTATCTTTTAAATCATTATCTATCGTTACCGCCTTAAGCTCAAGCTTGCTTTTGGCAGGATGCTTTGGCGACAAAAAACTCTCTTGCTCTGATAAGCAAGGTATTGAACTTGTTAAAACATCCATTGCTGAAAGCATCGAAAAAGGATTTAAAAAAGATGCCGCCGCACTTGAGGTCTTGTTTGGGGATACTCCAAACCTATCAGCGATTCGTGCGTCGCTCAATTCTCTTGGTCTTGACATTAAAGATATTCGCATTTCAAAAGAAGACCCAAACAGCACAAAGGTTTACTGCGAAGGCAACCTTGAAGTTACCATTCCAAGCGAGATGCTAAAAACCATTAATGCCAAGATTGAAGATTATGAATTTCTTGGTGCAAGCGATCTTGAGTCTTTGATGGAAAAATCAAATTATGAACTCTCATCAGACGCTGCTAATGCTTATAAAGTGCAAATTTTATATGATCTGCAACCAAGTGACGATGGCAAGCAAATTTTTGCAAAAATTGAAAATAAAGAAATTAGCGAAGGCATTGCCGCCTTGGTAATTTTGTCACTATTAAATCCAGCGACAAACGATAGCGGATCATTTGCAGAGACCGTTAGTGCTGATGTTAGTAGTACTTCAACCAATCAAGCAGAAAGTACTACTCCTGCCGTCAGTGAAGTTGAGTACAGCGAACCAGAAGCCGAATTCGAAACTATGGATCTTAGCAGTGAGCTAGCCCAAGCCAAAGCTGCTTTTGATCAAGGACACGCAGATCTTAATGCCACTTGGAAATCTTTGAGTTCAGAAACCAAAGACAATCTCCGTGAAGAGCAAAGAGCATCTAACACCGAACGCGAATCAACTTGCCGTGCACTTGCCAATGAGACTGGCACTACAGATGACGAAAAAGAGCTGATTCGCCTAAATTGTGAAGTGGAACATTTGACCGAACGCACCGCTTATCTTAGCCAGTTCCAATAATGAACATCCCAAATCAAAGCACGATTCATGAAATCGTGCTTTTTTTATCAACTGTGCTACAATAAGGTTTGATCCACCTAAGCTTTAAGTAAACCCATGACCGATTTGACCGCCTATACCAACATCCCAAACCTTGCCAAATTTGACACCAGTCACATCGATAGCACGCGCGCGCCTGTGGTGCTGGTCGATGGCTCATATTATCTGTTTCGCTGCTTTTTTGGTCTGCCACCTTTATCCAATAAAGACGGCCTACCGACCAATGCTATCCGTGGTGTATTAAACGCCCTAAATAAGCTCATGCGTCGCTATAAGCCTGCATATATGGCAGTGGCATTTGATACCAAAGCACCGACCTTTCGCCATGAGTTATCCGACAGCTATAAGGCACATCGCCCACCGATGGATGATGATTTGCGAGTGCAGATTCCCTACATTCATCGCATGATTGAGCTGCTTGGCATTCCCCTGATCAAGCTTGATGGTTTTGAAGCCGATGATATCATTGGCACACTCGCTCATCAGGCGTGTCAAGCAGGACATCCAGTGATCATCTCAACTGGTGATAAAGATATGGCACAGCTGGTCAATGACTGCGTGACGCTCGAAGACAGCTTCACAGGTAAGCTGACTGACCCTGCCCAAGTCATCGACAAATTTGGCGTCGCCGCCACCCAAATCGCCGACTACCTGACACTCATGGGGGACGCTTCCGATGGCATCGCAGGTATCCCAAAAGTCGGTGCCAAGACCGCCGCCAAACTACTCACCGAATACCAAGACATTGATGGCATCTTGGCAAATCTGGATAATATCAAAGGTGTGGTGGGCAAAAATCTTGCCGAGCATCGTGATGAGATTCCGCTCAATCGCACGCTGGCGACCATCGTCACCAATCTGCGTTTGCCGTTTGAATTTGATGATATCAAACTTCAAGGTGATGATGATCCGTCTCGCCTGCATGAGCTGCATCGCTTATTTGGCGAGCTTGAGTTTCGCACAGAGATTAGCGCCATCAGTGACAAACTTGCCAAGCTTGAAACCGCCTTTCATGCCGATGATGAGAGCATCGATGCGGTGGCTGCCAAGATGGATGCCGAACTTGAAGCACAGTTTTCGCAAGCCTTTCAAGAAATTGACGCACTTGGTGATGACAGCACCGATGCAATGAGCGTACCAACCTTGCCATCACAGCCTGTGACTTATCAGACCATCAGTACAATGGATCAGCTTGATGAATTATTAGCCAAACTTCATAGCGTACCGTATTTTGCCATCGATACTGAGACCACAAGCATCAACTGGCAACACGCTGAATTGGTCGGCATCAGCATCGCTTACCAGAACTTTGACGCTTATTATATCCCTGTCGGTCATGTCGATGATTTGGGCGTATTACTCGATGGTCAACTACCCAGAGATATGGTGCTTGCCAAATTTAAGCCACTCTTAGAAAACCCAAACATCAGCAAAATCGGTCAGCACATCAAATATGATGCGCATATCTTTGCCAATTATGGCATTGATTTGATTGGAGATATTCACAGCACGCCGAATAATTGGGCATTTGAGACCATGCTTGCCAGCTATGTGATCAACAACACCGCGACGCGTCATAATATGGACGACTTGGCAAGTCACTATCTGGGCGTGACGACCACCACATTTGAAGACATCGCAGGCAAAGGTGCAAAACAGCTCACCTTTGATAGAATCGACATCGACACCGCTGCCCACTATGCTTGCGAAGATGCTGATATTACCTTTAGACTATTTAGTATATTTTCACAATATCTATCCAAAGATAGCACAGCACATCGCCTATTGCACGAGCTTGAGATCCCAACGGCTCAGATTCTAGCACAGATGGAGCATGATGGGATTTTGATTGCGACCGATTTTCTTGGTACACTATCGCACCGCTTTGATACTGAGATTTTGGGGCTTGAACAGCGTGCTGAAGTGCTTGCCGGTGAGCAGTTTAACCTAGCAAGCCCAAAACAGCTTGGCGAGATTTTGTTTGATAAGCTTGGCATACAAGGTGGCAAAAAAACCAAAACTGGGCAATACTCGACATCCGAAGCCATCCTTGCCAAAATCGATCATCCGCTGGTCGATGTCGTGCTTGAGCATCGTAGTCTATCCAAGCTCAAAAGCACCTACACGGATGCACTGGCTCGTGCTGCCGATAAAGATAGCCGAGTGCACACCAGTTACCATCAGGCACTGACCACCACAGGTCGCTTATCATCATCAGATCCAAACTTACAAAATATCCCGATTCGCACCGACACAGGGCGTCTGATCCGTGAAGCCTTTATTGCGCCAAAAGGTCGTGTCATCCTAGCGGCGGACTACTCACAGATTGAGCTGCGTTTGATGGCACATTTTAGCGGTGATGAACGCCTGATTGATGCCTTTCACCGTGGGCTTGACATTCACACCGCCACCGCCAGTGAAATCATGAATAAGCCACTTGATGAAGTGACATCGAACGAACGCCGAGCGGCTAAAGCAGTGAATTTTGGGCTGTTGTACGGCATGAGTGCCTTTGGGCTTGCCAAGCAGCTTGGCGTGGATCGTGCGGTGGCACAGGATTATATCAAACGCTACTTTGCTCGCTACCCTGCCATCCATGACTATATGGAGAACACCAAAGCCCATGCCAAACTACACGGCTATGTACAGACGCTACTGGGTCGTAAGCTATATTCGCCTGACATCAACAGCAGCAATCGTATGATCAAAGAAGCTGCCGAGCGTGCCGCCATCAACGCACCGCTACAAGGCTCAGCCGCTGAGATCATCAAGCTTGCGATGATTGCCGTCGATCAAGTATTGCCAAAAGATCATGCCAAACTGCTACTGCAAGTGCATGATGAGCTGGTGTTTGAAGTGGATCAAGACAAAGCCGATGACATTGCTGCCATCATCAAAGATGCCATGCAATCGGTGCTGGACGACTTTGCAGCAGTGCGTGGCTGGCAGGTGGACTTTGCCGTGCCGCTTGTCGTCGAAGTCGGTATCGGTGACAACTGGGATCAGGCGCATTGATACGCCAATTCTAAATCCATCCCAAAACCGTTCATGTGGTGCATGAGCGGTTTTTTGGCTTGTGACCAGCTGTTATTTCAGACAAAAACAGACAAAAACAGACAAAAAACAACGGGCGATGCCATCAGACACCGCCCGTTGTTTTCCCTGATTTTACCACCGTAAAATCCGTATCCTTACCAACCTTCCTTGAATAGCATGTCATCCTTGCCCTGCTCCATCAGGGTTCTCCGTTGCTATGTGTGTATTATGCATGATTTTTTGCATAATACAAATACGCAAAATGCGTCAATCGTTGTAAGAAATCTCTTACAAACATTGACGCATCCACACGACTTAGCCGCGATTAACGCATCCGCGCGATCAGATTATCCTTGACCACAAACTGATGATACAGCGCGCCAGCGATATGTGCCACGATCAGCGCAAGCAATGCTGTCCACACCACATCTTTGTGCAGCGCTATCATCTGATCTGCCAAATCATAATTCACCGTCGCAAAACCTGCAATCTCAAACAAGCCAAACACGCTCAGCGCCTGCCCTTCTGCCAAAGTGCCAAGCAAACCCGTCACAGGCATGGCAATCATCACCACATACAGCGCCAAATGCACAAGGCTTGCCACCATCGTCTGCAGCTTCGACATCGGCACAGGTGGCGGCGCTTTGGTGATCACACGATTCACAATACGCAAAATCGTCCAAATCAAAAAGCTAAATCCCACCGCCTTATGCAGACCGATGAACGATTCACCCTGCTCAATCAACACCCATGCCGCCACGATTAATAGCGCACCAATCCAGTGAAAAATGCGCGCACCAAGGCTATATTTTTCGACCACAGTCGTCATACTTCAAGCTCCAATCTCTTCAATCATTTCAAGTATATTTGCAAAATTATCAATAAATCGCATTATAACAAAGCATCCTTGATGAAATATACCAATTATGTGATATTTTGTATCTTGGCTACAGACAGACATGATACCAAATTATCAGTTTTGTGCCATTTGCGCCGAAAGCTGGTCAAATTTGATGAAAATGTCATCATTTACTCTTGTAATTTTAGCCCAAAAACATCATCAAGTGATTGTTACTGACAGTTTGCCACCGCGGCATTATTGTGAGTATTGAGTCAAACTTTTTAAAAATAACTACAAATTTATGCTTGCCAAGCTGTGTAAATCTTGGCAAGATATGCTACAAATCATTTGATAGTATTAACATTAGTTTTATAAGGAAAATTTATCATGGTGAATAATAAACAAATCCTACTGATTGAAGACGATCCAGACCTAGCCGAGCTGATCAGCGACTATCTGTCGATGAACTATTATGAAGTGCATCATGCGCCGACAGGTCAAGGTGGTCTTGACATCCTAGAAGCCAAAGAGCGCGACATCAGCCTGATTGTCCTTGATCTGATGCTGCCTGATATGGACGGTATGCAAGTCTGCCAAAAGGTACGCTCATCGAAAAACGCCATGATCAATAAAGTGCCTATCGTCATGCTGACCGCTAAAGGCGACACCACCGACCGTGTGCTTGGTCTTGAGATGGGTGCAGATGACTATATTTCTAAGCCATTTGAGCCGCGTGAACTATTGGCGCGTATTCGTGCGGTCCTGCGCCGTCATGAGACACCGAACCAAGCTGACACCAATTCAGGCAGCTTAACTTTCGGTCGCTTGACTGTTTATCCTGACAGCCACGAAGTCACCATCGACGAAAAACCTGTACGCCTGACCACGCATCAGTTCCAGCTTTTGCACTACTTTGCTACCCATGCTGGTAAAGTATTAAACCGCGAACAGCTGTGGCAAGCGATGCCAAATGACGACAGCTCAGAGAACATTGATCGTGCCATCGATGTGCATATCTCACGCTTGCGTGCTTTGATCGAAGACAATCCACGCCAGCCTAAGCGCATCATCACCGTGCGCGGTGTCGGTTATCAATTCGCCACCGATCAAGTGTAAGTGTTCAAAATTATCCAAAACCATCAAGCGGCTTGTTTGATGGTTTTTGCTGTTTTAGTGACTGATTGGCTTTTATTGACCGATTATTAAACTTATTAACAATCCACCATCAAGATTCATCGTCGTTTACGGAAATTTTATGCATTCGGCTCATCACGGCAAATTTGGCTTTCGTTCGATCTCAGCGCGATTATTCATCAGCGTCTTTTTGGCATTGGTGGGCTTTGCCATTGCTTTTGCTTTGTTATCACAGTTTGCGCACAATAATTCTGACTCAGCGCGCAATCGTGCGGTCGCAAGCCAAATCATGACGCAGATTGAGCCTTTTTTGGCTGAAGCAGAAAATCTTAGCGCACAAAATAATCTATTGCAAGCACGCTTTTCACTGGTGGTAATCAAAAAAAGCTTTGATATTTTTGATGAAAGCTTAAACGCCAAAATCGGTCTGTACGACCCACAAGGCCGCCTAGTATTACAAACCGAAAACACCGAACTGCCGACCGTGCTGCTGCCTGAACCGCCGTGGATCAGTGAGATTTTCTCGCCTGCGCCGCCACACACCATCATCGAAAGCACGCTTGGCTATTCGCTGTGGTACGAAAACCGCACGCCGACACCAGAGCGACCGCTGATGGCGTGGTTCAACTTATTCTCAGGCACAATTTTGCTGCTTGCGATTATGTCGGCGGTACTGTGGTGGATTTCGCACAGCATCACTTGGCGGATTAACCAGATGAGCCGTCAGATGAGTCGTCTTGGCGAAGGGGATTTTAGCGTGCGCGTGTCCGAAGATGGCAATGATGAGATTGCAGTCTTGGCGCATGGTTTTAACCAATCGGCACAAAAAATCGAGCAGCTGATCAATGCCAACAGCCTACTGCTTGCGCACGCATCGCATGAGTTTCGCACACCGATCACGCGCATTCGCCTACAGATTGAGATGATGGATATGCTTGCAGCTCGCCTAGATGATGACACCAAGGCGAAGTTTGACAAGCGAGCGGCTGCGGTGAATCGGGATTTGACTGGGCTTAATGACTTGGTTGAGAGCATTTTGTTGGTTTCACGCCTTGATGCAGGTCATGCCCTACAGGCTGCCGAGCAGGTTGATTTGTACGAACTGACTCGCCAAGAATGTCAGCACTATCCTGAAGCAACACTGATGGCAGAGCCGATTAGCCTGCTTGCTCAGCCTAAGCTATTGACCCATTTGGTGCGAAATCTACTCAACAACGCCATGATTCATGGTGTGCCACCGATTGAAGTATATCTCTACGGTGTGGCTGATGCCAAAGATGCCACCACCATTCCCCAAAGTCTGCTTGATGGCGTCTGCTGCATCGATGAGACTGATGCAGAGATGACTCAGCCGACAGAGATGCTGGATGCCAAAAGCCCCAAAAAGACCAGCGATTTTCTCAAGCGTCTGACTCGCACCAAAGAAAAAGAAAAGGCCAAACCGCAGCCAAATTTTGCTGTGCTTGCCTTTATTGACCAAGGCCTAGGTATTCCTGAAGATAAGCGAGAAGATATTTTTAGCCCCTTTGTCCGCCTAAAACAAGAGAAAAAAGGTTCAGGACTTGGCTTGTCGCTCGTCTCCCAAATTGTCGAAGCACACCAAGGTAAAATCAGCACCGACACTTGGCAGGGTCATACTCGCTTTTTGGTCGTGCTACCACTAAAGCCAAAGGCTGTGGTGAATGCTGATGATAAGGATAAGGACAAAGCCAAAACATAAGTATTAGCACTGCATATTTTCATGATATAATAATCAGTTAATTTGACGATTTGACCGATTTATCATGAATACTCACGCCCCATCCAAAGCGATGATTGAGCTGCATGGCGTCAAGAAGCAGTTCACCATCGAAAAAGACGGCAAGACCAGCACCTTTACCGCTGTACAGCCCACTGATTTGACCATCAATCAAGGTGAAATCTACGGCATCATCGGCTCATCAGGTGCTGGCAAATCCACACTCATCCGCTGTGTCAATCTGCTTGAGCGACCAACCACTGGCCGCGTCATCATCGACGGCATTGAGCTCACTGCATTATCCGAGCAAGATTTGATCATCGAGCGACGCAACATTGGCATGATTTTTCAGCATTTTAACCTGCTACATTCTCGCACGGCATTTGATAATATCGCTTTGCCCCTAGAATTATCAGGCACTCCAAAATCTGTCATCACCACCAAAGTCAATGGACTGCTTGAGCTGGTTGGGCTATCTGACAAAAAAGACGCCTACCCTGCCAACCTATCTGGTGGTCAAAAACAGCGTGTCGCCATCGCTCGTGCTCTAGCTTCTGACCCAAAGGTGTTGCTATGCGACGAAGCCACATCTGCACTAGATCCTGCCACTACGCAGTCGATTCTTAAGCTATTAAAACAAATCAACCAACAGCTTGGCATCACCATCCTGCTCATCACCCATGAGATGGATGTGGTCAAACGCATCTGCGATAAAGTCGCCGTCATTGACCAAGGCGTGCTGATTGAGCAAGGTACGGTCAGTGAGATTTTTGCCAATCCGCAGACTGAGCTTGCCAAAGAATTTATCCGCTCAACTTTCCACATCGGTCTGCCTGATGATTATTTATCAAAGCTACATTCAGAACCATCAGCAGGCTTGCATCCGCTGGTGAAGTTTGAGTTTACGGGCAATTCGGTGGATATGCCATTATTTTCACAAGCCACCAAGCAATTTGGCGTGGAGTTTAGCATTCTGACATCTCAGATGGATTATGCAGGCGGTGTGAAGTTTGGTTTTACCATCGCTGAAGTCATCGGTGATGCAGACAGTCAAAACCATGCAATGGCATACTTAACCGATCATCATGTCAATGTGGAGGTACTCGGCTATGTGGGATAAATTGATCACCGATTTTATGAGTGAAATGCACCCAAAAATGTGGGCAATGGTCGCTCAATCCACTTGGGAAACCATCTACATGGGGCTGGCTGCCACTCTGATTGCTGTGCTGATTGGCTTGCCGATGGGATTTTTGGCATTTTTGACCGACAAAGGTCGTATTCTTGAGCATCGCACCGCCTTTAGCGTGCTTGATGTCATCATCAATATCGGTCGCTCTGTGCCGTTTATTATCCTACTGATTATTTTGATGCCAGTGACGCGTTTTTTGGTGGGGACGACGCTTGGCACAACAGCAGCGATTGTACCTTTGAGCGTGGCGGCGATTCCGTTTTTTGCTCGCTTGACCGCCAATGCCCTGCTTGAAGTACCTACTGGTCTGACCGAAGCAGCCAAATCGATGGGGGCGACGCATTGGCAAGTGGTGAGTAAATATTATTTACCCGAAAGCCTGCCTATTCTCATCAATGCCGTGACGCTCACCTTGGTGTCACTCATCGGCTATTCGGCGATGGCAGGTGTCGTCGGTGGTGGCGGTCTGGGCAATCTTGCCATCAGCTATGGCGAGCACCGCAACATGGTCTATGTCAAATGGATCTCCACCATCATCATCGTGGCGATTGTGATGATTTGCCAAAAAGCTGGTGATGTCTTGGCGGCTAGAGTTGATCACCGCTGATTGCTACAGCCTGAAAGATTAGCGAATACTGCATCAGACGTTTGGCATTATTCGCTTTTTTCACAAGCTTTTGCCCAGATTAACTCGCCCAAACGCTTGTCCTAGCAAGGGTTTTGTGATTTAATATAACAGTTGTAAGACAGTTTTTTATAAGTTTTTGTACCTATTCTAAGGATGAATTATGAATCTTGGTAAATTTTTTGGCATCTGTGCCATCGCATCAGGCATCGCCCTAGCTGGCTGTGGTCAAGACAAAAAAGCAGAACAAGCTGCCGCCCCTGCAGGCGACGCCCCTGCTGCCCAAACCATCAAGGTTGGCGTAATGGCAGGCCCTGAGCAAGCAGTTGCTGAAGTCGCAAGTAAAATCGCGAAAGAAAAATACAACCTAACTGTTGAGCTGGTTGAATTTAACGACTACGCACTGCCAAACACCGCTGTCTCAAAAGGCGATCTAGATGCCAACGCCATGCAACACAAGCCATATCTTGACACTGACAGCAAAGAGAAAAAGCTTGATAATCTTGTGATCGTGGGCAATACTTTTGTCTATCCGCTAGCTGGCTACTCAAAGACCATCAAATCAGTGGAAGAGCTCAAAGATGGCGCAACCATCGCTGTGCCAAACGACCCATCAAACCTAGCTCGTGCGCTAATTTTGCTTGAAAAACAAGGTCTAATCAAGCTAAAAGACAACACCAACCTACTATCAACTTCACTAGATATCGTTGAAAATCCAAAAAATCTAGTGATTAAAGAAGTCGATACTTCAGTTGCTGCTCGTGCGATTGATGATGTGGATCTAGCCGTTGTGAACAACAACTATGCAGGTCAAGCAGGTCTAACCGCTGCCGAAAACGGTGTATTTGTTGAAGACAAAGACTCACCATATGTCAATATCATCGTTGCCCGTACTGACAACAAAGACTCTGAAGCTATCCAAAACTTCGTCAAAGCTTATCAAACTGATGAAGTAGAAGCCAAAGCCAAAGAAGAATTCAAAGGCGCCGTGGTCAAAGGTTGGTAATCTAACCGAACTTCAAATCCCTGTCATCGCTTGATGATGGGGATTTTGCTTTGGAGCAGTCTTTATGAGTCAAGTATCGTTTGCCAAAAAAGTGTTGGTGCTGTTGTTTGCCTTTAACTTAATTCGATTTATCATAAGTCATTGAACTTTAAACAGAGATATGAAATACCGACCAATGACGAGTGCGCAATAAGCTGCAGCACCCAAATCCAATACACCAACAATCGTCATGAGCACTACACCAAACCATCTTTGAGTTTTTAATAGCTCATAGCACAACTTAACACTAAACCCTGCAAACACCAAAGCAATGAGCGTCATTAGTGCCATCAATATCACCATCATAAACTTCCTTTAAAAAAAGCGCATCCATCGATACGCTTTTATGATATTGATCACTTCTGCTCAGTCTGCTCCTGCTCAGCTTCTTTGGCGTTACGCTCATCGATCTCACTCATCGATGTCGCAGGGACAAACTGCCCATTATTGACATCTGTGCCACGAGCGGCGTGCTCGGTCTTGAGCGATTTGGCGACTTCAGGTGGCATATAGTTTTCGTCATGCTTAGCAAGTACTTCACTTGCGACAAATGTACCGTTTTGTAGTTCGCCCGTTGCCACGACGCCTGAATTTTCGGCGAATAAATCAGGTAATACACCACGATAGCTGACTGGCACGGTCGATTTAAAGTCAGTAATCTCAAACTGCACATTGAGCTGATCAGCCGGATCACGCTTGACACTACCTGCCACGACCATGCCGCCAGCACGGATACGCTTGGCTTCAGGTGCTTGACCTGCCGCGATGGCTGTCGGGTCAAAATAATAATCGGTCTGATTGCGGATGGCATACAAAATCAAACTCACCGCCACCACCGCACCGAGTAGCACGGCAATGACCCACATCAGCTTTTTTTGTCTGACTGCATTCATGATGTCACCCTTATCGTTAATAATTCATCAATTAAGATTGTTTGCGTTGTTTATTGGTTAGGCGAGATTGCGCTTGCTGTCTGCCAAGTTTATCTAGCGTCTGTTTGCGTTCATTTTTGGCATAAATAATCAAGCCGATGACTGCCAAAAAAGTCATCGCATAGCACAGCCATACATAAAAGCCATGCCCACCCATCGCCAAAAAATCACCAAAAGTCTTAAAATACGGTGTCATCGCTCGCCCTATTTATCCGAATTAACCAATCGAGTTACCCATGCTTTGTTGGCTTCACGGCTTAAAATCAAAGAATTGGTGCGATAAATCGCCAATGCCGCCACCAAAAAATACATCCCAAGCATCATAATCAGTAATGGCACCCACATCGACGCGCTCATTTTGGGCGCATTGGTCACGGTAAAGGTCGCCCCTTGATGCAAAGTATTCCACCACTCGACCGAATATTTGATGATGGGCAAATTCACCGCACCGACGATGGACAAAATCGCCGCCGCCTTGCCACGATTACTGCTATGCTCAAACGCCGCAAACAACGCCATCACCCCTGCGTACAAAAACGCCAAAATCAGCATCGATGTCAGGCGCGCATCCCACACCCAATAAGTCCCCCAAGTCGGCCGTGCCCAAATTGACCCTGTCAAAAGACTCAGCACACAAAAGATAAAGCCAATCGGTGCAATGGCTTGGGCGACGATGTTGGCGGTCTTGATTTTCCATACCAAAAAAATCACCCCAAGCACACTCATCGCAAAATAAATACTCATCGCAAGGCTTGCCGCTGGCACATGGATAAAGATGATGCGATAGCTGTTACCCTGCAAATAATCAGGCGGTGCAAAACCCAAGCCCCACACCGTGCCAACACCAAGCAAAATCGCTGCGATGGCGGCAAGATATTTTACCCAAGGTGAGAAAATCTGAAAAAATCGCTCGGTGCCGACTGTGGTCAAAAATCCTTGCCAAAGTCGTCCAAAAAAACTGGCTTGGCTCGTGCTATTGGTGGCTTGGCTATTTTTTGGCATTTTTCTACCTAGCTCAAAAGGCTTCTATAAGTTGTAAAAAAAGTTTTGAAGGAAAATCACGCGAATCACTTTGCCAAAATCAGTGGCAAATCTTGATTATTATAGCACAATTCGCCCCACTCTATACAAAATTTGGCAGGCTATCTGGACAATTTTCATCAACAATCCGCCTGCCATCCCTTGTAAAATCGTTGATTTGACTGCATAATGATAGGATAATCGTTGTAAATTCATTACCAAACTGGATACATTGATGACTCAATTGACAAAACCTTCAAAAGCATCTCGCCAAATCTCACTAGTACTGCTCGGTGCAACAGGTCTAGGACTGACTGCCTGCTCGCCTGCCGAAGCACCGCAAACAACCGCACCTGCACCGCAAGAGCAGACACAGCAGTACACCAGTGCTGAAGCACAAGCCCTGCAAGAACAAGCCGCCGCCCTACAAGCCCAAGCTGCTGAGCTTGAAGCGCAGGCTCAAGCTGAACAACAAGCCATTTCACAAGCCGAAAATGGCGAAGCCACCGCTGAAAATGGCAGTGGCGTCGGTACTATGCTGGGTGCCGCCGCCGCTGGTGCTGCCGCAGGTTACTTAGCAAGTAAAGCTGCCAGTGCAGGCAAAGCGCAGACAGCTGCCGCTTCACAAACCGCCCAAACGCCAACCACCACTCAGCAGCCTGTCCAAAACACCCAGCAACAAGCTGCCAACCAAAACCGCCAATCACTAGCACAGGCAACAGCAGATAATAAGACTGGCACAACTCGCCAAGGCTTTGGGGCAACTGGCGGTAGCACGAGCGCCGCATCGTGAGACGCATCAAGGTCGCGCCACGCCCTGATTGGCAAGGTGAGATGGCTCGCATTGGCTTTGATTATCACAGTATCGATGGTAATTATTGGCAAGAAGATGCGTGCTATGTGTTCGATGAACGCCAAATCGATGTCATCGAAACTGCCACCGAAGCACTGCACCAGATGTATCTACAAGCCGTCGCCCATGTCGTCAAAACAGGCGACTATGCACGGCTTGGGCTGTCAGACACTGCTGCACGACTGATTGAGCAAAGCTTCAAAAACCGTGAGCCAAGTCTGTACGGTCGCTTTGATTTGTGCTTTGATGGCACAACTGAGCCTAAGCTGTATGAATACAATGCTGATACACCGACATCACTGTTTGAAGCCAGTGTCGCCCAGTGGTATTGGCTACAGGCTCAAGGCGGTGAGCTGAGTGGTGCTGACCAGTTTAATAGCATTCATGAGCGATTATTGGTAGAGTTTGGGGCGATGAAGCCTGTGATTGGCCAAGATAAGCTGTATTTTACCGCAGTCTCTGCCAGTGTCGAAGACTACACCACCACTCGCTACCTACAAGATGTCGCCATCCAAGCAGGACTTGCCACCGATTATATTGATATCGGTGCGATTGGTCATCGTGCGACCGATGGGCGATTTACGGATCTAAAAGACCATGCCATCAGCCATCTGTTCAAGCTGTATCCATGGGAGTGGCTACTGTCCGAAGCTTTTGGCAGTCATATCGAGCATAGTGGCACGCAGTTTATCGAGCCTGCCTATAAGCTGTTGATGAGCAACAAAGCACTGCTTGCTGTGCTATGGGAGCTGTTCCCAAATCACCCAAACCTACTGCCAGCGAGCCTAAACGCATCTGCCATCGCCTCTGATGTGGTCAAAAAGCCATTTTTCTCTCGAGAAGGGGCGAACATCAGCCTGCATCAAGGCGATATGCACATCGCAACCGATGGCATCTATGGTCAAGAAGGTTATGTTTATCAAGCACTTAAACCGCTGCCAAAGTTCACCAATCATCAAGGTCAAGCCGTCTATACGGTCATCGGTAGCTGGATGATTGGTCATAGCCCTGCAGGGATTGGCGTGCGTGAAGACAGTACGCTGATTACCAAGGACACCAGTCTTTTTGTACCGCACGCCTTTATGTGATGTAGTACATACGCTTATTTTTATAAGCTTTTCAAAGAAAAACCGTTCGCAACGCTAATAAAAGCACGAACGGTTTTTTGTTGGCAAAAAGTTGGATACGCTGAAGTACATAGCAATCCAAATCCATCATACTCGCCCTTTGAGCAGTCGATGCCATGTTTGATAATCAGGCATGACAGCTTGTACACTTGCCCAAAACTCACGGCTGTGATTGGCATGAATCAGATGGCACAATTCATGCACCAAGACATAGTCAGTGCAAGCTTTGGGATAGCTGACCAAATGTGTGGAGAGTGCGATTTTTGCCGTACGGACATTACAACTCCCCCAACGGCTACTCATCGGCTTGATACTGATGTGGCTTGCTGACTTACCCACTTTGGCTTGCCATACTGCCAAAATCTCATCGACATAATTTGCCAATTCATAGCGGTCAATCCAAGCTTTGCAGTCATCAGGTGCAAGCATCGTTAGTCGCTTGAATGTGCGTGCGTGGATTTGCTGCTGATGGCTTGCCAGCCACGCTGCCAAATCAAACGGCTCACCCCACAGATAATGCATCGCTGTCGGCTTTTGCTCATTGGCTTGGATAAGTTTTTGGTGTGCAGATACCGCCCAATCAAAGCGAGCACGAATCACGCCAAGCAATCGAGTATCGCTGATATGCATAGGACAGCTGACCAAAAATTCACCCAGCTTTACTCGAAAGTTGATGTTTTTGATGCGTTTTTTGGTGATGCATAGTCGGATACCTGCTTGAGCAAAGTCATCATGCAAGCTTGCCAATGTGTCTGTTTGATTCATCAAAATTGTCGTGGTTCGTTCTGGTATCAGTGAAAAAACCCAGTAATTGTACCATGCTTGGGCAAATTTAGACCAACAAAAAACGAGCCATCAGCTGATGACTCGTCTTGTAATCAATCGTTGATTACAGGCTTTGTGGTGCGTTGATGGTTAGCTCAACACGACGGTTTTGGGCACGGCCTGCATCGGTAGTGTTTGATGCAACAGGTTGTGCTTCACCATAACCCACAGTACGGATACGGCTTGCATCAACACCTTGACGGATTAGGTAGTTTGCCACAGACGCTGCGCGTTGCTGTGATAGGTTGTAGTTATAAGCATCAGAACCGTTTGAATCCGTGTGACCTGCCACGACGATGGTGGTTTGGTTGTACTCTTTCATGGTTTGTGCCAATTGGTTTAGGCTACCTGTGAACGATGGGTTTAGCGTCGCATCGTCATAAGCAAAAGTGATGTTGCCTGGCATAACTAGGTTGATGTTACCTGTGGTTGGGTCTTGTTGAACTTCAACGCCAGTGCCAGCCATTTGAGTTTCGATTTGCTTAGCTTGCTTTTGCATATAAGCACCCACTGCACCGCCAACGACTGCACCGATTGCTGCATCACGGCCAGTTTTTTCACCGCCAGTCGCTTTTGAGATTGCTGCGCCACCTAGAGCGCCAGCCACAGCACCGATGACTGCTTTATTGATGCCCGTGCCAGTGGTGGTTGTACCTGTGGTACCTGAAGTTGATGCACAGCCTGCCAATGCAACGCTTGCTGCCAATACTGATACGCCTAGAACTTTCATATTTTTCATCGTTATCTCCTTAAATGAGAGCATTGAGTGAGTTTTTGAGCAATTTTCCATAAATCTTAAAAAAGTCCATTACCCAAAAAGTGGTTTTGCTTGAGAGCTATTATGAACCAAAATACTTACCTAATTGTAGCAAGTCTGTATCTTGTTAGTGTAGTTTCTATTATTTTATTCAGGGCAGTTTGCTTGTTTGTCTTGCAAATTGATTAAAATTTGTACAAATTGACCGAAAAATCAGCGAATTTTGTATAATTTTTAGGCAAATTCACCCCATCGGCGCATTTGCTCACAGCTGCTCAGCAACATTTGATGAGCAATATTGTTTCAAAATTTGTCAAACATAAGCCAGATTTATGCATTATTTTGTCATTTTGCACAACCATCCTGTATCAGTCGTGTAAAATTTCACTGCAAGACGCGGTTTTTTGATAAAATAACGATTATTGTGAACACTTGTCGGATATTTGACATATTCTGTAACATTTTTGGCAACCTAGGAAACCACCATGAGCCATGCTGATCGCCCTACGCGCAGAACTTTGCCATTTTTTCAAAAATTGCATGACAACAATCCCAAACTTGCCCAAAAATTATCTTTGGTCGCAAGCACAGGCACGATTGCGGTCAATAGCCTTGCACTTGGCGTGCCAGTGATCAGCGCAGGCGTCACCAAGATGCTGACCAAATCCAAGCTTGCGGACAAGGCGGTGCTTGGCATTACCAATCATTGGCTACATACCAATAATCTGTTGATCGACAAGGTTCTGCCCGAAAAAGACTGGCGCATCACCCTGCCTGACGACCTAAACCCTAATGGCAGATACTTACTCATCTGCAACCATCAGTCATGGGTCGATACCAGTATCATTCAGTACATCAGCGAAAATCGCTTGCCGATTACCCGATTTTTTGCCAAGCATGAGCTGATTTACATTCCTATCGTCGGTCAGACCTTTTATTTTCTTGACTTTCCGATGATGAAACGCCATTCAAAAGAAGCGCTCGCCAAAAATCCTGCACTTGCTGGCCGTGATATCGAAGAAGCCCGCCGCGCTTGTCGGCTATTGACTGGCAAGCCTTTTGTGTTGCTCAACTATCTTGAAGGTACCCGTTTTACCCCTGTCAAACACCAAAAACAAGCGTCACCATATCGACACCTGCTCAAGCCCAAAGCTGGTGGTTTTGCGCTTGCGATTTCAAGCCTTGGCGAAGAGATTGATGGCATCTTGGATATGACCATTGTCTATCCTGATGGCACGCCTGAATATAGCGATTTGTGGTCGGGTAAGCTGACTCGATTGGGTGTCAATATTGAGCATATCAAGCTTGATGATGCGTTATTTGATGCACTCAAGCGTGGCGAGTATCACAGCAATGATGCCATCAAAGCCGAGCTATTTACGGCACTTGATGCGATATGGCAAGCCAAAGATGCCAAGATTGATGAGATGTTGGCTGACTTTGGTGTCAATACTCAGGACAACCAAGCGACTGGCGAACACTGATTTTTACTGCGTGCCTTGCACCTTTTAAGCGATGATTATGCGACAAACCCCTGATTTAGATGATTTTAAACTACCACAGCAACACGAACTACCTGATGATGTGATCCCCATCTATGGCACAGAAAAAGACGAGACACGAGAAGTCAGCACTGCCAAGCTTGCCTATGACATCTTGATGCTGATTTTACTTGTCATTGATTTGACCCTGATTGCGGTGGATAATATTTTGATGAGTGAATTTGCAGGTAGCATCGCAAGCTATCTGGGCGCGCCTGATGCACTGAGTGCTTATCAAAATACGCACCATCTGTCGGTGGCGACGGTGGCAGGCTTTTTCACCATCTTTTGGGTGGCGGATTTGAGCATTCGTTGGTTGATTGCCATCAAAAAACGCACTTATTATCGCTGGTTCTTTTTTCCATTTGTGCATTGGTATGAAGTGCTGGGCTGTTTTCCTGCCTTGCGTGCGTTTCGACTGCTGCGTGCGGTCGTCATCATTCAGCGACTGCACCGTCTGGGCATTCAGGTTATCCCTGCACAGTGGCTAAAATCCGCCAAGTTTTATTATCATGTGCTGCTAGAAGAGCTGTCAGATCGTGTGATTTTAACCGCGATTGATAATTTTCGAGCACAGCTTAGCCATAGTCAAAATCATGGCGAGCTACTGCACCGCACCGTCAGCCAAAACCGCCATGAAATCGAAACGGCACTCTTGACCATGCTACGCACCGAATTAACCCCACGCCTGCAAGCAGCGCTACTTGCCGAACAAGGTGCTAAGCTGTCTGCCGATATCGGTCGCGCTGTCGAAAAAGCACTCATCGACACACCAGAATTGCGTAAATATCTAAAGCTTATCCCGATTGCTGGCGGTATGATTGAATCACAAATCACCAATGTCGGCAAGCATATCGGCGAGAATGTCACCACCGCCATCAATGCCCACCTATTCAATGATGAGACGCTTGACGGGCTGATGCAGTCGGTGGCACATGGTGTAGCGCAGATTGATACTTCACGCCCAGAGGTGCAGATGCTGGTCACTGACATCGTCGAAGATGTGCTGACCGCCTTTGAACAGCAGGTCAAAGAACAGCAGTGGAAACACACTCAGCAGCTGCCGTTATAACCCTTAATATCAAGCCCAAAGCAGAATGTCAGTCATTCTGCTTTTTTATCAAAGCTTTATCCCTAGTACCTGTAAATCTGCTACAATATCACTTTTTTTCTACGATCATCACACCATGCTACTTGACCTAAACCGCTATCAATTCACCACCTACAAAAAAGAGCTGTCCGAGCTGATTACACTTGGCATTCCTATGCTGCTGGCACAGGTTGCTCAAGTCGGCACAAGCTTTGTCGATACGGTGATGGCAGGCGGTGCGGGCAAATCCGATTTGGCAGCGGTGGCACTGGGTAGCAGTGTCTTTGTCACCGTCTATGTGACCTTGATGGGTGTCATGACATCGCTCAATCCAATGATTGCTCAGCTGTTTGGTGCCAAAGGCGGTCATGAAGTGGGCGAGATGGGTCGCCAAGGGTTATGGTATGGTCTTATCATGGGCATCATCGGCATGGTGCTGATGTGGCTTGCGATTACACCATTTAAGCTATGGCTGGATGTCAGTGAGCAGACGCTTGCCATCGCCGAAAATTATCTGTGGTTCATTGGTCTTGCCATGCCTGCTGCGATGATTCATCGTGCTTTGCACGCTTATGCATCAAGCCTGAATCGCCCCAGGCTCATCATGTGGGTCAGCTGGCTGTGTTTTTTAATTAATATTCCTTTGAACTGGATTTTTGTCTATGGCAAATTTGGCATGCCTGCTTTGGGCGGTGCTGGCTGTGGACTTGCGACAGCGATTGTATTTTGGGTGAATGCCATCGCTCTGTGGGTATTGATTATCAAGGATAAGCACTTTGACCAATTTGGTTTGATGGCACGCTTTAGCCTACCCAATCCCAAAGCACTGATTGAGATGACGCGACTTGGTGTGCCGATTGGTTTATCGTTTTTTATCGAAGTCAGCTTGTTCACCTGCATTATGTTTTTGGTCTCAGGACTCAAGGGCAATAGCGAAGATTTTGTTGCCGCTCAGCAGGTAGTGATGAGTTTGACCAGCTTGATTTTTATGATTCCCCAAAGTCTTGGTAGCGCAGCGACGGTGCGTGTCGGTTTTAGCCTAGGGCAAGAGCGGTTTGTGCGAGCACGCTATATCTCAGGCGTGGCGATTGTTTCAGCGATTGTGGCATCGATTGGTACGGCGTTATTTCTCGTGGTATTTCGCTATCCGCTGTCGCAGATGTACACTGATGATATGGCGGTGATTGCGATTGCCAGTTCGCTGATTTTATTTGCTGCAGCATTTCAGCTGGTGGATGCGGTGCAATGCGTGGCAAGCTATGCTTTGCGTGGTTATAAAGTGACGACTGTACCCATGGTGATTCATATCATCGCCTTTTGGGGCTGTGGATTGATTCCAGGCTATGTGATGGCGTTTCATGTTGACATGGGGATTTATGGCTTTTGGACGGCTTTGGTGATTTCGCTTGGCGTGGCTGCGGTGTTTTTGCTTTGGTATCTAGAAGTGCACAGCAAAAAAGTCGCCCTACAAAGTCGCATCAGAGTGATCGGCTAAGCGTATTGATCATCGGTTCAGCGTGGCGAGTAGCTGTCAAGGCTTATCGATCAGACCGCCTTGCCACCATGATGCCCGATCAGCACAGTCCAACGCTTGCAGATTCTCATCCACGACATCCACAAGCATCGCTTGACCATCTTGGGTGACGGATAATTTGGCAAATACCGCCCCTGTATAGCAATCGCCCAGACCTTCGGCAAACAAAAAGCTATCGACTGCAGGATGCCATTGCCAGCCGTTGTATTTGAGTTTTAAGGGCGTACGATGCACGGTGGATGCCTGCCAATCCGCACTCACGATACGCCCATCACCATCAACCTGTACCCATGCTTGACGCCACCGATCATTCTCGGTCACTATCTTGTCAGCATCTACACCAGACAGCTCATAGCCAAGCTGCATATAATCGCCCTGCACAAGCGATCTGGGATCGACAGGTGCAAGCTTGGCATACACCGTTTGACCTTGGGATAACCGCTGTTCATACTGATAAATCAGCACAGCACCCACAGCCACCGTCAGTATGGCAATGATAACTGGTTGCAACTTCATACACCCACCCCCTTAACAGTCTGATGAGATACTTGACGGTCAAGCATAACACCCATCACCAGCACCAACACACCACTGACAAAAATCGTGGCAAACTTCACCAAAAACGGCACTGATAGCTGATAATAAAACAGCCACAACAGCCCAATACCCACCGCCAAAGATAGTGCATACACCAGATAATCTCGACGCAAGGCCGCCACAGCAAGCACCATCAGCACCGCAAGTAGATGCACATAGCCAAATCCTGCTACCACGCCAAGCGCTGATAGCCACAGCATTGCTCTCATCGGCAAGCGAGCAAGCAGTACACCAAATATCACCAATAACGGCAACGCTGCCAACACTTGATGATCAAGCTTAGGCATAGCAACGCCAAAATACACCCCAAATCCCGCTACCACCGATAGCACCAAACAGGCCACCCATCGCCACGACAACTGCATCCGTGTCAGCCATGCTGATTGGGTCAGCAAAAATACAGGCAATAGACCGAGTGCATACAGCACCACCCCTGCTGGGCGTAAATGCTCATAATTCGTCGCCACATCAAACGCCCCAAAGCTTTGCACCACCATCGATAGATATAACGCCATCGTATGCACAAGCAAATACAACCAATGCACACGGCATCGCCACAGTAGCACAAGTACACACGCCTGCACCGCCATCAGCATCCATAGACTGTTTTGCTTGAGCTGATCCAATAGCGTATATGCCACAAGCCCCATACCGACGACCACGAGCGCATAACCCAGATGGCGAGCATAGGCACTGTATTGCCATTTGATCAGCACCCCAAAGCCAAGCAAAAGCACGACGAGCGCATACACGGCATTCACCCACACCGATGACACACCCATCAGCACATCCACCACCAGCCAAATCAAGGCAAATAAGCTACTTAGCCAGCCACCGACAGCAAGCAGTGCCGTTTGGACTTTGGCAAGATTTTGCCCAAAGTGCTGATAAATACCAAAGGCAAGTGCCCCAAACCACACATGAGCCAAGATGGTGATGACGGGCAAAGAGTGTATCTCAAGACCCATCACCACAGCACCAAACACCGCCAACGCCCCACCGACCACACCAATGGCAATGCTTGCCGTCTGCTCAGATGCCGACAGGCGAACCCTTGCCCATAGTGCAAATAACCACGGCGAGATTATCACCATAAGCGTACAAAACAACTGTGCCGCAGACAGCCTAGACCAATCAACACCTGCCGCATAAACCGCAATCATCGACAAACCCAGCGCCACAAGCCACGACAGACGACACCGCCCAAACGCTCGCCACACCCCAAGCAATAACACCATCGCCCACGCAGGATACCAATACTCATCCCATGCCATCTGATCGACCGTCAGCCACAGTGCAATCTGCGACACCACCATCAATAGCACCATCACCCCGTCATTGGCACGGTACAGCCACGGCACAATCAATAGCGACCACAGTACAAACAGCCACAGACTATCTGCGCCCGTCTGATACACCTGACCAATCACCGCAAGCAGCAGCCCCGCCATCAGCGCACACACCGTATGTAGCGCACTCATCCACACGCCTGCCGTACACAGACTCACCACAGCAGACAGCACGAGCACCGCCATCGGAATGGCAATCTTGACCATATTAGGCAGCAGTAGCCAATTTGCCCCCACAAGATACAACAATGACACCGCCACGAGTGCCAAGCCAAATAGCCCAAAATGCGCCGTCATCTGCGGTGAGATGAGTGCGTGTGCGATGGTGGTTGATGGCGTTTTTGCCAGTGTTGTCTTGATGCGTGCCATGTGTTTATTCCAATAAAAAAATACCGCCCATAATCATTATAGGCGGTATTTGCAACTTGGCAATACCAAGCGATTAGATTGCTTCGATTTCTTCAGCTTGTGGGCCTTTTTTGCCTTCGCCTAGAATGAATGATACTTTTTGACCTTCAGCAAGGGTCTTAAAACCAGAACCTTTGATGGCGCTATAATGTGCGAACACATCTTGACCGCCATTGTCTTGAGCGATAAAGCCAAAACCTTTTGATTCATTGAACCACTTAACAGTGCCTAAAACTTTGTTTGACATAATATTTTCCTAATTTGGATGATGAAAAGCGTAAAACACGCAACTTATGCTATTCATGCAAAACTTACAAAACGATCGGGATCACGGGCAAATCACCCTAACTTCTTCACTCATCCAAATAAGAAACTTACTGGTCTTTCTAAAGAACGCTTGATACCACTGCGTCTGTCTGCAGTTATCAAAGTCATTTTGGTCTAGACCAAGAAAATTCTATGCCCTAAACAAATCAAACTCTGGTACATAAATACCATGTGGATTATTATAACAAATTTTTCTCAAAAAGTCTTAAATTATTTATAAAAATATTCACTCGGCGAATGACGCATCACAGTGGCAGATGGATAATGCCATAATGCCAAGCCAGCACCACAGCACACAATAGCAAATAGACAATGCCAAACGACTGACAAAAATTCATATAAGCACTCGGCATGATGATGTCATTGGGGTCATCGGGCAAATCCTTGCCACGCACCAAGCGAAAACTATACACCAAAGTGGCAAACACATAGACAATATACGCCACAGGCACTGCACGCATCAGCCCATCAATCGGCAAAAAATACATCGCCGCAGGCACAACAAAGCCCCAAATGCTCGTCACCATGCTAATCACCATCAGCACAGGCGTATTGGGCAGGCGACCGCCATGCCGGCGTAGTAGTCCATTTTCGATAATAATCATCAGCGCCACAGCTAGGCTTGCCCACAGATAGATGGTGATGAGTAGCGGTTGGTTCATGGTCATCTCAATTGTCAAAATCGCTATTATAGCCAAAGCTGCCCACTTTCGCCACCAACAAAAAAGCCAAATCGACGATGCAACTTGGCTTTTTATGCAATCACAGGGCGACGCAATCAGAACAATACACGCACACGGATGGTCTCAGGTACGGCACGCAGACGAGCCATCGCCTTGTCCGAATCATTATCATCAACATCCATGACCAAATAGCCGACATCGCCTTTGGTCATCAATGACTGAGCGGCAATGTTGATGCCTGCATCAGCAAACGATGCGTTGATTTGTGATAGTACGCCAGGGACGTTGCGATGGATGTGCAATAGGCGGTGCGTACCTTCGGTGAATGGGATAGAGACATTTGGGAAATTGACCGCACTTGTCGTATCGCCTTGATCGGAATAACGAACGAATTTCTCACCCACTTCAAGACCGATGTTCGCCTGTGCTTCTTGGGTTGAGCCGCCCACGTGTGGAGTCAAGATGACATTGTCAAAGGCACGCAGTGGTGATTCAAACACTTCGTCTGCTGATTTTGGCTCTTTTGGGAATACGTCGATGGCAGCGCCCAAGATTTTTTTGCTTTCAAGTGCTGCAGCCAAGGCATCGATATCCACACAGCCACCACGAGCGGCATTGATAAAGAATGCACCATCTTTCATCTGTGCAAATTCTTTGGCAGTCATCATATTGCGAGTGCTTGGCAAATCAGGCACGTGCAAGGTCACGACATCCGCTTTGGCAAGCAGCTCTTCTAAGCTACCGACTTGTACTGCATTGCCAAGTGGCAATTTCGTCACAGCATCATGATAGATGACTTTCATACCCAAGCTTTCGGCAAGTACTGACAGCTGCGAGCCGATAGAACCATAACCAACAATGCCCATCACTTTGCCACGCACTTCATAGCTGTCTTTGGCTGATTTATTCCAGCCACCACGATGGACGACGGCATTTTTTTCAGGAACGCCACGCATCAGCATGATGGTCTCAGCAAGCACAAGTTCAGCCACAGAACGCGTGTTTGAATACGGTGCGTTAAATACAGGAATACCCAGCTCTAGTGCTGCTTCTAGATCAACTTGGTTTGTACCAATGCAGAAGCAACCGATGGCGATCAATTTTTCGGCGCTTTCGAGCACTTTGCGAGTCAGCTGAGTGCGTGAACGAATACCAATAAAGTGTGCATCTTTGATTTTCTCAATCAACTCGGCTTCATCTAGTGCTGATTTGATGTATTCGATATTGGTATAACCAGCATCGTTCAATACCTTTAGGGCATTATCATGTACGCCTTCTAACAACAAAAAGCGAATCTTGTCTTTGTGTAGAGATAAAGTCATGTCGGATTCCTTTGGCGGATAAAATTCAATGTACTGTTATACACTGATTGATAAATATTTGCAAGATTGGGCAAGTAATTAGTTTATAAAATCTTGGAATAACGCACCCAACTCACAAAACTCACAGGATAAAAAACACAAAAGCCCATCAATCATGACAGGCTTTTGGTATTACTGGGCCATTATTCTTGGCTACCCAATTCATCAGCGAAGGCTTTAGCAAAGCTATCTTCGACACTTAGGTCTGCTACAGGCTCAGTGCTTGCTGCAGTCAAGTCGCCCAATAGCTCTTCAACAGGCAACGCTTCTTTGATCGCCTTTTCGGCTTTGCGTTGGCGGTTTTGGTGATAAGCCAAACCAGTACCTGCTGGGATCAAGCGACCCACCACGACGTTCTCTTTTAGACCGCTTAGGTCATCGACTTTACCCATCACCGCAGCTGCTGTCAAGACACGGGTAGTCTCTTGGAACGATGCCGCTGAGATGAAGCTTTCGGTTGCAAGACTTGCTTTAGTGATACCAAGTAGCTGACGCTCATACTGCACTGGGAACTTGTTGTTAGCAGTCAGCTCAGCGTTCAACGCACGAATCTTCGAGTATTCAGCTTGGTCGCCTTTGAAATAGCTTGAATCGCCACCGTCGATAATCTCAACTTTACGCAGCATCTGACGTACAATGACTTCGATGTGCTTATCGTTGATCTTAACACCTTGTAAGCGATAAACTTCTTGGACTTCATTGACAATGTAGTTTGCCAATGCGGTTTCGCCTTTTAGGCGCAAGATATCGTGTGGGTTTTGCGGGCCATCAGAGATGATTTCGCCACGCTCCACCGTTTCGCCTTCAAACACGTTGATTTGACGCCATTTTGGAATCAGCTCTTCATGCACATCGCCATCTTCATTGGTGATGATAAAGCGGTTTTTACCCTTGGTTTCTTTACCAAAGCTCACTACACCACTCATCTCAGCCATGATTGCATGGTCTTTTGGACGACGAGCTTCGAATAGGTCAGCAACGCGTGGCAGACCACCGGTAATATCTTTGGTACCTGAAGTCGCTTGCGGAACACGACCTAGCACCGAACCTGCAGTCACGTGCTCGCCTTCGGCAACACGGATAATGGTGTCGTTTGGTAGGAAATACACCACTTCTTTGCCATCATCAGTATCAAGGATGATCGCAGGACGCAAGTCTTTGGCGATGCTTGGGCGGTCTTTGCTTGCCAAGATTTCAAACGAGCTCACACCGGTCATTTCATCGACCTTCACGGTCGCAGTCATGCCGTCGGTGATGTCGCTAAAGCGCGCTGTACCTGCAAATTCGGTGATAATCGGATGGGTATGCGGATCCCATTTAGCAATCACTTGACCTGCTTCTACCGCATCGCCATCACGCACCAGTACGCTTGAGCCATAAGGCACTTTATAGCGTTCACGCTCACGGCCTTGGGCATCTGCCACGCCGATTTCAGCTGAACGAGAAACAATCACCAGATGACCATCCACGTGCTCTACAGTTTTCATGTTGTGGAAACGAACAGTACCTGTATTACCAACTGATACACTGTTATCCACAGACGCTGCCGATGCTGCACCACCCACGTGGAAGGTACGCATGGTCAACTGAGTACCCGGTTCACCGATTGACTGTGCTGCCATAACGCCCACAGATTCACCGATATTCACCAGATGACCACGAGCTAGGTCACGGCCATAACATTTAGCACACACGCCTTGAGATGCTTCACAGGTGATAACTGAGCGGACATAAACCTCATCAATGGCGTTGGCATCAAGCTGCTCAACCAAACGCTCATCAATCAGCGTGCCTGCAGCCACGACCACTTCACCATCAGCATTCACGACATCTTTGGCAGCGACACGACCAAGTACACGGTCGCCTAGACGTTCAACGATTTCACCACCGTCAATGACTGGTGTCATGCGTTGACCTGCTTCGGTACCACAGTCATCTTGAGTAATCACAAGGTCTTGTGCCACGTCAACCAAACGACGAGTCAAGTAACCTGAGTTCGCAGTTTTCAAGGCGGTATCAGCAAGACCTTTACGCGCACCGTGCGTAGAAATAAAGTACTGCAAAACGGTCAAGCCTTCACGGAAGTTCGCCTTAATTGGCGTCTCGATGATCGAGCCGTCTGGTTTTGCCATCAGACCACGCATACCTGCAAGCTGACGAATCTGTGTCGCACTACCACGAGCACCAGAGTCTGCCATCATGTAGATTGAGTTGAATGATTTTTGGCGTTCAGTTTCACCATCACGGTTCACAACTTCGTCAGTTGACAAGTTTTCCATCATCGCATTAGCGATTTTATCCGATGTACGTGCCCAGATATCAACAACTTTGTTGTATCGCTCACCAGCGGTCACAAAACCTTGCTCAAACTGATGTTCAATATCACGCACTTCTGCATCTGCTGCATCGACGATTTCTTTTTTGGTTGGTGGAATGACCATGTCTTCCATACCAATCGAGATGCCCGATAGCGTCGCTTGTGCAAAACCTAGATACATCAGATGGTCAGCAAACAGTACCGATTCTTTGACACCAAGCTTACGGTAGCAAGAGTTTAGCAGTTTTGAGATGTTTTTCTTGGTCATCTCAGTATTACATTCGCTAAATGCCATACCTTCAGGCATGATGTTCCAAATCAATAGACGACCAGCGACAGTTTCTTTGATTTCGGTACGGCTGGTTTTTTCACCAGTTTTTTCGTCCAAAATGGTTTCTGCCACACGCACTTTGATTTTGGCATTAACTGACAAATCGTCAGAACCAATCGCACGCAACGCTTCGTTCACGGTGCTAAACACCATGCCTTCACCTTTGGCATTGACGCAGGCACGGCTGATATAGTACAGACCCAAAACAACGTCTTGCGATGGTACGATGATTGGCTCACCGTTTGCAGGCGATAGAATGTTGTTGGTTGACATCATTAGTGCACGGGCTTCTAGCTGTGCTTCTAGCGTCAATGGTACGTGTACCGCCATTTGGTCACCGTCGAAGTCGGCGTTAAATGCCGCACAGACCAGTGGGTGTAGCTGAATCGCTTTACCTTCAATCAGTACTGGTTCAAATGCTTGCAGACCCAAACGGTGAAGTGTTGGTGCACGGTTTAGTAGCACTGGATGCTCACGGATGACCATGGCAAGCATATCCCACACCGCAGGCTCTTCACGCTCTACCATCTTCTTGGCAGCTTTGATGGTACTTGCGATGTTGTTTTGTAGCAATTTGGCATAAGTAAATGGCTTAAATAGCTCAAGCGCCATTTTCTTTGGCAGACCACATTGATGTAGGCGTAGTGTCGGACCTACAACGATGACCGAACGGCCAGAGTAATCGACGCGTTTACCCAATAGGTTTTGACGGAAACGACCTTGCTTACCTTTGATCATATCTGCCAAAGATTTCAGCGGACGCTTATTAGAACCAGTGATCGCACGACCACGGCGACCGTTATCAAGCAGTGCATCGACCGCTTCTTGTAGCATACGCTTTTCGTTACGCACGATGATGTCAGGCGCGTTCAGCTCAAGCAGACGCTTCAAACGGTTGTTACGGTTGATCACACGGCGATACAGATCGTTCAGATCCGAAGTCGCAAAACGACCCCCTTCTAGCGGTACAAGTGGACGCAGATCAGGTGGTAGAACTGGCAGAACAGTCATTACCATCCACTCAGGCTTGTTGCCTGATTCGCGGAATGACTCAAGCAGCTGTAGGCGTTTTGCCATTTTTTTCAGCTTGGTTTCTGAGCCAGTTTGTGGAATAGCTTGGCGCAGCTCATCGATTTCGCCATCGACATCGATGTCACGCAGTAGGTCTTGTACCGCTTCAGCACCCATCTTCGCAACGAATTCATCACCATATTGCTCAAGCGCAGTAAAGTATTCTTCATCGTCAAGCAGCTGATATTTTTCAAGGCTGGTCATGCCAGGATCGGTGACGATGTAGCTTTCAAAATATAGCACACGCTCAATATCACGCAAGGTGATGTCAAGCAATAGACCGATGCGGCTTGGCAGTGATTTTAAGAACCAAATGTGCGCAACTGGGCTTGCCAATTCGATATGCCCCATGCGCTCACGGCGAACCTTAGCAGCAGTGACTTCAACGCCACATTTTTCGCAGATGATGCCTTGGAACTTGCGGCGCTTGTATTTGCCACACAAGCACTCAAAGTCTTTGACAGGGCCAAAGATTTTAGCACAAAACAGACCATCACGCTCAGGCTTAAAGGTACGATAGTTAATCGTTTCTGGCTTTTTCACTTCACCGTGTGACCAAGATTTGATCGCTTCAGGCGACGCAAGCGAGATTTGAATGCTGTCAAATTCTCTTGCACCACTGTCAGCAGGGCCTTTCATGATATCTAATAAATCTTTCAAAAGGTTTCTCCATTGTATTCGTCGTAATTCTGACACCTAGCCACCATGTGCGATGGCTAGGCAAATTTTGGTCTTGGCTGACTTATTTCTTTTCTTTTAAGTCAATGTTAATACCCAGCGAGCGAATCTCTTTGGTCAAGACATTGAACGACTCTGGCATACCTGGGTTCATGTATTGTTCACCATCAACGATGTTCTTATACATACGGGTACGGCCTTCGACATCGTCCGACTTGACTGTCAGCATCTCTTGAAGTGTATAAGTTGCGCCATACGCTTCTAGTGCCCAGACTTCCATCTCACCGAAACGCTGACCACCGAACTGCGCTTTACCACCAAGTGGTTGCTGAGTGACTAGCGAGTACGAACCAGTCGAACGCGCGTGCATCTTATCATCTACCAAGTGGTTCAGCTTCAGCATATACATATAGCCGACAGTCACAGGACGGTCAAATTTCTTACCAGTACGGCCGTCATACAAGGTTTGCTGACCTGTGGTCGATAGACCTGCTAGGCTTAGTAGCTCTTTGATTTGGGTTTCTTTAGCACCATCAAAGACCGCAGTACCCATTGGTACGCCTGCGCGCAAGTTTTGAGCCAATGCCAGCAAATCTTCATCAGACAAGCTGTCTAGATCAACTTGCTCACCGCCAACTTTGTTATAGATCTTATCCAAGAAATCACGCAGCTCAGCGATGCTTGCTTGGGCACGTAGCATACCATCAATCTTATCGCCCAAGCCTTTTGCCGCCATACCTAGATGCGTCTCAAGTACCTGACCGATGTTCATACGCGATGGTACGCCCAGTGGGTTTAGTACGATATCCACCGGCTTGCCGTTTTCGTCATAAGGCATATCTTCTACAGGCATGATGCGCGAGACAACACCCTTGTTACCATGACGACCTGCCATCTTATCACCAGGCTGAATGCGACGCTTGACAGCCAAATACACCTTAACGATTTTTTGGACACCATGTGCCAAATCATCGCCTTGGGTCAATTTACGTTTTTTCTCAGCAAATTTGTTGTCGATATCTTTTTGCTTATCGCTTAGGAATTCAGCGATTTGACCCAGACGCTCTGATACTTCTTCTTCAGCAGGCTGAATGTCAAGCAAAGTTTCTAGCGGTAGGTTCTCGATATCAGCAAGTGCCAATACAGTACCTGCCTTAAAGCCTGCACCGCCTGAAACCTTTTTGCCGTCAAGCAGGCTTAGGATACGGCCTTTTGCCGCTGCTTCAAAAATCACCAACTCTTCTTTTAAGTCTTTGCGGTAATTATCCAGCATCGCTTTTTCGATAGACTTAGCACGACTGTCTTTTTCTAGACCATCACGGGTGAAGACTTGTACATCGATGACGGTACCCTTGGTTGATGATGGTACACGCAGTGATGTATCTTTGACATCTGCCGCTTTTTCACCGAAGATTGCACGAAGCAGCTTTTCTTCTGGTGTCAATTGGCTTTCGCCTTTTGGTGTGACTTTACCCACCAAGATATCGCCTGCATCCACTTCAGCACCGATATACACGATACCCGCTTCGTCAAGGTTAGCAAGTGCTGCTTCACCAACGTTTGGAATATCGCCAGTGATTTCTTCAGGGCCGAGCTTGGTATCACGCGCCACACAAGTCAGCTCTTGGATGTGAATGGTAGTGAAACGATCTTCTTGTACCACACGCTCAGATAGCAAGATGGAGTCTTCGAAGTTGTAGCCATTCCAAGGCATGAACGCCACGCGCATATTTTGACCAAGCGCCAACTCGCCTAGGTCAGTCGATGGGCCGTCCGCTAGGATATCGCCACGCGCAATTTGGTCGCCTTCATTGACGATGACGCGTTGGTTGATACAGGTGTTTTGGTTTGAACGAGTGTATTTGATCAAGTTATAGATATCAATACCCGCTTCACCAGCAGTCATCTCACTTTCATTGACACGCACGATGATACGGCTGGCATCAACTTCTTCAATCACACCGCCACGCTTAGCAACCACACACACGCCTGAGTCACGAGCAACATGGCGTTCCATACCAGTACCCACCAATGGCTTGTCTGAACGCAAAGTAGGTACAGCCTGACGCTGCATGTTCGAACCCATCAATGCACGGTTCGCATCGTCATGCTCAAGGAATGGAATCAAGCTTGCTGCCACTGAGACAACTTGGCGTGGCGAAACATCCATATGAGTCACTTTATCCGCGCTCATACGCACCGATTCGCCATGATAACGCACCATGACCATCTCTTCGGTCAGCTCGCCATTTTCGTTCATCGGCGAGTCAGCCTGTGCAATCACCATGCCCACTTCTTCGATCGCTGAGACATAATCAATCTCATCGGTTACGCGACCGTCGATAACGCGGCGATATGGCGTTTCTAGGAAACCGAAGTTATTGGTTTTGGCAAATACCGCCAATGAGTTGATCAAACCAATGTTTGGACCTTCAGGCGTTTCAATCGGACACACACGACCATAATGCGTGGTATGTACGTCACGCACTTCAAAGCCTGCACGCTCACGGGTCAAGCCACCTGGGCCAAGCGCTGATACACGACGCTTATGAGTAATCTCAGACAATGGGTTGTTTTGGTCCATGAACTGAGACAGCTGGCTTGAGCCAAAGAATTCTTTAATGGCTGCCGCAACTGGTTTTGAGTTGATCAAATCTTGTGGCGATAGATTGTCAGAATCTGCTGTCGTTAGGCGCTCTTTTACTGCACGCTCAACACGAGCCAAACCAATGCGGAATTGGTTTTCGGTCATCTCACCCACTGAGCGGATACGGCGGTTACCCAAGTGGTCAATGTCATCGACTTCGCCACGACCGTTGCGAATCTCAATCAGCTCTTTTAGTACATCAACGATGTCGGCATTAGATAGAACGCCTTGCTCACGCTGTACATCGATATCATCAGTATCAACAAAATCACGGCCTAGACGGCGGTTAAACTTCATACGACCGACATTTGATAGATCATAGCGCTCTTGGCTAAAGAACATTGATTCAAATAGCTTTTCAGCGGTTTCTAGCGTTGGTGGCTCACCTGGACGCATAACTTTATAAATTTCAATCAATGCTTCTTCGCGTGTCAAGACAGTGTCCGCGCGCAAAGTATCGGCGATGAATGAACCATGATCGATGTCATTGGTAAATAAGATTTTGAACGACTGAACATTTTTCTCAGCCAATTTCACCAGCGTGTCATGATCGATTAGGCTGTTGGCACGAACGATGACTTCATCATTAACGACGATGTCTTCACCGATGATGCGCTCATACAGGTACTCATCAGGTACAGCAAGCTTGGTCATGCCAGACTCAACGATTTGCTTGATGCGGCGCGCGTTGATACGCTGACCTTGTTCGACGATCACTTTACCATCTGGTGATACGATGTCAAACTGTGCCATCTCACCTTTTAGACGATCAGCAATCAGTTCAATTTCAAATGATTCTGAACCTTTGAACACTTCTACTTTTTCAAAGAATGCATCAAGGATTTGCTGTGTATCCATGCCGATCGCGCGCAGAATGATGGTCGCAAGTAGCTTACGACGGCGGTCGATACGCGCATATACTAGGTCTTTTACATCAAATTCGAAATCTAACCATGAACCACGGTAAGGAATGATGCGTGCATTGTACAGCACTTTACCGCTTGAATGTGATTTACCCTTGTCGTGATCGAAGAACACACCCGGTGAACGATGCAGCTGCGATACGATGACACGCTCAGTACCGTTGATGATGAAAGTGCCGTTGTCAGTCATCAATGGGATTTCGCCCATATAGACGCTTTGTTCGCGGACATCTTTGATGGCGGTTTTATTTTCTTTGTCTTTGATGACAAGGCGAATTTTCACGCGCAATGGTGCTGCGAAAGTCGAGCCACGCATGATGCACTCACGCTCATCGAACTCAGGCTCGCCTAAATAATATTCAACAAACTGCAGCTGCGCATTACCAGAATGGCTTTCGATTGGGAAAATCGAAGAAAACGCCGCTTGCAAGCCGACATTGGCACGCGCCTTAGGCTTTTTGTGCTCTTGCAAAAATTGCTCATAAGAATCCACTTGGATGGCGAGCAGATACGGCACATCCATGACATCAGGGAGCCTTGAAAAACTTTTACGAATGCGTTTCTTTTCGGTATAAGAATATGCCATTAAGATTCCTTAGGTTCGTTACTATTGTGCCGCCAATGGACAAGCACAGCCTAAAACATATGCCCAAACAAGTCAGGCAAACTTTCAATTGCCCAAAAAATTGGACAAACTTTTTTAAATTTTTTGGTAAATCGTTGCAATTTACCTAAATTATGCACCCATTTTGAACTTTTTTAGAAAGGAAAAACGCAAAAAACACAAGGCATCGTGGCAGATATGACAGTCATTGGCAATGAAAACAGCGCCAATGGCATATTGCATAAATCTGATGACGCGCAGACACAACAAAGCGCCAAATACCGATGAGTATTTAGCCCAAATCATCAATTAAGAGTGAGTCAGTCGTTCAGCTTGCATGGGTGCGTTTGTCCTTTTGCGATGTGCAAATCTCTCGCTAGCTGTTGAAAGTTGCACAAAAGGTCAAATACTGAATTATAATAAAAAAAAGCCAACAATGCAATACATTATTGGCTTTTTTGGTTAAATAATTTTGATCTGTTTGGCTTAGGCAGCCAAAGGCAGATTGTCTAAATTATTTAAGTTCAACAGTAGCGCCTGCTTCTTCAAGTTTCTTCTTAAGCTCTTCAGCTTCAGCTTTAGAAGCACCTTCTTTAACAGTTTGTGGAGCGCCTTCAACTAGGTCTTTAGCTTCTTTCAAGCCTAGGCCAGTTACTTCGCGAACAACTTTGATTACAGCTACTTTCTTGTCGCCGCCATTGGTTAGAACAACATTGAAGTCGTCTTTTTCTTCAGCTGCGCCACCAGCGTCGCCGCCAGCTGCTGGAGCTGCTGCTAGAGCTGCTGCAGATACGCCGAATTTTTCTTCCATCGCAGAGATAAGCTCAACGATTTCCATTACTGATTTTGCCGCGATTGCGTCTAGGATTTGTTCGTTAGTTAGTGACATAGCAATTATTCCTAAATAAAGGTATGAGAGTAAATAAGTTTAATAAAAAACGGTAAATTAAGCCGCTTCTGCTTCCATCTTGTCGCGAAGTGCAGCTAGAGTGCGAGCAAGTTTGCCTGCTGCTGCTTCTTTCATAGTACCCATTAGGCGAGCGATAGCTTCGTCGTAAGTAGGTAGGGTTGCTAGGCGATCGATAGATTTTGCGTCGATAAATTCACCTTCAAAAGCTGCGCCTTTGATTTCGAACTTGTCATTGGCCTTTGCAAATTCTTTGAACAAGCGTGCTGCTGCACCTGGGTGTTCGTTAGAGAATGCGATTAGAGTAGGACCAACGAATACATCGTTCATGCACTCGAAAGAAGTGTCAGCTAGGGCACGACGCAACAAAGTGTTACGCACGATACGCATATCAACACCTGCTTCACGAGCAGCTTTACGAAGTTCGGTCATCTTTGCTACTGTAACACCGCGTGAATCGGCAACTACAGCAGAGAGCGCACCTTTGGCAGCTTCATTTACTTCAGCAACAATTGCTTGTTTGTCTTGAAGATTTAGTGCCATGGGTTGTCTCCAAATTTATTGCTTGGCAAAAACTACACAAACAATAAGCTAATTTCACAAAGCATCTGGCAATGCGCCAAACCTTTGCACCATTACGGGGACATAAGTCTCACCGTCTGCGTAGGCAGGTTTCCCAATTAGACTCAAAAGAGCACCTACGGTCTTAGACAGCACAACCCGGTGTGCTGAGCTAAATTTTAAAATTCATAATTCATCATCGAGCAAAGCATATGCTTTTCGGGTCGCCCGATGATGAAATTCGCACTATTATAAGGCAATTTATTTCAAAATCAAGTTAAAACTTGTATCTAACTTAATTTTAAGGATAAATTACTTGTTCGCGCGATGTGGAACTGGATCGATTGCAATACCAGGACCCATAGTGCTAGATAGTGTGATCTTCTTGATGTAGATACCTTTAGAAGTCGCAGGCTTAGCACGCTTAAGGTCGTTTAGTAGCGCAGTTGCGTTTTGCTCGATTTGTTCTGCAGTGAAGCCAACTTGACCGATTGATGCATGGATGATACCCGCTTTATCAACACGGTATTGAGCCTGACCAGCTTTGGTATTCTTAACAGCAGTTGCAACATCAGCAGTTACTGTGCCAACTTTTGGGTTTGGCATAAGACCACGTGGGCCTAGGATAGTACCTAGCTGACCAACAACACGCATTGCGTCTGGAGATGCGATAACCACATCGAAGTCCATGTTGCCAGCTTTGATGCTTTCTGCTAGGTCTTCAAAACCGACCACATCCGCACCAGCTTCTTTTGCTGCATCAGCAGCTGCGCCTTGTGCAAATACAGCAACACGCTTAGTTTTACCAGTACCTGCAGGTAAGTTGGTTGCACCACGAACAACTTGGTCTGATTTACGCGGATCAACACCTAGGTTGATAGCGATGTCGATAGACTCTTTGAATTTCGCTGCTGGTAGATCGTTTAGGATTGCTACCGCTTCTTCGATGGTGTATAGCTTGTTGCTATCTACACGATCTTTGATTAGCTGTTGACGCTTAGTTAGCTTTGCCATGTTACACACCCTCCACAGTGATACCCATTGAGCGTGCAGTACCAGCGATGGTACGAACAGCCGCATCAAGGTCAGCAGCGGTTAGGTCTGCTTGTTTGGTTTTTACGATTTCTTCAAGTTGTGCACGAGTTACAGTACCAACTTTTGCGCTGTGTGGTGTGCTAGAACCTTTAGCAATACCTGCTGCTTTACGCAGTAGAACTGCCGCTGGTGGCGACTTCATCACGAAAGTGAATGATTTGTCGTTGAATACAGTGATAACCACTGGGATTGGCAGACCTGGTTCAATGTTTGCAGATGCAGCGTTGAACTCTTTACAGAATGCCATGATATTCACGCCTTTTTGACCCAATGCAGGACCAATCGGTGGTGAAGGATTTGCTTTACCAGCAGGCACTTGTAGCTTGATGTAGCCATCAATCTTCTTTGCCATGAGATTCTCTCCAATGATGGGTGATAACGCTAAAATAGCTCCCCAAGTTAATAACAAGCCCTAGGCAAATCGCCTAGAGCCCAAAACCGCATATTATACGGCAATCAGTTAATCTTTTCAACCTTTGTGAACTCAAGTTCTACATCAGTTGGACGATTAAATACGCTAACAGTCAGATGAAGTTTTGATTTGTCGTAATCGACTTTTTTCACCAAACCTTTGAAATCTGTAAATGGACCGTCAATGACCAATACTTCTTCACCTGGCTCGAACAAGGTCTTCGGACGCGGCGCATCACCTGTTTTATTGATACGATTTAGGATACGATCCGCTTCAGCCTTGGTAATCGGTGCTGGATGTTCTGGAGTTCCACCGATGAAACCTGAGATATTTGGGCAGTTTTTCACCACATGCCAAGTATCTTCGTTCATTTCCATATTAATCAAGACATAGCCCGGGAACAGCTTTTGTTGCACGGTGCGTTTTTTGCCATCGCGCATTTCGATGACTTCTTCGGTCGGTACCAAAACATCGCCAAATTTATCAGCAAAATCGCTGCGCTTAATACGCTCAATCAACGAACGCTGAACTTGATTTTCATAGCCTGAGAATGCTTGAATGATATACCAACGCATGAGTTATTCCACTGTCTGATTAAATGATAAAACCAACAACATAACTAAAGAACATATCGAGTAACCACACCATCAAACCGACAATGATCATGACTAAGATCACTTGCCAAGTGTATTTGATGGTTTCGTCTTTACTCGGCCAAGTCACACGGCGCAGTTCAATGCCTGCATCTTTTAGCAAGGTCTTAAATGCACGACCTTGATGCGTTAATGCCAAGCAAGCGAATGCAAAGACGACAAGCGAAACGGTAATACCGATCTGCGTCCAAATGTCATTCGCTTGTGCCCAATATCGTGGCAAATACTCACCAACCAAGGTTGATGCAATCAATGCCAAAATCGCCAATACCCAAAGCACAGAATCTAAGCCTGTATGAGTTTTTGCAACTTCTACAACGCTTTCTTTAGAAATGGTGATGGGTTTTTTTGACGAGATAGTATTCGAAGATTGGGTATCCAATGTGTCTTTATTCTTGCTCATGCAGTGACTTGCCTTGGAGTGACCAATTTTATACTAGAATGTGTAAAAGAAGATGGCAGGCGATGAGGGACTCGAACCCCCAACCCTCGAATTTGGAGTCCGATGCTCTACCAATTGAGCCAATCGCCTAGGGTTAGTTATGGGTTGCTATTATAGCAAGGTTTTTTATTTTTGCAAGTCTTTTTATTTAAAAATTGCACTTTTTTCATACTTACAAACAAAAAGACAAACCCTTTTCAGGTTTGCCTTTTTGTTTTATGGTTGGTTTGTGACTGTTTAACGATTAGTCTTTAACAGTAGCAACAACACCAGCACCTACGGTACGGCCGCCTTCACGGATCGCGAAGCGAAGACCTTTGTCCATAGCGATTGGGTGGATTAGCTCAACGCTCATCTCAACGTTATCGCCTGGCATAACCATTTCAGTGCCTTCTTGTAGAGTGATTGCACCAGTTACGTCAGTAGTACGGAAGTAGAACTGTGGGCGATAGCCATTTAGGAATGGCGTGTGACGACCACCTTCTTCTTTTGATAGTACGTATACTTCTGCGTCGAACTTGGTGTGTGGGGTGATTGAACCTGGCTTAGCAAGTACTTGACCGCGTTGAACTTCTTCACGCTTAGTACCACGAAGTAGGATACCACAGTTCTCACCTGCACGACCTTCGTCTAGCAGCTTACGGAACATTTCAACACCAGTACAGGTAGTTTTTTGAGTTGGTTTGATACCAACGATTTCGATCTCTTCACCAACTTTGATGACGCCTGATTCAACACGACCAGTTACAACAGTACCACGACCTGAGATTGAGAATACGTCTTCGATTGGCATCAAGAATGCTTTATCTACAGCACGCTCTGGCTCTGGGATGTAAGTATCTAGAGTGTCTAGTAGTTCTAGAACTGCTGGCTCACCGTACTTGCTGTCAGCGCCGTTTAGTGCTTCTAGTGCAGAACCTTTGATGATTGGGGTATCATCACCTGGGAAGTCGTAGTCAGATAGAAGTTCACGAACTTCCATTTCAACTAGCTCTAGTAGTTCTTCGTCATCAACCATGTCGCACTTGTTCATGAATACCATGATGTATGGTACACCAACCTGACGAGATAGTAGGATGTGCTCACGAGTTTGTGGCATTGGGCCGTCAGTTGCAGATACAACTAGGATCGCGCCGTCCATCTGTGCAGCACCAGTGATCATGTTTTTAACATAGTCAGCGTGGCCTGGGCAGTCAACGTGTGCGTAGTGACGGTTTGCAGTGTCGTACTCGATGTGAGAAGTGTTAATGGTAATACCACGCGCTTTTTCTTCAGGAGCTGAGTCAATTGCAGCGTAGTCTTTTGCTTCACCGCCGTGGTGCTTAGCAGCAACAGTAGCGATCGCAGCAGTTAGAGTGGTTTTACCATGGTCAACGTGACCGATGGTACCAACGTTTACGTGTGGCTTGTTACGTTCAAACTTGGCCTTTGCCATGATGGTTTCCTCGATTGTTAATTAAACGCCATGGTCGGCTCTCGAGCAACGCCCAAAAACCATGACCATATCCTGATGTATTATACCATAGTGAAATTAGTATTTGAATACATTTGGGTGGATTATTTTGTCATTGAATAACTTTTTAATGAACCAAAATCTAATATCGCGACATTTTAATCCCTTGATAAAATGGTTGAACACATCACCAATCATTTGCTCCGCAGGATAAATTTAAAAAATCCAATAGGGTTTTCTAATATCGTCTGATAGGTGATCTTGTCATAAAATTTAAATAAATCAACTGCCTTTTGGACACTGCAGACAAATTGAGACTTTGCTAATGGCTTAACTGAGCCTACAAAATGTATCAAATCTGGTGATGTATTTTCAGCATTAACGCTGCCTGACAAAAAATGCTCCGGTTGGCAGTTATAACGCCAGTCGATAGCAAACCACTGCTCATGAAAATAAACATTTAAGACATCTTGATCGCCATAAACCAGTGTCTCTTGTAATTTTTCAGTTAAATGTATCAGCTGCTCTGTGGTACCCGCCCATCGATCTGCATTGATATACAATACACCAGCGTTAAAATAATCACCTTGACGAAATCTATGCTGTGCCAAATTGCTCACAAATGGATCTTGCACCGCACCTAGTGAAAACTGCGAAAACCGTTTATCTTCAAAAGGCCGAAAAATATCGCCGTTGATGACAATATCACAATCTAAATACAGCCATCGATTCGATTGACTGCATGCAAATAGTTCGGCGATGTAGTATCGAAGATAGGTCGCCTGCGTGATATAGTCGCTTTGGCGGTATCGCTGAAGCTCATTTTGATTGATATATGCTGAGTATAAGCTTGACTGCCTTTGGGCAAAAAACTGCTGGCGTTCCTCCATCCACTCTGGACTGATATCGCCTGTGTTCAGGATAAATACATTAAATGATTGATGATGTGCCAACAATGATTTGAGCACAATATCCAAGTAGTTTAGATAATTTTTATCACTGGCAACAACAATATTTGTTGTGAGCGTATCAGTCGTCATATGATGCTCTTTAAAACTCAATTGGACAAAATTACGTCATTTGATTATAGCATAGCCCACAAGAATATACAGTTTAATTTATCTACCAAAACAACTTAATCAACCAATAGATCAGTGCCAATCTTTAGCATTGCGGTCAAATTGCCTAAGCATCTTTTTGGCTTGGTATCGCGACTTGCGATGCTTGGCGGTTGGTTTTTCGCTTTCAAACCTCCCACCTTTTTGCATGAGTGGTGATAAACTTGCCAAATTGCGTGCCTTAGTTGATTTTGGTAATTGGATAGTGTATTTTGCCATTATTTTCTCGTCTTTTATAAACTGAATTGGCGTCCCAATGGCGTAAATGAATAATTATTGATATTCAAAAAAACAAAAAAGCCTAACCAAATGTCAGGCTAAAAAACATTTGGACGCACTCAAATTGCTTGATATGCGTCCGATGACATCATGCCAAGCAAATACCTAAAGTCAATGATGGTAAGCTGTGGTGTTGCATGATGCCTCCTTATACATCGTCAAAGTGTCGGAAAATAAAAAACCCTTAAAACGAAGCGTCTTAAGGATAATTTGAATATGGAGCTCTTGACGAGAATTGAACTCGTGACCTCTCCCTTACCAAGGGAGTGCTCTACCCCTGAGCTACAAGAGCGAAATTATGGAGCGGGTGGCGGGAATCGAACCCGCACCATCAGCTTGGAAGGCTGAGGTTCTACCACTAAACTACACCCGCAGGGTAGTAACCAAGGTAGGAAGAATGGTGGTGGGGGAAGGATTCGAACCTTCGAAGCTTTCGCGACAGAGTTACAGTCTGTTGGGTTTGACCGCTCCCCAACCCCACCAAATTGGCTAGATATCTCTTTTACTGGTCTTTGTAAAAGATTAAGCCCAAATATGGGCTTTACCTAATATTTTCTTAGGAATGGTGCCGGCTGCCGGAATCGAACTGGCGACCTACTGATTACAAGTCAGTTGCTCTACCAACTGAGCTAAGCCGGCGGTGTATTTCCTAAGTGGTGCGTATAATATCATACTTGCCGATTTGTGCAAGCACTTTTTTTGATAAAGTTCAAAATAGTTTATAAGTTATTGATTTATTTGATATTTTAAAATTTATCAATTTCGTTCCGTTATCTCCAATCATAAAAAAAATCAGCCAGCTGTTTCACAACTGGCTGATTACACTTATCCGATCCGATGATTAGAATGGTTGTTTCTATACCACTTAGGAATGTAAATTATAAAATGCTTTAAAATCAATAAATTAAATATTAACTTGTTAAAATTGAAGTGTGAATACGTAAAAATAAAGAATAAAAAGACTAGATTTCAGATTTTATTTTTACACAATGTACTTACTATAAAATACCAAACAGATAATATTTGTCCATAAATTCATTGGGTTGATTATGCCATTTTTACACTTATTGACTAATCACGATTAAATCCACCTCATCAGTCAGTAACTTTTCAAAATTTGACACAATATCAATGTTGGGAAACCATGCTAATGCCCGAGTGGTTGAACGCTCAATAAATTTTATCACGTTAAACCGAAAAAAGGGAACATGGAAAATACGGGTAGAATACCCACTCCTCACAATGGCAACATTAATTTTCTTCATATTTGGCTATCCTTAATTAATAAAATTGTGGCGAGTATAAGATCGTTTCTATCTATCCGCCATTTAGGTTATTTATACAGAATATCTAAATAGATTTAACTTTTGACATTTTTTTTCCTCTTGAATTGTCAAACCAAGTGCAACGATTTTTTGAAGTAAACTTCATAAGGTGTTTTCCAACCTAAACATTTACGTGGTCGTAAATTCAGTTTATTGATCACCTGTTGAATATCAACTTCGCTCCACTGATTGATGTCTTGGTGCTTCGGGAAATATTCACGAAGTAACCCATTTGTGTTTTCATTCGTTCCCCGTGTCCATGGTTGATGTGGCTCGGGGAAGTAAAATTCTACACCCAGTGCTTCTGTTACCAAACGATGTTGGGCAAATTCTTTACCACGGTCTGGCGTAATTGACCGCAATATATGTGAATCCAGCAATTCAATCATGGCTTTTTGGACTGCTTCGGCTTTTTTGGCAGGAATTTTCTTCACCAACTCAAAACGACTTTTGCGTTCCGTCAGCGTCAGCAAACAAGCTCCACCCGCTTTACCCAGTACGGTATCGGCTTCCCAATGTCCAAAGCGACTGCGATTTTGCGCCGAAATGGGACGGTCGTTCAAATGGTTGGATATCTGAATTTTGCCACGTTTTTCATGATGATTTTTTGTATGCCGTGTTTTGCCTTTGTGGCGCAGTTTGCGACTGGCTTTGCGTTCGCCTATATCAAACAACCCTGAATAAATACCACGATAAATGGTTGAATAACTAATGGATAATTCAGATTTTTACAATTTTAATCGTGCGCTGATTTGTGACCAGTTTTGCGTTAGGAACTTTTCTTGCACCAAATTGAAATATTCAGGCTGCTCTAATTTGCGCTGCGCTTTACTGTTTTGACGATGCTTCAAGTAGCTGTTTTGTGCGTTCGTTGCACTGTAGCTTTCTAGAGCGTGTCGTTTCAGTTCGCGAGAAATGGTGCTGGAACTACGTCCCAATGCTTTGGCAATTTCTGCTGGTTTTTTGCCCTGTGCGAGTAAAATCATTATCTTTTCTCGCTCGTTTATTGTAAGATGTTGATAGGAAGTACTCATCATTTGGAAGTGGTTTTTGTGTGGAAACAAAATTATATTCTAGTTGATGGGTACTTCTTTTTTTGTTGCACTTGGATTGTAAATTCAGCCAATGGAATGGCGCTGAAGAAGTGCAATCTTCATCAGGCATTATTGTATCAACAGGATTGGGATCAACGGGGTGGTTTCAATCTATTCTTGCTGGTGCGATGGCAATTACAGGAGAAGCTTCGCACCCTCTATTACAAGGCTTTAGCTGGAGTGATCGAAAGCTACAATTTAGTGTAAGAGAGCCATTTCCAAGTAGAACAACAGGTGTTGCACTGACTTTTGGCACTATTGAGCCTGACTCACCACTGCAATTAGGATCTTTGATGCCAGAGAATGGCGTAATTTTCTCTGATGGCATCGAAGATGACTATTTACAATTTAATGCAGGTTGTATTGCTCACATTGGTATCGCTGACATACAAGGGCAACTAATTAGCCAAAAAGGGCGTCAGCGAATTTAGATTTATTTAGTGCTCTTTAATACTGTTTCAAGTCCAGAGATCATCACATCAAGGACAAACAAAAATGCAGCATCACCATTATCACTATCCATAATTGCAACGGCTTGGGTTAATAATGGCGGATAGGCAACAGTATCCGTCTCTACTTTTTCACGCTCTTTTTGGCTTTCTTGATGCTCTTGAGTTTCCAGTACGGAGCCTAATGTAAAATGCGCAATAGAGCTTAATACATACACGGCTTGAGATAGACTAAACCCAGCATCACACAAAAACTGTAGTTGCTGTTCTGATGTCTCAAATTGACTTTCAGAGGGGCGTGTTCCCGCATGAATTTTGCCACCATCACGATACATTAATAAGGCTTGGCGGAAGCTTTTCGCGTTATTTCGCAAAAAGTCCTGCCATGTTTCATTCGGCAATGGCAAAACATGATGATGGTGCTTTTGCAAAATAGTTTCTGCTAATGCATCTAACAAAGCGCGTTTATTTTTTACATGCCAATACAATGTGGGTTGTTCCACACCTATTTTTTGCGCCAGCTTACGCGTTGTTAATCCTTCAATACCAACTTCATTAAGTAAAATCAACGCATTATCAATAACTTGTTCTTTATCTAGCTTTCCCATTACCTACCTCAAAATAAAATAGCCTTGACAATCTATCACTGATAGTGATATTTTACAACCACTCTATCACTGATAGATTTTTAGGATCTCAATGAATAAATCAATTATTATTATACTGCTGATCACCGTATTAGATGCCATTGGTATCGGGCTTATCATGCCAGTACTCCCTACTCTATTAAATGAATTTGTCAGTGAAAATTCACTGGCAACCCATTACGGTGTGCTATTAGCGCTCTATGCTACCATGCAGGTTATTTTTGCTCCTATTCTAGGACGACTGTCTGATAAATACGGCAGAAAACCCATCTTGCTGTTTTCCCTTTTAGGCGCGGCACTCGACTATCTTTTAATGGCATTCTCAACCACACTTTGGATGCTCTATATTGGGCGCATCATTGCGGGGATCACAGGCGCAACAGGTGCCGTATGTGCATCAGCGATGAGTGATGTGACTCCCGCTAAAAATCGAACTCGCTATTTTGGTTTCTTAGGTGGTGCTTTTGGTGTTGGCCTTATTATCGGCCCAATGCTAGGGGGATTATTAGGTGATATCAGTGCTCATATGCCATTTATTTTTGCCGCTATTTCACACTCGATATTATTAATACTCTCTTTGCTCTTTTTCCGAGAAACACAAAAAAGAGAAGCGCTTGTTGCCAATAGGACACCTGAAAACCAAACTGCCTCAAATACAGTCACTGTTTTTTTTAAGAAAAGCCTCTACTTTTGGTTAGCAACCTATTTTATTATCCAGCTTATCGGGCAAATTCCTGCCACCATCTGGGTGCTGTTTACACAATATCGTTTTGATTGGAACACAACTTCTATCGGTATGTCTTTGGCGGTTCTGGGTGTATTAAATATTTTCTTTCAGGCGATTGTCGCTGGGAAATTGGCACAAAAATGGGGCGAAAAAACCACCATTATGATCAGTATGTCTATTGATATGATGGGCTGTTTATTATTAGCGTGGATAGGCCACGTTTGGGTCATCTTACCAGCATTAATTTGCTTAGCGGCAGGAGGTATGGGGCAACCCGCATTACAAGGTTATTTATCAAAATCTGTCGATGATAATGCGCAAGGGAAATTACAAGGTACTCTGGTGAGCCTAACCAATATTACCGGGATCATTGGTCCCCTTTTATTTGCCTTTATTTATAGTTATAGCGTCGCTTATTGGGATGGTCTGTTATGGCTGATGGGGGCAATACTTTATGCTATGTTGCTTATTACCGCTTATTTTCACCCTTGAATTGTCAAACCAAGTGCAACGTTTTTTTGAAGTAAACTTCATAAGGTGTTTTCCAACCCAAACATTTACGCGGTCGTAGTACCCCCCATGTTCTTCGCCCAATTTTTATCCCACTCAAGCCAAACCAAAATATGGGCTCTGCCCAAACCCGCAAGCTGTGTCAGCTTGACCCCATAAATGAGCGGGAGCACCCGCTCAAACTCACCCCGCACTCGCCGTGGGGCAGGCAAAAAAAGCAGGTGTGCTCTTCTTTGCATGCGCAAAAGTGTTTTCCCGTTTATCTTTCCTTCTGGCCAAATAAAAAAAGAGTAGCCGTAGCCACTCTTAATTTTACTTATTCAACAATCGCGCCCGATTGCGGCATACTTAAAAATAATCTCAATATTTTTTTGATCTTCTATTCCTCGATTATTCCATATCCTTCTGGTGCAGGAATCCCATGTTCTGCAGAACGACTGACTGATTCCCACTCTTTCCATGTAGATATACGTTTTTCTGCATTTTCAACAGCTAAATCATAAACAAGGCTTCCTAGAATCAATCGGAGAGGCGGATTCTCACTATTAACCAGTTTCATTATAGCTTCGGCAGCCAACTTAGGGTCACTATCAACTGATTCGGTTGAGTTTTGTTGAGCCAACTTCTCACGTAATGAATCATACTCTTTGTTCTGTGTGGTAAAACTCATTTTTAAGTATAGATTCGTCCAATAGCCTCCGGGTTCAACGATAGATACCTTTACACCAAAATGTGCAGCTTCTTGTGCTAATGCCTCGCTAAATCCTTCTAAAGCAAATTTGCTAGCACTATAGATTCCCGACATTGGACCAGTAATCAGTCCACCAATACTAGATATCTGTATAATATGACCTGATCCTTGTGTCCGTAAGTACGGCATAGCTGCTTGACAAATCCAAATTGCACCATAGAAATTAGTCTCCATTTGACTTCTAACTTCATCTTCACTAAATTCTTCAATCATTCCCAATACCATATTTCCTGCATTGTTAATGACAATATCGATCCTTCCAAAATGTTTAATGGCAGTTTCCACTGTAGTAAAAACAGCACTTCTATCAGTAACATCAAGACTTAACGGAAGTAACATTCCTTCAAACTGGTATTTTAACTCATTAAGTTTTTCAATATTTCTAGCAACACCAACAACCTTATCTCCTGACTCTAGTACTTTTTTAGTGAACTCGTATCCTAGTCCACTGCTCGCTCCTGTAATAAACCATACTCGTGTATTTTCTACGTTACTAAATGTCATAAATAATTTCCTCCATTAATCATGTAATATTTAGGTAGCATTTGATACCTATTAGAAAAGTAGGCGATTTCGAAGTGCCAAATTTTCGGTTAAGCACAAAGTATAATACGAGCCAAAAGCCTTGAATTTACTACTGTTTCGCCTATTTTTTATATACATTGTTAGCGGGTCGTTGTTTTTGTTTATCAGTCATTTATGTGTTTTTCTATTCCATCAATAATTGATTTCCAATCATCAACGTGTAATTCGTGTCCTGTACCTTCAAGGGTGATTAGATTTGAACCTTTTATTTTTTCTAGTAAAAAACCTGCATTCTTATAATGCCAAATTTTGTCGTCTGTTCCGTGGATAATTAAGGTGGGTTGTTTGATTTCGTTTAATCTGTTCCAATATTCTTCACCACCACCACCTTGCGATGCAGCGTGATTGAACATACTTATATAATTGTTGGCTCTATTGAACTCAGCTCTTATCAGTTTTTCACTTCTTTGTTTGTCAAATTGTTTCTTGCCACTCATTAATTCTGCACCCTGAATTAAATAGTTTACCACACTGTCTTCATTTGTCCAATTGACTGTACCTGCTTTACTATGGAAATCTAAAATACTCGTGTCCATTTCAGGTATAGTTGGGTCTGAGTCTCCCCAAGGGCCTGATGACATAAGAGTTAAGGAGTTAACTCTGTCGGCAAACTTTATTGATGCTATTTGAGAAATTAGTCCGCCCAAAGAAATCCCCACAAAATGTGCTTTGTCAATCTTGTAGCCATCCAATATTGAAATAGCGTCATTAGTTAAGTCAACAATATCGTATGGAGTAGAACCTGGTTCATAATTAGTGGATTTTCCTACATCTCTGTTGTCGTAACGAATAACAAAAAATCCTTTTTCAGATAATTGTTGGCAAAATTCAGTGTCCCAATACAGCATTGATACGGTTGCACCTGCTACCAAAAGGATTGCTGGATTTTTCTTATTTCCAAAACTTTCCGTACAGAGTTCAATGCCGTTTGTTTTAATTATTTTCTCTTTCATTTCTGTTTTCCTTTGTTTGCAACTGATTATTATCAGTCCTAAAATTAATATCCAAAGTAGTTTTTTTTTCATTTATCAATGTTTAACTGTTATGCTGGTATCTTTCACAATGCCCGCTAACGGTTCGCGGCTTTGCGTTCGGGCGGGATTTTTAGCACTGCACTTGATACGAAGAACCACAGTTCAAATTTAGCACAAATTTTCATACGGAGAACGTCCCCCCGCCTGACGCAAAATCGATGTTAGCGGCTGTACTTTTGTCAGAGTTGAATTGTCCGTTCTATGTTTGTCTGCTCTAAAAAGGTTTCATCGTGCGAAACCACAATCAATGTCCCCCGATATTCGTTAATAGCTCTTGTCAAGATTTCAATGTTTTGTATGTCCAGATTGTTGGTTGGCTCGTCCAAAATAATAATGTCAGGCGATTGATTATTGATTGTTAAACAACACAACATTAACCGCATTCTTTCTCCGCCACTCAATGTATGACAAGGCTTATCCCAATCATCTTTTGAAAATAAAAAACGGTCTAATCTGATTTTTACTTCGTGTTCCTGAAGGCCGGTTTGATTAAATTCTTGAGCTTGTTCATAAATCTGTAAATGATTATTGATTAAAGAATAATCTTGGTCAATATAAACAGAATGACTTTCAGCAATAAACATTTTTCCTTCCGTTGGTTTAAGTTTTCCGAGTATTATTTGGATAAGTGTGGTTTTTCCTGTTCCATTTTTTCCGTTGATAGCAATTCGTTCACCGCTGACAATTTGAATGTTTAGAGGTTTCTCCCATAATAAACCTCCTGTTTTATATGCGAAATTGATATTTTCTGCTATAAACAGATTTTTACCTTTATGAAGATTTGAAGAATCAAATTCAAATTTCATTTGTTCTATATCAGAAACGGAAAGCCTCAAATCTTGAAGTTCTTCTTTTATACCATTAATTTTATCTGAATGAACTCCGGCAATTTTTGCTGAGCTTCTTTCAGCATTATTCTTCCAAGCACCTGATACTATCTTGGGAAGTCCAGCTTTTCCTAAATTCTTTTTTGCTCGAACATCTAATTTTTGTTGTCGTTCAATTGTTTTTCGCTCCTTTTCTTTCGCCTTTCTAAGTGCTTTTTCTTTGCTCTGAATATCTTGACTTAAGGCGTTTTGTTCAATTTCTTTTTGCTCTTTATAAAATTCATAGTTTCCGCCATAAACTTTAATTTCATTTCTGTTGAGCTCACAAATAGGATTTAATAACTGAAGTAACTCTCGGTCGTGGCTAACGATTATAAAAGTTGCTCTAGAGGTTTGAATAAAATCGTATAGTAAGTCTCTACTGGATTTGTCAAGATGATTACTGGGTTCATCTAATAAAACAAATGATGGTTGATGAATAAATATACCTGCGAGAAAGACTTTTGTTTTTTGTCCTCCACTTAATTCGCTCAATTTTTGAGATAGTGATAAATCAGAAATATCCCAATAGCTTAGGGCTTCTTGACATTTTTCTTCTATCGTCCAATCGTCATTTAAAAGGCTATAATTCTTTTCATCTACACTTCCGTTTAAAATTTCGTGTAAAGCATTGAGTTTGGTTTCAACTTGTAAGGCTTGGGCAATTGTCAAATCATTAAACTGACCGAAAATTTGAGGAATATAATAGGGTTTGGTTTCGGAGGAAATTTGTCCGTCATCAGGTTCTAATTCCTTGGCTATAAGTTTGAGTAAAGTAGATTTTCCAACACCATTATTGCCAATTAATGCAATTTTATCGGAATGGTTTACTGTCATACTTAAATTAGTAAACAGCGTATTTTTATTGGGATGTGAATAGGATAAATTTTGAATCGTAAGCATAATTAATTTCTTTTTGAGTTTAACAAAAGTGGGAACGGTTAGTATATGAAAAGTAGGCGATTTCGAAGTGCCAAATTTTCGGTTAAGCACAAAGTATAATACGAGCCAAAAGCCTTGAATTTACTACTGTTTCGCCTATTTTTTATATACATTGTTAGCGGGTCGTTGTTTTTGTTTATCAGTCATTTATGTGTTTTTCTATTCCATCAATAATTGATTTCCAATCATCAACGTGTAATTCGTGTCCTGTACCTTCAAGGGTGATTAGATTTGAACCTTTTATTTTTTCTAGTAAAAAACCTGCATTCTTATAATGCCAAATTTTGTCGTCTGTTCCGTGGATAATTAAGGTGGGTTGTTTGATTTCGTTTAATCTGTTCCAATATTCTTCACCACCACCACCTTGCGATGCAGCGTGATTGAACATACTTATATAATTGTTGGCTCTATTGAACTCAGCTCTTATCAGTTTTTCACTTCTTTGTTTGTCAAATTGTTTCTTGCCACTCATTAATTCTGCACCCTGAATTAAATAGTTTACCACACTGTCTTCATTTGTCCAATTGACTGTACCTGCTTTACTATGGAAATCTAAAATACTCGTGTCCATTTCAGGTATAGTTGGGTCTGAGTCTCCCCAAGGGCCTGATGACATAAGAGTTAAGGAGTTAACTCTGTCGGCAAACTTTATTGATGCTATTTGAGAAATTAGTCCGCCCAAAGAAATCCCCACAAAATGTGCTTTGTCAATCTTGTAGCCATCCAATATTGAAATAGCGTCATTAGTTAAGTCAACAATATCGTATGGAGTAGAACCTGGTTCATAATTAGTGGATTTTCCTACATCTCTGTTGTCGTAACGAATAACAAAAAATCCTTTTTCAGATAATTGTTGGCAAAATTCAGTGTCCCAATACAGCATTGATACGGTTGCACCTGCTACCAAAAGGATTGCTGGATTTTTCTTATTTCCAAAACTTTCCGTACAGAGTTCAATGCCGTTTGTTTTAATTATTTTCTCTTTCATTTCTGTTTTCCTTATTTGTTAGTTGAGCTGTAAAGTATGAAATACTTGCTTTGCTGCATCTTCTACTAATTTATTGTTGAATTTGGCTTCTTCGGTAAATTGCGTACTCATGATTGCCATCACAATCGGTTTGCGATTTGGTATGCGAACCACCGCAATATCATTGCGTACACCATATTTTTTACCCGCCCCGCTTTTATCGTACACTTTCCACGATGTTGGCGTAGCAGCGCGAATCAATGGATTGCCTGTTGCGTTATTGTCCAACCAATTCCACAAAATCGTTTTTTGCGATTCGGTTAATGTGTTGCCCAATAAATACGCATTTAAATTCATCGCCATTTGTTTGGGTGTACTCGTATCACGAATATCGTTGGGTTTGGCTTGATTTAAATCGGGTTCTAGCCGATTGGCATGGGTTACGTTATCGCCTAATTGTCGCAAAATACGTTGATATTGTTCCACGCCACCCAATTCTTTGAGCAGCAAATTGGTCGCGGTGTTGTCGCTAAACCGCACGGCTGCTTCACATAATTGGGCAATCGTCATGCCTTTGCCAACGTATTTTTGGGTTTCGGGAGAATAAATAACCAAATCTTTTTGGCTATATGAAATGGTACGATTTAAATCTTTTTCAGGCAGCGATTGCAACACCGCCCCAGCCAACAACGCCTTGAAAGTGGACGCATAAGCAAAGCGTTCATCTGCACGATAAGACAAAGAATGTCCCGTTTCTGTATCCCATACATAAACGCCAATTCGGGCTTGATACTGCTGTTCCAAATTCGCCAAAGCCTGTTGAAAGGTGGCTTGTGTGGCTGATTGTTGCACAGGCGCACTAGCAGGCTGCGGATTAGACGTTACCGAATGAACAGAATTGGGCGAACAAGCCGTTAATGAAGCCGTTAATGTCAGCAATAATAATGTGCCGATTTTTAACTTATTTAACATAAATTATCCTTTGATTTTACTAAATAAATTTCTTTTCAGGCAGCCTGAAACGTACATTATAGCACTTAATACCGTCTATTTTGCCACTCTCAAGCAATTCAACGGCATAATTCAATAATTCAGGGTTGGTAGGTTGATAATCTTTCATTCTGTTGCTCCTTCGGCTTCTCTTAATCTACGAATTACAGTAGCTCTTGAGATTTTTAGTGTTTTTTTGATTATTTTTTCATCAAATGAAAACAAAAACCTATTTTCAATTTTTTTTTACTATAAATAGAAAAAATAAACACATAAAAAAATAAATTTTTTGAGGTTCAAGTGCAATGAAAACGTAAAGAAAAAACGGAGGAATTTTTTTACTATGCAAAAAAAGCGAAATATCAAAATAACGGTGCGTTATTCTGATGAAGAATTGGAGCAAGCCCAAGCAAATTCCCAAGGTGTTTTTGCTTCTTGGCTTCGCTCGCTTTCATTGAATGAAAAAACAAAAAAGATAAAGCCTGTTGATCCTCAGCTTTTGTATGAGCTAAACCACCTATCAAAGTCGTTGTATTTCAATCTTTCCCGATAAGCCCAAAATCTTAAGCCGTCAAATAAGGTTACGTTTCTGCCTTCGCCTACTGCTGTTTCTCTTTTCAATCTAAGCGGTAAATCAGCGTCTAAACCGTCCCTAAGCTCGTCTAGGGTAAAGGGTTCACTTCTACCCCATATTGTGCGGTGTTTGTCGTGTGCGGGCGTTTTAGTGAGGAAATGGGCGTAACCTGCATCAGCTTCTAGCTGTTCTGTCATGGCTTGCTGAATACGGGCAAGGTAGCGTTGTGGCGTTCCTCTGGCTTTTAACGTGCGAGAAACAGGCGTTTTAAGCATGTAACCATAGTGCGCATGACCATTTAACGGGTTTTGACAAATCCAGTTGGGCATGGCGATGTTGTTATCCAGCCATGAAGCCCCTGCGTCTGGTTTATCAATGTCAAACAGCAAGCAGTTGATGAAAGAACTGTTATTTGGTGCGATATACGGCTTTGTAATGGCTTTTTCTTTGGGTAGCCTAACCACGTTGCCCAAGTCGTCAGAACACGCTAAATAGTGGGCTATGCTTGATGTAAAGAGGTCTAATTGATATAATGTCCTCATAATTTGTTTACCTGCTTTTCAAATGGTTTAGGTAAATATCAGCCCTGAATGACTGCAATCATTCGGGGCTTTTTCTTATCTGAAAATAATACCTTTTTCCGTTCATGTGGTCAAGTACGACTATACCATATCAGATAATAGGGGTTTTTCTTATGAAAATCCCCTTCGATTTATATCTGATGATTGTTGTTTAAACCTGTGGAGCTTGTGGGCAAAGTTCTGTGGCTGTGTGCAATCCCTGTGCGTTAAATTGATGGGCAGCTTGCTGTCCATCAATTTATCCATCAGGGTTGTGCATAGCCTTTAAAGAACGGTCGGCTTTAGCCGATTGTAAAATACAATAAAAAGCGCTACTATCAGACAATAATCTGAGACTTTATGATTTCTTTTACAAGTAATTATTCAACTTATTACAAAATTAGACTCTAATAGCTTGCATACTAAACAGCTTCAGCTATTGCAGCTTCGTCGTCACGCTAGACCGGATGTAGTTCAGAAGTTCCGCTGCAGCTTCGTCGTCACGCTAGACCGGATGTAGTTCAGAAGTTCCGCCCGCTCTTGTGGATAGGCTGCCAGATCGACTGTTCCCAGTCCAAGATACCCATCTCTTGCGGCAATAACGATGTGCTTGTTCTCGCTGGGCAGACGCTGAAGAGCCCAATCAGCAGCGGCATCCTTAGACGCAATATCTCCGGTCATCGCAGTGTACCAAATACGTACTAAGGCAAGAACTATGTTTCTTTCATCTCCCTCCCAATCTGCCTCTGTAGTCCAGAGCGCCAACGTTTCCAGCAGTGAACGTTGCACATCAATAGCAGGAATCTCATCGAAAAACTCTTGAGCTGCTGGACCATACAAAGCTAGGCTATGCAGCCTCACCTTCGTCAACAAGATAGCTAGGTCGTGGTCCGTCATTGCCGGCTCAAAAATACCTGCATTGATATCGTGACGCAACCATTCACCAAATTGCATTTGCCGTCTCGCCGGATATCGCCACGGCACCACGTCTTTTTGTGCCAATATAGTCACCTCAAGTGCACGGCGCTTAGCATCGGTGCCTGGAAAAGCTGATACCAACAGCAGGTCGGACATCAATGCCACCCTAGTTGATTCGCCTAAAGGAGTACTCACAGTGATCAACAGGTCTATATCACTAAATGGTTTTAAACCGCCATCAACTGCAGAACCAAACAGATGAACCGCCTGAATAGTTTCACCAAGATGGTTTTCTAAAATTGATAGCGTATCGGATAATTGGTCTGCTATCGATTCTGGAAGTTTAGTAGTCATGGTTAATATGGTATCTAGTTTAGTAGTCATGGTTAATATGGTATCTAGTTTAGTAGTCATGGTTAATATGGTATCTAGTTTAGTAGTCATGGCTTGAATTGTCAAACCAAGTGCAACGATTTTTTGAAGTAAACTTCATAAGGTGTTTTCCAACCTAAACATTTACGTGGTCGTAAATTCAGTTTATTGATCACCTGTTGAATATCAACTTCGCTCCACTGATTGATGTCTTGGTGCTTCGGGAAATATTCACGAAGTAACCCATTTGTGTTTTCATTCGTTCCCCGTGTCCATGGTTGATGTGGCTCGGGGAAGTAAAATTCTACACCCAGTGCTTCTGTTACCAAACGATGTTGGGCAAATTCTTTACCACGGTCTGGCGTAATTGACCGCAATATATGTGAATCCAGCAATTCAATCATGGCTTTTTGGACTGCTTCGGCTTTTTTGGCAGGAATTTTCTTCACCAACTCAAAACGACTTTTGCGTTCCGTCAGCGTCAGCAAACAAGCTCCACCCGCTTTACCCAGTACGGTATCGGCTTCCCAATGTCCAAAGCGACTGCGATTTTGCGCCGAAATGGGACGGTCGTTCAAATGGTTGGATATCTGAATTTTGCCACGTTTTTCATGATGATTTTTTGTATGCCGTGTTTTGCCTTTGTGGCGCAGTTTGCGACTGGCTTTGCGTTCGCCTATATCAAACAACCCTGAATAAATACCACGATAAATGGTTGAATAACTAATGGATAATTCAGATTTTTACAATTTTAATCGTGCGCTGATTTGTGACCAGTTTTGCGTTAGGAACTTTTCTTGCACCAAATTGAAATATTCAGGCTGCTCTAATTTGCGCTGTGCTTTGCTATTTTGACGATGCTTCAAATAGCTGTTTTGTGCGTTCGTTGCACTGTAGCTTTCTAGAGCGTGTCGTTTCAGCTCGCGAGAAATGGTGCTGGAGCTACGTCCAGTGCTTTGGCAATTTCTGCTTGTTTTTTGCCCTGTGCGAGTAAAATCATTATCTTTTCTCGCTCGTTTATTGTAAGATGTCGGTAGGAAGTACTCATCATTTGGAAGTGGTTTTTGTGTAGAAACAAAATTATATTCTAGTTGATGAGTACTTCTTTTTTTGTTGCACTTGGATTGTAAATTCAGCCTAAATAAAAAATACCAAACCCAAAACCTTGTGCTGTAAGCCAGTGCAATTAAAATCGCAGAAAAGTCAAAATAAAAGACCGCTTGTGGTTCATCATAATTGAAATAGGCAAAATCCACTTTCAGCAATAAATAGGGCAACAACTCTCGTTGCACAAAAACGAAAATACCATAAGCGGCAATAATCAGCTAACAAGCTGGAATAAGCCTGCGTGCAAGCCAATGTTCAAGATCTAAACGGTAGCCATTTGCGAATAAATTAGCAATAGGTTTCCAATGTAACCCCAAATGTACACCCACTAAAATTTGCAACCAATGGGTGTTGGTCATATGAATTTTTCGCATTAAATCTGTGGTAGAGTGGAATAGCATTTCCACCAATAGATGTTTAGAAAGCATAATGCCACTGATACAAGCGGTTAAAAATAACAAAAAAGTTGCAAAATTGACCGCACTTTGCAAAATGCGATAGCTGTTATAACTGCCTGAAAAGGTCTTTTTGAGCCACCAGGTATTCAGTGAAAGATGTGAGATAATCAAAGCAAAAAAAGACCAAGCCGAGCCATTCGTGCGTGATTTCTTCGTAAAGATGATAGTCAAAAAGAGAAAGCAATATTGCCGTTAGAACCAAATCTTGAGCGAGTTGGAAGAGATATTTTTTCTTCATAAAATTGAAATTTAAATGGTAGAGACATACGCTGTGTGTCCCTACATTTTTATTTTGTATAACCATTTTCGGTTAAGAACTTCGCCAACCGTTTTTCTACTTCAGGCTCTGCTCTGACCGTTTTATGCAAATACGCCTCAAAACCGTTTTTCACGTTGGCTTGTGGTTGAAGTTGCTGAATATCTTTATCCGTTCCACCCAAACGACTGCCACCGTGACCAACCACCGGCACAATATTTTTCCCACTAAAGTCTACTTGCTCGAGCAAAGAATAAAGCGCCATTGGCATTTTGTACCACCAAATCGGATAGACCAAAAATACCGTATCTACATCGGTTATCATGCCAAGACAAGTGAAATCATGGCATTTGTTTGGGGCAAACGTGATTTGCAAACCGCTTTGGCTTTAAAGCAGCGTTTAAAAGCACTCAAAGTAAGCTATGAACGTATTGCCGGCGATAATTGGGATGCTTTTGTAAATGCGTTTTCTGATACCGGTGACCAATGGGTGGGTAAGCAACATACTAAAGCGATTGAGGGTAATAACTGTCGGATTCGGCACAGATTAAGTAGAGCCGTCAGGCGCAGTTGCTGTTTTTCCAAATCAATGTTTTATCATGTTAAATCTTTTAATATTGGATTTTAGGCAATCAATCATCCCAAACAAATTTAACCCAGCACACTTTTCAGGACACCACCAATGTTTTAAATAAATAAGGAAATATGCAAATGAATAAATTAACAGCAGGTCGCCCAAGCGCAACTAAAAGCAAACTTTCTGTTGCTGATGTCAGCGAGCAAGAGCGTATTAAGCGGATTAGCTTTGATATGACAGAAGCCAATCATCGTGAACTAAAAAAATATGCGGCGGAACAGGGCGTAACCATTCGGGAAGTGCTGAATGGTTTAATTGATGAGTTATTGGCGAAAAAGAAAAAATAATTGAAAGCAGTGTTGATGGGTAACAACACAGCTTAAAAATTTTACAATATAAAACAATGTTATATGAATAATTTGTAAAAAATCTTCAAAATTATGCAGGATTTGGGTGTTTGCAAATTAAAATAACTTATTTTGCCTTCAATTTTTAACCAGTCAAATTTACCATTTTTGCGCCGTAAAGCCCCGTTCTTCAGGTTGGGGATATAGCTTTTTTGACTTTTTCTCTTGCCCACTCTTCGTATTGGGAAGTTTGATTTTTAACTGGTTTTAAATTCATTTTGCTATGATATTCTGTTTAAGGTTTTTATTATTATACCTAATGAATGTTTAAATTGGGGTGTTCACGCAAAAACACATTGACTGCTTTAAATCCGTATGTGGTACTGTGGTGATGGTTATTTTATTTTTTGATATTTCAAAAGCTTGCGGCTCTATTGTCCAGACAAGTGATTGGGGATGGAATGTGTGCATTATTACTCCTGAGTAATGAGACTGTATTATAGTAAAGATTTCATACATATTGAAAAACAAGCGGTAGGATTTTGAGAAAAATTTGCAAATTATTTTTTCAAATCCCTTGACCTTAACCCTAGGTTAAGCTTTAACATGATGTCCATTCAATCTCAATAAAAATAAGGACATCTTATGAAATTACATAAATTCCCCCGCTCATTGTTGCTTTTAAGTTTAGGCATAACCGCGTTGCTTTTAAGTTTAGGCATAACCACTTTTGCTCAACCACAAACACTTTCTATGGAAGTGTGGAAAAGCCCGACTTGTGGCTGTTGTAATGAATGGATCAGCTATATGCAGAAAAACGGTTTTGAGGTTAAAGTCAACGAAACAGGCAATTATGATGCTCATAAGCGCTTTAACATTAAATATGAACATGCTTCTTGCCACACAGCCGTGATTGATGGCTATGTGATTGAAGGACATGTACCTGCTGAGGATATCAAACGTTTACTCGCAGAAAAACCCGATGCAATAGGCTTGTCTGCACCGGGAATGCCAATTGGTTCACCAGGTATGGACGGTGAAGCATACGGCGGACGCAAAGATCCTTATGATGTTGTTTTGATTAAGAAAAACGGTGAAAGTGAAGTGTTTAAATCCTATAACCAATAGGGGGGAGGAAAGAATGAAACGTCGAGATTTTTTACGTTATGGAATTGGAATTAGCTTAGCCAGTAGCTCGCTTTATAGCCTTGCGAATATGATGAACCACGCACAACATGGCAATATGGCGATGATGCATTCAGTACCTACTGGCCTAATGCCAACTGAGGCAATGCCTTCAGGTTTATCGCTTAATGGGATGTTGCCAAAACTTGCTAATCAATCGACTCAAGCTGGGCTATTCAAAGCCACTTTAAAAGCAGAGCCAATTAAAATTCGCCTCGCAGACAATAAAGAAACGGAATTTTGGGCTTATAACGGACAACTACCAGGGCCACAAATTGAAGTATTTGAAGGCGACACCGTAGAAATTGAATTTATCAATCACCTACCACAACCCTCAACAGTACATTGGCACGGCTTAGATGTACCAAATGAAGCGGATGGTAACCCGATGGATATGGTTGAACCGCAAAGGAAAAAAGTCTATCGCTTTACGCTATCTCAAGGCAGTGCTGGGACATATTGGTACCACCCTCATCCACATGACCATGTTTCCGAACAAGTCTATAAAGGCTTAGCAGGCACTTTCGTTGTTAAAGCGAAAAATGATCCGCTTGCACACCTTCCTGAACAACATTGGGTGATTTCCGATCTGCGTTTAAATGCCGATGGCACCATTCCAGCAAACACGATGTTAGATTGGATGAACGGTCGTGAGGGTGAATTTGTGTTAATCAACGGTCAATATCAGCCCCAGATTCAAGTGAAAACGAATGAACGAATCCGTCTTTGGAATGCCACTAGCGCTCGTTATTTTCGTTTAAACATTCCAGGGGTGAAATGGATTGTGGTGGGTACCGAAGGTGGTTTACTTGAAAAACCTCGCTCGCCTGTTGATGAACTGCTACTTACACCAGCCGAACGCGTTGAAGTGATTATGGTGGGTGAAACGCAAGGAACAGTCAATTTACAAAGCGGTTATTATGATCGCCGTAAGATGATGGTTCAAGAACAGCCTAAAGATCTCACTTTAGCCACAATTCAGGTGAAATCAGAACCTGTTCAGTTACCTGAAAGCTTAAGGTCCTTGCCTAACTGGGATGAGCCAAAGCAGGTTCGCCAAATTCGCTTTAGTGAAAAAATGATGAACCATACGAATATGCCAATGATGAATCACGGTACACATCACGCTACTACAACACCAACGGACAACCCTATTCCACCAATGATGAATGGTATGTTCTTAATCAACGGTCAAACCTTTGATATGAACCGTATTGATTTTGTTACCAAATTGAATGATGTAGGACGGATTTTGCGGACATTCAAAATAAAAAAGAATGTGGAGGTAACAGACAATGGCAAAATCATTATTTGAGGAACTGGGCGGCAAATACGAAAGGCAAGGGGATTATTTGATACCGTGCTTAACTGTACCCGCCGAAGAAGAACAGGCAATAGGCATCTGGGGGCAACGGCATTTAGATTATCTAAAACAGTACCGTAAAGTTACATACACCAATCTTCTTACAAGCGGCAGGCTAAACGCCTACCTTGCCGACATTGACAGACAGGCACAGGAACGCTTTGAAAGGCTCATAGAGGGTATGAAACAGGCACAGGGCATAACGGAACAGCTAAAGGCAGAAAACGCCTTAGAATGGACAGGATGCCTCAATAACATAAGGGCTTGTGCGAGGGAGATTGTGGAAAAGGAAATTATTTTTGCATAAACAGATGATTAGTGGCAGAGGGAAATCCTGCCGCTTTTTCTGCTTTAGTTTGTCAGCTTGACAAATAAAGGGTTAAGGAATATAATTAGATTCAGTATTATACAAGGAGTTAATAAATATGCGGCAAGGTATTCTTAAATAAACTGTCAATTTGATAGTGGGAACAAAAAGTAGCAGTCCCGTTTCACTTTTAATATGGGGCTTAGTTTTTTGTACCCAGTTTAAGAATACTTTTATCATGTAATTTTATATGCCCGAAAACATATAAGTGTTTTGGAGCTATTGGAGTTATTTACCCAGTGATAGGAGTATTTATCACTGGGTATTTTTATGCCCTTTTTTGGGTGTTGATAGGAGGAAAATCACATGAAAATAATTAACTTAGGCATTCTGGCTCACGTTGACGCAGGAAAGACAACATTAACGGAGAGTTTATTGTATACCAGTGGTGCAATTGCAGAACCAGGGAGCGTAGATAAAGGCACAACAAGGACAGATACAATGAATTTGGAGCGTCAAAGGGGAATCACTATCCAGACAGCAGTGACATCTTTTCAGTGGGAGGATGTAAAAGTCAACATTATAGATACGCCAGGCCATATGGATTTTTTGGCGGAAGTATACCGTTCTTTATCCGTATTAGACGGAGCAGTATTATTAGTTTCTGCAAAGGATGGCATACAGGCACAGACCCGTATACTGTTTCATGCACTACAGACAATGAAGATTCCGACAATTTTTTTCATCAATAAAATTGACCAAGAGGGGATTGATTTGCCAATGGTATATCGGGAAATGAAAGCAAAGCTTTCTTCGGAAATTATAGTGAAGCAAAAGGTTGGGCAGCATCCCCATATAAATGTAACGGACAATGACGATATGGAACAGTGGGATGCGGTAATTATGGGAAACGATGAACTATTAGAGAAATATATGTCAGGGAAACCGTTTAAAATGTCAGAACTGGAACAGGAAGAAAACAGGAGATTCCAAAACGGAACGTTATTTCCCGTTTATCACGGAAGTGCTAAAAACAATCTGGGGATTCGGCAGCTTATAGAAGTGATTGCCAGTAAGTTTTATTCATCAACGCCTGAAGGTCAATCTGAACTATGCGGGCAGGTTTTTAAGGTTGAGTATACAGAGCGGAAAAAACGGCTTTCTTATTTACGCCTGTATCATGGGACGCTCCATTTACGGGATACCCTGCTGCTGTCAAAAAAGAAAAAAATAAAGATTACAGAAATGTGTATTCCGTCAAATGGTGAAATCGTCCCGGCTGACCATGCCTGTCCGGGAGAAATTGTTATTTTAGCTGATGATACTTTGAAACTGAACGACATTCTGGGAAATGAAAAACTCCTGCCTCACAAAACACGGATTGATAATCCCATGCCATTACTTCGGACAACGGTAGAGCCGCAAAAGCCGGAGCAAAGGGAAGCCCTGTTAAATGCCCTCGCAGAGATTGCTGATACAGACCCTCTTTTGCATTTTGACATTGATACTGTTACACATGAGATTATACTTTCTTTTTTGGGGAATGTGCAGATGGAAGTCATTTGTGCCATCCTTGAGGAAAAATATCATGTGGAGGCAGAAATAAAAGAGCCTACTGTTATATATATGGAAAGACCGCTTAGAAAAGCAGAATATACCATCCACATAGAAGTCCCGCCAAATCCTTTCTGGGCTTCTGTCGGGTTGTCCATAGAGCCGCTCCCTATTGGAAGCGGAGTGCAGTATGAAAGCAGAGTTTCACTTGGATATTTAAATCAATCGTTCCAAAATGCGGTTATGGAGGGGGTTCTTTATGGCTGCGAGCAGGGGCTGTATGGATGGAAAGTGACAGACTGTAAAATCTGTTTTGAATATGGATTGTATTATAGTCCTGTAAGTACCCCCGCAGACTTTCGGCTGCTTTCCCCTATCGTATTGGAGCAGGCTTTAAAAAAAGCAGGGACAGAACTATTAGAGCCATATCTCCACTTTGAAATTTATGCACCGCAGGAATATCTCTCACGGGCGTATCATGATGCTCCAAGGTATTGTGCAGATATTGTAAGTACTCAGATAAAGAATGACGAGGTCATTCTGAAAGGAGAAATCCCTGCTAGATGTATTCAAGAATACAGGAACAATTTAACTAATTTCACAAATGGGCAGGGAGTCTGCTTGACAGAGTTAAAAGGATACCAGCCAGCTATTGGTAAATTTATTTGCCAACCCCGCCGCCCGAATAGCCGTATAGATAAGGTTCGGCATATGTTCCACAAGTTAGCTTAACAGCTTGCAAAAGTCATATAAAATGAGATTTGAAAGGATTAGAGACTAATTATGATGAAATGCGAATGGATATTGTGTCCTGTTTGTGGGAGCAAAACCCGTAATAAAATTAGGAAGGACACTGTTTTGGAGAATTATCCCCTTTATTGTCCAAAATGCAGACAAGAAAGATTGATTAAAGTTGACAACTTGAAGATAACTGTCATCAAAGAGCCAGACGCTTAAGACGCAGAGCCGATGAAATTGTGGAACAATTCACGAATCATCGGCTCTTTTTGTTTCGTATTTGAAAGAACAAACTCACCAAATAAAAAAAACGATATTCGGGTGGGTTATTTTGTTATACCCTAAATTACCCTCTGAATTTGTTTTTAAATTTGGAGGGATTTTTTTATGTCCTTTTTTCGGGCAGTTATCTATCTGCTCATACGAAGCAAAATTTATCAATACATAGCATATCAGAGAACGGCAGGAAACCAGTTAAAAAAATTTCTGCCAGTGCAACGGTACTTCTCACCTTGAAAGTAGAAGTACAATCTCCATACAATAGAATTACTATTTCCTATAACCGTAAAGGTCACAGAGCCTTTGCGGTTTTTCTTTTGTCGATTTTTGTTGGAAAGTGCCGTAGGGCTGTTTCTGATATGCGGTGTCGTTCTCCGCCTCTCCATCTGGATTTTTTACATTTCAAAAATTCAGATGGGAGGTATTTATGGTGAAATATGCACCAAGAAAGGTATATATCAGAGAAAGTGGCGGCTATGTGGAATTATCCTACACGGAGTTCTGCCGTTGCAGGGAATCCGACCAGACCTATATGGACAAGCTGTTTATCCCCATTCAAGGCTGTCTGCTTGAAGTCGTGAGGGAGCAATACACAGACTTCTACCGTGACAAGGAACGGTGGCGTTAAACGGTAAAACCTTTAAGCCAGAAGGCAGAGCGTTAAAAGATGTGGTTAATTTACGCCCTTATGAAAAAGTGATTATTCGCTTTAAGCAAGGACATACTGGGTTGAAAATGTACCATTGCCATATTTTAGAACATGAAAATCTCGGTATGATGGGGATGTTTAAAGTGGAATAGTGGTATCTAACTATAAAAATAGAGGGATTTTCGTGAAAATTTGTAAATTGCGAAAATCCCTCTGCTTGTCATTATTTATTCCAACGGTTTAACAACGCAACAAGTGAGAGCATCACAGGCACTTCAACCAATACACCGATAACAGTGGCTACATATGAACTTATTTAATAACCTATCTGGTAATTCACTTTCCGGTTATATAGATAATATTTTATGGTCTTGATGCTTTAATAAAAGTGAGTATTTTCTTCTCTTGGTTTTTTATGATTTATTTTTACAAAATTTAATTATTGATCTGCCCCCAAAAAGTTAGACTACGTTAATTCAAGGACTGAGTTCTGTATTGCACAGGGCTTAGCCCTTTTAGTCTCACTTGAATACGCTCGTGATTGTAATAATGAATATATTTGTGAATAGTTTGTTCGAGTTGCTCAAATGTTTCAAATCGTTTACCAAAATAACATTCCGTCTTCAATCGCCCGAAAAAGCTTTCCATCGCACTGTTATCCAAGCAATTTCCTTTTCTTGACATACTTTGCACGATGCCATTTTGTTTCAATATCGCCTGATAACCTGCCATCTGATATTGCCATCCTTGGTCGGAATGTAAAATCGGGCTTGCTCCTTGCGGGAGCTTTGCGACAGATTGTTTCATCATTCGCATTATTTGCTCAAAGTTTGGGCTTCGGGCAAGGTCATAGGCGATAATTTCGCCATTAAATAAGTCCTTAATCGGCGAAAGATAAAGTTTTCCTTCCGCACATTTAAACTCGGTAATATCCGTGACGAGCTTTTCATTTGGAGCGTTTGTGTGAAAATCCTGTCGCAATAAATTCTCGGCAATTTTACCCACTTCGCCTTTGTAAGAACGATATTTTCTCTGCTTACATTTTCCTTTTAAATCAAGCTGTTGCATTATCGCTTGCACACGCTTATGGTTAATTGCACCGAACATTTTTCGCAATGCTAACGTAATACGACGATAGCCATAATTGCCGTCATTTTTGCGATAAATCTCAACAATTTCCTGCCTAATTGCCACATTTTTATCAATTTTAAGCTGTAAATGATAAAAGAATGAACAGCGTTTTAAACCTGTCAAATGGAGTAATATTTCCAAGGAAAAATTTACCCTCAACATTTTCATGATGGCTACTTTTCCGCATTTTTGCTTGGTTGAGTTCCCGCAACTTTTTTAGGTAAGCATTCTCCGCTTCCAGTTCCAAAATCCGATAACGCAAGCGTTCTTCTTCGGTTTTGGGTGGGGGAGGCATTTTCGGGTATTTCGGTTTCATTGCTGGTCGTCCTTTCGGCTTTGGAAATAAGCCGTTTATACCTTGTTTTTCAAAGGCTTGCAACCACTGGCTAATCACCCCTGAATTAGCAATACCAAAATGCAGACAAGCACTTTCTGCAGAAAATTGCCCCTTTTTGACTGCTTGTATGACGGTTAATTTAAATTCTGGGGAATATTTTTGCTTCTTACCCAGTACGGCTAAACTATTGATTCCATTATAGTTATATTGCGAAATCCAACGACGTAGCGTGGAGGCTTTAAGCTGAAATTGCTGGCGAGTGAGTGAGCAATTTTTCCCGTTTTGGAGAAAAAATGCGATCACTTCTTGTTTGAAAGATTGGTTGTATTTCGTCATAAAAAATCTGCACCTTAATCAGTTGGTTTTTAGTCCAACTTTTTGGGTGCAGATCAGACGCTCACTTTGTCGCCGATTTGAAATTCGCCAGCGTCATCGCCCACCGCCACGACCACGCCTGCCCCTGCATAACCCAAAGTCGCAGGGAACACAGGGTCAATCACATACGCCCCTTCCCGATACATCATCTCGGCACGGTTTAGTCCCAAAGCGTGCATTTGGATTTGCACTTCGCCCGATTTTGGGCGGGGATTTGTACATCAACGATTTGCAGGACATCAGGCGAACCTGTTTTTGTAAATTGGATTTGTTTGCTCATTGTTTTGACCTATATTAAAAATGGGCGTATTTTAGCGTTTTAAAATAACAATAAGAATGGCGAAAAATGGGAAGTTGGTTTTTAAAAATGGAAAGATTGGGCGTTTTAGTCCGTCTGAAAAAAATGCCGTCTTAAAAAAGCATCAAAGATGTAGGGTGCAACTTGTTGCACCATTTTCCTGATGAAATATTGGGTTGGTGCAATGACGCACACTGCGAAACTGTTTGAAAAACACAATGCCGTCTGAAAAAGTATTAAAGACCTTTTCAGACGGCATAAAAAACACCGCTTTATCAAAAGCGGTGTTTTTGAGGTCGTTTTGTCATTGGAAGAAGCCTGCGGGGCTGTGGTCTACAACTTGCTTTTGCGCAGCCGCAGTGCGTTGCCGACCACGGATGCCGAGCTTAGGCTCATCGCCAGTGCGGCAATCATCGGCGAGAGCAGCCAGCCGGTAAAGGGGTACAGCACGCCGGCGGCAACGGGAACCCCCAGGCCGTTGTATAAGAAGGCAAATAACAGGTTTTCCTTCATATTGCGCACGGTGGCCTCAGACAATTTGCGTGCGGTGGCAATACCCCGCAAATCGCCTTTGACCAGCGTGATTTGCGCACTGCTCATTGCCACATCGGTGCCGGTACCCATTGCGATGCCGACATCGGCTTTGGCCAGTGCGGGGGCATCGTTGATGCCGTCGCCTGCCATTGCGACCACCCGCCCTTCGTTCTGAAGCCGCTCGATCAGTGCCAGTTTGTCGGCGGGCTTGACTTCGCCGTGCACTTCGTCGATGCCCAGTTTTGCGCCCACGGCGTTTGCCGTGGTCAATCCGTCGCCGGTTGCCATAATGATGCGCAGGCCGGCTGCTTTGAGCGAGGCCAATGCTTCGGGGGTGCTGTCTTTTACAGGATCGGAGACGGCAAGCAGTCCCGCAAGATGTCCGTCCGCAGCCAGATATATCACGCTGGCACCTTCACTGCGCAGGGATTCGGCCTGCTCGATCAGTGGTTCGACGCTAAGCCCGTTCTGCTGCATAAACGCCGTGTTGCCCAGTGCCAGCGCACGCCCTTCAACCACGCCGCTCACGCCGATGCCGCTGCCTGAATCAAACTGTTCGGGTTTGCTCAGCTTCAGCTGTTGTGCCCGTGCGGCCTGCACAATGGCGTCGGCCAGCGGGTGTTCGCTGCCCTGATCCAAGCTGGCGGCCAAACGCAGCACTTCTTCGGCGGAAAAGCCTGCTGCCGCAACGGCACGGTCAAAGGCGGGTCGGCCTTCGGTGAGTGTGCCGGTTTTATCAATCACCAAAGTGTCTACTCGCCGCAAGTTTTCGATAGCGGCGGCATCACGGAACAATATACCCCTGCCTGCCCCGCGTCCTGTGGCGACCATCACCGACATCGGCGTGGCCAGTCCCAGTGCACAGGGGCAGGCGATAATCAAGACCGCAACGGCGTTGATCAACCCGAACACCCAAGACGGTTGCGGGCCGAACACGCCCCAGACAAAGAAAGTGGCAACGGCGACGGCGACAACCGCCAGTACGAAATAGCCTGCCACCCCGTCAGCCATACGCTGCATCGGTGCTTTGGAGCGCTGCGCCTGGGCCACCATCTGGACAATCTGCGAAAGCACGGTTTCCGAACCGATGCGCTCGGAGCGGATGACGAGCGCACCGCCGGTGTTGAGCGTGGCGCCGATGACTTTGTCGCCGGTGGCTTTGCGCACCGGCAGCGGCTCGCCGGTCAGCATCGATTCATCTACCGAGCTTGCGCCCTCAACCACCACGCCATCGACAGGCACTTTTTCGCCGGGGCGCACACGCAGAAGGTCGCCGATGTGGATGTGGCTGAGCGGCACATCTTCTTCAGCACCGCCCGAGCCGATACGCCGTGCGGTTTTGGGCGCCAGTCCGAGCAGGGTCTTGATTGCCGCCGAAGTCTGCGACCGGGCTTTGAGTTCGAGCATCTGGCCGAGCAAGGTCAGCGAGATGATGACGGCCGCCGCCTCAAAATACACGCCGACCCGCCCCATCGATACAAACGATGCCGGAAAGATGTCGGGTGCAGCGGTGGCAACAACGCTGTAAACGAAGGCTGCACCCGTTCCCAGTGCAATCAGCGTCCACATATTGGGACTACGGTTTGCCAGCGACTGCCAACCCCGTGAGAAAAACGGCAGCCCCGCCCACAGCACGATCGGCAGCGACAGCACCAGCTCTACCCAGCTTTGTGCGGCCATATCCATCAGGTTCAGACGCTCGCCGAACATCGCCAGCACCAGCACTGCCGCCGTCAGGGGCAGCGTGTACCAAAAGCGTCGGGAAAAATTACGCAGCTCCGGATTGTCGTCGTCCAATTCAGGCATCAGCGGCTCCAATGCCATACCGCAAAGAGGGCAGTTGCCGGGGCGGTCTTGCCGGATTTCCGGATGCATCGGGCAGGTGTAGCCCGAAGCAGCCGCTGCATCGGACGGTGTCTGCACAGGGCGGTGCTGTCCGTGTCCGTGTCGGCACTCGTGGTGTTTGGGCGGTTTGTGTGTTTCTTGCTTCATCACAATTTCTCCTGTTGGGTTCATAGGGTCATCACCGGTCGTTTACCGAAAAAGCAGGTACGGATTGGGCCGGTCAGAATGACGGTTTTTTCAGGCTGCCTGCAAATACCGATGCCGTCTGAAAAAGCAGAAGGTTCAGAACATCGCTTGCCGATGTGTCCGACAAGTCGGCATCATCATTTCCTTGGGGCTTGTTTTAAAGGCTGCCTGAAAACCCCAAATGCCGTCTGAAAAAGCCTTAAACCTGTTTTCAGACGACCTCAAAAGCACCGCTTTATCAAAAACGGTGCTTTTGCCTTATTGCCCCTACTGTTTTAGCCAGTCTTGCATCAGCTTGATTTCAGGTTCTTGGGCTTTGATGATGTCTTGAGCGAGCTTTTTCATTTTTTCGTCTTTGCCGTATTCTAATTGCACTTTTGCCATATTGACCGCTCCCTTGTGGTGGGGAATCATCGCTTTGGCAAAGGCGACATCAGGGTCGGTCTCATAAATTGCCGTCATCATTTCGCTGTGTGAATTGTCCAAGGCATAGGCTTTGGCGTGTGGGGCGTTGGCGTTTTGGGTGGTCGTGTCTTTGCCATTCAGCCAGCCATTCATCAAGTCAATTTCGGCTTGTTGTCCATCAATAATCGCTTGGGCAAGTTTTCTCATTGTTTCGTCTTTGCCAAATTCAAGCTGTACTTTTGCCATCTCAACTGCTCCGATATGGTGCGGAATCATACCTTTGGCAAAAGCGGTATCAGCATCAGCAAGATTGCCCGCTTTGCTCATCTCATCGCCCATCTTGTTCATCATTGCAAGATAGGCTTGGGTATGGGGCGGAGCATTTTGAGTGTCCATCGCCATAGCAGAGTGGTTCATATGGGCGTGGTTCATCTCTGCGTGCCCGTTTTGGTTATTTGGGCTGTCGTGGGTGGTTTGGGTGTGGTTATTGTCGCCTACCATCGAGTGCGTCGGCACTTCGTTTTTGCCGTCGGCACAAGCGGTTAAAGTCGCCAAAATAAGGGCAAGAGCAGATAATTGTACGGCACGGTTTTTAAACATTTTCATTACAGTTTTCCTTATCAAAATGGGATTTGGCAAACATTGGGCAAACATAAGTCCGCCCAATGTTTTAGCTAATCAATTACTTGCAATCACAATCGCCACAAGTGCAGTTTTGACAAATGCACGGCTCGCCATTTTGGCAGTTGCATTTTGGATTGCAATTTTGCCCTGTGCAAGATTGGCAACCGCAGTGGGCGTTTGGGTTTTTGATGATGTCGTTCATAACAATTCTCCAAATTAAAGGTTGATTATCAAAACAAAAACCGTTTTTAAACCACTAAAAACATTGCTTTTTTGTTTTGATGTGCGTATCATAAACCATAACCTTGCGTTAGGGTCAAGGGTTATTTTTACGGATTGACAATTTTTTACAAACGCCAAAACAAGGAGCAACAATGAACATCGGTCAAGCGTCCAAAGCCACAGGGCTATCCATCAAGCAAATCCGTGATTATGAAAAGTTGGGTTTGTTATCAAACACTTCACGCACATCATCAGGCTATCGCATTTATGATAATGAGACACTAATCCGCCTAAAATTCATCGCCAAAGCAAGGGGCGTGGGCTTTTCGCTTGCCCAAATTGGCGAGCTTTTGGCACTGCAAGACAATCCACACCGCAAAAGCTGTGAAGTTAAAAGCCTGACGGGCGTGCACATTGAATTTTTGACCCAGAAAATCGAAGAACTGACACAGATGAAAGCCACCTTGCAGGCGTGGAGCGACGCCTGCACCGGCGACAACGCCCCCGACTGCCCGATTTTAAAAGGCTTGGCGGAGGGCGGTGAGGATAAGGGCTGACAAAGTTTTTTGGCGGTTTTTTCAGGCAGGGTTAATTTAAGAAGGCCGTCTTAAAAAACACAATTTGTCGTTTTACCGCTGTTTTTTACCGCAAGAAGCACTTATCGGTGGTAAAAAACAGCGGTTTTTGACGCTTTGATGAGAAAAAATTCAGCCTGAAAACCGATGAGCGTTTTCAGGCTGGTTTTTTTGCCGAGCGTTCAAGGATAACTTTGGTACACGCTGTGCGTGCCGTTTTTGCCCAGCAGCAGCACATCGTAGGGGTCTTTTCGGCCGCCGTACGCTTCGCCGTCCATTCCCGGCGAGCCAATGGGCATTGCGGGCACGGCGATGCCGACGGCGTCGGGGCGTTCGGCAAGCAGGCGTTTGACTTCTGATGCGGGCGTGTGCCCTTCGACGGCGTAGCCGTCAATCACGGCGGTGTGGCAGGAGCCGTATTTGGGCGATATGCCCATTTGTGTGCGGATTTGGCTGTTGCCGGTGTCGTGGATTTTCACGCTAAAACCGTTGTCCTGCATATGCTTGACCCATTCGCCGCAGCAGCCGCAACTTGGGCTTTTGTACACTTCCAGTACGGGTTTGGCCTCTGCGGGGGCGGGGTTGGCGAGCATCCAGCCTGCGCCTGCCACGCTTGCCAAGACGGCTGATAGGGCCAAGGTTTTGCCAAAAAAGGATTTGTTCATTGTTTTGCCTCGTCGTGGGTTAAGTGGTTTGGGGATTTTTCAGGCAGGCTTAATCAAGCAAGGCCGTCTGAAAAAGCGGTTCGGGGTTTATTTCACTTGCAACATTGCCATCATTCCCAGATTTTCGTGTTCCAAGATATGGCAGTGGAACATTTTGAGACCCTTGTTTCCTTGGATAAAGCGGATGACGGCGGTTTCGCCTGGGCGCAGGTTGACCGTGTCTTTGCGGGCGCGGTAAGGCGCGGGGGCGGTGTTGCCGTTCAGGCTGGTTTGCAGCACTTCAAACTGCGTGCCGTGCAGGTGGAAGGGGTGATCCATATGGCTTTGGTTGGCCAGCGTCCATTCTTCGACATCGCCTTCGTTGCCGACAAAGTCCACGCGCTTCATATCGAAGGTTTTACCGTTGACCAAAAACACGCCTACCATATCTTGGGGAATGGTGTTTTGCATCGCGCCCGCCATTTCACCCGCCATTGCGCCGTGATCCATTCCCTGCATACCGCCTTGGCTTTGCGTGTTTTGCATCGGCTTCATTTGTTCGCTGAACACCACTTCACGCTTGACCACAGGCGCAGGCAGCGCAGGCAGTGTGCGCAAGGCGGCAGGCAGGGCGGCATCGGCGGGGGTGAATTGCACTTCGCCCAGGTTCAGGTCGGCGGCTTTTTCCTGCACCATCATTTTGCGGCGGTCGTAGTACAGGCTGGTGAGTTCGGCCGTGGTCTGCGCCTGACCGACGGCGAACACTTCCACCCGCTCGGCGGGGGCTAAAAACAGCTCGTCGGCGGGGGCAAGCGGTTTTTCCAAGAGGCCGCCGTCGGTGCCGACCACAATCCACTGCACACCTTTGATTTTCAGGCGCAGGTAGCGGGCGCTGGTGGCGTTCCAGATACGCAGGCGCTCGTTGCCGGAGAGCTTGATTTTCGGGCGGTATTGCCCGTTAATCAGCACGAATTCGCCTTCACGCCCGTTCATCCAGTCGAGCATTGTGTTGGGCGGAATGCTGCCGTCTTCATTCAGGCGCAAGTTGGAAATCAGCCAGTGCTGTTCGCTGTGGGCGAGCACATCGTTTTTGGCTTTGACGATGAGCGTACCGGCCAGCCCTTTGTAGACCTGCTCGGAAACATAATTGTGCGGGTGCGGGTGATACCAGTAAGTGCCGGCGCTGCCCTCGGGCAGGGTGAAGCGGTAGGTTTTGCTCTGCCCCGGCTCTATCGGGTCTTGTGGGTTACCGTCGGCGTCGTTGGGCACATCCAGCCCGTGCCAGTGCACGGTGGTGGGCTGCGGCAGGCGGTTGGTTACGGTGATTTCCACCGTATCGCCCTCGTACACTTCAATCTGCGGCCCGGGCAGCTGCCCGTTATACGCCCAAAACTCAGTTTCTTTGCCGCCCGCCATTGTGATTTTCACCGGCGCGGCCGTAATGGCTGCCTGAAACACGCCCGCCTGCGATGAAGCGTTGGCAAGCCTAGGCAAATCTTTAAGCGGCTGGCCCGAAGGCATCATTTCAGACGGCATCAGTTTTCCCGTTCCCTGCATATTGCCCATACCGCCCATCGTGCCGGACGCCATTTGGTGCCCTTGGCCGCCCATATCCATAGGCTGCCCGTTCATTCCGAAGCGCGACAAGGCATACCAAGACGCGCCCGCCGCACCGATGCCGATGCCGTAGAGTAAAAATTTTCTGCGATCCATTATTTGTCTCCTGTGTCAAGATTGGGGCGGTGTGTTATCTTCACCGCTTCGGTTTTGGCATTGTGCGTGCCGTGGCTGCCGTGTCCGCCGTGCATAAACAGGTGCATCAGGGGGCAGAGCATCAACAGGGCGAAGGGCAAAAGTGCGGGCTTGGCAAAGGCGATGACGGCGAAGGCGGCAGCCGCCAATACCAACAGGGCTTTTTTGTTTTTTGCCAGTTTGCTTAGGGTGTTCATCGTCGGTCTCCTTAAAGGTTTGGGTGAAACGGTTTTTTGAAAACTTGGGCTCAGTGTAAGCCCTTACCCTGCGTTAGGGTCAAGGGCTTTTTTGTGGGCGCCGGGTAAAGTTTTCTTGCCGTTTCTTTACGCTCATAGCCTGCTGTTGTTCAGCCGCAGAGCGTTGGCAATCACCGAGGCGGAGCTCACGCTCATCACCAAGGCGGCAATCATCGGCGAGAGCAGCCAGCCGGTAAAGGGGTACAGCACGCCGGCGGCAACGGGAACCCCTAGGCCGTTGTATAAGAAGGCAAATAACAGGTTTTCCTTCATATTGCGCACGGTGGCCTCAGACAATTTGCGTGCGGTGGCAATACCCCGCAAATCGCCTTTGACCAGACGAAATTTCCGCCCCTGCGTGCTTGATTGGCACGAGTAATTTTTTTGAATTGGCGGTGGCGGTGGCAATTTCTTTGTTCGGTTTGCACTCGGGGGCGGCATTGGCAACGGTGGTCGGTGTGCTGGTGGAAGTGCCTGTGATGCTCTCGCTAATGTGGTGGCTTAATCGGCAGGTAAAATAACGATGTGCCGTCTGAAACTTATTTTTCAGACGGCATATTTACCTTAAAACAATCAAACCTTTACCAAAATCTTCCCAATCTGTGCATTGCTTTCCATATAACGGTGAGCTTCCGCCATTTCATCAAAAGCAAAAACTTTGTCAATTTCTGGTTTTAATTGACAGCTTGCTAAGCCGTCAAACACGAATTTTTTCGCTTGAGCGGGTTTTTCTGGTACGGTAGTGATTTCAAACAATTCATAGCCTCGCACGGTTAAGTGTTTGCCTAAAATTGGGAACACAGGCACGGCGATATCATCGTGGCTTAATGCACCGTAGATGATGTATTTGCCGTCTTGTGTCATTGCGTTGATAATTTTTGCTGCTTCTTTGCCACCCACAGGGTCGAACACTAAATTCACGCCTTTGCCGTTTGTAATTTCTAGTAATTTAGCCGTAACGTCATCTTCTTTGGTGGCAATCACAAAATCCGCCCCTTTCTGTAAAAGCACATCGCCTTTGGCGTGCGTGCGAGACAGAGCAATCACGTTTGCCCCTTGCATTTTGGCGATTTGAATGGCGGCAATGCCTACCGAGATGGTCGCTCCGCCCAATACAACAAAATCGCCTTTTTGCACCTTGCCAAATTCAATCAAACCGCCGTATGCGGTTACAAACATCATCCAACTGGCAGCCGCTTGCTCCATCGTCAGATTTTCAGGGTGTTTTACCACTGCGTGAACAGGCATATTCACGAGCTCGCCATAAGTGCCGTATCGTTGCCGATATTCATCGGCAAGTTTAGAGCGTTTCGACCGTGAACGCTGCATTGCAGTGGAAGCAGATTTAGCCTTAGGGCAAACCATCGGCACCGCATTATCTCAAATCAACGAGCTACAGATAATGCAAAACCTGCCTGACGGCGTGCGCGTGCCATCATCGGGCGATGCGGAAATGATGGACGAAATGTTCAGCCAATTCGGCTTTGCTATGGCGTCTGGCGTAGCGATGGTGTTGTTAGTGCTGGTATTGTTGTTCAAGGATTTCTTGCAACTGCTTACCATTTTGACCGCACTTCCGCTCTCTATTGGCGGCGCAGCAGTTGGCTTGCTCGCCTACGGTGCAGCGTTGGATATGTCTTCTGTGATCGGCATTTTGATGTTAATGGGCATCGTAACTAAAAACTCCATTTTGCTGGTGGACTTCGTGATAGAAAAACGTCAACAAGGAATGATACGCCATCAAGCCTTAATTCAATCGGGTTCGGAACGTGTCCGCCCGATTTTAATGACCACCATTGCAATGGTAGCGGGAATGATCCCGGCCGTGTTTGCCAGCGGTGCAGGCGCGGCATTTAGAGCACCTATGGCAATCGCTGTCATTTGTGGTTTAATCGCCTCAACCTTGTTGAGCCTAGTATTTGTGCCTGTAGTTTATTCCTTAATGGATGACCTCAGAGAATGGCTAGCCCCGAAATTAGCCAAATTAACATCAGTAACACCGGAGGATAGAATCCCAAGAAGAGAAGGATAATCTTTTTGAAAAAATACTGTTTGAAATTTAAATTTCAAACGGTATCTCTTTATCGATGCTGGCGATTAACTGCAATAAGTGGCTTATTTAGCTTATCTTCTGTCATTCCATGCATATATGCATTATACTGCCATACAATAAATTGCTGTTTATATCGCTCATTAATTTCTTCCAAACGTTGTACTTGAGCTTTTAAATTCTTAACTTGCTTTTGCAGATAATCCATTGTTACATTCGGTTCTGGATTAGCTTTAGCACTTTCTTTTATTTTTTGTTTTCGTCTAGTAAAGGCTGTTTGAATATCTGAATAATTTGCAAGAGACTGTCTCTCAATACTTTTAACATTCAGTAGTTCTGCCACTTTATGACAGAGTAAATCCCATGTTAATTTACCCTCCCAAGTATTAATCAACATGATTATATCTTCTAAATTTTCTTCTGTAATAAGAATTTTAGGCATACTATAACTCCATTAGTCTATATAAATCATCGTCTAACTTAGCTGTTTCTTTCTTCTGTATATCTAGATCCATTCCTCTTTCCAACAAAGCTAATTTAATAGGGGAAGGATCATACTCATCAGGCATCCTTAATAAGGAACCATTTGGGATGCTCTCATTTTCTAAGAATTTAATTTTAGTTTTTATGTGAGTTAGTCTCCATCCTAAATTACTTATCCAGCGATCTGCACCAAAAACACCTATTTTATGGTGTTCTTTAGCTTTATTAAATTGTTCGGTTATCTGGGCTTCACACACCTTTAAGATTTCTAAGGAGTGCTCTAAACCTTTAATACAAACAAGCTCTTTACATGTTTCACAATCTCCATGACGAGAACATGGAGACATTGCATAATCATGTTCACAGATCCCTATTTCTGTTACCGTTGCGATTCCAATTCTATCTTTCCCTAAGTCTTCATAGGTAATAGGAAGATTCAAATGAATTTTATCTAAGATAGAAATATCTTCGGGAATGAGTAAATTCCTAACTGATTCACTTTTTTCTTCTTCTGTTCTGTGATCATAAGCCTTGTTATCTGCAACTCTTGCTCGTCCTGCCCAATTAGCTAAAGTTAACTCATCCATTCCTCCTCGTTCAGCTTTTGTACTTAACCAATGTCTTGCATTGTGTGATGGTAATCTTATGAATTCTCCTTTGGATGTGCCTATACAATGTTTTTCCCATAATGATGTTTTAGGACGAGTTTCAGAATAGCAAAACCTATCATTAATTTGATTCACCGTTGGTAACACAAAAGAAAAACTTTTAGGGGAAAAGTCATCATGAAATTCATTTTCTCTAAATAATAATAAAGCTTCAGAAACCTTAACATTTTTATGTTTATCAACATAAGGCCAATTATGAAATTTTGATGTATATTTTTTATATAAAAATTTTCCTAACACCTCATAAGTTATAATTCCATCATTTTCACTTATTAAATTTTTAAACCATTTAGTATTAGTGCTATTTTTGTCAATATCTAGTACTTCAACAATTTCACTTTTAGTTAAAGGCTTTTGGTATAAAGAACGGGATGGCGCAGCCTCTTTATTGTGTAGTGGTTCTTTCCAAAGGCATTGTAGGTCTTGCAGGAGTAAATCTGCTGGGGATATTTTGCGTTTGTGTAGCGTACCGTCAGCGACTTCCCAAATCCCATCATTTATCTTATCAGCACCTGCAACTCCTATAACTTTTCCATCTTTAAATGCACAATATGCAATATCTGATACACACTTACCATTTTCAAAAGTTATAATATTTCTTTAACCCACTCATTAACTTGTTTCATTAAATCATATATATCCATTTGTACCACTGTAGTGGTCAACTAATTCAACAGTCCCTGATAAGTTGATTTTGCTGGAACTGGTGCCAGACCTTGATTGTATTGATGTGGACGAATGTGATTATAATACATCACATAGTCTTTGACATCATTCATTGCACTTTCAACATCACGATAACCGCCTTTTGGCATCCACTCATGTTTAAAACTACGAAACCATCGCTCCATTGGGGCATTATCCCAACAATTGCCTCGGCGACTCATGCTTTGGACTAGCTTGTGTCTGTTTACACAAGCTGTAAACTTGTCACTGCCATAAATACTGCCTTGATCGGAGTGAAAGATCATGTTTGGTGTGTGTTTGATGTTTAGCATGGCATGGTTTAATGCATCAATCACTAAATTTGCATCATGACGATTACCAAGCTTCCAGCCCACTACTTGACGATTGGATAAATTAATAACCACTGCCAAATAATGCCACACGCCGTTAACCTTCAGATAGGTTGTATCACCACAAAGCACCGTTATATGAGGCTTAGGACTAAACTGTCGCTCCAGAATATTGTCAAATATTTGGCCATTGTCTTTGTCTTGATAACGCCATTTTTGCGGTTGTTTGCTAAATAAGCCTTGCTGCTTCATAAGCTTACGCACTAAATACAAGCCAACTGTGATACCTTTTGCTTGCAATCGTGCTTTGATACTGCGTTTACCTGCTGAGCCTCTGCTTTCGTCAAAAATGGCTTTTATGTGAGTGGCGATACCAACATGCTTAGCTGGTTTATTAGCCTGTCGTAACTGGGTATAGTAAGCACTTTCACTGACGCCAAATAACTTACATAAACGCTTGATGCCGTGCGATTTTAATGTCTTAATTGCTTGGTATTTTTGCTCTCGAGAGATATTAAAATCGCTGTAGCCTTTTTTAGAATCAGCTTGTCCTCTTCTAGCACTCTGATTCTATCTTCTAGCTCACGAATACGTTGTTGATCAGGACTGATTGGTTTTGAGCCTGCAAGTACATAGCCTTGATGTTCTGCTTTGACTTGGCTTAACCAGCGTCTAAATGATGTTTCACCAACATCCAATTCCTGACAAGCCTGGGATATGCTGTAGCCTTTGTCTGTGACTAATTTTACTGCTTCTAATTTAAACTCTGCACTAAAGCTTCGTCTTGGTCGTCTCATGGTTTATCCTCATTTTTATGATATTGTACCACTTATTGAGGACTGCGGGATTAGTGTACCACTACACACATTTATAAAACTTTCTTTATTTTATCAACTTGTTCTTCTACTTCTTCCGGATAGTTTTTAACCATATCATCACTTCCTTAATTTTTCATCTTTGCGAGTTCTTATATAAATCTCTTTTCTACCTTTTTCTATAAAATCAGGTCTATTATTTTTAATACCATATACAATAGTTTCTATTGGATAATATTGTTCTACAACATCTTGATATTCCTTTGCTTTTGAAATATCAATATTTCCGTATAATCTTAATATATCTTCTCCAAAAGACACGCCAATTTCTTCTTCACTATCTTCTAGCAAATATATGAAATCACAGTATTCATCTATAATTCCAGAATCTCCAAAATCTATTACACCACATAATCTATTTTCATCATCAAGTAATAAATGATTACAACTAAAATCATTATGGCATAAGCATTTTTTACCATCAAATATAGTTGTACTATTTAATCTTTGCATAAATTCTTCTACATATTGTTTTTCAATATCAGTAAGACTATCATATATTGTTTCTTTAAGTAATTGATATTCTTCTAAAACATTTTGTTTATTGTCTATCGTATATGAACTTATTTCACTATAATCTAAATCGTGCATTTGTCTTAAAAACATAGCAATATCTTGCTTTAATAATTCTTGCTTTTCTTTTGATAAGGCAAAATATATTTCTGGTGTTAAAAAAGTTCCTTTAATTTCTTTATATCCTAAAATAGATAATTCTTCACTTATATATGAATATTCTATATTTGGTATTTTAATATTTGTATTTAATTTTTTGTTTAGAAAATCATATATTGCTTTTTCTTTTTCATACCCTTTTTTCTTATTAGCACTAAATTTGATTTTGAAAACATATTCATTATTTACAATGTATGCTTTGCTGTCATAACCCTCACCAATCAACTTTATACTATCAACAACTATATTGCATTGTAGTGGTCAACTAATTCAACAGTCCCTGATAAGTTGATTTTGCTGGAACTGGTGCCAGACCTTGATTGTATTGATGTGGACGAATGTGATTATAATACATCACATAGTCTTTGACATCATTCATTGCACTTTCAACATCACGATAACCGCCTTTTGGCATCCACTCATGTTTAAAACTACGAAACCATCGCTCCATTGGGGCATTATCCCAACAATTGCCTCGGCGACTCATGCTTTGGACTAGCTTGTGTCTGTTTACACAAGCTGTAAACTTGTCACTGCCATAAATACTGCCTTGATCGGAGTGAAAGATCATGTTTGGTGTGTGTTTGATGTTTAGCATGGCATGGTTTAATGCATCAATCACTAAATTTGCATCATGACGATTACCAAGCTTCCAGCCCACTACTTGACGATTGGATAAATTAATAACCACTGCCAAATAATGCCACACGCCGTTAACCTTCAGATAGGTTGTATCACCACAAAGCACCGTTATATGAGGCTTAGGACTAAACTGTCGCTCCAGAATATTGTCAAATATTTGGCCATTGTCTTTGTCTTGATAACGCCATTTTTGCGGTTGTTTGCTAAATAAGCCTTGCTGCTTCATAAGCTTACGCACTAAATACAAGCCAACTGTGATACCTTTTGCTTGCAATCGTGCTTTGATACTGCGTTTACCTGCTGAGCCTCTGCTTTCGTCAAAAATGGCTTTTATGTGAGTGGCGATACCAACATGCTTAGCTGGTTTATTAGCCTGTCGTAACTGGGTATAGTAAGCACTTTCACTGACGCCAAATAACTTACATAAACGCTTGATGCCGTGCGATTTTAATGTCTTAATTGCTTGGTATTTTTGCTCTCGAGAGATATTAAAATCGCTGTAGCCTTTTTTAGAATCAGCTTGTCCTCTTCTAGCACTCTGATTCTATCTTCTAGCTCACGAATACGTTGTTGATCAGGACTGATTGGTTTTGAGCCTGCAAGTACATAGCCTTGATGTTCTGCTTTGACTTGGCTTAACCAGCGTCTAAATGATGTTTCACCAACATCCAATTCCTGACAAGCCTGGGATATGCTGTAGCCTTTGTCTGTGACTAATTTTACTGCTTCTAATTTAAACTCTGCACTAAAGCTTCGTCTTGGTCGTCTCATGGTTTATCCTCATTTTTATGATATTGTACCACTTATTGAGGACTGCGGGATTAGTGTACCACTACACATTTTTCTTCTATTATCTTTTTTATATCCATTAGTTTTTCTCCTTAAAATCATACACATAAATAATTTCATCATCTACTTTATTTATTCCTCCTGCTTTTTCATAACATTTACAAGCAGAAATATGCCAAGAGTTTTCATTTTCATCAAATACATACCCATCTCTTGACTGTCTAAGACGTTTATTCTGATTCATAATTATCAACCTTTTTTTGAAACTCAATCTGAAGATCTAATAATATCTTGTTAGCTTTTTCTCTTATATAACGTTGATTATAAATATTTCCTGATTTCTCGGATGTATGTCCCATAAGATGTTGTCTCATCTTTGCTTCTTTTTCAGGAGAAATAAAATCTTTATGAGAAGAATCATGATTTATATTTTGATTATTTTTATCCACCTTTCGTGAAAAATCTAAGTTCCATTCATGACGAAAAATATGCGGACGAATAATAGAAAATTTAGGATCTATCTTTTTCATTGTTGGTACAATAACGTTATCAAAAGAACTGGTACTAATTGGGTTTCCTTGCGTTTTTCCTTTTCGATGGGTTACAAATAAATATGGATGTTTATTAGCGTTAGGAATCTTAGAGCGATAGTTCATAATATAGTCATTGATAAGTTGAGCTATATTTTGTGAAATAGGAAGTCGCCTTTCTTTCGTTTTACTTACAGCTTGCTTCTTCCTTGTGTCAAATTTATCATCATGCGTTCGTCTAATTGTAATTGAGGATTTAGCTGTTCCTATATCAATAAATGGGATTTGAATTGATAATAGCTCTCCTCTTCTAATCCCTAATTCCTTTAATAAGATAAACATCAAATGGTTTCTTTTTCTAATTCCAATATCTTGAAATGGATTATTAGGATTAGAAAAGTTCGCAATAGACATAAACTCATCTAACAATCCATCAGGTAGCTCACTTTCTGGTTTGATAGATAATGTTTTATGATTTTTAGGTCTTGACTCTTTAATTAACGTAATTAGTTTCGTCAATTTTTCAATATATTCATTAGGTACATTAATTACTTTAGATAGAAATAATATGTATTCTGAAAGCGTTGTTAGTCTATTATATTGATGACTAAGAGATACGGCAGAATAAATATCAATAAATTGAGTCCTACCTTTCATTAACACACTTTTTTTTGTATTGATTACATTCTTTCGCTTTTTTACATTTATTCTCATATGTTGGATAAGAGATTCTAATTGGTTTTCTGTTAAGAGTACTTTGTTATGAATTAGATCACTAATAACAAGATTATTCTGTTTTTCCCAATTCATTATCCACTGTATAGTTCCCAGCTTATTTCTAATTGTGTTTACTGCGGATTGATTACGTAGTTCTACAGTTACCCATAAGGTTGAATAAAAATCAGGAATACCAGTTTTAACATTAACCAATATAGGAAAACGTTCTCCATTTGAAAAAAGGACTGTTTCTAATCTATGCATATTCATTTAATTTACAAAAATATCATATATAAATACTATCAAATTAAAGATGTTTTGTCAAAATTAATGTAAAAAAAGAGAAGTCTTATTTTATAAGGCTTCTCTCTGGTTTCTACGATGTATTTTTACATAATTTCTGTATATGGAATTCAGAATGGAATATCATCATCGGTGACATTCGCCGCCGGACTGATTACCGCTGCTTGCGGGGCAGGTTTTGGCTGTGCAGGCTGCGGTGCAGCTTGTGGTGCAGGCTGCTGAAACGAGTTATTTTGCGCCATATTATTCTGTGGTGCGCCGCCCATCGACGGCTGACCGAACGCATTATTATCATAACCACCCATTGGCTGTGCCATGCCTTGCTGAGCTTGGTTGTAGCCTTGGTTGTTGAACTGATTGTTATTTGGGTAGCGCGGTTGGTTGTTTTGGTAGCCACGGTTTTGGTTATTATAGCCGCCTTGATTTTGATTGCCATAATTACCTTGATTCATGTAGCCGCCCTGATTGCCTTGATTACCTTGATAATCGCCGCCATTGTTGCGGTTGCCAAGCATCTGCATATTATCCGCGCGAATCTCGGTACTATAACGGTCTTGTCCTGTCTGTGGGTCTTGCCATTTGCGCGTGCGTAGGCTGCCTTCGACATAGACTTGCGAGCCTTTGCGCAAAAAGTCGCGCGCAATCTCAGCAAGGCGATTATTAAACACCACGCGGTGCCACTCTGTCTGCTCGCGCTGCTCGCCTGTGCTGCGGTCGCGCCATCTTTCGCTGGTGGCGATGGAGACTGTGGCGATCATACCGCCGTTATCGAACTGCTTCACTTCTGGGTCGTTACCTAAGTTACCCACAAGAATGACTTTATTTACACTCATGAACATCGTTCCTTAGTTGTTGTTAAAACTGATAAAATTCTTGTAATTTCAATCACTTGGCAAAAATTTCACTCAATGCGCTTATTTGATCAATGCAGCAAATCGTATGCCAAAAATTGCATAAATTTAGTGCATACTTTACGCAATTTAACTCAAAATTGCTAGCGATTTTTGATGGCGTTTACAAATTATTTTGCCGCATCGAGCATCGGTTTTAAAAACCGTCCTGTATGCGATTTATCATCCATCGCCACCGTCTCAGGCGTGCCGACAGCGACGATTTCACCGCCACCGCTACCACCTTCATAACCCAAATCCACGATCCAATCAGCGGTCTTGATCACATCCAAATTATGCTCGATCACCACGACGGTATTGCCGCGATCGCGCAGGGTGTGCAAAATGTGCAAAAGCTTGGCGATGTCATGAAAATGCAGGCCTGTGGTCGGCTCATCCAAGATGTACAAAGTCTGCCCCGTGTCGCGCTTGGACAGCTCTTTGGCAAGCTTGACGCGCTGCGCTTCACCACCTGATAAGGTCGTCGCCGACTGCCCAAGGCGGATATAGTCCAAGCCCACTTCGTGTAAGGCTTCAAGACGGCGATGGATCACCGGAATCGCTTCAAAAAACGCCATCGCTTCTTCGACGGTCATGTCCAGCACATCTGAGATTGATTTGCCTTTATATTTGACTTCCAGCGTTTCGCGGTTGTAGCGTTTGCCATGACAGACATCACACGGCACATACATATCTGGCAAAAAGTGCATCTCAACTTTAATCAAGCCATCGCCCTGACAAGCTTCGCAGCGACCGCCTTTGACATTAAAGCTAAACCGCCCTGCCTTATAGCCGCGCGCACGCGCTTCAGGTGTCTGTGTGAACAGGTCGCGAATCAGTGTAAATACGCCTGTATAAGTCGCTGGATTGGAGCGCGGTGTGCGCCCGATCGGGCTTTGGTCGATGTCCACCATTTTATCCAGATGCTCAAGTCCGCTGATTTTGTCGTATTTTTCTGGTGATAAAGTCGTCGCGTTATTGAGCATGGTAGCAGCAAGCGGCATCAAGGTGCGATTGATCAAAGTTGATTTGCCCGAGCCTGACACACCTGTGATACAAGTCATCACACCGATGGGGATGGCCAGATTGACATTTTTTAGATTATTGCCACACGCGCCATCGAGCCTAATGTATAAAGGCTCTTCGGTCGTGGTTTTGCTCTTACCCTTACCACTTTCGATCAAGACGGTCTTGGGCGTATGGCGCACGCTTGGCACTTCGATTCGGCGCTTGCCTGATAAGTATTCGCCAGTCAATGAGCCTTTGGTCTTAGCAATGTCTTTGGCTGTGCCTTGGGCAACCACACGACCGCCATGCACGCCTGCACCGATGCCGATGTCGATGATATGATCAGCTTGGCGGATGGCATCTTCGTCATGCTCGACGACGACGACCGTATTGCCCAGATCGCGCAGATGCGTCAAAGTCGAGAGCAAGCGGTCATTGTCGCGCTGATGCAGACCAATGGACGGCTCATCGAGTACATACATCACACCCATCAAGCCTGCACCGATTTGACTTGCCAAGCGAATACGCTGCGCTTCACCACCCGACAGCGTCTCAGCACTGCGCGCAAGGGTTAGGTATTCTAGTCCCACTTTGGTCAAAAAGCCCAAGCGTTCGCGAATTTCTTTAAAAATCTTATCTGCCACTTCACCTTTTGCGCCACCGATGTGCAGATTTTCATAATACTGCCACGCATCACCGATGGGCATGGTGATGATGTCGCCGATGACTTTATTATCCACTTGCACATGGCGCGCGATGTCGTTTAGGCGCACGCCATCACAGACATTACAGGCGGTATCGGACAGATATTGTGCCAATTCATCACGCACAAGGTTGCTTGTCGTCGTCGCATAACGCCGCTCAAGATAAGGCAAAATCCCTTCAAATGGCACGGTTTTGCTGCTTTTGCGACCATTTTCAAAGACAAAATCAAACTCGATTTTCTCTTTGCCTGAGCCGTGCAAGATGATGTCTTGGTGTTTTTTTGGCAAGTCTTGCCACGCGGTATCCATATCGATGGCAAAGTGGCGACATACGGTGGTCAAAATACCAAAATAATACGCATGGCGTTTATCCCAACCATGAATCGCCCCTTGGTTGAGCGACTTCTCAGGGTGAGTAACAATGCGATCAGCGGCGAAATACTGGCGTTTGCCCAAGCCATCACAAGCAGGACACGCTCCAGCAGGGTTGTTAAAACTAAACAGGCGTGGCTCAAGCTCGCTCACCGCACGATCACAGACTGGGCAAGAATGCTTGGCAGATAAAATCTGCTCATCATCACCATTTGGGTTGCCATCCATGTGGTGTAAGATAGCAATGTCATTGCCAAGCTTCAATGCCATCTCAAGGCTCTCAGCGACGCGATTGCCCAAATCATCTCGCACCTTGAAGCGATCCACCACCACTTCAATGCTGTGCTTTTTATTTTTCTCAAGGCTTGGCAATTCATCGGTATCATAAATCACGCCATCGATGCGCACCTTCGTAAAGCCCTGCGACGGCAACTGCTCAAGCAGCGCGGTATGCTCACCCTTGCGCTCACGCACCACAGGGGCAAGGATCATAAGCTTGGTGTCATTTGGCAGCGCAAGCACGCCATCGACCATCTCGCTCACCGTCTGCGCCACCATCGGCTCGCCGTGCTCAGGGCAATGCGGCGTACCAACGCGCGCGAACAGCAGGCGCAGATAGTCATACACTTCGGTGATCGTGCCGACGGTCGAGCGCGGGTTGTGGTTGGTGGATTTTTGTTCAATAGCAATGGCAGGTGATAAGCCATCGATGCTATCAACATCAGGCTTTTCCATTTGGCTTAGAAACTGGCGCGCATAGGCAGACAGACTCTCGACATAGCGGCGCTGACCTTCGGCGTACAAGGTATCAAAGGCAAGGCTTGATTTGCCCGAGCCTGACAACCCTGTGATGACGACAAATTTATCGCGGGGAATATCGACATCGATGTTTTTAAGATTGTGCGTGCGTGCACCACGGATACTGATTTTGTCGTGTGCCATGAGAGTGCCTTTTGCTTTTTTATTGGGGAATTTTAAAGGCTTATTATAAGGCATTTGCAAGGTGAATTGGGGGATTTTACGGTGAGAAATTGTAAGAAAACCAGCCATCAGATTACAAAACAGCCATCGTAACTGCATAAAAATTATGCTACCATGCCAATTGATATTTTTATAAACAATAAGAATTAACGCCATGTTTTTTGTAACTTTTGACACCAAAGATTTTTCGGTAGCATACGCCAGACAAGTGGTCGAACGCATCATTCATTTTGATGACAAACATAACATCTTGACCGCTGAGCAACGCCAAGGATGCTTGCAAATCCTGCGTCCAACTTTATCAAACAATGAAACAGAAGTAAAAAAACTGTGCGATCATCTGGTTGATACACTTGTGGTGAAAGACGACAAAGGCGTGATGCGTCGTTTTTATCGTGATAATGATGCAGGTCTGGTATATTTTGGCGATGAAGAAGGCTGGAAAACCGCCCAAAAACTGCACCGCCACCCTGATCTTGACCCGACACACCTACATCAAGACTGATCCGTGCAGTACCACATCATCTTAGGCGGCTCATTCGATCCTATTCATCATGCGCATCTGCAGATGGCGATGGCAGCGTATGAGCAATTATCCGCGCGGCAGTTACCAGTTACGGTGACGCTCTTACCCACCGCAGGCAATCCTTTTAAGGGTGCGCCCACGCCTGCCATCCATCGCCTAACTATGATGCGCCTTGCTGCTACAGGCTTGCCAGTTATCATCGATGAGCGAGAAATCCACGCACCACCGCCTGTGTTTACCATCGATACCGTGCAAGCGTTGCGCGATGAATGCGCCGATGATGTGCTGATTTATCTGATCGGTCAAGACAGTCTCAATAGCCTGCCACGCTGGAAAGGTGGTGATGCGCTGCCTGATTTGGTGAAGTTTTGGGCATTTGATCGCGTGGGTGAAGTGCAGCAAGTTGATGATGATATTAAGGTGCGTCTGACCGATGATTTGGATCGGTTTTTATCTTGTGATGGCTTGATTTATCAAGATTCTACGCCAATTGCACAGATGTCATCAAGCCAAATTCGCACACTGATTCGTGATGGCGGTGATGTGACAGCGTATCTGCACCCTGCGGTGATTGAATATATTGGCACACATCAGCTGTACTAAGCCTGCCAAAGTATGTTATACTTACAAGTTTACTGATTTTATATATTTAATTTTATGACTACCCTAACTTTAGAGCAGACCCTAGACCTAGTCGTCGCAACGCTTGACGATCTAAAAGCCAAAAACATCACCACCCTTGAGATCGCGCACCTGACTGAAGTCGCTGAGCGCATCGTGATCTGTGAAGCCACTTCTAAGCGTCATGTTAAAGCCTTGGCAGATAAGCTGGGTGCAGCGACCAAAGAAGCAGGCTTGATGCCGCTTGGTCGCGAAGGTGATAAAGACAGCGACTGGACGCTGGTGGATCTAGGCGCGGTGGTCGTGCATGTGATGACGCCGCAAGCGCGCGAGTTTTATGATCTTGAAGGTCTGTGGTCGTCGCCAGACGCCCTAAAAGCTTTGGCAGTTGCTCCAAAAGACTGATTAAGATAAATGATAAAAACGCTCAATGTGATATTGGGCGTTTTTGTTCATTAAACGATATGCTTGCACAACATACCAGTATTTTGGATTTTGTAATTCTAAATCATAAATAAAATGAACTTCATTGAATCAGCACAATCTACACAAGTAACCTTGTCACGCTTACAAGAATTTCGCTCAGGTCAAGCCAAAACAGTGCCAATAGCTACCGCAAAAGCTCGCGGCAAACAAAAGCTGCTTGCCAAAGCAAAATCTATGATTGTAGCTTAAACCTACGCTAGCCGATAATACCACGGATAATGCCTCCCAAAGCCAATCTCAGCCAAATTTGCCAAGATCCGCGCCGTCAAGCCCCATACCACCTGCTCACCTACGCCATCACAGCCAAGCCATGCAGGGGTGCGCAAAATGTATCGCTGATCGCCCACTTGTCGCATCATCTGATGATCGATAGGTGGTGAGAGAATATCAGCAAACGGCAGCCAAAAAATCGCGCCAATCTCATCTTCATTGGCGACCAACTGCCCCATCGCCGCCGCATCGATCGCCATCACCACAGGACGCACAAGTAAGCCTGCACGCGACATCTGCATGGGCAGATAGCCAATCAGCGTCGTATGCACTTCCATCAGTCCCACTTCTTCATGTGCTTCACGCAGTGCTGCAGCACGGCTTGACGCATCCGTCTCATCAACCTTACCACCGACGAACGACACTTCCCCTGCATGACTATTCAAGGTCGCAGCACGCTGCGTCAGCAAAATACGCGGCACAGCTTCATCGGTGATGGCGACCAGCACGCAGGCATCGGGCTTGGGCGTATTCAGACACGCTTGCTCGGATTTGGTGGCGACACTGGCTGAGACCAGCTGATTATCGCCTCTGGATAAAGGCAGCACATCACTACCGCCATCTTGCCAGTATTGATGAATTTTCTTGGCAAGTGTGGCAAATTGCCCATCGATCGGCGGTGGTGTGTCACGATCGATGAATGACTGCGGTGGTGTGTGGATGGTCGTGTGCATGGTGTTTATCGGCGCAAATTTTGATTTGTAATTGTGGATTATTTGATTTAAACTAAATCATACCCCTGCAAAAGTCAAGAGCCAAACCATGCCTTATTGCCTACAGTGCGGCACTCAAGCCCAAGAAACCATCCCTGCTGGTGACAGCAAAATCCGCATCGTCTGCCCTGCTTGCGGCTACATTCATTATGACAATCCCAAACTGATCTGCGGCTCACTCGTGCGTCACAAGGACCAAATCCTAATCTGCCGCCGTGCCATTGAACCACAATACGGCAAATGGACGCTGCCCGCTGGCTTTATGGAAATCGGCGAAACCATGCTTGAAGGCGCACTGCGCGAAACCATCGAAGAAGCCGCCGCCATCGCCACCGACGCGCGGCTGTATTGCTTATTTGACATTCCTTATCTGGGGCAAGTGCATGCGATGTATCTATCGACACTGTCCGCCGATGGTCGCTATGGCGTGGGCGTCGAAAGCCTTGAATGTACACTGGTCAATGAAAGGGACATTCCGTGGGATGAGCTTGCATTTCGTACCATTCGCTTGACGCTTGAGCATTTTTTGGCGGATAAGCAAGCCATTATGGATAAAGGGCTTGACCCTGATGATTATGCCAATTATCCACTGCATCAAATCACACTGGATGAGATTGTGGTGGATGAATTGACTTAATGGCATATTAATTTGAGTATTATTATGAAAAATATTGTATTAATCTCTTGTGTATCTAAAAAACTCAACACAAAAGCACAGGCAAAAGATTTATATCAAAGCGCTTTATTTATCAAAAGCTTACAATACGCTCAAGGCTTAAAACCCGATGCCATTTATATTCTATCCGCCAAATATCATTTGCTAAAACTCGATGCAGAGATTGGGCCTTATGATCAAACTCTAAACTCAATGAAAAAAACCGATAGGCTAACATGGGGCGATGTTGTTGCCGATCAATTATCCAAGGTTGCCGACCTAAAGAATGACCAATTCATCATTCTGGCGGGCAATAAATACATTGAGCCACTACAAAGTCATCTAGAAAACATCCAGCTCCCGTTGCAAGGGCTAAAGATTGGCGAAAGACTCAAATTTTTAACCGGCCATCAAAAACAAGGCTAAAATATGGACTTTGCATTAAAATTACACGAATTATTTAACAAGCAGGCTCGCTACTGCTTTTCCCCTAATGGTAAGCAAACCCATCCTTGCCTCCCCTTTGATGACAAACAAATTCCCAAAAATGGTATTTATATCATTTTTGAAAATGGCGAAACCGTTCAGGGCATGGCTAGAATTGTGCGTGTTGGCACTCATACTGGCAACAACCAATTGCGCTCAAGGCTAAAACAACATTTTATCAATAAGAATAAAAATCGCAGCATCTTCAGAAAAAATATCGGTCGCTGTTTTTTAGCACAAGAAAACCCAGAATATTTGCCTATTTGGGAACTTGACATCACACCAAGACTTGGTAGAGAAGAGAAGCTCAAAAAAATTGATAAAGATTACGAAAATAATCTTGAAGAAAAAATCAGTGAATACATCCAAAACAATCTGTCATTTTGTGTATTTGAAGTGCCAACAAAGGATGATAGACTGTACTGGGAAAGCAAAATCATTTCAACGCTTGCCAAATCAAGTGAAACCAAGCCATCTGACACTTGGCTAGGAAACCATTCCACCAAATTAAAAATCAGACAAAGCGGTCTGTGGCAGGTTAATTCATTGAATAATGAATGCCTGGATAAAGAAGATTTTGAACTACTATCACAATTGGTTCAACAAACCGCAAAACCAAACGAAATGGCGTCAGTGTTGATGTGATATGAATGCTTTGATTTTATGGTGAATTGATAAAAATAACATATCACTCACCTTATGGCATGCGATATGTTATTGGTTGCGGTTTTGGATTTATTATCGCAAAATCAAACTTCCAAAATAAAATTAATCGGTCCATCATTTTGGGCGATGACCTGCATATTTGCACCAAACTGCCCTGTAGCAACATTAGGATGCTTACTTTTGGCGTATTCGACCAATTGCTCAAATAATGCACTTGCTAGCGCAGGCGGCATCGCTGGCGCAAAGTCAGGACGGCGACCTTTATCAGTCTTCGCCATCAAGGTAAACTGCGACACAAGCAGCAAGCCACCACCGACATCGGCGACACTTTTATCAAGTTTTCCTAATTTATCCACATCGGTGACATTCTCAAAAATCCGATAAGTCAAAATCTTATCAATCAATCGGCAAGCTGTGCCAAAATCATCATCATGTCCAATGCCGATATAAGCCAATACACCTGCATCAATCGCGCCGATGGTCTGTCCATCGACATCGACCCTAGCAGTAGTGACACGCTGAATTAGGGCTTTCATAGATTTATCCTTTTTATTTTAATTTCAAAATCAAAAATAAAATCCGCTCATCCTGATTTTGTCAAAGGATGGCGGTTTTTTATCATTTATGCCACCACAGGGATTTCCCACCACTGAGTCTGTGGATGATACTTGTGCAGATAGTTTTGTAAATAACGCTTGCTGTCGGTCGCGATCACGGTATCTTGGCTATCATCAGCAAGATTATAAGCGATAGCATGAATAATGATACCTTTATTTTTTAAAATATCTAAAGTAAGTAGCGTGTGATTGATACTGCCAAGCCTGCCTGAAGTCACCACGATCACAGGATAATCGTGCGCTGCGATATGATCAATGGTCAGCACATCGCCCTGTCCATTATTCTGCTCATTATCCAATAATGGCACCATCACACCGCCTGCGCCTTCGAGCAGCACCACCTGATAACGCTTAGCAAGTTCATCGGTGCAGGCGGCAATCTGATCAAGATCAACTGCCACACCATCAAGGCGACTTGCCAGATGTGGTGATGCAGGATAACTTAATAATAGCGGCATGGTCAGCCGTACGCCATCTTGATTGGGCAGATCATCGGGCATCAGCGCCACACTCATCAGCTCTCTGTGCTTGACGATGTCATCACTGATGGTAGCATTGCCTGTCTGCACAAGCTTCTGCGTGATCACCGAAACGCCATCATCCATCAGCCGACGCGCGATCACGCCTGTGGCGATGGTCTTGCCAATGTCAGTATCAATACCCGTCACAAAATAAACGCCTTTCATGGCTTATACCTATAAGTTTTATTAAACAATTAATCTTAAATTTATGATACGATAAATCACGCACGCAGCTTACTTACGCGCGATCACCATCATCGGATGATAAGTCAGCGGCACGCCTTGCTCAGTACTAAGTGACTGATATGCTTGATAAAATTCTTCCAAAGCAGCGCGCGTCCAGTGAAACCCATCACCCGTCGCCGTCACGCCCGTCGCCTTAAGATGTCTTAGCACCGCCATCGGATGCTCAAAATACAGCACCTGCTGCCACTCATCCACCAGTTCGATCTGCCAGCCTTGCGCCGCGACGCATTCTGTCAGCGTATCTTTGGTATAATAGCTCAGCCCCTGCCCTGTCAGCTGCCTGATTTCACTTAGGTTATTCACGCCAAAGGTGCTAAAGGCAAGTATCGCCCCTTGTCGGCTGCTGTGATACAGTTTATTAATTAGATTATCTAATGGATAAATCCACTGTAAACTTGCCCCAGACAGCACCAAATCCACAGTATCAAGCAGCGGCTGCGTGCTGATATCACCGATCAGATAGTGATAATCTGCCTGCGCCATATATCGCGGATTGTCCGTGATGTGCTCGTACAAATCATTCAAAATCAGCGTATTTGCCGTGCAATGGTGAGCAAATTTCTCACTCAACAGACCACTACCACAGCCAATCTCTAGCACCGTATCGTAATGCGTACCACCATACCCCACAAGCTGCGCCACAAGCTTATCCGCCATCTGCGCCTGCACCAGTGCCGCGCCTCGATAGCTGTCATAAGCTTTGGCGAAACGCTGGGCGATGTGTTGGGCAGAGACATTCTTTGGCATATCAATCACTTAGATAAACTTAAAATTCAAGCAATGGTCTTTAGCACTTGGCAAAACTGGGTAAATTCATCATCACTAATGGCAGTATTTAGACAAATACGCAGTCTAGCCTGCCCCACTGGCACGGTCGGTGGTCGCACGCCCAGCACCAAAAATCCCGCCGCCTGCATCTGATCGGCAAGCGCAAGCACGCGATCATTATCATGGACAATCATCGGTACGATCTGACTTGCCGATGGGCAGGCATAGCCCATTGCAGTGATTTGTTCTCTGAGCATCTGACTGCGCTGCTGCAGCTGCGCACGCTCATCACTCATGCCAATGATACGCTCAAGCACAAACTGCGTCCACGCGATATTCAATGGTGGCAGCGCGGTGCTAAAAATCAGCGGACGCATAGTATTGATTAGATAATCTTTAATAATATCATGACAAATCACATAGCCACCGACCGATGCCATTGCCTTGCCAGATGCTCCGACAATCAGCTCAACATCATCAATACAGCCAAACTGCTCAGCACAGCCCAAGCCCATCTCGCCACATACCCCAATCGCGTGCGCTTCGTCGATGTACAGCATGGCTTTGTCATAGCGATTTTTCATCTGCACCAATGCTGGCAAATCAGTGACATCACCATCCATACTGAAGATACTCTCGGTTAAGATGACAATGCGATGAATGCTATCATCGTCTTGGTATTTGGCAAGTAGTTTGTCAAGCTGTGCTAAATTTTGATGTTGATAGCGCACACACTTCGCCCCTGCTGCGGTAGCAAGGCGAATGCCATCGATCATACTGGCATGCACCAATTTATCCGCCAAAATCATCGTGCCGCTATCACAAATCGCAGGAATGATACCGACATTGGCATGATAGCCGCTGTTAAACAGCAAGCAAGCTCGTCCAAACAGCGTGCTCATGCGCTCTTCTAGTGCGGTATAGCTTGTAAAATTGCCTGTCAGAAGCCGTGATGATGACGAAGTCAGCAGTAAGTTTTCGCCATAATTTTTGCTGATTTTATCAATATTATCTAAAAATTCTTCTTGTAATTGACCCTTTTGAGCGATGCCCAGATAATCATTACTGGCAAGATTAACCAGCCGCGTATCTGCCATTTGCACTTGAGATTGATCATGAATCAAAGCGCGAAAAGCACGATGATTGTGCTTGGCTTTGAGCATATCCAGATGATCGCTAAAATGGGCTAAGAGCTTATCATTCATTGAATTTGTATTTTCCTTAATAAATTCATCAGTCCAATTTTAAACCGTTATTTGGTAAATCTTTAATCAATTCAACCAGTTGGCTAAGCAATAATATCAATTCATCATCACTGATGACAAAAGGCGGCATCACATAGACCAGCTTACCAAATGGACGAATCCAAATACCACGAGCAACGCACTGCGTCTGAATCCATGCCATATTCACAGGATGGATCAGCTCCACCACACCAATCGCCCCAAGAACGCGCACATCAGTGACATGGTCAAGATTGATAAGATTGGCTAATTGATCATGGCACATCTTCTCAATGCGACGAACAGCAGCTTGCCAATCGCTATCGAGTAGCAGCTGCGTGCTTGCCAGAGCGGTGCGGCACGCCAAAGGATTGCCCATAAAAGTCGGACCATGCATGAACACGCCCGCATCGCCGCGACTGATGGTATGAGCGACTTGGCTTGTGGTCAGCACCGCCGACAGCGTCAGATAGCCGCCTGTCAATGCCTTGCCAAGACACAAAATATCAGGCGTGATGTCCGCGTGCTCATAAGCAAATAGCTTGCCTGTACGCCCAAAACCTGTGGCGATCTCATCCAAAATCAAAAGCACGCCATACTCATCGCACAGCTTGCGGATTTCACGCAGATAATTGGGATGATAAAAGCGCATACCGCCTGCACCTTGTACCACAGGCTCGATGATGAACGCGCCGATTTGTTCATGATGCTCCGCAAACGCTGTGCGCACCGCCATCATCTCATCATCGCGCCACGGCTCACCGGGGCGAATCGATGGCGCAGGCACAAAAATCCGCTTAGGTAATGCCGTGCCAAACAGCCCATGCATCCCCGTGACAGGATCGCAGACACTCATGGCATTCCAAGTGTCGCCATGATAGCCTGAGCGCGTGGTGATGATATTGGTTTTGTTAGGTTTGCCAAGCGCGTGCTGATATTGCACCGCCATCTTTAGCGCGACTTCCACCGCTACCGAACCTGTATCAGCGTAGAAAATATGCTGCAAAGGCTTGGCTGTCATCTCAAGCAAGAGCTTACCCAATGCGATCGCAGGCTCATGCGTCAGCCCACCAAACATAATGTGTGACAGCTGCCCGACTTGCTCGGTGATCGCCGCATTGATCACGGGGTGATTGTAGCCATGCAGCGCGCACCACCAAGACGACATCCCATCAATCATCACTGTGCCATCAGACAAAGTGATGCGACAGCCGTCCGCGCGAGCCACTTTCAGCGCAGGCAAAGGGTTGATCATCGAAGTATAAGGATGCCACAAATGGGCGGTGTCAAAATCATCCGTGGGTAGCATGGTGGTATCTGTTCGGCAAATAAACACAGATTATAGCATAAGTTCGGCGGTGAGATGGGCGGGAATTGGGGTGGTTTTCAAAGAAAGTCTTGGGGTGGGTTTTGGGCGGATTTGATGAAGGTTTTTTGGAAAAAAAGGCAACAAAAAACCCCTTGAAAGCTAATATTTTCAAGGGGTTTATGGGTTTTTGTACCAGTTTGTCGTTCTTTGCAAATCCTTGCAAAAATCATGTATGGCGGAGACGAAGGGATTTGAACCCTTGATGCGCTATTAACGCATACACACTTTCCAGGCGTGCGCTTTCGACCACTCAGCCACGTCTCCAAAGAACCGCTATTATACGGATTTTACGCCCAAATTGCAATCACTCTTAAGCATCAGGCAGCCTTGCCATCCATATCGCCACAGCCAATAATAGCACTGCCACCATGCTAAGCACCCAAAGCGGTGTGCCACCGATCAATAAAATCAGCACCGATACCGTCATCATCGTCCACGCCAAATATTTGGCACGGCGGGGAATGGCACGGCGCGTCTGCCAATCAATAATCATCCGCCCAAAAGTCGGATGCGTGAGCAGATAATCAGAAAATCGCCGCGAGCTTTTGGCGAAACAAAATGCCGCCAATAAAATAAACACCGTCGTCGGCATCACAGGCAGCACCGCACCGATCACGCCCAAAATCAGCGATACCACGCCCAGCACAAAGTACATCGCGCGAATCGCTGGATTTTTGGGCAAGGTGGGCGGCGTTGGCATGGTCATGGTATTTCTAAATTTAAGCATGATGATTAAGCATTTTGGTCTATTGTAGCGGATTTACCCAAAATTTCTAATCAAAAAATTTCAAAATCCATCGTCGGTTTTATTGAATATACGCAACATTTTTCTTCTGTACGCCCCATCGTTCTGTGCTACAATGAGTGCAATTTCATCAGTTTATGGATCGTTATGAGTCTATTTACCCTACTACAAAACATCGTCCCACAGCAAGCCTTAAGCGAAGCGGCAGGCGCACTTGCCAAAAGTCAAAACCCTTATGTCAAAAAAGCCCTAATCCACAGCTTCGCCAAAGCCTATGGCATCACGCTCGATGAGTATGAGCGTGGCTCACTCGATGACTATGCCAGTTTTAATGACTTTTTTACTCGTGAATTAAAAGACAACATCCGCCCGATTGATGGCGATGAAAATAGTATCATCTGCCCTGCTGATGGTACGGTGTCGCAAGCAGGCGACATTCATCACCAAGCTATCTTACAAGCCAAAGGCCGTGATTATGAAGTCGGTCAGCTCTTGGCTGATTATGACGATGGTCAGTATTTTATTGATGGCAGTTTTGCGACGATTTATCTAGCACCGAGCAATTATCACCGTGTGCATCTGCCGTTTGATGGCAAGCTGATTGCCACTCGCTATGTGCCGGGTACGCTATTTTCGGTGAATAATACCACCGCCAATGCTGTGCCTGATTTGTTCGCGCGCAATGAGCGCTTGGTATGTCTGTTTGAGACTGAGTTTGGTCGTGCTGCGGTGGTGCTGGTCGGTGCGATGATTGTGGCGGGGATTGAGTGCGTCGCGACTGGTCAGATTCGCCGTACGCCGTACATTCAGTATCGCACGCATGATATGGATATGAAAAAAGGCGATGAGCTTGGCAGATTTTATCTGGGCTCGACAGCGATTGTTGTATTGCCAAAATCAGCAGGCAACACTTGGCTTGATGGCATCACTCATGGTCAAAAAGTGGTGATGGGTCAAGCCATCGGCAAATTAGCAAAATAAGGATAAGTCATGACAGCGGTACTGATTGACACCCTAAAATCCATCGTCGGCAAAGACAATGTCCTAACCCAAGATGGTGATATGCGTTGGTATAATCAAGGCAGACGTTTTGGCAGTGGTAAGGCGTTGTGCGTGGTTATTCCTGCAACTTTATTAGAACAATGGCAAGTGCTAAAAGCCGTGGTTGAAGCGGATTGTATTATCATCATGCAAGCGGCAAATACAGGTTTAACAGGCGGTTCAACGCCCTATGGCGACTATGACCGTCCTGTGGTGATTTTAAGTACTCGCCGTTTAACAGGTATTCAACCGATTTTAAATGGTGAACAAGTCGTATGTTTACCGGGGGCAACCTTAGATGCTTTGGAAAAAACGCTTGCGCCCTTTAACCGTGAACCACATTCGGTGATTGGTTCATCGTGTATTGGTGCATCAGTATTGGGCGGTGTGTGTAATAATTCAGGGGGTGCACTCGTCCGTCGGGGGCCTGCCTATACCGAACTTGCCCTATATGCCAAAGTCGATGAAGATGGACAATTACAGCTAATCAATCATTTAGGGATTGATTTAGGAGAAACACCTGAAGAAATCCTAACACGATTACAAAATAATGATTACCAAGTGCATGAGTGCTGTCAAAATCACGGACGCACAGCATCTGATAAGCGTTATGCCCACGATGTCCGCCAAGTCGATGCAGACACCCCTGCTCGTTTTAATGCTGACCCAAGCCGATTATTTGAAGCATCAGGTTCTGCAGGGAAAGTGTGTGTGTTTGCGGTGCGTTTAGATACCTTTGAAAAAATTGCTAGCCGAGTATTTTATATTGGCAGTAATGACCACAATGATTTAACCGAAATTCGCCGTTATTTATTAACCGAGTTACCACGCTTGCCGATTGCAGGGGAATATATTCACCGTACCGCCTACGATATTGGGGCAAAATATGGCAAAGATACCTTTTTATTTATTGAAAAATTTGGTACAGCCAAAGTCACACACGCCTTTGCTTTAAAAGATAAAGTCGATGGCATTTGTGAAAAATTACATATTCAAGGGCTAACTGACCATACGTTACAAGCGATTACCAGTTTAATGCCTTCGCATTTGCCAAAACGTATGAATGAGTTTCGTGATTTATACGAACATCATTTAATTTTACGCATTGAACACCAAGATGTCGAAACGGTCGGACATTTTTTAACAGAATATTTTGCCAAACATACGACAGGCAATTATTTTTTATGTGACGATGAAGAAGGTCGCAAGGCATTTTTACATCGTTTTGCGGTTGCAGGGGCGGCGATTCGCTATCGTGATACCCATCGCAATGAAGTGGAAGATATTGTTGCTTTAGACATTGCTTTACGCCGTAATGACCGTGATTGGGTCGAAACCTTGCCTGAAGAGATGGAAAAAAATATTATCCATAAATTGTATTATGGGCATTTTATGTGCCATGTGTTCCATCAAGATTATATTGTGAAAAAAGGCATAGACCCACTGGCAATGGAGCATGAAATGTGGAAATTGTTAGATGAGCGTCGTGCAGAGTATCCTGCTGAACATAATGTTGGACATTTATATGTGGCAAAACCAAGCCTAAAACAGCATTATCAAGCCCTTGACCCAACCAATCAATTTAATGTGGGCATTGGACATACGTCTAAGAAAAAACATTGGGCTTAAATCCACCCATGCAATGTTGCAATAAAAATCACCCGATGGTAATGCGATCGGGTGATTTTTATTGATGGAAGTAATTAGCTAAACATGCCCAAGAAACCTTGCAAGATGGCGACGTTCATCAAATCCACAAAGAATGCACCCACCATCGGCACAATCAAAAACGCCTTATGTGATGGGACATAACGGTCGGTGATGGCCTGCATATTGGCAATCGCTGTCGGTGTCGCCCCCATGCCAAAGCCGCAATGACCTGCCGCCAACACCGCTGCATCATAGTCCTTGCCCATGATACGGAAAGTAACAAAGTAAGCATAAGCAATCATCACCACTGTCTGTACTGCCAAGACCACGAGAATCGATGGGCCCAAGTCCGCCAATTCCCACAGTTTCAATGACAATAAAGCCATCGCCAAGAACAATGACAATGCCGCATTACCAAAGACATCGATGGCACGGTCAAACATATCAAAGTTAAAGAAAGTGGTCAAAGTATTACGAATCACCACACCGCCAAATAACGCCCATACGAAGGTCGGTAGCTCAAACCAAGTGTCCTTGGCGATGCCTGTCATGATATCGGCAAATGCCAAACACGCTGCAAATAGTGCCAGCGTCTCAATGGTCGATGATGCAGTAATCAAGCGGATATTATCAGGACGCTCGAACATCTCTTTGTGTGCAGTATCATCATCAATATTATGCTTGGTGCTATATAGCGACTGACTGTCTGCTACTTCTTCGACGGCTGAGCGGTTTTCTTTGTCTTCGCTTGGCTTGATACCCAAATTGGTAATCAATCGTTTGGCAACCGGGCCACCAATGATACCGCCCGCCACCAGACCATAGGTCGCACAGGCGATGCCCAGTGTGGTTGCGCCGATGACACCGTATTTATCTTCAAAGGTCGTGCCCCACGCGCCTGCCGTACCATGACCACCAGTCAAAGAAATCGAACCTGCCACCAAGCCCATCAATGGATCTAGCCCCAGTGCCGATGCCACACCGACACCGACAGCGTTTTGGACAATGATGAATCCTGATACCACCACCAAAAACACGAGCAGCGGCTTACCGCCTGCTTTTAGGCGACCGAAGTCCGCCGACAGACCAATGGATGCAAAGAACATCAGCATACACGCCGTTTGTAGCTCTTTTTGAAAAGTAAAACTATAGCCAAACACTGCATTTAGCGTATAAACAATCGCTGCCGCAATCAAACCGCCCGCCACAGGCTCAGGGATGTTAAAATCTGACAAAAACTTGATACGCTTGACCATCGCTTTACCAAGCAATAGCACCATCGTCGCCAAAATCAGCGTATAGTAGCCGTTGAGTGTAATTTCCACACAGCCCTCCTTCAAAAACCCATCACACGCCTGCCAGTCTTCACCAACAAGCCATGATTAATAAGAAAATCAGAACAATTATTGCAAAACTCATAACATCATGAGTAAACCTTATCATTATAAGTGATTTTTTGGATAAATTGGGCAAAATTTCCGCTAATATCTTATTGATTTGTAAATTATTTTTTTATAGCTTAAAATTGTGTAAAATTTAATCAGACTTATGCAAATTTTCTCTACACTTATTCATAGGATATTCATATAAATGATAACAAGCCAAAACAAAACCCCAAACCACCATGAGTGATTTGGGGCAAGTTGTTATTCGGCTATTAACCTGTGATTAACGCAAGAATGCTCGAGCGTTGCGGAATAGACGCATCCACGCACCGTCGTTTTGCCATTCATCAGGCTTCCATGAATGATTCACCGCACGCAGATTACGCTCTGGATGTGGCATCATCAAGGTCACACGGCCATCATTACTACAGATACCCGTCACACCCTCTGGCGAGCCGTTCGGGTTCAGCGGATAATGCTCAGTTGGATTGCCTTGACTATCGACATAACGCAGGGCAATCTGGCCATGACGCGCCAGTTCCGCCATTGATTTGTCATCCAAATCAGCATAGCCTTCACCATGAGCGATGGCGATTGGCAAGATGCTGTCTTGCATCCCTTTTAGCAGGACGGATTTGGTACGCTCAACACGGACATTGACCGTGCGTGCTTCAAAGCGAGCTGATTTGTTCGCTCTAAAGCGTGGGAAATGCTCAGCACCGACCATCAAGTCCTTGAGCTGACTCATCATCTGACAGCCATTACATACGCCCAGCGCAAAGGTCTCAGGACGATGGAAGAAGCGAGCAAACTGCATACGCAGCTCATCATGGAATAGCACCGAGTTCGCCCAGCCCGAGCCTGCGCCCAGTACATCGCCATAGCTAAAGCCACCGCACGCCACCAAGCCTTCGAAATCACGCAGATTGATGCGACCGCTCATCAAATCGCTCATATGCACATCGATGGCATCAAAGCCTGCACGCACAAAGCCTGCACCCATCTCAAGATGACCATTGACGCCTTGTTCACGCAAGATGGCGACTTTTGGTAGGCTCGTACGGCTGTTGATATATGGCGCTTCGACCGCCAAATCTAGGTCAAAATTAGCATCAGCAATCAAGCCATGATGATTGATGTCACTGATTAGGGCAAATTCTTGGTCGGCACAGGCAGGGTTGTCACGCAGACTTTGGATGGCATGGCTGACTTTTGCCCATTCTTGTTGTAGCTCACTGCGATCAAAGGCAAGCTGTACCGTTGGCGTCGTGATGGTCAATTTATCCACGCCTGCACCACCTGCTGGTGTCGCCTTGGCATCACCAACAAGGCTTGTCAATGCTGATACACCATGCTCATCTGCCAATGCGACAAAGGCATCAACATCTTCAGGCAATACCTGTACCACCGCACCCAACTCTTCGGCGAATAGCTGACCAAGCAGATTGTCATCGCTTAGAGCAAGATTGATCGCCATACGGCTGGCAAACTGCATTTCAGCCACTGCCGCCACCAAACCACCATCACCGATGTCATGATATGCCTTGATCACGCCTGCTTTGGCAGCCGCTTGGATAAAGGCAAAGAAATTGGCAAGGTCGGCTGCCTTGTCCAAATCAGGGCAATCATTACCCAATTGGCTCAAGGTCTGTGCAAAAATCGAACCGCCCAAACGCAGCTTGCCGCCTGACAAATCAATGCGATACAGCACTGAGTCACTATTGACAAGTGCTGGCGTCAGCGTGCCTGCGACATCTTGGACAGGTGCAAAGGCAGTGATGATCAGGCTCATCGGTGAGCTGACTGTCTTGTCCACGCCATCATCTTGCCAGTTGGCTTTCATTGACAAGCTGTCTTTGCCCACAGGAATGGTGATACCAAGCGCAGGGCACAGCTCTTCGCCGACTGCGTGCACCGCGTCAAACAGTGCAGCATCTTCTTTTTCGTCGCCACAGGCTGCCATCCAGTTGGCTGATAGAGTCACATCGCTGATTTTGGCGATGCGTGCTGATGCGATATTGGTCACCGCTTCACCGACTGCTAGGCGTGCTGATGCCGTTGGGCTAATCAATGCCACTGGCGCACGCTCGCCCATCGCCATCGCTTCACCCGTGGTGGCGGTTAGGCTCGTGCTGGTCACCGCACAGTCTGCCACGGGCACTTGGTAGCGACCGACATACTGATCTTGGGTCACCATGCCAGTGATTGAGCGGTCACCGATGCTGATTAGGAATGACTTGCTGGCGACCGTTGGATGGCGTAGGACATCTTTGATACTCGTTGCCAAATCCACTGATGAGACATCCAAGGCACGCAGCTCAGTGTCACGACGACTAAAGCTACGCTTCATCTTTGGCGTACCACCAAGCAGCACTTGCATTGGCATATCAACAGGTTGCTCTGGTAATAGGCTGTCATCGACTTGTAGCTGACGCACCGCAGTCGCTGTACCCAAGATAGCATATGGGCAGCGTTCACGCGCACAAATGTCATCAAATAGCTTTTCGCTCTCAGGACGGATAGCCAGCACATAACGCTCTTGGGCTTCGTTTGACCAGATAGCCATCGGCGACATACCCGCTTCTAGTGATGGCACTTTACGCAGATTTAGGTGTGCGCCCAGCTCATGATCATCGACAAGCTCAGGCATGGCATTTGACAGACCACCTGCACCGACATCGTGGATTGAGATGATTGGGTTGTTATCATTGCCATCTTTTGCCATCGCCCAACAGGTGTCAATAACTTCTTGGCAGCGACGCTCCATCTCAGCATTATCACGCTGTACAGATGCAAAATCCAAGCCTTCGTCCAACTCACCACTATCCACCGAGCTTGCTGCACCACCGCCCAGACCGATTTGCATCGCAGGGCCACCGAGTACGATGAGCAAATCCCCTTCTTGGATGGCATTTTTTTGAACCAAATTACGCTTGATATTACCATAGCCACCAGCAATCATGATTGGCTTATGATAGCCACGCATTTGGCTGCCGTCTTGTTCGGCGGATGTATCCAGCTGGAAGGTACGGAAATAGCCGTTTAGGTTCGGACGACCAAATTCGTTAGCAAAAGCCGCACCGCCCAATGGACCTTCGATCATGATATCCAGTGCCGATGCCATGCGTGATGGCTTGCCATAGTCAGCTGCCGATACCTTGCCTGATGTTTCCCATTTTTCATGCATCGTTGGCAGGTGCAGATGTGAGACGCTAAAGCCTGTCAAGCCAGCTTTTGGCTTACCGCCACGACCTGTCGCACCTTCGTCACGAATCTCACCGCCAGCACCTGTCGCTGCACCTGCAAATGGAGCAATCGCCGTTGGGTGGTTGTGCGTTTCGACTTTCATCAAGATATCGACTTGTTCATTATGAAAACCGTACTGTGCTTCACCTGCATCGTTTTTGGTTGGATAAAAACGCTCAGCCACAAAGCCTTCCATCACCGCTGCGTTATCCTTGTAGGCCGATAGGATGCCTTCAGAATGCTTTTCGTGGGTGTTGCGAATCATCTTGAACAGTGATTTTGGCTGTACTTCACCATCGATCGTCCATTCGGCATTAAAAATCTTGTGGCGGCAGTGCTCAGAGTTGGCTTGGGCGAACATCATCAGCTCGACATCGGTCGGATTGCGGCCAAGCTTGGTGAAGTTTTCGACCAAATAATCAATATCTTCGCTCGATAACGCAAAGCCAAATTCAGTATTGGCAGACACCAGTGCATCACGGCCTTTGCCCATGATATCCACTGTGCTTAGGTGTGCAGGCTCGCCATCGACGAACAAGGCTGACACATCACCAAGCTCATAAACCAAGCTTTGGGTCATGCGATCGTGCAAGATGGCTTCGGCAGCAGGTGGCAGACGGCTTGGCAGATTTTCGCCTGTCAAGGTATAAACCACCACACGCTCAACACGGTGAATATCCACGCCACAGTTATTAAAAATATCGGTCGCCTTCGATGCCCATGGGCTAATCGTGCCAAAACGCGGTGCAACCACCACTTGCACTTGATTTGCACCTGCTGTGCTAAGGCTTGGCGTCTGACCTTGGTTCAATAAATCCAAAGCCTTCTTATGATCGGCATCAGATAATGGCGCATCAAAGACATAAACCTGCTGGCTGTCAAGCTTGCTGATGGCAAGCCCTGCCTTTTCTTTAAGTTGGTCTGCCAATTTCTTGGCTTGAAAATCGGTCAAAAATCCCAAACCTGCGATGGTGCTCATCATGGTGTTTACCCTTGCAAAAGTCGTCAGTTGATTGACAAAATGAAATGCTGATTATTATAACAGAAAATTAGGGCGAAATTTTGGGCAATAACAAAAGAAGTTGTAGATAATGATAAAAAAGGCTGAAAATTTCGTGATTTTCAGCCCAATGCTTGGATACTTGGGAGTGGTTAGCCACCGAACGCGAAGGTTGGTGGGTATTCTGCACTCATCCAGTGCCGCTCCCCCTCCTCCACTTGACCGCGATGCGGGGTAAGATGATACAGATTTTGAACAGCGCACAGTCTAAGCAAATCATCAACACTCTCAACTTGCACCGACAGTTTATCAACCGTCACCTGCGTTGGGAAAGTCGCCGTTTTGAGCTGATGATAAATCTCAGCCGCCATGCCAAAGGTACTCATCTGCATTTGCTTGACGCGAAAACCTGTTTGATAAAACATTTTGCGCGCATCAAAATCAGTAAAATATCGAATGTGCGTAAAATCCAGCAAGCCATAGTTTTGGTAACGCCAATGACCACGCACTGCGTCGAGCAGCACCAACAAATTGGACGCATTGGGCAAGCTGACCAAGACCTGCGCATCGTCACTGACTTTATCTTGCAGATCTTGCAATAACTCCCAAGGATTATAAAGATGCTCTAAAACATCAAATAAACACACCATATCAAACGGTGTATCAATGCCATAACTGCCCAAATCTGCTTTGGTCACATCTTCTTGGATAATCAAGTGGTAATCTTTGGCGGCGATTTCGGCTGCTTGGGCATTAAATTCACAGCCAACCAAATGCACATCAGGATAGCGGCGTTTCAGTTCGCGACCGACCGAACCGACATTACAACCAATGTCCAAAACGCGCATCGGCGCACGCTCAAGCAATGCCAAGCACTCAGGGCGCGGATTATCATCATAAGTCAAGCCATTGCTCGCGCGCTGCCAAACATACTGTGTCATACCATTCTCTTTATGTGAACTACCACCCCCTAAAGGGCGTGGCTTCCTAAGTCAAAGACTTATTCTTTTTTGACGGTTCTTATGTCAGTAACGCTTAGTTACTGACACAGGGTATCCTTACCCTCGGGGTTGCGACTTTCGCAGGGCTCCAGTCGTCTTATATCCCCTCCACGCTCCTTGCTCGTCCAGTAGATGGTTTTACTGAGTTAGGCTTTCTGCGTTTGCCTTTTTTTGGCTAGTGCATCTTCTGTAGTCAGCAAGTTACCATCCAACACCGTTCCAGTGTCTTTAATGAGCTTAATTGCTCGCTTGGCAATCACTTTCGCTGCATTGGTGTCAGCGTTCTCAGCGTGTCCACAGCTTAGACAAACAAATTTGTCTTGTGTTTGTCTGTTATCTGGGTGAGTGTGGCCACAGAAGGCACACTCTTGAGAAGTGTGATGCGCAGGGACTTTAAACACCGCTTTATTAAGTTTAGCGGCTTTATAAGTCACAAACAGACCGATCCTGTACCAACCAGCATGTAAGATCGCTTTGTTTAAACCTGCTTTCTTACTAGCACCGTTGTATAAAAACTTACCTGTCTTTTCACAACGCTTTGGCTTTGGGCGTTTGGTCATGTTTTTGGTTTTTAAGTCTTCTAACACAAAGACTTGATTATCACTATCCACAATCTTTCTTGAAGTTTGATGTGCAAACTCAATACGGATGTTGGCTATTTGTTCATGCGCTTTGGATAGATGAAATTTGGTTTTGTTGTAGCGATTTGAGCCTTTGACTTGGCGTGATAGTCTGCGCTGCAATCGTTTTAGTTTGGTTTGCAACTGTTTAAATCGCTGTAATTGCTTGTCGGAGTAACTAAAATTACCGTCATTGCCCAAACCTTTATCATTGGTCGCACAAGTAATGGCAACACCCCGATCCATGCCAAGGGTGAGTTTATCCAAATCTTCTGCATCTAATGTGCGTAATTGTTCTAGCTGTTGTTCTAAGCTTAATATCATAGCATCATCAATCAGTGGATCTGTGTAATTAAATGACACTGACCAGCGACCACGACGCTTACTAACCGTAATTGAGCGTGGAAACTCATAATCTCGATGTGCGCTGAATTTAAGCAACCCAATGGGCTTGGATTTTGTGCCAAGCTCAATACAGGTTTCACCTGATTTTGGGTGTTTAACGAACCGAAACAATTCACTGGTGATATAAACAGAGGCTTTGTCTTTCTTAGCGTGAAATCTTGGACGACCGCAGACACCACGCAGAAAGTTAATAAAGGTTTGATACCAACGGACAGCACCGTTTCTTAGAATTTGACTGGGAACATCATAGAACCACGGTGTTAATTCTTTGTCTTTATACTGAGAATAGCTTTGATCATGTAATCCATAGGCATATTCTTTGGGGAAGAATTTACGACATAAGCCACGGTAGTAAACATCTTCTTGTGCTTTGGCATTCCAGATAGCACGCTGACAGCCCATCCATCAACTTAGGATGAGTCTTAATTCATCTGTCGGGTGTGCTTGGAATTTAACGCCAGTGAGCATAAGAAACAAGAAATACCAGTGGTTGATTATGTGGTGATTATAGCATATAATATCAGGTAAAACAATCTAGTGAAAGCATATTATGTACGAATGGCGAACTGGAAAACACTGCGTTTTTAAAAATACCTATCATCTTGTGTTTGTCACAAAATACCGTCGTGGCGTGTTTGATGATGAGCTGCTAAAACACTGTGAGGCGGTTATCAAAGAAACCTGCTTACAGATGGACTGTGAATTGCATGAGTTTAATGGTGAAGACGACCATATCCACATACTAATCAGCACCCCTCCAAAGCACGCTGTCAGCAATGTGGTGGGTAAACTTAAAGGCAAAAGCGCCTACAGTTTAAAAAAGCACTATCTGGATAGAATAAAACCCTATCTATGGGGTCATCATTTCTGGTCTGGTAGTTATTGCTGTGTATCGGTGGGTAGTGCAACCTTAGACACTGTTAAACAGTATATAGAACATCAGCAGCGACCAGTCTCAGAGGACGCTGCCAAGCGCTCACAAAGGGCTGCTAAACCGAACAGAAAACAACGCCCCTTGACCCCGACCTAAAGGATGGGGAATGCGGGGCGGGGGTGTTCAATGAACAAAAAGTGCATGATATCAAACCATTAACAAACCATCTATAAGCAAATTGTTAATATACCAAAAAGCGTCTGTCTCCGATGGCTTTGACACGGTTTGCCTCGCTCTCATAGTGGCTGATGTCGTTCTCAAGCTTGCGGATTTTCTCTGGCAGCTCAAGCATATAAGCGCGCGCTTCTTTTTCGCTCTTAAATTCCAGATTGTCGCCTTCTTGAAGTTTCTTAAGCTGATCTTGTAGTTTTTTTAAGTCGCGTTTGCCACTATCGACCATGTTGCGCAGCTTATAGATGTTATGACCATATCGGTTGGCGATGTTCAGATCTTCTTGGATCTCGACTGGGCAGACATCGTTCAGATAGTTGCCGCTAAGCCCACGGCGATAGGCATTCGGCATGGTGCAATAGGTCTTTAGGCCCTTTTGTCGTCCTTGCTCCCATGTTTTTTGGTCAGGTACGACGCCGACACGGGCGCAGGCTTTGGCATGGTCTGCGATACGACCCCAGTCATAGCCTTGATAGCCATCGCGTTCGCCGATCTGTAGCCAGTCTGCGACTTGGCATTCTGCCTTGGACAAGGACGCACACCCTGCCACTGTCGCCATCATCGCAAGAGCTGTCGCATAAACCACCACTTTCATCATATCCATTCCTTAGCAAAAGTTCTGAGTATCATTAACTTTACTACGCATCATTGTAGCAAATTTTTGGGGAAAATCCCATCGATTTTTAAGCCAAAGTTACTGATCGATCGCCTGCAAATCCACCGCTTGCAGGGCATCGAGCGCATCGATGAGCGCGCGGTATTCTGGGCGCATGGCGATGAACTGACTTGCACTGACCGCATCGACATCAGCGCGGCATTTACTTTCAAAGGCTTCTGCCGCCGCACGCAGTCGTGGTACGCCCGAATAGCGCGACGCACCGACCATGCGATGGCTGATTTGTGCCAATTTATCACGCTCGCGATCCGCCCATGCGCGCTCTAGGGCTTGTTTTTCGCTATCGGCGCTGTCGATGAGCATACCCAATAGCTTCATCGCAAGCTCAGGCTTATTCGCCGAACGCGCCAACGCATCTGCCCAATCGACATCCGCCAGCGCATGACTTGGCGGTGTATCTTGGGCGACGATCGGTTCTTGGGGCATCGCACCAAAAATATCTGCAGCATCGTCCAGATCGTCGATTTCACTGGCATGACGCGACAGCCATTTTTGCAAAGTCTGCACCAGTTGTACCTGCCCGATGGGCTTGCCGACATAGTCATTGAGTCCCGCTGAGACCAAGCGGTCTTTCTCATCGGACAGTCCATGCGCGGTCAAAGCCACGATCGGCACAGGCTCAGACAGATGCGCCTGCTCGATCTTGCGAATCTGAATCGACGCTTCAAGCCCTGACATTCTCGGCATCTGCACATCCATAAACACCAAATCAATCGGCGGGCTGGCACCTGTGATGCTATTGGTCATCATTTCGATGGCATCAAAACCGCTGCTTGCTGTCACCACTTCGATGCCAAGCTCACCAAGCAGTGCATCGAGCACCAGCAGATTTGGCAAATGATCATCGACAGCGAGCACACGACAGCCATCAAAGCGCGCTTGGCGAGTGCTTTGGCTGATGGCGGTGTCGATTTGATTGCTAAATAATGCATACAACTGACGCGCATCCATCGGCTCATACAGCCCGTGAGTTTTATATTTTTCTAATAAATCTGCATCCATGCCGACTTGATAACCATAGCTAGCAAGCTTACCTGTATAACGCAAGCGAATCTGACGCAGAATCGCACCGACATCATCTTTGGCGGCATCTTGACCGAAATAATCAACCAACACCCAATCAAACCGCACTTCTTGTTTATCAAGTTGTTCTAATAAGTCAGCCAGACCAATGGCAATGGTGATATTCACCGGTGTCTCTGCCAAGCTTGCGCGTAAGACTTGCAGCGCTGGCGCATGGTTGATCCATACAAGCACATTCATCGCAGGCAAAGTCGGCACGCAAGATAACAAGGTCGTATCACCTTGATCACCTGTGCCACCGATGTCTGTTGGCATCTCGAACCAAAAGGTCGCGCCTGCATTGGCGATGTTTTCGCTTTGATTATCAAAAAACCCAATCGAGCCACCCATCAGTAGCGTCAGCTGCTTGGAGATCACCAAGCCAAGTCCCGTGCCACCATAACGACGCGTGACCGACAGATCGCCCTGGCTAAAGCTTTGGAACAGCTGCGCTTTATCACTTTCGCTGATGCCCTTACCCGTATCTTCGACCGAAATGTGCAACAAGCCTGTTTTCTCAGACAGCCCAACACGCACGATCACACCGCCCATATCGGTGAATTTGATGGCATTGCCCACCAGATTGGTTAAGATTTGCTTCACACGCAGGCTATCACCGACCACCGTCGTCGGCACATCACGATAAAACAGCACCGCCAAGCGCAGCCGCTTTTCTAATGCGGCAGGTGACAGCATATCAACGACATCATAGACCACCGAATACAGATCAAAATCATGGCGATCCAATTCAAGCTTGCCTGCTTCGATCTTCGAAAAATCCAATACATCATTTACCAAGGCCAATAAATGCGCGCTGGATTTTTTGATCGTTTGCACATACAGATCCTGCTCACTTGATAGACCTGATTTGCGCGCAAGTAAGTTGATAAAACCATCAATACTGTTCAGCGGTGTGCGCAGCTCATGGCTGATATTAGCAAGAAACGCGGTCTTGGCTTGGCTTGCTGATACGGCGGCGTCGCGCGCATTACGAATGGAGATGTTCTGCATTTCCATCTCATCAAAGGCCTGCTGCAAGTCGCGTTCGGTCTCTTCGGCGTGGGTTTTTAGCTCAGTAAAACTGGTGTCAAGCCGCTTAATCGCGCGTGAAAAATCATCAAGCAGCAGCGCAAATTCGCCATTGGTCTTAAGCTTGGGTTTTTTGGATAATTGATCGGCGGTGAGTCGTTGCAGATACAGGCGCATCTCATAAATCGGCGCGATCCATCGCTTAGAATAGATATTCAAAATCAACAGCAGCAGCAAAATCGTTAAAAGCCCTGTCGTCGCAAGCGCCAGTGCCACACGATAATACGCGATGATCAAAGGCTGCTTGTCCATATCCACGAACAGCCAGTAGCGCTTATTATTAAAAATAATCGGCGTGCCATACGCTGTGCCGACGACGGTCGGATGGCGCATGATTTTCTTGGCGTGCGTATCGAACGCACCCCACGAGCTGTCCGACTGCATCCCTGTGGTGATCAGCACGCGCCCAACTTCATCCATCACCGCGACCCTAAGCACATGCTGACTGCGCGATTGTTGCAGCTGATTGAGCCAATGCTCGGTCGCAACCGTGGGGCTTGGCATCGGTGTGATGGTGCTGAGCGTGCTGCTTTGGTTCATCTCTTCGATCTGTAGATTCAGCAGGGCTTGTGCTTTTTCCAGATCCATCAACAGCGGACGCACGATCGGCTCATAGCGCACCAACGCCGCCTGCGCCAAGGCATCTTGCTCGGACAAAATCGCGCGCCGCGTCTCGCTCATCACCAGATACGAACCCACCAACGCCAACACCACAATCGGCAAAAACACCAATAAAATCAGCTGTCCATAGGCGCTTTTGACGCCATAACTTTTCTCAATCGACATAATCGCGCTACATTGATTATTTGTAAGCACTATATCAAAAATTTGTAAAAAAAGCATCATTTTACTGATCGTGGCATCACAGCTTTTTATTCTGCCAAGATGTGACATAGATTTGATATAATGCCTGTAGCGGCTTATGCTTAGCAAGACCACTTTTTATAATAAGGAATGCGCCATGACACTTGCCAACCACCTAAACAACCCCACTCTTATCCGCGAAGCCTGCCACATAGATGGCAAATGGACAACCGCCCAAAGTGGCAAAACCATTGACATCACCAATCCATTTGATGGCTCGTATCTTGGCTGTGTGCCTGATTTATCCGCCGATGAAGTGCGTATTGCGGTTACTGCTGCCGATACTGCCCAAAAAACATGGGCAAGACTCACCCCCAAGGCTCGTGGCGAGATTTTGCACAAATGGGCAGATTTGATTGATGCCAATATTGATGATTTGGCGATCATTATGACGCTTGAGCAAGGCAAGCCGCTGAGTGAAGCTCGTGGCGAAGTGGCATATGCCAACAGCTTTATCCGTTGGTTTGCCGAAGAAGGCAAGCGTGTCTATGGTGATGTCATGGCAGCCACCAACCCTGCCTTACGCTACACCATCCTAAAGCAGCCTGTCGGTGTCTGTGCTGCCATCACCCCGTGGAATTTCCCAGCGGCGATGATTACTCGTAAAGCCGCTCCTGCACTCGCAGCTGGCTGTACTATGATTGTCAAGCCAGATAGCCAAACGCCATTTTCTGCCATCGCCATGATGGTACTTGCCGAACAAGCCGGTCTGCCCAAAGGCGTACTGCAAATCGTCACAGGCGATGCCCCAACCATCGGCAGCGTGCTAACCAAAGATGAACGCATTCATAAGCTATCCTTTACAGGCTCGACCGCTGTCGGTCGCCTACTGATGGAGCAATGTGCCAGCACCGTCAAAAAACTCTCACTAGAGCTTGGCGGTAATGCCCCATTTATCGTCTTTGAAGATGCTGACCTTGAAAAAGCTGCTACTGGCTTGATTGGCTCAAAATACCGCAACGCAGGGCAAACTTGCGTCTGTGCCAACCGTGTCTATGTCCAAGACAGCATCAAAGATAAATTCTTAGAAATTTTTAAAGAAAAAGTTGATGCCCTAACAGTCGGTAACGGCATGACATCAGGCGTGGAAGTCGGGCCGCTCATCAATGATAAAGCCTTGCAGAAAGTGGAACATCTATTAAACGATGCTTTGGATAAAGGTGCAACACTCATCACCGGTGGCGACAAAAATGATGCCAGTAAATTAACCTTCAACCCAACCATCATCAGTGATATCACCCCTGAGATGGACATCTACCGTGAAGAGATTTTTGGCCCAATTGCGCCCGTATTCACCTTCTCAAGCGAAGAAGAAGTCATCACTATGGCAAACGATACCATCTATGGCTTGGCAGCATACTTTTATACCAATGATCTGGGTCGCTCGTGGCGAGTATCTGAAGCTTTGGAATATGGCATGGTCGCCCAAAACACAGGGCTGCTATCCACCGAAGTTGCCCCCTTTGGCGGTGTCAAGCAGTCAGGCTTTGGGCGTGAAGGCTCAAAATACGGCATCGAAGAATACATCACCATCAAATATTGGTGTGCGGATATTAGTTAGTATTCACCACACAAACAAAACCCCAAATCATCGATTTGGGGTTTTGTTTTAAGACCGCTATGTGTCTTGGGTTTGCATTTGTGATTGCCTTATGGGCGAATCACTGGTGCAGTTTCACCTGGATTTAGGATACCTGAACCATCTACATCGACAGTCACACGGCGGTTAGGCTGTAGACATTCGATCAGTTGTGGGCGTGGTAGTTTCATATCACAGGCTTTGATTTGTTCAGTTTCGCCTGCACCGTATGAACGGATTAGGTTCGCTGGGATGCCTTGGCTGACTAGGTAGTTCACCACAGTCTTAGCACGGTTTTGTGATAGGCGTTGGTTGTACGCATCAGTACCTAGTAGGTCAGTATGACCAGTAACGACCAGACCGTTTAGTTGGTCGAAAGTCTTCAGACGAGCTGCTAGCTCATCTAGGTCGCGACGACCTGCTGGTAGCATATCGTTTAGAGTGTGCTTGTCGAAAGCAAACAGAGCGTCAGCATTTAGCGTGTAGCGTTGTAGGCTTGGTGCTTTTGGTGCTGGTGCAACTGGTGCAGGCACTTCTTTTACAATGACTTCTGGCGCTGGTTGTGCTGGTGGGCAAGCACCATCCACAGGATCTACTGGGTTCCAGTAGAAGGTACGGGTGAACTTGTCTTTATCAAATAAGACTTTGAATTGGCAAGTGGTCACATCATCGGTACCCACACCTGGGGTATGGAAGTGGAATAGATAGTTCCACTCGCGTGGACGCCATACTTCATCATAGTGTGGACGGCCAAGTAGTTGGTATAGTTGGTCTTTGGTCATGCCAGCTTTGACTTCTTTTAGGCTGGCAAGATTTGGGAAAGTACCACGGTTTTTGTCAAAGGTGACAGAGTCCCAACGAGGCCATACTGGGTTATCAGTTGTACCTTCAGCGGTGACTTTGGTTGGGGTAGTACCACAAGCAGTCATGGCAGCAGCTAGTGCTGAGACTGCTAGGGCTTTGTAGATGGTTTTCATAAAAAAATTCCTTACAATGGAGGATTGGGCATCAAGTCATCTAAAAGACTAAGATGACCTGATACGATTATACAATTATTTGGCAGAAATATTCAAGAAAATATCTGTAAGATTTCTGCAATTATACAAAGTGATTACAAGTAATTACAAATAATTACCAGAAGTAACCCAAGCCTAAGTTACCCGCATTTTCATTTTGGGTATTGGTTGAGTACGCACCACGGAATAGCCACTTACCATTATCCGAGATCGATGTGAAGCCTACTGCCACACCAGTTTCACCTTCGTACTGACCGACAGCCGCTACGAAGCCTGACTGACCTTCACGGTATGCCTGTGGCAAGCCCGCTGCTGCCATCGCTGATGCCGAGCCCGCCTTACGGTTCGAGTCTAGGTCATCGATACGATTATTGACAGCGCCGATTTGCTGATTGAAGTTGTTCTGTACGGCATACAGCTGGCTACCATTGATCGCATCAGTCGATGATGGGCTGATCGCACCATTTGCGACATTGGTAATTTGGCTACCGCCGACGCTTAGGGCTGGTACAGCAGTATCATCGATCTTCTGACCTGCGCTGTTGTAGTTGCCGCCTGCGACCGTGGTTAGAGCTGTGTTGCCTGCATCACCACCGACATTGACTGTTGGTGCTGTGACTGACTGTCCAATGGTAATATTTTTTGCTAAATTAAACTCAACATCATTACTATCAGCAGCTTTAGTGATGACAACATTACCATCTGTGTTTTTCAGATCAACTGTGTCGCCTGGATTGACCGTGCTTGCATTCGTGCCATTTGCCAATAGACCAAAGCCCGAATTATTGATTACATCGACGATATTACCCACAGTTGCAACTTTATTGGCATTATTCGCATCAGCGATTGCCTTGCCTGCTGGTACTGTTTTGCCATCTGCATCTTTTGCAGCGCCATCACTCACTGATGCAACACCTGTCTCAACCTTGACTGAAATATTGCCCGTCGTTGGGTTGGTTACGATGGTTGCTGTTTCAGTGTTTTCAAAGTTCAGCGTGCCATCTTTGGTGATGATGGTCGGTGCAGGCATATCTACATACAGTGTACCATTGGTATCTGCTTTGATGGTCTTGCCATCAATCTTGGTGGAATAAGTCACAACGCTTGTCTTGCCATCTTCTGAAGTGACCGTAACTTGAGTGCCTGTACCTTGTTTGAACTGTACATTGTCAGCAGGATTGACACGATCGACACGCTCACCTGCATTATTTAGGACATTCCAGCCAGTTTGATTAATGGTAGTTGTGATATCACCGATAGTCGCTATACGACCTGCATCCACCGTTGTATTTGGTACAGCTTTACCATTTTCATCAACTTTTGATGTACCCGTATTGACATTTACCGAGACATTACCTGTGGTTTGATTGACTTCAATTCTTGTCGTATTGGTATTCTCAAGGTTGATCGGACCTTCTTTGGTGATAATCACTGGCGCAGGTGTGATGGCGGTTAGCTTGCCATCTTCGCCGATGGTGATGGTCTTGTCATCGACATTGATATCAAAGGTAACATTGCTTTGAGTGCCGTTGGTGTAATCAATACGAGCAGTTGTACCAGTACCGTTGACAAAAGCAACGGTGTCGTATGGCTTAACAAAGTCCACAGCTTCATCATTGACTTTTAGGTTCCAGCCTGCATTTAGGACATCACCTAGGGTTGCTGCATTAGTGCCTGAAGTCTTGGCAAGATCTTGCGCATCTTGTGCGGTGAATGGCGAACCATCATCTTTTGTCGGCGTCTTGGTTGGATTGTCACCAATACTTGTCGTCGGTGGCAAGACAGTGGTCAAGTTATTGATCACATTCTTACCTTCAGGCGTAGTCATGATGGTGATTGGGCTAGTAGTGATCAGCTCGCCTGCTTCATTCGTATAAGAACCACCGATGGTTGTGCTATTCAGCACAAGATCATCTTTGGTTGCATAGGTATAAGAAATCACGCCTGTAGTCGTATTGATCTCTTGAGTAACTTGCATATTGTTACCAGCTTCGAAGTTCACCTGATCGCCTGGGTTAACCAAAGTATTTTTTGCACCACCTGTTGCTGTGGTTGAGTTGGTATTCCAGCCTGATGCATTGATCATATCAGCAACATTTTGAGCTGTCGCAACTGCATTACCTGCGTTTGTGATCGCAGCTTGTGCCGCATCTACGGCATCTTGAGCTGCTTTCTTCTCAGCTTCAGTTGCAGTATCAGGTAGTGCTGCTAGAGCTTCTTCAGCTGCTTCTAGAGCTTCAGTCAATGCTGGAGTTACAGGACCTGTAACTTTACCAGTTTGTACACCATCCACTTCTTCAGGGTTGATAACACCTGTGTTCACATCTACGGTGACATTGTTACCATCAACTTTTACTGAGGTTGTTGGTGTATTCACAAAGTTCAGACCTGATGTGGTTGCATTTGCTGGATCTGCGTTAGCGGTAAATGTTGGTGCGATTGCAGAAATACGACTTACCACATTTTCAACCGGTTTTGCATCAGCTTTTGGTGTACCATCTGCATTTAGATCAGCTGGGTTGTAGAATTTATCACCAACTTTTGTCACAGTATTACCAGCGGCATCCACATAAGTGATTTCGGTGGTGGTGCCATCAACATTGATGTCAAAGGTAATATTGCTTTGAGTGCCGTTGGTGTAATCAATACGAGCAGTTGTACCAGTACCGTTGACAAAAGCAACGGTGTCGTATGGCTTAACAAAGTCCACAGCTTCATCATTGACTTTTAGGTTCCAGCCAGCATTTAGAACATCGCCCACAGTCGCTGCATTATTGTACATCGCAGCAGCTGTGGTCGCATTTGGACCTGTTTGTGACTTGGTGTATTCCGTTGATGCAACATCACTAGGTACTCCAGTTGTTGCATTGATTGTCATGTCGCCCACATTATAAGTCGGCGTCAAGTTGCCTTTGACATTAGCCAAAGTTTTTGGTGAATCTGCAACATTATCACCATCATTCATCGAAGCAATCACATCACCTGCATCGACTGGGGTCGCTGGCGTCGCTGTGCCGTCTGCAACTTGCTCTGGCGTTGTACCTCGTGGGTAGTATTTACCATCGATCAATACAGTATCTGCTGGGTAGAAATTACCATCCGGTGCTTTGACCAGTTTATTGCCATCAGCATCGGTATAGATCACTGGGAATTGATCCAATGTACCTTTTGTCACTAGATACAATTGCGAGCCGTTGATTGCATCAGTTGAAGTGGCAGAGATTTCACCTGCAGCGACATTTTGGATACGGCGTTCTGCACCTGACGCACCTACAGTGACAACACCATTTGCTGTTGCACCTGCAAAGCCACCATAGGTTACACCACCAACAGTTGCATTAGTTACAGTGCCTGTATCACCTGCTGTAGTCGTTGTGCCACCAGCTTCTTGGTTAATTTTTAACAATGTCGTACCAACAGCTTTACCCGCAGTCGCTTCTGACTCATTGCCTAGATAGACAGAGTTTGCTACTGTGCCTGAGCCATCTGTGGTCAAATCTGCACCACGGTTGATACCTTTACCTAGTACAAAAGTATTGGCAGTTGTAATGGTATTGTTGTTACCTACGATGATTGAGTCATTGCCTTTGGCAAGGCTGTGTGAACCAATAACAATCTCACCTTTAGTTGTTGTAGCAGCTGCAAGGGCAGAGCGTGCGGCATTTTCAGCACCGTGAGCAGCGTTACGTGCAGGGCGATATTGGTCTAGGTAAGTTTCACGCGCTGCCCCTGTCAAGCCTTGGGCATCTGCATCAGCAACGGCTTTTGCCCAAATTTCATCTTGCTCTAGACGAGCTTCGTGCAGAGCATTTAGATTATCCCATTCGGCACGGGTAACACCTGTTGCAGAATTAGTACCGATTGCCACTGCTTCTACTGTAGGCGTATGTGTAAAAGTACCAACTGCAATACTGTCAGTTTTCATTGCATTGGCAAAGCGACCGATAGCTGTTGCATTGACAGCTGATGCATTAGCAACCGAACCAAGCACCGCTGCATCTAGCGCTTGTGCTTTTGAATAATAACCGACCGCTGTTGCACGCTCAGCACCCGCACCAGTTTGAGCACCGACAGCAACTGAGTTTTTTCCTGCTGCATTTGCATAATAACCATTTGCAATGCTGTATGCACCCGATGAAGTAGAGTTACCAGAAATAGCAACCGAATAATCACCAGAAGATGTTGAGTTCGTACCGAGTGATAAAGACGATACGCCTGATGCCTTCGCATTCCAGCCCATTGCAGCTGCTTGCTGAGCTGTCGCTTGGGTTGCGACACCCACTGCTACTGAGCGGTCAGCAGATGCGTTGGCATTCGTACCAATTGCGACGGCTTGTTGTCCATTGTCTGCTTTAGCATTTAAGCCCAATGCAGTACCTGAATCAATAGCACTAGCATCTTGACCAATTGCGATAGCTGGCAGCTCACCACCTCCGGCCAAAAGAACGCCTTTTGCTGTTGCATTTTTACCAATTGCAATTGATCCCCAAGCATTATCACCTGGTGCTAAGGTTTTAGCACCAGCACCAATCGCAATTGCACCTTCTGGAGAAGTATCGATAAGTGTTGTGCCAGATTGTGGCGTATCTGCAGTTGCTGTTGCCGCTTGTGCAGTGCCACTGATTGCTACAGTGGTAATTGCTGCCGCTAGGACAGTTTTGGCGGTTTTTACCGATTTAGTTTTGCCCTTGGCACGCGCGATTTCCGAAACTGCCGTCCAGCTTTGGGTGGCATGGTTCCAGATAACTTTAAAAGCTTTGTTCATAAATTCACTTCCGTCAATAAAGAAAAGGTGATATTGCTGCTCGGTGATGATAGCGACATATCAGCTTAATATGCTTACTACCGTGTAACCCCCCAAGCGTCCCAAACTAACGATAACATGGCTTAAAATATCGCTAGTGTAATGTCTTCATTATAGCATTACAATTTATTATTACCACACCCCCCCCCTGCGGAAAGTATAAAATTGGTACGACATAACATATATTTTTAATATTTTATTATTATGTTTTATATCAATAAATTATGATATATTTGTATAAATTTTGTTCAATTTTTTATTGCCAAAATTTTACACAAAGTTACATAATTTACATAAAAACAACTTAATCTAAGCCTGTTTTACTGATGAGATTTGATTAAAATTCACTCAATTCAAACATAATAAATACGCTGTATCTGTGTAACCGTGATGTCATTATAAGTACATAATTATTTACAAATGATTGATTTTTGGCAAGTTTTGATGACTATGAGTAAGATTGGGTGGTGTGGTGATGGGTGGGGATTTTTTTGGTGAAATGATGAACAAATGGCATGATATATTTTATCAAATGTAATCATTGGGAATATTAATCAAAATCTACAAAAAATAATGTATCGAAATATGAGAATATGACATCTGTATGACAAGATGACGGCTTGTGGGGCGATTCCTAGCTGATGAGATGGGCGACAGACTGCCTTTTTTTATCATGGATATGCTATAATCTGCCATTATATCGACAGAGCAAAGCTTATGACAGACTTTATCCATCACACCACCACGCTATCTGACTGCGTGGGCAATACACCACTGGTCAAGCTATCCGCACTTGGCAAGAACACAGGTGCGACACTGCTCGCCAAGCTAGAAGGCAACAACCCAGCAGGCTCAGTCAAAGATCGCCCTGCCTTTAATATGATCTATCAAGCCGAACAGCGTGGCGATATCAAACCAGGTGATACACTCATCGAAGCCACCAGCGGCAATACAGGCATTGCCCTAGCGATGGTCGCTGCCATGCGTGGCTATCAGATGACACTGCTGATGCCTGCCAACTCCACCCAAGAGCGTAAAGACGCAATGACCGCCTATGGTGCCACACTGATCGAAGTCGCTGACGGTATGGAAGCAGCACGAGATCTGGCACTACAGATGCAAGCTGAAGGCAAGGGTATCGTGCTCGATCAGTTTAACAACGCTGACAACAAGCAAGCCCACTACCTAACCACAGGCCCTGAACTGTGGGAGCAGACTGATGGCAAGATTACACACTTTGTCAGCAGCATGGGCACCACAGGCACCATCATGGGCGTGAGCCAATATCTCAAAGAACAAAACCCTGCCATCCAAGTTATCGGACTACAGCCAGATGACGCTTCAAGCATCGCAGGGATTCGCCGTTGGCCTGCCGAATATCTGCCAGGGATTTTTGATGCGTCATTGGTCGATACCATCATGGATGTCAGCCAAGCCGATGCCGAACGCTATATGCGTAAGCTGGCTCGCGAAGAAGGCATCTTCTGCGGTGTATCATCAGGCGGTGCGGCGTGGGCAGCACATCAGATCGCCAAAGACAATCCTGATGCCGTGATTGCCTTTATCGTGTGCGACCGTGGTGATCGCTATCTATCCACAGGGCTGTTTGGTGTCGTCGATGCACCATCAGAGTCAGAGTAAGCCGATATGAATAGCCAATCGCCGATACTGGTCTTTGACATTGAGACCATCCCTGATGTTGAGACGGGTCGCCGTCTGTATCCGACACTCAAGGACTTGGACGATGCCGATGCACTGTCCGCCTTGACCGCACTGCGTCAGGCTGAAGCAGGGACGGATTTTATGCGTCTGCCCCTGCACAAGGTGGCGTGTCTGTCGTTTTTGTGGTTTGATGGGATGAATTTTCGTCTCAAATCCTTATCGCTTGAGACGATGAGCGAACAAGAGATTTTGGCGACTTTTTTGCGTGCCTTTGACAAAAAACCCGTGCTCGTCAGCTGGAACGGTGCAGGCTTTGACATCCCTGTCATCATGTACCGAGCCATGCACCACAGACTGTCTGCCCCTGCGCTGTTTAATTCTGCTCACAAGCCTGATTATCTGTATCGCTATGGCGAGATGCATATTGATCTGATGGACAAGATGTCCTTGTACAACGGCTATCAACGCCAAAAGCTCGACACCATCGCAAGCCTATGTGGCTTTGCTGGCAAAGGCGATATCGACGGCTCGCAAGTCGTGCCGATGGTACAAGCAGGCGACTGGCAAAAGCTCACTACCTACTGCGAGTCAGATGTGCTGAACACTTGGCTGATTTATCTTAGATGGCTGATATTGACTGGCAAAATGGACACGCCTGCCGCTGATGGACTGATCGATGCGACTTATGGCTTTGTGGAATCACTGCATAATGCCGATGGCTCATTGCGTCATCAAGGATTCTTGGATGCGTGGGTGCGGTGAGTAACGGTTTGTTGCAATCACCATGCACAGCCTGCCCGTATGTCCTACGCTTACGAACAACAAGCCCGTCGATGATGGGCTTATTTTTTATCCGAAATTAACACACAAAATCCCCAACTTACAAAGTCAGGGATTGTAAAAAATCAACGCAATGCGTGAATTTTTATCGGCAAATTAGCCAATACCAGTTGGGATTTTTTGCTAAGCCAAGTGAGCGATGATGCATATGAAATACTTCGAGCAAACTTGGCGACACAAAAAAAACCAATTGGGGAAGGCTATTAGATTTTACCAACTAGGTCTAGGCTTGGTTTTAGCGTCTCTTGACCTGCTTCCCAAGCTGCTGGGCAGACTTCGCCGTCGTTTTCGCGGACATATTGTGCTGCTTTTACTTTACGAACCATGTCTTTTGCGCTACGGCCGATGCCTAGGTCGTGGATTTCAGCAACTTTGATTAGACCGTCTGGATCTACTAGGAAAGTACCGCGTAGTGCTGCGTGCTGACCTTCGATCATGATGTTGAAGCCACGAGTGATTTCACCAGTACCGTCACCGAGCATTGGGTATTGTACTTTTGAGATCGCTGGAGAAGCGTCATGCCATGCTTTGTGTACGAAGTGAGTGTCAGTAGATACTGCATATACTTCTACGCCTAGGCCTTTTAGCTCATCGTAGTGAGCAGCCATGTCTTCTAGCTCAGTTGGGCATACGAAAGTGAAATCGTGTGGGTAGAATAGGAAGATTGCCCACTTGCCTTTTACATCAGCAGTAGAGATGGTTTTGAATTCGCCGTTTACATAGGCTTGAGTTGAGAACTCAGGAATGTGTTGATTGATGATAGCTGCCATGATGACATCCTTTTATGTTGATTAAATTTACAAACAACTAAGAAAAACCAAACAATGCAAGCACCGCCTCTTTTTCCTTAGCTCACCCCCTATAATACAACAAAAAAACATAATTTCAACAGTTAAAACTTTCAATTCTATTGTTTTATTTTATCAAACTTGGGTAAAATAGCAGGATAAAATTATCAATCATAAGGATCGCCATGATTACGCTACGCCAACTGGAATTTGCCCTAGCTGTCGCCAAGCATCGCCACTTTAAACGCGCTGCTGAAGAGTGCAACATCTCCCAATCCGCCCTAAGCCTTGGCATCGCCGAGCTAGAAAAGCAGCTGGATACACAGATTTTTGAGCGCAATAACAAGCAAGTGCTGATCACGCCGATCGGCGAAGAGCTGCTTGAGCGCGCCCAACGCGTGTTCAGCGAAATCAGCGATCTGACCACGCGTGCGCACAGCCATCAGATTCCGCTTGCCTATCCGATGACCATCGGCATCATCCCGACCATCGCGCCTTATCTGCTGCCAAAGGTACTGCCTGCCCTACGCGAACAGTACCCAAGCTTTGAGCTGTCCGTGGTCGAAAAACAAACCGAACGCCTGATCGATCAAGTACGCTATGGACACATCGACACGGCAATCATCGCGCTGCCTTATCCGCTAGAAGGCTTGCACGCGTTTGAGTTTTGGGCGGAAGATTTTTTTGCGATCTTGCCCGAAGGTGATGCACACATCGAGCTTGGTAAGATTCACAGCGATGATTTGTCCAAGACCAATTTATTACTGCTTGGCGAAGGGCACTGCCTGACCGATCAAGTACTGTCGGTGTGTTCGCTGAATAAAAATGAGATCAAATCTGGCTTTTCAGATGCCAGCCTAAACACACTGATTCAAATGAGCCTTGCTGGCATGGGCACGACGCTTGTGCCGAAGATGGCACTGGATCAAATCAGCGCAACCAACAAAGTGCGCGCCGTCGCCCTAGCCGAACAAGGCCCGCACCGCAGACTTGCCTTTATCACCCGCCTAAACTATGCGCGCGTCAATGATGTTAAGCTGTTGAGCGAGATTTTTGGGCGAGCATTGGCACAGACTGAGCAGTGATTTTTGGCAAATAAGCTGCCTAAACCGCTTAAAAAAAATCACCCATTGCTGATACTTTGGGTGATTTTTATTTTAAATTATTAATAAATTAAATTATCAATAATTACAGATGCTTATCTAGCAATGCCGCAAATTCTGACTTTGGACGGCCGCCAACGACCGCTTCAACACGCTCACCACCTTTGAAGACAAATAGCGTCGGGATGCTGCGGATACCAAAGCGCGCTGCTGATTCTGGGTTGGCATCGACATCGACTTTGACGATTTTGACTTTGCCCGCATAATCATCAGCAAGCTCTTCTAGGATTGGCGCGATTTGGCGGCATGGACCACACCAAGTTGCCCAAAAATCTACCAAAACCACTTCATCAGAGCCTAGTACTTCAGCATCAAAGCTGGCATCAGTTGCGTTTACGATTGACATAATGTTCTACCTTTTAACTGTATGAATGAACGGAATGTTCATTAGATAAGGATATGCAGCGAAATTTCAAGGGTTGATTCACCACAAGTCATGCTATAATAACAGGCTTTATCGCCAATGGCATAGCCTTGGTGATTGATTTTATCAAAGATACCAATTGACTGAACCGATTATGACCTTAACCGACGACGCCATTGCTCAGATGAATGCGCTTGAAGACACCCAAGCCATTGAATTTTTTCAAGATTTTGCCAAATCGATCACCATCTATGAAGATGATGACATCTGGGTGCTGGATAAGCCTGCGGGTCTATTGAGCGTCGATGGTCGCCTGCTCAAGGTCAGCTTACAGTCTCGCCTGCTGCGCGTCAATCCTGAAATCAAGCTCATTCATCGGCTGGATATGGATACTTCAGGTTTGATTATTTTTGCTAAGCACAGTGATGCACAGACGCACATCAGCAAACAGTTCATCGATCGCCTGCCCCAAAAAGAATATCAAGCCGTGGTGATGGGCACAGTCCAGCACGATGACAAAAAAGGCATCATCGATGTGCCTGTGCGCTACGAGCCAAGCACCAAGCCGCGTCATATTGTCGATCACGACTGGTCAAAGCGCGCGCTGACGCATTATGAAGTCCTACACCATGAGCTGCGCCGCGACACATCAGGCAAGGCGCACCCTGTCACGCGCGTGGCGCTAAAGCCAATCACCGGCAGAAGTCATCAGCTGCGCGTGCATATGGTGCATATCGGTCATGTGATGATCGGTGATCCGATTTATGCTGAAGACACTGCGCTTGAGCTGTCACCACGGCTGAATCTGCACGCGCATAAGCTGCGACTCAAGCATCCTAGACATGGCGTGTGGATGGAATGGGAAAGCAATGTGCCGTTTTGATTTAAACTAAAAATCTCAAAACCCTGCATAATAAAGGTGCGTATAACGCACCCAACTTTTTATTTTATAAATATTTTTATTATTAATATTAAATAATTATCAAATCAATCCAGAAATCAGCGCGCATTGATACAAGCGTTTGGCGCGCGCACCTGTACCGCAAAATACCATCACAGGCTTAGGCAGCTCGCTGACCAGCTTGGCAAATTCATGCACCACTTTTTTGTCCACGCACGCGCTGCCATCGATCGGCAGATGCGCATAGCGAATGCCTGCTTGCTTGGCACTGCGCTCGATGGTTTGGCTGCTTGGCTGATGATCGATCTCATCATCAAAACGCAGATTGATCAGGCTTTGAAAGCCAAGATTGGCAAGGGTTTGGCACTGTGCAGGATGGATTTGCTTGTATAAGGTGATGGCTTGATGGTTCATAATACACTCACTGAATTTCGCAATTATATATTCCAAAAATGACTTTATAGTCTTGATGATTTGCAATTTTTGAATATATTAGCGAAATCCATCACACTTTGCAATGGTGATTTGGCATAAGCTTATGACCGTTTAAGCGCCTGTACCGCCAAATTGACACTCAAAAACACCTGCCCTGACAGCGACTGCATCACAGGACTGCCTGCCAAGACATCCATCACAGGACCTTTGACTTCGGCTAAGTGCAGGCATTTGTCTTGCTGTCGGCATTCTTGGTTAAGATCTTCTAGCATCTCTTGGGCGGATAAATCAATGTGATTGACCGCGGTCATCACCAGCACCACATCGCGCACATCAGGTGATTCGATGAGCTTTAATAAATCATCATGCACTGTCTTAGCATTACCAAAATACAAGCTCTCATCAATACGCAAAAGCAGCACGCCATCAAAAGTCGTCACCTGATGCCGCTCGATATTGCGAAAATGCTCACTGTCACCGACGCGCCCAAGCGTGGCGATATGCACCTTGTGCGTGCGATACACCATCAAGGCAAAACTGGCAAGCAGACCTGCCACCAAGCCCATATTCAGCCCAGAGACGATACAGATGATAAAAGTGATGATAAAACACAGAGCGTCAATCTTATCAAGTCGCCATGCTTGCTTGAGCGTCTCGATATCCACCATCGAGATCACCGAGCTTGTGATGATCGCTGCTAAGATCGCATAGGGCAAGCCAACGAGCATCTTTCCTAAAAACAGCACAATCAGCAGCACGCCAAAGGCGCAGACCATCGATGACAGCTGAGATTTTGAGCCGACAGACAGATTTAGCCCCGTGCGCGAGATGCCACTTGCCACAGCAAAACCACCGAACAAGCCGCTTGCGACATTGGCAAGCCCAAGCCCGAGCAGCTCTTTGTTGTCACTATACGGCTGTTTTCGAAGGCGCGCTTGCTGACTTGCAATGGTCGAGCTTGAGATGAACGCCACCAGTGCGATCAAAAGTGCCGATGGTAACAGCTCAAGTAAAGTTGAGATGGATAAAGTAGGCAGGGTAAGACTGGGCAGCCCTGTCGGCAGATCGCTTAGGACATTCACCCCTTGTGCGCCAAGTTCCCAATGATGACTGAGCCAAATCGATGCTGCGACCAGCACGATGACAAAAAATCGATTGGCAAAACCTTGATACTTAGCAGGCAGCCATCCCCACACAATACGGCTACCATAGCGGCTGATAATCAATAGCAATAATGCGCCCAATCCTACGATGATGGTCGCTGTATGCACAGGCTTGGTGTTGGTCATGCCAGTGGCAATCAAGGTCATCAGATTATCACCAACAAGTGGAATACCAAGCAAATGCTTGACCTGACTGAACATAATCAGCACCGCCGCCCCACTGATAAAGCCTGCCGATACGCCGCGACTGACAAACTGCATGATCCAGCCTAGGCGCATGATGCTACTTAGGCACAAAATCACCCCGACCATACACGCCAGTGTCACCGCCAGCTGAATATACTGCAAGCTGCCACCAGCATAGTTCGACAGCGCACCTGCGGTCATGATCGCGGTGATCGCTACAGGTCCAACCGATGATGTGCTGCTTGAGTTGATCCACGCATAGACCATCACAGGCACGATGGCGGTATATAGCCCCATGATCGGCGGTAAGCCCGCCAATGCAGCATAACCTAAGCTCTGCGGAATGACCAATATCGCCATCATCACGCCTGCTTGCACTTCGCTCATCGCTAGGCGTACATCACCCATTGCATCAAAAGCCCAAGTCGGTATCAAGCTGCGCCATTGCATGGTTGTTTTTCCGTTGTTGTTATTTTTACCAAACTGGTATTATGAGTAAAAATGTGCCAATTTGCAATGTTTTCACCCATCTGTATGCTTGAGTTTGTCTTTTTCTTGAAAATCAACCAATAAAAAAGCCTGCAACGCGTGTGCAAGCTTTTTTATGGATGACTACGATTATTCGCCGTAGATTTTCATACCTTGGGCGAATGCACAGCCTTTTTGGCGTGCAGAAACAACCATCGCGTCATGCTCGCCATATAGGCGTGACAAGGTGTTTTGCTTAGCGGCGCGCTGACCACTGCCTGCACCCATGCCTAGGCTGATGCTTGGGTAGATGCCATGGCGACCACCGGTCAGACCGATGCCGATGCCTGATGCTGACAAGCCCACTTGTTGGTTTTGGGTTTGTTCCACAAGCTTGGCAATACGGCTGACTTCTGATTGCAGACTTTGGCAATCATAGCTTTGGTAGGTGTTTGGGTTGATGTATTGTGGTGCGACTTTGCCAGTAGATGCACAGCCTGTCAGTACCGCGGCAGCAGCGGCTGCACCGAAAATTAATGCTTTCATAACAATCCTTACAATAAGGGATAACACTCAAGGAAAACAGCTTGACACACATACATCAAGCCAACTGATGGTCAATGACCTAAAATTCTCAACTTCAAGTACGACGCGACGCACACAGCGGACTGTCAGGTGCGGCACTCATATTCGCCCACTCATCAGGCGTATAAGCATGGATCGCAAGCGCGTGCACCGTACCGCCATTTGTCATCAAAAATGGATTGGCGATGGCATAGACCTTTTGGTGGCGTGCTGCCAATCTTAAGCCTGTGAATGCATCACTGACGATGGTCAGCTTAAAATGGCTTTCTTTACCTTCAAAATAGCCTGCGTGCATATGGCTTTCGTTCTCTAGGCTGATATGCGTCGGTGCAAGTGCTTGTAATGCGTGCTGTAGTGCGTCAGCGGTCGTTGTCATGGTATTATCCTTATTGGCTGATAACTGCTTAACGCTTATTAACGCTTGGCGGCTTGGTACAGCGGCATGACTGTCGGAATCAGCGCTTGCATATTCTTGATACGCGTGCCACTGCTTGGGTGCGTACTCAAAAACTGCGGCGGCGCACTTTGGTTGGCAGCGTTCATTTTTTGCCATAAAGTCACAGCGGCATTTGGGTTATAGCCTGCGCGCGCCATCAGCTCAAGACCAATCTTATCCGCTTCAGCTTCTTGGGTGCGCGAATGTGGCAAATCCAAACCAAGCTGCTGCGCCAAACCCACTAGCTGCTGCTGACCGCTTGATAATCCTAAAGCACTGGCAGCAATGCCAAGCACACCTGTGGTTGCCATCTGACGGCTCATCTTCTCACGCGAATGCTCGCGCAATGCGTGCGCCATCTCATGCCCCATGATCGCTGCGATCTCATCATCGGTCAGGTTCAGCTTATCGATGATGCCACTATAAAATACGATCTTACCACCTGGCATGACATAGGCATTGACTTCATTTGACTTAATCGAATGCACTTGCCAACGCCAATTCACCGCATCAGGACGATAGATGCTCGTCTGTGGAATCAGACGATTGGAGATATTTTTTAGGCGGCGCACTTGGGCAGCATCGACATCGAGCGTGCCTTTTTGGCGAGCTTCGCTGATGGTCTCAGCATACATCTGACTGGTCGCTTGCATGATCTGATCGCTCGATACCAATAACAGCTGCTTACGATCAGCACCAACCACCCCTGACTGTGTCGAGCTACTGCAGCCCACGACTGCTGTGGCACTGGTGGCGATCAGTGCCGTTGCGATCATGTGTTTTTTTAGTGTGCGCATACCTATCTCCTTTTCTTATTAAAATCATCAATTGATGACGATTATAACCAAAGCTTGTGCTTTCGCCTAGCCCATCAACACAAAAAGCTACAATTTCACAAACCAAACTGGACAGTTTCATAACACGCATTACGCACCATGACGCGTCATCACGGCGATTTGATATGCTATGTCATCAAACTGTCACACAATATTCATCAAATTGTCATCATTTTATCATCAAACTGTCATCAAGAATACCTAAAATGACAGCCATACAAAAGCACTGTTAGATGTTTTATTTTTCACTTTTCAATAAGGAAAACCCAATGAAATTGTCACTAAAAACCCTAATCATCAGCATGGCGACGGTCACTGCACTTGCCGCTTGTAGCAAACCTGCCGAGAAGCAAGCAGCCGCTGCAGACACCGCCACAACCACCACCAGTACCGCTGATAATACCGCTGCTAGCATGGAGCAAGTCGGCATCAACATCACAGGCGCTGGTGCTTCTTTTCCACAGCCGATTTATGCCAAATGGTCGGCTGACTTTAAAGCTGCCAATGGCGGTCAGGTCAATTACCAATCAATCGGCTCATCAGGCGGCATCAAGCAAATCATCGCCAAGACCGTCGATTTTGGCGCATCAGACGCACCGCTTAGTATTGAGGAGCTGAACAAAGAAGACCTAATCCAGTTCCCAACTGTCATCGGTGGTGTCGTTCCTGTGGTGAACATTGACGGCATCGAAGCAGGCGCACTAAAGCTTGACGGTGAGACTTTGGCAAATATCTATCTTGGCAAAATCACCACTTGGGATGATGCTGCGATCAAAGCACTAAACCCAGATTTGAACCTGCCAAGCGACAAAATCACCACCGTGTTCCGCTCAGATGGTTCAGGCACGACCTTTAACTTCACCGATTATCTTGCCAAAGTATCATCAGATTGGCAAAGCACTGTGGGTGTAGATAAATCAATCAAATGGCCAACCACTGCAACAGGCGCAGCAGGTAAAGGCAACGAAGGCGTGGCAAGCTATGTCGGCCGTATCAAAAACTCAATCGGCTATGTCGAGTACGCCTACGCTAAGCAAAATGGCATGGCGCATGTTTCGCTAAAAAATGCTGCAGGCGAATTCGTACAGCCATCAGCTGACAGCTTTGCTGCTGCAGGTGATATCGAGTGGAATAAGGACAATGGCTTTAACCAAGTCTTGACCAACTCAGCAACCACAGGCGCATGGCCAATCGCTGCAGCGACCTTCATCCTAGTACACAAAACCCCACAAAACCCTGAACAAGTGGCAAATGTACTAAAATTCTTCGACTGGGCATATACCAACGGCGACCAATCAGCCATCGATCTTGACTATGTACCATTCAGCGACAAGGCGGTAGATATCTTCCGTCAAAGCTGGGCGGACATCAAAGATGGCAGCGGCAACGCCGTCTATCAAGCGCAGTAATTCTGCACTGATCTGTGGTAATCGTTCATGGCATCGCACCATGAACGATTTGCCCATCAAGATTTCGATAATTATTATCATCAAATTTTATCACTAATTTATAACCACAATGCGATCGTCAGACAAATCCGTCGTTGTTATACATTAGTCATAATACACAGATCAATAAATACAGATTAATAATTTTGGAAAAAGTGTCATGATCAGTCAAAATCCCACACTCAGTGCCAAATTAAACCGCCAAAAACGCCTAGACACCGCCTTTGTGTGGTCCACACGCCTATCAGCTTTACTTGTGCTATTGACCTTAGGCGGCATCATGCTGTCTTTGGTCATTGGTGCACTGCCGAGTATTCAGGCATTTGGGCTAAATTTCTACACCAGCAGCAACTGGGACCCTGTGGCGGGTGAATTTGGCGCGCTGGCACCGATTTACGGTACGCTTGTCACATCAATCATCGCTGTGGTGATCGCTGTGCCGGTCAGCTTTGGGATTGCGGTATTTTTGACCGAATTATGCCCAACTTTTTTAAAACGGCCGCTTGGCATCGCCATTGAGCTATTGGCAGGCATTCCATCAATCATCTATGGTATGTGGGGCTTGTTCGTGTTCGCGCCGTGGTTTGGCGAAACGGTGCAACCGTGGCTGATTGAGAATCTTGCTCGCCTGCCGATCATCGGTCAGATGTTCGTCGGCGCACCGATTGGTATCGGTCTATTTACCGCAGGTCTTGTACTTGCCATCATGATCATTCCTTTTATCACCGCGACCATGCGCGATGTGTTTTTGGTCGTGCCAAATATGCTCAAAGAATCTGCCTACGGCATGGGTGCGACCACTTGGGAAGTGATGACCAAAGTCGTGCTGCCTTATACCAAAGCTGGTGTCGTCGGCGGTCTGATCTTAGGCTTAGGTCGTGCGCTTGGCGAGACGATGGCGGTGACTTTCTTGATTGGTAATACCTTTAATATCAATGCAAGCCTATTCACATCAGGCGTCTCGATCACATCAGCACTTGCCAATGAATTTGCCGAAGCATCCAGTGAGCTGCACTTATCATCGCTCCTGCACTTAGGTTTAATCCTGTTTGTCATCAGCTTTATTGTGCTAAGCCTATCGAAACTGATGCTGATGAAACTTGACAAAAACGCTGGTAAATAATTGTAAATCTAAAAATTTTAAAACAATGGAAAAACCCATGACGCAAAGCACTGCCATCACAAGCCGCATTCATCTACCGAAGTACCAACGCCGCAAAGCCACGAACCGCATCGCCATGACCGCGACCATCTTGTCTGTCATCTTTGGTTTGTTTTGGTTGGTGTGGATTTTGATCACTTTATTTGGTCATGGCTTATCAGGCATGATGTCGATGCCGATTTTCACCATGGACACGCCTGCACCAATGACAGACGGCGGTCTGCGTAATGCCATTGTCGGCTCAGCATTGCTGTCGTTTTTTGGTTTGCTGATCGGTACACCGATTGGTATTTTGACAGGCGTGTATTTGGCTGAGATCGACCAAAAAAGCTGGCTGTCTCGTTCTACGCGCTTTATGACTGATGTACTATTGTCCGCGCCATCAATTGTCATTGGTTTGTTCGTGTTTGCCTTGATGGTGCATGGTCGCGGCTTTTCGGGCTGGGCAGGCGTTGTCGCACTTGCGATCATCGTCATTCCTGTGGTCATTCGCACCACCGAAAACATGCTGATGCTGATCCCGAACCACTTGCGCGAAGCAGGCTATGCCCTGGGCGCACCAAAATACAAACTCATCGGTAAAGTCACCCTAAAATCAGCGCAAGCAGGCATCATCACAGGTGTGCTACTTGCCTTTGCTCGCATTGCAGGCGAAACCGCGCCATTATTGTTCACCGCCTTGAATAACCAATATTTCAGCACCGATATGTCGCAAGCCATCGGTAACTTGCCAAATACCATTTACCAATTCGCCATGAGTCCGTATGACAACTGGCACGCCCTAGCGTGGGCGGCGGCACTACTGATCACCTTTGCGGTACTGACGCTCAATGTCATCGCGCGCATCATCTCAGCACGCGCCGAGAAATGATAGATTTGCTTAATAGATGTTGCTATAGAAATTCACTTAAATTGAAGTACAAGGATACGCCATGCTAAACTTTAACTCAGCCACCATGCCACAAACCATGAACACCACCAACGAACGCAGCCAAGCACAAGCCACCACCGCCGCCAAAGTACAAGTCAAAAACCTAAACTTCTACTACGGCGATTATCACGCGCTCAAAAACATCAATCTTGACATCGCTGACAAAAAAGTCACCGCGTTCATCGGTCCATCAGGCTGCGGTAAATCAACGCTACTGCGCACCTTCAACCGTATGTACGACCTGTATGACGGCATGAAAGCCACAGGCGAGATCATCCTTGATAATCACAACATCCTAGATGGCAATGTCGATGTCAATCTGCTGCGTGCGCGTGTCGGCATGGTCTTCCAAAAACCAACGCCATTTGCCATGTCAATCTATGACAATGTCGCCTTTGGCGTCAAGCTGTATGAAAATCTTTCAAAAGCTGAGCTGGATGAACGCGTCGAATGGGCATTGAAAAAATCTGCACTGTGGAATGAAGTCAAAGACAAGCTGAAAAAATCAGGTCTGTCACTGTCAGGCGGTCAGCAGCAGCGTCTGTGCATCGCGCGCTCTGTCGCCACACGCCCTGAAGTACTGCTATTGGACGAGCCGACTTCAGCACTTGATCCGATCTCAACAGGCGCAATCGAAGAGTTGATCCACGATCTGAAAAAAGACTACACCATCGCCATCGTCACGCACAATATGCAACAAGCAGTGCGCTGCTCAGACTACACTGCATATATGTATCTGGGCGATATGATCGAGATGGGCAAAACTGAGCAAATCTTTAACGCACCAAAAATGCAAGCCACTGCCGACTATATCGCTGGTCGTCACGGCTGAGATTGGTCAAGCCATTAAAATAGTGCAGCTGTCACAAGCTGGGTGAATAAGCTGAATATTGATAAGTTTAAGTTTTTGATATTGTTTGGTTTTTATCATTTTAATCCCAGTTTGGCTGCACGATTTTAAAATCCATTTAGCAAAGCAAGATTAAGCATTTAATCATACCAAGTGGCAAAATCTTGCAAAAACACGCTTTGACAGCCACAAACATTTGACATCAGCCCAAAAACCATTAGACTATAAAGACATCGCCAAAGCATTGTTGGACGCATACAACGACGCACGCACAAGGAATTTTATGAGCACGCCCACCATTTTAGTTGTCGAAGACGAACCTGCCATCAGTGAGCTGATTGTCAATACCTTAGAGTTGTCGGATTTTCAAGCCGTTCAAGCCTTTGACACCCATGCTGCTGCCGTGGCGGTGGTCGATACCAAGCCTGCTTTGATTTTACTTGATTGGATGATGCCATTTGGCGAATCGGGCATTGACTTTGCCAAACGCCTAAAAAAAGACGCCACCACCGCCGACATTCCCATCATCATGCTCACCGCAAAAGGCGAAGAAGACAATAAAGTGCTTGGCTTTGACATCGGTGTCGATGACTATATCACCAAGCCATTTAGCACGCGCGAGCTGGTTAGCCGTGTCAAAGCAGTGCTGCGCCGCGTGCATGGCGTCGGTAATGAGCAGCGCACCAGCATTGGCAATCTTGTCATCGATACCGCAGGTCAGCGCGTGATGGCGAATGATACTGAGATCGCCATGAGTAGCACCGAATATCGCTTGTTGTTATTTTTCGTCAATCACGCCGAACGCGCCTACACCCGCGCACAGATTCTCGATGGCGTATGGGGCGGCAATGTCTATATCGATGAGCGCACGGTCGATGTGCATATTCGCCGTTTGCGCAATTTGCTCAAGCCTTATGGCGCGGATGCTTATATCCAAACGGTGCGCGGCACGGGCTATCGCTTTTCGGATAAATAGGGTTTGCCCCAGTTTTATACAGAGTAATCATGACAATCCAGCCCATCCATCCCTTGCTATTAGAACACATTGACGAAGGCGTGGTGCAATTAAAAGACCAACAAATCGTGTACCAAAACACCATCGCAAGCACGCTTTTGCACCAGACAAGCACCGCCATCACCGTGCCAAAGACGCTGTTTGGCACGCAGATTTTTGACACCATCACCCAAAAAATCCACGAAAACACCGCCATCAGCCACGAATTTCGCGCACCATCGCCAAGCGTGGCAGGTGATGTGTTGCGTATTCAAATCAAGCCTTTGTCCGATGGCTCGCACCTGATTACTTTACAAGACTACACGCAGCAGCAGCACCTTGAGCAAATGAAGACAGACTTTGTGGGCAATGTCTCGCATGAGCTGCGCACGCCTTTGACGGTGATTTTGGGTTATCTTGAAAATTTCTCACACGCAGATGATATCAAGCCTGCATGGGCGCGCGGCATTAAGCTGATGCAAGAGCAAGCGGTGCGTATGAATGATTTGATCAATGATTTATTGATGTTATCGCGCCTAGAAAGCGATGAGACCAAGCCTAAAGTCGCGGTCGATATGCCGCGGCTGTTGATGCAGGTTTTTGACAATGCCCAAGCCAGTAATCAGCAAGGACATCTGATCGATGTGCATCTGGATACCAATAAAAATGTACTAGGCATCGAAGGCTATCTGTACAGCGCGATCTTAAACCTTGTGACCAATGCCATCAAATACACCCCCGCTGGCGGCGAGATCGACATCATCTGGGAAGAAGTCGGCGATGAAGCGCATTTGAGCGTCATTGACAATGGCATCGGCATCAGTCATGAACATCTGTCGCGGCTGACCGAGCGGTTTTATCGCGTTGATAGCGGTCGCAGTCGCGCGACAGGCGGCACAGGGCTTGGACTTGCCATCGTCAAACATGTGCTCAATAAACACGACGCACGCCTTGAGATTGATTCTAAAGAAGGACATGGCTCGACTTTTCGTATCATTTTCTCAAAAAGCCATCTGATCGACCCACACGCACACAGACAGGCGCACTGATATGCTTGAAAATACCGAAAAATTAGCATCGGTCGATATCGGCTCGAACAGCATCCACCTTGCCATTGCCGAACGCCACGGCGATAAACTCAAAAAAATCGCATCGATGAGCGAAAAAGTGCAGCTGGGCGCAGGGCTTGATGAATACGATCAACTGTCTGATGATGTGCAATTGCGCGGATTGGACTGCTTGGCGCGCTTTGCTGAGCGGCTGACCGACATCAATGCCGATCATGTGCGCGTGGTCGCCACCAATGCTCTGCGCCGCGCGATCAATGGCGATCAGTTCATCCAAAAAGCCAATGCTATCTTGCCAAGCCCCATCGAAGTCATCTCAGGTCGCGAAGAAGCGCGTCTGATTTATCTTGGTGTGTCGCACACTTGCCCAAGCAGTCGGCAGCGACTGGTGGTGGACATCGGCGGCGGCTCAACCGAGCTGATCATCGGCAAACAAGCCTTACCGATTCTCACCGAAAGCGCGCAGATGGGTTCGGTCAGCTTTACTCAGCGGTTTTTTAAATCAGGTCAAATCACTGCACTGGATTTTGAAAAAGCCATCTACGCTGCCCAAAAAGAGATCATCCACCACGCCAATCGCTACAAGAAAACAGGCTTTGATGAAGTCATCGGCTCATCAGGCACGATCAAGACCATCAAGCAGGCTTTGGCAGGCTTTGGCATGGGTGATGAGATTACCCTAGCAGGCGTTGAAGCACTCAAAGACGCACTGATCCGCTGGCAGCATATCGATGAGATTGACCTAGATGGTGTCAAGGCTTATCGCAAGGCGATTTTTCCTGCCGGTGTGGCGATTTTGCTTGCGGTGATGAAAGTCTTTGGCATTCGCCGAATGCGCTATTGTGATGGCGCGCTGCGTGAAGGCGTGATGTATGATATGCTTGCGCGCTTTGGCAATGATGATGTGCGTGATGACAGTGTGCAGGCGCTGATGACGCGGTTTAATGTCGATAAAAAACAAGCCAAACGCGTCGCCAAAACCGCGCAATCTCTTTTTGAGCAAGTCGAAAGTACGCTAAAACTTCCGCTTGGTGCTGAGCAGATGCTCAGACGCGCAGCTTTTTTGCACGAAATTGGGCTTGCCATCGGTCACGGCAGCTATCATCAGCACAGCGCTTATATGCTCAAGCACGCTGATATGGCAGGCTTTAGTCGCACCGACCAAGAACAGCTGTCACATCTGGTGCGCCACCATCGCCGCACAATCACCAGTGTCGATTATGGCGTCATCACCAAAGCTGGCGGTGTTGCTTTGGCGCATCTGGCGCTGATTTTGCGCCTAGCGGTCGTTGCTAATCACACGCGTACCGAGCTTGGCAAGCAGCAGCTGCGCCTGATCATCACTGACAGCGATCACTGGCACATCCAAGTGCAGATCGATAAGCCTGAGCATCAAGCCTGCGTCATCGACATTGGCGATGAAACGCCGTGGTTCGCCAAATGGGGGATTGATTTGTCGGTTGCTGGGGTGTGAGTTTTTAAAATTTATTCATCACAAGATATTGATTTATATGATAATTTTTAAAAATCTCAAAAATTTTCGCAAAAATCGCAAATTTTTTGAAAAAAGTGCTTGACGGAGAAATTTAATCCTGTATAATACGCACCCATACAGCGATGACTGCTAAGCAATAAAGCACAACGCTGAACCATGCGGGAATAGCTCAGTTGGTAGAGCACAACCTTGCCAAGGTTGGGGTCGCGAGTTCGAATCTCGTTTCCCGCTCCAAATTTTAAAAAGTCCAAATCGAACGGTTTGGACTTTTTTGTTGTTTAAAATCAAGGGTTTGGGTGGTTGTTTATTTGTATTATTGTGTGACCACTTTTGATAAGTTGGGCACATGCAAATTTTTGTGTGCCCAACTTGTGCCTAAAATGTGCCCATTGGCTCTTTTTCAATAAGTCAAAATATTGGAAAAATTACCCCAACTCAATTTTAAGCAGTAAGCTACATTATTAAGCCAAAATATACATCGATTGATTATAAGCCAGGCTTTGACCTAAACCTATTTTGATTGCGACAAATCATCAGGCTTATACTCAAGCAAATCCCCAACCTGCACTTCCAAGAATCGACATAGTTTATCAAGCGTCTCAAAATCGATACGTGATGAGTCGTCGTTATATAACTTATGCAACGTCGTCTTGCTCATCCCTGTCGCCCTGACAACATCAGCCACTCGAAGTCTTTTTTCTGCCAAAATTACTGGAAAACGATTAATAATCATAAAATTACCTTTTTTATGGTAAAAAAGCTTTACTTTGTGATAATTATCATGTATATTACGCACATAAGGTAAAAATTACCATCTAAATGGTAAAAAATACAACCTTATACAGAGATGCTATTTTGTTATAGTACAAATAGCTAATGATAGTTGAACTAAATCACATGATAAAGGTAATCATTATGACACAAACCTACCTCACCACTCAAGAGCTTTCGCAGATGATTAAATATGATGAGCGTACCATTCGCAATCAGCTAAAGGATTCTGTATTGATTGAAGGCATTCATTACTTTAGACCATTTGGTGGTCGCAAGATCTTGTATATCTGGGAGCAGATTGAAAAAGATATGCGTACTGGCATTATGGGTAGTATTAATGGTATGGCACTACAGTAAAAAAGGAGGCTGAATATGGCATCAATCAGAACCAGAAAAGGTAGTAGTTTGCTTTTTGTTGATTTTCACTATATGGGCAAACGCTGCCGAGAAACAACCAATCTGACTGACACACCGGCAAATCGTAAAAAGCTTGCTAAGGTGCTTGAGAAGATGGAAGCGGAGATTTTATTGGGTAGCTTTCGTTATGAGCAGTATTTCCCAAAGAGTGATAAGGCTGCCTATTTTGATGAGCTCAATAACCGACGATTAAGCCTACAAAGCGATACGCCGTTATTTAAAGAGTTTGCAGAGCTGTGGTTTGAAGAAAAGCAGATTGAATGGCGTAAAACTTATCAGGAGAAAATTATGATTATTCTAAACAAGTATTTATTGCCTAAGTTTGCAAATCGGGCTTTATTTATGATTGAAAAGTCGGATGTCTTGGCATTTCGTAGTTCCCTCGCCAAAGTGACCTACAATAATACCAAGAACACCCTGTCTGCAGCCAGAATCAATGCAATTATGACCACATTGGCTATGATACTAAAAGAAGCGTCAAAACGCTACAACTTTAACAATCCTTGTGAAGATATTAAGAAGTTAAAGACGTCAAAATCACAGATTGAGCCGTTTAGTATTGATGAAGTGTGGCGATTCATCCACGGTGTGCGCGCTGATTATAAAAACTACTATATCGTGCGATTCTTTACCGGTATGCGCACCAGTGAAATTGATGGATTGACATGGGAGCATGTGGATTTTGAAAGAAAAGAAATCTGTATCAGACAAGCATTGGTCAATGGCGTGATGGGTGAGCCTAAAACAGTAGAATCCAATCGTGAGATTATGATGTCGCCATTTGTTTTTGAAGCACTCAAAGCACAGTATCAGGTGAGCTATGGTAAATCCAAATTTGTCTTTTGTTCGCACACTGGAGAGCCGCTTGACTATCACAATGTCAATCGCCGTATTTGGCATCCAACCCTAAAAAACCTTGGGTTAAAGCCAAGAAGTGCTTATCAGACCAGACACACAGCTGCGACATTGTGGCTATCAGCAGGAGAAGCACCTGAATGGATTGCACGGCAAATGGGTCATGTCAATACCATGATGCTATTTAAGGTGTATAGCCGTTATGTACCAAACGCCACTCGTCGTGATGGCAGTGCTTTTGAGGCATTACTACTAAACAGCCAACTTGAACAAGCCAGCTAACTCAATGACTGATTTTAAGGAATGTATTTATGAACAATCTATTTGCAAGCACTCAACCAAAGAGCAATCAATCACTTAACTCAATGACAGCCATGCAATTGACCAGTAAGCTGACCAAGCAGCTGATTATCTCACTCAACATCCAAGAAGGGCATGGCCTGTGTTATTTTCTTGGTGTCAGCCCATGCTATCAAAACTACTTGGCAATCTGGCGATGGGTGATGGGTCAAGTAGAAGCATTAAGTGCACAAACACTTAATGACTACACCTTTGATCAGCTGTATTATGATCTAGAATCTTACTTTGTACATCAGTTCCCATCAGGATGAGTGATACAAATGTGTTAGATTTAATATATATTTTAGAAAATTTACATACCGTCTGGAAATATTCAGGCGGTTTTGTTATTTTGTGTCATTTAAGGTAACGCTCAGCAAACTATATTTGCAATTAAACTAATAAATATTTTGAGATTTTTATAAATTTTATTGTACAATCAAGATGATTTAATTATTTGTTAAATCAAAATAATCAACAATATAAAGGAATCACTATGAAAGTTGAAAATAAAAAATCTGTGCAAATACAAAGACATTTTATCCGTATCCATCCCAAATGCATCCCTATGGCTGAACTGATAGGTAGGTACGGCGCGACTATGCCTATGCCTGTGCTAGATATCGACCCAGACCAACACCCACCTGTTGTTGTCAAGCTTTCAGCTACCGAATATCGATTGGTTAAAAATTATCTGGCTTTTATCCGCCAAATAGATCAGCCAAGCATCAAGGTTCAAATTGATAAAACCAACGAGGCTGTATCGGATAAGATGCTAATGCGCACCATAGGTTTAGAATTATGCGACTTGTTTGTTAGGCGGGGCAAAATAGAGCCTGATATTGAGCAAATGCTTTTTGAACAAAGCGAAGTAATTTTTGATGGAAAGAGAACACATCAATATATCTGCGCCTTAGGTGGTTGGAGCTACGATGACCTTAAGAATGCTCGAAGGCTGCAACGAGTAAAAACCGATCTACCAGCGTTTAGTTTGGTTGATTATCTATACGCTAGTGGCTTGCCTACTAAGGGGGTTTACAATGAGCTTTGATCGCTACTTGACACTCAATGATAAAAATACTGATTTAAGCTCACCAACTCAAGATGATCTGACATACCTGAGAAATTGTCTGTGCACTCTTGCATCTTGTGTACCACGCATCGCAGATCATATTCACATCCCTACACATGAGCCATGTATTGTTAGTAAAGATAAACTTCATCAGATATTTCGCAAATATAAAGGAAGAATGACTCAGGATGAATACCATGAGCTACAGTCTGCTTTAGCCAGTTTATACCATGTCAATAGTGAGTTTGATGCCAATCACCCTGATGGGCAGTGGCAATTAATCGGCAAACTGTGCCAATGTCTGTGTTATTTTATCGCTCAAAATGATCGCATCCGCATCAAAAGCACCAGCCAGTTTCTACGGGTTCGCAGCAATCCAAGGTCAAATCATTATAGCGTATGGACGGCAAGTACTGATCTATTAAAAGCTGATTCGCTAAAGCTTATGCTGGATCGTATGCAGGATTTTGAGCAAAACGAAGCACACCGCTATGACTCATCAGAGCAAGCGATGTACCATGACTTGCTTCTCATTCTTCAGTCTTGCTACGAACAAAAACTTACCTCAGGGCGCAGCAAGAGTGCTAAAGAGCGCGGGAAAGATAAAAACGCTCGTAAAGCCGCCCAGTTTGAAGTCATTCCCCACGACTACGATGCTGATATTGATGCGATCGAGCTGTCTGAGATGTTAATCTGGCAGCGTGACAGTAGTCGAGAAAGCTTTGAGAAAATACCACTGGATGAAAGGCAAACCCGCACTGTCATTGGCATTAACAATAAACAGCTTAGTAGTGCAGAAAAATATGACATACGGTTGGTGATCAAACGCACTCAAGCCGCCCATAATCACGCCAATCTGAATGAGTTTATGTCCGATACCAGTTTGCGAACTATGCCGATTGAGCTGGCTTATAAAGTGTGCAATCAGCTGCTATGGTTTTTTAATGCCGGTGGGCGTTATCAAGACGCGGCTGCATGGCTACTGCTTGTCATTTGTACAGGTCGATTATTTGAAGAACTGATTGCAGATTTAACCTCTTGCGAGAAAACACATAGACTCATGGATCGCAAATCACCAAGGTTTGATGTCATAGTCACAATCAGTCCACAAGCATCTAATGCACTCACTCAAAAATTCGACATGCTACAAAACGGTAGCAATACGCTCTCATTACCCTTGCCAGATGCTATTCATCAGCATATCATCAGCCAATACAAACACATCAATAAAAATGAAATGCAAGCACAAATCATTGAATTGATTGGTGTGCTAAAAATCGAATGCAATTTACCCTTATTAACTGAAAATCGGCTAAAAAATCTGCTTTACAAAACTTTAATTTCTCAAACTGCTGATATACTGCTGGCATCTGTCATCACAGGACGTAATAACAAAAAGATGGCAAGCTCTTTTTATTGTAGTCTGCCGAAACAGAAGATATTAGACAACTACCTAAGTGCCATCAAACAAATTTCACCAGCATTGCATCAATTGCTATCCGTAGATATGCTTGATGCAGATGAACAAAGCCAAACAATCGGCAGTTATCATGTAGTCACACCACAGGCTGTAAGCAAGATCATGCAAGCACTTCGCGAAAACGCTATACAGCTCAAACAACGTTATGACAACGATCATAGTAATGATAGCTTTATTGCATATTTTAATGCCTATGCAGCTTGGCTGTGGCAATTATCCTTGCTATTGACCAGTGTGCGCCCTGTGATTGGCTCACCGGGCGCTTTATCTCAATACGATCTTGATTTGGGCTTATTGCGCGTCAGTGACAAACAACAGCGCAGCCATGGGAATGCCCGAATAGTGCCATTGTGTCCATTTTTAATCACGCAAATCAAGCAATATGTCGCGTTTTTACGCCATGTCAAACAAAGTATTGGGTTTCGCTCTTCAACGCTTGCTACCGCCATTGATCAAATTTTGTCGGGTGATCGAGCATTACTCAATACTGTCGATGAACATTTGCATCTAAGCGAAATCAGCCCATCAGCCATGCAGTCTATTGGCATCAAAGACTGGACGATGCCGGATAACTGGGCAAGGCATTTTGTGCGAAGTTATTTAGCCGAAAAGCTGGATGTGTCCGAAACACTCATACTGGCGATCTATGGTCATGAACTGGCGGGACAAGAATTGTTACGCACGACAAGCTCACTGGGACTGGGTTCAATAAAAGGTGTCGCAGATGCTTTTGAGGTAATGGCAAAACAACTTCAGCTACAGGGGGTGATAGCGTATGGCGACTAATAAAACCAACACCAAGAAATTACGATTCCTTGTAAAAGAAGCCTGTCAAATTCATTATGACAAGCTTCTTGCACGCTCTGCTGAACTTACTGATGATTCATATTATCAAATGTATCAGCAGATTTATAATGATATTATACAAAATCATCAAAATAGTGATCGCGTTAAGGTTCAGCAATATATTTTTCAGTATTTTTACAAGCTTAAAAAGGCGCTTGGTTTACCAATACCTCTACCGAATTTATATATCAAGCCCAAACGAGAGAAAAATTCGATTGAGTCAGAAGACATCATGGCAAAAATCCGTGAGTCAAGCCTGATGGGAAAGCGGTTGCAACAAGCTTGGCGAGAAAATTTACATCAGATGAGTCCAGCTCAAGCATTTGCTGCATTGCACGCCAGTCTTTGGATATATTCTGGTGTGCAAGATGAGCAGCTTTGGCGGCAAATCTATCAGTATATCATTGATCAAAAGCCACTACTTAGGCTAGGCAATGCGCTAATACTGACTGTAGAGATCCCCAGCAAAAGCTATGGATATCATCCCAGATTCAGCACGTCCATGCTGGAAGATGTGGCAGATAATGCCGACGCTTTGTTATTTATCACTCGCCATATCGCCATTGATGATGTCAGCTTGATGTGGATTGCTTATATCAACCGCCATCTCCAAGGCAAAATGCCGACATTTGAACAAACCCAGAAGGCGTTCGATCAACTGATGCAGACCTGTCTGCAAATCGACAGGCCAAAGCCCCATCACTTTAGTACAATACAAAAGGGTTTGTATCTTGCCAGACAAACCTTTAAAAATTCACAGCTGGATATGCAAATGTCTGCCATTGTCAGCGATCAGCAAAAACACACGAGCATCAGTAGCGATCAGTGGAACAAATACCACTCACCAAGCTTTAAACCACTGATATTGGCACCATCCGATGAGCTGTTTACCACGACTTCGCCCATCAAAAAAGGTAAGGCAGAGCCAACCGATAAACCAGCTGTATATAAATCCGATCTAGTGCGTGAAATAAGAAATACCCTAAATCAAACTAACGCCACAGCCATCGAATCGCTTAAGGTGCTTGCCAGTCAGACACAAATAAGTGCCCAGTTGGGTCTGATTTACTGGATAAGCGATCTACTTGACGGCGTAAAATCTGCAGGTATCAAACGTCATCAATCTACAAGTGCCAAACGCTATTTAAGCGAGGTTGGCGATTGGTTTTTACATGTTGTGCAAGATCAAGACATAACCACTTGGAATGACGATGATTTTATCAATTTGTATGAAAACATTATTTATCATTCCAATAAGAAGAAGATAGGTTACACAGCAACTGTACTCAGATCCTTACATCAATCTTTGCAAAGGCATTTTGTGAGCATTCCCGGTGTCGCAATTGCAAGTAAAAGCGATGGCATGGTGGTTGAGCCCGTCCTTGTCGCACCTATTATGTATCAGCATATCCGCAATCTGATACACTTATCGACACTCAGTGAGCATAATCAAAAAATATTGGACATCATCTTTATTCTTTTGTATCGCACAGGCATGCGGATCAATGAGCTCTTGGGACTTAAACTTAGGGATTTTGAGTATGATTACAAGCAAGAACAAACAGTCATCCTAAATATTTTGGTACGTCCCAATGGTTATCGTAGTATTAAATCTGATGATGGTCGTCGCAGGTTTTGTCTGCAAGCATTGCTCAAGCCATCCGAACTACAATTGGTGCATGAGTGGTATTTGTTACGCAAACAAAGAAATGAGACTTACTTTTTGACGCTAGAGCACAAATCGAGTGCGCTTGAATATCATGAAATCCAAAAGCCAATCTCGGTGATATTGGATACTTTGCCTTATAAGGTGACCCCGCATGGCTTTCGCCATAATGCCATCAGTGTGATGGCGATGATTTTGGGTGGTGCGGATGCGCTCTTACCATATTTTAGTGATTATAGCAGCGATGAGATATTGGCGATTAAGCGCAAGTTTTTGGGTGAATGTCATCAGATATCGACAACAGCATGGAGCGTCTTGGCAGAATTTGCCGGCCATTCATCGCCCGAAACGACATTTTCTAGCTACATTCATGTGGCTGATTTGATTGCGTATAGTCAAATGGCTCATGCAACAATAGAAATGCCTGCACCTTTAGTGGAGGCATTGACAGGACTTCGTCGCCAAAGTTTTAGCGACAATGGACGTCGTGCCTATGATAAAGTTAGCGGCATGGTGAATCTAAATGATATTCGCACATTGATAATCAGGCAATTGGGTGCCAATTGTTATCGCAGACCTGCTCGTGTTACACTACCTGCCATCAAAATCACGTCACACAAAGCACCAAGCAAAAATCAGATGCCTGATATTTTAAGGATTGATGTACATGCAGCTGTGATGAAGTTTTTGGAGAGTCTGCAAGATAATTACTCATTTGAGCACGCCAAACCCGAAGGCTTGGATTCGATCAAGGCTGAGAAGATTAAGAGTTATATTGACACGCATCGTAAACAATTAACATCCTATTTTGGGGATAAAGGCAAAAAGAATCCAAATCAATATCTACCGATCACGCCCAAAATCAAGCAGGAAATCACTTTACTACACAATTTACTTAAAAAATTGGGTGATTTATATCAGGCAGATCGCAAAGCATTTGATGATTTTGTGGTGATTTTACGCGGTGCAAGCTTTGTGAGCGGTCAGATGCGAATGCCTTTTAAGAATCGCTCGCAAGTTTATCGATTTGCACAAATCGCTGTCAAGCTACGCGACAAAAAGTATTGGCGGATAGAAGTTGCTGCTAGGTCTGATGTTAAAAAGCCTATCAATCTAAAGCAAGAATTGGTTCAATTAAAGCAAGAAACCACAATCATTGCCAAAAAATCAACTCGTGCAAATAGCTCTTATACGGGATTTTTGATATCAAATACCTATACCATCGATAACAAGAAGCATAATGGCGTTGCCATATTGCAACATGTATGCTTTTTATTGGTGGTGGGGATTGATGCTTGTTAAAAGGCGCTTGGTTTAGCTCTAGAAGTTTAGTGATTATTTCAAATTCTTTGAGACGATTCATTCTAAATTATTTAAAATCACTCACATCTCAAGCATTATAGCTTTGGTGGCTGCTAGTATGAAATTTAACCAGCTTGATTTGCTTGTAATAATTAGCATGAGAGTATAGGTCATGGCATCTTTAACAAAGGCAGTAAAACTTCACCACTTATCTTTAAAAAACCAAACACAGCAGTTTTACCGTTGCACCTCAAGTTCATTTCACCACCTAAGAATTCTTATGGCCTTTTGAGCAAGATGATATTCTATCGCAAGCCTAATCTTGCGATAGAATAAGGCAAATAAATTATGCTTAATATTAAGTAAACCACTTGCTGTTCTAGCAGTAACTTGCGCTACAAAAAATTCAGGCAGTCTTACCTATTTGAATAATCATGCAATTTAATATATTCTGATAAATTTATAAATATATTGCAAGGTGTCATTAATATTTTTAACAATATATTGACATATTGATCAAACTGGTATGTTCACGCTATATCTTCCGCCAGCATCTCTGCCTGTTTTAGAACCGTTTCTGTTGCCAGCTTTTCCATATCAGGTGGATAGCCGTATTTTTTTAACAAGCGCTTAACCAACACTCGAATTTTCGCTCTAGCATCTTCCCTACTCCACCAGTCCACTGTTACACTATTGCGTATTTGCGAGGTCAGTACTACCGCTAATTCGCGCAATTTATCTTTACCCATCAGATCCTTTGCGCTGTCATTAACGGCAACAGCAGAGTAAAAGGCAAATTCAAAGTCGCTCAACCCCATTTCTTGAGCCAATCGATCAGACTCATGAATTTCTTTTGCTAGCTTAATTAACTCCTCAATAACTTCTGCTGCAGTCAAGACTTTATTTTGATAGCCTTTAATTGCATTATCCAACATTTCGGCTAGCTTTTTACTTTCGGTAAAGCTTTTTCGACCCCGAGCCTTAATCTCGTCGTTCAAAAGTTTTTTTAGCGTTTCCAATGCGATATTTTTATGCTGATAGTCTCGCATCTCCTCCAGAAATTCATCAGACAAAATACTGATGTCGGGCTTTTGAATGCCTGCTGCATCAAAAATATCCACCACTGATTCGCTGACTAGAGCTTGGTCAATGGTTTGGCGGACGCGTTGCTCCAAATCGTCCTGAATATTTTGACCGCCCGTTCCTGCGGTAAATTTGGCTAAACGCGCTTTTACCGCCTGATAAAATGCCAATAACGGCGCATATTCCATTGCGGTATCATGTGGTACTGCCAAGGCAAAGGCTTTTGATGCAGCCAAGACTGCGGTTAAAAAGCGTATTTTGCCTTTGCCTTGGTCAAGCCCCAAAATGAAATCTTCAGCCTCCAAAATAATAGCAAGTTTGCGTGCGGTATCGGCGGTAAAATATTCTGCAACATCAAAACCATGCAACATATCTTCCAACACTTCCATTTTTTCACGCAACACCAGCACGGCTTCATCTTGTACCAGAGCAGGTTCACCCTTACCGCCAGCTGAAGCATAAAAACTTAATGCATTTTTCAAATCAGCAGCAATACCCAGGTAATCCACCACCAAACCGCCTGTTTTATCTCGGTGTACACGATTGACACGCGCAATAGCCTGCATCAAGTTGTGCCCTTTCATTGGTTTATCAATATAAAGTGTATGCATACATGGTGCATCAAAACCCGTCAGCCACATATCACGCACAATCACCAGCTTAAGCGGGTCATTCTCATCCTTCATACGCAACGCCAATGTCTGGCGCTGTTTCTTGGTGGTATGATGCTTTGCAATAGCTGCACCGTCAGAAGCTGCAGAGGTCATCACTACTTTGATAACACCTTGATGCAAATCATCGCTGTGCCATTCTGGCTTAATTGCCACAATTTCATTATATAGGTCCACCGCGATGCGTCTAGACATCGCCACAATCATTCCTTTACCCTGACCTGCATTGGCTTTTAGTCGAGCTTCAAAGTGCTGAACGATGTCTTTAGCAATTTCTTTAATGCGCTCACTACTGCCAATAATCATTTCAACACGCGCCCATTTACGCTTTTCACTTTGAGTCAGGACTGCTTCATCCTGCTCTTCCAATTCCTCATCCAGCTGATGTACCAGCTGACGCCCCTGTTCATCTAAGCGGATTTTTGCCAAACGGCTTTCGTAGAAAATTCGCACCGTTGCACCATCTTCTACCGCCTGTGAAATATCATAAATATCGACATAATTACCAAATACCGCAGGCGTATTAATATCATGACTTTCAATTGGAGTGCCCGTAAAGCCTAAATATGTTGCATTAGGTAAAGCATCTCGCATATATTTGGCAAAACCAAATACCGTGCGCTTACCTATCACCTTACCATTTTTGTCTTTTACATCCACCTCTTTGGCAGAAAAGCCGTATTGTGAACGGTGGGCTTCATCAGCAATCACAATAATATTACTACGATCGGACAGCTGTTCATAAACGCCATTGTTATTTTCAGGTTGAAATTTATTAATCGTTGTAAATACAACACCACCAGACTTGACCGACAACAATCTCTTCAAATCCTCACACGAATCAGCTTGCTTTGGTGTTTGGCGCAACAAATCTTTAGCTGCAGAAAATGTGCTAAATAATTGGTCGTCCAAATCGTTACGGTCAGTAATAACAACAATTGTTGGATTATCCAATGCCAATACCATTTTTCCAGTATAAAATACCATGGAGAGCGACTTGCCAGAGCCTTGCGTATGCCACACCACGCCTGCCTTTTTATCCCCGAATTTTGCTTCGGCAACCTCTTTATACTTGGTCTGCATGACTGCAGATGCTGGCATATTCACCCCTACTGCGCGCAAAGTAGACCACACCGCCGCATTCACTGCATAATACTGATGGTATGCCGCCATTTTTTTGACAGGTTTAATCGTAATTGTTCCGTCTGACGCCTCATTCTTATCATCCTCAAAGACAATAAAATGACGCAACACATCGAGTAGTACCGTGGGATTGAGCAAACCTTTGATTAATACATTTAATTGTGGTTCGGTGCGCTTGGCTTCGGTTTGTCCGTTGTGGCTTTTCCATGTCATATAGCGTGATAAGTCGGCTGATAATGTGCCAACTCGTGCCTCCAAGCCATCTGATATGACATTAAACGCATTAAAGGTGTATAAATTGCTTAATTGCGCTTGATAAGTTTGGATCTGGTGAAAGGCAGATGTAACGGTGGCATTTTCATTGACTGCATTTTTTAGTTCAATCACAACCAAAGGAAAGCCGTTAATATACAGGATAATATCTGGTCGGCGTTCGTGTCCATTTTGTTTGATGGTTACTTGATTAATCACCCAAAATTCATTGGTGGAAACATTATCAAAATCTACCAAACGCACCACTTCTCCGCGTGCTTCACCGTTAATTTGTCGCTCCAAGGTAACACCCTGGGTCAGCAGTTGATGAAAACGGCGGTTATTAGCGAGTATATCGGGCGAGATGGTATCGTTGATTTGTCGCCATACTTGCGCTTTGTCGCTGTCGCTTAATTGGGGATTGAGACGCTGTAATGCTTGTTCTACTTGCTCTTTGAGCAACACTTCGCTATATGTCCGCAACGGTGTTGTGCCGTTTGGTTCAATATCTGCACCGTAGCGGTAGTCCCAGCCCAATGCTTGCAATTCGTTGATTGCCATTAGTTCAATGTCATTTTCGGTGAGTTTGATCATAAGGTTTTCCTTGCGAATAATTTTAAGGCTGTCTGAACATTAAATTTGGTATGTCACTTTAATTTTTATCTTCTTTTTTACTTAGTGCACGCAACGTTTGAGCATTCTCGCTACTCACTACACTTCTTCCTGTTTGCTTTTCCAATTCTTCGCGTGCCACTTTGGCTACATTACCACCTTGTTTGGCAACCTCTTGGCTTTGTTTAAAAGTTTCAGGATTAACCGCTTGCGAAATGTCTTTGGCAGAGGCTTCAGCCAGCATATTCAAAATTAATTCGGTACTGGTCATATTGTCGCGCAGATTTTCTTTTTTCAAACCTTTGTATTGCTTGTATTCTTTAACTGTTCTACCTGACCATGTTTTGCTGATGATATTGGTTAAAATGGCAAATTGTTGGTCTTGCACACCCACGCGTTGCCATTCGTCTGTCAGCTCTTTGCGGATTTCGATACTTTTTAATCGCTGATTTATCCAATCGTCTGAATAGCCAAGATTGCGATAATCCTGCAAGGCTTGCTGAATGCCCAATTCAGGGTCTTGGATTTGGTCTAAACGCTCGCTCCCCACTTGAGCAAGCCAGATTTTGAATGGTTCGGCTTTTTTGCTAGGTATGGATTGGATAAGGCGTAAAATATGCTCTGCCGTTCCCGCCAACGTTTTGCGTTTTACACCACTTGTAGTTTCCATGGCTACCTGGGGACAATTTGTCCCCAGGTAGGCGTTAAGTTCTTCATCACGTTTGCGAATTTTTTTGAGATAGTCGGTTGGATTAACCGAATCGGTCAATACGCCGACCACATCAACAATAGAAAAATACCATTTTTCCTGTTCGCTATCCCAATGGGAACGCACTTGATATTGCTCGAATAATTGGATATTGCTCATAAGTTTTTCCTTGCGAATAATTTTCAGGCTGCCTGAACATTGACGCGCACTTCGCCGCTAATAAGTTTAGGCAGTAAGGTATCGCGTAGGGTTTCTAGGGTTTGGATTTGCTCTAAATTAAATATTTTTTTCTCAAAAAAAGAATAAATAATCTCAGAATATTTCAACATATTCTCTTGTTTAATAACTGGAAATGGGCATTTCTCTATTAAAGATGAACTTATATTAGGTTGAGCACTCCCTGTTGCTGAATTATTTATATAATCTTGACCTTCTTCCCCTTTTAATTGAAGGTATGCTAAATAATTTGCCCCTTTAAATTTTTCTTTAAGAAGCCCTACTCGTTGATTTAGTAATAATATTTTTTTGTTTTTTGGTACAACTCCTAGCTTTCCAATTTCAGCACCTGTCATTGCAATTAACACATCGCCACTTGATATTAAAAATTTTTGTGGTATTTGAGCAAAAATACTATCATCAACATAATCAGTATTATCTAAATCCACATAATCACCATTAATATTTTTAATTTTTATAACAGAGTTTTTTCCATCTGAAAGAAAATCTTTACTTTTAAAAGCATATCCACTTTGTAAATTAACTAAATCACCAATTATTCCTACATTTTCGTTAGCCTCTTCCACAAACCATTGGCGGAATAGGGTTTCTGCCATTTGTTCTAGTGTGTAGTTTTGGCGGTGCAATAGGTCGATTTTATCGTCTAGTGCAGATAAAACATCGGCAATCGCTTTTTGTTCGGGAAGTGGGGGGAGATTGATTTCAATATTGCCAAAATCAGTTTTATTTAGTATAGGTACAGCACTTCCTGAACTTCCAAGAGATTTTAATAAATATTCATTATCTTTAAAATAATAATAGATAAAATCTATGATAACTTCATTATTTGGTATAAATGAGTTTATTTGTTGATTTGTAAAACATTCTTTTCCATTTATAACAACTTTTCCCATATCAGAACCAATACAGGTAACTAAACAAGAATTTTTAGGGATTATTCTTGTGTTATGTCTATTCATACCAATCTCAGATAACATTCTAATACTGGTATTGGCAAATTTGTTGTAGTTTGCATAATCCGTTGGGGTAATAAACATATATATATTACCCCATTCATTTGGATTATCTTTCGATGGCGTTTTTCCTGTAATAATTACACCAAGAGTTGAAAGCCTTCTTTGTACCCACTCACTCATTCCGCCACCTCATTTAAATGAATTTTTGCCAACTGTTCGGCAATTTGGGCATTGAGTCGTATTTCTTCTGCCAGTTGCCCGTTAAGTTCCTGTTGCAGTTGGGCGAAGCGTTCAACAAAGTTAAATTCGTCTTCGTCTTCAGGTAGCCCCACATAACGCCCTGGAGTCAGCACATAGTCCAGTTCGGCAATTTTACTGCGCGGCACGCTGGCACAAAAACCTGCGATGTCTTGATATTCGCCGTCTTGATTTCGCCAGTTGTGGTAGGTGTCGCTGATTTGGGCGATGTCGTCTGCGGTTAGGATTTTGTTTTTGCGGTTAATCAGTTGCCCCAAATTTCGCGCATCAATAAACAGCACTTCTTCGCTACGGTCGCGGTATCGGCTACTGTTGGCGCGGTCTTTTCGCATAAACCATAATGCAGCAGGGATTGGGGTATTTAAAAACAGTTTGTCAGGTAAATTTACAATACAATCAATCACATTGGCATCATTCACCAAGGCTTTACGAATGTCGCCCTCGCCCCCTGTTTTGCTGGTGAGTGCGCCTTTTGCCAATACCACGCCAGCTTGTCCTGTTGGGGAAAGATGGTGCAAGAAGTGTTGTAACCATGCAAAGTTGGCGCTGCCCTCCGGCGGTGTACCATAACGCCAGCGTGCATCGCCTGCCAGTTTTTCATTCCACCAATCATCATCATTAAAAGGTGGGTTTGCAAGAATAAAATCAGCTTTTAGATCGGAGTGAGCATTGCGCACAAATGAACCTTCGGTATTCCAGTACACATGCTCGGCATTGATACCGCGAATGGCAAGGTTCATTTTGCAAAGTCGCCATGTGGTTTGGTTGCTTTCTTGTCCGTAAATGGAAATATTGTCAATGCGTCCTTGATGCGCTTCAACAAAGGCTTCCGATTGAACAAACATGCCGCCCGAACCGCAACATGGGTCAAATACTCGTCCTTGGTATGGCTCAATCATATTGACCAATAGGCTGACAATGGATTTGGGCGTATAGAATTGTCCGCCCTGTTTGCCTTCAGCAAGGGCAAATTCACCCAAGAAGTATTCAAACACATGCCCTAAAATATCAGCAGACCGTTCTGCGGTATGCTTAAGATCAATAGTATGAATCTCATCAATCAGTTCGCCTAATTTGGTTGGGTCTAGATTTTGTCGTGCATAAACTTTGGGTAATACGCCCTTGAGTTGGACATTGTCATGCTCAATATCCTCCATCGCTTGGTCCACCAATACGCCGATATTGCTCTGTTTGGCGTTGCTCACCAGTTTTTGCCAACGAGCATTTTCAGGAACAAAGAAGATATTGTCGGCTAGATATTCGTCTCGGTCTTCAGGGTCAGCATATTCTTCTTGTTGTAATTGTTGGTATTTTTCTTCAAAGCTATCAGAAATGTATTTGAGAAAAATTAAACCTAATACAACGTGCTTATATTCAGCCGCATCAATGTTGTTGCGTAATTTGCAAGCAGATGCCCAAAGCGCTTTTTCTATTGGCTGAGCCTCGGTAGCTTTAGATTTTTTCGCTTTTGCCATGTTATTTTCCTAATTTAAATCGTGAAAGATGGAAGCGGCCGCAACCGCTTTGGTTAATTTAAATAAACTTATAGCCAAATATAATTATCCAATTGTTGCATTTGCTGCTGCTTTTGGGCAATTTCTTGCTTAAACGCTTGCTGTTTGGCTAAATTTTCGGCTGATTTTCTATGACTTTCAGCAGGCAGTATTGCCACAGGAAACTCTTTTAAATCCTTAATAGAGATACCCGCAATGACCGTACCTGACGCCAATAATTTTAGGCGCGCCTGTCCAAAACCAGAACGCAGCTGCATTAATAAGGCCGAGCTACTCATAGGGCTATTTGCTTTGACACGCAGTACCATACTTGCCTGACCGGCAATTACCCTACTCTGATAGCGATCAATCAAGTCCTGTGATACTATCCCAACCTTGCCTACACTACCTCTAATAATAATGATAATATCATCGTTTTGCAAAATGTAAGCATCAAGCTCTTCGATCACCTCTTTACTAACAGATGAGCTCTTACTGACCGTATCAATATAGCCAAAATCTGGTAAATCACCGCCTTGTATCTCAAACACCAGCTCACCACCCCCTTGTTTTAGTTTACCGATAGCGATGGGACGTAAAATGTCAACCAGTTGGCCAAGTGGCAATGTCTGATGCTGCTCAATCACATCCATAGCCTGCTTGGTTTCTTCATTGACAACATATCTCTCAGGATCTAGTACATAGCCCTGTTTGGTAATATCTGCATGACTAACAGTAACCTTATTATCACTATCTTCATCTGATAGGATAATAGAAGTTAGCCGATCAATATCCACCAAGCCAAGATCTCTACCTTTGCGGTGCAAAAATTTACTATCTTTTAATGTGATAAAGGATACTGTATCATACTGCTGACTCATATCAAACACCATCAACACGCTGTTGATAGATGCGTTTTTTATCATGCCAGAAGGTAAAGATATTACTGCTTTTAGATGTTTTTGCTCTAACAACCATTGACGCATCACCAATTCACTCGCAACAGACGATGTCATAGCACCGGTTGGTGTTACCATCATCAACAGACCTGTCACCTGCTGCATTGCGTGCTGGATTAGATAGTTTTCGTAACTATTGGTATGGACTGCAAAGCGGGAATCAAGCTTTAGTTCCTTGTCGACACCATGACAACCCAAAGGATCAGCGATAAAACCAGCATCAAACTGTTGCAACTTACCATTTTCAATAAATGCTGGATTTAATAAAGCATTACCATGATGATAATACACGCCACCAAGAATTAAATCAAATAAATGCGGCACTACGCTACTCTTCAAACTTTCTGCATACACCGATCTAGTACGTCCAAGCATTAAAGTGTTGCTAAATCTTTCTTCAAATGGAATGTACAAAGTATCCGCACCGCGCTTGCTGAGTAGTGAGTGCAAAAGCTCATAAAGATCATCCTGCAATACAAACCCTGGGCTGTCTTCAGAACCACCGACTGTTGGCAGCAAAGCACGTACCCACTCTTGCTTATTGTCTTTATTCAGCAAGCCTTTAACCTGAGCGTCACTCAGGTAATTAATGAAACGCTCTAATGCGCTGATGTCTTGAATCCGACTTAGTGAATTATTGCGATAACCGACAAAAGCTTGAGGATGTTCCTGCTCTGCCATTTCAATGGCCTGTTTCAGATCTTGCTGTACCAAATCTGGGTAAGTAACCACTAAAGCAGTTGCCTTTAATGCAATTTCCTTAATATCGTTTCGAGACATGCTATCTTTTAGAGCATCGGAGAATTGATGAATTTCTTTCTTGTTTAGAGCAATATGTTTATTCATATAGTACCTCGTTTTGGATCGTGTTGTTCAACTTGGTGTTACCCAAATTGCAAATATCAAGTCATTCAACTCTCATATCATTGACACAATTATTGAATATCTCTGGCTATGTGTATAATAATATCTTATGTTTTATTATATGTCAACATTTTTTATAAAAGTACTATCCACATTTTTATAAAAAATTGCTTATTCTTTTGACTTTTGGTTGTTATTGCTGAAAAAAAATCCACCTTACAACCTTACAGTTAATCGCTTCGTATATTAAAATAGGCTCAGAATAAATTTGTGGGTCGGATTAGAGTAAGACAAAATAACACCTTTAGACAGCTCCTATCTTGAGAAATCCTACTTCAACAAACTAATTGTCATAATTGAACAGCAAATAAATAAGATGGGCATTCTGTTTGTGCATTAAATGACCCAGCCAACACTACCTTTTCGCAAATCATAATCGCATCACAGCCTAAAACAACCCACCCTTGACCCCATCCACCTTTTCATATATGATAACCGAAACCTTTTTCAAGACACCGCCATGACCCAATCAGATGACACCAAACCCGAATCTCGTCCCAAATCTACTCATGGCGGTCGCCGTGCAGGCAGTGGTCGTAAGCCATCGCCATTTGGTAGTCCTGTGGCAAAGAAGATTCCTAGAAACTTATTACCGATGGTAGAGTCTTTAATTCAAAAGAATAAAGCAGGGAAATTGGGTGTGGTATTGACTACAGGCTCTGTACCATTAGATGCACTAGTCGTACATCCTAATCCAACTAAGCTTGACTTACCCATCGCCACAGAGAAAATCCCTGCAGGCTTTGCTTCTCCTGCTGAGGGTTATATCGAAGATTATTTGGATTTTAATGAGTATTTGGTACGCAATCCTTCGTCCACCATCATTGCTCGCTGTGGTGGCTATTCGATGCTAGATGCTGGGATTGATAAAGATGATTTATTGGTCATTGATCGTGCCATCACCCCAAGCCATCGAGATATTGTCATGGCGGATTTGGGTTCTCAATACACCATCAAGCGATTGCATATCTTAGATGATGGATGTGTCGAACTACATTCTGAAAACAGTCGTGGTGATGAGCGTTATCCTAACTACACCTTTAGCGATGGCGATGAACTTGCCATTGTCGGTGTGGTGATGCATGTGATTAAGGATGTGCGTAAGCGATAAGCCATCAATAACAATCTATCAATATTGAAAAGAGTTACCAATTTCAAATTGCAATCTGATAAACTTTACAGTATCATATCGGTAACTTTTTTCAAGATGATGATTTGATGTACGCACTGATTGATGGCAATAGCTTTTATTGCTCTTGTGAGCGAATTTTTAACCCTAAGCTTAAAAACAAAGCTGTGGTTGTTCTATCAAATAATGATGGCTGTGTGGTGGCTCGCACGGCTGAAGCCAAAGCACTTGGCATTAAAATGGGTGTGCCGTATTTTCAGATCAAAGAGCTGGTTCATCGCGGTAAAGTCATCGCCTTTTCAAGTAATTATGAGCTATACGGTGATATCTCTGCTCGAATGATGAATACCATTGCAAGCCTTGTACCTGCTGTTGAAATTTATTCAATTGATGAATGCTTTGCGGATTTAACAGGGATTACACAGCATCAATTATCTGATTTAGGCAAATCCATCAAAGATAGAGTCTGGCAATGGGTAGGTATCCCTACTTGTGTCGGTATTGCACCAACTAAGACACTGGCTAAATTCTGCAATCACCTTGCCAAAAGCTACCCACAGCACTTTGGTGGTGTGGTGGTTTGGGATGATTGGCCAAAAGACATTCAACACAGAGCCTTAGCAAGTCAAGCGGTGGATGAAATATGGGGCATTGGCAGTCAAACAGCACTACAGCTTAAGCAGCTAGGCATCACCACCGCCAAAGACTTCGTCGATGCTGACAGACATCTTATCAAGCATCATTTTAGCGTCACCACCCAAAGAACATGGCAAGAGATGAATGGCAAACCCTGTGCAGGACTTGAAATTGAAGAGCCAAAGAAACACATCATTAGAAGCAGAAGCTTTGCTAAGGCAATTAGTGAGATTGAGCCACTGCAATCAGCCATCGCTTATCATATCGCTAGTGGTGCCCAAAAGCTCAGAGAACAAAACACTCTAGCTCATACACTGACCGTTATTATCCGAACCAATCCATTTGGTAATCATCAGCAGTACTATGGTAAAAAGACCATTGCTCTTACCAAAGGCAGTAACGATACTCGAGTGTTAAACCAACACGCCCAAAAACTGCTTAAAATCCTATATAAACAAGGCTATCACTACAAAAAGTGTGGCATTGAATTGGGTGGGATTGAATCCATCCATCGTGTGCAGTATGATTTATTTGCACAACAAGATGAATTTGAGCATTTAGAAAATCAACATCTGATGCAAACACTGGATGCCATCAATAAGCAATTTGGCAAAGGCAAGCTGATTTTAGGCTCGCAAAAGCTGTCTGATGACTGGCAGATGAATCGGGGCTTTATGAGTCAAAGGTTTACCACGCGTTGGGATGAGTTGCTGCCAATTCATTAAGTGCTTTAAAATGGAGAATAATATGCCCAACAACAGCATGAGACCAATTCATGTGGGTGAGATACTGCGTGAAGAATTTTTAAAACCTTTGGGGTTGTCAGTAGCGACTTTGGCTGAGTTTTTTGGGCATTGTGCCTGATCATGTTCATGATATTATCAGTGGACGGTGTGGTATTAGTGCAGACACTGTCGTGCGTTTGGCACAGTATTTTGGCAACAGCCCTATTTTTTGGCTGGACTTACAAAATACCTATGAGCAACAACTTACCAAAACAGCCCATTTCAAATAACCTTAGAACCATCACAGCATAAAAAAAGGAAACTCATATGGAACAAGCAAGCACCCAAAAGCTGACACTTCAAGACTATGCACCTAAGCACTACATCAAAATATCAGAGTTAGAAGAGAACTTTGATTACTGGATGGAAGTTGTTCAAAAAGATGTGATTGCTATCATAAAAGATGGAGAGCCTAAATTTTGTATGGTGCCTGAATTTATTTATGCACAAATAACAGCTTATACATCTTTGAATGATTAATAATCAACGATAATTGTCATAAGCCAAAACCCATGAAAGATCGACCAACGCGTATCTTTGATGCCTTTTGTGAAGGGATATTGGATACTGCTGTGTTTTATAGCAGTGATGATGCGTATTTGTATCGATTGGATGAATATAGACAAGTCTTTGAAAGACTGGCTAAAGATACTGACATCCAGGTGATTTATTATGACTTTACTGATGTACAAGCATCCATTTATCAGCATTTTATGTCACATATGATTGCAGCTGTTTGCCCCAATCAAGCAGATAGCTGTTATTCTTTAAGAGTTGTATTTGAGCAAATTATTTCAGGTAATCAGCGATATTTGTTAATACTGGATAATATTGAGTGCTTATATCAACCATTCTATCTCCAATCATCTGAAATCAAAGACTTCATTGGCTCATTACGCACCTGCCTAGATGTCTATCGAATGAATATTCGCACGGCTATGCTTTGCCGAGATACAGCAAATTTAAGAAAGCTGTACCATGATTACCATGAGCCATTTTATCGTTTTGGGTATTTGCAGGATGTGGGGAGGTAGCTGTCGTTTTTTTAACAGTGTTGGGCAGAGATTAAATCTGTGTAGTCTTATTTAACTGCAGCAGTAAAGAATATAACTTGCCACATTCACTTTGCCGATAGATATTATCATAGCAATGCACTGATACGATTCCGACCAGCCTTAGATTTGCCACAACCTGCACCTGCCGCTAATGTTATTAAGGCGTGCGAGATTGGTTCATAGTCACAAAAATACAATTATCTCTCTAATGTATCTGATAGTAAAATTAATGTATAATACCTAATTTAATCTATTTTTTATCAATTTCCGGTGAGTGTGTTCAATGCAATTTAGCGATGTGCTACTTAGGCTAATTCCCTTCACTTCCAGCAAAGATGGCGAAACCGTATTTTTTAGCAATATGCAAGGTGGTGACTGGATTATTACAGTATTCATCTTGATGCTATGGTGCATCTTTGGTTACTTATTTCTAAATAGAAAGTTTAAGAAAGATAAGAAAATTTTGACTCAGTTGACAAGTGATTTGAAGTCAATTGACCAAAATAGCAATCATTCTGAGCTGATTGAACTAATTTCCGACAAAACTCGCGATACTGATGCTTGGTATGCTTGGAATGACTTTAAAAAGAATCTAATCCAGTCAAACGACCAAGGGCAGATTTCTTATTACCGCATTTACGACAGTAAGGCTTTTTTCAACCAACAGTCATTGCTTGGCTATATCGGAAAATCTCTATTTAATTCCGGTTCATCATTTTTGCTCAGCATTGGTTTGTTGGGTACTTTCTTTGGCTTATTCTACGGTCTAATTCAATTAAATCTAGATAATGCAGATACACTGCAAGACTCGATGCGCATTCTAATCAATGCTTCGGGTGCAAAGTTCTCATCATCGATTTGGGGACTTGGTCTAGCCACGCTTTACTCATTTCTGGAAAAAGGCATATTGAATCGCACTTCAAAAGCGATTGCCGACATTCAATTTATCCTAAATGATCGCTTTCCACTACTGATTGCCGAACAATTGCATCAGTCGTCGCTGGATGTGCAAAATATATCCAAAGAAACTCAGTATTCGATATTGGATGTTAATAAAAGAATTCTACAAATACAACAAGATAGCTACGGGATATTAAATACCCTTTCTTACGACATTGGTATGGCTGTGGGCAGCCAAATATCTAGCACCATTATTGAGGGTATGAAAGGCGCTATGCAGGAATTGGTTGATAATGTTGGTGGAAGCAAAGAAGACACCCTGCATCATGCACTAACTGAACTTAAATCTGGTGTGGGCGGTGACTTTTCTCAAAAGTTAGAAAAAGTTTTAAGTAATTTTATGGATGAAATTAAAAAATCTACAGGAAGCGATGTAGAAAATCTCCAAACCCAAATTGAGTCGATTAGTGGATTGGTGAGCACTCTTACAACGCAAATCAGTACGCAAACCACCAAACTTGATAATTTTATCAAATTACTAGATGGTAAAATTCAGACCATTACCGATAACACACAAGCTTCCAAGGATGCGATCTCTGAGGCTGCGGTAAATGCTGGACAGACAGTTGCCAATGCTGCAAAGCCTATTGTTCATATCGTTGGAGATTTTAAGGAATTTGCAGACAAGCTATCAAGCATCAAAGAGCAAGTTGAGTCATTTGAAAGATCAACACTATCTCTGAAAACTGCTTCTGCGAACACTGTAGAATCAACAAATAAGTTTGACACAAGCATAGGTACCCTAAACAGTGCCAGCAGTACTATGCGGAGCGCAGTAAAATCATTTGGGACGAATCTTGATAAATTACAAGAACTCCCAACAAAACTTAATGAAATCACCATCAAAGCTGGCGAGATATCAAACGAATCAGAAAAAACTTATAAAGATTTGGCAACGGCTTTTGGTGATTTGACAGAGGTCAATCAGCAAAGCGTAAATTCATTGAAAAAAGACCTAGCAGCATATCAACAGACAACCGAAGGTTTCATCAAGCAAATACTTGACGAGGCGAAAGCTGAAACGACGGGAGTGTTAGATGCAATGTCGGCAGGTGTTACAGCTTACAAAGGATCTAGTGACGCACATATTGCCAGCAACCTTGAAGCCCAAAGAAAAGAAATGGAAAAATACATCGAAAAAGCAAATGAGTTGCTCAAAACCACAATTTCCAATTATGATAAACAGTTGGAAGTATTTGTAAACGGACTTAGCTCTGCCACTGCAGAACTAAGTGAATCTATGGAAATGTTAAGTTCAAAATTAAACAGAGGTAAATAATAATGCGACGCACCCCAATGGAGCAGAACAATCAGTCGCATGATGAGGGTCATTATTGGATTTCCATCTCAGATCTGATGACTTCACTACTGTTTATTTTTGTTATTATTTTGGCTTATACGATTTATTCCTTTAGTGCCAAATCAGAGGCTTTTGAGGAGAATTTCAATAACCGTAGCGAGATGCTAGTCAGTCTACAGGAAAACCTCAAGCATAAGAATATCAATGTGGATATTGACCCAAAAAATGGCAATATGCGCATCAAATCCGATACTTTTTTTGCTGTTGGTTCAGCTGAGCTGAACGAGCAAGGCAGACAGACGATTACGAGCATTGCGGCTGAAATCAAACAGGAAATGTCCAAACCGAAATACCAGCAAGCGATTGATACAATCTTTATCGAAGGTCACACGGACAATGCACCACTGAATAACAGCTTCGGCGCTGGTAGACGCTGGACAAATATGGAGCTATCAGCACAGCGAGCCATTAACACATATACCACAATGGATGAAGGCGCACAAATTTCGATGATGAAAAATAAAAATGGTCAACATCTATTCTCGTATAGCGGTTATGCTGATCAACGCCCCGTGGTGGATAATACCACCGAACAAGGGCGCGCCAAGAATCGACGCATTGAGATTTTCTTTGCCCTAAATAGCCCTCAAGCCCATTTGACCCAGTAGGTGAGCGATGAAAATTAAATTTCAGCTACCTGACTTCAGTCAATTCCCAAGTGCCGAACTGGATGCATCACTAACCAAATCCAGTGAAATATTTCGCAACATTGGAATGGGCAAAGAAGCTGGGCAAGAGTACGAAGCCATCAAACAACGCTTGATTTTATTCGCAATATATCAAGAAACTGAGTTTCGAATCGATAAACCTGCCGATGCGTATCGCGTGTTTTCTGTCCTGATTCAAGAATCCGCACCTGATGATGTGCTTGATATGCTTCTTCAAGAGAATGGCTTTTATCATCTACTCCAGAGCATTATCCCAAACATTAACGAATCAAACTGGGAGTTAATTTGCAAGAAGCTATTAACACTGTATTATAGTAGATATTATGATTTGAATCAGTTGCCTTCAGAAAGTCGAGAGGTATTTGATAACCTATTGCAGGATCTGATGGATGAGTATGATGGCAAAAATCGCATGGTACTACAAGCCATACCAAGAGTTAAACCTATTTTACAAAGCGCAAAATACATACTTAAAAGCTATCCCAAAGGAACTGAACTTCGGGACATATACGATGATTTGTTTTTGTTGTCTCATTTTGAGATATGGGAAGCGCTACAAATTGCTTACTTTATTGAGCGCGCAAAGACATGGCATGCAAATCAGTATGATGAATCTGTTAAATTAATATTAAAAGAAGTTTTAATTCATAAGGATAAAAGTATCGGTGGGCCACGCTCACTACTCGAAGAGGTGGCATATATTATGCTATCAAAATGTCATGTCATCGGCAGAATTAGTGACGAATGGCTTGAGTGGTTGCGAGAACATATTGGTGATCCGCGCCTGTCCAGAAATGAAAACGCATGGCTTCGTATCGATGCTTCCCTATATCGTTGGGTGCGTGGATTATTATCACAACAGGATGTTAAAGAATTCTTAACCATCATGACAGATGGCAATAATGATGAAATTTATCAATATCGTCAGCAATTTTGGATGCAATATGTCAATCGTGTGCAGTTTTCGAAGGTAATGCTTGGTCAGGATGCTCAGGCTGAAGTGAGAAAAACCCGGCCAGAACTGTTTAAGCGCATGAAAAACAACCGAGAGATTTACAGTGATCTTAATGAAAAGAAGAGATCATGCATCTATATGGACTTTGGGGATTTTTGTGTTATTGAAGGCACGCACAATGCTATGGTTCGATTCTATAGGGAGTCACCCATTAATCTCACCAGGGAATCATATGAATACCAGGATTTCTATAGCACAAAGAAAGCTGACAACGCTATAATCCGTGAGGAGCCTCATCATCGTTCGCATAGATACCATTGGCAAAATAAGCTTAGAAACTATCTTTCTAATGAATTTAGGCTACATGTATCGCTTGACAAAATTTTCTTGCCAGATCTGAGTGCAGGAGCAAGAGAGCGAATTAAACAAGATTTATACTTAAGTGGCCAATCAATTGATTAACTAGGGTGTTAGCAATGTTAAAACTCAAACTGACGGGTGATTTTCAAAAATCAATCGCTGAACAATTGGAGCTAGATGGTCTTGGTAGCATCAAGGATGGATACCTGTTGGTGTCAGATAAGGATGTTTATCAACTTAGCACTGCTGAATTGGGGCAATTGGACGCACCTGATTACTTTGCAGGCACACTAACCGTAACGCTAGTTGGTAGAGGTGGATGCCGAATTGGGTTTGATGATGAGTTTGCCAGAGCGATCAGTGCATACTCCCATGACGGCTGCATACTTCGATATGATGGCCTCGATTACATTTTGCCCTATGATATGTTTTGCGTGCTTTGCAAAGTTCATGACTTCATTGAAACACAAAACAGCTCAATTATGTTTGAAATCATTGAGCTAATCCGTTCTTTTGAGAGTGGGCGTATTAGACTGGTCGGCTGGAACAACAGTGAAACGATTATTGCAGTTCCTAAGATTAAAATCGATATTCAAATTGGGCAGGGTGGCAGTTCACGAGTGAAGCCTTATCTAGAAGGTGTATCAGAGCATGAGCAAAAGGAGCGTCTACACGCCATCTTGGAGGCCAAAGACACCGAGAGCATTTTAGAAGTTCGCCAGACCGAAAATGGGCAAACCCGAGTGCGCCATGTTATACATAGCAAAGAACTCGAAGCTTATAAGCGCATCTTTGAAGTTGGTACATTAAGCCCTAGCGATACCGAAAAATTTCTACGCAATCCTACTGCCTTTATTTTAGATGGCGATGAAAGCGTAGATGATGTCGCAATCAATTTTGACAGCTATCGAATTCTGGGGATGGATAAGCCGTATCATGGGTACTTTGGCTCAAATCCCCTAGACTCCCCTATTGCGGAGGCATTGAAGCAAGATGGGGGTGTGGAAGCTGTTAAGAGTGCCATCAGAGGATTTTGCAACAACAAACCACTTGAAGAAATTGAAAAAATAAAAGACGGTCTTTGGAAGGCAATAGAGAATCGCAACCCAAGCTATGAGCTTGAGCCAGGCAATATTATCCCGAATTCAAAATTTCATCAGGCGTTAGAATTCCTTAAAAAGATTATCAAGAAAGCAAAAGAACAAGTAGAACAAGTAGGAGGACCTGTCCGAGATGATCCGCCTGGCACAAAAATTGTCATCAGTATTGCGCCTAACGATGAGATAAGCGTACAAGCTGTTACTAGTCATCTAAAAACTCTCGACAAGATCAGAGTGGATGATTTGGAAATGGGACAGTTGTTTGATGACTTTAAATCAGGCTTTCATCCAAAATCTTATCAAATCCAAGGTGTGAATTGGCTTGTTGATTTGCATAGAAACCGCTTTCATGGCGGCATCTTAGCTGATGACATGGGTCTGGGTAAAACATTTCAGCTGATTGCTTTTATCACATACTTGATTAATCGTAGCGATGATTTTGAAGGCAAGCGAATTCTAATCGTTACCCCAAAAGCGCTTTTAGATAACTGGAATAATGAATTTGAAAAGTTTTTAAAACCAGAAGTGCTGGAGAATGTCGCTATTCGGGTACTGCGCGGCCGAGATTTATCCAGAATTAAGAAGTCAGAAACGGAAGGTCAAGGTCACTATAACACCTTTGATGTTAAGCAATTTTTAAGCAGTCCATTGAATATTTTGCTGCTTTCTTATGAGACACTTTCTAATTATCAGTTTGCTTTTGCTGATCCGCAATTTAATTGGGGCTGTATCATCTATGATGAGGCACATAAGATTAAAAACCCAAATGCTCAAACTTCTCAGGCTGCTCGTGCAATCAGTAGTTTGTGTCCATTTAATGTCTTACTTACAGGTACACCAATTGAGAATGAATTAAGAGATTTGTGGGCATTATTCGATGTTTTTGCACCCGAACATTTTGGTAGTTGGAAGACATTTAAAGACTCCTATGTCAAAAATCAAAAAAACGATCCATCTACAGAAGATCGGCTGCGTACACACGCATCAAAATACCTACTTCGTCGACTAAAGAAAGATTATCTAAAAGAACTTCCAAATAAGCATGAAATTGAGCATACTGTGACCCTGACTGAGCCAGAAATTAAAGACTATCTAGAGCTCAGAGACATGGATGAACCCACCTTAACTCGACTACATAAATTAAAAATGTTCTCACTTGTTGGAAAGACACTTAGCCCTGAAGATATTTGCAACTTTAGCAAATTTAAAAAACTAACTGAGCTTTTAGATGATATTCAACAAAAACAAGAGAAGGTTCTCATCTTTATTGTAAGAAAAGAAGCGCAAAATATATTAAAACATGCTATTCATAAGCGCTACGGTATTGAGGTAAATATCGTCAATGGTGAAACTACGAATACTCAGCATTTAATCGATCGCTTCCAATCCAAAGAAGGATTTGGAGTAATCATCTTATCAACCGTTGCTGCCGGCGTAGGATTAACCATCACAGCGGCTAACCATGTATTTCATTATGAACGCTGGTGGAATGCCTCTAAGGAGGATCAGGCCAGTGATCGTGCTTATAGAATTGGACAGGCAAAAGATGTGTATATTCACTATTTGCTGACTGATATCCCAAAACAGGGAGGGCAAACCATCACCACTTTGGACATGGCCATTCATGAACTAATTAGCAATAAGAGAGACACTGCAGGGTTCTTAATCCCTCCAAAAAATATTACGACTGACGAGGTTGTTAACGGAACAGGCTTGGGAACATTTGAGTCCATACTAAAGCAGCTTGATTGGAAAGAATTTGAGCAGCTTGTATTGGAACTCTATCAAGCTCAAGGATATCAAGGCAAACTAACCCCTATTGGTGATGAAGACTATGGTGCTGATGTTATCGTGCAGCAAGGAGATGTTAGAATTGCTGTGCAGTGCAAGCATAGCTCAAAGGGTAGAATTCAGGATGATATGGCCATACGAGGTTTGGTACAGCAATCTAGGACAGTTTGGAACGTAAATAAGCTTGTTGCTGTCACCAATACAGAATTTAGCCGTACAGCAAAACAGGCTGCCGAAGAACACGGGGTTGAGCTTATTGAAGGTTTGGAGTTGATAAAGCTTATCAGGGAATATAAAGATCGGATTCCAGTGTTGCAAGCGGAGGGTCTGTAGTGAAAAGCATCAATCTCCTATAGAGGTTAGAATGGTTAGTAGAACATCCTACTAACCATTATCCAGTTTGCCATGTTAAATATATCTTGGTTTTGATTTTTATTTCTTCAGTGATACTGATGCGTTTTTCACAATATTTAAGTGTTAATTTATTAATTTTTTATGAATAATTTTTATCTAACACGCCAACTGCACGAACAAGACAATAAAGAACGATTGATTGAACAAAATCAACTCTTAACCGCTGAACACAAACTCATTATTGTACTGGCGGAACCGGGGGCTGGGAAAACGTGTTTATTGGATGATTTAGCCAATCAAGCAGGTGTTCAAAAACATACAGCAAAAGCTTTTGCGTATAGCAAACATGTCAATGAAACCGATACATTGATTATTGATGGCTTTGACGAATGGGCAAATAATCAAAATCATGATATTTATGAATTACTTGCCAAAATCCAAGATTGTCAACCTGAAAAAATCATCTTATCTAGTCGTTCTGGCGAATGGTTGGCACAACACACACAGGCTTGTCAAGAGATACTTGGACGAGACAAAACTACTTACAAAAAAAATTATAGAACAACATACTAATAATTTTAAAAAAATATTAACACTACATTCTGCGAATTATCTTTCTGAAGATTGCATAGAAATATTGAAAAAATATATTTCTGATAGTGAAGAAATTCTTAAAAAAAATACATCCAAAGAAATATTGGATAAGCATATAAATATTTGCACAAAGACATTAAATCAACATGATGATATTTTTTCCCACATGATAACTTACAAAAAAATTCTAGAACAGCATGTTGATATTTGCAGAAAAATGCAGATACCCGAAATCCAAATCTTCTATTTATCTGCATTTGTGGAAACCGAGCAGGCACAAATTTTCCAACATCTTCACGCAGAACACGATTTCAAACAATTTTTACAGGCAACCAAACGCATTGAATTAAGTCCATTATTAGGCAACCCTTTGTTTTTCAAATTATTTGCTAATGCTTATGCTGAACAAAATGGGCAATTTACAACTAAACGTGCCGCATTTGAAAGTGCCATGAATTATTTGGCGAAAGAAGAAAATCTGAACTACAGCAACACATTGCCATATAAGGAAAAATTGGCATTAATAGAAAATTTATTCGCAAAATTATTGTTGTCAGGTTCTGAAGGTGTGGCATTATCGGATAAAGCAGAAACTAAATTGTTTCCGCGTATTGAAACGATTGTTGATAATCCTGATATTCGGCAAATTTTGCATACCCGTTTTTTTCAAACAGCTGATGAAACAGAACGCCACCGCCCAATTCATAGAATTGTTGTGGAATATTGTGCTGCCAAAAATTTGCTGGAACGAATCAATCAAAAAATCAATCCATTACGTTTATCGCAATGCTTGTCAGTTATTGCACCCAATGGCGTGGTGCGTGAAGATTTACGCGGTTTGGTTGGCTGGTTGGCAGCATTGAGTGAAAGTCGTGAAATTCAAGAACAGCTTATTGAGTTAGACCCATACGCCGTGATTGCCAACGGTGAGCCATCTTTACTTTTGCCAACTTCCAAACGTAAACTATTGTCTAAATTACAACAACTTAATGATGAAAATTCTTATTTCCGTGGTAGCGATAGATGGTGTTCATTGAGTATATCTGGATTTTTTAACGAAGAAATAGTTGAAGAAGTAAAACAACTTTTATTGAAAAGTGAAGGCGATTTACAAGGATTATTGCTCGAATTATTGGTGGACACGCCAATTTTGTCTGCATTAGCTCAACCTTTGCAAGACATTGTTCGCTATACCGATGATAAAAGAAAAGATTGGTACGTTCGCACACTAGCAGGAGAATTACTGTGTGAAATTCTCGACTATCCACATAAAGATGAATGGCGGTTTTTACTAAAAGCTGGCGATACCCGATCGCTAAAAATTGCTGCCAATATAATGACAAATTTTCCCAACATTTTTCAGCCCACCGATTTTGAAGAATTATTACGTGAATGTGCCAAATTGTATCCTGCTGATAAATATGGGTTTCATCTAGTAATCGGCGAGCGTTATTTCATCCATGAATTCATCGAAAGTTTGACCTTGCCAACAGTAGAATTTTTGTTAAATAAACTATCTGCTGATTTATCTTGCACTTGCAGTAAAAAAATACACGATTGCGATTGCCTACATGGGATTAGCAATATTATCAGTATGTTGTTGGATAACTTTTTTGAGCATACACCTGAACCTTATAATCCTGAACAAATCTGGGATTGGCTAAAAAATTTACATTTCTTGCGCAGAAGTCCAAGTAACAAAACGCTCTCTATGCAGATTTTGCAAGAAAACATCTCCTTGCGAAAAGAAATTTTAAGGTTGGCATTTGAGCAGGCTACGGAAGGAGAAGTTATTCACCAAATACGTTTGCAGAAATTTGATTGGTATGGGCACATTGGCTTACGTTTACAGCCGACAGATTATTGGTATTTAGTAGATTTGGCTTTTGAAAAAGATAATGTTGAATTATGGCGATATTTTAGACAAATTCATGTTTATGATAAAGAAAATGAAAATAAAGAAAATCCTTTACGTCATCATATGCGACAACAAGCAATGCAGAAACCAAATTTTTTAACGGCTTGGTATTTGACAAAAGAAAGGAAGCAATATAAAGATAATTTCCAAGCAAAATACGAAAGAAGACAGCGGAGAAAGAATTCAAAAATTAAAAAGCGCAATATGCAGTATGCACTTGAAAATTATCAACAAATCAAGCATGGCCAAGATTTGAAATTTTTAAAACATTTTGCTTATTTACTCTTACAAGACTTAAAACTTTTTAAGGAGAGTTTTGATAATGAGGAGTTGGTTAAAATGTCGCTCTTTAATAGCATCAATTTTATTGAGCAATATATTCCCAATCTTGATGAATTGATCGATTTAAAACGAAAATCTGAATTTTCAAATATTCAAACCGTTCTATATGCTGCAAGTTTAGAGATATTAAAACGAGAAAGAAATTTGAATCGCTTATCCAAAAAAGCATTAACAGCATTAAGAGTGCATTTAGATGTGCATTACTCTGATGTATCTAGTGAAGAACGAACCGCACTACAGACAGAATGCAATCGCCTTCTTTTTTCAAATCAGGCAAGCATTGAATCATTTTTGCGAACCTATATTGAACCACAATTAGTGGATTCTCAATGCAAGCATCCATGTGTTGGTTGGCTGTCTTATGATGAGATATTTAAACCATTCCAAAAAACTTTATCTCTGGAATGGTTGCAACGCTTTGATGATATGCCTGAATATGCTTACACCGAATTATTCAAGCAAGCAGCGTTACACGGTGATTTAGCTCAACTTAAAGCATTGATTGCACAAAAATGTACAGCGTTGGCTAAACAACATCCTTACAAAACAGATAATGCAGAATTGGAACAAAAGCGTGAATTTTGGTATTTACAAGCGTTCTATTTTTTGGATTCAGGATATGAAAGTTATTGGTATTGGTTACAACAAGATAGTGATTTAATTTTTAAAATAGACAATAATGTGGGTAGCCTGAAAAATAATGATTATGTGGTGTTATCAGCAGAAAAAATTGAGCTTGTGTTGAATACGTTTATTGATAAATGGGAAAAAGTAGATTTGCCTAGTGGACATAGTAGCAGTAGCCCAAGAGAAGAAAAAGCATACCGTTTATTGCGTGATTTGGTTTATAAAATAAATGATTCGCGCAATGGTAATCCTATTCCTGTACTCAAACGCTTATTGGCAAATGAAAAATATCAGGATTTCTATCCCATATTGAAAAGCCAATTATTTCATCATGTTCATCAGCAAAAAATTAAAAATATTGCTGTACCAACAATGAAAGAAACGGTTGATTTATTGGAAAATCATCAGGTTATTAGTGTGGAAAGTATGCGTGCGTTGATTTTGGAAGAATTGGCAGCGTATCAAGCAGATTTAAATGGCAGTGAATTCACCAGCAAAGATAGTTTTTATAATGGCGATAAACACGTTGATGAAAATCGTGCTACGCAAATTGTCGGTGAACGCTTGCGGTTGAAATTGGAACGCTACGGTATTGATTGCAATTTAGAATACCTGATGAGTGACAATAAACGCTGTGATTTTACTTGTTCCAAACGCATTCACGATAGACAGAGATTGCTTGTAGTAGAAGCAAAAGGTCAATGGCATAAAGAACTTTATTCAGCGATTGAAAACCAACTGGTTCGCCAATATACCACTCATCCGAATGCAGAAAAGCAAGGGATTTTCTTGGTTTATTGGTTTGGTATGCAGGAAAAGTTAGCAGGTTTAAAAAATACAATGTCTAGTGCGAGCGAATTGCAACGCGATATTAAAAGTAGAATGCCTGTTGAATTACAAGGCTTGATTGATGTTTTTGTGCTAGATGTTTCGGTGGATGCTTAAACCAGTTGTACCGGCACAATATTCCTAGACACCCTATAAAAGCTTATACCCCAAGCTGGGAGAGTATTCTCTCATGACAAACGGTATCAGCAGTACAGTATCGAGTATAAGCTGAGAATAGCAAAGCTTATCATATAAAATATTACAATATATGAGTGGGATAATCAAACTATTGAGTACTCAGCGCTAAACTGAATTAAATCAGTCTTGACCTATTTCAAAAGAAGAATACGTAAAGATGATTTTTTCTTGTTATAACCCTAATAATATACAAATAATTAAAGTTTTTATGGTTATACCCATAAACAAATGATGAAATTGGCTTAACATTTGGCATATAACCAAAAAAACTAGAGAGATTAATTAAGTCACCAAAATCTCAAACTATGCAAAACATGCCTTTAATTAAAGTACTGAAAGGCAACATTCGCCCTACTTCACCAACAAATACCCCTTACCACGACCATTACGCACAGTGGTTGCTAATCCCATGCTCTCAAGTTCATTGAGTAACTTGCGAGCGGTACTGTCTGAGATGCCAAGCTCATTAGACACTTGTTTGGCGGTCAAAACTTGATTAGATGGCGAATTTGTGAGTAGCTGATACTGATGGATGCTAAGATTGCCATAATCAACAGCTAGATTTGCAGGTACGGATTTTGGCATAGATTGCGGCACTTGGTTAATCGACAGTAGTGCTTGTAAATCGTTAATGGCACGATCAATGATGGTGAGCTGATAAGCAATAAAATAAGTCATATCCAATTCATCAGTTTCTACATCAATATAGCTTTGCGCATACTGCTTGGGTGCTTTATGCAATAAGCGACTGATGGAGATATAATCAAAATGCGTATAGCCTGATTTTTGTAGTGACCAATAAAACAAAGCGCGGGCAGTTCTACCATTGCCATCACCAAAAGGATGAATAAATCCAAGCAGAAAATGCAGAATAATCGCTTTGACAATCGGATGGATAAAGTCATCTCCCTGATGATCTGCATTGGCAAATTCGCAATACGCCTGCATCAAGGTCGGTAGCGTCTGCCATGTAGGAGGCTGGTGAACAATTTGCCCGTCATAATCAGCAATGACAATCTCATCATCTTGGCGAAATTCACCCGAAATCGCATCATTGTCAATCGCACCCTCTGTAGCGATTCGGTGCAATTGCAAAATCATAGTGATATCAAGCGGTTGATTTATTTGTTGTTTCACCGCTTGCATCAAGTGATAATTATTGACAATCATCACCTCGCTTTTATTCATAGGTGCACGGCGACTGCCGAGTAGCTCTTTAGCAACCTTGCGTGTGGTAGATGCACCTTCAAGCTGAGCACTGGTAATCGGCTCTTCAAAGAGCAGCTCTTCGGTATCAATAGGCCATTGCCATTGCTGATAGTGATGCTCAATGTGATATAGCTTGGCTTGTAGGCTTTGTGGTAAGCAATACGAGAATTGATAGCCACCAATATGCATCGACTGCATGATGGCGTGACGGTTGAGTTTTTGGGTAAGCCAGCGCCGTTTGCTGTCAGCTGGGTGACGATAGAAAAACTGCTCCCATGACAAATAACGCCCCTTGGCATCTATCGGTGGATGCTCTGCCAAATACCCCAAAAGCACAGACGAAATATCCCCCGCTTCTAGTTCTGATAAAGTAGGTGGCTTGGGTAATTTCATCGTTATTTTCCATAAAATGTCGCAATTTATCGTATTTTACCTTATTTTATCGTAATTTGTCGTAAATTATCGTATTTTATCTCAGTTTGTCGCTAATTGACTTTATGGTAATTAGTTTATACTTGAAACTTTTGTATATATAGAAAAAGTTTCAAGTATAATTGAAACTTTTTCTATATTAAGCTAAAATAGCAATTATAGTTTTAGGATTTTACCGTGAAAAAAGATTTAGTTTATCGCCAAAAATACCTTGAAATGGTACGCCCGTTTATCGGAAAACGTTTGATTAAAGTGTTTACTGGGCAACGCCGTGTAGGCAAAAGCTATTTGCTGTTTCAGATTATGCAAGAGATTCAAACAGTGGATGAAAATGCCCACATTATTTATATCAACAAAGAAGACTTGGCATTTAGTCACATTACAACCGCAGAGCACCTGAATGATTTTGTGCAAGAGCAGAAAAAGAGCGGTCAAAAAAATTACATTTTTATCGATGAAATTCAAGAAATTACAGATTTTGAACAAGCGTTGCGTTCGCTTTTATTAGATGACGAATTGGATTTGTATTGCACGGGTAGCAATGCTCATTTGCTTTCACGGGATATTGCAGGTAGCCTGAGTGGGCGAGCGATTGAAATTAATGTCCACTCCCTGTCCTATTTTGAATTTCTTGAATTTATGAAACTGGACGATAGCGATAAATCGATGTCACTGTTTTTGAAATATGGCGGTTTGCCTTATTTGAAAGACTTGCCGTTGCAAGACAACATCGTGTTTGAATATCTACGAAATATTTATTCCACCATTGCCATTCGGGATATTGTGAACCGTTATTCATTGCGAAATGTGCAATTTTTAGAGCAGCTTACGCAATTTTTAGCAAGCAATATTGGCAATTTGTTTTCTGCTAAAAAAATCTCTGATTTTTTAAAATCGCAGAAAATTACCACATCAAGCATGCAGGTACAAAATTATGCGGAATATCTTGCCAACGCCTTTTTAATTCACAAAGTACCACGCTATGATATTGAAGGTAAACGCATTTTTGAGATTGGCGAAAAATACTATTTTGAAGATTTAGGTTTGCGAAACGCCCTGATTGGCTATCGGGTACAAGATCGTGGCAAATTGCTTGAAAACTGCATATTCAATCATCTTCAAATCGCAGGTTATGATGTCAAAATCGGCGGTTTAAATAGCCAAGAAATTGACTTCGTGGCAGAGAAGGATGGTGAACGTATATATGTGCAGGCGGCGCTGACCATTAATGAAGAAAAAACACTTGAGCGAGAATTTGGCAACCTGCTGAAAATCCAAGACAACTACCCGAAATATGTGGTGACAATGGACGAATTTGACGGCAATACTTTTGAAGGGATACAGTGTTTGAGTTTGAGGGTATTTTTGAGAGAGATTCTGGGTGGATGATGCACTGGTACACCAAAGTGATTGATGAATACATTCACTACTACAATCATGATAGAATAAAAGTAAAATTAAAAGGACTGAGTCCTGTACAATACAGAACTTAGTCCTTCATTAAACCTTAACCGTTAATCTTAGTGTCTAAGAATTGGGGGTCGGTTCATTAGCTGGGCATTTTCTTTACGAAGTCGCTCAAGCTCTCGTTGTTCTGGTGTTAGGGCATGACCTGTGGGCAATGGCTTGCCTTGAAGTTCAAGACGATAACGCTTAAGCCAGTTTTCTAAAGTAGATTTACCGATATCATATTGCCTAGCAACATCAACAACACGCTGATTTTGCTCTTCAATGAGTTTGACCATTTCTAGTTTAAATTCGTTGCTGTACTGCTTACGCTGTTTTGTCATGAGAGATTACTCCTAGTTTGGGGTAGTATAACCTCTTATGGGGTGTCTGGGGATATTATACCGGTACAACCACTACATAAAGGCATGGGGCTTCCTTGTGGTGGGGTTGGTGAAACTCACCTACCCCCTAGAGAAACCCCGCCATTTCTGGTGGGGTTTTTTGTTTTCAAAAGAAAAAGCCCACCATTATCTTATAATGGCAGACTCTTTCAGTGGTGTGTCTTGAGGGTCGTGATACAATCACGAACAATCCCCAAGCTCGCTCTGATATTTTAGCATAAAATGTTCATCACTTGTTCAAGAACCAAGTTTTTGCTTCAAAAATGCCAAATCTCTTCGCCCATCCAAAACTTCTAAGATATGTACCGTATCTTCAATGATGGTGTAGTACACCAAAAATGGCAGTTTTGGCACAACCATTTTTCTTATATTGGGCGAAAAATCAGCCATAGGACAGCGTTCAGGAAAATATTCAAGTGAACCGATTGCTTCTTGAATGGCTGTAATGTTGGCTTCAGCCACAATATAGCTGGCAACATCCACATAGTATTCATAAAGCGACATCAGTGCTTGCTTGGCATCATCAGAGATGGCAATGTTATAAGCTTGACGCATTATAACTTACCCTTGGCTTGCGCATATTGTTTGCCATGTTCACGAACAGCAGCAAAGCAATCATCAACCGAAGTGCCTTTTTTGCCATCCAGCACATTTTGATATGCCTGCATGACGCGCTTTTCGACATAAGCTTCGTATTCTTCCTGCTCTTTGACTTCCTGCAGGGCTTTATCCACCAGTTCACCCATCAGATAATTCAGTGTGCGGTTTTGACGCTTGGCAAGTTGCTCTAGTGCTTGCTTTTTCTCAAAATCCATCACAAGTGATACTCTGGATTTTTGTGTAATTGTATTAACTGCAGCCATCAGCTACCCCATTATTATTAACTTATCATAACAGTTAATAATATATACTACTTAGGTAAAAAAGTCAATAAAATGCATATTCCACTCCAAATGATCACCCATTCCACTTTTCACGTGACCACTCATTCCACTCTTATTTGACCACCCAATAAAAAACCACCAGCCAAGCCAATGCCCAACTGATGGTTTGATGTCGTTTTTTATCTGTCTGTTTATTTTAATAAACCATTTAGTTAAAAACTCATCCCTAAACTCACACCACTCACCCAATCTTTGTTTGAAAAGCCTTTGGGCTCACTGATTGCTTTTGAAGTAAAGATTGTAGTGGTACAATATGAGTGGGATAATCGAACTATTGGGTACGCAGTGCCAAACCGAATTAAATCAGTCTTGAGCTTTTCAAAAGAAGAATACGTAAAGATGCTTTATTCTTGTTATAACCCTAATAATACACAAATAATTAAAGTTTTTATGGTTATATCCATAAATAAATGATAAAATCATCTTGATATTAAGGATACAACCAAAAAAGTGATTCAAGATGATTAACCGCCCAAACTATCTCAAGCAACTAAAACCCTTTATCAATATGCCTTTAATCAAAGTGATTACAGGCATTCGCCGTTCAGGAAAATCAACGGTCATCAAGCTGTTGCAAGCACAATTATTGGCACAAGGCATTGCCGAGCAACAAATTATTCATATCAACTTTGAAAGTTTTGCCTATGCTGATTTTAAAACTGCAGACAAGCTTTATACCCTTGTGAAAGAGAAAATTCAGACCGCTGAAAAATACTACCTTTTGCTTGATGAAATTCAGCAAGTGGCTGATTGGGAAAAAGCTGTTAATGCCTTTATGGTGGATTTCAATCTTGACCTTTATATCACAGGTTCAAACTCGCATTTATTGTCGTCTGAACTGGCAACTTATCTTGCTGGGCGTTATGTAGAAATCCCGATTTTTACCTTATCGTATCAAGAATTTTTGGATTTTAAGGCAGGCTACTCACAGCAAACTATACAAAATCCCACCGCGCTTTTCACAGAATATTTACGCAAAGGCGGTTTTCCGATGGTGCATACAGCAGAGTATGAGCAGGAAACTGTCTATAAAATCGTGCAAGATATTTATGCATCTGTGATTTTGCGAGATACGGTGCAACGTCACAAAATTCGTGATGTGGAGCTGCTCGAACGTATCGTTAAATATGCTTTTGACAATATCGGCAACACATTTTCAGGCAAAAATGTAGCGGATTATTTCAAAAGCCAACAGCGAAAAGTGGATTTAAACACCGTTTATAACTACTTAAAAGCCTTAGAAAGTGCCTTTATTTTACACCGTGTTGAGCGGTTTGATATTAAAGGTAAAGAGATTTTGAAAACCCAAGAAAAGTTCTATTTAGGCGATGTGTCCTTACTTTACGCCACAATGGGTTTTCGCACAAGCCTAATTTCAGGTATTTTGGAAAATCTGGTTTATTTAGAACTCAAACGCCGTGGCTATCAAGTGTATATTGGTAAATTGGGTACACAAGAAATTGATTTTATCGCCCAAAAGCAAAGCGAGAAAATCTATATCCAAATAGCGTATAAATTAGAAAGCGAACAAACCGTCCAGCGGGAATTCTCGCCTTTGCAGGCCATTGCGGATAATTATCCAAAATATGTGATTACAATGGATGATTTTTGGCAGGAAAATATTGATGGGGTCATGCATCAGCATATTGGTGAGTTTTTGTTGGGTAATTCATAAAAAGAGGTCAAAGCGTGTAGTGGTACACTAATCCCTCATTTCCAGCTCCAATAAAGTGGGAGGCTTAGACAACTTCATCGTAATATGCCGTAAATTATCGTATTTTATCTCAGTTTGTCGCTAATTGACTTTTGGGCTATTATTTTATACTTGAAACTTTTGTATATATAGAAAAAGTTTCAAGTATGATTGAAACTTTTTCTATATTAAGACAAGTTTTCAATGATCATTTTAGAAAAGTTTAGCCTTGAATTGTCAAACCAACAAACTCTTATTTTGTTGATATATCTCATCTAAATGCTGAGCAATCATTGAAATGGTATATGCCAGTACAAAACACTCAAATACCGAGTCGGCTGATAGTTACTTATCATAAGCAAGCACCTCGGCGATGGTTTTGGGTTTGATTGCTTTAGGTTTGGTTAATTCCATAAACCGAGCAATGTCATCCAAAATCATCCACAATAACAAAAAGTTCTTCAAAGAAATATGACCTGTATTCTCAAACCGACGAATGGTTGGCTCAGGAATCAAGGATTTTTCAGCCAGCGCTCGGCGTGACAGCTTGGCATCTTTGCGTTTTTGTTTTAGATACGCCGCCAAAGCAGTGGTGATGCCGCACTCAGCACTTAGCAAATGACAGGGATCAAGCAGGGGTTGTTTGAGCTTTTGGCAGCGACACTGGCAACCGAGCAGCAGTCCACACCTACGCCATCATTGGAGCTGTACCATATTGAGCGTATCAAGCGACACATTAATGCCAGACTGATGGATGCTGATCTCACCATCAAAACCATCGCCCAAGAGCTCAATATCTCAACCAGCTATCTGCATCGATTATTTCAAAGCCAAGAAATGTCCGCTTCACAGTACCTATGGCGTCAAAGACTCGAAGCCTGCCGCCAAGATCTAAGCGACACCCAACATCGGCTGAGCATTTCGCAGATTGCGTATAAGTGGGGATTTAATGATGCTGCGCACTTTAGGCCGCAGTTTCAAGACACAATTCGGCTGCTTGCCTAAGCAATACAAGCAGCAACTGGTGCTTAATCCACTGTGATGTGAATTTGGGTAAGGGGTAATGCTTGCAACCCACCATTGCATTTTTAGAATATTATGTTGTAAAAATACCCCTATATTTGGCGATGCGATTTTCTTACAATGGCAGCACTTTTCTCTCATTATAAGGAAATCTAATGCCAAGCCCTAATCAGCTCATTGACAAAATCCTAGCCCATCCCACCATCGGTAGCATCGTCGCCTTAGTTGCGCGCCTGCTGCTGTCGTATCTGTTCATCACATCAGGCTGGGCGAAAATCACCAACTACGCAGGTACTGCCGCGTATTTTCAGGCAGGTGGCGTGCCCACTACCCTATTGCCATTGGTCATCGTCGTCGAGTTCATCGGCGGTTTGATGATTTTATTTGGCATACAGACACGCTTTGTGGCGCTTGTCATTGGTACATTTGCCATCGCAGCGGCATTCATCATGCACAGCGCGCCCGAGCAGGCGATGGATTTTATGAAAAATTTCGCCATCGGCGGCGGCTTTTTTGCACTGATGCTGCACGGCGCGGACAGCTTTAGTATCGACGGTATTTTGTCCAAATCATACGATCGTTAATTTTTCTATGGCAGATTTGACCATCAAATTTGCCATGCTCACTTCTGGTTGCTCATATTTTGGCTGATTGACCAAAAAACAGTCACTATATCACTTGACAATATCACGCTTTCGCCTTAATATGAGCAGGCTTGCAATCTGTGTCTCATGATTGCATTTTTCTTTTTTCTCTCACCTATTTTTCGGTGCATCATGCACTGATTGTCACTTTTTGTCTATATATTGACTTAATTCTATGAACTTAACCGAACTTAAAAGAAAATCTGTCGGCGAACTGCTTGCCATCGCCGAAGCCATGGGTCTTGATAACATGGCAAGAAGCCGCAAACAAGACATCATCTTCGCTATTCTAAAAACCCACGCCAAAAACGGCGAAGCCATCTACGGTGATGGTGTGCTTGAGATTTTGCCCGATGGTTTTGGCTTTTTGCGCTCATCTGAAGGCTCGTACTTGGCAGGCCCTGACGATATCTATGTCAGCCCAAGCCAAATCCGCCGCTTCAATCTACAAACAGGCGACTCCATCGCAGGTCAAATCCGCCCGCCCAAAGACTCGGAGCGTTATTTTGCACTATTAAAGGTGAGCGAAATCAACTTTGACACCCCTGATCGCAGCCGTCATAAGCTGATTTTTGAAAACCTAACCCCGCTTTTCCCAACCGAGCAACTGGTACTAGAGACAGGCAACGGCACAACCGAAGACTTGACCGGTCGCATCATCGATCTGATCGCACCGATCGGTAAAGGTCAGCGCTCGATCATTGTCGCTCCGCCAAAAGCCGGTAAAACGGTGCTGCTACAGACCATCGCCCAATCCATCACCAAAAACCACCCAGAATGCTATCTGATCGTACTGCTGATCGACGAACGCCCAGAAGAAGTCACCGAAATGCAGCGCACCGTACGCGGTGAAGTCGTCGCATCGACTTTCGATGAGCCGCCACAGCGCCATATCCAAGTGGCTGAGATGGTCATCGAAAAAGCCAAACGCTTGGTTGAGCATAAGCAAGATGTGGTGATTTTGCTAGACAGTATCACGCGTTTGGCGCGTGCTTATAACACCGTCATCCCATCAAGTGGCAAGGTGCTGACAGGCGGTGTCGATGCCAATGCGCTTGAGCGTCCTAAGCGCTTCTTCGGTGCAGCGCGTAATGTCGAAGAAGGCGGCAGCCTAACCATCATTTCAACTGCTCTGATTGACACAGGCTCGAAGATGGACAGCGTGATTTTTGAAGAATTTAAAGGCACAGGCAACCAAGAAATTACCCTTGAGCGCGACCTTGCCGAACGCCGCATTTTCCCTGCGATCAATATCAAAAAATCAAGCACACGCCGCGAAGAGCGACTGCTTGATGAAGACACCCTGCGCCGCGTATGGGTACTGCGTAAATTGATGCAGCCGATGGATGACTCGCAAGCGACCGAATTTTTGCTAGAACGACTCAAAGATTCTAAGACCAATGATGAATTTTTTGAGCAAATGGTCAAAAAAGCCCAAAATAGCTGACATCGCCATCCATCAGCGACAATCTACCCCAAGCTTGACAATGTCTGGTTTGGGGTATTTTTTGTACAAAATTTGAGCAAATATTACAATTTTATGGCAAAATTGGCGATTTTTTGATATCGAAATATTGTAAGACTGTCAATCTTATGTTACCATAGTTTTAACACCGAACTGTCAGCGTATGTTTAGCATGATCATTGATAAGGTCATTTGCTTGTTTAGTCTGCAAACAGTGAAATAGAAATATTTTGTTACAACTTCTATGATAGCTTGTAAAGAAAATTGTTTTTATTTATGCTAAATTGCATTATACTAATCTAATGCGCAACACACAGTGTATTACCTATGGATGAGTAATAAGGGCTATTCGGCAGCGCGGCTGTCCGAAGGTTTTTATGTCGTTCATGGGTGTTTTTCTGTCAAAACATCTTATCTCTTAATTGGAGTTTACCATGCAAACTAAACTAATCGCATCTGCACTAATCGCTGCTCTAGCTCTAACTGCTTGCTCAAAGCCAGCTGAAGAAAAAGCTCAAGAAGCTGCCGCTACCGCTACTGAAGCTGCTGCAACTGCAACTGAAGCTGCAGGCGAAGCTGCTGCTGCAACTGGTGAAGCTGCTGCTGACGCTGCAAACACTGCTGCTGACGCTGCACAAGCTGCTACTGAAGCTGCTGGCGACGCTGCTAAAGCTGCAGGCGACGCTGCTGCTGACGCTGCTACCACTGCAGGCGCTGCTGCTGCTGACGCTGCAACTGCTGCTGCTGACCAAGCTCAAGCTGCTGCTGAAACTGCACAAGACGCTGCAACTGCTGCAACTGAAGAAGCTCCAAAAGCTGAAGAAGCTGCTAAAGAAGAAGCTAAATAATTTTAACGCAGTCTTAACTGCTTAAATTATTCTTCATAAAAGAGAATCCATTTCGGGTTCTCTTTTTTATTGTCTTAGTTTTACCGCTAAATTACCACCAAATAAATGGCAATAAAAAATCACCCAAACCGTGATGATTTGGGTGATTGTGTGGTGACAGTACTTATGCTTCAACTACTGGGATTTTACCGATTTTGGCTTGCCAAATCTTCGGTGCAGTCGCGTGTACTGAGCTGCCGCTGCTATCGACAGCGACGGTCACAGGCATATCTTTGACTTCAAATTCATAGATCGCTTCCATACCAAGCTCAGGGAAGGCAACCACTTGTGCTTTTTTGATCGCTTTTGAGACCAGATAAGCTGAGCCACCCACTGCCATCAGATACACCGCTTTATTATCGGCGATGGCTTCACACGCCGCTTGGCCGCGCTCAGATTTACCGATCATGCCAAGCAGACCAGTTTGCTCCAGCATCTGACGGGTGAATTTATCCATACGCGTCGCTGTCGTCGGACCAGCAGGACCAACCACTTCATCACGCACAGGATCAACAGGGCCGACATAGTAGATCAGTTTATTGGTGAAATCAACTGGCAGCTCTTCGCCATTATTCAGCATATCAGTCATGCGCTTGTGCGCAGCGTCGCGGCCAGTATAGATTTTACCGCTTAGTAGCAGCACATCGCCTGTTTGCCATGTTGCCACTTCTTCTTTGGTTAGGGTATCGACATTGACACGCTTGCCATTTTCTGGATTGTAGGTAATGTCTGGATACACATCCAGATTTGGCGGTGTCAGCTCCACAGGACCTGAGCCATCCAGTTCAAACTCGACATGGCGCGTCGCTGCGCAGTTTGGAATCATCGCCACAGGCTTAGATGCTGCGTGCGTTGGGTAGTCTAGGATCTTGACATCTAATACTGTAGTCAAGCCGCCCAAGCCCTGCGCGCCAATACCCAGTGCATTGACTTTCTCATACAGCTCAAGGCGCAATGCTTCGGTAGTGCTCAGCTCAGCACCTGATGCTGCCTTATCTTTTAGCTCATGAATATCGATGTGGCTCATCAGTGATTCTTTGGCAAGTAGCGCCGCTTTTTCTGGCGTACCGCCAATACCGATGCCTAGGATACCTGGTGGACACCAGCCTGCGCCCATGGTCGGGACGGTTTTGAGCACCCAATCCACGATGCTGTCTGATGGGTTTAGCATGGCAAGTTTTGATTTATTCTCAGAGCCGCCACCTTTTGCCGCACAAGTCACTTCCACTTTGTCGCCAGCGACGATTTCCATGTGGATGACCGCTGGGGTGTTGTCCTTGGTATTTTGGCGCTTGCCCGCAGGATCGGCCAGAACTGATGCACGCAAGGTATTATCAGCATTTTTGTACGCGCGGCGCACGCCTTCATTGACCATGTCCGCGACGCTCATGCTTGCATCCCATTGCACATTCATGCCGACTTTTAAAAATACGGTCGCGATACCTGTATCTTGGCAAATCGGGCGATGACCTTCGGCACACATACGGCTATTGACCAAAATCTGCGTCATCGCATCTTTTGCCGCTGGGTTTTCTTCTTTTTCCAAGGCTTCAACCAAGGCTTCAATGTAATCAGTCGGATGATAGTAGCTGATGTACTGGAACGCATCGGCGATACTTTGGATAAAATCATCTTGTTTAATAATCGTCATAATGACTTCCTTTTTGGCGAATTTGCAAGCTGCAAACGGCTAATTTTACTTGGCACGCACTGCCAAGACCCTGTAAAATTAAGCTATTCTATCATTATTTGCACAAAAAATTCATACTAATAACAAATTATTATGATTGAAAAAATTGCAAGGTTTATAAAATTTATTATAAATTTTCAATCAATTCACACTCACAACACCTGCTTGAGCACTTCGATCAAGCGCGCGTTTTGTGCAGCTGTACCGACACTGATGCGCAGATAATCTTTGATTCGCGCTTGCTTAAAATGACGGACGATCACACCATCTTCGCGCAGTTTGGCAGCGATATCGGCAGCGTCCGTGCCTTGTTTGGTAGCAAAGACAAAGTTTGCCGCTGATGGCAGTACATCAAAGCCAAGCGCAGTCAAATCAGCGGTCAGCTGATTGCGAAGATGAATCACTTCGGTGCGACGACTTTCAAAATACTCGACATCCGCCACACTTGCCGCCGCGCCTGCTTGCGCCACGCGATCGAGTGGATAGCTGTTGAAGCTGTTTTTCATGGCGGTGAGTGCCGCTATCAGACTTGGATTGGCAAATGCCATACCGACACGCAGACCGGCTAGAGCGCGAGATTTTGAAAAGGTTTGCGTCACCACCAGATTATCAAACTCACGGATTAGACTGATCGCACTTGCCGCCTTGACATCATCAGCATAGTCGATATACGCTTCATCGATCACCACCACCGCATCAGGATGCTGGCTAAGCAAAGTGCGAATGTCGTCAAGCGGCAGCAGTCTGCCTGTCGGCGCGTTTGGATTGGCAAGAATCACACCATCGCACGGCTGGGCATAGTCAGCAACATGGATAGAAAAATCATCAGCAAGCGGCACAGTCTGCGCCGCCACCCCAAAAGTATCAGCATACACAGGATAAAAACTGTAGCTGATGTCAGGGGTCAATAGCGGCTTGTCTTTGGTAAAAAAGCAAGCAAACACCAGTGCAAGCACCTCATCTGAGCCATTGCCAACAAAAACTTCGCTACTATCTAGACCATAATACGCCGCCAACGCCTGACGCAAACCATCTGACTCAGGCTCAGGATACAAGCGCAGTGCTGCGGCATCATCAGCAAGCACTACCTGCATGGCAGCGACAGCTTTTGGACTTGGCGGAAATGGGTTTTCGTTGGTGTTTAATTTGCACAGATTGTCATGCTTGGGCTGCTCACCGGGTACATACGGTGTCAGACTTTTTGCCTTGGTACTCCATAGGCGATTGTCGATGGTCATTGGATTTTCCTTAAAAAATTCTTTAAATCAAGCTGTATGAAGTTTGTGGCAAAGTTCAATTTCACCCCTTGCCACAAACCCAAATCACTGATGACGATAACGCGCCGATAAGGCGTGCGCTTCCAAATTTTCTTCGATCGCCAAAATATCCGCCGTCTTTGCAAGCGGTACTGCACCATCTTGGGTGCAATAAATCAATGATGATTTCTTTTGAAAATCATACACCCCAAGCGGTGATGAGAATCGCGCCGTGCCTGATGTCGGCAAGACATGATTGCTGCCTGCGCAATAATCGCCGATGGCTTCAGGGGTGTGGCGACCCATAAAAATCGCCCCTGCATGACGAATATCGCCAATCACCGACTCAGGATCATCCAATGACAGCTCCAAATGCTCAGGCGCAACTTGATTGATCACCGCCATGCCTTCGGCGCGATCTTTGACCAAAATCAACGCCCCGCGCGCTGCCAGTGCGGCTTTGGCAATGTCTGCCTTTGGTAAGCGCGCCAATGCCGACTCAATCGCCGCTTCCACTGCCTGTAGCTGCTCGCTGCTTGTCGTCACAAAAATCGCCTGCGCCACCGTGTCATGCTCAGCTTGTGACAATAAATCCATCGCCAGCCACTCAGCATTATCCGCCGCTTCACCTTCGGCATAGACCAGCACTTCAGATGGCCCTGCGATCATATCGATACCCACTTGCCCAAAGACCGCGCGCTTTGCCGCTGCGACAAATTTATTACCAGGGCCTGTGATTTTATCCACTTTCGCGATCGATGCCGTGCCATAAGCCAATGCCGCCACCGCCTGCGCGCCACCGATGGTAATCACCGTATCAACGCCCGCCAAGTGCGCCGCCGCCAATACCAAAGGATTGAGCTGTCCATCGGGTGCTGGCACGACCATGGTAATGTTCGCCACGCCTGCGACCTTGGCAGGAATGGCATTCATCAGCACCGATGATGGATAACTTGCCAAGCCACCAGGGACATAGATGCCGACGCTGTCAAGCGGGGTGATTTTTTGCCCAAGCATATTGCCAAGGCTGTCGGTAAAGCGAAAGCCGTCCTGCACTTGATACTCATGAAAAGCAAAAATCCGCTCAGCAGATAATTTCAATGCCGCGCGCACTTCATCGCTTAAGTCATCAAATGCTGCCTTTAGCACAGCTTGGCTGATGAATAATTCACTCATCGATGTCGCAGGATGGCGGTCAAATTTTTGGGTAAGCTCAAGCACCGCATCATCACCACGGCGGCGCACATCAGCGATGATGTTATCGACAGTCGCAACCAAATTGGCATCAGTCACCGTTTCAAAAGCCAATAATTCTGCCAATTGTGCGTCAAAATCTGCTTGTGCGGAATCTAATTTTTTCATTCAATTATCCTTATTCTTATTCAACGATGCTTAGCGATTGGCTTTGACCGCATCTTCTAAAATCTGCAAAATCGGTTCAAGCTTGGCAAGTTTGCGCTTATGGCTGACAGGATTGGCAATCAGGCGTGATGACACTTGGCAAATGGTCTCAAGCGGCTCAAGTCCATTGGCGCGCAAGGTGTTACCCGTATCGACGACATCGACGATCAGATCGCCCAAGCCCACCAATGGCGCAAGTTCCATCGAGCCATACAGCTTGATGATATCCACCTGCTCACCTAGGCTTGCAAAATACTGGCGCGCGACATTGACATATTTGGTGGCGATACGCAGGCGGCGATTGGGCAGACTCACTCCCTTGATGCCTGCAGTCATCAGGCGGCATTTGGCGATGTCAAGGTCAAGTAATTCATAGACTTGGGCATCATATTCCATCAAGACATCTTTACCCGCCACGCCAATATCGGCCGCTCCATGCTCAACATAAGTCGGCACATCAGATGCGCGCAAAATCAGCAAACGCACTGCAGGATCTGTGGTCTCAAAAATCAGCTTGCGTGATTTTTCCATATCTTCAAGCGGCGCAATGCCTGCTTTGGCAAATAGCGGTAAAGTTTCGTTCAAAATTCGCCCCTTAGATAGAGCGATGGTTAAGCCGTCAAATTGGCTTGTTTGCATTGGATCAGCCATGACAATTCTCTAAGGTTTTTCTAATTTTTTTGTCTAATTTTATCTATACAAATTAAGAAAAAACGCACCGCCTAGACAGTGGTGCGTTCTGGCTTAGCCTTTGATGCGTTCGATATTCACGCCCAAGGCACGCAGTTTGTTTTCAACATCATCATAACCGCGATCAATGTGATAAATGCGGTCAATGATACTCTCGCCTTCGGCACACGCTGCCGCCATTACCAGCGACATCGATGCGCGCAAGTCCGTCGCCATCACAGGCGCTGGGCTGAAGCTCTCCACCCCTTCAACGATGGCGGTATGACCATCGACGCGGATGTTTGCACCCATGCGCTGCAGCTCTGGCACATGCATGAAGCGGTTTTCAAAGATATTTTCGATGATGGTACTTGTACCTTCAGCTAGGCAGCACACCGCCATCAGCTGTGCTTGCATATCGGTTGGGAAGCCTGGATGCACTTGCGTACGGATATCCACCGCCTTTGGACGACCTTTCATCACCGCGCGAATCCAGTCATCGCCTGTGGTGATGGTCGCGCCCATCGCTTCAAACTTCTTCAAGACAGGATGTAAAAACTCAGCCGATGTATTGGTGGTCAGTACATCACCTTCGCTCATCAGCGCACCCGCCAAATACGAACCTGTCTCAATACGGTCTGCGATGACACTATACTCACAGCCGTGCAAGCTTTCGACACCTTCGATGACCATCGTCGTCGTGCCGATGCCGCTGATTTTTGCACCCATTGCCACAAGCATATTGGCAAGATCAACGACTTCAGGCTCGGTCGCGCAGTTCTCTAGGCGAGTCGTGCCACGCGCCAAAGTCGCCGCCATGATGACATTCTCAGTACCGCCAACTGTCACCATATCAAAGCTAAAATCACAGCCAATCAGACGACCACCTGCAGGGGCTTTGGCTTTGACATAGCCATTTTCGACCGTGATGGTCGCGCCCAACGCTTCAAAGGCTTTTAGATGCTGATCCACAGGACGCGAGCCAATCGAGCAGCCACCTGGTAGCGACACTTCGGCTTCACCAAAGCGCGCAAGCAATGGGCCAAGCACCAAAATTGATGCACGCATGGTGCGTACCAGCTCATACGGCGCATAATAATCTGTCACAGTGCGCGCATCTGCGGTGACTGTATTGCCTTCTTTGACGATTTTTACGCCTGTGCCTGCGATCAATTTCACCAAAGTGTCGGTGTCTTTGAGCGTCGGGACATTGTGCAAAACGGTTTCGTCATTTGGCAACAGCATGGCAGCAAGCAGCGGCAAGGCGGCATTTTTTGAGCCAGAAATGGCAACTTCACCTGCGATACGGCTTTTGCCTGTGATTTTAAATTTATCCATGAAATATCTCTTAAAATAACTTATTATGCTTTTTTGGCATCATATTCAGCAGGGGTCAGCGCGTGAATAGTCAAGGCGTGCATCGCGCCACTTTGGATATGCTCATTCACCAGTGCAAAAATCATCTGCTGACGCGCGACCAAACGCTTGCCTTCAAAGGCACCATCTACGATCAGTAGCTCAAATTTATTACCCTGATTCACCGCTTCGATGTGCGCATCGGCAAAATGCGGGCGAAGTAGTGCGATTAGATCATCTGCATTCATAGTTTTCTCTTTTTTCAATATAAATGATAGCTAAAGCATATACCAAGCCATCTAAATCATGGCTATTATAGCAAATTTTCAACCATACAACGCGAAAAAATTCACAATTTTTGCATCAATTCTACTTATTGTGCAGGCTGAAAAACAGGTACTGTGTTGATCGGTGCGGTCGTGCTGGCTTCTGGTGTATAAATCTCTTGTAGCGTATAAGCATCGCTGCTTGGAGCGGCAACAGGTGCAGCAGCTTCACCGCCATAGATTGTACCGCCTTGATCAGCAGCAGATGTATCATTTGGCAGGCTTGTCACTTGACCATCAGTGACCAAAGTCGTCAAAGTCACCGCCATCTCTATACCAGGTGTGGCTTGTACCGCGTTTAAAATATCCACCTGCTGATCTGGGGTCATATAACCCATCACATAGGCGGTGCGGTCGCGGACGATGACTTTAAATTGTGATGATTTGATGTTGCGATCAGTAAGTAGGCGCGCGTTGATCTTGGTGCGCAGATAATTTTCTTGGACGGTGTGGCTTTGGCTGCGCGGCGTCTCGGTGACAGTCAGATAATTGTACACTTTTGCGACATCACGCATCGACTCGATGGTGCGGCCGACTTCGACCTTGATTTGCTCGCTTGGCACTTCACCTGTTAGCAGAACTTCACGGCGATAGCTGTCGATGGCGATGCGGACATTGTTGGCATCGATCCCTGGTACGGTGGCCAGATTGCGGCGTGCAGTCAGCTCAATGCTGCTGTCACTAATACGCTCAGGGATAGTGCGACCCATAGCATCCGCGCCCACGCTTTGGTTTGCACCACCTGTAGCACAGGCGCTCATCACAGCAGCAGACAGCACCATCATCGATACGGCTAATACTTTTTTCATAAGACACTTCCAGTACTTTTTTGTAAAATAAATCCAAACAAAGATCAAATCTATTGTTTAATCAATTGATAAAATCTGGGCATTAATAAGCAATCTAAAATGCCGACACAATCCATTCATGCGTGATCGCGCCATCTTGAGCGATATCAAACGCCATCACATCAAAGCGTATGGATAAATCAGCAAACTGCGGATAAGCTTGTAAAAAATGCTCCGCTGTCCGTCTAATTTTCTGTACCTTAGCATGATTGATGCTATCAATCGCCGTGCCGAACTCTGACCGCGTGCGACTGCGCACTTCGACAAAGACAAGCTCACGCACGCATCTGCCCCGCACCGTCTTATCAGCGATGGCAATGATGTCAATCTCACCGACTTTTGCCACCAGATAATTTTGGGCGATGATCTTAAGTCCTGCCGCTACCAGTATTTGTACCGCTTGCGTCTCAAAAGCATCACCCTGCCTGCGCTTGGCGGTCTTGGTGGTCATTTAGCGCACTCGCTTGACGACGACCGTCCCTGCGATTTTATCATGCCAGCCTTGTTTTTTCTTATCAAAACCCGCCCAGATATAGCCTAGGCAAAATACAATCGCCGACACAGTATAGCCAACCAAATACCGCAGCAATGCGCGCGGTACAGTGATGAACTGCCCTGTCTTAGCATCTCGGATTTGTAAACCGAACAGCATCTTACCAGGCGTTGCGCCTTTTTTCACCCAAAACCAAATAAACAGCGCAATCACCGCCACTGTCAGCACCAGATCCATCGGCGTATAAGCAGGTATTTCATCGATCGGCACATCCGCATACTGCATATAACTATAAAAATAGTACGGCAGCATCAACACCGAAATCAGCAGGCTGTCCACACAATAAGCGGCAAAACGCACCCAGAAGCCCGCGTATTCAAATTCACTGTCGTCCGTGCGTGGATCGTGCATGGCGCTCACCTTTATTTAATTTGTAAAATCATCAATTATAAAAGATCTTTTAGCATAGCAAAGTTTTACGCTTTTCGCCATAGATTGATGATTTTTTCGATGAATTTTTGCAAAAATTTGGGTAAACTATCGGCAAATAATTTGGAATAAAACCATGAAATTACGCATTTTAAGTGTCGGGCATAAGATGCCAAATTGGGTGCAGACAGGCTTTGAAGAATATTTTAAGCGCATTCAGCCGATGATGACGGTGGAATTGATCGAGCTACCCCCTGCCAAGCGCAGTAAAAATCCATCGCCTGCCGAGATTGATAAATATAAAGCTATAGAAGCTGTGACGATTTTGAACGCCAAACAGCCCAAAGAGCTGTTATGGCTACTGGAAGTCAAAGGCAAAATGCTCTCCACCGAAAAGCTTGCCGATAAGCTTGGGGTCGCCATGCAAGATGGTGTGGACATCGCGCTGGTCATCGGTGGTGCTGATGGTGTGGCAGCAGAAGTCTTGCAAGCGGCGGATTTTAAATGGTCGATGTCAGATCTTACCCTGCCACATCCCTTGGTGCGCGTGATTTTGATGGAGCAGCTGTACCGTGCGATGAGTATTATCAACAACCACCCATATCATCGGGGCGGTTGATTTTCTACTTTACATAAAAATTAACAATGATAAAATATTAGGGACTGTACTAGATTAGCCTAAATTCCACACCATTTTCTCAGCACTTTAAACTGATTAGATGGTGTACCATAATTAAATCTAAACTCGCATTCTTTGATGAATAAGTGAAAATTTTTCTTATCAACGCCATTGTGCTTTCTAAGTACTCGTTTGGCTTGACTCCAGAAATTCTCAATACCATTGATGTAATTGTGGTCTTTGGCAAATTCTTTAGAGTGATTAATTCTAAAGTGTTTAAAGTCAGAAACATCAAGAACATTGTAGCTTTTGTAGCTGTCCGTATAAACAATGCTATCAGGCTTGATTTTGCTTGAAATAATAGGCATTAGCGTATCTGTTTTGGTATCTTTTACAATAGCGGTATAAACTTTACCATTGCGTTTTAACAAGCCAAATACAGCAGTCTTACCACCTGCACCACGCCCACGCTTGCCTTTGCGCATTCCACCAAAATAGCTTTCGTCAAGTTCAATCTCGCCATCAAACAAGGTGTGAGCTTCAAGATTAAGATTGTATTCTATCACAAGCCTGATTTTATGGTGGAATAAAGCTGCTGAATTTGGGTGTATTTGTAGCAAATCAGCTGCCGAATGAGCAGTTACTTCAAGCACAAAAAAAAATTCGAGCAGTCTTTTTTGTACTTTTTTACTTGGTTTACAATGGGTTACAATGGGTTACCTTCATAAAACCAGTATAACATGAGAGTTATTCTAGTGCAGCCCCTATTTTTAAATCCAATTATTTATTTGAGCCACCATCATGAAACTTCATACCCTCACACTTTTGGCTACAAGTCTGGCTACCACCGCCCTAAGCGCCTGCACCACACCACAAGTCATACCAGCACAAACAGCCAATGCCACAGCCCAAACCAAAAGCTATGTTAGTGATGATTATCACAACCGCCACCAAGGCTATGACTGGGCCGCCGTTGAAACCACTGAGCAAGCCAACAACTCGCTAAAAGTACAAATCCGCTCTCGCATTGATAAGAAAAAACCAACCTGTACATTTGACGGTATCGCCCACCCTGTGAGTACTACTCTTTACCAAATCAGACAAGGCGATATGACACTCAATCTGACAAGAAATGCCAACAGTATTGACATAAAACCTGCCCAAGACAGCGACCGTCATAAAGCGATGGCGTATTGTTCAGGCGGTGGCAGCTTGATCGGCACTTACAAACAAGTTGCAAAGCTTGACCGTACGGGGCTTGACACCACCAAATATGCCCAAACGCTGTCTTTACAAAATATCCACTTTTTTATTGAGCATAAAGATGATGCGGTGAATGTGCGTACCAGTGGTTTGGCTCATGAATTTAATGAAAATTTCACGATCAAAAATCAACGCATCACCCATGCTGACATTGCAGATATGAACCGTGATGGTTATCCAGAAGTTTTGATTTATCTACAACATATCAAACAACCTTTTTATGGTGATTTGCTGGCATTTTCAGCCAATGGCAATCAATCTTTAAGCCAAATGAGCTTTACCCCTGCCAAAGATCATCCTGAGTTACGCGCTTATTATCATGGTGGTGATGAGTTTGGTTTGGTGGAACATGATTTAGTTCAGCGTTTCCCTGAATATATCAATGGCAAAGCCACAGGACACACCAAACAAGTGACTTATCAAGTACAAAATGGCGAAGCATCTCGTCAATTGGTGCTTGTTAAATAAATCAAAACGCCGTTTGAACAGCACATTCAAAACGGCGTTTTTTTAAATTTTACGGCTTAAGCAGCCTGAAAATAAATTCACCAATCCCTACCTTCAAAATACCCCACCAAAAAGTCCACCAACTTCCGCACCGGGGGCGGCAATTTATGCCGAGACGGATACAGCAAATAAATCGTGAATTTGGGTAATTGCCAATCGGTTAGCACAGCAGTCAGTTGCCCAGTTTGCAGATAATCTTCCAACAAATATTTTGGCAACATCGCCACGCCACTGTGCGCCAACACGCTGTTCAACAAAACCGTGGTTTCATTGGTGGTTAATTGACTGGTTAATTCTAATACGACTTCTTGATTTTCTTGATAAAAATACCATTCTTTGCGGTTGATATTGGCATGGGTCAAATAGCGATGATGTCGCAAATCTTCGGGGTGCTTGGGCGTGCCAAACCGTGCCAAATACTCGGGCGTGGCGACAATCAACGAATGACAATCCGCCAATTTGCGTGCCACTAAATTCGGGTCGGGTTGATTGGTAATGCGTACCGCCAAATCAATGCGTTCAGCCACCAAATCCAGCAATTTATCGCTTAATTCTAAATGAATGTTTAAATTGGGGTGTTCACGCAAAAACACATTGACCGCTTTGGTCAAATGGGTTGTCCCAAACGAACCGCTACTGCTCAAACGAATATTTCCCCGCAAATCGCCTTGTTGTGCTGATAATTCTTGTTCTAATTCAATGCTTAACGCCAACATTTTTTGGCAAACAATCACTGCTTGTTCGCCAGCGTCTGTTAATTGCACTTGTCGTGTGGTGCGTTGGAACAAACGGGCGTTAAGCCATTCTTCCATTAGGGCAATATGCCGTGTAATCATGGGTTTGGACATATCCAAACGGTCGGCGGTGGCGGTAAAACTGCCTGTTTCAGCAACCGATAAAAACACTTTGATGGCGGTTAATTTATCCATGTATGCTCCTAATTATTTCAAATAAAGAAATAATGATATTCATAAAACGCTATTTTTCGTAAATTTTATTTCATTATAATACACATATTCAATGATTTTTTTAACTTTTAAGGTGAATAGTATGAACTTGAAAACAGTCTTTTTAACATTAACATTAGGTCTTTCTGCTGCTGCACACGCTGAATTAAATGTGAAAGTGTATCAAGCAGATAGCAATAGTTTTAATGTTACTTCCACGTTGGTAACAGGAGAAAAAGAAGCCATTTTGATTGATACGGGGTTTACTCGTGCGGACGCATTGCGTATTTCTGCCGATATTTTGGACAGCAAAAAGACGCTGACCACCATTTTAGTCAGTCAAGCCGACCCTGATTATTATTTTGGGGTAGAAACCATTAAAGAAATTTTCCCAAATGTTCAAGTGGTTACGACACCTGCGGTATTGGCAAAGATTGAAGCGAAATTACCTAATAAATTAGCCACTTGGTCGCCAAAAATGGGGGCAAATGCACCCCGTAAGCCGATTTTGCCAACGGCATTAAACGGTACAACTTTCACGCTGGAAGGCGAAACCATTGAAATTCGTGGGACAAAAGGTCTGTTGGCACATCGCCCTTATGTGTGGATACCGTCTATTCAAACGATTACTGGCAATATTGGCGTATTTGGCAATATGCACGTTTGGACTGCCGATACGCAAACCAAATCATACCGTCAGGCGTGGGTTGCCCAATTAGATGAGATGAAAGCGTTAAATCCGCAAAAAGTGATTGCAGGTCATATGGCACAAGGCACGGCATTGGATAGCACCGCCATTGATTTTACAAAAACTTATTTGCAAACTTTTGAGCAAGCATTAAAAGGCAAAGACAGTAGCACCGTCATTGCCACGATGGATAAGGCATATCCTAATTTACCTGCCAAATTTAATTTGGAATTAGGCGCAAAAGTGAATAAAGGTGAGATGAAGTGGTAAAAGCCATTTCAGGCAGCCTGAAAATTGGAAAAATCATGAAAGTTTATTATTTATTTGACCCTTTATGCGGTTGGTGCTATGGGGCGAAACCTGCGTTAGAAACGGTTGCGTCTCAATATCCTGTGGAGCTTACGCCAACGGGTTTGTTTTTCCGTAGCGGTCGCGTGATGGACGCGGATTTTGCCCAATACGCATGGGGTAACGACCAACGCATTCAACGCTTAACAGGGCAAGCATTCAGCACCGCTTATCGTGAAAATGTGTTGCAAGGCGGTGGGCAATTTGATTCACAAAACAGCTTATTAGCTTTGACGGCTGTCCGTGAAATGGCACCTGAACAAGAAATTGCCGTATTGAGTGCCTTGCAAACGGCGCGTTATGTTGATGGGCGTGATAATGCCGATTTGAACGTGATTACCGATGTGTTGCAATCGCAAGGTTTGGGCGATGTCGTGCCAAAATTGCACGATCCAGCAACCGAACAAACATTGTTGGCGAGAATCAACTTCGGGCAACAACTCACGCAGCGTCTGGGCGTGTCGGGCGTACCGCAGTTGGTGCTGGAACGCGATGGGGAATGGGAGTTAGTGCCGAGCCAATTGTTGTTTGGGGATGGCGGTGGGTTGCTGAATGCTTTTGGGTAAGGGTGTTGGTTAAAATAAAAAATGCCACCTGAACCCAGCATTCAAATGGCATTTTTTAAATTTACGGCTTAATTTGTACATCTTGCCATAGTTGATTATGTTTTATTTCAGGATTGACACCAACAAACGCTTTGCCTGCATTCGCATCATTCAACAGGGTATAAAGAAACCAAGCCGTCATATAGCCATCGCCAATATAAAGCATTTGACCGTGGTCAGCATCTTTACGGCGAGCCATTACATTTAGTTTTTGGCTGTTGATTTGCTTGGCATTTTCTTGCATAGACGAAAGCGGTGTAATGCCTGATTTTTTGTCATCGCCATTACCTGCATCTACGCCCCCCATACCTGCGGTAGCAAAATACGGTACGGAAATTTTGTTGATGTGGTAATCCCATTTCAACTGTTGTGCCAAAGGTAATTTTGTCGTGCTGGCAGTATGCACGGATTTAAATTGACGGCTATTGGCAAACTCGGTTGCGCCATTGATTGCACCGACACCGCCTTGAGAATGCCCTGTAATGCCTGCATTATGGGTATCCAATTTTTTGTAAAAAATACTGTTTTTATCCGCATTAAGCTCATCTAATTTTGCCAATGATTGCGATGATGATAAACCGCTCCAACTGGTGCCGTCATCATTGCCAATGACCACAAAGCCCCAACTTGCCAAACGTGCCAATACTGGTTCATATTTTTGATACGCAAACCCTGAACCATTTGCCGAAACAATCACAGGAAATGGCTTGGTACTTTGAGCAATATCCGCTGGATACCAAACTTTATAAGTTTTAAAACGAGCGTCATCACTTGGGAAAACTTGGCTTTGTACCGCATATTTGCCCATGCCTGTATATTGGCGTTCAATTGGGTAATTGGTTTGTGTTTGGGTGTAATAATTGGGCTGAATGGCAAATGCTTGCTCTATTTTTTTGACAATGCTTGTACAGCCCACTGCCAACAAACTGGCACCCAATACCGCACAAAGCGTCCATTTTTCAATTGCTTGCATGATGATTTTCCTGTGAATATGAAAGATTTGTCTATTGTAATGACATTGATTATTCCATGCAATTCAATGATAAAAAACTGCAACAAAAAGCCGATTTTGTTGCAGTTTTTAAAATGGACTTGATTTTGCTAAAATATGCTTAGAATTGCACAATTATTTGTTTTAAAATGAAAAATACGCTGAATACTCATATTAAAGATTATATCGCCCAATCATTGATTTTGTTGTTAAAACAAAAGCCTTTTGATGACATTAAAATCAATGAAATTTGTCAAAAAGCAGGCGTTAATCGTTCATCTTTTTATCGCAATTTTGCCAATAAAGAACAGGCGATTGTGTTTTATTTACAGCTCAATATGATACCTGCGTATTTGGCTCGTCCGCTGAATAATACAAGGGCTGTTTTTATCGCCATGTTTGAAAGCATTAACGAAATGGGCGAAGTGGTGGATTTGTTGTATGCCAATGATTTATCGCACATATTTTTGCAATACATCAAAGAGTGTTGTGGGGTCAAACCGCATTTTGATGACGATGAAGCCTATCGCACAAGCTTGATTATGGGGTTGGTATTTGGTTCGCTTGATGAATGGATTGTGCGTGGACGCAAGCAGTCGCCTGATGAAATGGCAAATAAAATTGGCGAACATTTACAAAGAATTGGTGCGAATTGGGATAAATGAGTTTTTCATCACTCCATCTAAGTTATGATAAGCACCGCTTACATTTTTTTGTAAACGGTGTTTTATCAACTCAAACGACTTCAATCCAATCTCTATCCGACAGCGCCCCAAGTGCGATTTGATGAATCAGCTCGGTCGGTGCGGTACAAAGGCTTGATAATACACGGATTTTATAATCTTTGGCAAAAGGTGAAAGTGCGGTATGGGTCACGCAGTTTTGGGTCATAATACCGCAAATGTCCACTTGCTCAATACCATTTTCTTGCAAGATTTCAACAAGATTGGTATTTAAAAAACTGTCGGCGTGGACTTTTTGTACCACTGGCTTATCCGCCAAAATGCCTGCGACCGATGAATGCAACTCTGCACCAATCGAACCTTCGGCAAACAGCGGATAATCTTTTGCCATGATATGCTGAACGCCAATAATGAGCGTGCCGTTTTGCTCGGCAGTCTTGGCATAATCGGCGATGTCTTTGGCAATGTTATCTACATTAAACTGGTCAAATTGACCACCTGCGGACGCAAAATATTCGTTTTGAACATCAATGATTAACAGGGCTGTTTTCATAAGATTTCTCCGATTATTGAATAAAATTATTTAAAATCAATAACTTCACCATCATTAGGCACAATCACTTTATCCGTTAATTTTTCACCAATGACAAATTTACGCATATCATCACGACTTGTTGCGGTGTGATTGACCGTATCCATATGTACGGTGATAATCTTGGCATTTGGGGCGATTTGTGTGGCTTTTAGCACATCTTCCACACCCATAATAATACTGTCTGATAATCCATTCACACGGGCAAAACCGGTATTCATCACCAAGAAATCAGGCTTATATTTGTGCAAAGCTTTATTGACATCAGCCGTCCAAACGGTGTCACCTACGATATAAGCGGTCTTATGTCCATCTTTTTTGATGACCACGCCCATTGCTTCGCCCAAAAGCGTGGCAAGCTGTGGATTGGCGTACATTTGCTCTGTACCGTGCGAACCACCTGTTTTATGGAGTTCTACGCCATTAAAGGTTAATTTTTCATGCAACACTTGTACATTTTTAAAGCCTTGATTTTTGATTAATTTGGCATCGCTCTCATTTTGTACAAAAATCGGCAAATGTTTGGGTATGGCTTTTTGGGCAACTTCATCCCAATGGTCTTCGTGAGTGTGGGTTACAATGACCGCATCCACACCTTTTAAAATCTCATTTGTGGACATCGGCAAATCAATCAAAGGCATACGCAAATGACTGTTGAAGGTTCCTTCAAAACCTGCCATAGATTCTTTTTTGGCAAAAAATGGATCCACCAAAAAGGTTTGTCCTGCGTATTCAATTTTGGCAGTAGCGTTACGAATATGTTGATAGCTATCAAAAGCAAAAGCGGGGATGCTCATTGTCAAAGCAAGAGCGGATAAAGCAAGTTTTTTTAGCATTTTAAAGTTTCCAATAGGGTTAAAATTTATGAGCATTTTAACCCTATTTTGGTTATGCTAAAATAGGCAATATTGACAATCAACGCAAGGATTTTGCCAAAATGACTTTCACCCATCAACCACCAAAACTTATCCTTTACGCCCAAAACGGCTGTAACGATTTTGTTTTTAATATTCCCTTTTCGCTGTTTCAAGCCACTTATCAAGGGCAAAAACTGTTTGATTTTGCGGTATGTAGCGACAATGGCAAGGCGATTGTCAGCGAATTTGGTGCAAAAATTGCGGTCAATGGCGATTTGTCACTGCTCAACACGGCGGACATCATAGTGATTAGTGGCTTTGTGGGTGATGTACCCAGTGCCAAATTATGCCAAAAATTGCAAACCGCCCACGCACAAGGCAAAAAAATCATTGGGCTGTGTTATGGCACTTTTGTGCTGGCTTTTGCGGATATATTGCAGGATAAAACGGTGGTGACGCATTGGGCGGGTGAGCGAGCATTTAAGGATAAATTTACAAATATTCAACTAGATAGCAATCGGCTTTATATTGATGACGGCAATATTTTGACATCAGCTGGGACATTTGCAGGCTTAGATTGTTGCTTGTATTTTATCCGTACACTGTATGGGGCAAAGGTAGCCAATGAGTTGGCTCGGAACTTGGTTTCTGCACCGCACCGTGAAGGCGGTCAAGCCCAGTTCAATGCTATCAGCCCAATTAGCCACGCAAAAGATAAAAAAATCAATGAATTATTGCAATTTTTAAGCGATAATTTGGACAAACCCCATACGCTTAATGAATTAGCAGAGCGAGTACATTTATCCAAAAGAAGTTTTCATCGTCATTTCAAATCCGCCACGCAAATGACATTAACCGAGTGGCTGACCGCCAAACGCCTAAGCCTTGCCCAAGAGCTGCTAGAAAGTACAGATTTTTCCATTGAAGTCATTGCCCATCAGACAGGCTTTGGCACGGCAAGCCATTTTAGAATGCAATTCAAGGCACGCTTTGGCGTATCACCACAAAGTTTTAGGAAAAGTTTTGGCGGATAAACTCTGTTTATCATCATAAACGGTGGTGTATTTTTCAAATCATCTCATCAATTTATCAACCAATTTTGGCACGCTTGTTATTCTCACGCCACAAAGTGCGTATCGACCTGTGAGTGTGCAGACGGTGATGGATTTTTTTGTGGAAAAATGGGATGGGAGGGGGGGAGAAGTTGGGCGTTTCAGGCAGCCTGAAAATATTTTGCAAAATTTCCACACAAAAACACCGCTTGAAAATCAAATTCAAACGGTGTTTATAAATTAACTGACTTTTAATTCCACCCAAGCCCTTTTGATGATTTCTTGACTGGCTTGTAATGCTAAAAATGCCAAAATAAACGCCACAATTAAATCAGGATATTTTGATTGAAAAAAATAAACTGCTATACCAGCCAAAATTACTGCCACATTACCAATCGCATCATTGCGAGAACAAAGCCATACACTTCGGACATTACTGTCGCCATCACGAAATTTTAATAATATCAACACTGCTGACACATTCACCAACAACGCCAAAAATCCTACAATACTCATTTCGCTATAACTAGGAATTTCCCCATAAAACACACGATAAACGGTTGTAATTAAAATAAATAAGCCAAAAACACCCATCGTTAGCCCTTTAACCATAGATGCTTTGGCACGGTAACTTAATGCCATTGGCAAAACAATCAAACTTATCAAATAATTGGCACTGTCGCCCAAGAAATCTAAACTGTCTGACAATAGTGAAGTTGAACCTGATTTAACCCCCATTACAATTTCCACAAAGAACATTGATAAATTTAACATCAAGACAATCCACAAGGCTTTTTTGTACTTGGGTGATTGGTGAATGGGCTGATTTGAACTGCAACAACTTTGGCACGCCATAACAAACTCCGAAAGAGGATTGAAATTTGCTATAATATAAACTCCGTAGTCATTACAGGGTCAAGTACAATGTCAAAAATTTTTCAAATTAAACAAGCCAGTGAACAAACAGGCGTACATTTGGAAACCATTCGTTATTATGAAAAACAAGGCTTAATCAAGCCAACTTTTCAAGCTAATGGCTACCGAGTTTTTGATGAAAATCAGCTAGAACAATTACGCTTTATTAAAACTTGTCGCAATCTCGGTTTTTCTTTAAAAGACATTCAGGTCTTATTGACATTCCAAACAACTCCCAATCATCAATGTGATGATGTTGATGAGTTAACCCAAAAACATTTATCGCATATCAATGAACAAATTAAGCAATTACAAGAAGTTAAATCATTTTTAGAACAAATTATTGGTTGTCAAAATAAAAAAATTGAAAATTGTCAAATCATTAAAAGTATTAAAGATAAAGGATAATGTTTCAGGCAGCCTGAAAATATTTTGCCAATAAAAAACACCGCTTTTATTTCTAAAAACGGTGTTTGTTAAACCTAAAATTAAATCAAACTTTCCAATTTTTCAATCAAAGTTTTGGCGTGGGCTTTGGCATTGTTTTGCAGATGTGCCAAATGTTCATCGTTATGCAAGCCTGCAATGTACAACGCACCATAAAGTGGGTACACGCCTTGCCATTCAAAGCCGGAATACAAAGCCGAATGTTTAACAGGCTTCACCAAATCTTCAATTTTTGCCACGATTTCGCCATTATAAGTGCCTTCTTGCGAGCCTGTGCTGGTAGAAACGAGCAATTTTTTACCGTGCATTTTGTCGCCACCTTCACCATAAGCAAAGCCGTAGAGCCACACATCGTCTAACCATTTTTTCAAAATCGCAGGGGTGTTAAACCAAAAAGTCGGGTATTGGAACAAGACCACATCGGCTTGCACCAACGCATTTTGTTCGGCTGGCGCATCAATTTTAAAATCAGGGTACAAATCAGACAAACGGCGAACGCTGATTTTGTCGCCAAAATGGTTTTCTAATTCTTTTAAAATTAATTGGTTGCTGACCGATTGATTTAAATCTTGGTGGGCAGAGATGACTAAAATTTTGCTCATAAAAGCTCCTAAAATAATATGGATATGGTTTGTGCCATATTTTAGTGTGATTGCTAATATTTCGATAGTACTTACATTTTTGTAAGTATGGAAATATTTTTTAATTGATTGATTTTTTTAGAAAAATACAAAATAGAAAAGTTGGGCGTTTCAGGTAGCCTGAAAACAAAAAAAACAACCTGAAAGCCAAATAAACAGCTTTCGGGTTATTTATTGAAAAATAAGAATTTATTTATCCTGACGGATACTCCATTGCACCCATTTCACAATCATCGGGCGCACCAGTAAAACACAAATAAATGCAATCGGCATGGCAATGGCATAGTTATACAAGACACGCCAAATATAACCGTCTGTTATGCCCGTATTGATTGCCACCAAAACTGCCGACATAAGCAATGCCATCACCAAAGCCATATAAAACGCCAATAATACATTAGCATATCGGCTGGGAAAAAAACCTTTAGCCATTTGATTATTCCATTTAGCATTCGCACATTTTGAAAAGCCGTCTGAAAAAACATGATTTCAGACGACTTTTCAATGATAACGATTAAGCTTGGAAACCTTCTACAATAATTCCCAACAATTTAGAGCCGTCTTCGCTTGACCAATCTTGTGCCAATTCGGCAATTAGTTGATTGGTGCTGGTAATGATTGCGCCTGCATCGCGCATACGGATTAACGCCATTTCATCGGCAAATTTGCTGGGCGAACCGCCTGCATCGGCAACCACTTGCACTTCATAACCTTGTTCCAACAAAGTCAAAACAGGATAAACGGTACACACATCATTGGTTACGCCTGCCACAATGATTTTTTTGCGTCCTGTCGCTTCAACAGCACGGGCAAAATTCGGGTCAGTCATGGCATTTACAATGCCAGCGCGTAAAATGCGGTTGTCAAATTCGGTTGGCAAAATGTCTTTCAATTCAGACAATAATGGACCTTGCGCGTTTTCTTCCATGCTGGAAGTCAAAATAGTGGGCATACCAATCGCTTTGGCAGATTTCGCCAACATCAAAGCGTGTTTTTTCATTTCATCAAAAGAAATCGAACCTACCCAACCCATTGTGCCAACTTGGTGGTCAATCAATAATAATGCGGCGTTTTGAGAAGAAAATACGTTTTTCATGGTGTTACCTATGTTTCGTTGTGTTGTTTAAGATGAAACGCATTATACGTTGTTTCTTAAATCGGATAAATAGGCTAAAATTGAAAACACTATTCGTTTAAATGGATAATAAACCATGAACTCACTGGACGATATGCAGTTATTTGTTGAAGTGGTGCAAAACAAAAGTTTTGTGAAAGCGGGGGAACGCTTGAATTTAGCCACTTCTACCGTGTCTTTGCGTATTCAGAAATTGGAACAGCGATTGGGATTGCGTTTGCTGAACCGCACCACGCGCAAAATTGAATTGACCGAAGCAGGCAGCCTGTATTTTGCCAAAGCCCACCACATCGTGCAGGAAGCCGAAACGGTACACGAAACCTTAACCGAAATGCTGTCTGAACCATCGGGAACGGTGCGCATTTCCATGCCTGTGGATTGGGCGTATCAGGCATTTGCCCCGCTTGTGCCGTTGTTTTATCGGCAGTTCCCTAAAATTAAGCTGGATATTGATACCAGTGCGCGTGTGGTGGATTTGATGAGCGAGCCGTTTGATGTGGCGTTGCGAATGGGCGAACCCAAAGATGTGAATTTGATTGCTCGATTGCTGGCGACTTATCCGTTTCATTTGTATGCGTCTGCCGATTATTTGGCGCAACACGGTACGCCACAATCGTTGGACGATTTGGCACATCATCAATGTTTGGCGTTTCGGCAGGAACAATGGCAGTTGTTTCGCAATGGGCAGGAAAAAATTTACAATTTTGACGCGGTGATGATTGGGCAAAATTTGGGTTTGCTGGAACGCTTGGTTACGCAAAACATGGGCGTGGCGTTGTTGCCTAATATTGTGGTTAAAAATAGGGATTTGTGTCGCGTGCTGCCTGAATGGTCGGGCAAGTCGTCTTGTTTGTACGCCATTACGACCACGCGCTTGTTGCCGAAAAAGGTGCAGGTGTTGATTGATTTTTTGCGCGAATATTTGTGATATGACGGGGATTGGATTTCAGGCTGCCTGAAAATAAAAACACCGCTTACATTTTTTTGTAAACGGTGTTTGATATTATACATTCAACATACGATTTGCTTTAATCACATTCTCATGCGAAAAATCGCCACCTGTCAGCTTAGGCAATTCGCCCACCGCATAAGCACGGTTTTGGCGGACGCTGTCGGCAGTTTGGGCAGAATTTTTACGGCGTTGGCGTAATTCATCAGCGGTACAATCACAGCAATAGCCTGCCGAATTCGGCTGTTGTTTCCACGAATTTGCCAAATCCCCACCATCTAACGCATCAAAACCGCACTCATCAACCAAGCCCATAATTAAGTGTTTTTGATGCTCATCATCGCCTGCCACCCACATCGCCAAACGGTTGCTTTGTTTTGGATTTTTGCCCAAATTGGCAAGAGAATGGGCAAGAAGCATATTAAACGCTTTGACCACTTTTCGCCCAGCCACTTTACTGACCCACAGGCTTTCAGGCTGTCCCTTGTCAATCTCATCAATGCGAGCATCACGAAATTCAGGATAATAATTGCCCGTATCCACAATCACGGTATCAGGCGACAAATTCGCCCACAAACTTTTGGGCAAATCAGCAATACTTGGGGTTGGCACGGACAAAATCAGCACATCAATGTCCACGCCCACCGTTTGTAAATCGGCAGGAATTGCGCCAATTTCTTTGGCAAAATCCGCCACGCTGTCAATGCCTTTTGAATTGGCGACCTTGACCATATGTCCCGTTTTTGCCAATTTTTTGGCGATGGTTCCGCCAATTTGTCCGATACCAATCACACCAATTTTCATATATTTTTCCTTACGCAATCTCTGCCATCAATTCATCAACCAATTCCTGCACGCTTTTCACACGGTAAATCTCGGAAATGCCATTACCCACCGACACATAACCGTGTTCAAAATCCCCTTCCAGCATACCCAAACGCATACCCGTACCCGCATTCATCACCTTGGCAATATCGGCACGAGTTGCCCCATTTTCGCTCATTTCAAAGCATTTTTTGGCGACTTCGGTTGGCAAAGAGCGGTAATAATACGGCTCGGTGCGGAACAATAACAAATCATTGGCAGTTGATTGAACAACCCAATCTTTCACTTTTTGACTGGCTCGGCACTCATGCGTCGCGATAAATGCCGTCCCCACCCACACGCCCTCTGCACCGAGCATAAACGCGGTCTGAACCGCTTTTTTATCGGCAATGCCACCAGCAAGCATCATTGGCAAATCCACCTTGCCCACAAATTCCGCCAATACATTAAAACTGCCAATTTCTTTCATCGGCAAGGTTCCGCCTTCATCAAAACCCGTCAGCACCAAAATATCCGCACCCAATTTTTGAGCTTTTAAAGCATCTGGCAAATTCGGATTGCCCAAACGGCAAATGATTTTAATGCCTGCCTGTTTGAGTTTGGCGTAAATTTGTTCGTCCAACCAACCATTATCCAGCACCACAGGCACTTGCTCTTCAATCAGCAAATCTACCATCAACGGAATCAGCGAAAAGTCATAAGACAACATAAATGGCACGCCAAAAGGCTTATCTGTCAAGGCTTTGACTTTGCTAATTTCGGCACGCATACGGTCTAATACATCTTGATTGGAGGTTGGATTGGTGGTTTGTCCAGCGTGTGGGGCTAAAAAGCCCAATCCGCCAGCATTGGCAACACTCGCCACTAAATGCGCATCGGTCAGCCACGACATTGGGGCTTGGACAATGGGGTATTTGATATTTAAAATTTGGCTAATGCGATTGTTTTGCATAATATTTTCTCTGATTTAAAAAATGGAATAAGCGTATTTTAGGTTATTCAAATTGAGAAAAGAATAGCGAATTTTGGGAAGTTAGTTTTCATTTATGGAAATTAACTTTCAGGCAGCCTGAAAACTTATTTTGCACATTTTCCAAACAAAAACACCGCTTATCATCACGATAAACGGTGTTTTGCTTTACTTTTTCGCCTGTTCCAAAACTGCCCGATAGCCATTCGCTCGTTCTTTAGAAAAATAGTCAATCACGGCAAACGAAGTCCCCAAAATAAGTAACGCCACCGCCCACGCTTTCCATTTCACGCCCACATCAAAATGCAATAACGCCAACGCCACCGCAAAACTAACCACACTAATCGCAATAGACATCGAATACAAATATTGAAAATTCGCTACCCGTTTTAATTCATCGACAACAAATTGCGTTTCGCCCACGGCTTGATAAGTGTCTGCCACGTTTGCCATGGTCTGTATATTGCTATAAATCATCGGCACACCAATCGCCAAAAAAAGCACCAAAAGCACCATCATCGGCACAAACAAGGCTTTCGCCCCTGTACTTTGCCCATAAAAATGGCACAGCAAACCAATCAGCCCCAAACAAACGCCCGCCCCCACAATAAACCATGCTTCCAAAATTTCGCCTTGATACCAAGCAATCGTGTGTTGATACATTTTATTATCCTAAAAAGTGAAAGGTTTTGGCATTATTAAAACACCAAAAACCATTGATTTTTAAAAATTACTTGGCACAAAAACCGCCATCAACATTTAAAATCGTTCCTGTCATAAACGGCACATCAGGCGATGCCAAAAACACAATCGCATTAGCAATAGAACTCGTATCGCCCATTTTATTCATCGGGTGAATGCCTGCAATTTTATCTTCTGGATAAACGCCTGCGTTAATAGCATTTTGCAAAATATCGGTTTTAATTGCCCCAGGGGCAACGGCATTGACCCGAATGCCTTGTGTCGCATAATCCAATGACGCTGACTTGGTTAAGCCGACCACTGCGTGTTTGCTTGCCGAATATTGCGAAGTAAATTCAATGCCATTTAAACCTGCAATAGACGCCAAATTAACCACCACGCCACCGCCAGTTTTGAGCATGGCGTCAATGGCGTATTTCATTCCCCAAAATAGCCCCATCACATTGACTTCAATCAACTCACGGAAATTTTCGGTAGAATGTTGATGTAATGGTACATTTTCACGCCCTGCAATGCCTGAATTATTGACCATTACATCAATTTTACCAAAATGGGCAACGGCTTGTTCAATCAAGGCTTTGACTTCATTTTCTTGGGTAATGTCTGTTTTGACAAAAATCGCATTCGTACCCAATGATTTGATTTCATTGATAACTTCTAAACCTTCTTTTTCACGGCGACCGCTGACCACGATATTGTCGCCTAATTTGGCAAATGCCAATGCCGTTTCTTTGCCGATACCCGATGTTGCCCCAGTAATGACGATAGTGCGTTTCATAAAAAATCCTTGTGTGTGTTGAAAATTTAAGATGAGCGTATTTTAGGAGATTTTTATGTGTTAAAATAGCTATAAATGATATTCAAATTTCATCATATCCATACAAAATACATAAAAAGTATGCTTATGATGAAATTAACCAGCAAATAGTTTAACCAACGAGTAAGCCATGAACAAAACCGACCTGCGTGTGATTAAAACACGCGAAACCATGCACCGTGCTTTAATTGATTTGTTGCACGAAAAGCCATTTAACGAGATTACCGCCAAAGATGTGATTGAAAAAGCGAGGGTTAATCGCACGACTTTTTACCGTTATTATTCGGGACTGGTTTCTTTAATTGATGAAGTGTTTTTTGATTTTAAACAAAAATTTGCGGATTTGCTTGCCAATGAACATTGCCAAACCGAACAAGTTTTTCAAGATTTTCTCAATTCTCGGCACACTATTTCAGCGTTATGGAAAATCCAATCTCGCCGTTATGGGCTATATGATGATATGCACAAAATGTTGCGAGTTGCTTTTGCTGATGAATTGGTTAAGCAAAATATGGTGGGACATTCTTTGCATTATCAATCATTTATTTGTGCCAGTTTGTGTATGGAAAGTTTGCGATATGCGATTTTGCATAATGAAACCATGAGTTTGAAACAGAGCATTGATGATATTAAATCATTGACTGGTTTATTTTGAATTTGTATTTTCAGGCAGTCTGAAAGTTATTTTAAATAAAAAACACCGCTTGAATTGCTCCAAACGGTGTTTTTACGCTTTACAAGATTAAAACATACTGCGACCACTGGCAGTTTTGGCTGGCACGGCTTGCAGAACATCCCAATGCTCTACGATTTTACCATTTTCATCAAAACGAAAAATGTCCACCACTGCACTGCCCAAGCTGTCTGGCGTTGGTTGGCTATGAATGTGCAACACCACCAAATCGCCTTCGGCAATCGCACGCTTGATGTGTGAGCGAGCTTGTGGGGCTTGGCTGACAAATCCGCCAATGCCTTTGACAAAGGCTTCTTTGCCGTCCGCCACCATTGGATTGTGCTGTAAATAAACATCACCAATGTATTTATCAGCGGCTTCTTGGACTTTGTGCTGATTAAATGCCAAATCATAAAAAGCAATGGCATTGGCTTTATTGCGTTCAGTCTTGGATTGAACCACTGATTTGACACTTGTTTCGGCTTTTTGTGCGGTATTGGATTCGCTTTGGCAACCTGTTATAGCTTGAAATATACTTAAAAATCATCATGTTTATAAATTAGAAAATTCACTTAGGGTCATATAAAAATGTCTATCAGATGGGAAAATATTAAACCTTTAAAAGGTTCTCAAAATAATGCTTTTGAAGAACTGGTATGTCAATTGGCACGCCAAGAGTTTAGATCAAAAGGCAAATTTACCAGAATTTCTGCCCCTGATGGCGGTATTGAAGCAATGTGTGAATTTTCAGATGGCTCATTATATGGATGGCAAGCCAAATACTTTTTGAGTTCATTTTCATCGTCACAATGGAGACAAATTGAAGATTCTTTCAAGGAATCTTTAAAAAATTATCCAAACCTTACAAAATATTATGTTTGCGTCGCAACTGATAGAGCAAATGCCAACATATCTGGAAACAAATCTTTTCTTACAAAATGGGAGGAGTATGTCCAAAAATGGAAAGAATTCGCTCAATCACAAGGTCGTGAAATAGAATTTGAATTTTGGGGAAGTTTTGAATTATCTGATTTATTATCAAAACCAAAAAATGCAGGTAAAAAATTCTTTTGGTTTAATGAAAATGAATTATCAGATAAATGGTTTGAACAATACAATCAATTAGCTATTAGCAATCTTGGTGTTCGTTATACACCAGAAATCAATGTTGATTTACCCATTACAATGCAATTAGAAAGCTTGGCAAGAACAAAAATTTTTAAAGAAAATTTTGGAAACCAATTTAGCCAATTATTAATAGATGTTAAATCACAATATCAATCTCTGTATCGTTATGAAGAGTTAGATCAGTATTTTGAGCCTGTATACAAACTTTTAATTAAAGAACTTAATTTATCAATAATTGATGATTTAGAAATAATCATTAATATTGATTTATTAATTCAAAAAATCAATGAGTTGATAATACATCTTGAAGATTTCTCTAAAAATTATTTAAATAAAGAAGAAAAAAACAATAATGACTATTACTATTTCAGAAAATTAATCAGCTGATTAGAAGATATTATTCAGTTGTTAAATTCATCTGAATTGTCATTATTCAATGGCAAAGTGCTTGTTTTAACTGGTCAAGCTGGTAATGGTAAATCTCATTTATTAGGAGATTTTGTCCAAAAGAGTCAATCTTCGGGAAAATATGCTTTGCTATTATTGGGTCAAGATTTTACTGAAAAATCTAATGTTTGGAGCCAAATTTTCAAGCAGTTAAATCTAAATAATACAACACCTGATGTTTTTTTGTCAGCTTTGAATAGCATAGGAGAAATGCAGAAAGAACGGGTTATTTTAGCCATAGATGCCTTAAATGAAGGTGAGGGAAAATCTTTGTGGAATAACCAACTCAATGGATTAATTGAATTAGTAAGTCAATATTCAAACATTGGGCTAGTGATTAGTGTACGAGACAGTTACCAAGAAATTATTTTGAATCAATTAACCACAAAAAATAAAGAAAAATTATGTTATGTCCATCATACAGGATTTATGGATAATGAATTTGAAGCTATTCAAATATTTTTTCCCTACTACGGCTTACAACTACCTAGTGTGCCATTGCTCAATCCAGAATTTTCTAATCCATTGTATTTAAAATTATTTTGTGAGTCTTTAAGATTTCAAGGGGAGACTTGTGTTCCGAGAGGTCATAAGGGATTGAATAACATTATAAAATTTTACTTAGATGGGGTTGAGAAACATATTTGCAAACAAATTGAACAAGATATTGGTTTAAACTTAGTTCAAAGAGCAATCAATGTGATTGCAAAATTACAATTAGAGGAAAATAAATTTAGCTTGGATTATATTACAGCCAAGAGGGGGTGCGAAATGAATTAATAGAAGACATTGCAGAATCAGATGCTAAAAGATTTCTTGATTACTTAATTAAAGAAAATGTTATTAGTAAAAATGCTTACTATAACAGAGATGAAGAGTATATTTATTTCAATTATGAAAGGATTGGGGAATATCAAAAAGCGAATTTAATATTAAAACATATTCACAACCAAGATGATTTTGTTCAATGGTTAAATAGCGAACAAGGAAAAAACCTATGTAACAGCGTTGGTTTTAATAGAGGTGTATGGGAAGCATTGAGTGTATTATTACCAGAACGATTTGATTTTGAAGTGTTTGAAGTGCTTGATTGCTCAAAAGATTGGGTTTGGTTTGAAATTATTGTGGAAAATCTCTTTTGGAGGCAGCCTGAAACAATCAATCTGCAGAAACTACGACAGTTTTTCAAAACTAATCAATATTTCAATCAAGCAACTTGGACTGATGTTTTGTATCAACTGGCTACCGAAATTAATCACCCGTTAAATATAAAATATTTGCACAATACACTGCATTCTTTTTCTTTAGCAGATAGAGATGCCGTTTGGACTGCTTTTATTGCATTAAATTCTGATGAATGCCCAGCAATAGATAGATTATTGACTTGGTGTTATAAATCAAGTGGTCAAGAAAATATTGAACCAGAAGTATTATTGCTGGGTGCAATCGCTGTAAGTTGGTTATTTACTTCTACTGATAAACAAAGTAGAAATAAACATATCAATGCATTGGCTCATTTATTATGGAATAGATTGGACATTGCATTAGAATTATTTAAAGAATTTCATACAGTTAATGACCCATATGTGATGGAAGGTATTTTATCTGCCATTCATGGTGCTGTTGTCTATTCAGAAAATATATCTTATTTAAAAGAACTTGCATTAGAAATAGACAATCAAATATTTAATAAACCTGAAAAAGAAGAAATCTATCCCAATGTTTTGGTTCGTGATTATTCTCGCCATATTATTGAATATTCTTTACAAAAAGATAATTATTCATCAAATAATATTGATTTAATCAGAGAAAGAATCACACCACCATATAAAAGTTCTTTTCCTAATATTCTACCAACAAATGAAGAAATTGATGAAAAGTATCATTCTGATGGACAAAGAATAATTATTCGTTCAATGACAACGGAGTATGGTCGTGGGACAGGCGGATATGGTGATTTTGGCAGATACACTTTTGAAGCTAAGTTTCGTCAATGGGAAAGTTATAAATTAGGCAATATTATTGATGTTAATTTATTAAGCAATTATGCCTGCCAAATGATTTTTGAGCAATTTGGTTATGATGATGAAAAGCATCTGAAATTTGATAGGGAAAGCTATTCAAGATATTGGCGAAGAGATGATACCAGTAAAATTGAGCGAATTGGTAAAAAGTACCAATGGTTGGCTTTATACGAAATTTTGGCAAGAGTGATGGATAATTTTCCTGCTTTTGTTGATAGCTATAATGATAAATCAGAACGTGATTATATGAGAAATTTAGATGATTTTTATTTACCAAAAACTCAAATTAAAATTTCACCGCCAACTAGAACCGATGTATTCTCTCAATACAAAAATCAAAAACCATGCCAAACCAAACATTATTTTACCATCCAAGATAATGAATTAATTGATGAATGGGTACAAACCAATGATTTTCCTGATATTAGCAATTTGCTGGAATTGACGATTAATGGTGAAAAATGGCTTGTTTTAGAAAGACACGATGATTTTCGCGAAATGGCAAAATTCGGGCAAAAAGAAACTTATGATATTCAAAAATGGCTGCAAATACGCAGTTATTTAGTTAAAGAAACTCAATACTTAAAAGCCAAAACTTGGTTGCAACAACAAAATTTTATGGGAAGATGGATGCCAGAAAGTAATGAATATTATAATATTGATGTTAATCAATTTTTTGCTAAAAATACATTCAATGAATGGCAAGAAATTTCTAGGTATCAAGATATTGAACCACCTTCATTTAAAGTTATACCTAGTGTAAATTCCTATATTTGGGAATCTACTTATGGTAATGATGGTATTTCATTTTATGCCCCTAACCCTATTATTTATCACGGAATGAAAATGCAAAATTGTATTAAAAATGGCTATTGGGTTAATTCACAAAATAATTTAATCTGTTTTAATCCGCAGATAAATGATGAATTTCAAAATAGTTTATTGGTTAAAAAGGATGAATTCTTAAATTTCGTAAAAGAGCATAAATTAAAATTAATTTGGACTGTTTTAGGTGAGAAACATGCTTATACACAAAGCAAATTTTTACAAGAGCTTTCGGGAGTTTATTATCTGCATGGGAAAAATCAGCAAGCAAATGGTAATGTTTCAAATAGCATTCAAGAGATTCAACATTGGGGAAATGAACAATGAACCTAAACGCCCTATCCCTATTTGTTTCTGTCGTCCAAGACGGCAGTCTCTCCAAAGCATCGGAACGGCTGAATGTACCGATTGCCACCATTAGCCGTCAAATTACAGAATTGGAAAAATCGCTCAATATTCAACTATTTGACCGCAAAAAATCAGGCGTTAAGCCGACAATGACAGGGCAAAAGCTTTATGAACAAGTGTATCAAAACATCGATAATTTATTGCAAGTAGAAAAAGCATTCTCTGAACATCAAGAAATTAGCGGAACATTACGCATTTCCACCTTTACAGGATTGGAAGAAGTTTGGGTGTGGCTCGATGAATTTGGCACGAAATATCCCAAAGTGAGCATTCATTGCCAAGTAACCGACCGAGTTTTGGATTTGGTGGAAGATAATATTGATTTTGCGTTTCGGGCAGGGGATTTGCATACCGATAATGCGGTGGCGCGTTTGGTGCTGACGGCAAAAGTCAAATGCGTGGCACATCCGCATTTATTGGCACAATACGGCACCCCGACAACGCCTGATGGTTTAGTGCGTTTTCCTTGTGTGGGTTTTGCCAAAGCCGAACAAAAAGAGTTGATGATTACATTAGAAAATAAGATGCTGAAATTACCTTATGTGTTTGCGTCAAACGATGTGTATGCCATCGCTTATTTAATTCAACAAGGGCGTGGTGTGGGGCATTTACCTGAAACGATTGCCAATCGTTTGATTGAAGAATATGGCTTGGTGGAAGTGTTGCACGATTACCCGATGCGGACTTATCCTGTGCATTTGTTGTATTTGAAACATCGTTATCCGTCTTCGGTGATGCGTGCGTTTTTGGATTTTGTGATGGAGAAAGTGGGGTTTTTGGCAGTTTAAAGTGGTTTGATGGATGCTTTGTAAGAAATTTCGTACACAGATTGCCGATTTTTGCCACTGTTTACGACACTGTCATTTTGGCATAATACGCATAACAGCAATGGAAACCGATACAGGATGTATCAAGCAAGGATGATCAGCTGTTCGTATGGAAACACCGTAAGGATGCACGCAGGATATGCACCAAAAAGCCACAAGTTAACGTGAACCGCACCCCAAAAGTTAGGCAACCTTTGGGGTGTTTTTATGACCAAATACACAATGGACTTTAAACTTGAAGTCATTGATCATTATCACAATGGACTTAGTTGCAATCAGATTGTACCGGTACACTGATGCGGCAATTGCTTGGATAATGCAGTGATAGAGAGTTTCTTTGGGGCGTTAAAAGAAGAAATCTTCTTTAATGGCAAAAAAGTAGAAGATTTACATCAACCGATGAACTTGGATAAGTGATTGATGAGTGTATTCACTACTACAATCATGATAGAATAAAAGTAAAATTAAAAGGACTGAGTCCTGTACAATACAGAACTCAGTCCTTTATTAAACCTTAACCGTTAATCTTAGTGTCTAAGAATTGGGTTGGTTCACCGACGATAAAGCGGTTTTTTGATTGATCAATAAATCAATTATTGCTCAATGCCTTTCATGGTCAGCTTGATGCGGCCACGGTTATCGATGTCTTGGACTTGGACTTTGACCACTTGACCTTCTTTTAGGTAGTCACTGACATTCTCGACGCGCTCATCTGAGATTTGGCTGATGTGTACCAGACCATCAGTACCTGGTAGGATGGTCACGAACGCACCAAAATCAACGATACGCGCCACTGTACCTTCATAGACAGTGCCCACTTCCACTTCAGCGGTGATCGCTTCGATTTGTGTCATTGCTGCACGCGTCGATGCTTTATCCATACCAAAGATGCGGATTGTGCCGTTGTCTTCGATGTCGATGGTTGCGCCAGTGTCTTCGGTCAGCTGACGGATGGTCGCGCCGCCTTTACCGATGACATCGCGGATTTTTTCTGGGTTAATGTTCATGGTTGCGTAGTTTGGCGCATAGGCATTGATCTCGGTGCGGCTTGTTGAGATAACTTCATTCATCGCAGCCAAGATGTGGATACGGCCAGCATGAGCTTGTTTCAGCGCTTGCTCCATGATGTCGGCGGTGATACCTTCGATCTTGATGTCCATCTGTAGCGCGGTGATGCCTTCGGTCGTACCTGCTACTTTAAAGTCCATATCACCCAAGTGGTCTTCGTCACCTAGGATGTCAGATAGTACGGCAAAACGCTCGCCTTCTTTGACCAGACCCATCGCAATACCTGCCACAGGTGCTTTTAGCGGTACGCCTGCATCCATCAATGATAGTGATGCACCGCACACAGATGCCATAGATGATGAACCGTTTGATTCGGTGATTTCTGATACCACACGGATGGTGTAAGGGAAGCGATCAGCGGCTGGTAGCATGGCTTGGACACCACGGCGAGCTAGGCGACCATGACCAATCTCACGGCGTTTTGGCGCACCTTCACGACCTGTCTCACCCACTGAGAAATGCGGGAAGTTGTAATGTAGCATGAAGTGGTCTTGCTTAGTGCCTGCCAAAGTATCCACCAAGTTTACATCACGGCTAGTACCTAGTGTGGTCACGACCAAAGCCTGTGTCTCACCACGGGTAAACAGTGCTGAGCCGTGCGTATAAGGCAATACACCCACTTGGATATCCAATGCACGCACAGTCTCAAGGTCACGGCCGTCGATACGTGGTTTGCCTGATAGAATATTGTCACGCACGGTGCGGTATTTTAGCTCTTCGAACAATGCTTTGATGTCATCAACACGCTCAGCATAACCCTCGCTCTCAGCATCGTCTGCCAATGCTTCGATGGCTTCGTTTTTGATTTCATCTAGGCGAGCATAGCGATCTTGCTTGACGGTGATGGTATAAGCTTCGCTCACTTTGTCAGTAAAGCCTGCCTTAAGTGCGTTGTTTAGCTCTTCGTTAATTGCAGGGGCGACAAATTCTTGCTTGGCATTGCCAACAGCTGCAGCAAAGGCATTGATGTTATCAATCACGATTTGTTGCTGTGCATGGCCATACAGTACCGCGCCCAGCATCTGATCTTCTGACAGCTCGCGCGCTTCTGACTCTACCATCAAGACCGCTGACTTAGTACCAGCAACGACCAAATCCAAGTCGCTTTGTTTCATCTGTGCCAGATTTGGGTTTAGGACATATTCACCATTGATAAAGCCGACACGAGCGGCACCGATTGGGCCATTAAATGGTGCAGGTGAAATCGCCAATGCCGCTGACGCACCAATCATCGCCGCGATGTCAGCATCTTGGCTCTTATCTGATGAGATGGTGGTGGCGGTGATTTGGATTTCGTTGTAGTAGCCTTCTGGGAATAGTGGGCGGATTGGACGGTCAATCAAACGAGATGTCAGCGTCTCAAACTCGCTGGCACGGCCTTCACGCTTGCCATAGCCACCTGGGATTTTGCCCGATGCGTACATTTTTTCTTGATAATTGACGGTCAGTGGGAAGAAATTTTGACCAGCAACAGCTTCTGGACGCACAACCACAGCAACCAGCACAGACACACCACCCATGTGCACAAGCACTGAGTTTGCTTGGCGTGCGATACGGCCAGTTTCTAGGACAACTTGTTGGTTGCCATATTGAAATTCTTGACGAATGGTATTAAACATAAACTTTTCCTAATAAATGAACTTTGGCAATATCTAAAGCCCTAAGCCATTACACCGATTGGAAATCCAACTTGTGCCATGCCTTAGAGTTCTAAATACCTGCCAAATTTTGCTTAAAATTAACGAAAAAACGGCACGCAAAAAGCACGCCGTTTTTTATTATCGTAAACAGGACTTACCTGTCGCCACAAGAGCGAATTAACGACGCAGACCCAGTGAACCGATTAGGTCGGTATAACGATTTAGGTCTTTACCTTTTAGGTAGTCAAGCAGCTTACGGCGTTGGTTAACCATACGGATTAGGCCACGACGGCTGTGATGGTCAGCTTTGTGTGCTTTGAAGTGGTCTTGTAGGTCGTTGATACGAGCAGTCAATAGTGCTACTTGCACTTCTGGGCTACCAGTGTCATTTTCAGCGCGCTTGTATTTAGCGATGATGTCGATACGATCTTGATTCGTTAGCATAACAATTTCCTAATAAGCAATGCAGTGATATTCGGGCAAGCATTGCATTGCTAAAGCTTGCCTAAGCCAATTGGCACTTAAACGCAGATTATAACAGATTTGAGCGTGCTTGTCAGCTTATTTTGTGGTATTTTGGTGCAAAATTTCACAAAAACAAACCCATCGATCATCTGACCGATGGGTTTGTATTGATGAATTTGGCTTAAAAATTCATACGCACGCCGACATTAGCACCTGTTTGGGTGACTTTGGTATCGCCAACTTTACCCAAATAGTTATATTCGCCGCTGACATTGACCGCCACCGCAGGGGTTGCTTGATAGCTGACACCCACGATACCGCCGACGCCGACACGCGTGTCAGTATTGGTGTCGTCGCTATAGCCACAGACCGAACCCAAACCTACCGATGACACACAGCGGCGCAAATCTTGGCTCAAGAAGTTCACACCCACGCGCGCGCCAACATATGGCGTGACGCGACTAGTATTTTTGAAATCATAAAACGCGCTTGCGCCGATCGAATGTGCATAAGTGTCATATTCGTCACGCACATAAGTGGTGCCGCTGCGCCAGTGGTAGTTGTCTTCAGCATTGCCAAAATAGCTGTAATCATAGGCATAGCGGTAGCTGCCTTTATCTTTACCGACGCTGATGCGACCGCCGACACCATCTTCATCACGCTCGGCATCACCGAAGTCGAAATTTAGATCCGAGTAGCCGATGTCCGCTTGCCAATACCATTGATTGGTGCTTTGTTCGATGTCATAAATAGATGCCTGTGCAGCGCTGGTAGTGAAAATCGCCGCTGCCAAAAGTGCTAATTTTTTCATAAATTCACCGTATTTTTTGTGATTGGTTGGGTGCATTGTACGCACAATCTGCCTAGATGACAAGCTGACTTGATGATGAAACAGGGCTTTTGTTGAAAAATTTTGTAACATTTGCCGAAAATTTAGACAATCGCCAAACAGCTGTCTAAACTTTGTGCAATTCTCCAAAACTGCTTAACAAACAAGCCCTACGCCACCAATTTTTTCGGCTGTAATCGCCCTGTATTTGCCACTTCACCCAAGCCCAAAAATTCGCCATCGGCATACAGTCTGACTAGGCAAGTCTCTGTAAAGCTTGGCAAGGTATTCACGCGGTCTTTGACATTCAGCCGCTGCCCAAGCTTAAGGCGCGCTGCCTCATCATCATTTACCGCCAAAATCGGCAAATGCATTAGCATCGCATCGATCGGCAGCAGCCTGCCAAGCCGCTCAGCCATTGGCAAAGCTTCAAACGCATCCATGCTAATGGCGTCATCAATACCAAAGCCACCCGTCAAAGTACGACGCAAACTCGTCAAATGCCCAAGCGTGCCAAGTCGTTTGGCAATGTCTTCGCCAAGCACACGCACATAAGTGCCTTTTGAGCAAATGACTGACAGCCTAATATGCTCATCATCAAGCTTGGTTAGGCTCAAATGGTGAATGGTGATGGCTCGTGGCGCACGCTCAATCTCGATGCCGTCTCGGGCATATTCGTAGAGCTTTTTGCCGTCTTTTTTGAGCGCGGAGTACATCGGCGGGATTTGACTTTGTGCGCCTGTCATAGCAGCGGCAATCTGATCTAACTCCGCTTGGCTAAAGTTTGGCACGAAAGCTGTATCAATCACTTGCCCATCAGCATCGCCCGAATCGGTCGCTACGCCTAGGCGAATAGTCGCCGTGTAGCCTTTATCAGCATCCAGTCCATATTGTGCAAATTTGGTCGCTTCGCCAAATACCAACGGCAAAAGCCCAGTCGCCATCGGATCAAGCGTGCCTGTATGCCCTGCTTTTTTGGAATCTTGGCTGTCTGATTTGAACAAAAACTTCGCCTTTGCCAATGCCGAATGCGAGCTGATGCCTTGGGACTTATCCAATAATAAAATCCCTGAAATGACGGTCTTAGCACTCATCACTCACTCTGCCGTCTCATCATCATAATGCTGTTCGCTCTCATGTGTCTTTTTCATCGCCTGATTGACCAAATCCATCATGTGATTGCCATGCGCCGTCACTTCATCATAATGAAATCTTAGGCGTGGCGTGGTGCGAGTTTTCATCGTGTGCGATAATTCGGTACGCAAAAACCCTGACGCACGGTTCAAGATAGCGACACTCTCACGGTGGCTATCAATGTTCATGCCTGTGTCATTATGCGGCTCAAGGATGGTCACATACACATCAGCATAACCCAAATCAGGGCTGACCTTGACACTTGAGATGGTCACAAATCCCGTCAAGCGTGGATCGTTAATCTCATCGCGAATCAAAGTGGCAAGCGTTCGCTGAATTTGATCAGCAAGTCGTTGTAAGCGTTGGCTCATTGAATTTTTTCCAATAAATAATAAATTTTAACTTATCCACCAAAGACAACTTGGATAAAGGTCGTCTTTTATGCTGGGTAGTATAACAAATTTCACCCATCTATGGCGACAAAACCCCATCATGCGACAGGGTTTTGGCAAGAGTATGGCGATTATAGTTCGCGTTTGATTTCGTGGATTTCAAAGACTTCGATCTTATCACCCACAGCGACTTCATAACCCTTGACGGCAAGACCACATTCCATGCCAGCTTTGACTTCATTGACATCGTCTTTGTAGCGACGCAGTGACTGTAGCTGACCTGTGAAGATGACCTTATCATCACGCAAGACGCGGATTGGCTTGTTGCGATGGATGGTACCTTCTTGCACCATACAGCCTGCCGCCGCACCGAATTTGCTTGAGCGGAAGACTTCACGCACTTCAGCGATACCCAAGATCTTCTCACGATGCTCAGGGGCAAGCATACCACTCATCGCCGCTTTGACATCATCGATCAGACCATAGATGACACTGTAGTAACGGATATCTAAGCCTGCTGCATCGGCTTTTTTCTTGCCTTGGTTGTCAGCACGGACGTTAAAGCCTAGCAGCACCGCTTCTGAGGATTCTGCCAAGATGACATCAGATTCGGTAATCGCACCGACACCAGAGCTGATGACACGCACTTTGACTTCATCAGTCGATAGCTCATCAAGTGCACCAAGCAATGCTTCTAGCGAACCACGCACATCGGTCTTCAAGATGATGTTCAAGGTGGCAACTTCTGCACTACCCATGCTGTCAAATAGGGTGTCTAGGCGCATCTTGTTTTGACGCTCAAGGATGCGATCACGCTCACGAGCGGCACGGAAATCAGCCACTTCACGGGCTTTTTTCTCATCTGAGACAACCAAGAATTCGCTACCTGCTGCTGGTGCTTCAGGCAAGCCTAGAATCTCAACAGGAATCGATGGACCGGCTGATTTGATACGCTGACCATTCTCATCAGTCATCGCACGCACTTTGCCGTAATATTCGCCCGCCAAGACCAAATCACCTTGGTTCAATGTACCTTTTTTGACCAATAGACTTGCGACTGCACCACGACCTTTGTCCAAGCGAGACTCAATCACCACACCTTGGGCAGCACCATCAACAGGTGCTTCTAGCTCCATCAATTCTGCTTGGATGCTGATGACTTCTAGTAGTTCATCAATACCCATGCCTGATTTGGCAGAGACTTTGACCATCGGGGTATCACCGCCCCACTCTTCAGGGATGACTTCTTTGACAGACAGCTCATTGATGACGCGATCAGGATCGGCAGTATCTTTGTCCATTTTGTTAATAGCGACAATCAGCGGCGTACCTGCTGCACGCGCATGGTCAATTGCTTCTTCAGTTTGTGGCATCATGCCGTCATCGGCTGCAACCACTAGGACAACGATATCGGTCGCCTGCGCACCACGAGAACGCATTGCTGTAAAGGCAGCATGGCCTGGGGTGTCAAGGAAAGTAATCACGCCACGATCTGTCGTCACATGGTATGCGCCGATGTGCTGAGTGATGCCACCCGCTTCGCCAGATGCCACCTTGGTCGCACGAATCTTATCCAGTAGTGATGTTTTACCGTGGTCAACATGGCCCATGATGGTCACAACTGGTGGGCGAGTTTGGACATTACCCGATTTTTCATCGACTGCCACTTGTAGATCATCTTCAAGCTGTGTGTCGCTGACTGGGATAAAGTTATGGCCAAATTCTTCAATCACCAATGCCGCCGTCATCTGATCGATGGTATCAGATTCACGCACCATTTCACCCATCTTCATCAAGGCTTTGATGACTTCACGCACTTTGACGGCCATTTTTTGAGCCAAATCAGACAGGACGATACTCTCACCCACTTCGACATTGTGGACGATTTTTTCGACAGGCATTTCAAACTTATGCTTGTTGGCTTGTGATGACTTCAAGCCCTTTGAACGCGTTTTGATTTCACGCTCTTCTTGCTGACCTTTGCGGCCTTTTTTAGCACCTTTGCCTGTAGTACCTGCTGTACCACGCTTGATTTCACGGCGTTCTTTTTCGAACGACTCTTCAAGCGCTGCACCCACCAAGCCATCTGCGAGCGGTGCATCATCTTTGGTGCGCACGATGGTGCTACTTGTCGCATCATCACTATCGCTATAACGGGATGCCATTTGTTTCATCTGCTCAAGTGTGCGTTTTTGGGCTTCTTCAGCAGCTTTACGGCGGGTTTCGGCTTCCATCTGACGCAAGCGTTCTTCTTCGGCTTCACGAGCTTCACGAGCCGCTTTGTCTTCGGCAGATTCTTGTTTGACAGGCTTGGCTGGTTTTTTCTTGTCAGCTTTATTGTCTGCTTTTGCTTCTGCTGCGTCGTCTTTTTTGGCTTTTTTGACCACAACACTGCTTGAGCTGTCAGATTTTTCGCTTGGTGCACTGCTGGCTCGCATCGCTGCCAAGGTTGCCGCTTGACGCTCAGCCGCTTCTTTTTTGCTACGCTCAGCAGCCTGCTTAGCTTCCGCTTCTTTTAGGCGAGCTTCTTCGGCTGCACGTGCTTGGGCAGCGATTTCAGCTTCGATTTTGGCCGGATCTGGCTTTTCGTACACGACTTTTTTGGTACGCACGACATTGACCGTCTTGGCTTTGCCTGATGTACCCGTCACTTGAGCGGTAGAAGTGGTTTTTGATTTTAGACTGATGCGAGATTTTGGTTTTTCGCCGTGGCTTTGTTTTAAAAATGCCACCAGTTTTTCTTGTTCAGCTTCACTGACGCTATCAGCTTCACCACGAGCAGGTAGGCCTGCATCGCTTAATTGCTTGAGAATGGTCTCAACATTGGTATTAGAAAGTTGGGCTAGTTCTTTGACTGTTTTCGCCATTATATCACCTAAAATTATTGGTTTGGCAAGTGGATTGATAAGTATCGCTAATCTGTGTCATTGATACTTATCAAGATTATCCACTATTAAATTTGCTGCCAAACCGCTTTTTCGGCTTGGCAAAATTAGTTCAATGCGTGCATGATCATGACAGTATTCATCATCATGCACCAACGCCTGTGGCACGCATGGTTAGGCAAACCACGATTGGCGAGCCTGCATGATCAGCTTGCCTGCACTATCAGCATCCAAGCCTTCGATATCTTCGATATCAAACACCGCTTGCTCAGCCAAATCATCCAGCGTGATGATGTCGCGCTCGGCAAGCTTATACGCGATCGCAGGCGTCATATCTTCTAGGGCAAGCAGTTCAGCACTTGGCTCTTTGATGTTTTGCTGCTTGGCAAGCTCATCTGAGATGATAACTTCTTTGGCACGCGCTTGGATGGCAGCGATGGTCTCATCGTCCAAGCCATCGATTTCGTAGAATTCTTCGACAGGTGCATATGCCACTGTCTCGATGTCGCTAAAGCCAACTTCAGTCAGCACTTCTGCCAAGTCACGATCCACTTCCAGACGCTCATAGAACATCTCGATGACCGCTTGATTTTCTGACTCTTGGCGCTCGTTGTATTCAGATTCTAGGATCATGTTCAGCTTATAGCCCGTCAATTCTGACGCTAGGCGGACATTTTGACCTTGAGAACCGATCGCACGCGCCAACTGATCATTGGTCGCAAAAATCACATCGGCAGTCTTGGTATCTTCATCAAGTACAAGACCGCTGACATCAGCAGGCTCAAGCGCGCTGATGATGTACTGCGCAGGGTCTTCGTTCCATACGATGACATCGATGCGCTCACCGTCCAGCTCTTGTTGTACCGCTTGGATACGCGTGCCACGCATACCGATACACGCGCCCACAGGATCGATGCGATGGTCATTGGTCTTCACCGAAATCTTGGCACGCAAGCCTGGCAAGCGAGCCACATCACGAATCTCGATGATTTGTTCGCTGATCTCTGGGACTTCTTTTTGCATCAATGCGATCAGCATCTCTTTATTGGTGCGAGACAGCACCAACTGTGGGCTACGGCCATCGCGATTGACTTGTGCCAAGATCGCTGTGACGCGGCTTTTTGGGCGCAGGCTTTCGCGTGGTAGCGTTTGGTCTTTGGCAAGATAACCTTCACCACCTTCGCCCAGATCAATGATATAAGCATCGCGGCTTTGTTTTTTCACTTCGCCAGTGACAAGCTCGCCTAGGTGCGATTCAAAGGCATCAGCGACAAGCGCACGCTCAGCTTCGCGAATCTTTTGGATGATGACTTGCTTGGCTTGGGTAGCAGCGATACGACCAAACTCGATCGACTCGATTTGCTCTTCGACGATGTCGCCGATTTTGTATTCATTTTCGTCAAGATCGCTGATGGCAAGCTGACACGCAGGCATCTCGTGGTCTTCGTCCGCCACCACAGTCCAAAAACGGAAAGTGTCATAATCGCCTGTTTTGCGGTCGATATGCACACGAATCGCCACTTCTGGCTGCTCGGTATAGACTTTTTTCTTGGTAGAAACGACCAACGCTTGTTCAATCGCTTCAAAGATGTCTTCAGGATTTAGCCCTTTTTCGTTACTGACGGTTTCAACCACGGTCAAAATTTCGCGACTCATCTGTGGATTCCTTGGGTTAATTGTTAATAATAATTACAAATCTATAAGAAATTTTGTATCAGATTATACGGATAAAGCTTATGATAAAACTGGCAAAGCAATGCCATTTATAAGCTGGATTAATCTTCATAAACCAAATGCGCTTTATCCACACTATCAAAAGCAATGTCAAACTCAAGCTTATCTTCGGTAACGACTTTCATCGTATCGCTGCCAACTTCTGTCAAGCGACCCACCACTTTACGGCGTTTGGCATCGCCTGTACCGATGGCGTGAATTAAGCGTAAGTTTACAATCTCACCGACATATTCTGCCACTTGCTCACGGGTAAATAGCGGACGGTCAAAGCCAGGGCTTGACACTTCCAGCACATACTCGCCTGCGATCGGATCATGAACATCAAGCACGCCTGAGACTTGGTGATTGACCGCTGAACAGTCTTCGATGGTCACATGCACGCCGCGCGCGCGATCTTCTGGCAAGGTCTCAATATAAATGCGCAACAGCGATTTGCGTCCTTGGGGCATGAACTCAATACCCCACAGATCCACGCCACAGGCGGCAACTGCAGGGGCGATTAACTCGGTTAATTCAGCAATTTTGCTTGATGGTTTCATGATTGAATGTTAATTCCTAAAAAATTCAATAAGCCTATCGGCACTTCGTCGCCATCATAAGTGCAAACACCCAAAGATAGACAACGACAGATACAAAAAAGCCCACAAAACACTCAGGTTGGTGGGCGATCATAATACCAGCCGACAGCTTGACTGTTTTGTCAAACTACCTAAGAACTTATCTCAATCAACTTGATTATCAAAGCCTTTCTTAGGATTTTAAAAAGTGGTAGCGGGGGCTGGATTTGAACCAACGACCTTCGGGTTATGAGCCCGACGAGCTACCAGACTGCTCCACCCCGCATCAATTTAGGTTGCCTATTATACGGCAAATTTTTTCAATGTCAAGCTTTTTTGATGAGATTTTTTGGAATTTGGTGAAAATTAATACTTGAAGACAATTTAGTAAGCAAAAAAAACCTTTCATTAACTCATCCAAGCGTACAAAAAACTGAATTTTCTACGCAAATTATGCGTCAAATATATGCTACAATCAACGCAAAATCTATTTTTTCTAGCTAACTATGACGCAATCTTTATGCATCTACGAATATGACAATTGGACAAATTAACAAATTGACAATGCCACCTTGTTGCCCATCGTCGCTCGCATACGCCTACTACAAGGCAGACTACTTGGGTAAATTCACAGTCTTGGGTTTGATTTGCCATTGCAAATGCGGCTTGAGACACTAAGTCTAGAAGTGGTAAAAACCTCTGAAATTGAAGGCGAGATTTTAAATACCGAGCAAGTGCGCTCCTCTGTGGCGCGCCAGCTTGGAATTGAACACCTATATAGCAACTTGGTTGCACCAAGCCGAGAGATTGATGTCATTGTTGAGATGATGCTGAAGGCAAGCTATGATTATGACAAACCACTAACTCTTGATGAGCTGTTTCGTTGGCATAAAGCACTTTTTCCGACGGGCACAAGTGGCTTATATAATATCAAAACAGGTGCATTTCGCGATGATAGCAATGGCGTCATGCAAGTAGTATCAGGGGGCTATGGCCGCACAAAAGTGCATTTTGAAGCCCCCAAAACTGAGAGATTGCCCGATGAGATGGTTAAGTTTTTGGCATGGTATAATGATGAAGATGCCACACTTGACCTAACCATTAAAGCTGGACTTGCTCATTTATGGTTTGTCACTTTACACCCTTTTGATGATGGCAATGGGCGACTGACACGAGCTATCACTGAGCGCATGCTTGCCAAGAGCGATGATAGCAAACAGCGATTTTATAGCATGTCGGCACAGATTTTAGCCTGTCGAAATGAATATTACCAAATTCTAGAACACACCCAAAATGGCATCGCATCAGTCAATGATTGGCTTATTTGGTTTTTATCAAGTCTAGAAAACAGTCTGATTAAGTCATTGGAAATGCTACAAAAAATCATGGGTCAAGCCAAGTTCTGGCACGCTCATCATGACACTATATTAAATCAACGGCAAATTCTGATGATTAATAAGCTATTCGGTAATTTCTATGGCAACTTGACCAGTAAAAAATGGGCGAGTATCACCAAAGTGTCTCACGATACCGCCTTAAGAGATATTAATGATTTGATTGATAAAGGAATTTTGAAAAAATCTGAAGCATCTGGACGTAGTCAAAGTTACGAATTGGTGATAAATGAAGCATCCTAGGAATAAAACAAGCCCTGCATTTATGGCACACTGAGTGGTACACACAACTGCAAGGCTTGCTAATTTTTTATATATTTCAATGACTTATCAGTCGAATTTGGTGCGATCGGAGGGACTTGAACCCTCACGCCGTGAAGCACCACCCCCTCAAGATGGCGTGTCTACCAATTCCACCACGATCGCAAACTTGGGCGTATTCTACCCAAAAAAGCCGCCAAGCGCAAGTGCTTTGGCGAATTTACGCAATGATGCTCAATTGCTGCCTTGGGCTGGCGTGGTCGATGTTGGTGCTGGTGTGCTACTCACCGCCGGCACATCCAGACGCAGCTGATCTGCCGCTTGTTTTTGGGCAAAATGCGCCAAAGCAAGGCTTGTGATGAAAAAAATCGTCGCCAAAACCGCCGTGGTACGCGTCAAAAAGTTCGCCGAACCTGCCGCACCAAATACTGTACCTGATGCGCCTGCACCAAATGATGCACCTGCATCCGCACCCTTGCCATGCTGAATTAAGATAAATCCAATCATCACAATAGCAACGATAATATGAACGGCTAATAGAATGTTAAATAGCATAAAAAACTCTTTGGTAAACTTACCAGTTACTGATCAATAAATTTAAAATCACGCACTTGTGGCAAATGCTGCTGCAATCACCGCAAAGCTGTCGGCTTTTAGGCTGGCACCGCCCACGAGCGCACCGCCCACTTCATCAGCAGCGGCAAAATCTTTGGCATTATCCGCATTGACACTGCCGCCATACAGCACGCAGATATTTGGCAAGTCTTTTTCTGCCAATTTCGCTTGGATATGGCGATGCACCGCCACCACTTCTTCAACCGTCGGTGTCAGTCCTGTGCCGATCGCCCACACAGGCTCATAGGCGATGATCAGCGATTTGGCAGGGACGCCCAGACCATCCAAGACCGACAGCTGCGCATCCAACACTTGCAAGGTTTGACCGCTTTGGTAGTCATCCTTGGTCTCGCCGATACACAGCACAATTGCCAAATCAGCAGCCATCGCTTGCTTGATTTTTTCGCTTAAGATGGCATTGTCTTCGCCATGATATTGGCGGCGTTCTGAATGTCCTAGGATGACGAATTTTGCCCCAGCGTCGATGATTTGCGCTGCAGAAATATCACCCGTGAATGCACCTGTCACACCTGTCTTGGCGGATAAATCCTGCGCACCCACCCACAATGGCGAGTCTGCCAATACATCTGCCACCACAGGCAAATGCACAAAACTTGGCGCACAGCCAAGCTTGACAGTATCCATATCAAGGCTGTCTTTAAGCTCGTTTGCCAATGCCTTAGCTTCTGCTAAGCTTGCTGGGTTTAATTTCCAATTGCCGATGACATATTTTGCCATATCGATGTCCGTGTCAAATTTTTTAATCAGAATATCAAAATAAAACTGTGATACGCTCAAATGCGCACTGTGAACACGATATTATAACCCAAATTCTGATAATGCCAAAAATATTTTGTGGTATTTGGATAAAAAATTTGCTATTTTTGTAACTGTTGTTGTTTTTTCTTAAGGATCGTCGTCATGCTGACCGCGTTTCATCATCGACTCATTGCACAGTTATCACAGCTTGGTTGTGATGCTGACGCGCTCACCACCGCCATGACTGATGCATATGCCAACTCTACCCCATGGACAGATGCTGTAATCAATGCACAGCTTGTCAGTCCAAAGCCGCTTGGTGATACAATGGCGATACTGCTCAATATGCCGCTTGTCGATTTAGATCGTCATGATACGCGCGATGCTGGCACGCTGATCGATCCCAGGCTCATTGCGCGCCATCGCGTCTTGCCACTTAGCAAGGATAATAGCACGCTGACCCTTGCCATGAGCGATCCGACTGACCGCGATGCCATTCAGTCCATTCGCTTTCACACACATCTGAATGTCACGCCAGTACTGGTTGAAGCTGATAAATTGTCGCGACATCTTGATAAGCTGAGTCTGGGCGCGCCCGTGGTGCTCGATGAACATCTGGATGATGAAGACATCGAAGACGATCCCATCGTTGATGCGCCGACGGTACAATTTGTCCAAAAAATCCTAGCCGACGCGGTGCAACTGGGCGCATCTGACATTCATTTTGAGCCTTATGAAAACAGCTTTCGCGTGCGCTATCGCATCGATGGCGTGATGAGCAGTGTCAATACACCACCCAAAAGCCAAGCGGGTAAAATCACCACGCGGCTTAAAGTCATGGCGCATTTGGACATCGCCGAGCGACGCAAACCCCAAGATGGGCGTATCAAATTTCGCTTATCTGAACATAAATCGGTGGATTTTCGCGTCAGTACTTTGCCTACTTTATTCGGTGAAAAAGTCGTCTTACGAATCTTGGACTCAGCGCAGACGCTCATCGGCATGGACGCGCTAGGGCTTAATGCCACACAAAAACAGCAGTTCACCGACGCCCTGCACAAGCCCCAAGGCATGATTTTGATCACAGGTCCGACAGGCAGCGGCAAGACCATCTCGCTATATACCGCGCTTGGGTTATTAAACCGTGGCGATAATAATATCTTGACCGCCGAAGATCCTGTGGAAATCAATCTTGACGGCATTAACCAGACTAACATCAATCCAAAAATCGGCTTGGATTTTGCCGACTTATTACGCGCGTTCTTACGCCAAGATCCTGATGTGATCATGGTCGGTGAAATTCGCGATACCGAGACGGCTGAGATCGCGATCAAGGCAGCACAAACAGGGCATTTGGTGCTATCGACCCTGCATACCAATTCTGCCGCTGCCACCTTGACGCGTCTTGGCAGTATGGGCGTGCCAAGCTTTCAACTTGCCAGTGGCGTCAATCTGATCATCGCCCAACGCCTAGCGCGGCGGCTGTGTGATGACTGCAAGCGCGCGGTAGTGCTACCGCCACAGGTGCTGCGTGAAGCAGGCTTTGGTGATGATGACATCTCACGCACCCATCAGCTGTACGAGCCTGTGGGCTGCCATCGCTGCCGTGATGGCTATCGTGGGCGTGTGGGTATCTTTGAGCTGCTGCCGATCACGCCCAATATTCGCAAGTTGATTTTTGATCGTGCTGACAGCGATGTCATTGATCATGCCAATCGCCAAGCAGGTAATATCAGCTTACGCCAATCAGGAATCGCCGCTGTCATGGCAGGCATCACAAGCTTGACTGAAATGCACCGCGTGACATCGGACTGATCGCATGAAACCATCATCTCAAAGTCCAACACAGCGCTTTAGTTATAAAGCCATCAACGCGCGCGGCAAAGCTGTTGCAGGCGAGATCAGCGCGGCAAATCTTGCACTCGCCAAAGTCATGCTGCACAAGCAAGGCTTAGCACAAATCACGCTCAAGCCTGCAGCGGTGCGCGTATCGTGGCGAAAATCGCGCGTACGCCCTGCTGATGCTTTGCTTGGATTAAGAACACTTGCCACGCTGATCAGCTCAGGGCTGGTGCTCACTCAAGCACTGGATATCGCTAAGCAAACCACCAACAGCACCGCCTTGGCAGCTTATCTGAACAAGCTAAAAACCGACATCGAGACAGGGCATAGTTTTGCCACTGCCATCGACAATGCACCACCTGTATTTGGCACACTTGCCTATCCACTGATCGATGCCGGTGAAAAATCAGGCGCGCTCGATGTCATGCTTGATCGCCTAGCTACCTACAGCGAACAGCAAGCCACCCTTAGAGCCACCGTCAAGCAAGCCGTGCGCTATCCGTTGATCGTGCTGATCGTTGCACTGGTGGTGATGGCGATTTTATTATTAAAAGTCGTGCCAAGCTTTGCCATGACTTTTGCATCAATGGGTGAAACTTTGCCTTTACCGACACGCATCGTGCTTGGCTTATCACAGTTTTTACAAAGTTATTTTTGGCTCATTTTTATGAGCATCATCGGCGTTATCGTCATTGGTGTGACAGCTTATCAACGATCTGCCGCCTTGCGCCATCGATGGGCTGTGTTCTCCCTGCGCCTGCCTGTCATCGGCGCGCTGATTCGCTTGGTTGGCAGCGCACGATTTGCACGCACTTTATCGACGACTTTTGGCGCAGGCGTACCCTTGCCACAAGCCCTAAGCCTAGCAGCACGCGCCACCGATCATCCTATTTTTATTAGCGCAACCGAACAAATCATCAGCCAAATCCACAGTGGTCACAGCTTATTTGCCGCGATCAAAAATACCGATCTGTTCTCACCGATGAGCGTGCAGATGATCGGCGTCGGCGAAAGCTCAGGCAAGCTTGTGCCCATGCTTGAGAAAGTCGCTGATTATCACGAACAACAAATCCACGCCAAAGTCAGCACCATCACTGGCATGATCGAGCCTGTGATGATCGTGGTGCTGGGCGTATTGATCGGTGGTTTGGTGTTGGCGATGTATCTGCCGCTGTTTAATCTGGGAGCAGGCTTGTGATGATTTATTTGGTATTTATTGGTGTGCTTGGGCTGTGCATTGGCAGTTTTTTGAGCGTTGTCATTCATCGCTTGCTGATCATCATGCAGTGGCAATGGCAACAAGATGCGCAAGATTTCATTGCACAATCTGCCCTGTCAAGTACCACCAAAGACGATGTCAAACAGCACTTTGCCACGCCCTTGCCTGTATCAATGTCACATCCGCGTTCGCAGTGCCCGACTTGTCATACGCCGATTGCTTGGTTTGATAATCTGCCTGTACTCAGCTTTGTGCTGCTGCGCGGGCGTTGTCGTGCTTGTTATGCGCCGATCGCTTGGCGGTACCCTGCTCTTGAGCTGATCACCGCCATCTTAAGCGTACTGGTTGTGCTGCGCTTAGATCTTGGTTTACAAGGCGCGCTTGGTTTGGTGTTTGTGTGGCTATTGATCGCTTTATCAGGGATTGACTGGCGGATGCAGATTCTACCCGATCGCTTGGTGCTGCCGCTTGGGATGATTGGCTTGACTGCCAATGGCTTGGGGATTTTCACCACGCCAAGCGATGCGATCTTTGGGGTGGTGGCAGGTTTTGGTGCGCTGTGGCTGGTTAATGTGATTTATAAACTGCTGCGCGGTCATGATGGTATGGGTCTGGGGGACGCTAAGCTATTTGCCGCCATCGGTGCGTATTTGGGCGTATGGCAGCTGCCCTTGGTGTTACTGATTGCAGCCTTGATGGGCGTGGTGGTCGGTATCATTCACAGCGTTAAGCATGGGCACGCGCCGTTTGCTTTCGGGCCATATCTTGCCATCGGTGCGGTGGTGGCGTTATTATTTGGCAAATCTATGATGACATGGTATGTGTCGTTATTTTAAATGGAAATTTAAATAACAATTTAAATAATAAGGGGAAAGTAATGTCAAAATTCATCGTCGGACTAACAGGCGGTATCGGCAGCGGCAAGACAGCGGTGAGTGATTATTTCGCCGCCCAAGGCATGGATGTCATCGATGCTGATGTCATCGCCCATCACCTAACAGCAAAAGGCAGCCCGCTACTTGACACACTTAGGCACGCCTTCGGTGACTGGGTCGTCGATAATGATGGCAATTATGACCGCGCTGCCATGCGTGCTTATATCTTTGGGCGTGATGATGAGTTGGCGCGGCTCAATGCCATCATTCATCCTGCCATCCGCCGTGCGATCATCGATGAGCTTGCGCGCGCGACATCGCCTTATGCTATCTTGTCCGTGCCGCTGCTGCTCGAAGGTCGCCACAGTACGCCCAATCTGCTTGAGCTGTGCGATCATCTGCTCATCGTCGATGTGCCTGTCGTTGTGCAGCTTGAGCGCGCAAGCCGCCGTGATGATAATGCCATCGCGCAGATTCAAGCCATCATCGATAAGCAAATCAGCCGCGATGAACGCCTAAAGCTTGCTACCAAGCTTGGTGCAGATATCGTGGATAACAGCCAAGATCTACCTACTTTATACGCACAGCTTGCACCGCTACACCAGCGATATTTAGCGATGGCAAAATAACTTGGCACAAAAATACAAAATATTTAACAAAACCCTTGAAATCTCCACCCAATGACAACAATAAGATAGCAGCGTTTTTGGGCGATTGATGCCAAATTCGCATAATAATATTATAAACATAATTAATTTACAGATATTGCATATCTTACACAATCGGTATATTATATATTACGATAACTTACTATTATAAATACCGTTATCATTCAATAATTAGTACTATGACCAATCAGGAGAATAACAATGGATAATCACAACACCACAGAACAAGCAGAACCAACCGTTTCTCTATCTCGCCGCAAGATGCTTGCCGCAACTGGTATCGGTCTTGCCGCCCTGCCATTGATGAGCAAAACTGCCTTTGCTGCAGATGGTATCACCAAAACTGTCACCCCTGCTGCTGCCATTCCAAAATTTGCCGCCACCGCATACGGCGCAAGCACGCGTGAAGGCAAAATCAATGTCGTAAACTTCAACCTGCTAGAAGACCAAGCCAAAAAAGTCATCCCGCAAGCGGGCTATACTTTCGTCTCTGGCGCAGCAGGCGATGAATGGACCTTGCGCGAGAACCGCCGTTCATTCGATGATTATCGCATCACATCAAAACGCCTAGTCGGACTAGCGGCATCAGACATCGATATCTCAACTAAGCTACTGGGTCACGACCTACCAATGCCAATCATGGTCGCACCAATGGGTGTGCATGGTATGGTACACGAAGGCAAAGAAGTCTTGACCGCTAAGGGTGCTGGTCTTGCAGGTACGCTATACTGCTCATCAGGTGCATCACACGCATCACTAGAAGAAATTGCAGCAGCGACCACTGGCCCAAAATGGTTCCAACTATACTACAATAAAGACGAGCAAGTAACACGCTCACTACTGACTCGCGCCAAAAAAGCAGGCTTTACCGCCATCGTGCTGACCGCTGATGCGCTTGGCCCAGGTCAATCAGATGCCTTCATCGCGCTAGGTCGCCCATTCCGTACTGACCTGCCATTCGGCAACCATGATCCAAAACGCGGCGGCAGCGGTGATTTCTTTGCCCAAAAAACCGACCTAACACCTGAAACCATCAAATTCATCAAAGAATTCACAGGTCTGCCTGTCATCGTCAAAGGCGTCCTACGCGCTGATGATGCGGTGCGCTTCGTCAATGCAGGCGCAGACGCGATCCAAGTATCGAACCACGGCGGTCGCCAAATCGACGGCGTACCTGCCAGCATGACTGCACTGCCTGCAATCGCCAAAGCAGTGAACGGTCGCGTGCCTGTACTACTAGACGGTGGCGTGCGTCGCGGTATCGATGTGGTACGCGCCATCGCGATGGGTGCAACTGCCGTAATGGTCGGTCGTCCAATGCTATATGCACTGGCGATGGGTGGCGCTGAAGGTGTACAATCAGCTCTAGAATGGCTAGCCAACGACACCAAAACTGCCATGCTGCTAGCAGGCGCAGGCAAGCTGTCAGACCTAGACGCAAGCTACATCGACATCGTCGGTGAAAATGCTCGCTTCAATGTCGCAAAAGGCTAATTAGCCCACGCTACAAGCATAAAAACTGGCGCAGAATTCTGTGCCAGTTTTTTATTGTTTGTCGTTTAGGCGGGTGTAGCATTCGTGCCAATCACACCAATGCGCATCAATATTTATAAAATCAAGCTTCAACTACCGACCCCTAATATATAAAATCACCCTACCGCCATTTTTTAATAATTGACAAAACAACTGCCAATTCGATGCTTTTATTTCATCAATAAAAAAACTGCCCAGAAATCTTCTGAGCAGTTTTGCTTTGGGGTGATTGTCAATCAATTACCAGTTACCACGGCGGTGGTTTGATACCCAACGATACATACCCAAAGTATTTGGAATGCGCATGGTATCAAAGCCAATCCAGCTTTGGACTTCTGGGCTAAACTTCACATTGCGATACAGCTGATCCCATGATTGACCTTGGCGAGTCAGATCCAGCACTTGTTGGTGCAGATCAACCATATAATCGCGCAGTGCTTGTTGGTCTTTTTTGGTCGCTGGGCTGTAGTGGCCAACATCGATCACTTCGACATCTTGTTCTAGTACCCAGTTTAGCGTATCGATCCAACCAGTGTAGTAGAAATCTAGGAAGTCATTGTACGGCATTGATTTGCTTTCGCAAACATCGGTACATTGTAGCGCTTTTTGGCGTGGGAATAGTACCATCACCATGCTGTCAGAGTGGCTTGGTGATACATGATGTAGCAAGACTTTTTCGCCGCCAAGCTCGATTTCCATGTCTTTATCAAACACTTTATCAGGCACTGGTACAGGCAGTTTCTCACCAACGATCGGCTCAACCGCGCGCTTGTTCGCTACAACGATCGCGCCAGCATCTTTGAACACTTGAGTGCCTGTGATGTGGTCAGCGTGTGCGTGCGTTTGGATCACATATTTGACAGGTACGCCAAAACGCGTCTTGATCTCTTTGTTCAGCCATTCAGCTGCACAGGTCGCGCCACTATCCACCACCAGCGCGCCCTCTTTAGTGATCATCACAAGACCACTGTGTACAGCCAAACCACCGCCATTGGTATGGCGATAGATGTTATCCTTGATGTGTACCAAAGTCGGAGCATAAGTATCACACATCGCACCAGTGAAGTCAGGCAGCGTCTCACGGTTAAGATAAGGAGTGTGATCAAGCGGCGTGCCAGTATCTGAAGCAGCCATGGCTGATAGTGACAGGGTCGCGCCCACGAAGGCAGCAAGTGCTTTTTTTAACATGATAGACCTCGGTATTGTTGTTTTTAATTCTTGTTCGATCGCTGATGATTTTTCAATTGGTATAATAGACATCAGCTTTGGACATAATACTCCTTGTTTGTAAATTTAGCAAGACAAAACTTGCTATTTTGTTGCGTGATTGCTCAAGATTTACACAATTTGACATATTTCGCTACAAAATCAGTCATGACAACTGATATTTTTGGTGTGCTATTACAAGTGTCTTGTACCAATTTTCATCGGTTGCACAGATCTTGATTGCTTTATTTTTAATCATTCAATGATCAACATATCAAATAAAAATCGCCAAATAAAAACCGCCCAAATCATTGAGCGGCCTTGATCGTGCCATCTATCCGTCATACAGATCAGCGAATCGGCGTCACCGCGCCATCTTGTACAGTGATAGCGTCCGCCCCTGCAGCCGTAATCCTGCCGCCGACGCTGATGGCGTGTACTTTGCCGCCGTTCTCGACTTGATAAGCGGTGACATCTTTGCCTTGGGTGCTGATGTTGCCTTTGACAGTGATGCTATCGACTTCGCCGCCGTCTTTGATACTAAGAGCGATGGCTGGCAGCAGTACATTTTTACCCTTGACCAAAGAATTACCGATGCCGCCTTGGGTAGTGATGCTGCCATTGACCGTGAGCGTGCCAATTTTTTTGCTGATTTGCACACCGACCGAGCCATCGCCATAGGTGGCAATGTCATTAAATTCGATGCGATCGACCGTGCCATCGTACTGATTGTAGCCGCGCGCGCCTAAGCCATAAGTTTTCACCGCGCCTTTGACCACGAAGTTTTTGACATAGCCAAAGTTCACAAAGCCGACACCGCTTGGGCTATATGAGATGATGTCTTGGTGCGATACCCATTCATCGACCTGACCCCAAGTGTCCAGCACCATGTCATTGACACCATAGGTGACGATGTTGCCGTGATGTTCGACGCGTTTGGCATGCGCGCCATAGACGATGAACACGCCTGCGGTGATGAGATTTGCCACACCAAAAGGCAGCTTGCCATTACTATAGATGTCGCCTGTTTCGATGACATCGATCAGCGTGCGGCCACCTTCATCGCCAAAGCCTGAGACGAACAGCCCTGAGCCTGCCACTGGTGCATTAGCACGGCCGATGCGAATATTTTTGATGCTGATATTCAGCACGCTGTCAGGATTACTGTTGAAATTATAGGCAGTAAATGCGCCTTGTAGGACATTGACGCCGTATTTTTGTGGCTGTTCAAAATAATGACGCGCATCGGCATAGACGATGTCCAAATCATCAATAGTCACTTGTGCCGACTGACTGCCTGCGCGCATGATGAAAGAAAATTGACCGATTAAGCTTAGGCGCGAGAAGTGAAATTTACCCAAATCTTCTGCAGTCTTGGTATTGAAAATCGCGCGGTGCTCGGCTGATGCTGCGATGTTCAGATTTTGTACCGTGTTGTTCGTGGTCAGCACTACGCCATCAGCAAGAAAAGATAAAACAGGCAAGCTGCCATCTTCTTGGGCGATACCTTCTAATAGCGTACCATCAGGCAGCGTCACTGAATCTAGTGCCAAAAAGCTGCGCGTGATGGCGATGTGCGCGGCGCGATTGTCGATGGCTTGGGTCAGTTCGTTATAATTGGTGACTTTAGTAATCGTAGTCATGATGATTTCCTTATATTGTTATTGTTGTTGAATGATCCGATTAAAAACCAATGCCATCAGTATAGCACCAATGGCATCGGTTTGGATAATAAAATTCGTGTATTTTTATGAAGTTTACTTACACAAAAATTACTTGCAAAATGGATAAATTAAGATTATGCCGCAGATTTTCTCTGAAACACCCTACCCAAATCATCCATCAGCGTATAAAACACAGGAATCACCACAAGGCTTAATAGTGTCGATGTGATCAAGCCGCCCAGCACCGCCACCGCCATCGGACGGCTGAAGGTCGAATCGACACCGCCAAAGCCAATAATCAAAGGCAGCATCCCCGCACCCATCGCGATGGTGGTCATGATGATCGGCTGCGCGCGCTTACGGCAGGCATCGATGATGGCATCTAGGCGCGATAAGCCGTGTTCGTCTTGGGCAATGATGGCATAATCAACGAGCAAAATCGAGTTTTTGGTCGCAATCCCCATCAACAGAATAAAGCCAATCATCGCAGGCATCGACATACTACTGCCAGTCAATAATAAGCCCACGAACGCCCCACCGATCGACAGCGGCAGCGCCATCAAGATGGTCAAAGGCTGCAGCACACGGTGGAACAACAGCATCAGCACCGCAAAGATACAAAATACCCCCACACTCATCGCCATCACAAAGCCTGTGAATAGCTCCGCCATATTCTCCGCCTGCCCTTCATCAATGATATTCACACCGGCAGGCAGTGCGCTCATGATCGGCGTCGCCTTGACATCTGCCATCAGACTGCCAAGCTCGCCGCCAGCAGGTAGCACGGTGATCTTGATCGCGCGTTCACGATTTAGGCGACTGACCGACGACTCACCTGTGCCGAAGCTCAGCGATGCAACATCTTTGACTTGCACCGCCTGCCCTTTGCTGTTGGGCACATACAGATTGGCAAGTTCGGTCAGGCTTTTTTTGTGCTGATCATTAAGACGAATCACGATCGGGATTTGGCGCGTGTCTAGATTCAGCTTCGGCAAGGCTTGATCATAATCGCCCATCGTCGCCACTCTCAATACATCCGCCAGATCGCGCGTGGTCACGCCTTTATCCGCCATCGCAAGCTCATTGGGCGTGATCGACAGCTCTGGGCGCGGCAAGGCGCGGTTATTGATAACATTGGCAACACTTGGCAAGGCGCGCACCTGCTGCATGATCTCTTGTACCGTCTGCTCAAGCAGCTTATTATCACTGCTCGTCACCGAAAAGCCATAGCCTGTCTCGCTGCCACCTGTGGAGATGCCGACATTAAAGCGCGCAGACGGCACGGTCAGTAGCGCTTGATTGATCTGATTTTCGATCACGGTCTTGGTAGCGCGTTCTGTGCGATTAACCAGCTTCACTTCCAGCGTCGCCACATTCACCGAACCACCACGCATACTGCTTGGGTCGCCCGTGCTTTGCCCCTGTCCGATGGTCAAAAGCACACTATCTACGCCATCGATGGCTTCGACCTTGGCAAGTGCCATTTGACTGATACGCAGCGTATCATCGATGGTGGCATCAGGAGTCAGCTCAATCGCCACCTGCGTCTGATTCATCTCATCAGGCGGAATGAACGCCGATGGCAACAGGCTTGCCAAGCTTAACGATCCCACAAAAAACGCCAACGCCGCAAACACCGTCAGCGCGCGGTGCTTGAGCGTCCAGCGCACGGCATTTAGGTAGCGTTGCATGATTTTGCCCGCAGGTTTTTCTTCATGCTTACTTGGCTTAAGCAAATACGCCGCCATCATTGGTGTCAAAAGCCGCGCGACCAAAAGCGACATAAAAATCGCAATCACCGCCGTCCAGCCAAATTGACTGAAAAACTGCCCAACAATCCCGCTCATAAATGCGGTCGGCAAAAACACCGCGATCAAAGTAAAAGTCGTGGCAATCACCGCAAGCCCAATCTCATCAGCCGCTTCCATCGCCGCTTGTATCGGAGTCTTGCCCATATTCAGATGCCGTACGATATTCTCAATCTCAACGATGGCATCATCGACAAGCACACCGATGACCAAAGTCAGCGCAAGCAGCGAAATCATATTCAGGCTAAAGCCGAACAGATGCATGATAAAAAATGTCGGAATGATCGACAATGGCAACGCCGTCGCTGCAACGAAAGTCGCACGCCAATCTCGTAAGAACACAAAGACCACGATCACCGCCAAAATACAGCCTTCGATCAGCATACGCATGGTGGCGTGATAATTTTCTTCGATCGGCGCGGCATAATCGACGATTTTGTCAATATGCACTGTCGGCATCTGCGTCTGTAGCTCGGCGATGGCAGCATCGACAGCAGCGACCACTTCCACTTCACCAGCACCCTTAGCACGCGTGATATTAAACGCCACCACAGGCTCGCCTGCCAGTAGCGCCATCGATGTGATGTCAGCATGGCCATCTTCGATACTCGCAAGGCTGTCTAGTCGCACCGCTGTGCCTGTCGGTGTGGTGATTTGTAAATCATTCAAATCACTGACGCGTGTGCCTGAGCCAAGTACGCGGATGGTTTGGTTTTGGTTGCCGATCTTCGATTCACCACCTGCTGCGTCTTGCCACTTGGCAAAAATCTGCTGCGATAAGCTGCTGATCGGCATCGATAAGCTCGCCAATAAATCAGGCTTGGGCTGCACCAAAATCTGCCGCTCCACACCACCCACGCGCGCAACACTGCCGACGCCTGTGATGTCTGATAGCCGCTTGGTCAAGGTATCATCAACGAACCACGACAGCTCGCTATCGCTCATATTATCAGCACGCACCGAATAAGTCACCACAGGAAATCCTGCAGTCGAGACTTTTGAGACGATCGGCGGATTGGCAGCGGCAGGCAGATCGCCTTGTACTTCACTCACCGCTGAGCGCACATCATCTAGTGCTTCATCATTGGGTTTTTCTAATTCAAACTCGGTAAAAATCGTCACCACCCCAGTCTGTAGCGTGGTGCGGATATTTTTCGCCCCTTCAATGTTGGTGATTTTGTTTTCGACTTTTTTGGCGATGTCGCTCTCAAGCTGATCAGGCGTCGCCCCTGGTAAGGTAATGGTCGTCACCACCCCCGGTAGGTCAATATCGGGAAACTGCTGCACTTTCATCTGATGAAAGCCGAAAATCCCAAGCAAGGTAAATAAGCTGAAAAATAAGATGGCGACCAGTGGATTTTTGATCGAATAGGCAGAAAAATTCATCACACCCCCTATTGTGCTGCGGTCGGCACAGGGGTGGTTTCGCCGTTAATACTTGCCACCGTCACCAGATCATTGTCATTTAAAAAACCGACACTACTTGCGACGATCAGCGCATCATCAGGCAGATTGGCAGCGATTTTATTGTCCTTTTGGGCAAGGATAGTGATCGGCTCGCGCTTAACTTGGTAGCGACCATCTGCCACAGGGGTCAGACGCCATACATAGTCATAGCCATCGCTCGTCATCAGTGCGCTGATCGGCACGGCGCTGACAGTCTGCGCACCGAAGATGAATTTGCCCGATTGATACATTCCTGCTGACAGCGTGCCATCATTAGGCAGGCGCACATGGATAGTCATGTCGCGGCTGTCATTCGCCACAGGGCTTAGGCGCGTGACACGCCCTGCGATGATACGATCACCGATGGTAAGATGCGCGGTTTGTCCGATTTGAATGCGTGATGCTTCAATCGGCGCGACTTGCGCTTGCCATTCTAGTGTGCCATTTTTGATGATGCTAAATAGCGGCGCGCCTGCGACTTGCGTACCGACTTGGGCATTTTTGGCACTGATGATGCCATCGACAGGGGCGGTGACATTGCCGTCTTGCTGTCGAGTGCGCGCGGTGATCAGATTGGCTTCGGCGGCAGCGACATTGGCTTTGGCTTGGGTAAGCGCCGTGCGATAGGCGTCGATCTCTTGGTGGCTGATGGCATCGATGGCAAGTAGCGGCTCTGTACGCGCAAGATCAGCGGCGGCGCGAGCTTCAGCGGCTTGTGCGGTGGTCAGCTCTGCTTCAGCAGCACGCGTCTGCTGCTGAAGCGTACGCGTATCAAGCACAGCAAGCACCTGTCCTGCGCGCACGCGATCCCCTTCTTCAACCAGCACCTGATCGATGGTGACACCTGTCAGCTGACCGCTCACTTCTGCCGTATCGACTGCAGCGATCAGCCCATTGGCATCCAAGCTATGCTCAACCTGCGTCATCTCAGGCGTCACTGCTTCGACCGCCATCACCACCGCTTGGGACTGCTCAGCCTGCGGCGCATCCTGTGGCGATGTCGTCTCAGGTGCGGTACTGCCACGCCCGATCAGCACGCCTGCTGCAAGTAGCGCGACGGCGAGCACAGGCTGCCACCAAGCAAATTGGGGGTTTTTATATGATGCTGTCATGTTCTTGCCACCATCTTATGATTTAAAATAGCTTATTATACTGTATTTTGGCGACGTGCTGATGACACATTTGTGTCACTATGTAGTCACGATTTATAATTGGTGTAATATAGTGATTTAACTTCAAAAATCGCCATAACCGTTCGCTCTGAGCTTGTCGAAGGGCAATGGTTTTTCATCATGGTTCGACAAGCTCACCACGAACGAAAACCCAATCGTGGTGCATTTTGGAGTTAAGTAACTATAAATGAATTTTGGAAAACTGGGTTATTAAGCCATTGGCAGTTTGATAAAGTCAGATAAATTTGAAGAAAAATCTTAGGAAAAATTGATGTCATGATAAGATTTTTATCCAATTAACTGACATCGCTAAATTTTATCAACCCAGCCCATCACCATAACGCACCGACCACACCACACAGCACCACCACCGCCCACGGCGGCACACACCACGCCATCAGTGCTGTCATCGCCACAATCACCACTGCAAAATCCGCCGCCGTCGCCACCGCACTCGTCCAAATCGGCTGATACAGCGCCGCAAGCAAAATCCCCACCACACACGCATTCACACCCATCAATGCCGCACGCGCCCGAGCATGATGGCGAATCGTCTGCCAAAATGGCAACGCACCAAACACCAGCAGAAACGATGATAAGAAAATCGCTACCGTCGCCACCACAGCTCCTGTCACGCCTGAGACTGCTGCGCCCAAAAAGCTGGCAAAAGTAAACAGCGGGCCGGGTACTGCCTGCGTCGCGCCATAGCCTGCCAAAAAGGTGCTATTATCCACAAGCCCTGCGCCCACCACTTCTGACTGTAGTAGCGGCAGCACCACATGACCCCCGCCAAAGACGAACGCCCCCGTCCGATAAAAGCTATCAAACATCGCAAGTAGTGACACATCGAACGCCTGCACCAACATCGGCAACAGCACAAGCAAAGCAGCAAAGATCATCAGCCACACCGCACCTGCCGACCGACTGACAGGCGCCGTCATCGTCTCATGCGTCTGCGCCATCACCGGCCGCAAAAACGCCATGCCAAGCACCGCCCCAAGCCCAATCACCACAAACTGCAGCCACGCCACAGGCATCAGCAGTAGCGCACACGCACTCAGCACCGCCAGTGACAGCGTCTGCACCGTCGTGCACAGCTGCCGCGACATTCCCCACACGGCCTGCGCGACCACCGCCACCGACGCAAGCTTCAGCCCATGCAGCACGCCTACCCCAAGCAGATCTGCGTACGTCGCCACACCAAAGGCAAATAAAGCAAGCACCGCCGCTGATGGCAAGGTAAAGCCAAGCCATGCCGCACGCGCACCCAAATAACCTGCGCGAGTCAGCCCAATGGCGATACCCACTTGGCTACTGGCAGGGCCGGGCAAAAACTGGCACAAAGCAACAATCTCGGCATAGTACGCTTCGCTCAGCCACCGTCTGCGCGCGACGAACTCTTCGCGAAAATAGCCCAAATGCGCCACAGGACCGCCAAAACTTGTCAAGCCAAGTTTCAAAAACACCGCCCAAACTGATTGATCGGTGCTGTTGTTTTTGTGAAATTTATCTTGAAAATCGTTTTGAAAGCTGTTTTAAGAATTGTCTTGCAATTTGGTCATCGCCACTACCTGTCAGTCGATTTTTGGGTCAGTCCCAGATTTTTTCGGATACGGGTGATACTTTGGCGCGTCATACCAAGATATGAGCTCAGATCTGCCAAAGACAGCCGCTCGACAAGCTTGGGATTATCTTTGATAAAACTTAAATAACGCGCGGTATTATCCGCGATCAAAAAACTCTCCGTTCTCTCGATATGTCTGAACAACAGCGCCATCGTCTGCCCATGCACATAGCGCAAAAAATCAGGATATTTATCACAGCACGCTTCAAAATGCGCCTTATCCAAAATCATCAAAATGCTCGGCTCAATGGTCTGCATATTGTATTTGGTCGGCAAATCCTTGAACACCGCCATAAAATCCCCCACCGCGTCCTGCTCTGCTATGAACTGCACATTGATCTCGCTACCATCAGGCATTTGATAAGATAATTTACACAATCCAGATAAAATAAAACCCAGCTTATCAATGCTCTGCCCTGCACTCGCCCAATAATGCTTGGCAGGCAGCCGCTCGATGGAAAATGACGCGCTGATCCATGCGACATCATCAGTACTGAGCATCGGTAGCACGCTTTGTAGATATTGCCGATGCAGTGTGAAAATCTCGCTGTCATTGAGCCGCCAAATCACCTTGGGGTCAATCTCAAGCATCGGTTTTTCATAAAGGATTGGCATGGTTATTACATCCATTTAACAGTGGATAAGTTGGGAGAAGTTACGGTTATTTGTTATAACTTATTGATATTATTTGGTTTTTAAAGTTAATCCAACAGGTTAAAATTTCACTCATCTAAAGCCAAAACACCCTAACGACTTTATAAAAAATCACACATTCACATATTCTTGGGCAGATGGAATCCAAGTCTGCATAATCCGCGCTGCCTTGTCAATCTGTGCACCATCAGCAATCAAGCGATGCGCGATTTTGCCTGCCGCCTCAAGCAGCACTTCATCACGCACGATGTCCGCCAGATAATAGCCCATATCGCCCGTTTGTCGCTTGCCCAGTAGCTCGCCTGCCCCACGCAGCTCAAGGTCTTTTTGGGCGATGACAAAGCCATCGGTACTATCACGCAGTACATTGAGTCGCTCAATGCCTGTCAGGGATAATGGCGCTTGATACAGCAGCACGCAGAAGCTTTTGGCACTGCCACGGCCGACTCGTCCACGCAACTGATGCAGTTGAGATAAGCCCAGTCGTTCGGCATTTTCGATCACCATGAGTGATGCATTTGGCACATCCACACCCACTTCGATCACCGTCGTCGCCACCAGTAGATCAATCTCACCATGTTTAAACGCTGTCATCACCGCTTGCTTATCCGCAGGCTTCATCTTGCCGTGCACAAGCCCTGTGCGGATATCCAGCCTATCGGTCAAATCCTCGTACAAAAGCTCTGCCGACTGAGCATCGAGCACGCTTGACTCTTCGACCAGTGGGCAGACCCAGTAGGCTTGCTTGCCCTGTTTGCAGTTTTCACGAATACGCTCGATGACTTCATCACGGCGATCACGATTGATGGTCACGGTGGTAATGGGTGTACGATTGGGCGGCAGCTCATCAATCACTGACACATCCATATCGCCATACATACTCATCGCAAGCGTTCTGGGAATGGGTGTCGCCGTCATCGTCAGCTGATGCGGTGTACCACCTGCGACGCCTTTGTTAGTCAGCTTAAGCCGCTGCTCCACCCCAAAGCGATGCTGTTCATCAATGATAACCAGTCCAAGCTTGGCAAAGGCAACCGTATCTGAAAACAGTGCGTGCGTCCCTACCACCACTTGCACTTCGTTATTGGCCACTTGTTCAAGGGCAGCCGCTCGCTCTTTGGCAGTTTGTTTGCCAGCAAGCCAACCCACACCGATACCCAATGGCTCAAACCATTTTTTAAAATTCAGCAAATGCTGCTCCGCCAAAATCTCCGTCGGCGCCATCACTGCCACCTGCCAACCGCTATCAAGCGCATAGCACGCCGTCATCGCCGCCACCAAAGTCTTACCTGCACCGACATCACCTTGGATGAGCCTGAGCATCGGCTGCGATGTCGCCATATCCGCCACCGCTTCACCGATCACTCGCTGCTGTGCGCCTGTGAGTGCAAATGGCAAACTACTTGCCAAACTCTGTGCCAATGGGCTATGATTTTGGCATTTGGGCGCTTTGTGATGATAGACATTATTACGACGAAATAAGAAACTCAGCTGATGTGCCACCAGCTCCTCGATGATGATACGCCGACACGCAGGGTGCGAGCGGTCTTTGAGTCCGTTTAGCAGTGCCGTCTGCCCAAAAATATCCGCATCTTGCTTGGGCAAATGAATCTGATGCAACGCAGGCAACAAATCGCCCGACAGACCCACGCCCACCGCACGCAGCTCATCATCCGACAGACAGCTGATGCCCTCACGGCTCACGGCTTGTAGCGCCAATCGCACCAGTTGGCGTAGCTTATTTTGATGCAGTCCTTTGACCGCAGGATAAATGGGTAACAGCCCCGTCTCAAAGGACTTACTGCCTGTGATGTGATACTCAGGATGCGACATCTGCGTACCAAAACGACTGATTTTCACCTCACCAAAAGCGGTGATTTTCGCCCCCACTTCCATTGTAGATAGCAAACTGGCATAAGTCTTAAAAAACCTGAGCACCACAAACCCAGTCTTATCCTCCAAAGTCACCGACAGACCAGTTTTGTTTTTTTCGACCCAAGTCACCGTCCCTGACACCAACGCACTCATCCCATGCTCAAGCTCACCGATTGGTACGATACGGCTACGATCTTCATAATCTCGTGGCAAGTGCATCAGCATATCAAAAATGCGATAAATCCCAAGCTCTGCCAAGCGATTTGCCAAGGCTAATCCCACCCCAGCAAGGGCAGTGACAGGCAGATGGATGGTCATGGCAGATGCGTTCATGATGATACCTAGTATGAATCGGATGATGAGAGAATTTTAAAATAATTCACCCAAAAAAGCAAAAAGCCGACACCCTGCCGACTTTTTGCCATGATGATGACTTTGGTAGATTACCAATCATCATCTTCGCTATCATTTTGTAGAATCATACCGCCTGCAACGGTATGGTAGGTTGCTTCATCAATCAAAATAAATGACCCTGTTGCTGTATTTTCGGCATATGGTGTCGCTAAAATTGGCTTTTGTAGGCGTAAAGTTACTTCACCTAAGTCATTCATAGTTAAAGTATCTTTATCACTAAAGTTGCTTAGGGTATGTACATCCCACACATGATTGATGCTATCGACTTTGGCAAACACAGTTTGCGTGGTGTGTTTTAATAAATATTTGCGTGCAGGGTTTAACGCACGGCTATCAAACCAGCATAAAGTCGCTCTAATTTCTTTGGTTGGCATACGCTTTGAATTGCTTGAGATCAGCATATCACCACGAGAAATGTCGATGTCATCGCTAAGGCGAATGGTAACTTGTTCACCACTAGTAGCAGATTGTACAATCCCATTTGGACTGATAATTTCGCTCACGCGGCTCACATGACCTGATGGCTCAACACGAATTTCATCGCCAACAGCCACTTGACCTGCTTCAATACGCCCTTGATAACCACGGAAATCATCTTGTTTATCGCCATCTGCACGCAGGACAAATTGTACAGGGAAATGGAAATTCACTTTATCTTCTTGGACAAATTCGCCTGTCGGTAAATCTTCTAAAATACCCAGCAATGCACCGCCTTGATACCACGGTGTATTATCGCTTTTATGGACGATATTATCGCCATTTAACGCTGAAATTGGGATAAATCGTACATCATTTAAGCCCAATTGTTCCGCTAAAGTTTCGTAAGCACGGACAATGGCATTAAATTTATCTTCACTAAAGCCAAGTAAATCCATTTTATTGACCGCCACCAGTACATGTGGACAGCGTAAATGTTTCAAAATGGCTGAATGGCGTTTGGTTTGTGGTAATAATTGGACGGGTTCTTGACTAAAATCAATTTGTGATGCGTCAAGTAATACCACCGCCGCATGAGCAGTTGATGCCCCTGTGACCATGTTACGGGTATATTGTTCATGCCCTGGCGTATCAGCGATGATAAATTTGCGTTTTGCCGTTGAAAAGTAGCGATACGCCACATCAATGGTAATGCCTTGTTCTCGTTCGGCTTCCAAACCATCAGTTAAAACAGAGAAGTCAATCACTTCAGATTGATTTTTGGTTTTAGCAAGGTTATTGAGTTGGTCGGTCAATAATGCCTTGCTATCGTATAATAAACGTCCAATCAGCGTGCTTTTGCCATCGTCCACGCTACCAGCGGTAATAAAGCGTAATGGGGCATATTGGTTTAAATTTGACATCTTGTTATCCTTTTTTTCAATTTAATGCGTTATCTGATGCAATTGCCATACAAATGGCTTTTGCTACTAGGCAAACGAGCGAAGTTGTACAAGTAGTACTACGAGCGAGTTTAACGACGTAGCAGAAGTCATTTGGCAGGCAATTTAGAAATAGCCCTGTTTCTTACGCTCTTCCATCGCCGCTTCACTCACTTGGTCATCAAGGCGAGTAGCACTACGTTCAGAGATTTCAACTACAGCAGTTTCGGCAATAATTTCTTCTGCGGTGCTTGCGGTACTTGCCACAGGACAAGTGCATGAAATATCGCCAACGGTACGGAAACGTACAGAGCGAATTTCGCTGACATCATCAGGTGCTTTTGGTGTTAATGGCGTAACAGGCACAAGTAAGCCATTTTTTGCCACAACTTCTCGTTCATGTGCATAGTAAATCGATGGTAATTCTAAGTTTTCACGTGCGATATATTGCCAGATGTCTAATTCTGTCCAGTTTGAAATTGGGAAAACTCGCATATTTTCGCCTTTATGGTGCTTGGCATTGTACAATGACCATAATTCTGGGCGTTGGGCTTTCGGGTCCCATTGTCCAAACTCATCACGGAAAGAGAAAATACGCTCTTTGGCACGGGCTTTTTCTTCATCTCGTCTTGCACCGCCCATCAAAGCATCAAATTTATGTTCGGCAATGGTTTCCAATAAAGTTACGGCTTGAGCGCCATTGCGTGAATCGGTTTCTTTACGCAAAACCACCGTGCCTTTAGCAATTGAATCTTCCACATGACCCACCACCAAGCGAGCATTTAATTTCTTCACTTGCTCATCACGAAATTGGATAACTTCTGGATAGTTATGCCCTGTATCAATATGGACTAATGGAAAAGGTAGTTCAATGTCTCGCCCTTCAATGGCAAAGGCTTTGCGAGCCAAAGCCAACAAAACGACCGAATCTTTACCGCCCGAAAACAGCAAAGCAGGATTGCTACATTCGGCAATCACTTCTCGAATGATATAAATTGACTCCGCTTCAAGCCAGTCAAGGTGTTTATTTTGCAGGGTTGTTTGTTCTGACATAATCATTACCTAATTTTATTGAATCTTAAAAATTTAAACTGGGATTTTTGCGTTTTTCCGCATTTTTCTGCGTTAAGCTACTTATGAAGTCCGCACTCTTTACTATCTCGGTTTTCCCACCACCAACGCCCAGAGCGAATGTCTTCACCTTCTTTGACAGGCATGGTGCATGGCTCACAGCCAATGCTTGGATAACCTTGACGGTATAATTCATTAAATGGAATGTTAAACTTTAAAATATATGCCCAAACATCTATCTCTGACCAGTCATAAATCGGATTATATTTGGCAATGCCACGACCATCATCGTGTTCGGCAAAGGGTAAATCCGTGCGAGTAACCGATTGTTCACGGCGTTGTCCTGTGAGCCACGCATCTGCATCTGCCAATGCTCGGTTTAATGGCTCAACTTTGCGGATAAAACAGCACTGCTTACGAGCATCGACACTGTCATAAAAGGCATTCGCCCCTTGTGTTTTGACATACTCATCGACCGCTGATGCATCAGGCGTATAGAGTTTAAAATTTAGGTTTGGATAGCGGGCTTGTACCACATCAATCAAAGCCAGCGTTTCATCATTCAGCCGTCCTGTCTGCAGGGTAAAGACTTCAATCTTTGCCCCAATATTCACCAAAGCATCGGTAATCACCATATCTTCCACAGCAAGACTGCTGGCAAATTTGACTTGGCTGTGTTGGCTGTCGATTTGGCGTAGTCGCTCGTGTAGCGTGATAATTTTGTCGTCCAAAGCGGCAAAATCAGCATCGCTTGGCGTGGGTATCTGCCAAAATTTTGGCTTAGTAATCATAGTGGCTCCCTATTGCAGGTGGCTTGCCTTGTTATAATGATGTCAATGCGGCGTGAAAATGAGCATTCAAATAAACATGATAAAATTATCACTGAAACGGCAAAATCGAAAATTACTTTTTGTACAAAGTAAATCGCTTTTTGGCATTAGAAAATTATAACCATCACAGATGCTGAGCAGATGCTGATTTTTTTACTTGGTTTTTGGTCGGTTTTGTCGCTACAAATCTGCCACACAACACCGTCAAATGATAAAAATTGTGCCAATAAATTATGCTATAGTGTGTATAATCAATCCATCAATGCCGACATCAGGATGGCATTGAACCATGAAATTGACCCAAATTAGGAAAAATTTGCGATGATGACACGCCTTGTACCTGCCGCCAGTGCCGTGCTTGCCACTTTATTTGTGAGTGCTTGTGCCAGTACGACGCCGACACCCACATCAACCATCAGCCAAACAACCGATACGCCACAGCGTCCTGTCGTAGCGCTCGTGCTTGGCGGTGGTGGTGCTCGTGGCTTTGCGCACATTGGGGTGATTGAGTCGCTCGAAGCACACGGCATCCGCCCTGATTTGGTGGTGGGTACGAGCGTCGGTGCGATGGTCGGCAGTGTCTATGCCAGTGGTGCGACACCTGCCCAGCTTGTCGCGATGGCAGATGAACTCAAAGAAACCGATTTGATTGACATCAGCCCATCCAAACAAGGCTTCATCGATGGCTCTCGCCTGCGTCAGTATATCAATACCCAAGTGGGCAATCGCCCGATAGAAGCATTTGCGATTCGCTTTGCTGCTGTCGCTACCGAGATGCAAAGCAAGCAAGCGGTCACTTTCCGCCAAGGTGAAGCGGGTCTGGCTGTACAGGCTTCTGCCAGTGTGCCAAACCTATTTATCCCACCACGCATCCCCGAAAACGGCGGCAAAAAATACATCGACGGCTCACAGTCTGCCCTACTGCCTGCTCGCATCGCCAAGAACATGGGCGCTGATGTGGTGATTGCGGTGGATTTGATGGCAAACGCCGATACCGTCGATACCGACAGCGATACCAAGACAAGCACCGACAAGCCAGACACCCCAAACACCGTCAGTATCGGCCGTGATGACACAGGCGTCCATGCCAAATGGGGCAATGAGACCATCCGTATCCCGATTGACATCGCCCAGATGAATGATGCCGCCAAAGGCTTGCCATTTGAGCTGCCGCTCGGGGATATCTTTGGCAATGTCCTAAAAGCCATCCCTGAAAGCACCCAAATCGAGCTACCAAAAGAGCTACCGAACAAACTGCCAAAAAATCCATCAGAATTTTGGCAACTGTTTGGCAATGTCGGCGCCAATATCAAAGCCAATCCTGCCGATATCAAAGCCAGTGATGTGGTGATTGCCCCTGATTTGTCCAAGTCGGCAGTGTTTGATACCACAGGTCGTACCGCACTGATTCAAGCTGGCAAAACCGCCACCGATGCCCAAATCGATGCCATCAAACAAGCCATCGCCACCGCACAATATCACTATGTGGGCAACGCTCAATAATGCTTTGCTTGTTTCAAACAACGGTCAATGGTATATTGACCGTTTTTGTTGGATAAGATAATTTTGATAGAATAACAGGGATTTATCATGCGGCTAAATGGTTTTGATGGGCATTATAACATTGACTTTGAAACCCTTCCTGATATTGATACTTTGGGAGAATGGATTGCTAAAAATTTGCCATACATCAGCTTTGTAGAAATTATTCGTAATACAGATAACCCAAAGGTTTTTTATAAAGAAAACGACAGTCATCAATCTTTTTGTCAATTAACAATCATTGATTTGATTGAAGACAATAAATATATGTATGAAGACATTCAAGCAAGGGGTTTATTTTATATAAACAATCTAGATACTGATTTTATGAGAAAATTTTTTAATGACTTGGCAATTTTTCTTGACATGAATATTTATATACCATGGGATGATATTGAAACAGAGATATTGGATTGGACTTTTTTCTGTTCTTGGTGTATCAATAATAAAGGAAAAAAGATTGTTTTTGATGCAGAAGAATTTGGCGATTTTAGCAAAACTTGTTATTTGGATAGCATTCCTCATGAGCAGCTTAGGGTGTATAAGCCATTATAATTGGTTTGGTGCGTGGTATGCGTCCTACCACTTAACCAACAAAACCCTCTTGGGAGTTGTTTGAACATAGTTGACCGTTACAGTCTAATCGCATGGAAAACGGTGGCGTAAAAAAAGGGAAGAAGTAACCATGGAAAATGATAAGCAGAAGCAATACGAAAGCCTATTAAATTTTAAAAGCAGGATATTTAACTTTTATCCTCCTCTTTATATAATAACTTTTTGGTCTTTATACCATTTTTTGGGTATTAAAAGCCCTCTTATACTTTTTTTTATTACTATTTTAATGCAAATCCCCATAGATTTTTGGTTTAGAAAGAAAAATATATGCCCTTGGTGTGGAAATAGTTTTTTTCTTTTTAGAAAAGATGGTACACAAGATATTAGCTTTAAGATATTTACCCAAACCCAATGTATTAACTGCGGACGACCCCATGGTAGTGACTTAACACCAAATAACCATAAAGAAAATAGCTTGGCACACTCTACATCAAAAGAAAAATATAACCATCAAGAATTGGTATTTAAGCCAGTTGCCAATGATACTAACAAACCCATCGCAATTAAAACTACTTCTACTATCAATGATGAACAAATATTACTTACTCAAAAAATAGATGAATATGAAAGTTTAATGTCATTTAAAACATTTATATTGTTTGGCTATCCTATTTTTGGACTAATGATAGCATTTGTTTTATTTAAATTTGTCTATCACAATCCGATGATTTTTATTGATGTAGTGGTTATTTTGTTGTGTATTGGTGTGTTTTGGTTTTATAAACGCAATCGTTGCCCTTGGTGTGATGATAAATTTTTTATTTTCAAAAAAGATGGAACAAAATCAATTAATTTTTATCATCAGACAAAGTGTATTAATTGTGGACAGCCTAATGATAATTAGTGCGTAGGTGCGTACAACGCACCATTGGAGCAGATTTATGGTGCGTTGTACAGACCTTGCCACCAATCCCATGACCAATGATCGATTGGACAACATCGGATTTACACCCACCATTTACCACCCAACAAAAAAACCCAATTGCATTGTACACAATTGGGTTTGGCGTTGTAAATACGGTCAATCCATCACACACGCTCAATGATCGTGGCGATACCTTGACCCAGACCGATACACATGGTGGCAAGACCGATTTGGGTATCTTGCTGTTCCATGACATTCAGTAGTGTCGTGGTGATACGAGCACCTGAGCAGCCAAGCGGATGACCCAGAGCGATCGCACCACCGTTGTGATTGACGATATCTTGCTTGTCTAGCAGATCTAAGCCTTTTAGCACCGCCAAGCCCTGAGCGGCAAAGGCTTCGTTCAGCTCGATGGTCTGAATGTCAGACAGCTGCAAGCCTGCGCGTTTTAATGCTTTTTGGGTCGCTGGCACAGGACCATAGCCCATGATCGCAGCATCACAGCCTGCGACCGCCATCGCACGAATGCGCGCGCGTGGTTTTAGACCCAGTGCTTTGGCTTTGGCTGCACTCATCACCAACATCGCTGATGCACCATCTGACAGCGCTGATGAAGTGCCTGCGGTGACCGTGCCGCCTTTTGGATCGAAGACAGGTTTTAGTGCTTGGAAAGCTTCGATATTGGCATCAGGGCGGATGACTTCATCGACGGTGCATAGCTGTAGATTACCATCAGCATCATGCCCTTCGATACCGACGATTTCATTGGCAAATCGCCCTTCGGTGGTTGCCGCCCATGCTTTTTTGTGCGAATTGACACCGAATTGGTCTTGCTCTTCACGAGTAATGCCGTTTAGGCGACCCAGCATTTCTGCAGTCAAGCCCATCATGTTTGACGCGCGCGCATAGTGCTTAGATGCTTTTAGGTTCAGGTCAATGCCGTGCGTCATCGCCACATGACCCATATGCTCAACGCCACCGATGATGAACGCATCGCCTTGATTGGTCATGATCTGTGCCGCTGCCGTGTGCAGTGCTTGCATCGATGAGCCACACAGACGGTTCACGGTTTGGGCGGCGACTGATTTTGGCACGCCTGCGATCAGCGCGGCATTACGGCCGATATTCATGCCCTGCTCTAGCGTTTGGTTCACACAGCCCCAAATCACATCTTCTAAAATCGCAGGATCAATGTCATTGCGCTCAATCAGCGCGCGAATCAGTGCCGCTGACAAGTCATCAGCGCGCACATTGCGAAACATACCATTTTTGGTCTTGCCCATCGCGCTACGCACGCCATCGACGATCACCACATCTTTTGGACTTAATACTGTCATTGTAATATCCCTTGTTATCAATTAGTAAAATGTCTTGCCAGCTTGTGCCATCTCAACCAGTTTGGCTGGTGCTTCGTACGCCTTACCAAGATGCGCGTATTTATTGCACAGCTCGACATAGTTCGCCACGCCGATTTGGTCGATATAACGGCAAGGACCGCCGCGGAACGGTGGGAAGCCTACGCCCATAATCATCGCCATGTCCGCTTCGCCTGCTGATGCGACGATGTTGTCTTCTAGGCAGCGCACGGTCTCGTTACAAAATGCGATCATCATACGATCAACGATTTCTTGATCATCGACGCTGCGGCTGTCGGTTTGAACCGCTTTTAATAGCTCATAAGTGGCATCATCGGCAAGTTTTTTCGGTTTGCCTTTTTTGTCCATTTCGTATTTATAAAAACCAACACCGTTTTTCTGACCCAAGCGATTGTTTTCAAACAAGTGCTTGATGCCGCCTTTATAATCAGGCTTCATACGGTCAGGGAAACCTTCTGCCATCACTTCTGCGCCATGCACGCCCGTGTCTAGACCGACGACATCAATCAGATAAGCAGGACCCATCGGCCAGCCGAAACGCTCCATCGCCTTATCCATCTGTACAAAGTCCACACCCTCTTTGAGCAGTAAATCAAACGCGCCAAAGTATGGGAACAGCACGCGATTCACCAAAAAACCAGGGCAGTCATTGACCACGACTGGGGTTTTGCCCATTTTTTGTGCCAAAGCGACCGTGGTCGCGATGGCTTTTTCGCTCGTTTTCTCACCGCGGATGACTTCGACCAGTGGCATACGATGCACAGGGTTAAAAAAATGCATACCGACGAAATTCTCAGGGCGTTTTAATGCCTTGGCTAAGCGCGTGATTGAGATGGTTGAAGTGTTCGACGCCAAGATCGCATCTTCTTTGACCAAGCTTTCGACTTCGGCAAGCACCGCTTCTTTGACCTTTGGATTTTCGACCACCGCTTCGATGACGATGTCAGTATTGCCAAAGTCACCATAATTAAGCGTCGGGCGAATACGAGATAGGGTCTCGCCCATCTTAGCAGGGGTGAATTTACCGCGCTCCACTTGCTTAGATAGCAGCTTGGTCGCTTCATTCATACCAAGCTCAAGCTGCTCGCTCTTGATGTCTTTCATGATGATCGGTAGGCCCTTGCTTGCTGCTTGATAAGCGATACCACCGCCCATGATGCCTGCGCCCAGTACCGCCGCTTCGCTGATTTCGTGCGCATCTTGACTGTGCTTGCTGGCAAGTTTTTTCACCAATTGATCATTTAAGAACAAGCCCACCAAAGCCGCTGCTTGCGGTGTCTTGGCTGCTTTGGCAAAGCCTGCTACTTCTACCTTGATCGCTGCATCGCGTGGCAGATTGATGTGTTTTTCGATCGCTTCGACCGCAAGCGCAATCGCAGGATACTGCTTTGGATTTGCCTTAGCAAAAATCATGCCCTTACCCGTATTGATGCTCATCGCTTGTTCAAGCTGATTAAGCTTCACTGGCTCAAGTTTTTCTTGGCGTTTGGCTTGCCAATTGATCTCGCCTGCGATGCATTTTTTTACAAGGTCAATCGCCGACTCGCGCAGTGCATCATCTGCCACCACCGCATCGACCAAGCCGACTTTCAAGGCTTCTTCAGGCTTATAAAATTTACCCGTCGATACCGCTTCTAGGATATTATCCACGCCGATCAAACGCGCACCACGCACCGTACCGCCCCAACCAGGGAAGATGCCAAGCTTGGTCTCAGGCAGACCAATCTGACCTGATGTGCCCATCACGCGGTATTCGCAGACCAAGGTCATCTCACAGCCGCCGCCCAATGCCGCGCCATTGATCGCTGCAACTTTTGGGAATGGCAAATCTTCAAAGCCGCTAAAGACTTGGTTAAAATCATACAGCCATGATTCTAGCTTGTCTTGTGGCCATTCAAAATATTCAACAAACTCGGTGATGTCCGCCCCTGCGATGAAGACTTTTTTACCCGATGTCAAAACCAAGCCCTTGATATCATCGCGCGCTTTTAGCAGCTCAACCACTTGGGCATATTCTTCACTGGTCGCACGGTCAAATTTATTGACGCTGCCATCTTTGGCATCATAACAAAACTCGACAATGCCCGCGGCCTGATCGATAAAATCAACCCAGATTTTATTTCCTTGAAAAATCATAAAAGCTCCTTGATGGATGTTTTGATAAAGTCGTTTTGATCAATGATCACTTGCAGGCTACTATACCACAAGGCTGTGACAATCTGACTTGCCCAAAGATGACCAATGGGTCATGATTTTGCACGCTGATTATCAGTAATAAAAAACACCCGATAGCATATCTATCGAGTGTTGATGGTTTGTATCGTCAAGCGATTATTTGCGCTCGCCAAGCTTGGCACTGATTTCGCGCAGTAGCAGTACTTCTTCTGATGGTTCAGCTGGTGCTTCTTCAGCCGCTTCAGCTTTGCGCAGCTTGTTCATGCCTTTGACCATCATAAAGATGATGAACGCTAGGATGATGAAGTTGATCACCACGGTGATGAAGCTACCATAGGCAAGCATTGGCGCGCCCGCTTCTTTTAGTGCGTCGTAGTTGTTCGCCACGCCTGCAGGCGCATCGCCCAATAGGATGTACATATTTTTGAAATCGATCTCACCGCCGACGATGAATGATACGATCGGCATGATGATGTCTTCAACCAATGAAGTGGTGATCTTGCCAAATGCTGCACCGATGATCACACCGACTGCCAAATCCATCACATTGCCTTTTAGGGCAAACTCTTTAAACTCTTGAACCATGCTCATGGTAAATACTCTCTTAACTTGATATTAATAATAAAGTACCTAAGCAATCTGTTTAGGTACTTTATTGTATAAACTGTACAACTTGTCAATCTGTCAGCATAACGCTTAAAAGTTGTGCAATTTTAACACAACCAAACAACCAAACTGTATCAAATGATGGTAGCTTTGTTATCTTATGTTAAAAAACAATACTACCTTCGTCGGATACGGTTTTTAGTCTTTTTTGCGACCTAGGCGTTTACGCTCGTTTTCGGTCAAGTAGCGTTTGCGGATACGGATTGATTGTGGCGTGACTTCTACCAGCTCATCATCTTCGATGAATTCTAGCGCCTGCTCAAGGGTATATTCTAGTGCAGGGGTTAGAATGATCGCATCGTCTGAGCCTGACGCGCGGATGTTGGTCAGCTGCTTGGCTTTGGTTGGGTTTACCACCATGTCATCTGAGCGTGAGTTGATACCGACGATCATGCCTTCATAGACTTCCAGCTGCGGCTTGGCAAACAGACGACCACGCTCTTGCAAGCTAAATAACGCATAAGCTAGGCAAGTACCTGTCACCATCGAGATCAAGACACCATTTTGGCGACCTGCGACGCTACCGCCTTTGGTCGGACCATAGTGGCTGAAGCTTGAAGTCATGATGCCCGTGCCTGATGTCATGGTCAAGAACGCTGAACGGAAACCGATCAAGCCACGCGATGGCACAGTCGCTTCGATGCGGATACGACCTTTGCCATCGACTTCCATATTGGTCAAATCGCCCTTACGGTTGCCCATCTCTTGCATTACCGCGCCTTGATGCTGTTCTTCGACATCGAAAGTGACATTTTCATAAGGCTCGCACATCACACCATCAATCTCTTTCATGATCACTTGCGGACGCGATACACCCAGCTCAAAGCCTTCGCGGCGCATATTTTCGATCAAGACAGACAAATGCAGCTCACCACGACCAGAGACTTTGAACTTCTCTGGACTGTCGGTATCTTCGACACGCAAGGCGACATTGTGAATCAATTCACGATCCAGACGCTCACGGATATTGCGTGAAGTGACAAATTTACCTTCTTTACCAGCAAATGGTGAATCATTCACTTGGAAAGTCATCGAGACAGTCGGCTCATCGACAGACAGCGCAGGCAGTGCTTCGACATTTTGTGGATCGCAGATGGTGTCTGAGATGTTCAGCGCATCAAGACCTGTCACACAGACGATATCGCCCGCTTGTGCAAAATCAACATCCACACGCTCAAGGCCATGATAGCCCATGATTTTTAGGATACGGCCATTGCGCTTATTACCATCTTTATCGATCACAGTCACTGGCGTATTGGTTTTGACCGAACCGCGCTGGATACGACCAACACCGATGACGCCCACGAAGCTGTTGTAGTCAAGGCTTGAGATCTGCATTTGGAATGGACCATCGACATCGACCTTTGGCGGCTCAACGATATCAACGATGGTCTCAAACAGTGGCGTCATGTCTGATGCCAAGTTATCAGGCTCAAGACCTGCGATACCGTTAATGCCTGATGCATAGACGATTGGGAAATCCAGCTGCTCATCGGTCGCGCCTAGGCTATCAAACAGATCAAATACTTGGTCAATCACCCAATCAGCACGCGCTGCTGGTTTGTCAATTTTATTGATGATGACAATCGGCTTTAGACCACGCGCGAAAGCTTTTTGGGTTACAAAGCGTGTCTGTGGCATCGGGCCTTCTTGTGAATCGACAAGCAATAGCACGCAGTCCACCATCGACATCACGCGCTCCACTTCGCCACCGAAGTCGGCGTGGCCTGGGGTATCGACGATGTTAATGCGGTATTCGGTATTGGTGCGCTTGTCTGTCCATTTGATGGCGGTGTTCTTGGCAAGGATGGTGATGCCACGCTCTGATTCCAAAGCGTTTGAGTCCATTACGCGCTCAATCTCGCCTGAGCGATCGCCCAATGCACCTGATTGCTGTAGCAACTTATCGACAAGAGTGGTTTTACCATGGTCAACATGGGCAATGATTGCGATGTTGCGCAAATTTTTGATAGTGTCTGACATAAAATCTCAATTTAACTTAAGGAGCGCACCGATATGCATCATATCAATGCCTAGGAGAAATTTGTGATATAGCCAAACAAATTTGAAATAAAACAAGCAAATCGAGCGAAGCTGTATATGTGGCACTATGAGCGCCTTAGCTTAAGCATTATTTCAAAGTTAGCAGACTATAATTCATAAAAAACCGTTTATTATAGCATATATTTAGGGTAAATTAAACCAACATTTGCCATCATCACACCAATCACACACCCCATAATAAAAAAGAACCACCCCGATGGGATGGTTCTTGATTGATCCAATCAATCTAAAGATTATTGAACTTGCATATCTTTAGTTTGTGGAACGGTAGTTACTTTGCTACCAGAGATAACCGCTTCTACACGACGGTTCATTGCTTTACCTTCGTCAGTGGTGTTTGGAGCGATCGGACGATCGAAGCCATAACCAACAGCGCTTAGACGGTTTGGAGCAATGCCGAACTCGTTAGATAGAACTGCTTTGATTGCGTTCGCACGAGCTTCAGATAGGCGTTGGTTGTAACGCGCATTTGAGCGTGCTGAATCTTTAGAAGCGTGACCTTCGATTTGTGCAGTTGCATTCGGGAATTCACGCATTTTTTCTGCTACTTTAGCGATTTCTTCACGGTATTGTGGTTTAACCGCTGATTTGTCGTAGTCGAAGAATACGCGTAGTTCTAGGCGTAGGTCTTCACGAACATCTACATCTACTGGGCAGCCGCGCTCATCAACAACAACATTTACTGGAGTGCCTGGGCAAGCGTCTAGGTGATCAGGCACACCGTCTTGGTCAGCGTCAGCAGTAGTGTCAGCGATTACAGTTGGCTCAACCAATGCAGGTGCAGCAACTGCAGGAGCTAGACGACCACCTAGAGTAACTTCTAGACCAGCTAGAGCTAGAGCTTCCCACCAGCTGTTATCGAAGTTATAGATACCACGAGCTTCACCGCGTAGTGCTAGTGCGTCGTTGATTAGGTAGCGAGCACCTAGACCAACATTACCGATGGTGTCTTTTGATTGTGCAACTTGTTGACCAGCTTTAACTGTTTGACCAGCTTTGATGCCTTGAGCGTTGCTGTCGTCAGCTACATATTGCTCTTGTGCTTCAACTTCGATCTTAGAACGACCAGCACCGATCAATGCATATGGCTTGAATTTGTTGTCAGCGTTGTAGCCAGTGATTTGTTCTAGACCAACTAGGAAGTTACCAGTGATCATTTCTTGCTCAACATCAAAGCGGTTCTCGCCTTTTTTTGCTGAGTATTCAGAAGCTTCACCATTTGCGTTAGATACGCCGTATTCTACTTGGAATTGAGTAGATGGAGTTAGTTCGATACCAACTGCTGCACCCGCGTATAGGCTGCTTTCTTTAGCAACGCCGCCATTTTTTGGGTTAGTGACATGTGATTGATTCACATAGTTGTTGTTTAGTTGCTTACCAGTACGAAGTACTTCGCGTTGCTCATCATCAGCCATGTTAGTGATGTGTGCACCGACTAGTGGAGTTACAGTAACGCCAGCTTGCGCAGCAACTGGAGCAACTGCAGCAGCAAGAACCGCTAGAGCGATTTTGTTCAGTTTCATAAATTCCTCCAAAGGAATGGTTGGGTTTTTTGAAAAAAGTGTAACATAACATTACTACGGCCTATTTTAGCACAAAGATCCCCAACTGCCAAACATATCTTAACGATATTTTTGCACTTGCATCACCTTGACATCGTATAGACCAAGACCGATGGGTAAAGCTTAACCGCAAATGTGATATTTTACAACCTTTTTTTTGCTGATTGATACACATTATTACATAAAAATTACCAATTTTTACGATGTAACGGCGTGTTTGTACAGAATTTGAACAATCTTAGTGGGGTTTGACATATTTTGTAGCATTTTTGCTCAAACTGCCCAAGATACAAAGTGTTCAATATTTATACAGGATTGGTAAACGCCTGCTTCATCGCCTTGACTGCATTGTCTAAGCCCATAAATACCGCATCAGCAATCAGCGCATGGCCGATGTTCAGCTCATGAATGCCATCAATCTGCGCGATGGCAGCGACATTGTCTCGCGTCAAACCATGCCCTGCATTGACCAGAAGATCAGAATTTGCCTTAGCATGAGCGACCGCTACCTTGATGCGTGCCAATTCTTCTTGGGTCTTGGCGGCATCACGATCCAAAGTGGCGTGCGCATAAGTACCTGTGTGCAGCTCGATGGCATCGGCTTTGAGCGCGATTGCGGTGTCGATTTGGTGCAAATCAGGATCGATAAACAGCGACACCAAAATGCCCGCTGCCTGTAGCCTAGCGATAAACTCACCCAGATTTGGCAAATTGGCAATGTCCAGACCGCCTTCTGTGGTCAGCTCTTGGCGCTTTTCTGGGACAAGGCACACCCATGCAGGACGCACATCCAGCGCGATGGCAAGCATCTCATCGGTGACCGCCATCTCAAGATTCATGCGCGTGGTTAGGCGTTTTGCCATCTCATAGACATCAGCATCGCGAATGTGGCGACGGTCTTCGCGCAGATGCAAGGTGATGCCTTCTGCGCCCGCCTGCTCACAAATCAGCGCGCCTGCAATCGGGCAAGGATAGCCCACGCCGCGTGCATTTCGCAAGGTGGCGATGTGGTCGATATTGACGCCCAATAATGGTGTATTCATGGCTTTTCCTTTATGTTTTAATAAAATTTATAACATCAATCAATTTAGATTTATTTAACCATAGCGTAAGCTTTGTTGCCACAATGTGCGGCTGTGCAAAGGCTTATAATCCAGTAGGCTATCCATCAGTTGCCGCTGCAGCTGATTGAACTGCTCCAAAAATGGCAATACCGCCGCCTGCTCATCATCAGCATCGAGCGCAGCCCCCATCTGCATCAGCTCATCACCGCTGTAGCGGTGGCGACTGACTTTGGTGGTCAATTTGGCATCATTAATCAGCTCTGCCTGATCAGGCAAAAAGCCCATCTGTGGCACGAAGCGATACACGCCATCAGCAGTAATCAGCGCGCCTGTGCCATCGGTAACAAAATCCAATGCCACGCCAAGTTCAGCGAAAATCACACGCTCAAAGGCACGCAGATACACACAAGTGGCAACAAATTCATCACTCTGCGGCAGATTAAGTAGATCAAGGCTTTGTAATTTTGCCAATTTATGATGGTAAGTCTGCCACAGCATGGGACATGGATTTTCTGCTGCCAAAAGCCGCGTCAAAACTTCATTCATATAAAGCAGCGCATAGCGCACACGCCCTTTGATCACCCCAAATCCTGTCGGCACGGCAGGCAATGCCATCGCATCGACAAATTCACTGGCAAATCCTAAGCTTGGCTGACTAAAGCTTTTTAGGGCGTGATTGCCCGTCGCCAAAAGCCACACAGGGCTAAATAAAGGCAAGCCACGCACACCCACGCCATGCACCACGCCATGCTCATGACTGAAAAACTGGTAAATCGCCCTTTTTTCTTGATAAGCCCGACTGTGTAGCACATAGCCATTGAGTGCCGTGGCACGCATAACTTTTTCCTAACTTAGCAAGGTTGCGATGGGTTATACAGGTGTCAAATTTTTAATAACCCAAACTGTTCAGCGCGCGCTCATCATCCGACCAGCCGCGCTTGACTTTCACCCACAGCGTCAGCATGATTTTGCGGTCAAACAGCACTTCCATATCCTTACGCGCATCGATGCCCACTTGCTTGATTCGCGCGCCTTTATCACCGATGATGATGGATTTTTGACCTGCGCGCTCAACGAAAATTGTCGCATCGATGAAAGTCACCGCACGACGCCATTTGCCTGTCTCAGGATCTTGGTGCGCAGGCTCGTCTTTAAAGGTGTCAATCTGCACGGTCAGATCATACGGCACTTCATCGCCTGATGTGCGCATGATTTTTTCACGGATAATCTCCGATGCCAAGAAACGCTCTGAGCGGTCGGTGATTTGCTCAGCATCAAAAATTGGCGGGCGCATCGGCAGATATTCACCGATGACTTGCACCAGTCGCTCAAGATTATGGCGGCGCAGCGCCGATACTGGCACGATGTCAGCAAAATCAAAGCTTTCATTGAAACTTTCGATCAATGGCAACAGCTGCGCTTTATCCTTAATCGTGTCTGATTTATTGATCACCAGCACCACAGGCAGATTGGTCTGTGACAGCTTTTCTAGGGTCAATAAGTCATCTTCGCGCCACTGCAAACTATCGACGACGAACAGCACCAAATCAACATCTTGCAGTGCTGAGATCGCCGCCTTATTCATGCGCTCATTGATCGCGCGCACTTCTTTACTGTGAATCCCTGGTGTATCGACAAAGACGATTTGCTTGGCTTCATCGGTCAAGATGCCGTGAATGCGATGGCGCGTGGTTTGTGGTTTGCGCGAAGTGATGGATAATTTTTGACCCAATAAATGGTTCATCAAAGTCGATTTACCGACATTTGGACGACCGACGATCGCCACAAAACCTGCCTTAAAAGCATCATTGACAGAGGTTGATTGAGTTTCAAAAAACGCCGCAATGGTGTCTTCGTTGTTTGGATTTGTGTGATCAGTCATACATTACCTTTTTGGGCTTAATATTTGCTGTAAAAAAGCGAGATTAGATTTTGATAGAAAGTTTGTGCAGCTGATTGATCATCAATTCAGCGCATTTTTGTTCGGCGATACGGCGCGACGCCCCAGTCTCAGTGATGGCTTTTGCTCCTACGACCGCGACCGAGCAAGTTACGACAAAGGTTTGATTGGGTGCATTGCCCTGGGTGTCAATCAGCTCATAAGTCGGTAGCGCCAAGCGATTGCCCTGCAACAGCTCTTGTAGGCGTGATTTGGCATCTTTTAGCACCGTTTCTTGACCAACTTCATCGATCAGATCACCATACCAAGTCAGCACCACATCATTGACCAGCTGACTGTCACCACTGTCCAGATAAATCGCTGCAATCAGTGCTTCGACCGCATCAGCTAGGATGGATGCGCGATGACGACCGCCGCCTTTACGCTCGCCCACGCCCAAGATCAGATGGCGTGATAATTCCAAGCGTTCGGCAATCTGCACCAAAGTCTCTTGGCGCACCAAAGTAGCACGCATACGCGTCAGTCGCCCTTCATCATGATTAGGATAACGCAAAAATAAGCCACGCGCAATCACCACGCCAAGTAGTGCATCTCCCAAAAACTCCAGTCGCTCATAGCTGTTTTTTGGGTCGTATGAGCGATGGGTCAAGGCTTGGCGCGGCAAGGCAGGATTGGCAAAGTGATGACCCAATTTTTGGCACAAAATGGGCAATCCTTGCTCAAAATCACTAAAATGCGGCTGCTGACTGGGCAATTTGCTGATTTTTTTGGTCACTTGCGCCCCTTAGTCGATCGCGCCATTGCGGCTAAAGCTTGGCAGATTCAAACCCGGTTCTTTGTGCATCCAGATATAAGTCGCTTTGCCTGACAGGTTTTTTTCTGGAACAAAGCCCCAAAAACGCCCATCTTCACTGCGATCGCGGTTATCACCCATCACAAAATATTGCCCTTCAGGTACGGTAATCGACCACTGCACGCCTGCCGAAGTCGTCAGCTCTGGCGAGTTTTCGAGTAAAAATGGCGCATAGGCAGACGCATTGACATTCGCCACATAGCGCGCATTAAAGCTGTGCTTGCCTAAGGTTTCTTGTTGATAACGCGCATGGCTTTCTTCTTCACGACCCAAAGCAGCGCGCTGATCATCGCTCACCGACTCGCCATTGATCGCCGCAGGATACATCTGATCGATCAGACGCGGCTGCATTTGATAAGTGACTTTTTGGGTATCGATCGCTTTGGCATTGATGCTGATGATGCCATTATTAAAGCTCACCGTATCACCTGGTAAACCAATCACGCGCTTGATGAAATAGATATTTTCTTTCATTGGATAGCGAAATACCGCGACATCGCCATGCTCAGGGCTGCCCGTATCGGCAATCTTAGTATGGGTAATCGGCAGACGCAGACCGTAGGCGGTCTTATCAACCAAGATAAAATCACCCGTATAAAGCGTCGGCACCATCGATGACGATGGGATATTAAACGGCTCAACGATGAACGAGCGAACGATGACAATCACCGCAAGCACTGGCAAAAACTCATACGCCCAGCGCACCAAGAAATTCTCACTCGGTGGATTGCCTTGTAAAGTGGCTTGTTTGGCTAGGTTGTTTTGGTGCGTTTGATATGCTTGCTTGACCGCATCAGGCGTGCTGTCATCAGGGCGAAAATTCTCCACTGTCGCAGTTATTCCTGCCGCTGATAACGCCGATGCCAATGCCGCTTGGCTGTCTTTGCTTTGTGCTTGCAATGCCTTGCTATCTTTATCAAATTGCTTGACGGCACGATGCTGCTTGAGTGCAAATTTATCCACCAACCAAATGAGCAAAAACACCAATGTCACAGGCACAATGACAAGATTAATATCAAAATCCACCAAACTCTCCTACAGTTGAAATTCTCACGATCAGCGGGGCGTTGCACGCCGTGCGGATATTATAACAACTGCTTGTATCTTCAGTTAAAATCAATGGTATAACAAATGTATAAACGCGACCGCCTACGCAAGCAATGCGTAACGATTTACCGTCAGCTATCAACTTTAAGCACCGCCAAGAAAGCTTCTTGTGGGATCTCAACGCTACCCACTTGTTTCATGCGTTTTTTACCTGCTTTTTGCTTTTCAAGCAGCTTTTTCTTACGGCTGACATCACCGCCATAACACTTGGCAAGGACATCTTTACGCATTGCTTTGACTGTGCTACGAGCGATGATTTGGCTACCGATAGCAGCTTGGATAGCGACATCAAACATTTGGCGTGGAATCAGCTCTTTCATCTTCTCAACAAGCTGACCACCACGACGGCGTGCGTGCTCTTGGTGGCAAATCATCGCCAGCGCATCGACTTTTTCGCCATTAATCAAGACATCGACACGCACCAGTTTATCGGTTTCATAGCGTTCAAAATTATAATCCAATGATGCAAAACCACGGCTGGCAGACTTCAATTTATCAAAGAAATCCATCACCACTTCGCCCATCGGAATGTCAAATACCACCTGCACTTGGCGTGCCATAAACTTCATATCCACCTGCACACCGCGACGCTCAATGGCAAGCGTGATGACATTGCCCAGATATTCTTGGGGTACTAGGATATGACAACGAGCGATCGGCTCACGGAACTCTGCGATTACGCCGACATCAGGCAGTTTTGATGGGTTATCAACATAGACGATGTCGCCATTTTTCTTGACCACTTCATAAATTACCGATGGCGCGGTGGTGATCAGATCCAAGTCATATTCGCGCTCAAGGCGTTCTTGGATGATCTCCATGTGCAGCATACCAAGGAAACCACAGCGAAAACCAAAGCCCAACGCTTCAGAAGTATCTGGCTCAAAAAACAGCGCCGCATCGTTGATTTGTAGCTTTTGTAGCGCTTCACGGAATTTTTCAAAATCACTTGAGTCAATCGGGAACATCCCTGCATAGACCTGCGGTGTCACTTTTTGAAATCCAGGGATGTTATCAACATCTGGCGTCTTGGCGTGCGTGATGGTATCACCAACTGGCGCACCTTGAATGTCCTTAATTCCTGCAATCACAAAGCCCACTTCGCCTGCGTACAAAACATCCGTCTCAAGCGATTTTGGGGTAAAGACACCGATCAATGTGACGATGTGACTTTCTCCTGTCGATTTGATAAAAATCTTATCGCCTTTTTGTACGCTGCCTTCACGAACGCGCACCAATGAGACGACGCCCAAATAATTATCAAACCACGAATCAATGATCAGCGCCTGCAGCGGTGCATCGCGATCACCAACAGGCGCAGGAATACGCTCCACCAGCACTTGTAGCAGCTCATCAACACCAAGACCTGACTTAGCCGAAACGCGCGGTGCGTCCGCTGCTTCGATGCCGATGATGTCTTCGATCTCTTCGATAACGCGCTCAGGCTCAACTTGTGGCAGATCGATTTTGTTTAAAACAGGCAATACTTCTAAGCCCTGCTCAACCGCGGTATAGCAGTTGGCAACTGATTGTGCTTCTACGCCTTGGGCTGCATCGACGACCAATAGCGCACCTTCACACGCTGCCAATGAACGCGACACTTCATAGCTGAAATCCACATGACCAGGGGTGTCGATGAAGTTTAGCTGATAACGCTCGCCATTAGGATGATCATAGTGCAAAGTCACTGACTGCGCCTTGATGGTAATGCCGCGCTCACGCTCAATGTCCATCGAATCAAGCACCTGCGCTTGCATTTCACGGTCAGACAGACCGCCACAGACTTGGATAAAACGGTCGGCCAGAGTCGATTTGCCATGGTCAATATGGGCAATGATCGAAAAGTTACGAATCTTGGTAATGTCAGTTGGTTTTTTGGTGCTCATACGATCAACGCTCAGCGTATAAAAAAAATGATAAAATAGCTATCTATTTTACATGATTTGTATGACTTTCGCCATATAATTTAAAGGATGGATAAAGAAAATCCCACCGTCTTGGCAGGATTGATTTGGCAAATGAATGGGAGCGCTTGGCGACAATAATGCCAAACTCTCGCTTAGTGCAGTCCGTGTTTGCTGGATTTTTTTGGTGGCACGCCAACATCTTGAGCATGGATATACGGCAATGCCCATGGCGATGTACCATAAAACGAGCCGTTCAGCTGTGTTTGTTCAATCAGATATTCACGAAATTTTAGATAAAATTCATGATCAGGCGCAACAGGATTGCCCCAAAACTCATCCAATGACTGCTGATCAGTCAGACGCTCAATGTCATACAGCGCGCGACCCATGATTTTGGTGGGTTTTTGGTGATAAATCGACTGCAAGCCTGTGGTGCTATTGACCGTAATCATGCCGATGCTGTGGCGAATCAAGCTTGGCAGATGCATATCACAGCCATAATGCGCACGCCCTTGTAAACCCAATTCATCCGCCCATTGGTGAATCAGTGCTTTATAATCGCGATGTCCCCGATCAAGCGGATGGTGTTTAAATAAAATTTGCGTGTCTTTGGGCGCGAACTTGGCAAACGACACCATCACTTCACGAATAAAGTCAGTGACATCATCATAATCACTGTGATGGGTGATTTGTGAATCGTTATGCACTTGTAAGCTGACCAGATAATACTGCTCGCTTGCGGTGCGCGTTAGGCGTTTTTGTAGCCATTTATCAGGATAATATCGTGCAATTTTTCTAAATGGTGCAATCAGCCACGCAACCATTTCTTGCCAAATCGATAAGCCGCGATAATGCTCATAATGCGGATAACGCCACTGCCCCAAAAAGACGATGGCATAATAGACGATGCTTGCCACACACAGTCGCCAAAAGCGATTGGCGGTGTATTTGGGCTTGTCATTGGCTTGATCAAAGCTTTCGATCATCGCAGGATTGAGCTGCGAAAACCCATTGATACCACCTTCTTCAAGCGTGATATAATCAGGGCGCAGATAGCCTTCTTCAAAGACAAAAAACGAGACGCCAAGCCGCGTGGTGACATCTTTGGCGATCATATGATATGGGCGGCAGTCATTAAAGCACACCACCGCATCGATCTGATGTTCTTGGATAATCTTTGTAATGAATGCGTCAAATTCATCCAAGCGGCCACGAAAGTTGGACATCTTATCCTTGTGGCAGTAGAAAAACGCATCGCCAGCATTGAAGTTAATCTTATGAACCTGTCTGCCGCCGTCCATCAAAAAAGTCGCAAAACGACAAAAAAACGCCCCCATCTTGCCTTGTAATAGCAAGATGTTTTGGTGGTCAAGCAGTCGTTTCATGGATGCGGACATGACAAGCCCTGTGGCAAAATGGCTAAATAGCGACTAAATACTGGCGATTGCACCGTGTTAGACATATAAACTGTCTAAATTTTGTGCAAAGTAAGCACTTATTGTAACATAAGTTTTGCCAAAGTTTAGTATCAAATCGTAAATTTGCGCAATTGCATGAATTTGGTCTTGGCAAAGCGCGAGATACGCTTGGCGAGTGTCGGTGTGGGCTTAGCGTGCGTGGATTGATACAGATAGTCAATCACCTGCTCGACGCTAGCAAGCCCATGACCGTGCGGCAGGCGATACACAGGATAATCAATCAGCGTACCATGAATCAGCGCAGATAGACTCAGCGGAGTTTGGCGTTGTCGCCGTGCGATGGCTGCAAGCTTGGGCATGTTATCAGGCTCGATGATGTCAGTGGTCAAGCCAAAACCTGCATAAAACGGCAAGCCATAGCACACCACTGACACCCCGCGCAGCAGTGCTTCAAAGCCTGTCAATGAGCTGATGGTCTGCACCACATTGACCACTGCCAAGCACTGCGGCATGGCGGTATCATGCGCGATGATATCAGCAAGCTTAAGCATCTGATCATCCACCTTGCCCAAGCGTAGCCCTGCTTCGATATCGGGATGTGGCTTATAGATGATGATGTCATTGGGGTGATCGGCGCGCACACGCTTAAGCAGATCAGCATTGGTCTTGATGATACTGGTGCAGTTTTGTACCGATGCATCATCTTCGACCTGTCCAACCACCAGATGGATGGTCGCACTGGGATTGGCTTGTTTCAGCTTAGCAATTTGCGCGCCAAGCTGATCATTGTGCGTACCGACATTGTATTTACTGACTTGATTGGCAAGTAAAGTTTGCTGCAGTACGGCAGCTCGCTTAGCCTGCTCATCAGTCAAATCAATGCTTTGTAAAATCATCTCCAACCGAGATGGCGCGGTGGCATCATAATATATGCCAACATCATCCATCACCACAGACAGTGGCTCAAGCAAGGTTGCACCCAAGCCATTTGAGCGGATAAAACCATCTTCCATGCAGATGATGGCAGGATTTGACTGATTTTGATAGGTGTGAATTTTGTTTGCTAATTTGCGCTTGGCAGCCAAACCCCAAACGAGATATTTGGTATCTACAGGCAAGCCGCTTAAGGCTTTTTGATCATCTTTTTTGGCACGCTTGGCATTGTATTGATCGGTGAAAAACAAGCGCATTTTGGTTTTGGATTTAAATTTAAGCTGAGTTTGTGGAAACTGGCTAAAGCCTTTAACAAACCCTGTTTTCCAGCGGCTAAAATCATATGCCAAAACATCGCCTGCGACAAAGCTTTGCTGATCACGATTGCGAATCAAATAGTCAATCACCGTTTCAATTTGGCACGCCTTGGCTGTCGCAGGGTCGGCATAATAACTATAATCAATATACGCTGCAAAAAATGCCCGCTCAAGCGTCACGGTGGTTAGACCTAATGCCGCTCGCCGCGCCTTGACCTGTTGGTACAGATCGCGCATGGCAGGATTGTCTTGCAAATAGGTATCATCAGTTAGCCCTAGACCTGCATACCAACTCATGCCAAAGCTTGCCACTGATTTGCCCAGCATTAATGCTTCAAAGCCTAGATGCGAGCTGACCGTATAAATGGCTTTGGCATTTTCAAGTAATGCAATGGGATTGACGGCTTGTTTGATAATTAGAATGCGATCAATGGCATCTTGGCTGATGCCATGACTGCTAAGATAATTGACGGCTTGGGCGTGCAATTTGCCCGTGCTATTGACTAAAAAGCCAAAATTGGACGCAGGATGTGCCTTGATACACACCTGCCCACCGTTTACCATTGCCGATTGGCACGCATTTAGCAGCATGGCAAAAAAATTTTCATCGCTTGCACCAGCACCCGCGATGGATGCATCGCCCGCCACTTGATCAATCACCAGATACAAATCGGTAGGTAAATTGGTCGCAAGTGTAAGGCTTGGATTGTATTTAGAAAGCTTATGCGCGATGATTTTATGGATCAGATACTTGGCGCGCTGCTGCTTATCATCATCAAAATCAGCCGCGCGATTTGCCAGCAACCACTCTAAGCGTGATGGCGCGCGCAAATCAAAATAAATACCCACATCGTCAAGTACAAAGCTTGCCCCATAACGGCTTTTGATGCCGCTATCTAATGAGCGCAAAAAACCATCTTCGGCTGTCCATAGTGGCAAATTTCGCTGATTGGCAAGTTTTTGTGCTTGTTTTGCAGAAGGTTTTTGCCCCCATGCCAAAACTGCTTGCGTACCTGCAATAGCATGATTAAGAGATGGCTGCGATTGTCCAGATTGCTTGCCAAATGATAAGGATTTTTTCACTGACAATACAGGACATACAGGCACACCAAGGGCAGTTGCCAAAAGCTGATTATTTTTGGCAATGCCCACAGTTGCAAGCAAAAACTTACTTGGCAAAGGCGCAATGGTCATTACAACGCCGCAATCACGCCAGCTGCCACAGCGATTTGATAAAAGATTTGTGAAATACCGCGTGCGATCTCAACACGACGCGTTTTCACTTTTGGCAAGACCATGATCTCATCGCCCTGCTGTACACGATAGGCGGCATTGACCACTTTGGTCTCGCCATTTTGCTGCATCACTAGGATGTTTTCAGGATCGGCATTAGCATCCATACCGCCTGATTTAGCGATATAATCCGCAACGGTCAAATTCGGATCAAAGGTCAGCGCCCCTTGTGCGCGCACCTGACCATTAACAGTGATGACCGAAGTCTGCTCAGGAATCTCAATGATGTCGCCTTGTTGTAAAATCACATCCTGCCATGAATTTGGCACAACCACAATGCGACCTTTTGGCTCGACACGGCGCGCTTTGGCGATAAACTGCTCAACAAGCTTAGCATCTTCAGCGCGCAATTGCGCTTCTTCACGCGTGATTGATTGCGTAGCAAGTGTCATTTCTTCTAGACGATCCAAGGCTTGATTGATCGATTGTTTTTGTTGTTCAGCGACTGATTTACGATAAATTGATAGGTTTTGTAAATTAGCAAGGCTAGATGGTTCAAGCTGCGCGATGACATCTTTTAGACGCGCACCATGTGGCAAAATCACCGCGCCATTGCCCTTATGCGCACCCGTCACCTGCACCGCGATTGTGCCTGCATAGCGATCTGAAGTCACCACAAGCACATCACCATTATTGACAGGCACTTGGCTTGCTTCTGATAAGGCATAATATTCTGCCGTCTGCGCACGGCCAGCGGCGCGCGTGATGCTGACATTGGTAGCGTCCGCCAATGGATTGGCAATTGACAATACATCAGCGATGGTCAGATTTGGAACGCCAAATTCGAAAGCATATTCATTCTGCACACGACCTGAGATGCTAAAGGTTTGCTTTTGCGGCGCAACGGTAATCACATCACCATCACGAAACGCAAACGGCTGCAGGCGACCCGAGATCAAGAAGTCATACAAATTCACCTGCTGCACCACTTGTCCATTACGGCGAATTTGAATATCAATATAACTGCCGCGCTCAGGATCGACACCGCCTGCGCGATCCAAATAGCTAAGCACCGAATCTGCTGCTAAGCCACCATAATAACCGGGTTGATTGACAAATCCTGTGACAAAAACTTTAACAGGTTGCGCCTGCTCAAGCGATGCATAAACGCCGACATTCGAGCGATAAATGCGCGCAATCGCACTTTGTACCACCGACTGCAGGCGACCATTTTGAATGCCTGCCACGCGTACCGGTCCGACATTTGGCAAGAAAATATTGCCCTGTGGATCAACCGTCATCGTCGCAGCGTACTGATAAGCACCCCACATACGCACCTGCACATTATCACCAGGGTTGATGACATAGCTGTCATTGAAAGTTGAGCCTGAAGTGGTCGAAAATGCGCCACGGAACAGCTGCTCACCGAAGATCTTTGGCGTGGTACGTACAGGGGTGCCAACATCTTGAAAAGTGCGCTCGTTATTGATAATGGCATTGCTGCCAAGGCTTGCGGCGGCAACCGCTTCAGCTGCTGTCGCTTCAGCAGGCACTTGATTAGCACTCACCACCCCTGCTAGGCGACCAACCCCATCATCCGCTGCCATCGCTTGCGCGCTCATCACCATTGCTACAAGCGCTACTAATGAATGTTTTTTTAGCATCATAAGAAAATTTCCAAATCTAATTCAAAATTCGTCGGCTTATTTGCCATGATCGCGGATAATTGCCAAAATCAGCACCACAAAACCGTACAAAATCAACAACAGCGCCAATGAAGTGCCGATCACATAGCCTACACGCGGATATTTGGCTTCTTCAGCCTTGTGCGGCGATGAAATGACGATCAAATTTTTCATCTTACGAATCGCTTCGATGCGCGAGCTTTCTAATGAAGTCAAAGCCAGTTTATACAGCTCATTGGCAAATTCCACTTCCGCTTTGATTGCTTCAAACTCTGCAGTTTTGGCATTCAGCCTGGCATCTTTTGGTGATGTCAATTTGGCTTGTTCGTCTTGAATTTGTTTTTCAACCGATGCGATTTGGCTGCGCAAACTCACCACTTGCGGCGCTTCAGGGTTCAAATAGCTCAACAATTGACGCTCTTCGGTGCGCAGGCTACTTAATTGACCTTGCAGACCTGCAATCACTGAATTAACCATCTCGACATTGGCTTTCGGGTCGATGATCTCATTGCTGTTTTGGTAATCGAGCAGTTTTTGCTTGGCAAGATTCAGCTTATTTTCCGCTTCGCCAACTTGTGTCGTCACAAACGCAAGCTGCTCTGCCGCCACTTGTTTTGAGATATCATTGACAAATTTCTCAGATTCACTCAAGATCGCTTGGTTCAATTCTAAAGCAAAATCAGGAGTGAAGCCTTGGGTTGATAAAGTCAAAATCGAGCTGGTTTCATCAAGACTGATCGAGACACGCTTTTTAAAATAATTATTCAGCTCTTCTTGTGTGGCATCTTCAGGGATTTCATTGATAAAATCAGAGCCTGACAAGCGGTAACTATGGCGAAAATCAAAGCGTTCATCAAGCTTAGCGATCAAGTCATTCGACAAAATATACTCGGTCAAATACACCGCATCATCACGATTGGTATTATTCACGCCAAGCAGTGCCGACAGACCAGTTGCTGAAACGCCCTGCTCACTGACCTGCTTAATGACGACATTCGATTCACTGACATACCGTGGCTGTGCCACAGTCATCATATAGGCGATGACAGCAATCCAAGGCACGATGACCAGCACCACAAAAAGCAGCTGATTGATGCGTTTATTTCTTAGCTTGATGGACATGCTCGTTATATACCTCAATTGCTTCTTTTACATTATAAAAAACTTGCGCCGTCTGGTTCATCAGCACCACGCCAATGTCGCAGTTACGCTCGATATCACCCAAGTTATGTGACACCACCAAAAAACCCGCTTGTTCGCGGCGCGCTTGTAAGATCTCTTCACTGCGCTTACGAAACGCCGCATCGCCCACCGCACCTGCTTCATCCAGCATATAATAATCAAAGTCAAATGCCAATGACAAACCGAAGGTTAAGCGCGCGCGCATCCCCGATGAATAGCTTTTGACTGGCATATCAAAATATTTGCCAATGTCGGCAAACTCTTCGACAAAGCGAATTTTTTCTTCGATATAATCACCGCTGGAATACAGTCGGCAAACAAAGCGGACATTTTGACGACCTGTCAAGCTACCCTGAAAGCCACCTGCCACACCCACAGGCCATGAGATGGTGGAATTAGTAATAACTTCACCACTGTCAGGTTCATCTAAGCCACAGATGATGCGCAGCAAAGTAGATTTGCCCGCACCGTTGCGCCCAAGCAGACCGACACTTTGTTTGTCTTCAATAATAAAATCCAAATCCTTAAACAAATAATGTCTGCCATGCGGCGTCATAAAAGACTTGGTGATATTTTTAACATGAATCATCTTATCATCACTTACTGCGGATCAAATCACGCTCGCACGCCTTGTACAATGCCAAGCCAACAAACATCACACACACAACCCATCCCCAAAAATAACCCATGCTCACATGATGAATCGGATAAGACGGCGCAAGTGCATGACGCATCATTTCAAGATTGTGAATGAATGGGTTATACATCAGATAGCTTAAATATGGCTCAGGAATCATATGTACCGAATACATCACCCCTGAAGTAAAATATAAAATCGTGAACAAAACACTGATAACTTTGCGAATCTCACCACCATAATAGCCAACGATCATCAAAACCAGTGCCAAACCTAGGCTAAATAGAAACATCCCCACCCAACCGATAAGCACAACATGCAGATGCTCTAAGCTAAAGCCAATCCCAAAAAAGGTTAATCCAATCAATAATAAAACAAAGGTGAAAAAATAAATAACCAATTCCAAAAAAGCACGCGCAATAATAACATCAATATGTCTCACTGATCGATACATCAGCAAGCCCTGATTGGCTTCCACCGCACCCAATGAACGCGTTGCGATATTTTGCATCATAAAAAATGGAATAATGCCCGCCACCAAGAATAAAGAATATTCCATACCAGGTAGTACGCGCCGCATGACAGCACCAAAAATCACCAACATGATCGCCACTTGGAAAAATACTTCCAATGGCGCCCATAGATATCCCAGACGAAATCCACCAAAGCGCGTCTGCAGCTCACGCATTAAAAGCGCATGCAGTGCAGCAAGCATTACTTTGATGCCGCTACGCTTCTTAATTGGTCGGTAAGGTGGTAATTGTATTGACATAAACACAGGTCAGAAAAATTTGGTTTATTTTATCACAGTCATTTGCCCTATACTAGCCGTCAAGACAAAACCACAACAAAACCCAATTCTTAATGGTCGATCAGTATACAAACCAAAACCCCCACCAATCATGGCGGGGGCTTAAAATAAGGTGCTGACGATGACCTACTCTCACATGGGCGAACCACACTACCATCGGCGCTAAGACGTTTCACTTCTGAGTTCGGGAAGGGATCAGGTGGTTCCATCTTGCTATTGTCGTCAGCGTAAAAGGATTAACAACGCTGCTTATGAGTCTGTTATTTTATCGTTGCTTTTGCTTTTTTGCATTAGCGTTATCAAGATTGATTCAAGCTTATAGGTAAAATCTTTACACTTACCATCAACACAATCAGTAGTATTAAACCACTTGGGTGTTGTATGGTCAAGCCAAACGAGCAATTAGTATTGGTTAGCTACACATGTCACCATGCTTCCACACCCAACCTATCAACGTCGTAGTCTACAACGGCTCTTTAGGGAAATCTCATCTTGAGGTGGGCTTCCCGCTTAGATGCTTTCAGCGGTTATCCCATCCGAACGTAGCTACCCGGCAATGCCACTGGCGTGACAACCGGAACACCAGAGGTTCGTCCACTCTGGTCCTCTCGTACTAGGAGCAGATCCTCTCAAATTTCCAACGCCCACGGTAGATAGGGACCGAACTGTCTCACGACGTTCTAAACCCAGCTCGCGTACCTCTTTAAATGGCGAACAGCCATACCCTTGGGACCTGCTTCAGCCCCAGGATGAGATGAGCCGACATCGAGGTGCCAAACACCGCCGTCGATATGAACTCTTGGGCGGTATCAGCCTGTTATCCCCAGAGTACCTTTTATCCGTTGAGCGATGGCCCTTCCATACAGAACCACCGGATCACTAAGACCTACTTTCGTACCTGCTCGACTTGTGGGTCTCGCAGTTAAGCGCGCTTTTGCCTTTATACTCTTTGAACGATTTCCGACCGTTCTGAGCGCACCTTCGTACTCCTCCGTTACTCTTTAGGAGGAGACCGCCCCAGTCAAACTACCCACCATACATTGTCCTTGATACTGTTATATCTAAGTTAGAACCCCAACATAACCAGGGTGGTATTTCAAGGATGGCTCCATAGGAACTGGCGTCCCTACTTCAAAGCCTCCCACCTATCCTACACAAGTTAGGTCAAAGTTCAATGTAAAGCTGTAGTAAAGGTTCACGGGGTCTTTCCGTCTAGCCGCGGGTACACAGCATCTTCACTGCGATTTCGATTTCACTGAGTCTCTGCTGGAGACAGCGCTGCCATCATTATGCCATTCGTGCAGGTCGGAACTTACCCGACAAGGAATTTCGCTACCTTAGGACCGTTATAGTTACGGCCGCCGTTTACTGGGGCTTCGATCAATAGCTTCGCTTGCGCTAACCACATCAATTAACCTTCCAGCACCGGGCAGGCATCACACCCTATACGTCCACTTTCGTGTTTGCAGAGTGCTGTGTTTTTAATAAACAGTTGCAGCAGCCTGGTATCTGCGACTGCCAGTAGCTTACACCGCGAGGGTTTCACCACCGGCAGCGTACCTTCTCCCGAAGTTACGGTACCATTTTGCCTAGTTCCTTCAGCAGAGTTCTCTCAAGCGCCTTGGTATTCTCTACCTGACCACCTGTGTCGGTTTCGGGTACGATTTGTTTATGACTATCGCTTAGAAGCTTTTCCTGGAAGCATGGTATTTGCCACTTCGCCAGTAAACTGGCTTGCTATCAGATCTCAGTAATAGCCTAGCGGATTTGCCTACTAAGCCTACCTACATCCTTCCACCTGGACAACCATCGCCAGGCTGGCATAACCTTCTCCGTCCCTCCATCGCATCATAAACAAGTATCGGAATATTAACCGATTTCCCATCGACTACGCCTTTCGGCCTCGCCTTAGGGGTCGACTCACCCAGCCCCGATTAACGTTGGACTGGAACCCTTGGTCTTCCGGCGAACGGGCTTTTCACCCGTTTTGTCGTTACTCACGTCAGCATTCGCTCTTGTGATACCTCCAGCATACCTTACGATACACCTTCACAGGCTTACACAACGCTCCCCTACCACTTAATTGAAACAATTAAATCCGCAGCTTCGGCTCCTAGTTTGAGCCCCGTTACATCTTCCGCGCAGGCCGACTCGACTAGTGAGCTATTACGCTTTCTTTAAAGGGTGGCTGCTTCTAAGCCAACCTCCTAGCTGTCTGTGCCTTCCCACATCGTTTCCCACTTAACTAGGAATTTGGGGCCTTAGCTGGCGGTCTGGGTTGTTTCCCTCTTGACGACGGACGTTAGCACCCGCCGTCTGTCTCCCGGATATCACTCATGGGTATTCGGAGTTTGCATCGGTTTGGTAAGTCGGGATGACCCCCTAGCCGAAACAGTGCTCTACCCCCCATGGTGTTCGTCCGAGGCGCTACCTAAATAGCTTTCGGGGAGAACCAGCTATCACCGAGTTTGATTAGCCTTTCACCCCTATCCACAAGTCATCCCCTACCTTTTCAACGGGAGTGGGTTCGGTCCTCCGGTGTCTGTTACGACACTTTCAACCTGCTCATGGATAGATCACTCGGTTTCGGGTCTATACCCTGCAACTGAAGTCGCCCTATTAAGACTCGGTTTCCCTACGGCTCCCCTATACGGTTAACCTTGCTACAGAATATAAGTCGCTGACCCATTATACAAAAGGTACGCCGTCACGGAACAAGTCCGCTCCGACTGCTTGTATGCACACGGTTTCAGGTTCTATTTCACTCCCCTAACAGGGGTTCTTTTCGCCTTTCCCTCACGGTACTGGTTCACTATCGGTCAGTCAGGAGTATTTAGCCTTGGAGGATGGTCCCCCCATCTTCAGACAGAATTTCTCGTGTTCCGCCCTACTTAATATGTCTCATAAACAGTTTCGCATACAGGACTATCACCTACTATGGTTGGCTTTCCCACGCCATTTTGCTACTGTAAATTCGATCGGCTCCTCCCCGTTCGCTCGCCGCTACTTGGGGAATCTCAATTGATGTCTTTTCCTCGGGGTACTGAGATGTTTCACTTCTCCCGGTTTGCCTCATAAAATAAATTATGATACCTAAGTTATCTTAGGTGGGTTTCCCCATTCAGAAATCGCCGGGTCACAGGATATTGCCACCTCACCGACGCTTATCGCAGGCTATCACGTCTTTCATCGCCTCTGACTGCCAAGGCATCCACCATGTGCACTTCATTACTTGACCATACAACCCCAAGTAGTCTTGGTGTTATAAGGGTAATGTGTAACGATCTTCACCTATGTTTACGCTTGATTCAGTTCTCTTTACTTTAGGTGATTGTATTTTGGGGTACAATCACCATGGTTAATAAATTACGTTGGATAATTTATTAACCCAGACTCATAATCATGTTGTTAAATAGTGTTATAAACTTCGTCAGTTTATAAAGTAAAAGCATAAATAAGAAATCTCTTATTAAATTGCTTATGTATGCTTTGATGTTTAAATGGTGGAGCCAAGGAGAGTCGAACTCCTGACCTCCTGCGTGCAAGGCAGGCGCTCTACCAACTGAGCTATGGCCCCAATTTAATGGTGGGTCTAATAAGACTTGAACTTATGACCCCCGCGTTATCAACACGGTGCTCTAACCAACTGAGCTATAGACCCGTTTTAAACATCTTACCAAAGAACAACTTGTTGTGGATTCTTGCCAATCAGATATCTTCATTAAGGAGGTGATCCAGCCGCAGGTTCCCCTACGGCTACCTTGTTACGACTTCACCCCAGTCATCGACCCCACCGTGGTGATCGCCCTCTTGCGTTAGGCTAACCACTTCTGGTGAGATCAACTCCCATGGTGTGACGGGCGGTGTGTACAAGGCCCGGGAACGTATTCACCGCAGCATTCTGATCTGCGATTACTAGCGATTCCGACTTCATGGAGTCGAGTTGCAGACTCCAATCCGGACTACGATTGGCTTTTTGAGATTAGCATCACATCGCTGTGTAGCAACCCTTTGTACCAACCATTGTAGCACGTGTGTAGCCCTGGTCGTAAGGGCCATGATGACTTGACGTCGTCCCCGCCTTCCTCCAGTTTGTCACTGGCAGTATCCTTAGAGTTCCCACCCGAAGTGCTGGTAACTAAGGAAAAGGGTTGCGCTCGTTGCGGGACTTAACCCAACATCTCACGACACGAGCTGACGACAGCCATGCAGCACCTGTATCAGAGTTCCCGAAGGCACTAAGCTATCTCTAGCGAATTCTCTGTATGTCAAGACCAGGTAAGGTTCTTCGCGTTGCATCGAATTAAACCACATGCTCCACCGCTTGTGCGGGCCCCCGTCAATTCATTTGAGTTTTAACCTTGCGGCCGTACTCCCCAGGCGGTCTACTTATTGCGTTAACTGCGTCACTAAGTCTTCAAGAGACCCAACGACTGGTAGACATCGTTTACGGCGTGGACTACCAGGGTATCTAATCCTGTTTGCTACCCACGCTTTCGCACCTCAGTGTCAGTATGATGCCAGGGAGCTGCCTTCGCCATCGGTATTCCTCCAGATCTCTACGCATTTCACCGCTACACCTGGAATTCTACTCCCCTCTCACCTACTCTAGTCACCCAGTATCAGATGCAGTTCCCAGGTTAAGCCCGGGGCTTTCACATCTGACTTAAGCAACCACCTACGCGCGCTTTACGCCCAGTAATTCCGATTAACGCTTGCACCCTCTGTATTACCGCGGCTGCTGGCACAGAGTTAGCCGGTGCTTATTCTGTAGGTAACGTCAGGGCTAATGGGTATTAACCATTAGCTTTTCCTCCCTACTTAAAGTGCTTTACAACCAAAAGGCCTTCTTCACACACGCGGCATGGCTGGATCAGGCTTTCGCCCATTGTCCAATATTCCCCACTGCTGCCTCCCGTAGGAGTCTGGGCCGTGTCTCAGTCCCAGTGTGGCTGATCATCCTCTCAGACCAGCTACAGATCGTCGCCTTGGTAGGCCTTTACCCCACCAACTAGCTAATCCGACTTAGGCTCATCTAATAGCGAGAGCTTGCGCCCCCTTTCACCCGTAGGTCGTATGCGGTATTAGCTTGAGTTTCCCCAAGTTATCCCCCACTACTAGGCAGATTCCTAAGCATTACTCACCCGTTCGCCACTAGGTATCAGGAGCAAGCTCCCTAACCTCGTTCGACTTGCATGTGTTAAGCCTGCCGCCAGCGTTCAATCTGAGCCATGATCAAACTCTTCAGTTTAATCTTGAGTTGCCAATAAAACAAAGATTGTTTGATTGGACTTTAATGTTGGCTCATTTATTATTACTAGCAATATTTGCTCATCGTGTAAATGAATTAACTTTGAGTATTCTTGCTGAATATAAATGATAATTTTTTTAAGATTATCTTGTATTCGCAAAAATCCACACAAGTTGTTCTTTAGTTTTGATTTTAAATAGTTTTAGTCATACTATCGTCTAGTGGATGACTTGAGCTCTCTATTATAACCGATTGGTTTTTTATGTCAAGCTTTTTTTGTTTGAATTTTTTTCAATTCGTTTCGCTGTAGTTATCAGCGATTCAGACCAACTATTATACAGTATTTGATTTCGGTGTCAAGCACTTTTTCAAATTTTTTTAATAGTTGGTGGCGATGAAGAGACTTGAACTCTTGACCTCACGATTATGAGTCGTGCGCTCTAACCAGCTGAGCTACATCGCCGTTACAGGACGCAAATTATAGCACAAAGTTTACCCTTGTCAACAATAATTTGACAAAAATTTGTGATTTTGCAAAATTTTTGTGATGTTAAGGATAGCCATCACAGTTTAGCGACGATTTGGGCTATATTTTCCCAGTAATCGCCACTATAAACTACTATAAATAAATTGGCAAACCGATAAGCCGGGTTCTGTCGTGGACAATCATTCATCTAGGCGTGCCATCGCTGACACGCTCGAGCAACCTACCCGTATCCTCGGCGGGCAACCGATTGGACACCTATTTGGTCTTGCTACGCGTGGAGTTTACCTTGCCATGAGCTGTTGCCAGTCATGCGGTGGGCTCTTACCCCACCGTTTCACCCTTACCGTGCCGATTGGCGTTGGCGGTCTGTTCTCTGTTGCACTGGTCGTAGGCTTTCGCCCCCTAGCCGTTAGCTAGCACGCTGCCCTGTGTAGCCCGGACTTTCCTCCCTCCGACCACTGAATTTAACTGCTTTTGCATGGTCATGGTAACTTGTCATGCCAATTAAATTGAGTGGTCGGACAGCGATTGTCTGGTCTGCCAAGTGTTGATTATAGCACAGATTAAGCGTTTGCGGTGAGTTTTTGGTACTTTGCCATCAGCTCATCTTGTGTCTCTGGATGCTCAGGATCTTTTGGGATGCAATCGACAGGGCAAATATCCACACACTGCGGTGTGTCATGATGCCCGACACATTCTGTACACAGTGCTGGATTGATCACATAGATATCCTCGCCTGCATAGATGGCATCATTGGGGCAGACAGGTTCGCAGACATCGCAGTTGATACATTCTTCGGTGATTTTTAGTGCCATAATTACCCCTTATTGGCAAATTTATTGGCAAAGCCATCAAGCACGACAGGCGGGACAAATTTACTGACATCGCCGCCAAGCTTTGCCACTTCACGCACCAGTGTCGATGATACAAATGAATATTCCTGCGACGGTGTCAAAAATACCGCTTCAAACTGCTCATCTAAGCTGCGGTTCATGCTTGCCAAGCCAAATTCGTATTCAAAATCACTCACCGCTCGCAGCCCACGAAGCACCGCGCTCGCTTTTTGTTCACGCGCGAACTCAACCAACAAGCCTTCGAATGGCACCACTGAAACCTTTGGGTTGTCAAAAGATGCTTTGACCATCGCCACCCGTTCATCAAAATCGAACAAGGGTTTTTTGTGATGGGCAAAAGCCACTGCAATCACCACTTCATCAAACAGTTTGAGCGCACGATTGACCAAGTCAATATGCCCGTTGGTGATTGGGTCAAATGTCCCTGGGTACAGCACGCGTCTTGGCGTTTGGCTCATAATGGCCGCCTTATGATTATCAATAAAATGTCTATGGTAACAAATTTTGGATATGATGAGAATATTTGCTGGTGAATTTGGTACAATTTCTATCACAAAAAAGCAGAACGGCGATCACTGTGCCATTCTGCTTTTTTGTGCATTTTGATTAGCTTGGTAAATCAGCCAAAGCACTCAGCTGTCATGATGATTGATAAGCCAATACGCTTAGCGTTTGCAAAAACCTTGCTCTTGTAGATGCTCAAGCATAAACGGACGCACATCTCCGCCAAAAGTGCTGGCGATTTGGTCTTTCCAATCCATCTCGATGCCACGGCCATTATAGTAGCCCTTGACCACCTCATTATAAGCCGCTAAGGTCTCATCGCTTGCCACTTGATAAGTGTCGGTCGATACCAAAACATCCAGCGGTAGGCGTGGGCGTTGAGATTGGTTGATTTTTGATGACATATCAGGATGGCCTAAGCACAAGCCAAACAGCGGCACGACATGCTTTGGCGTACCCAAAATCTCGCCTGCACGGCGAATGTCATTACGAAGACTGCCAATAAACACACCGCCTAAGCCCAAACTTTCTGCAGCAGCCAGCACATTTTGTGCCATGAGTGCCGCATCAATCGCGCCAATCACCGCCACTTCTGTCCAATCCGTCTGCACATCGGCAAGCTGATTGTGGCGATACGCATCCATACAAAACACCAAATATTCTGCGCAATCTTCAACATAAGCATGGCCCAAACGCTTACCATCTGCCAGCGCTTGATTGTACTGATCTTCGCTCATGTCGCACGAAATCTGACGCAGCGCGGTACGCTTGGCAGGATCGACGACACGGATGATGCTTGTGGCTTGTAGAAAACTGGAAGTCGAGACCGCGCGGCCTGCTTCTAGCACTGCCGTTAGCATCTCATCAGAGATCGGCTCGCCTGTGTATTTGCGGATTGAGCGGTGATCTAGCAGGGTTTGCAGGGTAGGTTTGCTGTTTAGCATGGGATTTCCTTGATGACTATGATGAATGATAACTGTTGATGGCATATTAGCAAAATTTTACCCATCGATGCAAGCATGGGTTTGGTCAAATTGGAATTTGGCAAATCTCGCCCATTTGCCAAAAATTTTGTTATAATGCCATCAATCAGCAAATTTAAAAGTATTAGGATAACACATGGCAAAAAAACCAAGCAATCAAATCTGTGCCAACAAAAAGGCACGGCATGAGTTTTTTATCGAAGAAACGTTTGAAGCAGGTCTTGTGCTTGAAGGCTGGGAAGTCAAATCCATTCGTGCCGGCAAAATGAGCATTACCGAAAGTTATGTGATTTTTAAAAATGGCGAAGCGTTTTTGTTCGGGGCGCACATCCAGCCACTATTGACCAGCTCAACGCATGTGCATCCTGACAATATTCGCACGCGTAAACTGCTGCTCAATCGCCGTGAGATTGATAAGCTGTTTGGTATGGTTAACCAAAAAGGCTATGCGGTGGTGGCATTGTCATGTTATTGGAAAAATAGCCGTGTCAAATGTGAAATCGCCCTAGCTAAGGGTAAAAAGCTACACGACAAACGAGCGACGCTCAAAGATCGTGATTTTGCTCGTGATAAACAGCGTGGCTTTAAAAACCAAGGCTACTGACAAACTATAAATTCATGGACAGGGATGAATCAGAATGAACATCACCGCCATTGACCATATCGTACTGACTGTGGCTGATATGGAGCGTACGATTGCGTTTTATACCCAAGTGCTTGGTATGACGCTAACTACCTTTGGCGACAATCGCAAGGCATTGTGCTTTGGGCAACAGAAATTCAACCTACACCAAAAAGGCAACGAAATCCTGCCTAATGCCCAGCACGCCAACACAGGCACGATTGATATTTGCCTATTGACCGACACGCCACTGGCTCAAGTGATGGCGATGTTGCAGTCGCATGATATTGAGATTCTAGAAAATGGTATCGTGCCACGCACTGGTGCGGTGGGCAAGATTCACTCGGTGTATTGCCGTGACCCTGATGGTAATTTGGTCGAGATCAGTCAATATATCGATGACGAAATTGACGAATAAGTATCGATGAGTAAGCTATAATAACCACTGATAGCAAAAAGCCGATTGTCAAACCAATCGGCTTTTTGGATGTTTAAGCTTTTTTGCGATTGGCAAGCCACCCTTGTGCCATCAGACACATCACCGCAAGCCAAATCAAGCCATAGCTAATCAACATCGATGGGCTAAACACCGCACCCAGCACCGTGATGGACAAGAAAAACAAGAGCACAGGCTCAAGGTAGCTGAGCATCCCAAACAGGCTCACAGGCAGCAGTCGCCCTGCTTGTAGATTGGTCGCCATCGCAAGCACGCTGATTGCCCCAAGCCCCACCGCCTTGGCAAGTAGCACGCCATTTGACGCCACATCGATGGCATCAGTGCTGATGATCCAAATCAGACAAATCGGCGCAATGATGGACAAATCAAAAAACAGGCCTGTCAAAGCACGAATACCCTGCTTGCGACGCATCACATAATAAATCGGATAAGTGCCACACACCCACAAAGTCGCAAAACTCACCCCGCTGGTGCGATAAATCTCAAACGCCACGCCTGCCGCTGCTAATGCCACCGCCAGTGACTGTAGTCGGCTTAGGCGTTCACGAAACACCAAAAACCCAGCAAGCACCATCGCCAATGGAAACAAAAAATAACCCATCGACACCTGAATGCTCTGCCCATTGACCGGCGCCCACATAAACAACCACAGCTGACTGGCAAGAATTGGAGTCGGCACAAGCAGATACAGCCATGACTTGACGCCCTTGATGGCGCCAATCTCAGCACGAAACTCTGCCATCTTGCCCGTCATCGCCAAAAACAACGCCAAGCACCCCCACATCATTACCATCCGCCACAAAAACACCTGCGTCCCTGACAGTGGTGCCATCCATTTGCCATACGCATACAGCACGCCAAATAGGACATTGGATAATACCGCCAAAAACACGCCGAATGCCATGCTGTTGGCTTGGCTTGTGCTGCTAAAACGGCTGAAACTTTGGGCATAACGCGTGGTGTATTTGCTAACGATGCTGGTCATGGTTATTTCTTATGATGAGTGATTGAATGCGCTTATTGTAAAAAATTCTTGTGAATAAATAATGCGTGATTTGCGTGATTTTTGGGTTTATTTTGCATATTTTTATGATTTTTGATAAAATTTCTCATATTTTTGGATAAATTTATCAATCAAACCATATTTGCCAACCAAATTCATACCATGCACGCACTTGACCATATTGACCGCAAAATTTTAAATCTCTTGCAAGACGATGCCACTTTACCGCTCAAAGTCATCGCCGAAAAAGTCGGCACTTCCACCGCGACCACACAGCGCCGCATCAGCCAGCTTAATGACGCCAAAGTCATCGAGCGCACCGTCGTCATCGTCAATCCCATCAAGGTGCAGCGACCTTTGACCGTGCTTGTGCTGATTAAGATGGTTAATTCAAACACGCCGATGCAGCACCGCTTCGAGCGCGTGATGGCGGCACATCCGCAGGTGATGAGCTGTTATGAGATCTCGGGGGATTATGATTTTGTGCTGATCGTCGCCAATCAAGATATGCAGGATTATCACCGATTCACACGGCAAATGCTCACAAGCGACAATAATGTTGCAACTTTTAATAGCCAATTTGTGATGAATTCGGTAAAATCTAGCACCAAGATTTTCTTAGATGATGAGTAATGTGATGAAAACGCGATTTTTGATGATGACAGCATTGGCAGCAAGCCTTGTTATCGCAGGCTGTGCGGATAATTCTGCCAAAGAAAACTTCGCCAAAATCGAGCGCGAAGCCCAAGGCAAAACAGCGGAACAAGACCCTGCTGCTCAAGCTGCGAGCACCGAGCAAGCTGATCCGCATCAGTTTGATGAACTTTTAAAGCAAATCGATACGAGCGATTATCCTGAAATCGAGACCGCCAAGCCCATCATCACCGCTGATGGCAAGACACAAATCGACTGGTCACAAATCGATGTCAAATCGGTGAAAAAAATTGACCCTGCTGCCTTTGCTTATCCGTTTGCCAAAGATTCTGTACCTGTCAGCAACTACGCCAAAAGCTTTGGTATCAGTCCAGAGCAAGCCCAGCTGTCGATGACTTTATCCATGGCAAGCCCTGAAGTACTGGGCAAACTTTTGGATCAATTGGGCGGTAAATACATCGCGCACAGCTTTCGCGATGGCGCAAATCCCGCGCTCGTCGTGCAAGTCGCCCCTGATGTTATTACCGAGACGCATGACTATGTGATCGCGGATAAATTCGGTGAAGGCTTGGTGCTGCCTGTGGAGCTGGTCTCAGGGAAATGATGGTGTGGCAAGTCTTGCCATCAAAAATCCCCATAAGTTTCACATGAAACCTATGGGGATGATCAATAGGATTTTGGGTGATTCATGCCGTCTTTTTGGACTTAGCCGAACCCAGATAAATCGCAAGCATCGTCAAAAACGCCCCCAACCACTGCATACCACTGATGGCTTTATCGAGCCAAAAATAATCGAGCACCAATGCCGCCACTGGCTCAGACAGCAGTAACAGCCCCGTCAAAGCAAGGCTTAGCTTGGGAATGCTATAAGCAATCACACCCCACGCCATACACTGCATGACAATGCCATACACCAAAATCCAGCCCACATCACTCATCGAAGTCGGCATAATCCGCCCTGCGTCAAACACCAACATCAACGGCAACACCGCTGCCACCCCACCGATACCCACCAGTGTCATCAATGGCAAAATCGCCACCGTCTGATGACTGTGCACCTGCCGCACCCAAGTCATCGAAATGGCAAGACACGCACCTGAGACGATGCCTGCGACAAAGCCCCAACCCGCTAAGTCATTGTGCGCAAATTCAGGACTTGCGATCAAACCCACGCCCGCCACTGCAATCACAAGACTGACAAGCTGCATGATCGACTGCTTTTCTTTATAAAACACAAAGCCGATGAACGCCAAAAAGAAAATCTGCAAGCTATTAAGCAATGTCGAAATCCCCGGTCCCACCGCATGAATGCTCTCATGCCACAGCGCCAAATCCAGCCCCAGTGCCGCCCCTGATAATAAGGCAAAGCCGATGGCCTTAGGGTGCATGGGAAACGCTTGGCGCAATAATTTTGATAACACCACAAATACCAGTGTCGATACCACCAGTCGCCAAAACGCCATCGCATACGCGCCGACCGACACATGCGCGACGATCAGGCTACCCATGCCAAACAGCACGCAGCCAACCACAAGCCCAAGCATGGCATGGCTATTGGCAGTATTCGCAGTCTGTGTCATGTGCCATCCTTATTGATTATCCGCCGTATTCGCTAAGCAGTGCCAAAAACTCATCTTCGCTCACGACCGTCACACCAAGGCTCGTGGCTTTCTCAAGCTTGCTGCCTGCTTTTTCACCTGCCAAGAGTCGCGTGGTCTTGGCAGACACACTACCAGCAACTTTCGCGCCCAATGCCACAAGCTTATCTTTGGCTTCATCGCGCCCCATACTGCCAAGCGTACCTGTCACCACCCAAGTCTCGCCTGCCAAGGGCAAATCTGCCTTATCTGACGCATCCACCACTTGCCAATGAATGCCTGCTGCCAAGAGCGCATCGAGCACTTCTAAATTATGCGGCGCGCGGAAAAATTCATAAATCGCCTGTGCGGTCACTTCACCGATGTCAGGCACGCTTTGTAATTTCTCCAAATCAGCAGCAATGATCGCTGGCAAATCACCAAATTCTTGGGCAAGTGACAGCGCGGTACTCTCGCCAACACCACGAATGCCTAAGGCAAAGATAAATCGCGGCAAAGTCGTCGCCTTAGATGCATCGATCGCGGTCAGCATCTTGGTGACGGATTTTTCGCCAAGTCCTTCAAGCGTCATAAGCATATCCGCTTGGGTGTGCAGCTGATAAATGTCCGCGACGGTCTTAATAATCCCCATCTCAAAAAACTTAATCAGCCAAGAAGTACCAAGCCCATCAATATCCATCGCACGGCGCGCGACAAAGTGAATCAAAGCTTCTTGCTGCTGCGCCTTACAGTACAGACCACCGGTACAACGCGCCAACGCTTCGCCATCAGGCAGCACCACAGGCGAATCACACACAGGGCAAGTGCTTGGCAAAGTGATGCTGCGCGCATCGGCAGGGCGCAGCTCGATGATATTGCCCGAGACTTTCGGGATGACATCACCAGCGCGATGCACATTGACCATATCGCCAATCATCAAACCCAATCGCCCAATTTCACCAAAGTTATGCAGCGTCACATTACTCACCGTCACACCGCCGACATTGACAGGCTCAAGCTTGCCCACTGGCGTCAGCGTCCCTGTGCGCCCCACTTGCCATTCGACATCGATAAGGCGTGTCGGCACCGTCTCGGCAGGGAATTTGTACGCCGTCGCCCAGCGCGGTTCGCGGCTCAAAAAACCCAGTCGCTCTTGTGTGACAAGGCTATTGACCTTCACCACCATGCCATCGATCTCAAACGGCAGCGTAGCACGACGCGCGATGGTCTCTTGATAAAATGCCTGAATCTCATCAAAGCCATTCGCTACCGCAAAAGGCGAAGTCTCAAAGCCAAGCTTGCCAAGCCAAGTCATCGCCGCGGACTGCGTGGTGATGGCACTTGGCAAGCCTTGATTTACCGAATAACCAAAAAATGCCAACGGACGCGCAGCTGCGATGGCAGGATTAAGCTGACGCAATGAGCCTGCCGCGGCATTACGCGGATTGGCAAAAGTCTTCTCACCGCGCTCGCCAAGTTCACGGTTCATCTTGGCAAAGCCTGCTTTTGGCATCAAGACTTCCCCACGCACTTCTAATAGTGCAATGTCAGCGCACTCTGGCAGTGACAAAGGCAGATTGCGAATGGTGCGGACATTGTGCGTGATGTCTTCGCCCACTTGTCCATCGCCACGCGTCACCGCTTGGGCAAATTGTCCGTGTTCGTATTTGAGCGATACCGCCAAGCCATCGAGCTTTAGCTCCATTTCATATTCATCAATACTACTGCCGATACGCTCACTGGCACGGCGCAAAAAAGCCGCCAACTCATCACCATCAAAGACATTGCCCAATGACAGCATCGGAACATCGTGCGCCACTTGTGTGAAAAATGGCAAAGGCTCACCGCCAACAGTCTGAATCGGACTGTCCACCTGCACAAGTGTAGGGTGCGCATTTTCTAAAGCGATCAACTGCTTGCGCAAACCATCGTATTCGCCATCACTGATGCTTGGATTGTCCAGTACATAATAAGCGTGGTTGTGCTTTTTTAATAACGCGATCAATGCGCGCATTTGGCTGATGATGGCTTGTTCATCGGCGTTTTGGCTGTCTGAGATGGTATCAAATAAATCATTCATGGTATTGTTATCAAGCTTTTTAATTGTTTATTTAAAAAATATCATAGGAAAAAACCGCCCATAAGAGCGGTTGATGTCGGTTTGGCTGGGTTATTGATGGTTTGCCAAAATACCACGCAAACGCGCAAAAGCTTCATCATCCATCAAGTTGCGATTTTCATCGGTCAAAGTTGCGTTCAGTTCGCGCGCCAACATATTGGCGGTCGATACCATGCTGTCATAGCCGCGTAATAGTTGCTTGTGCGGCAGTACCAAAAATAGGATTAAGCCTGTGAAATGATCATCCGCTAAAGTATTTAGGTCAAATGCAGTCGGGCCTTCGATGTTTTCTGCCATCATGCTGAACCAACGATCGCCGCGACCATCTTCCAGTTCATGACGGTGGAACATATTCATCACCCCATGACGCAAGCCATAGTTACGGCTGATCTCAAGCACCTTGCGACCACTGATCGGCGCGCCAAACTGCGGCGTGATAACGATCGTCACCGTGCCTTCACATTCACCCAGTGGGTTATTGGCTTCATCGAAATTTTGTTGCTCATCCATGTGCTGATTCAGCACGGCTGACTCTTCATCAAAGCCATTATCCACCTGCTCGATGGCGACCTGCGCCTGTACAGGTTTATCATGATTGGCTTGAGTTTGGGCGGTTTGTGCAGTCGGCTCAGCGACTGGTGCAGCAGTTTTTAGGGTATCGACAGGCGTCGCTTCCATGACTTGCGCCATGTTTGATAAGGCATCTTGTTCATGCTCGGCATTTTTTTCGACATCGATGGTCTCAAAAACGCGCTCATCGCGTGGCGTAATCGGCAGACCATGCTTGTGAACGGTATCACCATTTTCTAGTGTGTCATTTTTTAGGCGCATACCACGCACGATGATGTACAATCCAACCAACATCACAACGACGGTCAGCAACATCCAAAACCACGATCCTTGCATATTTACCCCAGCGCATGAAAAGTTTGAAAAATTATGATAAAAAGCAGATAGCTATAGTTTATCACGGCTTGTCACATTCGTCATCTGTTGTACACTGTATTCATGAAAATTGTTACAATTTTTGATGGCTTGGGTCAATTGTACGGCGATATTGGCGAAAATCCAGCAGCAAATCGATAAAATGACAGAAAATCAGCACAAAAAAATCGCCCCATATAGAGACGATTTTAGCATCAAACGATGGCTTATTTTTTGCCACGGTTTGCAAAAGCACCAAAACGCTTGTTGAAGCTTGCAACACGACCTTCGTTTGCAGTTTTGCGTTGTTCGCCAGTGTAGAATGGGTGCGATGCACTTGAGATATCCAATGGGAAGTATGGGTACTCTTGACCTTCGTATTCACGAGTTGTCTTGGTAGCAACAGTTGAACGAGTTAGGAAGTACACATCAGCATTGGTATCGTGGAACAATACTTCGCGATATTCTGGGTGAATGTCTTTACGCATGATAAATCTCTTATCCAATAAACCTAAGCACTAATAAGCACTGCTAGTCTTGCCAGAATCAGTGGAACATAGCCACGTCATCACCAACCAACTTTGGCATGCCGCACCATGTTTGTCTATGTTATTAGCCATCTTAAGTGGGAACATAAAGCCAATATTTTAGCAAAAACTAACTTAAGTATCAAGCAATTTTGCTTACTTTTTGGCGTTTTGATTATTTTGGCTATCGACCCAGCCACGCAGTTTTTGACCTGCTTTAAAAGTCACCACACGGCGTGCTTCGACAGGGATGCTCTCGCCAGTTTTTGGATTGCGTCCTGGGCGTGATTTTTTGTCCTTGAGCTCAAAATTACCAAATCCTGACAGCTTGACTTCTTTGCCATCAGCAAGGCTTTGGCTAATCTCTTCAAAAAACCCATCCACCAGCTTGCGCGCCTGCTGACGGGTCAATCGTAGGCGAATGGTCAGCTGATCTACCATATCCGCCTTGGTCAGTGCACTCATGATTTTATCCTTATGTATCAATAAGCTACCTAATGCACGATTTCAAATTCAATCGTATTTATCATTGTACACTTGATTGTATGCTTAATGCAATTTAAATTTTTATCCCAAGGTGATTTTTGGTCAATTATTTTGGTAAGCACGAAAAATTAGCAAATGTGGCAAGCGGGTCTTATTGATATTTTCAGTCATCGGTCAAATATATAAGATGCACAGGGCAAACCACTGCTTTTTTAATGATACCAATTTTAAGCACTCCGATTCATTCAGCTAAGCCATATATTTTTCAAAGACATACCGAGCGGCATATTCATCACATCTATCGAAATCACGGATGAAATTATATAAAAAATCACTAACTTGATAATTAAACTGAAAAACAATGAAAGCTATTTGCTCTTGTATTAAGAAAAGCTCATGAATTAAATCTTTTGACTGATCAAAATCCAAATTCTTTGCCTGCTCCATCTTAAAGCGAATGGAATATTCCGCTTGATTTAATATTGATTGAACTTCCTGATTACATCTTTCAATTATCAGTAAATTATCTTTTAGAATATCCAATTTTATCTGCACATCCATAATACATCCCTTAACGATTGCTCTGGTGGGTAGAGTATGCACGATGCACCGCACCACCACCCATTGCATACCAAATCCTTCACCCTATAAACAAAACCGCCACAAAGCATCGCAGTGTGGCGGTTTTGGTGATGTTTGGCGTGCAAGTGACACACGCATCATCACGCATCAATCACGCAGTTTGGCACCGTGCTTGTCATCAAGTACAGCGACAACTTTATCTACTGCTTTTTTGATTTGTTCATCTTCAAGCGTCGCATCATGGTTTTGGAACACCATCGCAAACGCTAATGAACGCGTACCTGTCGGCAGTCGCTCGCCAGTATAGACATCAAATAGCCACACATCTTGTAGATGCACGCCTGCTGTCGCACGGATGTCCGCTTCAAGCGACTGCCAAGCAATATCAGTATCCACAAGCACCGCCAAATCACGGCGTACGCTTGGGAATTTGCTTGGCGCTTTGATAGCAGACTGCGTGTGATTGAGTGCAATCAGCTTATCTAGGTTCAGCTCAGCGACCCAAACGCTCGGCAGATCCATCGCTTTGGCAATGCTTGGATGTAGCTGGCCAAACCAGCCCAGACGCTCACCATTCACTGACAGATAAGCACTTTGACCTGGGTGCAAGAAGTCCAAATCGGCACGCTCATAGCTGATGTGTGCTTTATTTAAGGTCGCAGGCAACAGACTTTCGACATCACGCTTTAGATCAAAAAAGTCCATCGCACGGTTGGCATGGTGCTGCTCAGGATATACCGTGCCTGTCGCCACGATGGCAAGGCTTGGTGTCTGCACAAGACTTGCCACATCCGCCCCAACAAAGCTCAGACCTGTCTCAAACAGACGCACGCGCGCCTGCTGACGGTTTAGGTTGTAGCTGACCACAGGTAATAGGCTTGATAGTAGTGTGCGACGCATCACCGCCAAATCACTTGAAATCGGATTGGCAAGCGGTAATACCGCACCCAGACTTTTATCATCAAATAGCGATTCGATCTTAGCATCGCTAAAGCTAAAGCTCACCGCTTCATGGTAGCCAGCATCAGCTAGGGTAAGCTTGGCAACATGAATCAAATCCGCTGTATCATCATAACGCATATCCACAGCAAAGCTTGGCAGGCGTACATCAATATGATCATAACCATAGATGCGAGCGACTTCTTCGACCACATCTTCGGCGATATTCATATCAAAGCGATGGCTTGGTGCTTGGCAGATGAGTGTGTCACCCTCTAGGCTAGTGGCGATTTCTAAGCGGTTTAGAATATCGACAATCTCATCGCTTGAGATAGTCACACCCAGTAGCTGCTCAACTTTTGCCACAGGTACACGGATGCTGTGGCGGGCAGGTAGCTTGTCAAGCGTTTCGGCTGTGGTGATTTGCCCTGCTGCACCGCCTGCCACACTGATAATCAGGCTAGTCGCACGATCCAGCGCTGTGCGTGGTAGCTCAAAATCTACCCCACGCTCAAAACGCTGTGACGCATCAGTATGCAAACCAAAACGACGGGCACGCCCTGCGATGGCAAGCTGATCAAAGTGCGCACTTTCTAGCACGATGCTTGTCGTCTCATCACTCACCGCTGAGCGAGCACCACCCATGATACCTGCCAAAGCAAGCACGCCAACATCATCAGCGATCACAAGCTCATCACCAGTCAAGGTGATCGTCTGCTCGTTCAATAGCTCAACCGTCTCGCCTGCGACAGAATCACGCACCACAATATCGCCGACAATCTTATCAGCATCAAAGGCGTGTAGCGGCTGACCCAGCTCAAGGAGCACAAAGTTTGTCACATCCACCAAGAAATTATGCGTACGCACGCCTGATGCCACAAGCGCCGACTCCATCCATTCAGGCGTCGCCACAGAGCGATCAATGCCATCGATACGCTGTGCCAGATAGCGTGGGCAAGCGGTGGTATTCGCCACTTGTACGCCGACACTCGCTGTCGTGCTTGGATTGATGACATCAAATGACACACGGTTTAGCGGTAGACGATTAATCACCGCAATCTCACGAGCGAGCCCCAGTACGCTTAGGCAGTCGCCACGGTTTGGCGTGATGGCAATCTCAAAAATCTTGGCATCTAGGTTTAGATAACTGCGGACATCGACACCAATCGGCGCATCATCAGCCAGCTCAAGCAGGCCATCAATTTTATCTTCAAGTCCAAGCTCTGACGCACCACACAGCATTCCATGCGACTCTACGCCACGCAGTTTGCCTTTTTTGATTTTAAAGCCCTTGTCATCATCGCTTGGCAAGACAGCACCAACGGTCGCCACCGCCACTTTTAGCCCGACACGCACATTTGGCGCACCACAGACGATTTGTAATAGCTCACCTGTACCGATATTGACACGAGTCACACGCAGGCGGTCAGCATCAGGATGCTGAGCACACTCGATAACTTCACCGACCACGACACCGCTAAATGGTGGCGCAATCATTTCCATGCCATCCAGCTCAAGCCCCGCCATGGTCAGCTGTTCGCCCAAAGTTTCACTATCGACGCTTGGATTTGCCCATTGTCTTAGCCATTGTTCACTGATTTTCATTGTAATCTCTGATATTTAGACTGTAAAAAATAATTTCTTAGACTTCAGAATTAGCCAAATTGCTTCAAAAAGCGCAAATCATTTTGGAAAAATAAACGCAAATCATCAATGCCATAATACAGCATTGCAAAGCGTTCAATGCCAAGACCAAAGGCAAAGCCTGTGTATTCATTTGGGTCGATGCCACAGTTTTTGAGCACTTGCGGATGCACCATGCCACAGCCCAGCACTTCTAGCCATTTGCCACTGTCAGATAGGATATCCACTTCGGCGGATGGCTCGGTGAATGGGAAAAACGATGGGCGAAAACGCACGGTCATTTTTTTGCCAAAAAACGCATCCAAAAACTCATGAATCAAGCCTTTGAGCTCGGCAAAGTTGCTTGATTTTGAAATCATCAAGCCTTCCATCTGATGGAACATCGGCGAGTGTGTCTGGTCTGAGTCACAGCGATACACACGGCCCGGGCAGATGATACGAATCGGCGGCTCGCTCTTTTCCATCGTGCGAATCTGCACGCTACTGGTGTGCGTGCGAAGTAGATAATGCGCATCAAAATAAAAGGTATCATGCATCGCACGGGCTGGGTGATGGCTTGGGATGTTCAAGGCTTCAAAGTTATAATAATCGCTTTCAACTTCAGGGCCTGTCGCCACGCTAAATCCTGCTTGCACAAAAAACTGCTTCATACGCTCGGTCGTCTGCGTAATCGGGTGCAAAGTGCCTTTGGTGATGCCACGCGCAGGCATAGTGATGTCCACCTGCTCACTGGCAAGCTTGGCATTGAGTGCAGCTGCCGCAAGGCTTTGGGCTTTGGTGTCAAGCGCCGTACTGATACGAGTGCGTAGCTCATGCAGATAAGCACCGTATTGTTTTTTGGCATCGGCATCTAGACTGCCCATTTGCTTGGATAATGCGGTCAAAGTGGCTTTTTTGCCTGTCAAATTGACACGAAGTTCTTGCAAGGTTTTTTCGTCGCTTGCTGTATCAATCAGCGCCACCGCCTGATCACCAAACGCCGTCAGCGCATCTGGGCTGATACTGGCAAGTGGTGCGTCTAGCGCAGGTAAATCAAAAGTAGTCTCTTGTGTCATGGTATCTCTTCGTCAGTCTTGCGCTAGGGCAGGATTTATTTAACTATGATAAAACTGATTATTCTAAAGAATTGGGCTAATTTTGTAAATGATTTGGCGAATGAAACATGGAAAAGTTTTTTGTTTTTCCATGTTTGACCACATTTTCTTCCCTGTTTGGCGGTAGATGTGCCAATTTTCATCACAAATATCAACAGCGAGCCAATCCAAGCGGGCTACAAACCCAAAAAACAAAAACCCCACTCAATGAGCAGGGTTTTGCGTCTGATTGACAGCTTATGCTAGAGCAGCTTTTGCTTTTTCTGCGATTGCAGTGAAAGCGGCAGCGTCATGCATAGCGATGTCAGCTAGGATACGGCGGTCAATCTCAACATTTGCCTTTTTAAGGCCGTTGATTAGACGGCTGTATGACAAACCGTTTAGGCGAGCACCAGCGTTGATACGAGCAATCCACAGACGGCGGAAAGAGCGTTTTTTGTTACGGCGGTCACGATAAGCGTATTGACCAGCTTTCATAACAGCTTGTACTGCTACACGATACACACGAGAGCGTGCGCCATAGTAGCCTTTTGCACGAGCTAGAACTTTTTTGTGACGGCGGTTTGCTTGTACACCACGTTTTACACGAGCCATTTTATTCTCCTAAAATATCCGAAAAGTTGATTAGATGTATGGGCACATACGACGGATTGAAGCCACGTCTGATGCGTGCACCATAGTGCAACCACGCAATTGACGGATACGCTTTGGAGATTTTTTGGTCAAGATGTGACGCTTGAATGCTTGCTTACGCTTGAAGCCGTTTGCAGTTTTCTTGAAACGCTTAGCGGCACCACGTTTGGTCTTAAGTTTCATAATAACCTCTTTAAAATCAAAAGCCTATCGGCTTGATGAATACCTGTTCGCCAGTCGATTTGGAATCAATCCAAACGCTGTCTAAAGGTGGGAATGCGTATTATACCACCAAATACTCCTACAAACAAGAATGTTTACTGACTTATTATTCGTTTGTTGATTTTATCAAGATAATGATAATATCAATTACTATTTTGCATAATTTATCGAATTGTTGCTAAATTGACTTTCTTTTTTTATAATTTTTTACTAAAATAGTACAGTTTATACAAGGCATTAAGCCACCGATGTTTTAGCAATGGACGGCGCTTGGCTGTGTTTCGCCGATAATGGATACAGTTTCAAGCACATTAATAATCGAGCTCGACATGACCACAAAAACCCCTGCATATCTGCGTATCAAACAAGCCATCATCGCCAATATCCAATCAGGCGACTGGGCGGCAGGTACCGCCATCCCTGCCGAGATTACATTGGCAGAACAATTCGGCGTCTCTCGCATGACGGTTAATCGCGCCTTAAAAGAGCTTGAATCAGAAAGAATGCTTGAGCGTCGTCAAGGCTCTGGCACTTTTGTTGCCCAACAAAAATACAATCACGCACAAATCGAAGTGCGCAATATCGCCAAAGACATCAGCGATCAGTACCAAAATTATCGCATCAGCGTGCTTAATAGCGACACCATCGATGCCGCCACCATGCGCAATCCTGAGCATCAATGGCTTGCCGATGTGTTCTTCGATGGTGCACCAAGCGATCAAGACAAACTGTATCAGGTCAATATCGTGCACTATGGCGACGATTTGCCGATCCAATACGAAGAACGCTGGGTCAATGCACAAATCGTGCCTGATTTTATCACGCAAGATTTTACCAAAATCAACACCAGCGATTATCTGATCGATCATGTGCCACTAGAATCTGGCAATTATCAAATCCAAGCCAAACAACCAAGCGATGCCATTCGCGACATTCTACAGATGAAAGTCCATGAGCCTGCACTTTTGCACACACGCCACACCAAATCTCAAGGACAATCAGTCACTTATGTCAATATGTGGCACGCAGGCGATCGCTTCCAATTCGCAAGCCAAATTTAAGTTGGGTAAAATGGCTTGAAAAGCTTGAAAAATTGCTTGGACAGCACTTCAAGGATTTTGCCAAACTTTTGTGGTGATTTTTTAATGGATTTTGGCAGGCTAAGCCATGTCACAGACGGAACTTTTTGATATTGACAGCCCTTGCATCGGTATCTGCACGATGAATAAAAAGGGCTACTGCATCGGCTGCTTGCGCAATCGCCAAGAACGCCAGCAGTGGCACGGCTTATCCGATGATGATAAGCACAAAGTCCTAATGCTGATCGCTCGGCGCAAACGGCGTATCGGCGAGCACCGCGAAAAATCTCGCAGCACTCACGCAGCGCAAGAGCAATTGGGCTTATTCGTCGATGAATTGGATGAATAAATGGTAAAATAGCATAAAAAAAACAGCATTGGCAAAGATACCGATGCTGTTTTTTTATTAAGTGATTAAACAAATTTCAGCAGATTCACACCTCAATCTGACTTAATACAAAATCCAAATCCTTATCGCCACGGCCTGATAGATTGACCAAGATTTTTTGGTCTTTGCCAAGCTTTTTGGCTTCACGGATGGCGAACGCCACCGCGTGCGAGCTCTCTAGCGCAGGGATGATGCCTTCCATGCGTGATAGCAGCATAAAGGCATCTAGACACTCTTGGTCGGTGGCTGATTGATATTCCACTTGACCGCTGTCCTTAAGATAGCTGTGCTGCGGCCCGACACCTGGATAATCCAGACCTGACGCAATCGAATGCACTGGTGCAGGCTCGCCATTCTCATCAAGCAGCACATAGCATTTAAACCCTTGGATTTCGCCTTTGACGCCCAAAGTCAAGGTCGCTGCATGACGATGATGACTGTCAAGCCCCTCGCCTGCTGGCTCAACACCGACTTTACGCACTGACTCATCATCCAAGAACGCATTAAACAGCCCCAAAGCATTCGAGCCACCGCCCACACACGCCGTCACCACATCAGGCAGTCCGCCTGTCAATTCGCCAAACTGACGGCGCGCCTCATGTCCGACGATCGACTGAAAATACCCCACCATCTCAGGATAAGGGGCAGGCCCCACCACCGAACCGATGGCAAACATACTGTCATCTAGCTGGTTCAGATAGCTTTCAAACGCACTATCCACCGCTTCTTTGAGCGTACCAGCGCCACGAGAGACAGGCACCAGTGTTGCACCCAGAATCTTCATGCGAGAGACATTCGGATGTTCTTTGGCGATATCCACGACACCCATGTGGATTTCGCACTCAAGCCCAAGCAGTGCCGCTGCCGTCGCCAGTGCCACACCATGCTGACCTGCACCTGTCTCAGCGATGACTTTTTTCTTGCCAAGTCGTTTGGCAAGTAGCACTTCGCCCAGGCAGTGATTAATCTTGTGCGAGCCTGTGTGGTTCAGATCTTCACGCTTAAGATAAATCTGTGCACCGCCCAGGTGCTCAGACAGTCGGCGTGCATGATAAATCGGACTTGGACGGCCGACATAGTGTAGCTGTAGCGCTTCGATTTCTTTCAAAAATCCATCATCAGCAATCATCGCACGAAAGCCATCTTCGATCTCTTGCATCGCTGCCGAGAGTGCAGGATGGCCGATTTTACCGCCAAATTCACCAAATAAGCCCTCTTGGTTTGGCACGACAGCCTCATTTAGTCCATACAGTTTGGTCATCATATTCCCCTTAATAAAAATAGGCGTATCATCACAATACGCCCATTCATTCTAGCGAGATTTTATAAAATGTAAAGATAAAATCACACAGGTGCTGGCTATCATGCCATTACTGCACATCATTCATCGCATCAAGCACCAAGTCCCACAGCACCCGATGCGAGGGTCGAAACAGCTTCATGTGTCCGATGTCGCTCAGGCCAAATGCGGTAGGCTCTAGCCGATGATAGCTGATCGTCGCCTGCGGGTACAAGGCAAATAAATCACGGACATTGACCTCAGTGGCGATCTCATCATCACTGGCATAAAACGCCGCCATCGCACAGCTGACCTGATCGTGATAATCATCACGGATGCTTTTGCCGATAGCGGATTTGATGTATTGACCGGATTGACAAAATTCACGCCACTGCCGAGCGACTTGCTTGGGCAGATTCTCCCCCATGCCGATGAACTTGGTCGCACCATAGCCGAGCGTCAGCGATGATATGCGAAAGATCACATCGAACATCACCGGCGCCAATAGCCGAGTACGACCGCTAAGCTGCGGCACATGGCCTGTCGAGCCTGCGATGCTGATGAGCTTGGCCACACGATGATGATTATGTGCCACACCAAGCAGCTGTGCGCCTGCACTATGTCCAATCAATATCAGCCGCTTGGCACCTGTCTTGGCAAGCAGCGCATCGATCGCCGCTGGCAAATCATACACACCCCAATCAGAGATGCTGGCGGTGCTGTCTTTGAGCCTGCCGTGTAACGACGCACCAATTCCCCGAAAATCAAAGCTCATCACATCATAGCCTTGTGCGGTGAGATATTCGATGAATTTTTTATAAAACCCTTGGGTAATCCCGGTCGCTGGTGCAATCAGCACAGGATAAGGCTTAGCATCACCTTGATGCTCATAAAACCGCCCTACCAAACCATAGCCATCTGCTGCATCAAATGCCATCTGCATCACACACTCCTTATGTTCATTTATGGCCATCATGCCAAAAATACCCAGCGACTGCCAGCGTTATTTTTGGCCTGATAAGTCGATGATCCACACTTCAGACTGCGACCCAAGACGCAGCGGCACACCCCACAGGCCATAGCCTGATGAGACCACCGTGTGCATATCACCCACTTGTTCGTAGCCATAGCCGATACGATTCATCATCGCAACGATGAAATTGGCAGGGAAAATTTGCCCATTATGCGTATGTCCCGAGACCTGCAAATCAATAGGCAATTGGCTGTTTTCATCGATTTGGCTTGGGCGATGATCCAGTAGAATCACTGGCTGATCGGTCTTGACCTGCTTGATCAGCTCAGCAGTCGGCAATCGCGCGGCAACATGATCATCAAATCGCCCAATCACGGACAGACTTGTGGTCTTGCCATCTTTTTGGATATCGATTTGGGCAGTTTTGTCATCGAGTAGCAGCGTGCCTGTGTCCGTGATGGCTTTGACGATGTCAGCTTGAGCTTGTCTGCGATATAGATCATGATTGCCAAGACTGGCTACCGCGCCAAAGCCTGTCGCATCGACCACCGCCTTGAAATGACTTGCCATGCCATAGGCGTCATACGCCACCGTGTCATCATCCATCACATCACCTGGCATCAGTAGCAGATCCACCTGCTCATCACTGAGTATCCCAGCCAGCTTATCCAGATGGCCAATCCCCACAATCTCCCCCAAATGCAAATCGCTCACCACAGCGATACGCACAGGCACTGGCATCGGCTTATCAATGCTGATACTCAGGTGGCGAACTGTTGGCGTATAGACATTATACAGACCAAGTGCGATCAAGCCGATAAAGCTTGCCACACCAAAAACTCTCAGACCATGCCCAAGCGTGATACCAAACCTAGACGCCAAAAAGCCTGTCATCAAAGTCAGCGCCATCGCCAATACCGCGATCCACAGCACGCTCAGATAGCTCATGCCGATGCGAAACGAACCTGTGATGAGCAGCAACAAAATGACATTACTGATGACAAACAGCCCGATCATCACCGCCTTCAAGATTGCATCGGACGCCCACGGACGCACGAGCCACTGCACGCCTGATGCTAGTGCATAAGTACACAGCTGAAATAAGATGGCAACCACCGCCATAAAGAAAATACGCATCACGCCTGCCTATGGGTAATTATTAATTATTATTAAAAAATGATAAAGACGAATTGGCAACAAAGCTTAGGTCAAATTGGCGCGTTTTATAATCATAATCTACAAACCCAATATGCCCACCATACAAAGTGTCAAGCAAAGTGACCTCTGCCGACACATCACCTGCCGTCGCCGTCAAGCCCAAAAACGGATCATCTTTGGCAGTGATAATCAGCGTCGGATGCGCCACATCAATCAAATAAGGCAGTGCCGACGCCTGACGGTAGTAGTCGTTCTTTGAGCGGTAGCCGTGTCGTGGTGCGGTAAAAGCTTCATCAAAGTCGCCCATACGCTTGGCACGCTTGAGCAGCTCAATTTCATCGGCACTTAGGCGATTATCCAGTGCTTTTTTGACGATGGGGTTGAGTAGATATGGCGTATAGATGTGCCGCCCAAGCAATCGCTCCATCGCCACCGATGCTGATGCCAGATCCACCGGTGCCGAGACGACGACTGCCTTTTGGCACAGTGCTGATGTGCCGTATTCGCCCATGTACTTGGCTAGGGCATTACCGCCCAGCGATACACCGATGGCATAGATAGTGGCAAATTTATTGGATAGATATTCTAAATAATGATGCACTTCTTTGGTGTCGCCAGCGTTATAAAACACATCGCCTGACACCGCCACGCCACCACATGAGCGAAAATGCACTACCACAAAATGATAGCCCTGCGCCTGCACTGCCTGTGCTAGCGTGCGTGCATAGTGGCTTTGGCTTGAGCCTTCCATACCATGAAACAGTACCACGAGTGGCGTGTGATATTTACCATCATCACTGATGGTTTCGTCGGTCAAAAGATAATCAAACGCCACATCACTTTGATTGAGCGAATCTTTGATTAGGGTGCGTGTGTAATTTGGCTCAAATTTGACCAAAAATTTTGGCAAAATCGTCTGTAGGTGCGGATTTTTTAGCCATAATGGTGGGTGAAACTGTATCGGCATGGGTATCTCTGAATCAGTGGGAAATTGTGCGGTTGGTTGTTGATGGTGGCGATGGGGTGATTTTTCTAGGGCAGAGTGGTTTGTTTGGCTAAATTTTATACAGCATCACGCACGCCTAGCCTTGCACTTCAAAGACCACCACCAAATCGCCTGCACCATCGCTACTTGGCAAGCCCCGACCGCTTAGGCGAACACTGGTCGGATAGTGCGCATGGGCAGGCACACCAAGCTGTAGCGATAGTGGCGGTGGCAAGACCACCTGCGCCCCTGTATCGATGTCGCGACGGCTCAAGGCGACCGTATAATAGACATCCAGCCCACGCACGATGACATTGGGCTCGCTGATGGCAATCTGCACCGTCACCGTATCAGCACCACGGGTCAGATGAATGGTATCGCCTGTGGTCAGCCCCTTAGGTAGCGCCGTCTGCCATGTCTGATGATTCACCGTGAAAGTTACTTCACCGCCATGATAGGCCAGCTGTAGGCTAATCTGACAAATAGGTAGCTCGCTTGTATGACTCATCTGCTGCCACAGTCGCTTGGCGTGCTTGATGGCTTGCCCTGCGATACGCCCTGCACCGCTTGCGATATTATCTTGTACAGATGTGGGCACTTTGGATTTGACGACTTTGCCAAGCTTATCGGCTTGCTGTTTGGCAAATGCACCCACCGTATCTGCTACCTGCTGTTTTTTGGCAAGTAGCCACTGCCTATTGCGATACTCAAGCCATCGCTCATCATAGCGTTGTCGCATATCAGCATCTTTGAGCGTGGCATAAGCGGTGTTCAACAAGCGCGCCATCTGCGCATCGCCATCCGCCGCGCGGTCAGGGTGATGATGAGCGATTTGTGTGCGATAGGCGTGCTTGATGGTGGCGATATCGGCAGTCATCGCAATGCCAAGTAGTTGATAATAATCAATAAAATCGCCAGAAGATTTGCTCATTGTGTTGCCAGTTTAAAAAGAAGAAATCAAAATCACACCACTATACCGCCATGCCATCATGCCAATTCACTCTCAAGCGTCTCAAGCTCATCCTTCGCCATCAAAAGCGCTTCTTCTGCCGTCTCAATCTCATCTTTAAGCTTACTTTGTTCGTTCAGTTTTTCTAATAATTTAGCCTTATTGGCATCATCATACAGACCGCTGTCAGACAGATCATTTTCGATGACATCAAGTCTGCTACCTAGCATCTCAAGTTCGCTTTCCAGCTTGGCAATCTGCTTACGCAGGGGTGCGGTCTGCTCACGGATTTGGGCATTTTTTTTGCGTCGCTCTTCTTTACTCAGCCCATCATTGGCAGGGGTCTGTGCTTGTGGTGTGACGCACTCGGGTTTAGCGACTTCTTTTTGTTCTTTGTGGGCAAGCTGTCGCTCTTGGCGAGCTTTTTTGAGATGTTCGGCATAGTCGCTCATATCACCGACAAACTCAGTGCAGCGACCATCTGCCACAAGCCACAGCTCATCACACACCGACAAGATCAAATCACGATCATGCGACACCAAAATCAATGCGCCCGCAAAGTCTTGCAGTGCAAGCATCAGTGCATTTCGCATCTGCAAATCCAGATGGTTGGTCGGCTCATCGAGCACCAAGACATTGGGTCGTTGCCACACCAATAATGCCAGCATCAACCGTGCTCGCTCACCGCCCGAGAACAGTCGGCTGACCGTATCAATCCGCTCACCCCGAAAATCAAAACTGCCCAAAAACGCCCGCAAATCCGCATCCGATGTCTGCCCTGCAATGCGTCTTAGCATCACCATCGGCGTGGCATCATCATCTAGGCTGTCCATCTGATGCTGATTAAAATAGCCCAGCTTCAATGTCTCTGACACCTTATGCACACCGCTAATCAGTGGCAACTCACCGACTAATGCTTTGATCAATGTGGATTTGCCAGCACCATTTGCCCCAAGGATACCCATGCGGACACTTGGGGTGATTTGTAAGTTCACCTTAGAAATCATCGGCACGCCATCATAGCCGATGGTCGCATTATCTAGGCTGATCAGCGGGGATGCCATGTGCGATGGCTCATAAAACTTAAAACTAAACGCACTGTCCGCCATCACAGGACTCAGCTCTGTCATACGATCAAGCTGTTTGATACGGCTTTGGGCTTGCTTAGCCTTGGTCGCTTTGGCACGAAAACGGCGAATGTAGTCTTCTAGGTGTGCGCGCACGGCTTGTTGTTTTTCGTAGGCTTGTTGTTCTTGGGCAAGTCTTTCGGCGCGCGTACGGACAAATTGGCTATAATTGCCTGTATATAAAGTGATTTTGCCCTGCTCAATGTGCAAAATATGCCCGCAAATCGCATCCAAAAATGCCTGGTCATGACTGATCAACAAAACAAGCCCATCGAACTTTTGTAGCCATTCTTCAAGCCACAAAATCACATCCAAATCCAAGTGGTTGGTCGGCTCGTCAAGCAGTAGCACATCAGCGCGGTGCATCAAGGTGCGAGCAAGGTTTAGACGCATCCGCCAGCCTCCTGAGAACATCGCCACCGCCTTGGTATGCTCAGCTTCGCCAAAACCAAGCCCTGATAAAATCATCGCCGCCTTAGCACGGGTGCGATAGCCATCAATCTCTTCAAAACGCTGATAAATCGGCGCAATCTCGTCGGCAGACAGCGTATCTTGGCGGCTGATTTTGTCATTGAGCTGCCACCATTCGGCATCGCCAGACAGTACATAGTCGATGGCAAGCATATCGGTGGCGTGAATCTCTTGTGCCATATGAGCGATCTGCCATGACGACGGCATCGACACTTGCCCAAGGTCGGTGGCATATTCACCCAAGATGGTGGCAAACAAGGTGGATTTGCCCGTGCCATTATTGCCTGTCAGACCGATTTTTTGCCCTTTGTGTAATTGTAAATTGACATCGCTAAATAGCAGTCGCCCTTCTCGGCGCACCGCCACATCTTTAAATTCAATCATGCTGTGTATCTACTGGTAAATAATGGCTTATTTTAGCACATTTGCCTTATAAACAAAACCGCCATCACTGATAAATTTATCCTGTGCCCCTTGCAAAAGCCCATTACCGTCCCTATACTAAGCCCATCTTTCACTTAACTTTTTATAAGGAAAACAAGATGGCTCGTCTAACCGTCAACACCCTAGAAACCGCTCCAGAACAAGCCAAAGAGCGCATGGAAATGGTACAAAAAGCCAATGGCTTTATCCCAAATCTGATTGGCGTACTTGCTAATTCACCACAAGCGCTTGAAATGTATCAAGAAGTGGGCAAAATCAACAGCCGTAGCAGCCTAACGCCTGAAGAAATCGAAGTGGTACAAATCACTGCAGCCGCGCACAACGGCTGTGATTTCTGCGTAGCAGGTCATACCAAAATCGGTACACTTAAATTAAAAATGCCTGAAAATGTGCTAAACGCCCTGCGTGCTCGCACCACCATCGAAGACAACGCCAAATATCAAGCCTTGGCACAGTTCACCATGCAGCTGATTGATAAGCGTGGTAAAGTGTCTGATGAAGAACTAGCAGCGGTCAAAGCAGCAGGTTATAGTGAGCAAAACATCCTAGATGTGGTGCTTGGCGTGGCACTAGCGACCCTGTGCAACTATGCCAACAATGTCGCCCAAAACGACATCAACCCAGAATTGCAGGCGTATGCGCCATAAGTTGGGATAATCCATCAGTGATGGCTGATGGCGATGAATGCCAAAAAACACCCCAAAGGTTGTCTAACTTTTGGGGTGCGGTTCAAGTCCAAGGTGTTTTTTAATAATCATATTTTATGCGATGCCACACAACAAAGCTGTCTTTGCTGAAGCGTCGCCTATCAAATACCCAATTTTTGGTCATATTTTCGCTCAAACCTCAAAAAATCCTCCAATCGTTTTGCTTCATCCACTTCATCGTGTGCAATCAGCAGATATTTCCACGGTTTACCGCCGTGCTGCACAGCATAGTCTGTTGCCTGTTTACACCAAGCAGTTGCAGCTTCGGCTTTGGCTTGCACTTCGGCGTTTTGCATATCGGTACGGGCTTTGGTTTCTATCATCAAGATATCATTTTGTGTTTCCGCCACAAAATCAGGTTGGTATTCTGCTTGTTCATTTCCCTGTTTATAATAAATTTGAAACTGCCCCAAAGCTGGTTTAAACCATTTTTGTGCATCACGTTCCAAAATTACTGCAAAACGACGCTCAGTATCGGAATCAAATTTTTGTAATGGATACAGACATTTTTGAAATCCACTAAATAGCATTTGTTTAATACGGCTTTTATCCGTCACTGTATCACGAACCAAACGTACTGGTTCATTTGCCGATGCGGTGTAATGGCAGGGTTTAAGTGCCGTAAAACCACGACTAACATTTACTTCATAATGTGTGGCTTTTTCCCAGAAATGTACCATCATTTGCGCATGGATTTCCCGCGCAATCAGGCGGCGGTTTTTATCCAATACATCCAGCGCTTCGGTTTCGGAAAGATAACTGCGCAAATGCCGCACCATCTGCCCGGCCAGGTCATACAAAAGCTCGACTTGGGTGAAGTAGTCAATATCGTCAAAATCAATCAGCGCGTGCACGATATAGTCTTCAGGACGTTTTTCAACCAAACCAAGCTCGGCAGACAAACTGCTTTGTTCATCGGTATGCAGGTTGTGAATCAGAATCTCGCGTGCCCCTGGTTGTAAATGTAGATTGCTCACATCCAAGCTAAATGGATAAAATCCTGTACTAATCTCTCCACTTGGTATTACAGTAATCCTTGGAATATCAATAGTTTGACTCACTAACACTTGTGTTGTCTTGGCAACAATCGCGGCAACATCAGGTAATTCATCTACGAATAATTCATCTTGCATACCTTGCAATTGTTGTTTCACTTCTTCGGTGATTTTTTGTCTGAATATCTGCTTGTAATAAGGCTTGCGAAGTTGGTACTTGTTGTGGGCGGGCTTCGTATCGAGCAGCAGCTTCCATCACCTTACGGGCAATTTGCTTTTCCGCCTCACTGGTAAATATCGGCTGATACACTTCTGCGTTATGCGCAACATCGTTTTCAGACGGCCTATCCGACAGGCCCAAACGGCTTTCTATGTCACTGGATACGGTAACGCTCACTTTTTGTTCATCCGTTCCCGCCGGCTCCAAAATCACCTGTTTCAAACGCAGCACCGAATCGCCTTTATTGGCTTCATCAATGATTTCTTGAAAGCGGTCGTGCGCCACGATATTAAGTCTATCCACTACTTCCACGCCAGTGCGTTTACCATAAGGCAAACGCAAACCACGACCGATACTTTGTTCAATTAAGGTACGTGCATTAGCGGCACGCAGCGGCACAATGGTATAAAGATTGGTAACGTCCCAGCCTTCTTTAAGCATATTGACGTGAATCACGATTTCGGTCGGCTCGTCCACGCTTTCCATCGCCAACAGCCGCGCAATCATCTCTTCCTCGTCTTTACCTGATTTACTCGAATCCACCTGAATCACCTTGCCTGCATACCGTCCACCATAAAAGGCTTCGGATTCCAACAATGCCAAAAGCTGCGCCGCATGCGTGGTATCGCGGGCAATCACCAGCATAAAGGGTTTCACCACCGCCACGCCGTTTTCCCGCGCAAAGGTTAAAAGCTCCACCTTGGTGCTTTCATGTAGGCGTACACCGTCTTCCAGCTTGATTTTTTCAATCTCTTCTGGTGTATGGTTTTTGGTGTTGAAATTACGCTGCGTAACCACCGCTGGCATTTTTACAAAACCATCTTCCATCGCCCGCGCCAAAGGGTAATCCATCACCACGTTTTTAAACGGAATCGGCGCTCTAGTGGATTCTACAAACGGCGTAGCGGTCAGCTCCAGCCCAAAAAGCGGATTCAAGTCATTAATCGCCCGCATCCCCGCCTGTGCGCGGTAACGGTGTGATTCGTCCATCAGCAGCACCAAATCGGGCAAATTCGCCAGATAGTTGAAATAACTATCGCCCAATACTTCACGCATCCGCTTGATACGCGGCTCTTTTCCGCCGCGCACTTCGGAATTGATTTTGGAAATATTGAAAATATTGATCCGCACCTCGGTAAAGAAATCCGCCATGCCGATGCTTTGCTGCTCGTAGTTATCACCAGTAATCACACGTGGCGGATTGATAGCAAATTCGCCAATGCCCTTGAACACATATTTCGGCGTATTGGGCGAAAAATCTCCGATCAGCTTGTTATAAATCGTCAGGTTCGGCGCCAGCACAAAGAAATTGTTGATGCCATATGCCAAATGCAGATAGGCGATAAACGCCCCCATTAAGCGGGTTTTACCTACCCCCGTTGCCAAGGCAAAACACAGCGACGGAAAATCTCGTTCAAACTCCTGCAAGGTCGGAAATTCGGCTTTTAGCGTTTCAAGCACCGCCGCGACATCGCGCTCATGTTTCAGCATTTGGGGCGCGGCATCCAGCGCTTGTTTCAATTTCGCCAGACTTTCTGCCTGCGGCGCACGCAATGACAAGCGCCCGTTAATATGGTTTTGAATTCTTGTGGTCATTTTTATCTCTTGTCTTTATTTGAACTATCCGGAAATTCCAGAAACTTGCCCGTCTTCATCCTGCCAATCAGACAATTCGCTTTCCAGCTGTTCCACTGTTGGCAAATTAGTTACCAACGGTTCCGGCAAGGCTCGTACCAATTCATATTCGGCAATGCCTATCGGCTTATCGATACCAGACAAAGCATATTCCGCCACCAAACGGTTTTGCGTTTTGCACAACAACAAACCAATGGTGGGGTGGTCATCAGGGGCTTTAACTTGTGCATCGACCGCCGCCAAATAAAAATTCAACTGCCCTGCATGCTCTGGCTTAAATGCCGTGGCTTTTAATTCCACCACCACATAGCATTTCAAACGCGTGTGGTAGAACAGCAAATCAATAAAAAACTCATCGCCGTTGACTTCCAAACGATATTGCCGCCCCACAAAAGCAAAACCACTGCCCAATTCCAACAAAAAACGGGTAATATGCTGTACCAATGCCTGCTCAATATCGCGCTCATGCGCTTCCTCCCCCAAACCCAAAAAATCAAACAAATAAGGGTCTTTTAGGGTTTCTTGTGCCAAAGCAGAAGTTGGCGCAGGTAAGCGGGCGGTAAAATTGGTAACCGCCTGCCCTTGCCGTTCATGCAAGCGGTTTTTGATATGGATTTCCAAAGTGGCGCGAGACCAACTTTCCGCCAAGGCTTTTTGCACATAAAACAAACGGGCTTCGGCATTTTTTACCCGATTAAGCAATAATACATTATGCCCCCACGGTAATTGTCCAACAGCTTGTTGGACAATTTGTTCATCAGTCCAAGCCTCGGCAAAAGCGCGCATATACAGCAAGTTCGCGCGCGAAAACCCCTTCATTTCTGGAAATGCTTCACGCAAATCACGCCCCAAACGGTCAATCACTTTGCTGCCCCAGCCTTGTGCCGCTTGTCGCTCCAAAATATCCCGCCCGATATGCCAATACAGGGAAATCAGCTCGGCATTGGCCGCCAAAACCGCTTTTTGCCGCGCCGCCAGCACCCGCCCTTTGATTTCAGTAAGCCATTGCCCGTAATCGGCGGGCAACAACGGAGTTTCTTTACTCATCACCCGCTTCCCCCGCAAACAAATCCTCCTGATTTTCGACCGCACTTTTGCCTTTTGCAGTTTTGGCGCGGTTTTCAGGCAGCCTTTTAGACGGCATTGGTTCAGGCTCCGCCATCGGCAGGTTGGCAACGTTCAAACTGTAATCGTCATGCCCCCATTCGCAGCGTGCCAGCACCATTTTGGGGATTTTTTTCAAAGAAAGATTAGCGAAACGCTCCGCTGCCTGCGCTGCCGTGATACCGCGCCAAGCGGCACAACACACCAACAGGCTTTGATTTTCGCCCACTTCGTCCGACAGCGCCTGTAACTGCTCGGCAGACAAAGTTTGTGTCGTTACATAAATAAAATCGCGCTCGCTGGAAAAACCATGCTGCCACCACAAGGTTTCAGATGGTTTGTAAGTAAAGCCCTCCAGCTTGGCCAATGCCTCAGCTAACATCTCTGGATTATACTCAGGGTTAATAATCGGATTGCCCCACGCATCGTTCACAATCAAGGTCGGCGCCAAACGGTAATAACGGAAACCGCCGCCGCCCTGCCAGTTCACCGCCTTGGAAATCCCGCCCTGATCCGTGCCGTCAATCACCTTTTGCAGACGCGGAATAATATGCGTATGGCAATGCTCGCCCAACTCCACCATAATCCAGCGCCGCCCCATTTTATGGGCAACCGCGCCTGTGGTGCCACTGCCAGCGAAAGAGTCTAGGACAAGATCGCCGGTGTTGGTGGCTAGATGGATAATGCGTTGTAAGAGTTTTTCGGGTTTTGGGGTATCGAACACATCTTTTGAGTTAAATTGCTTAACTTCTTTTTTGGCGTCTTGATTGTGTCCAACTTCTTCATACAACCAAATTGTCAGGCTTGTCGTTCCTTCTTTAACTTCTGTGAGAAATTTTTTCAATGATGGGACATTATTACCTGTTTTCCCAAACCAAATACGATTATCAGCAACCAGTTCATTAAAACGTTCTTTTGAAGTAACCCAACATCTACTTTCAGGCGGATTAACTACACGCCCCGTTGGTGTAGTAATCGGATAATCATTTGCCGCAGAATATGTTTTTACTGAAAAATCAGTTGATTTCCAAACACCACGCGGATCATTATCAGGATTTTTATAACGTGCTTCCGCCTCGTCTGTGCGTTGCAAAAGGTTAGGCCTCCAAATATCCTTATTTTTAGCGTAAACTAAAATATGATCATGATTGTCAGACAGCCATTTCGCATCATTTTGTGGCGAATACTTTTTTTGCCAAATCGCATTGGAAATAAAATTCCCTCGCCCAAACACCTCATCACACAACACTTTTAAATAATGCGCTTCATTGTCATCAATGGTAATCCACAGCGAACCGTCATCTGCCAGCAAGCGCTTGATGATCTCCAAACGGTCGCGCATCAGCCCCAGCCAAATCGAATGCTCCAGCCCGTCATCATAATGTGCAAACGCACTGCCAGTGTTATACGGCGGATCGATAAACACACACTTCACCTTACCCGCAAACTCTTGTTCCAATGCCTTAAGAGCTAGCAAGTTATCGCCAAAAAATCAACCGATTATCAAAAATCGCTTGCTCCGAACGGGTTGGCGCATGATACGATTTTTCCGTATCCTCCAACAAAATCCGCGCTTCAAGCTTCGGGCGCTTGTCCTTGCCTATCCAAGTGAGTTCTAGTTTTTGTTTAGTCATTTTTGCTCTCTACAAATAAATCTGGTTGCTTTTGTTTTTTCTTAGATGATTTTTCATTACTTTCTAGAACTTTTGATTCTTGATTACGCTCTTTAATAATTTTTTCATATTCGCTTTTTATCAAGATTCTAACTTTTTCCAATATATCACTTTCAAGATTTTTCTTAACAGTAGCTGTCGTATTGGTTTCATTTTTAATACCAATAATTTCAAAAGTAAGTTCAGAATTTCTATCAAAATCTTTTTTTCTTGACGAGGAACTAAAGAAAAATGCTACTTTTACTTGACCTGTATTGGTGCCAAACTCATACTTATAAGTTAAGATCATATTATCAATGAAGTAGTACTGGTAGTATTTTTCATCAGAGATCAAAAATATACTATGCAACCGATCACCATCAATGGTCATATGCCTTACTGTCTGATTCATCCATGACACCTGCGGGTCATCAGGTAATGGTATTGTTGAAGCTTCTCTGCTAATAACCATTTCATTTACATTATCCAAGGTTAAAAATGCTCCCTGACCTACTGTTAGTCTTTTAAAAAATCTTACTCTCTCTATTTCCTCAAAAGCACTAAAAATAATTTTTGATTCAATATCACTTTGAACAACCCCAGAATTTTTCAACTCTTTCGCAATAGCAGTACTAATTCTTTGGTTTATAGTTTCAGTTTCTTTTGATGTGTGAGTAGATAAAAATTCTATTTTAAGATCAATACCTTTCTTTTGTACTAAAACCTCTCCTTCAAAAGAAATCTCTCGCTTTAAAAAATCTTTACTGAAATCTTTTCTTTTTATTTCATACTTAATTCTTACAATATTATTTTTATCAAATATTGGATTTGGTCTTTTGGTTACCTCAATATTTGGTATATCTTCAAAAGGATTAAATTTTGAAGAAAATAAATTTTTAAGTGGTTCATTTAAATCAACGTCTGCCCCTACCAATTCCAAACTAGATATTTTATTCTTAGGCTTAGAACTTCTTGAAATCGAGTTATCAATTATTTTGGCATATTCATCCGATGTTAGAAGCATTGCTGTAAGTAGCGGCACAGAAATGATCTTATCACTATTTCCACAAAAGACCCCCTTCTCCTTTAATGTAGAGTTTATATCACCATCAGAAATATGATGACTATTCAGGAGAATTCGAAGCTCCTCTCCTGAAGGTATCAATCCTTTTAAGTCAATTTGCTTGCTCATACTTACCCCTGAAATAAATTTAAAATTGATTCATTATAAGAGAACACTTGAATTTTCTCACTTCTTTCTTTAAAAGAAAAATTCACCTGTTTAACAATAATATCATCTTGTGTTGGATTGTAATCAGGAAACCCAACATAAATCTCATTCACTAATCCTGCCGAAAAATTTAACGCATAAGCAATCATATTCTTACAAGTCAACTCATCAAAACCTTCCCGACTATATAGGTAGAATTTATTTTTACCATCAACATCAACAACAGCAGTAATAATATCCGATGATATTAGTTCAATAGGCAGGAATTTTCCCTTCCTATCCGAATCAACCAAAATATATGTTCCAATTTTAGGGTAATAAAATTGATAATTTCCGTTTGATTTATTTGACAAATCATTTATAACTTTTAAAAGAAAGCTCGCTCTGCCACTATCTATGACATAATAAGGCGTATCCCCATCTAAATTTAGCCTAGACTTAGCGATAGTTGGTAAAATATTTCTATCAAGACTATCTTTATCATTATGTAACCAAACCAAAACTCCAATGTGCTTTACATTAACCTTAGCCCCAAATGCATTAAGAAAGGAATTTATTTCTGGATTATATTTTGCACATTGAATAAGCTCCTTAAGCTCTTCAATGTGCTCTTTAAACTCTTTACTAATGGCTGTTGCTGTTTTAGGATATCCTTTGCTCTTATTTTTGACAGAAATATGAACAACCACTGTAGTTTCGTCATGAAATGGATTGTTATATATATAAACAATATCATCCCCATGGCTTTTCTTTTGGTTGCCTGAAGCGTTTATATGACTACTATTATTACAACTAATAGAAATATTGTGAATTTGATGTTGCCAACCAATCTTTTCCAACAAAGCTGATGCAAGTTTTTCACCAATCTCTCCAGATTTTTTAGAATTTTCACCTGACATCTTTACACTCCTTCTTTCTTAATATCAATAATAGCTCTTAAACCAAATTCAGTATCTTGCACATCAATAGATGATATTTTCAAATCTGGTTCTGTCACTACAATGTTTACGCCTTTAGATATGCTTGTTTTAGATATCACTTGCTTAACTTGCTTTGATAATTTTTGTGCTTCAACCGAAAAATCAGCATCAACTACTAAACCACTTTTAACACCTATCCCATCCACTATAGAATCAAAGTTATTTTTTTCAATAAATGGGCTAGATATTTCTCTCAACTTGTTAATAGATAAAATATCTTCATTAGCCAATGCTTCAGAAAAATTTAAATGTTCTTGTGGTAAACTTATCTTATTTGCTATAGCCTTAGTAACAGAACCTAAAATTTGCACATATTTTTTTGTTGTATTTTTAGGAATAGCTTTTATAAAACTATCAAGCCAATATTTTGTTTTCTTTCCAAGATTATCCACAATAAACACCGTATTATCAACCGATAAAACCACCGCTCCTTTTTGAATAGAATCAACAGAAATGCCTTTTTTTTCAACGATATTAATTGCATGGTGATTATTTTTGATATCTAAATAACTATTTTTAGCTTCAATTTTAAACAACCCAATTGCTTGAATTTCTAAATCATTTATCCTTATTCCATCATACAATATTTCAATAAACTCCCCCCCACCAATATTGGGATGGGTTGAAGATATATATAAATGCTTCGCTACAGCTACTGAAGCGGCAACAAATTCATTTTCATCTTTAAATACTAACGATGAATAATGTTTAATCAGATTCAAATTAATATCAGACTCATGATTTAATAAGTATTCATTTTCACTATTTACAACTGGGGCTAAAAAGAATTTAAGCAAAAGATCATCTAGAGTTGCATCATGCTCTGATTCCGCATCAGATAACATCACCCCCTCATCTCTAAACTTATTCCCCACATGATGTACTATTACTTTTTTTACTTTCGCTGCACCTAAATCTAACAAGGTATTCATCAATTCATCTCCCACTCAATAAAAAACAATTCTTCTTCATCCACCTCTTGTTTCAACTGCTCTTCCAGCTCTTCAATCAACCAGTTGCGTTGGTTTTCAATTTCATCTTGTTTGTCAAACAGTTCGCGCCGCTGTTTGCTGCGTTTGTTTTCCAGTTCGCGCTGTTTTTTCTGCCAAGCAAGCTTTTCTTCCAGCGTGGCGGCGGTGGCAGCGGTGCGGCGGGCTTCTTTGATTTCGCGGTCGGTTTCTTTGATGTCTTGCTCCAAGCCGTGCTTGAGGTCGTCCATCCAGTCGTCGAGTTTTTGTACTTCCTGCTCAAAGTAGCCCAGATTGCGATTGATGGCGTCGTTTTGCAGTTGTTGGCGGCGGCGGTCGATATCGGCGGATAAGGCCGTCTGAATGTTTGTTTGTGCGCTTGCACCAAGCACACGGGCGGGCAGTTTCAAGAGTTTTTCGGGGTCGTCGGCTGCCAAGGCTTCGCCGCTGTCGGTAACGGCGGCGATCAGCAGATGCTGTTCGGTGTCGTTTAATGCACTGATACTGATGAGTTTGGCGGCAAGCTGCCCGCTTTGACTGCGATAGGCTTCCAGCGTGCTGATGCGACTGCCGTGTGCCTGATAGTCAAATTGCAGGCGCACGCTTGGGCAGGCGCGGTTTTTGGCTTGAGTGATGATGGCTTGCGCCAAGGGGTGGCCCATGCGGTAAAGATGGGCTTCACCGCTTTTGCGCGGCAGCTCGTAACGCCCTAACGCAACGGTGCCTAGGCTGCCTGAAAGGTTTTCAGGCAGCCTGTTGAGCGTAAACCCTTCTGCATCAAAATCGGCGTGTTCTGCCAATTCGCTTTGGGTTAAATCCAGCAGGATGCGTTCGTATTTTTTGAGTACATCACGGCTTTCTTGGTCACGGATGCGCAGTTTGTCGCGCACTTCTTCGTCGAAATTTTCCAGCAGGGTTTGGCGGGCTTTAACCATGTTTTGGTTGATTTCATCCGATAGTTCACGTTGTAGCTCATTGAAAGCTACTTTAATGTCTTCGGGCAGACGGCAATGTCGGTAAATATCGGCAATGCGCCGCTCAATGTCCACACCCGATCCAATGGCGCCCAATACTTCGTCGCTGGCGCCGAATACGCCGTTAAAGAGTTGGAATTTTTGCTCCAAGAGTTCATACACGCGGGCATCGGCTTCGTTGCTTTCATCGACAAAATTGACTACCACCACATCGTGCTTTTGCCCGTAACGATGACAACGACCGATACGCTGTTCGATGCGTTGCGGATTCCACGGCAAATCGTAGTTGATGATGAGCGAGCAAAATTGCAGGTTGATGCCTTCTGCGCCCGCTTCGGTGGCAATCATAATCGTGCCTTGCTCTTTGAAATATTCCACCAGTGCGGCGCGGGTGTCAGCGGTTTTGGAGCCGGTGATTTTGTCGCTGCCTTCGTGGCGTTTGAGCCAGTTTTTATAGATTTTTTGCGCTTTTTCATCGCTGTTGCTGCCGTTGAACAAAACGATGCCTTCGCCGTTTTCGCCTGCGTAAGGCGTTTCAGACAGGCATTGCAGCAGATAATCTTGCGTGCGCTTGGATTCGGTAAAGATAATGGCTTTTTGTGCGGCACCCAAGCGGGAGAGTTCGGCAAAGGCACGCTCAAGTGCGGTTAATAAGGCACGGCTTTTGGCGTCTTCGCGGATATTTTCGGCGAGGTGTTTGAAGTGTTTGAGTTCTTCGATTTCATCGGCAATGGCTTGGTATTGGTCTTTGCTCAGGATATTCGGCTCGGTTTCTTCTTCCCATTCTTCGGCGGTTTCATCGAGACTTTCATAGTCTTCATCGAGAATTTCCACCAAATCTTGTGGCTTAGATTTGTCCAACACGCCTTGCAAGCGCTTGCTCATGGTATCCAAGGCACCTGCAATGGCACGGCTGCTGGAAGCAAGCAATTTCCACAACACCAAAGAAATCAGCTGTCGCTGACCTTCGGGCATGGCTTGCAGATTTGGACGGCGCAGATAGTCGGCAACCAGTGAAGAGAAGGCTTGCTCCTGATCGGATGGCGTGAATCTTTGCACGATGGCAAGGCGTTGGGTATAAGGAACATAAGCCTGAACCTGCCGGCGCAAGGTGCGTTTGCACACGGGATTTAAGCGCTGGCGCAGGCTTGCCAAGGTTTGCTCGGTGGCTCTGGTGCCGAATTGGCTGCGGAAGCTCTCCAAATCACCGAAAATACGCCCATCTATCATGCTGACCAAGCCGTAAAGTTCAAGCAGGGAATTTTGCAAAGGTGTAGCTGTGAGCAGGACTTTACTGGAAACATCTGCCAGTGCTTCTTGCAAGGCTTTGCCGATGACATTGCCTTTTTTGTACACATTACGCAGGCGGTGTGCTTCGTCCATCACCACCAAATCCCAGCCGATTGCCTTGATGTCTTGTGCCTTGGCTTTGGCAAATTGGTAGGAACAGATAATCGGCATATTTTGGCGAAAAGGGTTGCCGCCTTCTTTTTTGGCGGCATTATAGCTTTTGGCTTCCAAAATCATGCCTTGCAGACCGAATTTTTCCTGCAATTCTTGATGCCACTGTTTGCGCAGATTGGCGGGGGTGATAATCAGAATATGGCGCTTGCGCTCTGCCCAGCGCTGCAAAATCACCAAGCCTGCCTCAATGGTTTTGCCCAAACCAACTTCATCCGCCAAAATCACGCCCTTCGACAAAGGATTCTGACAGGCAAACAAAGCGACATCAACCTGATGCGGATTCAAATCCACTTGCGAATCAACCAAAGTGCTTGCCAGCGAATCCATGCTGCCGCTTTGTGCCTGACGGGTGAGCAGCCAGGCATAATATTTTGATTGATGAGGCGTTAAAAATATTTGTTTCATTGCTTATCAATAAATTGGTTTGCAGATGGTGCTATCATAAACATTCAGACATAGAAAAGCAACCACGCTTCGCACCCTGACGAACGAGCAATTCAATAGTCGAATTAAGGCTTATGTGTATTACCATCCAGATAATGCACTCATAAATACCTATTCTTAGTCAAAAACAGAATAAGAAATCTATTGACGGTTTGATTTATAATAATCGTTTTATTTTTTGTTTATGGATATTCAATGGATTATCCGCAAATGTTGGGTTTGTTATGAAACACTTGAGCACCTATTTTGCTGACACCATCTCACCAAATGCCATCGGCAGTATCGATGTTTGGCAGCATGATGAATTTTTGACAAACATCGGCGAAACCGCACGCCAATCGCTTGACCCCATCGCCATTGACAAGGGCTATTATCCGACGGCTGAGATGGCACAGCTGGCACGCCTTGGGGCGTTTTCGGCGCATCTGTCTAGCCAAGGAAGCCGCTTTGGTGATGCCATTCTTGCCACTGCCAAGATTGGGGAAGTCTGCGGTACGACAGGCTTTTTGTCATGGTGCCATCAAGTGTGCGGTCTGTATCTTGACCAATCAGAGAATGCCGCTTTAAAGGCGAATATCCTACCAAGCCATATCGTGGGCGACAGCTTTGGCGGTACGGCATTGTCCAATCCAATGAAAACCTTTGCCAATATCGAATCGATGATTTTGCGAGCGACCAAAGTCGATGGCGGTTATGTAGTGTCAGGTACACTGCCATGGATTAGCCACATTGCGCCGAACCAATACTGCGGTGCCATCGCTCGTGTGGACGGTGAGAATAAAGATGTATTTTTCTTACTTAAATTTGATGAAGCGCGCCGTGGACAATGGCAACTGAACGCCTGCCCGACCTTTAGCGGTATGGAAGGCTCAAGCACTTGGCAAATAAATCTTAATCAATACTTTGTGCCGACAGAGACCATCATCGCCGACCCTGCCAAAGCCTTTATTGAGCGTATTCGTGGGGCGTTTGTGCTGATGCAGCTGGGCATCGGTGCTGGCATCATCCAAGGTGCGATCAATGACATCATCGCCGCCGAACCTGCCCTAGGTCATGTCAATCAATACCTAGAAGACCAAGCAGGCGATTTACAAAACAGCCTTGATAAGCTTGTGGCGCAGACTTTAAGCCTTGCTACCACGCCATTTGACAGCAGCAAAGCCTTTTTCTTAGATGTGCTAGACACGCGCATCCAAGGGGCACAATTATCACTCAAAGCCACGCAAGCTGCCCTACTGCACCAAGGCGCAAAAGGCTATCTGATGACCGCCGCGCCACAGCGTCGCATCCGTGAAGCGCATTTTGTGGCAATCGTCACGCCTGCCATCAAACACTTGCGCAGTCTGTCACAGCAGCTGCTGACCGATGTGTCGCCTGCCTAAACGATGACAAGGGGAGATTCATGAGCGAAATTCTAGCAAGCGTCAATATGGACAAAGACGGCAATCCAACCGATGGACGCGGTGCATGGCGACAGTATCTGTGCCGCGCTTGTGGTTGGATTTATGATGAAAAAACAGGCGATCCTGATGGTGGACTGCCTGCTGGCACACGCTTTGAAGACATTCCTGATGACTGGATGTGTCCACTGTGTGGCGTGACCAAGCGCGACTTTGAGCCTTTTGTGCAGCGCGAAACTTTCGCGGTCGCCGCCAAGCCATGCTCGGACAATGGCGTGATCGTCATCGGTGGTGGCACGGCAGCATGGACGGTGATCGAGACTTTGCGTAAGCTTGATGACTGCTTGCCGATCACACTCATCACAGCCGACAGTGGCGATCGCTATATGAAGCCACAGCTGTCGATCGCCATCAGCCAAAACAAAACCCCTGATGTGCTGATCACCAAAAAAGCAAGCGACCTTGCCAAAACGCTCAACATCCACCTAGTCGCCCACACCTTTGCCACAGGCATCGACAGTGATGCACAAATCGTGCGCACCACGCGGGGTAACTTTAGCTATCGCCACTTGGTCATCGCACAAGGCGCGACACCGTTTCTGCCGCCAAGCCTGCCTGCTGATAAGGTCTGGCGCATCAATCACATCGATATGTTTGCCGATTTGCAAGCCAAATTATCCGCCAAGCCCAATCAGCACATCGCCATCGTCGGCGCTGGCATGATCGGGGCTGAGCTTGCCGAAGACATCGCCAAAGCCGGTCATCGCGTCACTTTGCTGTGCCGTGATGCACTGCCTTTGGCAGAAATCCTGCCGCGACAGGCAGGCGAAAAAGTCCGCGATGCACTCACAGGCATCGGCATCGATTATCGCGGTGGCATCACACTTCAAGGCGTTGAAAAAATCGATCACGGCTATACGCTTATGCTCAATGATGGCACCATCAGTGCCGATGAAGTGGTGGCGTGCACAGGTCTTGTGCTGGATGATCGCTTGGCGCGCATGGCGAACATCGAACACACACCGCACGGCATCGTGGTCAATGAGCGCACGCTACAGACTTCTAACCCGCACATCTTCGCTATCGGCGACTGTATTGTGATTGATGGCAAGCCTTGCCGCTTCGTCGCCCCACTGCGCGAACAAGCCGCCGCTATTTGCCATGAGATTTTGTCACTGCCGCACACAGGCTATCAGCACAAACCGCCTTTGGTGCGCCTAAAGACCAAGTCCATCATTGTCTCAGTCACAGGTACGATTGACAAAAATCAAGCATGGCAAGTAGCAGAAGAAACGGACGCCTTATTTATCCTAACCCAAGAGACAAACGGGCAAGTGACGGCGAAAATCGAGCTAAAACGCTAAGCAGCTGACACAAGCCTATGGTTATGCCAATTTGGCACAGTCACTTTGCCAAAAAAGCTGACTACAATAACAGCCACAACCACAATTAAACATCCAAACAAGAAAACCATCGTCTGATCAAGGCTGGTTTTCTTTTATAAATTAAAAAATTCTAAGATTATGCCAAATATTTTTCGCCCTTTTGATGATAAGCCGCTGAGCCTTGGCTGCACTTGCGGCAAGCATGTCAGCCAAGCTGAGTGCGACAGCCATCTGCAGCTTGATGATCGCTTTGCCAATGTCCAAGCAGACAGCCGCATCGAGCATACCAATACCGATTTGATCGAAGCGACACTGGTCAAGGCGATTTTGCCACATGAGCCGACACGCCGCGCGTTTTTAAAATCGGTCGGCAAAGGCACCGCACTTGCCGCCATTGCCAGCATTTTGCCGATTGCAAGCCTGCAAGAAGCCGCCGCCTTAGATGTGCTTAAGCCTGAGAAAAAAAGCGTCGATATCGGTTTTTTGCCGATTCTATGCTCAACGCCACTCATCATGGCTGACCCCTTAGGTTATTATGAAGAGCAAGGCGTCAAGGCAAATCTACACAAGCGCGCAGGCTGGGCACTGGTGCGTGATCAGATGATGAACCGTGAGCTTGATGCGACGCATTTTCTTGCTCCGATGCCACTTGCGATCAGCTTAGGTCTTGGTTCTGCCAAGCAGGACATGAAAGTCGCCGCCATTCAAAACACCAATGGTCAAGCCTTGGTCATGGCACTTAAGCACGCCAACAATCGCGATCCGAAAAACTGGAAAGGCTTTACTTTTGCCATTCCATTTGAGCATTCGATTCACAACTACTTGCTGCGCTATTTCCTTGCCGAGCATGGGCTTGATCCTGATAAAGATGTCAAACTGCGCCTGACCACGCCGCCTGATATGATTGCCAATCTCAAAGCAGGCAACATCGATGGTTTCTTTGGTCCTGAGCCGTTCAACCAACGCGCCGTGTGGGATAAGGCAGGCTATATTCACACCCTAAGCCGCGATATTTGGTTGGGGCATCCGTGCTGCTCGTTCGGCACTTCCCAAAGCTTTATCAATGATAATCCGCAAACTTTCCTAGCCATGTACCGCGCCATCATCAAAGCCAATGTCATGGCGAACGAACCAAGCATTCGTAAGGATTTATCAAAACTGCTTGCCCCTGCCAATTATCTGAACCAACCTGAGCTGGTGCTGCGCCAGTCAATCATGGGACGCTTTGCCGATGGCGTGGGCAATGTGCAGGATTTCCCTGATCGCATGGGCTTTGATGTCATGCCGTGGCAGTCGGTGGCGGTGTGGATGCTCACGCAGATGAAACGCTGGGGCTATCTGACCGAAAATATCAATTATCAAGACATCGCCAACCAAGTCTTTATGCTTACCGATGCCAAAAAACAAATGCAAGAAATGGGCTACACCGTCAAAGAAAACGAACCGAAAATCACCGTGATGGGCAAAGACTTTGACGCAAGCCGTCCTGATGAGTACATCAATTCCTTTGCCATCGGTCAAAAGGTGAGCGCATGAAACTGACAACCAAAACCAAAGGCTATCTATTATCCCTGCTCATCGTGCTTGCGACGCTTGGCGTCTGGCAATGGGCGACCTTGCCACAAAAGGTCTATGCACCGACCGACCCGCTCAAGCTTGAGTACAGCGTACTGATGGGTGATATTCCTGAATTTACCGAGCCTGGCGCATTGGTCGCAAGCCAAAAGAGCGAATTTCCTACGCCGAGCGACTTTGGGCAAACAGCCGCCAAACATCTGTCTAATCCCTTTTATGATAACGGCCTAAACGATAAGGGTATCGGCATTCAGCTTGGGTACTCTATCGGGCGAGTGCTGTTAGGCTTTTTGCTTGCGATGATGGTGGCGATTCCGCTTGGCTATGCCATCGGTATGTCGCCGATTTTGGGGGCTGCTGCCACACCGTTTGTACAGATTTTAAAGCCGATTTCACCGCTTGCATGGATGCCAATTGCCCTTTATACCATCAAGGATTCTAATGCATCGAGCATTTTTGTGATTTTTATTTGTTCTATTTGGCCGATGCTGACCAACACCGCCTTTGGCGTGGCATCTGTGCGCCGCGAATGGCGTAATGTCGCCAAGACGCTTGAGTTATCACCGCTACAGACCGCCACCAAAATCGTCATTCCTGCCGCTGCCCCGACCATCGTCACAGGGATGCGCATCTCGATGGGCATTGCGTGGCTTGTGATCGTCGCAGCTGAGATGCTTGTGGGCGGTACGGGCATTGGCTATTTTGTGTGGAATCAGTGGAATAATTTATCGCTTGCCAATGTCATCTTTGCGGTGCTGTTGATCGGTCTTGTCGGCATGGTGCTTGATATGCTGTTTGGCGTGCTACAAAAGAAGGTGAGCTATGTTGAATAACCCTTTAATCACGGTCGAAAACTTAACCAAACGCTACGGCGATGGTGACAATGTCTTTGAAAATGTCAATTTTAACATCGTCAAAAATGAGTTCATCTGTCTGATCGGACATTCAGGCTGTGGCAAATCCACCATCCTAAATGCCCTAGCAGGTCTTGAAAATGCCACATCGGGCAGTATCACCATGAATGGCAAAGAAGTGGTGAAACCAAGCCTTGAGCGCGGTGTGGTCTTTCAAAGCCATGCCCTACTGCCGTGGCTGACGGTCGGCGAGAACATCAGCTTTGCCCTAAAAGCCAAAACGCCAACGCTATCAGCAAGCGAATTAAACAGCAAAATTGATTTTTATCTTGAGATGGTCGGACTTGGCAGGGTCAAAGACAAAAAACCAAGCGAGCTGTCAGGCGGTATGAAGCAGCGTGTCGGCATCGCACGCGCCTTTGCCACGCAGCCTGAGCTGCTACTGATGGACGAGCCGTTTGGGGCGCTTGATGCCTTGACGCGCGGCGTGATTCAAGATGAGCTGGTGAACATCGTCGATGACACGCACCAGACGGTATTTATGATCACCCATGACATCGATGAAGCGATTTTGCTTGCCGATCGGATTTTTTTGATGAGCAATGGCCCGCGTGCGTTTTTGGCAGAAATTGTCGAGAACACCATTCCAAAGCCGCGCCATCGTGATAACATCCACCACCATCCACATTATTATAAGATTCGCAATCACTTGCTTGATTTTCTGGTGCATCGCAGCAAGGCACTGCAGCAGCAAAGCGAGCGACCTGCCGAGCCTGTAGTGGTGAATTTCAATCACACCGCGTGGGATGGACTGTGATGGCTATCTTTGCAAATTTGCAAATTGCAGTTGCCAAAATGTGACTTGTTCAAGTCATCCAAGCGGCGTAAACTGTGCATCACAATAACAACAACACATAATAATAACAATAACAAAACTCTCCTTAATACACTCCAACTGGCGAAGCTCATCCTTTCGCCATTTTTTTTCGTTTGTGGATTTTATTTGGTAAAAATTCAAATTGCCAACTTTGCATTTTTGCAAAATACTCTTGTTAATTCGAGTATTGTTTGCAATTTTAAATGGTTGTAAACTATCCATCAACAAGAACAAACGGGCATAAGACCCTAAGGATATGATCATGACAACACGACAATTCACCACGATTTACACCGCGCACAAACACATCGATGATGGCGATATTTTGCTTTGGCGCGCCTTACCATTGCAGGCTCGCAGCTCATTAGGCCCTTTCGTTTTCATCGATCACTACAGCCACAAAGGCTTGCGCGGTATCGGCGATCGCCCACACCCCCACGCAGGCATCGAAGTGATCAGCTACATCCTAGAAGGTGGCGTGGAGCATCGTGACAGTTTCGGTTTTCGCGACACCATCAATGCAGGCGACTCGCAGTACATCCGCGCAGGTCGTGGCATCATCCACGCCGAGCAGCCGACCAGTCCGCGTCATGGCTTGCAGCTGTGGACGAGCCTACCGCCTGATCAAAAATTCGCCGAACCAACTTACCAATCGATCCGCGCCGATAAGATCGCCACACTTGATAAAAACGGCGCCGATATCCGCATCATCGCAGGCACGGTCGATGGCATCGCAGGTCCGCTTAAGCCTGTCAGCGATACCGTCTTTGCCTATGTCAAGCTACCAACAGGCACAAGCGTGGATCTTGCCATCGATGCCGAAGAGCTTGGACTGTATGTCACCAAAGGTCGCCTGCCTTTGCCAAATGGCGACACGCTCGGCAGCGAAGGCTTGGCAATCTTCGGCGCAGGCGATCAGATCAGTGTGAGCGCTGGCGATGATGCGGTGGAGTTTGCCCTATTAGGCGGTGAACGCGCAGAAGGTCCGATTCTGTTCGACGGTCCGTTTGTGATGGACACACCAGAACGCCTACAGCAAGCCTATGATGATTATCACAGTGGCAAGATGGGCAAACTGGTCTGATACCGCACTTGGCAATCGGTCATCGCGGCAGTGCCGATTGCCAAGAACAGCCGCCAACTGCCCGTGAGTTACAATTTGGCAAGTTTGCAAATTTAGAACTTATATTTTCAAAATTGGCGGTTGTTCAAGCCTTTTAATCATAATAAAATACACGCAACGACAACAAATAAGGTCAGTGATCACAGGCAAGTACCTGACCAAAGTAAATAACGATAACAACAATTGATTAAACATCAAAAAGCGGTCATTGGCCAGCTGAATAACGACAATTAAGAATAATAACAAATAACGAAAATTTAAAAATAGAAACAATAATAAAAACAATAAAATAAAGCGATAAAATAAAAATAAATAATACTTATAATAATAACAATAAAATCAGTGCCCTTAATACACTCCACCGGTGAAGTTTCGACTTCACCGATTTTTTTATCCTATATGCTCAATGCGCGCTTGGCGACACCCCAAAATAACGCTTATACTCTCGGCTAAACTGACTCGGGCTTTCGTAGCCGACCTGATGTGCTGCTTGGGAGATGGGCAGGTTTTCTTGATAAATCAATCGCTTAGCTTCTAGCAGCCGCAGTGATTTTTGGTACTGTAGCGGTGTCAGCGTGGTGATCTGCTTGAAATGATGATGAAAACCCGACACCGACATACCGCACAGCGCCGCCAGCGTCTCAACAGGCACTGTCTGATCAAAATGCGTGCGCAGATACTCGATGGCTTTGGCGATCTTTTGTGTGTGTGAACCTGTGCTGACCATTTGGCGCAGTTTGGCACCCTGTTCACCGCTTAACAGTCGATAATAGATCTCTTGCTGGATGAGCGGTGCTAAAAACGCGATGTCATTTGGAGTTTCGTGCAAGAGTAATAACCGCTCAAATGCCGAAGTCAAATCCGCATCCAGCTGCCATTGCCCAAAAAATGGCAAGTGCTGCGATGGTGGTGCAAAATCGTGCTGCGACAAGATCCGACCGACCGTCACAGGATCAATCTTCATCGACATCACCACAAATGGCTCATCTGCTGTCGCGTGCTCAATCCGCCCAAAAATCGGCACATTGACAGGGCAAAACATAAATTTATCATCATCAAATACATAGCACGCATCGCCCAACCAAATCTTGCGCTCGCCTTGGATCACGATACAGATACTCGGCTCTTGGATGGTATTTTCGTAGTCAAAGGGGCGGTCACTGTGATGAATGATCAAACCTGCAATCGGCGAATGATAGGTTTGATTGTGCGGAATGGCGCGCAGTAGGCGGTGAAATTCTTGGGTAGAAAACATAATTTTTGGAGAATTAGGCAAGAAATTTGCAGAAATTGTATAGCATCTTGATCACCAATGCAATATAATGGGCGCATTCCTTGATGGATGTCGTCAATTTAAATTAACAAAAATAAAGGTGAAATTATGAAAATTTTTTATCACACTTCAGCAACTGCAACAGGCGGACGAGATGGTCATACCCAAGTAGATGACGGCTCAATCGGCTTTGATTTGGTTGGTTTTCAAAATACCAGCGGTAAAGTCGGCACTAATCCAGAACAGCTTTTTGCGATGGGTTATGCGGCGTGTTTTGACAGTGCGATGAACCATGTGGCACCGACTTTGGGTATTAAGCCAACCAAATCCAGCACCACCGTTGGCGTGGGGATTGGTCAAAAAGCGGACGGTGCGTTCGGTTTAGACCTTGACATTACCATCACGGTGGAAGGCTTAAGCGTTGATGATGCCAAAAAATTGATTGAAAAAGCCCATGCCGTCTGCCCATATTCTAACGCTACTCGTGGCAATGTTGATGTGCGTTTGCATGTGAATGTGGTGCAAACATTTGATTTGTAATCCATATTTGATAATCAAAATGCCGTTTGATGGATATCAAACGGCATTTTTATCCTACTTAGGTTTATTTGCCAAAATCTCCCCCAAATTCCCTTCTAGCCAATCCACCAAATCAGCGATTTTTTCACTTGCCTGCCGACCATGTTCCGTCAGCGTATATTCCACATGGGGCGGAACGGTGTTGAATGATTTGCGAATGAGCATACCGTCTTGTTCCAAATTTTGTAGCGTTTGAGCCAACATTCGCTCGCTAATGCCTTCAATTTCACGGCGAAGTTCGCTAAATCGTTTCGTTCCTGTAAACAAAACACGCATGACCAACACGCCCCAGCGGTTAGTCAGATGAGTTAAGATGGCACGAGATGGGCATTTTGCAGATAACACCCAGCCTTTTTGCGGAAATTCTTCGGTTTTTTGCATTTTTAAACCTTTTAATATCAATGAGTTAAAAAATTATTTTCATACTTACTTTTTTGTAAGTACTTCTTTATTTAAATTTACCTGCTTATAATACGCTACATCAAGCAAATATTCAATTTTTTATTAATAGGAGTAATCTTATGAAGAAATTCGCAGTGATTGGTGCGACAGGTTATGTTGGTAGTGCAGTTGTGGCAGAGCTTGCCAGTCGTGGTCATCAAGTGGTCGCTTTTGCTCGCAATGCGGACAAAGTGGCACAAGCGGATAATGTGCAAGCGGTACAAGTTGATGTGTTGTCGCCTGATTTTGCCAAGCAATTACAAGGCTTTGATGCGGTGGTAAGTGCCTTTAAAGTCAGCTATCCTTCAGCAAATTTCCGCCAAGATTATCTGACTGGTGCAAATGCGATTCTAGAAGCTGCCAAAACAGCAACTGTGCCATATTTGTTGGCAGTCGGTGGTGCAGGTAGCCTATTTGTTGCCCCAGATGTACAATTGGTTGATACACCCGCTTTCCCACAAGAAATTCATGAGTTAGCAGATACAGTGCGTGTCTTTGCCAATGATTTACTTGACCGCCGTGATGTCAATTGGGCATTTATTTCGCCACCTGCTTTGCTTGGCGTAACAGGCGGTTACAGTGAAGAGCGTACAGGCAGTTATCGTTTGGGCGAAGATGATGTGCTGATGAATGGCGATGTGCCTGCTGGCATTAGCGTGGCGGATTTGGCGATTGCGATTGCCGATGATGTGGAAAATAAAGCACATTTGTTTAAACGATTTACCGTAGCAAGTAAATAATTTTGATGATGAAAATGCCATCTGTTTGGATTGGATGGCATTGCTTAAAAACAACCTATTGGAGTATTTATGAAAACTTTATTGACCTGTGCTGTGTTAGCAAGCAGTCTTGCCCTAACCGCCTGTGCCACATCACAAGCCAAGCCACATCAAGCCCATGCGGTACAAACTGCCCAAAGCACGCTTGAACGCAACAAAGCCAATGTGTTGGATTTCTACGAATTGGCATTTAATCAACACAAAGTACAAGAAGCGGTAGATAAATACATTGGCAAAGAATACTTACAGCACAACCCAACGGTTGCCGATGGCGGTCAGGCATTTATTGACGCATTCGCCCCATTTTTAAAAGGACACCCACAATCTCGTGCCAGTATCAAACGTGTGATTGCCGAAGGGGATTTGGTCATGGTTCATGTACATAGTCAGTTGAATGCACAGGATAAAGGCGAAGCCGTTGTGGATATTTTCCGTTTGGACAAAGATGGCAAAATCGTAGAACATTGGGATGTTATTCAAGCCGTGCCTGAAAAAACCGTCAGTGGTCGCAGTATGTTTTAAAGAAAAAACGCCGTTTGAATGAATTTCAAACGGCGTTTTTATTACACTCAACTATCGATTTTGGCTCAACCAAATCACTGCGCCAAATCGGCAAACAACGCCGTCGATAGATAGCGCTCGCCTGACGATGGGATAATGACCACGATCAGCTTGCCTGCGTTCTCATCACGAGCCGCCAGCTCCAGTGCCGCTTTCACTGCCGCACCTGATGAGATACCGACCAATAAGCCTTCTTTGGCTGCCAAATCACGCGCCACGCTGAACGCATCATCGTTCGCCACGGTGATGATCTCATCATAGATGCCAGTGTTCAGCACCGCTGGCACAAAGCCTGCGCCGATGCCTTGGATTGGGTGCGGACCTTTTTCACCACCTGACAGCACAGGTGATGCAGCAGGCTCGACCGCCACCACTTGTACGCTTGGTTTTTTGGCTTTAAGCACTTCGCCCACGCCTGTCACCGTGCCACCTGTACCCACACCTGAGACGAAAATATCCACCGCGCCATCAGTATCTGCCCAAATCTCTTCGGCGGTAGTCTCGCGATGCACTTGCGGATTGGCAAGGTTGTCAAATTGGCGTGGCATAAAGTAGCCATCTTGTGCTGCCAGTTCATTTGCCTTGGCGATCGCACCGCCCATGCCCTCAGCTGCTGGTGTCAGCACAAGCTCAGCACCATAAGCACGCAGTAGTGCACGACGCTCAAGGCTCATACTCTCAGGCATGGTGATGACAAGCTTATAACCACGAGCTGCACAGATCAGTGCAAGCCCGATGCCTGTATTACCACTGGTCGCTTCGACGATGGTGGTGTCTTTATTGATCAAGCCATTTTTCTCGGCATCATCAATCATCGCAAGCGCGATACGGTCTTTGACTGAGCTTGCTGGGTTAAAATATTCAAGTTTGGCGACCACGCGTGCCTTTAGCCCTGCGGTCAGATTATTCAGCTCAACCAATGGCGTGTTGCCGACCAATTCGGTGATGTTTTTGGCAATTTTCATACAAATTCTCCTTGGCAATGATGCTTAATTGATGCTGTTAGCATAGCAAATTTTTGGGGAATTTGTCCAAAAATTCTTAGTCCAAAATCTGATAAACTTATGCGCTTTTGCGCTTAAAAAACAAAAAAAACCAAGCTTGATGAACAAACTTGGTTTTTGGATTGATTTTAACAATAGGAAATCAGCCCTTTAGCCCTAGCACATCCTGCATATCATACAGACCTGCTGGCTGCTCGGCTACCCACAATGCCGCTCGCACCGCGCCTGTGGCGAAAGTCGCGCGGCTTTGTGCCTTGTGGGTAATCTCAATGATCTCACCATCCATGATGAACTCCACCGTATGCTCGCCGATGATCTCACCGCCACGCAGTGCGTGCATACCGATCTCGCCCTTCTCACGCTTGGATGCGCCTTGACGACCATGCACCAAAACATTCGGCAGATGCTGACCGCGTGCATCAGCGACAGATTTTGCCATCATCAATGCCGTACCTGATGGCGCATCGATTTTGTGCTTGTGGTGATGCTCGATAATCTCAACATCTGCATCCAGTCCCAAGACACGCGCGGTGGTGGCAAGTAGGTTTAAGGATAAATTCACACCCGTTGAGTAGTTGCCCGCATAGACGATAGCGATGTGTTCGCTGGCATCTTTTAGCTTAGCTTCTTGTTCTTTTGATAAGCCTGTGACGCCCATCACCAGCGGTACTTTATGCGCCACACACGCTGCTAATACTTCATCTAACGCTTCAGGCAAGCTAAAATCAATCAACGCACCAACGCCATCGAGATTCAGCGTCGTCAATGGCACGCCTGTCTTGCCCACACCGATGAACTCACCAGAATCCGCACCAATCAAGCTTGAGATGCTGCGGACGAACGCGCCTTTGAGTGCTGATTTTGGATTGTCCAAGGTCGCCTGAATGAGCATTCGCCCCATCCGACCTGATGCGCCCATGATGCCGATGTTAAGTTGTGTCATAATAGCGTCCTTTTTGTAGAGTTGATGGGTTGATTATACTGCAAAATCACAAGGATTTTTATAAAAAAATTCAAATTTTATCATGCGCCAACGAACGCAAAATCGCACAGTCCGAACGCGCATCGCCATGACACGCATCGTGCCATTGTTGTAGCGTGTCTTTCATCTGTTGCAATTGGCAAATCTTTTGGCTAAGCTCATCGATGTGCTGAGAAGTCAGTGCCTTGACCATGCTACTACTGCGATTCGGATCGTCTTGTAATGCCAATAACGCACGGATCTGCACCAATGAAAAATCCACCTGCCGTGCGCGTGCGATGAACTTAAGCCGCTCAATCTGGCTGTGCCCATAGATGCGATAACCTGCACCGCTGCGCGCTGTGGCAGGCAGCAGTCCTACTTTTTCATAATCGCGGATTTGCTTGGCGGACAGACCTGTGATGGCAGCGGCTTGACTGATATTCATATTGATGCTTGACTTTGACATAGGGTTAAGGTTTATACTAGCATCATCTACTGATAATCACAACCCAAACATCACAAAAGGAGCTTTTCATGACTCGCTTATCCGCCATACTGATGACAAGTGCCGCCCTGCTGCTGACCGCGTGCAATCAGAGCAATGAGCAAAGCACCAAACCTGCCGACAGCCAAGCCGCCACAACCGAACAAAGCAGCACCATGCCGATGGATCACGCACATCACAGCGCCGATGCCGCCATGCCGCCGCACGCAGCTGCCTATATGCAATCGATGAACACCATGCATGACGCGATGGTCGTAGCCGCCAAGTCCGCCAATGCCGATGTTGCCTTTGCCAAAGGCATGATCCCACATCACCAAGGCGCGATCGAAATGGCGAAAATCCAGCTAGAATATGGCAAAGACGATGCCATGCGTAAGCTTGCCCAAGACATCATCGATGCTCAAGGCATGGAGATTGAATTTATGCAAAATTGGCTAAGCACCGCCAAAGACGCCGATCGCACCGATGAGACGAGCGACCACGCCAAAGCCTATCTGTCTGACATGGCACTACATGAGCGCATGATGGCAGGGGTGCACCATGCCGACGCCGATGCTGCTTTTGTGCTGGGGATGATTCCACATCACCAAAGTGCGATCGAAATGGCGAAAATCGAACTACAATACGGCACGGATGACCAAATGCGCAATCTGGCACAAGGCATCATCGACGCCCAAGATCCCGAGATCACACTCATGCAAAACTGGCTAAAATCCAAAAATATCAGCGAGTAAATCCTGCACTCTTTGATGATTGATGGATATAAATAAAAAAATCCAATCGGTATGATGCGATCGCCGATTGGATTTTTGTTCGACTTGATAAAAGAAAACAGCTTGACGAAAACCAAGTAAAACAGTACTATCCTTGCTTTATTGCTTATTTTGCCAAGTTTACACAGTTTATTGATACGGTCGTATAAAAACAAAATAAGACTAGCGGCAAGCCTGCGATAGTGCAGGTAGTACAGCAAGGCGCGCGGACGCAGTATTATTTTTAAATTTTATAGACCATAAAATCGCCCAAGGATGCTCATGAACCTACAGCCCATCATCGCCACACCGACCACCATCATCACAGGCTTTTTGGGTGCAGGCAAAACCACGCTATTAAACACGCTCATCACTCACAAACTGAGCGATGATAAATGGGTACTATTGATCAATGAATTTGGCAAAATCGGCATCGATGGCAGCTTGATTACCCAAGATGATGACATCACCATCAAAGAAGTCAGTGGCGGCTGTATCTGCTGTACAGGGCAGCTGCCACTACAGATTGCCTTGGTCAGATTGCTTGGTGATCATAAGCCTAGCCGCCTAATCATCGAGCCGACAGGACTTGCCCATCCTGATGAGCTGCTCGGTCAGCTTGGCGCGGCGCATTGGCAAGCAAGCCTGAAACTACAAGCGGTGCTGTGCGTCGTCGCAGGAACGCAGTGGCAACAGGACAAATACCGCACGCACGATGGCTACATCGCCCATGTGCGCCACGCCGATGTCGTGCTATGCAATCGCACCGATGGCATCGATGTGGCAGCGCTGAGCGCATGGATTCGCGCCATCAATCCGCATGCCAAGATCATCTTGGATGGTGCAGATGATGACTTGCAAGCCTTACTGGATCTACCACATCACAGCACGCTCCCTGCTCGCACGGTCGCACTGGGCGCACCAAATCAGCCCGCCAACAACACCCCAGCGGACGCGCCCATCAGCCTGCCCTATCGCTATCATGAGCGCATCGGTGAGCATCATGTCGGCGGTTGGCGACTGCCTGCCGAGTGGCAATTTGACAGCTACGATCTACAAAAATGGCTACTGTCACGCCCTAACTATCTGCGTATCAAAGGCATCATCCACACCACCGAAGGCTGGCTGATGCTCAATATCGCCCCTGACGGCATCAGCATTAGCGACACTGACGAGAGAGCCGATAGCCGTCTTGAGATGATTTTTGCTGATCAGATCAGTGATGACACTTGGCAAGTATGGGATGGGGAGTTGATGGGGATGAAATCTTAGAAAAATAACCAAACCACCACCATCACGATGATGATCAGTAGGATCAATCCACCACAGCCGCCTGATGATTTCTTACGAGTTCTGCGGCGGCGACTGCTACTGGTATAGGACATTCCTGTCCCTGGTATGCCTACGGTGGTACGACAACCTTTTTTGCCAAAATTCATCGATGCGCCTTTACCACCTAAGGATACGCTGCTTAAGCCTTTTTTGCTGACATTCAGCTTTACCCCCGGTATGATTTTAAAACTCTTTTTAAAACGAAATCCCATACACCACTCCAATCACTCATTAAAGCTGTTACCACTTAAACAAAACCAACAATCTTCCTAGCAAGATACAGCACGACAAATAAGCTGATCGCCATCGATAGGAAAAAGGCTGTCAAATGCAAATCATCTTCACTTTGCGGCTTGTACCGCTGCTTAAATCGCTTATCCGCCTTGCCGCTTTTGGTTTTGCGAGTGGCAGATGGCAATGACACAAAGAACAAAGCCACAAAGCCAATTGCAAAAAGATACAGCATGCCTGCACCGATAAAGTCGTTCTCAAAACCAAAAATTCTTTGGGCAACATAGTCATACCCATACGCATAAACAGTCAAACACACCGACACAATCACTGCGCGGACAAAGGCAGTACTCGCCCACGGCAATAGGTCACAAATGCGCAAAATCAAGAACATCATAATAATCAAAGAAAGTACAAATAAAGCGATTACCATATCCAATCCTAATTTTGACCCGTGAATACAAAACAACCCAAGCCACAAAAACTCATGACTTGGGCTGACTACTGCATTTGGATTACTTCAGCAGCTTTTTAAGCAGGCTTGCAATGCCTTTTTGTTCAGTGCTGCGAGCTGCACGGGCTTTGGCCATGCGCTCGGCGACTGCCTTACCTTCTTTGGTACGCAGATCGACTTTGCCGTCTGCACGGCGTTTCACGCTTGAAGTTGCAGGCTTTTTGGCAGTTGTCTTGGTGGTGGTTTTTGCAGCAGGTTTTGCCGCTGCTTTTTCTGCCGCTTTAGCAGCTTTTGCTTTTGCTAGGCGAGCTTTTTTGGCACGCTCAACCAACTCTTTGTACTCTTTGGTACGCTTATCCACTTTACCACTGGCGGTTCTTTTTAGAGTGCTCATCACATATTCTCCCTTAATTACTCTTCATCTTCGATGACTAGGTCATCCATTTCATCGACAAAGTCATCAAAAATTTCGCTTGCACGATCTTCTGAGACACCCAAAATATCTGCAAATGTAAAATAATTTGCCAGCTCATTGACGCTGATCACGCCATCAGCTGCTAGGACATTTAGGCAAATCAGCAATACCGCTTCTTGGTCAGCAACCGCTTCAGCAGCTACGGCAAGATACTCATCAAACGCATCATCAACCATCGCTGAGATCTTATCAACTTCACTTGCCACAGCAGCGTCAAGATCAGCAAAACCCAGTTCATCAGACAGACCGATAACGCAGCCTTGAGCGATTTCGTCATAAACACCTTCGCCCGCTACAACAGATGCACCCAAAAACGGTGCAATAACTTTAGTACTTAGTGCCATAATTTTTTCCTTATCAATTAATAAAAATTAGCCTGCCATCATATTGGTCACAGCATAACCAACCACCGCCAAGATGATGATAATTAGCCAGAACCACATCGGAATACCGCCCTTTTTCTCTTCGGCGTATTCGTAGCGAATCTCATAGCCTGCCGGTGCAGATTTAGATACCGTGCCCACACTGCCTGTGATACCGTACTTGGCCATCTCAGCTTGCAAGCGTTCAAGGCTGCCTGATGTCCACACTTTGTTAAACGCGACTTTTTGACCATTGCCCAAAGTCAGCCACTCGCCATCTTTGGTAAAACACGCATTGCCATTGACGAACCAATCAGAAGTCTGCTCTGCAAACTCACTCTCGGTATAAAACAAATGATCAATACCCGCATCAGGGCAAATCGGTGATTTTGGGAATTTGGTGCGTAGTTCTGCTGCCGTAACTGATGGATGCATCGCAACGAAAGCTGCCATCATGCCAAGTGCAGTACGGTTTTGGCTTTTGCCAATTACTTGGGCTTTGGTGATTTTTTTACTCACAACTTTTCCTTTAATAGATAAAAATTTTATTAAAATACAATGGTTTGTGTGCTATTGTCAAAATCAATAACATAACCTGCTACAGCTGATTTATCCACCGAGCCAACTTCACCTGTGATGCCATGCTCCGCCAATGCAGTTTGTAGTTTTTCTAGACTTTTTGCTGTCCACACTTTGTTGAAAGCCACTTTTTGGCCATCACCAAGTTCAAGCCATTCGCCATCTTTATCAAAGCAGGCATTGCCATTGATAAACCATTCGTTGCCGCTTGCGATCAGCTCATCGATTTCATCTTCACTAAAGAACAGTTTTTCGACACCCGCATCAGGACAGATTTCTTTCATTGGGAATTGTTCATTTAGCTCTTCTGCGGTCAATGATGGATTTAGTGCAACATACGCCGCCATCATGCCAAGTGCCGTGCGGTTTTGGAATTTGCCAGTGACTTGCACTTCCACAGACTCAAAGCAAATCTCAAAGCCTGCTGTCGCCGACTTATCCACCGTGCCGACCTCACCTGTGATGCCATAGTCCACCAATGCAGTTTGTAGTTTTTCTAGACTTTTTGCTGTCCACACTTTGTTGAACGCAAGCTTACGACCATTGCCCAAAGTTAGCCATTCGCCATCTTTGGTAAAGCAAGCATTATCATTGATGAACCATTCGTTGCCATTGGCTTGCTCTTGCTCGATTTCGCTTTTGCTATAAAATAGTTGACCAATGCCTGCGTCAGGGCAGACATCTTTGGTGGTGAACATCTCTTTAAGCGTTGATGTATTGACTGATGGATGCATAGCGACAAAAGCAGTCATCATGCCAAGCGCCGTACGGTTTTGATGCTTGCCCGTGACTTGTGCTTTGATAATTTTCTTACTCATGATTGATTTCCTATTGTGATGTTTGCTAAAAATTTATCTGCCAATTTATGCCAAAGCATCAATCAGCTTTGAGCCAAATTGGCGAGTATTCCAGCCATCGTCATACTCAAAGCCAATCGAATCAGCGATTTCACGCAGTGCCGCTTTGGTATTATCATACAGCTGAAAGCTCTCAATACTGCCGCTATCAAGTACCTGCACACCATATTCACCAATCTGAGCGATGCCATTTTCGCCATATTCTTTGATAAGTTTTGTACCAAATTGACGAGTCGTCCACGCATCATCGTATTCAAAGCCCACTTCATCAGCGATGGCTCGAAGGCTTGCTTTGACATTGTCAAACTTACGCAGCACTTTGATGCTGCCGCTGACATCTTGAGCAATCAGATATTCTTGATATACGGCTGATTTTTTGGTCATAGCACCTATCCTCGTCTTGGGCAAAATTTTTAACCAAAGATTGTTTTACTTGTTATGTCAATAACAAGTAAAAATAGTATACTATTTTTAAAAATTGAAAATTTTTGGGCGATTTTTATAATATATTGATTTTATTAATTAAATTTAAAAATTGTTCAAAATTTGCTCAAATTCCGTCCACAAAAAAAAGCGAACGCATTTTTTTTATGCATTCGCTTATGATGAATGTGGCTTGGTAAGGTTAGTCGTCCGCCTCTGGTTTTGGTGCAAGTCGGGTCACGAGCAGCTGGTCAATCTTATAATGATCAATGTCCACCACCTCAAATTTATAGCCCTCATGCTCCACCCAGTCCGCTAGGCGTGGAATCTTACGCAAGCGATACATGATAAAGCCTGCCAAGGTTTCATAATGATCCCAATCTGGAAATTCATCAATATCCAGTGCGTGCTTGACATCATCGATCGGCGTGATGCCATCGATGAACCAAGAATTTTCATCACGGCGGATGATCTGCTGATCTTCAGGCTCAGCCGACGCCCAGTCGCCCATCACCGTCATCATGATGTCCGACAGCGTGATCAGGCCAACGACGAGCGCGTATTCATTGATCACCACCGCCATTTTCTCGTTGCTTGCGCGGAATTTGTCCAGCAGTTCTGACAGAGTAAGCGTATCAGGAATGATCAGCACATTGCGGATGGTCGATTCATTAAGCTGAAAAAACGATTGCTGATTGAGCAGACGCACCAAAATATCCTTGGTATCGACATAGCCAATCACCTGATCGATATGCTCATTACACACCAAAAATTTCGAATACGGATAATCAGCGATCTTCTGGCGGATGCTGTCCTCGCTCTCGCCAAGGGTGAAAAACACCACATCATCACGCGCCGTCATCGATGATGGCACGGTACGCTCTTCAAGCTCAAACACATTTTCGATAAAATGCTGTTCTTGCTCCATCAGCACACCTGCCTCAGCACCAGCATCGACGATGGCAGAGATGTCATCAAAGGTGATGTTATCATCGCGATCGGTATTGACCTTAAAGATGCGAAAAGTCAGATTAGCAATGGCATTGATCACCCACGCCAACGGCTTGACTGCCTTGATGGTCAGATTGATCGGATTAATCACCGCCAGTGCCACACGCTCAGGATTGATCATCGCGATACGCTTGGGGATCAGATCAGCATAGAGAATGAATAGCAAAGTGATGATGATGAATGATGCAAAAAACGCAATGCTCTCAAGCCATTCGCCCTGATACACCATGCCAATCCAGTCGATGAAATAAGGACGCAACGCACCCTCACCCACCGAACCGCCCAAGATGGCGACGGCGTTTAGACCAATCTGCGAAGTCGCAAAAAAATCGGCAGAATTTTCTTGGAGCTTCAGCACCTTTTCGGCACGCTCATCGCCCGATTCTGCCAGTAGCTTAAGCTTGATTTTACGCGCGCCTGCCAGTGCAATCTCTGAAATCGAGAAAAAGCTGGAAGTTAGGATTAAGGCTGCGATGATCAGCAAATTTTGAAATAAGCTCACGGGAATACCAGTGGGTTGGGTTAGTTTTGATAAATTGGTTTATAAATTTAGGATAGTGTAATTAAATTGCACGATCAAATCAACCGCTTGCCAAAAAACAACCGTCATAACACCACAAAACAGATACAAATAACAGCCGCCCAAATGATACGATGAGCAGCTATTTTGTGATTTTGATAAATTTTACAAAGATTTTGGGGAAATGTGCCACATCATTTCGGTTGGCAATCAATCACTTGCCCTTTGACCCCTGCTGCGGCATCGGTCATCAGATACACATACACCGCCATGATTTCTTCAGGGGTTTTTAGCGTATAAGGATCTTCACCTGGAAACGCGTGTGCACGCATATTGGTGCGTGTCGCCCCAGGATTGATGCAGTTGAAGCGTAGGGCGGTCATATTCTGAGTTTCTTGGGTAAAGATGGTAGTCATGCCCTCTACAGACTGCTTGGAGAGTGCATACGCTCCCCAAAACGGACGCAAATCATGCCCCACTGTACTACTAGTAAATACCACCGAACCACTTGCCGCCGCGCGCAGTAGCGGAAATAGGCTCTGGGTGAGCATAAATACCGCCGTTGAGTTCACACGCATTACCTGCTCAAAGGTAATCGGATCATACATCTCAAGCGGTGTCAAAGCGCCCAAAATCGCCGCATTGTGCAGTACACCATCTAAATGGCCAAATTCTTTTTCGATCAGATTGGCAAGCTCTTGCATCTGGGCAAAGCTGGCCTTTTCTAAATCCAGTGGCAAAATCGCAGGCTCAGCAAGCCCCAAGTTTTCGATCTCATCATACACCGCTTCAAGCTTGGATTGGGCCTTGCCAAGCAGTAGCACGGTCGCACCGCATTTGGCATAGGTCAATGCCGCTACCTTGCCAATGCCATCGCCCGCACCGGTGACTAGGATGATTTTGCCTGCTAGGCTATCGGCTTGGTAATCAAAAGCACGCATTTGCTCGTGCGTGATGGTTTGCTTTGTCATAATTTTCCAATATACTTATAAACTTAAATACTTTGATAAACTTAAATCTGCCCAAGCACCCACTCACGCAGCTCATCAGGGGTCTCGATGATGGCATCGGCACCCCAAGTATCTAGGCTTGCCAAATCGTCTTTGGATAAATAACCAAACTTGGCAATCACCGTCGTCATGCCTGCCGCCTTGCCTGCTGCGATGTCGCGATGATGATCACCAATATAGATACACGCCGCTGGATCGACCTTGATAGTGTCGCAAGCTAGGTACATCGGCTCAGGATCAGGTTTGGTATTTTTGACATCATCAGGGCAGACCAACACCGCACAGCGTGTATCTAGGGTAAGTTTGGCAAGTAATTCTTCTGCCAAATAGCGCGGCTTATTGGTCACGATACCCCACGGCACGCCTTGATTTTCAAGACTGATCAGAAGCTGATCAAGCCCTGCAAACACTTGGCTATCAACACAAATATCCGCCTGATACCGATCCAAAAACACTTGGCGATAGTTCAATAATTCAGGATCATCATCCGCCACATCAGCAAATTTCTCACCGAAAATCAGCTTCACCATCGCACGCGCACCTGCCGATACCTGCTCACGAATGGCAGCATCCGATGGAGCTTCTCGCCCATCTTCACGGCATAAGTCCTTGATAATACGAATAAAATCAGGGGCGGTATCAATCAGCGTACCATCTAGGTCAAATAAGACCGCTTGCAGTTTTTTCATCAGTTACTCGCTTGGCTTAACAAATGCCATCATGTAGTTCACATCGACATTGCGATTGGACAGCCAGTAGTGCTTGGTGATGGGGTTGTAGTGTAAGCCTGTCATGTCAAATCGGCGAAAACCTGCTCGCAGTGCCATCTGGTCAAGCTCTGCTGGCGTGATGAATTTATGATAATCGTGCGTGCCTTTATCGACCAGATTGAGTACATACTCGGCACCGACGATGGCGAACAGATAGGATTTTGGGTTGCGATTGATGGTACTCATCACGCACACACCACCAGGCTTGGTCAAATCAAAACACGCCTGCACGATCGCCGATGGATCAGGCACGTGCTCAAGCATTTCCATGCAGGTCACCACATCATATTGTTCAGCCTCATCGCTTGCCAAGACTTCAGCCGGCACACAGCGAAACTGCACCTGCTCGCTCATGCCTGTTTTATCGGCATGGATGGCAGCGGCTTTTAGGTTCTCATCACCCAGATCAATGCCTAGCACGCTTGCGCCACGCACCGCCATCGAATGCGCCAAAATACCACCGCCACAGCCGATGTCCAGCACCGTTTTGCCTGATAATGACGAACCCAAATGCTCAGCCGTGCGATCTTCGATCCAGTTTAGGCGCAACGGATTGATGTCGTGCAAAGACTTGAACGCCCCTGTACGATTCCACCATTCATCAGCCAGCTTGGTGAATTTGCCAATCTCATCAAAATCAGCATTGTGCGCGTGTGTCATGTCGTATCCTGTTTTTTGGTCAAATTATCGCTATCTTACCATTTTTGGCGGATTTTGACCACATACTTAGGCGCACTTTTGGGCGATCGTCCACTTTTTGATCGCCTGATGCGTCTTATAAAATCTCACACAAGCCTAATATTTTTTGCTACAATTTCAAGGATTGGGCAATTTTTTTGCGCAGCTTTTAGTAAAAGCCACAAAAATTTACACAATCTGCAACGAAGCATTAAGAAAACAGTTGCCACAGTCATCCAAAAATACGCTAAACTATACGGTAATTGCGCAAGGCTGTACGGCACGGTCGTCAGCTGCTTGATCGTCTGGTAAAATCAAACCAAAAGTTTCCCAAAAATAAGGAACATAACTCATGAAATTTGCACTAAAAACAACATTACTTGCGACCGCTGTTGGTCTTGCGACACTTAGCCACGCCAACTTTGTTGAAGGCAAGGATTATCAAGTGTTGTCAAATCCAGAAAATATCGCTGGCGATGTCATCGTCGTGCGTGAGTTTTTTTGGTATGGCTGCCCACACTGCTACAACCTAGAACCACATATGCAAAAATGGGCGAAAACGCGCGCCAAAGATGTGGCATTTTTCCAAACCCCAGCAGCGATGAACTCGCAATGGGAAGTGGCAGCGCGCGGTTTTTATGCTGCTCAGCAATTGGGCGCGCAAGAAAAGACCCATCAGGCTTTGTTTGACACTGTGCATAAAGAAGGCAAGCGCCAAGTGATCGGCACACAAGACAATCTTGCCAACTGGTATGCATCTCAAGGTGTAGATAAGGCGAAATTTAACAGCCTATACAACTCATTCGCCGTCACCACGAAAATCGAGCGCGCCAAAGCAGGTGCGATGCGCTATCAGCTGACTGGCGTGCCAGCGGTCGTCGTCCAAGGTAAATATGTGGTCTCGGGTGAAGATGCCAAAGTACCGCAAGTGGTTGATTTTCTAGTCAATAAAGTGCGTGAAGAGAAGAAGTAATTTAGTCGCAATTTGACCGCCCAAAAGTGTGATACTTTTGGGCGTTTTTTATGCATATTCATCACAGTTATGCCAAAAAATCATGCAAAATATGTCCAAAATCACACTTGTCGGTAAATTTTACTGTACTATCATTACAATATTGTGTATCTTATGGGGAGTTGTCATGACATTTTTACCACTTAAGTGGTTTTTGATGTGACGCTATAACCACTCATTTGCTTGGATAATATGGAGAATGTGATGAGCAAAACTGTGTTAAAAACTGCCCTAGCCCTAGCTTTATCTGCGACCGTTTTGACTGCGTGTAGCAGCGACAAAGGCTCAAATGCCGCTGGTGGTGAGACTGCCGCTGCAGTTGCAGATGATAAGCTACAGACCAAATTTTTGACCCTTGCCACAGGCGGTGCGTCAGGTCCTTATAACATCATCGGCACTTCATTGACCGAAATCTACGCGCAGACCTTTGGCGTGAACTCAAAAACCCAAACCACAGGCGCATCGGTCGAGAACCTAAATCTGCTACAGCAAAAGAAAGTCGAAGCAGCATTCGTGATGAGTGACGCGCTGAGTGAAGCGGTGAGCGGTACAGGCAATTTTAGCGCGCCGATTGACAATGTCGCACAGATCGCATCCTTGTATCCAAACTATGTCCAAATCGCTGCCGCCACCAAATCAGGCGTCAAGAGCATCGAAGATCTGCGCGGTAAACGCGTCGCGGTCGGCGCTCAAGGCTCGGGCGTAGAAGTCGCTGCACGCGCGCTACTAGAAGGCTTTGGCATCACTTATGATGACATCAAAGTGGATTACCTAGGCTATGCTGAAGCATCAGACAGCCTAAAAGCAGGCAAGCTAGACGCAGCTTTCTTGACCAGTGGCTTGCCAAATTCATCACTGATGGAGCTAAAACAAGGCTTTGATTTGACCATGGTCAGCATCCCAACGGATAAATTGACCGAGATCGCCAAAGACAAGCCATTCTTTATCCCGATGGAAATTCCAAAAGACACCTATGGCAATACTGAAGCAGTACCGACGGCTGCCATCATGAATGCCTTGGTTGTCCAAAAAGATTTAAGCGATGATGATGTCTATAAAATCACCAAAGTCTTCTTTGAAAACCTAGACAAGCTAAAAACCGCACACCAAGCAGCCGCTGATATCAACGCCCAAAGCGCGCAAGAAAACTTGGTAGCGCCGCTACATCCAGGGGCGAAACGCTACTATGATGAGATCGCTGGCAAATAATTAGCCTGTGATGATACATCACTCAAAGCGCCCTACCCCAGTTCGTCTGCGGTATGGCGCTGTCTTGTTTTTTGTGTTATTTGTTTTGGTTGTTGTCTTTGTTGTATTTTTGATCAAGACCAAGCACATCACCATCACGGCTGATGGTCTTGATGGCACGCCAATACATTGCTATCTGACCGATCCACAGCTGACGCTCAAGTGGCGGCATTCGGTCGAAAAGCAATATTGGCAAGAATACTACGAACAGCACGGCGATCGATTACACCTAACGCGCACCTATATGCAAGCTTTTGGCGCAGGCACACCCATATCAGGCGATGCCATTGACGCGCCTGCAGGCTATGTCGGACTGAGCGTCGATCAATGGTATGATGAGCTCAACTGGGTGGTGTCGCACAATATGCGTGGTGAAATTGAGCTGCCGACGCATACTATCGCCATTTATCAGTATCTCGCCGATTATACCCCTGTGCGCATTCGCATTGAATCGCACGCACCGTTTGGGTGGTGGCAGATGGATAAATGCCAAGGAGAATTTCAATGATTAAAACTGATGCCAAGCACGCGACAGCGGTCGAAAATACCGTCGATGCTCAGGCCATTTTAGAAAAGTTTGACCGTGAATCTGTCACGCGCAGCCCAAAAAATCGCATGGTCACTTATCTGATCGCAGCGATCGCCATTTTTTATTCCTTATTCCATGTCTATATCACCTTTGAGCCGCTGCCTGAACTGGTGCAGCGTTCGGTGCATGTCTCGGTGGGTCTTGCGCTGATTTTCCTATTGTACCCTGCATCTGCCAAGAGCTCACGAAGCTCGGTTGCTTGGTATGATTGGATTTGGGTGGCGGCATCGCTACTGGGAGCAGGATATCTGATTTGGCAATACCAAGAGATCGTCACTGTACGCGGCGGTATTCCCAATCAGATGGACATCATCGTCTCGATGATCACTGTTTTGACCGTACTTGAAGGAGCGCGGCGGATCACAGGCTGGATTTTGACGATTTTTGCTTTGGTGTTTTTGGCGTATCCGTTCATCAGTCATATGGATTTTATGCCTGATCGCTTGCTGACACGTCCTTATGATCTTGGCGATATTTTTGGACAATTATTCCTAAAAACTGAAGGTCTGTATTCCACCGCCATCGGTGCGTCTGTGACCTTTATTTTCTTATTCATCTTGTTTGGTGCGTTTTTGGGTCGCTCGGGCATGGGTCAGTTGTTCAATGATTTGGCACTGGCACTGGCAGGCGATAAGCAAGGCGGCCCTGCTAAGGTAGCGGTGATTTCAAGTGGTTTTATGGGCAGTATCAACGGCTCAGCGGTCGCCAATGTCGTCGGTACGGGTGCATTCACCATTCCTTTGATGAAAAAAATCGGCTACAACAAAGAATTTGCTGGTGCGGTCGAAGCCAGTGCGTCTGTCGGCGGTCAGATTTTGCCACCAATCATGGGTGCATCCGCGTTCATCATGGCAGAGACCACAGGCGTGTCCTATGGTACGATTGCCTTGGCGGCGGTGCTGCCTGCGTTGCTATATTACTTAGGCGTGATCATGCAAGTGCATTTTCGCGCAGGCAAAAACAACCTAAAAGGCATCCCAAAAGCTGATTTGCCACGCGTCAAAGAAGTGCTCAAAGCACGCGGACATATGCTACTGCCGATCGCGGCGTTGATTTATTTTCTTGGCGATGGCATTCCTGTGGGTTATTCGGCAGCTTATACCATCGGCATCACAGTGATCTTAAGCTGGCTGCGTCCTGAGACGCGCATGGGCTTTAGCGACATCCTAGATGCGCTACAAGACGGCGCGAAACAATCGCTATCAGTGATGGCAGCGTGTGCGGTCGTGGGCGTGGTGATCGGCGTGGTGAACTTGACAAGCTTTGGCACGGTGATGACTTCATCAATCGTCACCTTAGGCGCAGGTTCATTGTTCCTAACGCTTGTTTTGACCATGCTTGCCTCTATGGTACTAGGCATGGGGATTCCATCGATTCCTGCCTATATCATCACCGCGACGATGGCAGCGCCTGCTTTGGCATCCTTTGACATTCCAATCATTGTCGCGCATATGTTTGTGTTTTATTTTGGTATTTTTGCCAATATTACCCCACCCGTGGCACTGGCTGCCTTTGCCGGTGCAGGCATCGCAGGCGGTGATCCGATGAAGACAGGTTGGCAGTCATTGAAGCTTGCCTTGGCAGGATTTATCGTACCGTTTATGTTCGTGTATAACCCCAATATGCTAATGATTGATGTCACCGACATCGCTGTCACCGCCAAGACCTTTGCTTTGCCTGCATGGCATGTGATTGCGATGGTATCGATCACATCGATCATCGGCGTGATCGCACTGTCGGCAGCGGTCGAAGGCTATCTGAAAAACTCAATGGCGGCATGGCAGCGCATCATCATGGCGATCGGTGCGTTCTGTCTGATCGTGCCTGAGAGCATCACCGACATCGTCGGATTGGTGCTGGTGATCGCGATGGCTTTGTTAAATTTCAAAGCCAATAAAAAAGCAGCTGCATAATCTGCCCAAGAAACAAAAAGTCGATGGCATCGTACCATCGACTTTTTTGTGCGCCGCTGTATTTAGCTGCTTACACACTCGCCACGCATTCATCGAGTAGCGCAAACAGCCGCGCCACTTCATCAATCGTATTATAATGCAAAAATCCCACGCGCAAAAAGCCCGTCTCGACCAAATCAAGCTTACGCACCACATCCAGCGCGTAGAAGTTGCCCGATGGCAGCGCGATATTTTTTGCGCCGAACCACGCACTCACCGCCTTAGGATCGATGATTTGCCCATCTTTGATCAGATTAAAAGCAAAAGTCGGCGTGCGATTGGCAGTGTCTTTATGACCATAAAAACGGATATAGTCGCGCTTTTGCACGCCATCTAAGAATGCTTGGATTAGGCTTAATTCATGCGCGCCCACCACTTGATACGCTGCCATAAGGCGTGTGCGCAGCGGCTCTGATGCAGGCACTCCGCCAAGATTCGCCCAATACTCAAGCAGCGCAATCAGCGATGTCTGCGCTTCAAATGACTGCGTGCCTTGCTCCCATGCATTCGGTAACATATTGGTCGCAGGTTCAACTTTATAAAACCGCTCAGCCGCCAGCACCCGTTCATTCATATAGCACACGCCAAGCCGTGCAGCACCGATCTTATACGCCGATGCAAAAAGCACATCACAGTCCAAAGCCTGCACATCCACGCACTCATGCACGATGGCGTGTACCGCATCGACACTCACGATCGCACCCACCGCGTGCGCGGCTTTTGTAATGGGCGCAAGCTTGGTCTTTGTACCAAGCACATTGGACGCCAAAGACACCGCCACAAGGCGCGTGCGCTCATCGATCAAGCTTGGCAATGCGGATAAATCAAGCGCGCTGCCATCAGCAGTCAGTGGGATTTTGCGCACCTGCACGCCGCGATCTTCGGCGGCAAGCTGCCATGATGAGACATGGGAGAAATGATCAATGCTGCTAAGCACGATATTATCCCCCGCCTGCCAAGTCTGCGCAATCGTGCGCGATGCATGAAACATTAGGCTTGTGGCATTGAGCCCAAAAAACACCGACGATGCAGGACAGTTCAGCCACGCGCCCGCAGCTTGGCGCGCCTTGTCGTTCGTCTCTTGGGTCACGCGCCCTGCATGAGCTGCACCGCCCAGATTGCTATTGAAATGATACAGATAATTTGCCATCTGATCGACGACGACTTTTGGCAGCTGACTGCCACCTGGTCCATCTAGCAGAAGTGGCAATTGTCCGTGTTCATCAGGCTTAGATAGACCCAAAAATCCTTGGCGAATGTGTGCGACATCGTACATATACAAATCCTAAAAATACCGATTTTGACCAAATTATGATACAACAGCAGGCTGGTCGTGCGCTGTCAAGACAAACAAATCCCAAAAGCCTTGCCCTGCTTGTGCTGGCGCGACATCACCGGCACTGTGCCACAGCTGCTTGTCATTTAGCACACAATAATCGCCTGCTTTTGGATCAAGGGTGGCAATCGGCACAGCATCCGTTTTGTCTTGCCACACATACAGCTCACCGCCTGCGACATTGTGGCGGCGCGTGGTGAAGACGCCGATATAATCAAAGCCATCTTGGTGAATGCCTTCAGGAGTCGCCACGGCATTGGCGTCGCGGTCTTTGGCAATGATGCGCATTTGATGGATGGCGATTTTACTGACATCAGGCAGGTTCGCCGTCGTCGCAAAGGCATCTAACATAGCGATAAACTCACCATCCGCGATGGTCGCATCGGTCAGATCATCATAATCACGCGTGACATTGCCCTGAAACTTATTCAAGCTGTCATCTTGGACAAAGGCTTCGTGTGGCTGTTTACTCACCATCTTGGCAAGCTTATCATAATGAAACACCGAATAGCGGCGCAAACGATAGCTGCCGTCCTTGTACGCGCTGGGCGTCAGACTGTCGAACGATGTCACCATCGGCGACTGCTCAGACAGCGCTAAATGGTCGATATGATAAGTAAAAGGCTGAGTGCAGGTCAAAGTCGTCATGATAACTTTCCTTGTCAAAAGGGATTGGTTTGGCAATTCATTCTAAAAATTTTTGTCCAATATAACAAAAAGTAATCAAATAAGCAAGCACACGCCGCACACTTACCGTGTAAGAAAATGCTTACAAGGATTGCCGCCATTTGCCACTATTTTTCATACGGCGAATTTGCGATACTATGCACACAGCAAGGAGATGGCAAAAGGATGCGCCAACAAGGATGACCGCTGTAACTAATGGATGAACCCGCACGGATGGGTGCAAGCCCAAGCAGGAAAAGCAATCAAGCCACATGAACCCAAATTTCATGTGGCTTGATTGCTTTTATAACTTATTGATAATTATAAAGATTTGTGATTGGGCTACGGGTCTGATCGGCAGCCGATACAATTTTTAGTCAAGCCAGAGCATCGTCATGAAAACAACTTTATTGCACAAATTTGCCATCGCTGCAGCAAGTGTGCTATTTATCATCCCCAGTGCATGGGCATACCGCTGCGAAAGACCAAAAATAACAGACCACGATTACGACATTGTAGATTGTCTATTTGAAGACTTGGCAAGAGTTAAGCAAGGCGATCGATGGGGTTTTATCGATAAAGCAAGTGCGATCGTCATTCCCTTGCAAGATTATACCCATGTTTCTATTTTTAGCGAAGACTTGGCAAGCGTTCAAAAGGACGGCAAATATGGCTTTATTGACAAAACTGGCAAAAAAGTCATTGATTTTCAATATGATGATGCTTGGGATTTTAATAACGGCTTAGCAGCAGTTAAAAAAGATGACAAATGGGGATTTATTGATCAAACAGGCGAAGTTATCATTCCCTTACAATTTGATTCAGTGGCGGAGAATTTCAAGGAAGATGAAAATTTAGCAACAGTTAAACAAAATGGCAAATATGGCTTTATTGATAAAACAGGCAAAGTAATTATTCCGCTGGAATATGACGATGCTTTGGGATTTTGGGAAGGCTTGGCAGCAGTTAAACAAGATGGCAAATGGGGATTTATTGATGATATAGGCAAAATGATCATTCCCATGAAGTATGACGGTGCTTGGAGCTTTAACGAAGGCTTGGTGGGCGTCAAACAAAATGACAAATGGGGATTTATTGATAAGTCAAACAAGGTGGTTGTTGGTTTTCAATTTGATGAAGCAACTGGCTTTAATGAAGGCTTAGCAAGTATCAGAATGGGCGACCGATGGGGATTTATTGACAAGACAGGTGCAACAGTCATTCCGCTTGAATATGATTATGCTTGGTATTTTGAAGATGGCTTAGCACAAGTTTTAAAAGATGGAGAAGTTTTTTATATCGACAAGCAAGGTCAGCGAGTCAAGTAATCTTTTGCCCAAGGTACAAAACCGCTTATCCTAAAAATAAGCGGTTTTTTATGGTATCTACAGCATCACCCCAAATCCTGCAGCACCTGCGCCATTTGATCAGGATGATAGCCTTTGATGCCTCGATAATTTTCAAGAATCACCGCCAAATCAGCATCATAATCACCCGTCGGATAAAACACGGGCAAAAATCGCACCGTCTTGGTCGGATAATCCAGTGCAACAGGCACAATCGGCACACCTGCTCTCATTGCCAAATAATAAAATCCCGTGCGAAAAGCAACGCTATATTTACGCGTCCCTTCAGGCGCAAGTGCCAACAGCAGCGGCGCACCTGTGGCAAAGCGATCGATATTGGCCTGCAGCACCGAGCCTTTGGCATCGCGATCAATCGGAATCACACCCACCCATGCCAAAATCTGCGCCATGATTGGCACAGCGAACAGCTGCTTTTTGCCCATGATTTTGATATCCAAACCCAGTGCCAGCATCGTCAAAAGTGCAGGCACGCCATCAACATTGGATGTATGCGGCGCGCCGATGATCACTGCTTGGGGGATGTTAGGAATCTTACCAAGTAGCCGCCAGCCAAGCAAACGCAAGGTCTTGCGTGCAAGTGCGGTAGCAAGCGGACGATGACGGCGTGGCAGCCGATCGCCAAGCGCGTCATAATCCAGTTCGGATAATTGCTGCAAATCAGTCATATCACACCGCGATCTCAGCCAAATCGCCTTTGGTCTCAAGCCAGTGTTTGCGATCGGCGGCGCGTTTTTTGGCAAGTAGCATATCCATCACGCCATTAGTCATGCTCAAATCATCCAAATCCAGTCGCACAAGCTTACGCGTATCAGGATTCATCGTCGTCTCTTTGAGCTGACTTGGATTCATCTCACCCAAGCCTTTAAAGCGAGTGATTTGTGGTTTTTTATTGCCAAGGCGTGCAAGTATTTGATTTAATTCATCATTATCCAGTGCATAATACACTTCTTTGCCCGCATCGATACGATACAGCGGCGGTACCGCGACATACAGATGTCCAGCTTCGATCACCGCAGGGAAATGCTTGACAAATAAAGCACAAATCAGCGTGGCAATGTGCAAGCCGTCGCTATCAGCATCGGCAAGGATACAGATCTTATCATAACGCAGCTCGGACAAATCATCGCTCGCAGGATCGACACCGATGGCGATGGCGATGTCGTGAATCTCTTGGCTAGACAGCACGGTATCAGATGACACTTCCCATGCGTTCAGAATCTTACCACGCAGCGGCAAAATCGCCTGAAACGCATTATCGCGCGCTTGCTTGGCACTGCCGCCTGCCGATTGACCTTCGACCAAGAATAACTCCGAGCCTTCTTTAAGACCACCGCGGCAATCCCACAGTTTACCCGGTAGCGCAGGACCTTGAGCGACTTTTTTGCGCGCGACTTTCTGCGCGGTAGCAAGGCGGCGCGATGCCTTAGAAATAGCAAGCTCGGCGATGGCTTTAGCACTGTCTGGGTGCTGATTCAGCCACAGGCTAAACGCATCTTTGGCAAGCGTCTGCACCAGTGGCGCAGCTTCACGGCTCGACAGTCGCTCTTTGGTCTGACCGCTGAACTGTGGCTCGACGAATTTGAGCGACAAGATATAATTGACCCCATCCCACACATCTTCGCCAGACAGCTTGACCGAGCGCGGCAGCAGATTATGAATCTCACAAAACTCGCGCAAGGCTTCAAGCACCCCTGTGCGCAAGCCATTGACATGCGTGCCACCTTGGGCGGTTGGGATCAGATTGACATAGCTTTCTTGGATGGGTGTGCCGCTATCAGCCAGCCACGAGATGGCAAAACCTGCACCGCCGCGCTCTCCTTTGGCAGGCTCTTGATTGAAATAAAACGGCTCATCAGGCAAGCACAGTGCATCACCAAGTTGCTCACTCAGATAGCCGACCACGCCATCGCTAAATTGCCAACTTTCAGACTCACCGCCAATCTCATCGATAAAATCAATCTGCAAGCCAGCCAATAGTACCGCTTTGGCTTTTAGGGTGTGTTTTAGGGCTTTGATGGCAAATTTCGGCGAATCAAAATAGCTGCCATCGACCCAAAACTGCACGCGCGTGCCACGCTTGCGCTTATTACTCGCAGGCGCAATCTGTAGCGGCGAAGTCGGCTCACCATCCGCAAAAGTCATGGTATGCTCAAGTCCGTCACGCCACACCGTCACCAGCACCTTATTGGACAAGGCATTGACCACGCTGATACCCACGCCGTGCAGACCGCCTGAGACTTGGTAGTTTTCGGTGCTAAATTTGCCACCTGCGTGCAAGCGAGTCAAAATCAGCTCAATACCCGACTGGTTGAACTCAGGGTGAATGTCCGTCGGCATACCGCGACCATCGTCTTCAACCGACAGCGAGCCATCGGCGTGCAAGGTCACAATGATGTGCTTGGCAAAGCCCGCCAACGCTTCATCGACCGAGTTGTCGATAACTTCTTGGGCAAGATGGTTGGGACATGTGGTGTCTGTGTACATCCCAGGGCGGCGGCGGACAGGCTCAAGCCCCTTTAGGACTTCTAGATTTTGGGAAGTGTAGGTCATAATCGGACAAATCAATACCAATAAAATTACAGCTATTTTACACCAATAGCTGTAATTTGGGAAATCTAAGCAAGTAAAGGATCAGTGCGAACTGTCGTGCAGCTCAACCGCCCACGCCACCACCGTCTGAACATGATCTTCAAAATCACTGATCCGATGATCACCACCTTCTAGGGCAAGTACTTGCGCACCTTGTTCTTGATAAAATGCACGGCTGGCATGGGCATCCAGTAGTTCATCGCCCAGTTGCAAAAACACTCGAATCCGCTCACCAAAAACAGCCTGCAGGCGATGATGCTCAAGCCATGCCAAATCTCCATAGACAATCTGCCAGCCACCTGTGGTGGTGTAGATAACTGTATCATCTTGCAGGTCTTGATTGCTATTCTCAAAATTATCCTGTAAAAAGCGGCGAAAGCTTAAATCAGGGCGGATGCTAGGGTTTAGTAATACCGCAGGTACGCCTGTTTTATCGCTCATTAAGGTAGCAAAATACCCACCCAAGCTTGAGCCCATCAGTACTATATCTTTATCTTTGCCATCACCAATAAGTTCACTTAACAGCGCCACAACTTCATCAGGTGTACGGTTTAAATCAGGGCGAATGACTTCAATATCAGGATGATGGGCAGCACAATAGCGGCTGACAATCTGAGCCTTGATGGCGTTACTATCACTGTCGAGTCCGTGTAGGTAGATGAGGCGCATAGGTTTGATTCTCACATGGCTTACTATAAACTTATGATATGATTTTTTGGACAGATATCTTATGAATCATGATAGCAAATATTTTAATAAAAATCAGTATATAATTTTAAATTTCTTAATCAAAAATTGCAAAGATGGGTTTGTTTGTATAAAATTAAAGACAAATCCACTTTATAACCCAAAGGCTATATCCAACTTAAGTTGATTGGGTTATATCTAAGAGAGCTTCATCCATACTTCTTTGAAGATTGTACCGGTACAATATTCCCAGAGCTATCACCACCCCCAACAAACCCTTTCAAGCTCTATAAACAAAACCCCCACCAATCATGGCGGGGGCTTAAAATAAGGTGCTGACGATGACCTACTCTCACATGGGCGAACCACACTACCATCGGCGCTAAGACGTTTCACTTCTGAGTTCGGGAAGGGATCAGGTGGTTCCATCTTGCTATTGTCGTCAGCGTAAAAGGATTAACAACGCTGCTTATGAGTCTGTTATTTTATCGTTGCTTTTGCTTTTTTGCATTAGCGTTATCAAGATTGATTCAAGCTTATAGGTAAAATCTTTACACTTACCATCAACACAATCAGTAGTATTAAACCACTTGGGTGTTGTATGGTCAAGCCAAACGAGCAATTAGTATTGGTTAGCTACACATGTCACCATGCTTCCACACCCAACCTATCAACGTCGTAGTCTACAACGGCTCTTTAGGGAAATCTCATCTTGAGGTGGGCTTCCCGCTTAGATGCTTTCAGCGGTTATCCCATCCGAACGTAGCTACCCGGCAATGCCACTGGCGTGACAACCGGAACACCAGAGGTTCGTCCACTCTGGTCCTCTCGTACTAGGAGCAGATCCTCTCAAATTTCCAACGCCCACGGTAGATAGGGACCGAACTGTCTCACGACGTTCTAAACCCAGCTCGCGTACCTCTTTAAATGGCGAACAGCCATACCCTTGGGACCTGCTTCAGCCCCAGGATGAGATGAGCCGACATCGAGGTGCCAAACACCGCCGTCGATATGAACTCTTGGGCGGTATCAGCCTGTTATCCCCAGAGTACCTTTTATCCGTTGAGCGATGGCCCTTCCATACAGAACCACCGGATCACTAAGACCTACTTTCGTACCTGCTCGACTTGTGGGTCTCGCAGTTAAGCGCGCTTTTGCCTTTATACTCTTTGAACGATTTCCGACCGTTCTGAGCGCACCTTCGTACTCCTCCGTTACTCTTTAGGAGGAGACCGCCCCAGTCAAACTACCCACCATACATTGTCCTTGATACTGTTATATCTAAGTTAGAACCCCAACATAACCAGGGTGGTATTTCAAGGATGGCTCCATAGGAACTGGCGTCCCTACTTCAAAGCCTCCCACCTATCCTACACAAGTTAGGTCAAAGTTCAATGTAAAGCTGTAGTAAAGGTTCACGGGGTCTTTCCGTCTAGCCGCGGGTACACAGCATCTTCACTGCGATTTCGATTTCACTGAGTCTCTGCTGGAGACAGCGCTGCCATCATTATGCCATTCGTGCAGGTCGGAACTTACCCGACAAGGAATTTCGCTACCTTAGGACCGTTATAGTTACGGCCGCCGTTTACTGGGGCTTCGATCAATAGCTTCGCTTGCGCTAACCACATCAATTAACCTTCCAGCACCGGGCAGGCATCACACCCTATACGTCCACTTTCGTGTTTGCAGAGTGCTGTGTTTTTAATAAACAGTTGCAGCAGCCTGGTATCTGCGACTGCCAGTAGCTTACACCGCGAGGGTTTCACCACCGGCAGCGTACCTTCTCCCGAAGTTACGGTACCATTTTGCCTAGTTCCTTCAGCAGAGTTCTCTCAAGCGCCTTGGTATTCTCTACCTGACCACCTGTGTCGGTTTCGGGTACGATTTGTTTATGACTATCGCTTAGAAGCTTTTCCTGGAAGCATGGTATTTGCCACTTCGCCAGTAAACTGGCTTGCTATCAGATCTCAGTAATAGCCTAGCGGATTTGCCTACTAAGCCTACCTACATCCTTCCACCTGGACAACCATCGCCAGGCTGGCATAACCTTCTCCGTCCCTCCATCGCATCATAAACAAGTATCGGAATATTAACCGATTTCCCATCGACTACGCCTTTCGGCCTCGCCTTAGGGGTCGACTCACCCAGCCCCGATTAACGTTGGACTGGAACCCTTGGTCTTCCGGCGAACGGGCTTTTCACCCGTTTTGTCGTTACTCACGTCAGCATTCGCTCTTGTGATACCTCCAGCATACCTTACGATACACCTTCACAGGCTTACACAACGCTCCCCTACCACTTAATTGAAACAATTAAATCCGCAGCTTCGGCTCCTAGTTTGAGCCCCGTTACATCTTCCGCGCAGGCCGACTCGACTAGTGAGCTATTACGCTTTCTTTAAAGGGTGGCTGCTTCTAAGCCAACCTCCTAGCTGTCTGTGCCTTCCCACATCGTTTCCCACTTAACTAGGAATTTGGGGCCTTAGCTGGCGGTCTGGGTTGTTTCCCTCTTGACGACGGACGTTAGCACCCGCCGTCTGTCTCCCGGATATCACTCATGGGTATTCGGAGTTTGCATCGGTTTGGTAAGTCGGGATGACCCCCTAGCCGAAACAGTGCTCTACCCCCCATGGTGTTCGTCCGAGGCGCTACCTAAATAGCTTTCGGGGAGAACCAGCTATCACCGAGTTTGATTAGCCTTTCACCCCTATCCACAAGTCATCCCCTACCTTTTCAACGGGAGTGGGTTCGGTCCTCCGGTGTCTGTTACGACACTTTCAACCTGCTCATGGATAGATCACTCGGTTTCGGGTCTATACCCTGCAACTGAAGTCGCCCTATTAAGACTCGGTTTCCCTACGGCTCCCCTATACGGTTAACCTTGCTACAGAATATAAGTCGCTGACCCATTATACAAAAGGTACGCCGTCACGGAACAAGTCCGCTCCGACTGCTTGTATGCACACGGTTTCAGGTTCTATTTCACTCCCCTAACAGGGGTTCTTTTCGCCTTTCCCTCACGGTACTGGTTCACTATCGGTCAGTCAGGAGTATTTAGCCTTGGAGGATGGTCCCCCCATCTTCAGACAGAATTTCTCGTGTTCCGCCCTACTTAATATGTCTCATAAACAGTTTCGCATACAGGACTATCACCTACTATGGTTGGCTTTCCCACGCCATTTTGCTACTGTAAATTCGATCGGCTCCTCCCCGTTCGCTCGCCGCTACTTGGGGAATCTCAATTGATGTCTTTTCCTCGGGGTACTGAGATGTTTCACTTCTCCCGGTTTGCCTCATAAAATAAATTATGATACCTAAGTTATCTTAGGTGGGTTTCCCCATTCAGAAATCGCCGGGTCACAGGATATTGCCACCTCACCGACGCTTATCGCAGGCTATCACGTCTTTCATCGCCTCTGACTGCCAAGGCATCCACCATGTGCACTTCATTACTTGACCATACAACCCCAAGTAGTCTTGGTGTTATAAGGGTAATGTGTAACGATCTTCACCTATGTTTACGCTTGATTCAGTTCTCTTTACTTTAGGTGATTGTATTTTGGGGTACAATCACCATGGTTAATAAATTACGTTGGATAATTTATTAACCCAGACTCATAATCATGTTGTTAAATAGTGTTATAAACTTCGTCAGTTTATAAAGTAAAAGCATAAATAAGAAATCTCTTATTAAATTGCTTATGTATGCTTTGATGTTTAAATGGTGGAGCCAAGGAGAGTCGAACTCCTGACCTCCTGCGTGCAAGGCAGGCGCTCTACCAACTGAGCTATGGCCCCAATTTAATGGTGGGTCTAATAAGACTTGAACTTATGACCCCCGCGTTATCAACACGGTGCTCTAACCAACTGAGCTATAGACCCGTTTTAAACATCTTACCAAAGAACAACTTGTTGTGGATTCTTGCCAATCAGATATCTTCATTAAGGAGGTGATCCAGCCGCAGGTTCCCCTACGGCTACCTTGTTACGACTTCACCCCAGTCATCGACCCCACCGTGGTGATCGCCCTCTTGCGTTAGGCTAACCACTTCTGGTGAGATCAACTCCCATGGTGTGACGGGCGGTGTGTACAAGGCCCGGGAACGTATTCACCGCAGCATTCTGATCTGCGATTACTAGCGATTCCGACTTCATGGAGTCGAGTTGCAGACTCCAATCCGGACTACGATTGGCTTTTTGAGATTAGCATCACATCGCTGTGTAGCAACCCTTTGTACCAACCATTGTAGCACGTGTGTAGCCCTGGTCGTAAGGGCCATGATGACTTGACGTCGTCCCCGCCTTCCTCCAGTTTGTCACTGGCAGTATCCTTAGAGTTCCCACCCGAAGTGCTGGTAACTAAGGAAAAGGGTTGCGCTCGTTGCGGGACTTAACCCAACATCTCACGACACGAGCTGACGACAGCCATGCAGCACCTGTATCAGAGTTCCCGAAGGCACTAAGCTATCTCTAGCGAATTCTCTGTATGTCAAGACCAGGTAAGGTTCTTCGCGTTGCATCGAATTAAACCACATGCTCCACCGCTTGTGCGGGCCCCCGTCAATTCATTTGAGTTTTAACCTTGCGGCCGTACTCCCCAGGCGGTCTACTTATTGCGTTAACTGCGTCACTAAGTCTTCAAGAGACCCAACGACTGGTAGACATCGTTTACGGCGTGGACTACCAGGGTATCTAATCCTGTTTGCTACCCACGCTTTCGCACCTCAGTGTCAGTATGATGCCAGGGAGCTGCCTTCGCCATCGGTATTCCTCCAGATCTCTACGCATTTCACCGCTACACCTGGAATTCTACTCCCCTCTCACCTACTCTAGTCACCCAGTATCAGATGCAGTTCCCAGGTTAAGCCCGGGGCTTTCACATCTGACTTAAGCAACCACCTACGCGCGCTTTACGCCCAGTAATTCCGATTAACGCTTGCACCCTCTGTATTACCGCGGCTGCTGGCACAGAGTTAGCCGGTGCTTATTCTGTAGGTAACGTCAGGGCTAATGGGTATTAACCATTAGCTTTTCCTCCCTACTTAAAGTGCTTTACAACCAAAAGGCCTTCTTCACACACGCGGCATGGCTGGATCAGGCTTTCGCCCATTGTCCAATATTCCCCACTGCTGCCTCCCGTAGGAGTCTGGGCCGTGTCTCAGTCCCAGTGTGGCTGATCATCCTCTCAGACCAGCTACAGATCGTCGCCTTGGTAGGCCTTTACCCCACCAACTAGCTAATCCGACTTAGGCTCATCTAATAGCGAGAGCTTGCGCCCCCTTTCACCCGTAGGTCGTATGCGGTATTAGCTTGAGTTTCCCCAAGTTATCCCCCACTACTAGGCAGATTCCTAAGCATTACTCACCCGTTCGCCACTAGGTATCAGGAGCAAGCTCCCTAACCTCGTTCGACTTGCATGTGTTAAGCCTGCCGCCAGCGTTCAATCTGAGCCATGATCAAACTCTTCAGTTTAATCTTGAGTTGCCAATAAAACAAAGATTGTTTGATTGGACTTTAATGTTGGCTCATTTATTATTACTAGCAATATTTGCTCATCGTGTAAATGAATTAACTTTGAGTATTCTTGCTGAATATAAATGATAATTTTTTTAAGATTATCTTGTATTCGCAAAAATCCACACAAGTTGTTCTTTAGTTTTGATTTTAAATAGTTGTTAGTCAAAGCATCGTCTGCTTGGTGACATAGGATGCGTATTATACGCTGAAATTTTATTAAGTCAAGCATTTTTTTCAAAGTTTTTTGATTTTTTTCAAAAACTTTCGTTTTTGAAAAGTTTTCAAAATTTTTACTTTGAAGCTCAATAACTTGCTGTAAGTTATTGATTTATCAGCATTTTTTGCTATGCTGTGCTGCTTAAGTGGTGCGTATTATAGACCCAGTATCGGCGGTTGTAAAGTGGTTTTTTGCATAAAAGGGGAGAAAGTTTGTAAGTGGTTGGTTTTTAAGGGGATTTTTTTGGGTTTGGATTATAATAAAATGGTGGTGATAAAAAAGCCAAGCGGGATACTTGGCTTTTTTGGTAGTTTTATGCAACAGTTTAATCGAATGATTAGGCTACCGTCACGCGTGCATAGGCTTTTTTGCCTGCTTGGATGACGACCGTTTGCCCTGCTGATAATGAGAAGCTGGCATCCACCACTTCACCATCGACTTTCACCGCGCCACGCGATAGCATATCTTTGGCTTGTGCGCTATTTTTCGCCAATGCTGCTTGGTTCAGCACTTGGGTGATGAATAGCTTATCTTGCTCGCCAAGGCTCAGTGTCACTTCGGGCAGATCCACTGGCAGCTCGCCATCGGCTAGGCGGTTGCCGGCTGATTTGTGCGCATTCTCGGCAGCTTCTTTACCGTGGAAACGCTCAATCAGCTCAAGCGCTAGGATGCGTTTGATCTCTTGGGGGTTGCGACCTTTTGCCATCTCATCAAGCAGCGCATTGACTTCTTCCATCGGCTTAAAGCTTAATAGCTCAAAATAGCGGGGAATCAGCGTATCTGGCATGGATAGAATTTTTTGGAACATCACGCCTGCAACATCGTCGATACCGATATAGTTGCCCAGTGATTTACTCATCTTCTGCACGCCGTCCAAGCCTTCCAGAATCGGCATGGTGATGCATACCTGCGCAGCTTGATTGTAGCGACCTTGTAGTGTGCGACCCATCAGAATATTAAAGGTCTGATCCGTACCGCCAATCTCCACATCCGCCTGTAGCGCCACCGAATCATAGCCCTGCACCAATGGGTACAAAAATTCATGAATCGCAATCGGCGTCTGCGATGCATAACGCTTGCTAAAATCATCACGCTCAAGCATACGCGACACCGTCACCTGACTTGCCAAGGCGATCATATCCCCTGCTGACATTTTGCCGAACCATTCTGAGTTAAAGACAATCTTAGTCTTGTCTTTGTCCAAAATCTTGAACACCTGCTCAGCATAGGTCTTAGCATTTTGTTGCACTTGCTCTTCAGACAGCGGCGGACGCGTGTTATTCTTGCCCGTCGGATCACCGATACGCGCGGTATAATCCCCGATCAAAAACAGCACTTCATGCCCCAAATCCTGAAAATGACGCAGTTTATTCAAAACCACCGTATGCCCAAAGTGCAAATCTGGTGCGGTCGGATCCATACCAAGTTTGATGCGCAGTGGGCGGTTTTCTTTTAATTTTGCCAATAAATCTTCTTCTGAATAAATTGCATCCGCACCGCGCTTGATCAGTGCCAATTGCTCTTCTGGGGATAAAAAATTACTCATAATCTTGCCTTAATTGTCTCAAAAATCACACATCGCTTGATTATAACAAAATTATGCACAAAGTTCACAATACATTTTTGGCAGTTTAACGCACTTTATGCCAAATCCCTGCACTGTATTTGGCATAATTTTCATCGCTGCGTGTTAATTTTTCATATCGAAATGCGTTAAAATTTGCTATGCTTATTGATAAATAATAAATTGGAAAACTGCCATGAATCCTGATATTTTTGCTGATTTGAATGCACTTTTTGATGAACAGCTTTCGTCTAACTCTGCCTTAGATGATGATCCACTTGCAGCATCGCCTTATTTTATTGGTATGATGAGCGGCACCAGCCTTGATGGCATGGATGCGGTGCTGTGTCAATTTTTTGATGATAACAATGGTCGCACGGTTGAAATCATTGGCAGTCACAGCTTACCATTTCCCGACGATCTGCGTGCAGCCTTGCTTGCCTTGACCACGCCAAATAGGGTGGCTGACTGGATTAGTGCCCATGACTTTGCCTTTGAAAGTGAGCTTGATGTCTTTGGCTGGGCGAGCGTGTATTATGGGCATTTTGCCGCGCAGGTGGTGATTGAGCTGCTTGATAAAACGGGCGTCTCTGCCGATGAAGTCTCAGCGATCGGCTGTCATGGGCAGACAGTGCGTCATCGTCCGCAATGGGCATTCAGCTTACAATTACTTGACCCTAATGTGCTTGCTGAGCAGACAGGCATCGCGGTGGTCAGTGATTTTCGCCGCCGTGATATGGCGGTGGGCGGTCAAGGCGCGCCGCTCGTGCCTGCGTTTCACCAAGCGATGTTCGGCGCGGTCGCTGACATCAAAGCAGTGCTAAACCTTGGTGGCATTGCTAATATCACCGTGCTTGATCATGATGGTTTCGGCACGCCGATGGGCTTTGATACTGGCGTGGCAAATCTGCTCATGGATGCGTGGATCGCGCGCCATACAGGACGGCTGTATGATAAAGATGGCGCGTGGGCGGCGTCGGGTGCGGTGATTGTGCCGCTGCTTGAACGCCTGCTTACTCATCCATTTTTTGCCAAAGCTGCACCAAAAAGCACAGGGCGTGAAGAATTTCACTTAGACTGGCTCGATGACAATCTGCTTGCGCTGTCGTACAATCATCCAAACTTACGCTACAGCCCTGCCGATGTACAAGCCACACTCGCTGAGCTGACCGCCATCAGCAGCGCGCGTGAGATCGCACGCTTTGGTGATACTGGCGTGCTGCTCGTCTGCGGTGGCGGCGCGCGCAATGGCTATCTGATGAGCCGCCTTGCTGCGCATCTACCGATGATGACAGTGATGCCAACAGACAGCCTTGGCGTGGATGTGTCTTTGGTCGAAGGCATGGCGTTTGCGTGGTTGGCGCGCCAAAATATCCTAGCACGCACTGGCAATGTCCCAGCCGTGACAGGCGCGGATAAGGCGGTGGTCTTGGGTCAGGTGTGTTTTTGATCGACAATACCGACACAGATTTCACTCATCAAAGCCCAAGTGACAAGCTTGGGCTTTTTGTTGGTCAAATTCTAGGGTTTTAATAGTATTTTATAATGTTAATTAAACAATGGTTTTAAAAATTTAGATGATAATGATACTTGATTTTATTGGGAATTTATTACCAAAAAGGCATTTTGTATAGTCAATTTTGATAAGATTATTTGAAAAATGAATACTGTAAAATTTATCTTTATCATAATGAAAATATATAGCGCGCAAAAGATTGGCAATTGTTGCAAATAGTGGTATTATCATAGATATAAGATGTAATATATTAACAGTATTTTTTCCAATGGAGGTTGTATGGAATTTCGGCAATTGGGTTATTTCATGCATTTGGCAGGGACAGGCAGCGTCAGTCAATCTGCAAAAGTTTTGGGTTTATCCCAGCCTTCTTTAAGCCGCCAAATCCAGCAACTTGAAGACACTTTGCAAGTCTCACTTTTTGAACGCCATCACCGTCCGATGACCTTAACGGACGCTGGTGAGTTTTTGTATCGCCATGTCAAGCAGCCTTTGCATGAGCTGGAGCAGGCGATGGCTTTGACGCGTCGATTCGGCGAAGGTCGTCAGCATCGCTTGGTTATCGGCTCGGTGGTCTCGGTGCTGTATGGGCTGTTGCCTGAAGTGATTTCACAGCTGCGCCAAAATTTGGATGTGCATCCTGATTTTGACATCAAAGTGATTGAGATGAGTTTTGCTCAGCAGATCGCCGCACTCAAATCAGGCGAGATTGATGTTGGTTTTGGGCGTTTTGCTTGCCAAGACAGCTTGGTTGAGCAGACATTCTTGCGTCACGAACCATTTGTGTTGGCTGTACCAAAATGGCATCCGCTTGCCAAGCTTACTGAGCCTGTGTCGCTGTCGATGCTGAATAATGACACGCTGATCCTGTATCACAAAACCCCAAATCCTGTGGGCAATCTGGCAGAAACCGATCCACTGCTGCAGCTGTTTGAGCAGACCCAAACTCAGCCAAAAAACAGCATCCGTGTGCGTGATATCCAAGTGGCACTGGCGATGGTGGCTGCCAGCGAAGGCTTTACCATCGTGCCTGACAGCCTAAAAACCGTGCGCACAGAACAGATCTGCTATCTGCCATTGGCGCATGATTTCACATCGCCGATGTACATCAGCACCTTGGCGCACAACCCTATCCCACACATCGACGCCCTGCACCGTGCGATCTTAAGCGTCTATGAACGCCACGGCATCAGCGCACCTAAACCATTGATGGCTAAATTTGCCGATTGATTTGTTATGTTTTTGTAACTAAATATTTCTGAATATTGCAAAAAGTATTTAATGCTTGCATAAACATGATAAATCTTATGTAAAATTCGGCTGATATTATGCATATTATGCATAAATAAGGCTTCTTTGACCGACATTCCCCAAATTTGGGCAATTTCCCCTACAGACAAATGCCAAAAATTGGGGTAATATTGCGTCATATCATAACAATTTTCGTTGATGTCACTTAAGGAAGAAGTCATGAGCCAAGTTTCTGCAGGTCGCCGTTTCCGCGACGCCATCGCTAGCGAAAAAGCCAACAACAAGCCACTGCAAATTGTCGGTACGATTAATGCCTACACTGCCATGATGGCAACCCAAGTCGGCCACAAGGCCATCTACCTATCTGGCGGCGGTGTCGCTAACGCTTCATTTGGTCTGCCTGACCTTGGCATGACCAGTCTAAACGATGTACTGACCGATGCCACTCGCATCACCAATGCTGTCGATACCCCGCTACTGGTGGACATTGACACTGGTTGGGGTGGTGCATTCAATATCGCCCAAACCATCAAACAAATGGAAAAAGCCGGTGTCGCTGCCGTGCATATCGAAGACCAAGTCGCCCAAAAACGCTGTGGTCATCGCCCAAACAAAGAAATCGTCTCAACTGCTGAGATGGTCGATCGCCTAAAAGCCGCCTTAGATGCCAAAGTTAATCCTGACTTTGTGGTGATGGCTCGTACCGATGCCCTATCTGTCGAAGGCTTGGATGCCGCCGTTGAGCGTGCTGTGGCTTTCCAAGAAGCCGGTGCCGACATGATCTTTGCCGAAGCTTTGACCGATATCTCAATGTATCGCAAATTCACAGATGTGCTAGACATTCCTGTACTTGCAAACATGACAGAGTTTGGTCAAACTGACCTGTACACCACCGATGAGCTATATGCGGTGGGTGTGGACATGGTACTGTATCCGCTATCGGCGTTTCGCGCGATGAACAAAGCAGCACTCAATGTCTATCAAGTGCTTAAGAATGAAGGCGTGCAAACATCGGTCGTCGATACCATGCAGACACGCATGGAGCTGTACGATTTTCTAAATTATCACAGCTATGAACAAAAGCTGGATGAGTTATTTGCTGCCAAGAAATAATGACAAGCAGTGATCAATCGGGTGTTAATTAATGGTCAAACCAATTTGAAATAAGACAAGCAATAACCATCATTTCAAAGTTGGCAGACCGCACGCCCACACAATGCCACTTACGCATTGAATATGATGATATAACTATGCTAAGATTTTTTAAGAAAATTATCTGTAGGAAATAGTTAGCATGAACGATGTCATCCAAATCCTGATCTTTGCCATCGCAGGCATCCTGCATGGCATGACAGGTATGGGCTTTCCGATGATCGGCACATCGGCTTTAAGCTTTGTGGTGCCATTATCCCAAGCTGTGGCAATGGTCGCTGTGCCAAGCCTATTGATGAGCCTGCTTGTGCTGTGTACCAATAATACACGCGGCATCATCGCTGAGCTTGGGTATTATCTGGATCGATATAAGCTGCTTGCCATCGCAAGTGTCATCGGTGGCATCATCGGCGTGCAGCTGCTACTGATACTGCCAGCAGCGTATCTGTATCTGATGATGGCGGCAGTGACGCTGTATTACGCAGGGCATGGGCTATTGACCGTGATAGGTAAGGCTCGCCCCATCACGGTGCCGACAGGTACGGTGAGTATGGTAATCTTTGGGCTTATCGCTGGGATCGTCGGTGGCGCAACCAATGCCATGTCGCCGATTTTGCTGATTTATCTGTTCAGCCACAGCGATGATAAGAACACCATCGCTAAAGCCAGTAACTTATGCTATCTGCTTGGCAAAGTGGTGCAGATCGTAATGCTCAAGGAGCAATATTTGGCATTTGGCAAACAAGAATTGAGCCTACTTGCCATCTTGACCATCGTATCGATGGCGGCATTGTTCATTGGCACTTATTTTCGCCAAAAGATCAGCCCAAGCGTGTTTAAACTGCTGATTTTTGGGATTTTGCTGGTTTTGGCATTGAAAATTGGACAAACTGGCATTGTAAAATTGATGGCGTAAGTAGCAAGACTGCTTAGCCAATAGAATATTGATGGCATGGTTTTGCCACAAACCCTTCGCTAAAAAAGTCTTGTCAAGGATTGCAAGCAGCTTTAAGTTTGGCAACTTCGCACACTGGCAAGGCACTGTCATTTAATAAGGAGATCAGACATGACAGACACCACCGTCACCACCCCAAAACCAAAAAAGAGCGTTGCCCTATCTGGCGTCGCTGCTGGCAACACCGCCCTATGTACCGTCGGCCGCTCGGGTAATGACCTATCTTATCGTGGCTATGACATCTTAGACCTTGCCAAGCACTGCGAATTTGAAGAAGTTGCGCACTTATTGATCCACGGTCATCTGCCGAATAAATTTGAACTGGCTGCTTATAAGGCGAAGCTTAAAGCCTACCGCAACCTACCGATGCGTGTCCGCCATGTTCTAGAGAACCTACCTGCCCACACGCACCCAATGGATGTGATGCGTACTGGCGTATCAGCACTGGGCTGTACCCTGCCTGAGCGTGAATCTCAGCCAGCATCAGAAGCTCGTGACATCGCTGACCGCTTGATCGCTTGTCTAGGCTCAATCCTGCTGTACTGGTTCCAATACACCCAAAACGGCAAAACCATCGATCTAGAGAGCGACGAAGACAGCATCGGCGGTCACTTCTTACACCTGTTGCATGACAAACGCCCAACCGAAGCACAAATCAAAGCGATGCACATCTCGCTCATCCTATATGCTGAGCATGAGTTCAACGCATCGACCTTTACCGCGCGTGTCATCGCAGGTACAGGCTCAGACATCTACTCTGCCATCTCTGGTGCAATCGGTGCACTAAAAGGCCCGAAACACGGCGGTGCCAACGAAGTCGCTTATGACATCCAAAAACGCTATCGCAGTGCCGACGAAGCTGAAGCAGACATCCGTGAGCGTATCGGCCGTAAAGAGATCGTGATTGGCTTTGGTCATCCTGTCTATACCGTCAGCGACCCACGCAATGTCGTCATCAAAGAAGTGGCTCGTGAGCTGTCACAAGAAAGTGGCGATATGCTACTGTTTGATGTCGCTGAACGCCTAGAGACCCTGATGTGGAACGAGAAAAAAATGTTCCCGAACCTAGACTGGTTCTCAGCCGTGTCATACCAAAAATTGGGTGTACCGACAGCGATGTTCACTCCGCTGTTTGTGATTGCTCGTACCACAGGCTGGTCAGCACACATCATCGAACAACGCCAAGACGGCAAAATCATCCGCCCATCAGCCAACTACACTGGCCCAGATGATTTGGCATTTGTACCGATGGATAAGCGTTAATCATTGATTAACCTGATATCATAGACAAAAGCCACCTAAAGCCCAAGTGTTTTGGGTGGCTTTTTGGATTGTTTTATTTTTATTAGCCAATTTTTTTGAAATGGGTATAATGACTAGCCAACACTACAAACCACTCGCCAACAGCAATAAACTTAAGTAACCGAAGGGTAATAATGAAAGCTATATTTTCTACTTTATTGACTTTTTTAGGGCTATCAACCGCCCATGCTGAGTCAATCAATACTAATACACCCTATCAAGAAATCAAAAGCAGTGAAGCTTTGGAAAGTTTTGGTTACAAGACAACTTGGTATGTCATCAGCAATCATGAACTAACCCGAAAAAATTTAACCCTACAAGATATTGCAAAGCATTTAAAATTGACAGAGCAAAAGCAGTTATCTTGGAATGATGGTTTAACAACGCTAAATCAAGATTATCAGCAAAGTTCTACTGTATTTATCACGCCAAATTTAAATGATTATATTTATATCATTGTTCCAGTAAATGAAGATTTAAATTTAATTCATAGTTTGGTAGATAATTATTTTGCATTTACAAGTTATCGAGTTGTTGATGCAGTTGCTTGGAAAATCGTCCAAGATAATGAAATTGTGCGATATTTTCAGTATAGCAATGATGAAGATGAACGCTATTTTTATAACATTGGTCAGCAAATTCCAGCAGAAAGGCAATTAAAACTTCCTAATCTTAGTGGTTTAAATCTAAATCAAGCCATTGAAGCGATTTATGATGATTTTGATAAAAATCAAGAAAATAGCGAGTATTTGGGCGTTAATCATGAAGACATACCCGCTAAAATCAATGAGTTATTAACAGGTCAAAATCCAACAGAGTTTAGCAAATTATCCATTCATCAAGCTCAAGGATTAGGAATCTTGGGTCAATTACCACAGTAATTAATTTTTTACCTTAGATAAAACAGGAGTATAGCCAAAATGACTAGCCAATACCGCAAACCCCTAACCGAAAACATTGATTTTTATGATGTTCGTCAAGCCGTCGAAGATGTCAAAGCAGGCAGTTATGATGGCTTGCCCTATACTTCTAAGGTCTTAGCAGAGCAGCTCGTTCGCCGTGCCGAACCTGAAAAGTTGGCTGATTATCTAGGTCAACTCATCAACCGTGAGCAGACACTGGATTTCCCTTGGTACCCTGCTCGTGTGGTGTGCCATGACATTTTAGGGCAAACGGCATTGGTTGATTTAGCAGGTTTGCGTGATGCGATTGCTGAGCAAGGGGGCGACCCTGCTAAAGTCAATCCTGTGGTACCAACACAACTGATTGTTGACCACTCATTAGCCGTAGAATATGGCGGTTTTGACCCTGACGCATTTGCTAAAAACCGTGCTGTTGAAGACCGCCGAAATGATGACCGTTTCCATTTTATTGACTGGACAAAAACCGCATTTAAAAATGTCGATGTGATTCCAGCAGGTAACGGCATTATGCACCAAATCAATTTGGAAAAAATGTCGCCTGTGATTCAAAATCGCCCAGACGAAAACGGCAGGGGTGTTGCTTTCCCTGATACTTGTGTCGGTACAGATAGCCATACGCCACATACCGACGCATTAGGGGTGATTTCTGTGGGTGTGGGCGGATTAGAAGCAGAAACAGTCATGCTTGGACATCCGTCAATGATGCGTTTGCCTGACATTATTGGTGTAGAATTGGTCGGTCAGCGTAAAGCAGGCATTACCGCAACGGATATTGTCCTTGCTTTAACTGAATTTTTGCGTAAAGAGCGTGTCGTCGGTGCGTATTTGGAATTTTTTGGTGAAGGTGCGGATAGTATGTCTGTTGGCGACCGTGCGACCATCTCCAATATGACACCTGAATATGGGGCAACCGCTGCCATGTTCTACATTGACCAAAATACCATTGATTATTTGACTTTGACTGGTCGTGAGCCTGAACAAGTTAAATTGGTTGAGCAATATGCAAAAACAACTGGTCTTTGGGCAAGTGATATGGTCAAAGCCGAATATCCAAGAGTATTGCGTTTTGATTTATCAACCGTAACACGCAATATCGCAGGCCCTAGCAACCCACACGCACGTGTCTCTACCAGTGATTTAAAAGCTAAAGGCATTGCAGGTGTCGTGGAAAATCGTGAAGATGGCTTAATGCCTGATGGTGCGGTCATTATCGCAGCGATTACGTCTTGTACCAATACATCAAACCCACGCAATACCGTTGCAGCTGGCTTGCTTGCTCGTAAAGCCAATGAGCTTGGTCTGACTCGTAAACCTTGGGTGAAATCATCGTTTGCCCCTGGGTCAAAAGCAGCGGCATTATACCTAGAAGAAGCAGGCGTACTAGGTGATTTAGAAAAATTGGGCTTTGGTATCGTGGCGTATGCGTGTACGACCTGTAACGGTATGTCAGGTGCATTAGACCCGAAAATTCAACAAGAAATTATTGACCGTGATTTATATGCAACGGCGGTACTTTCTGGTAACCGTAACTTTGACGGACGTATTCACCCATATGCAAAACAAGCTTTCTTAGCCAGTCCGCCACTTGTGGTTGCCTATGCGATTGCAGGAACGATTCGTTTTGATATTGAAAATGATGCGTTAGGTTTTGATAAAGATGGTAAGGCAATTTATCTTAAAGATATTTGGCCTTCTGATGAAGAAATTGATGCTTTGGTGCAGTCTTCTGTTAAACCTGAACAATTCCGCAAAGTCTATATCCCAATGTTTGATTTAGGTCAAGCTGAGCAAGCAGAAAGCCCATTATACAACTGGCGTGAAATGTCCACTTATATCCGCCGTCCGCCATATTGGGAAGGGGCTTTGGCTGCTCCACGCACACTCACGCATATGCGTCCGCTTGCCATTTTACCTGATAATATCACCACTGACCATTTATCACCATCAAATGCGATTGTGCGCAATTCGGCAGCAGGGGAATATTTGGAAAAAATGGGCGTACCTGAAGAAGATTTCAACAGTTATGCAACGCACCGTGGCGACCATTTAACAGCTCAACGTGCAACCCTTGCCAATCCTAAATTATTTAATGAAATGGTGTTAAATGATGATGGTTCGGTAAAACAAGGCTCGCTTGCTCGTGTTGAACCTGATGGCAAAGTCATGCGGATGTGGGAAGCGATTGAAACCTATATGAACCGTAAACAACCGTTGATTATTGTCGCAGGGGCAGATTATGGTCAAGGTTCAAGCCGTGATTGGGCAGCCAAAGGCGTGCGTTTGGCAGGGGTTGAGGCGATTGTGGCTGAAGGGTTTGAGCGTATTCACCGTACGAACTTAATTGGTATGGGCGTGTTACCACTTCAATTTAAAGATGGAGTGAATCGTAAAACGCTGAAACTTGATGGTACAGAAACTTATAGCGTGATTGGTAATTTAACACCGCGTGGTGATGTGACCCTTGTGGTGGAGCGTGCCAATGGTGAAATGGTTGAAGTGCCTGTTACTTGCCGTTTGGATAGCGATGCAGAAGTCAAAACCTATAATGCAGGTGGTGTACTTCAGCAGTTTGCAAAAGAGTTTTTGGCGAAGTAAAAAGCTAAATACAAGAAAAGACTAACAAATTAGTTAGTCTTTTCTTCCTCCAATAATGGTTTGTACTTTTTTAAGAAATCTATTAAACACTGTGGTGTTTCGGCATATTTACTATAACTAGATAACAAATTTTGAGTAGTGTATGAGATACTCATTTTTCTTGGAAAAATTTTCCTACTATTTTTCTTGTTAGCATCTTCTTGTAGTTTTGTTAAGAATTTTTCCAAAAAATGAAAATTATTTTTCCCACGAAAATGCCTTTCAGGTTCTTTGTCAGAAAAATATGTTTGAGCCATTGATAAATCAAAATTATTTAAATCGATATCTTTTAGCACTTCTGATATACAAGTATAATTTTGAGTTACAGAGTCAACCTCAATCCTAACCAAATTGAATATTTTTATATCATTATATGATATATTAGCTTGATTCATTTTTATCAAATAAACATAAAAGTTAAACTCTTCTATACACTGAAAAAACTCTCGTTTTCTTTCTTTGTATTCTGATAATATTTTAGAGAATAACTCAAATTGCTCACCATCATTTGGATTAATACCAAACTCATCACTAAGTATTTTTTCAAAAACTCTATCCGCAATATAAAGGTTTTCAATAGAGTAGCAAGGAGTGATATACACATCATCTTGATTATGTATGTCACTATTATCATCGAAATCACAATCCACAAAATAAAGGCATAACTTATCTCTATATTGTGGATTTTTGCTAATTTCTTGCCTTAATTCTAAGACTTTACTTTTGCCATTACATGGTATATATCCAAAATTTTCTGTTAAATATTGCTCTATACGACTTCTATAGTATTTAACATCTTTTCCTTCAAAACATACAGGAAGTTGATTGTTTTTAATAACACTCATAAAATTTTTAAAATTAACGGATGTAATTTGACTCTGCTCTCGCATAAATTGAACACGATTCATTTTATACCTCCCTTGAATACTCACTTAAATCTGAGGTATATTCAATCAATTGGTCAAAAATAAATGGAGAGTGTGTTGTGGCAAACAGAAATTTACATTTTCTCGAATCAATAATATCCTTTAAAATCATTTTTTGCCATTCAATAGATAGCGATAATTCAGGCTCATCGAAAAAAATTATTTTGGGGCTGTACTAGATTAGCAATAATGCTATACTAGTTTTATGAAGATAACCCGTTGTAAATTAAGTAAAAAAGTTCAAGTTAAACTGCTTGAATTTTTTGTGCTTGAAGTCACCGCAAGATCAGCTGCTGATTTGTTAGAGATACATCATAATTCAGCTGCTTTGTTTTATCATAAAATTCGCTTGGTGATTGAATATCGCTTAAACCTTGAAGCTTGTGAATTATTTGACGGTGAAGTAGAATTGGATGAAAGCTATTTCGGTGGCATTCGTAAAGGCAAGCGTGGGCGTGCTGCTGCTGGCAAAGTTGCCGTATTTGGTCTTTTAAAACGCAATGGTAAGGTTTATACTGCCTGTGTTAAAGATACCAAAGCTAAGACATTAATGCCTATTATTGCCAGTAAAATCAAACCTGATAGCGTGGTTTATACAGATAGCTATCGAAGTTATAATGCTTTAGATGTGAGTGATTTTAAACACTTTAGAATTAATCATTCCAAAGAATTTGCAAACAATCATAATCATATTAACGGCATTGAAAACTTTTGGTCGCAATCCAAACGCATTCTAAGAAAATATAACGGTATTGACAAAAAGCATTTTCATTTATTTATCAAAGAATGCGAGTTTAGATTTAACTATGGCACACCATCCAATCAATTAAGATTGTTAAGAAAATGGTGTGGGGTTTAGGGATTTATCTAGTACAGCCCCATTATTTTATTTGCTTCCTTATCAAGAAACACATCAGCAAACAGAGAAATGATTTGTTTTTCTCCAGATGATAAATTATGCATATTTATTTTTCTTTTATTATGCTTTCTAACGATATAAACCTTAATGTTAATATTGTCATAATAAAATTCTTTATTAACTAAATATTTATTACATATATTAATAAAATCAATAATCAATTGCTCTTTTTCACTTTCTGTCGAATAAACATCTACCAAACTATTTACAAAATATAACAATTGTCTATTTTCATCATTATGAATTACACCACTATCAACCATAGATAAGATGTTAGACTTCTCATCATCGGATAAATAATCTGATGACAATCTTTTTAATACCAATTTTATTTCATCTATGTTTGCATCATCTTTATTTATGGATGATTTTTGTTCATTTATCTGAACAAGTCTCGATAGCATTTGACCATTAAGTTTATTGAATTCGTACTTAAAAGACTCACTAATACTTTCAGTTAACTTACCTATTTTTCGCTCAACATCATCCATGCCGAAATTCAAAAAATTTAACTTTGGCTCATATTTTCTTTCTCCTCTGTATAAATTACTGAAACTTTCTTCAATACGACGATAAGTAGGCAAATATAATATCTTAAGCCCTATTGTTGTTATTTTTTCAAAAATTTTACTCATAACAGACGTGCTATCATCTGCTGATAATTCTTTATTCTTTATAGAATATCGCAAATCTATAATAGCCGTTTCTAATTTATTTTTAATACTTTCGGACAGATATTCGTTATCTCTAATTACTTGTATTACTGTTTGTATGTCTTTATACATGAGACTATTTACAAAATCAAACCTATCATCTTTACTTATTCCTTCAAGATTTTCATAAATATTGTATCTTTCAAAAATTCTAGACATCTTCCACAAATAAAAATCTCCATTTTCTGGAATTAAAGCATCCTTATTTATAGTGTAAATCTCTAAATCATTAAAAAACTTTATCTCTATTTGATCAAAATTTACGGTTCTTAACTTCTCAATATCATTTGCTAAAACAGCATAAAAAGCATTAAGAATGGCAGTCTTACCATACCCATTTTCTGCCACTAAGATTTTATAAGGCTTATCTTGCTCAAAGGTTATAGTTACATCACGCTCATCATGCAAACCAAAAATAGAAAAACTTTCAATCATAACCACGCCTTGAATCAAATTTAATTTACAAAATAAATGCTGTCATTATATAATGCCTGAATAGGCAAAGTAAACATTTCAACAAAAGGGATTGCAGCCATGCAAACATCAGTCAAAGCCACCTACATGCGTGGCGGTACTTCAAAAGGTACATTTTTTAACTTAACCGACTTACCAGAGCGTTGCCAAGTGGCTGGTTCTGCCCGTGATAACTTTTTATTGCGTGTGGTTGGCAGTCCAGACCCGTATGGCAAGCAAATTGACGGTTTGGGTAACGGTTCATCATCAACATCAAAAGTGGTGATTTTATCCAAATCGGACGTGGCAGGTCATGATGTCAATTATCTATTTGGGCAAGTTGCCATTGACAAGGCGATGATTGACTGGTCAGGAAACTGTGGCAATCTTACCGCAGCGGTTGGTAGTTTTGCCATCATGAATGGCTTGGTATCAGCGGATAAAATTCCTGAAAATGGCATTTGTGAAGTCAAAATTTGGCAACAAAATATTGGCAAAACCATTATCGCTCATGTACCGATAGCGGGTGGTCAAGTACAAGAAACAGGCGATTTTGAGCTTGATGGCGTCACCTTCCCTGCAGCCGAGGTCAAGATTGAATTTATTGACCCTGTGGATAGTGATGGCGATATGTTCCCAACAGGTAATTTGGTGGATGCTTTAGACGTGCCTGATGTGGGTACATTTGATGTCACCTTGATTAACGCAGGTATTCCAACGGTCTTTTTGCGTGCCAAAGACTTAGGCTTTACAGGTACGGAATTACAAAAAGACATCAACTCAAATAGCGAAATTTTAGCAAAATTGGAAAAAATCCGTGCCTACGGTGCGGTCAAAATGGGCTTAATTTCGGACATCGTCGAGGCTGAAACTCGCCAACATACGCCAAAAATTGCTTGGGTTGCGTCTCCTACCGATTATGTGGCATCAAGTGGTAAGACCGTCAAGGCAAGTGACATCAATTTGCTCGCTCGTGCCATGAGTATGGGGCAGCTGCATCATGCGATGATGGGGACAGCTTCGGTTGCGATTGGTACAGCAGCCACGATTGTGGGGACACTCGTCAATGAAGTAGCAGGCGGACAGGCTCTTACGGAAGTGCGGTTTGGGCACCCATCAGGGACGCTACTGGTTGGTGGTCAATCTGAACTCACTGATGGTAAATGGCTTGCAAAAAAGGTCTCTATGAGCCGTTCTGCTCGCCGTCTGATGACTGGTGAAGTGTGGGTGCCTGCTGATTGTTTTTAATCCAAAGTATCAATACAGGCGCCAAAACACAAGTATCAGCCCGTCAAATATTGATGGGCTGATGTTTCATGTGAAACCTGCTCAATGACAGATCGCTCACTGAGTATCTTGAGCATTCGTTGTTGGTACTGTCTGCACTTCAAAGCGGATGGGCTTATTAAGTAGTTTTTGTACTTGTTTTTTGATGGCTTCATGATCATCAGCAGGCATAATATCAATGACAATCTCGCCTGTGCGCTCATCGACACCGATGCCCTGCATGGTGGGCAGCAGCGCTTTAAGCTGCGCAAAATTATCAGGATTATCATAGCTTGCGATCAGCTCATCAATCGTATGCGCTACACCCAATTCAAAGCGCACAGGATGGTGTTTTGTAAGCGTCTCGGCGCGCTTAGGCAGCGGCTCATTACCAACCACGCGCACCACTAGTTGGTAGCTTGGCTGCCAATCGATATATACGCCTGCCAAGCGGTCTTTTAGCAGTGTACGAATTTCATCTCTGACACCGCTCATGTCAGCAGGCTCTACGCGTTGTGTGATGTCATCCGTGCTTTGTACTACCAATACATCGTTTGATACTTGGGTACTGTGTGATTGCACAGCATGATTCGCTTGATCACAGCCTGTGATACACATTACCATCAGTATGGGCATCATGATTGATGTGTGTAATTTCATCAATTTTCCATCCAATTTGGTATGACAATCCACCAAAAAACCCATTTTCACACTCGAAAATGGGTTTTTGCTTGGGTGTGATGACTGATTATTTCAACACTTCTGCCATCGCATTAGCGACATATTCGACATTGGCATTATTCAAGCCTGCGATACACATACGGCCATTTTCGACCATATACACCGCAAATTCATCACGCAGACGCACCACTTGCTCAGCAGTCAGACCTGTGAAGCTAAACATACCTTGTTGCTTGGTGAAGTAGCTGAAGTCGCGCTCAGGCAGCTTGGCCGATAGCACATCTTGTAGCTTTTGACGCATTTCGCGGATACGATCACGCATCTCATAGACTTCGCCCACCCATTGAGCGAATAGTTTTTCGTCATTCATCACAGTGTCAACGACTGCGTTACCGTGTGATGGTGGGCTTGAGTAGATGCGACGCACGGTGAATTTGAGTTGACCGTGGACTTTGTCCGACTCTTCTTTGGTTGGGCTGACGACTGACAGACCGCCGACACGCTCGCCATATAGCGATAGATTTTTTGAAAATGAGTTGCTGATAAACACAGGCAAGCCCATCTCAACCGCACGGCGGATGGCATAAGCATCACCGTCCATATCGTCGCCAAAGCCTTGATAAGCGATGTCCATAAATGGAATCAGTTTTTGGTCTTTGACGATTTGTAGTAGCACATCCCACTGCTCACGGGTCAAATCCACACCAGTTGGGTTGTGGCAGCATGGGTGCAGTAGTACGACATCATTTTCGTTGAGTGTTTTGAAAAATGCGCACAGCTCATCAAACTTCACGCCGATGGTCGCAGGGTCATAATATGGATATTTACCCACTTCCATGCCTGCACCTTCAAAGATACTGATGTGGTTGCCCCAAGTTGGGTCTGAGACATAGCATTTGGCAGTTGGGAACCATTGATGGATAAAGTCTGCACCGACTTTGAGCGCGCCAGAGCCGCCCAATGTTGCGATGGTGGCGACACGGCCTTCAGCGACGGCTGGATGGTTTTCGCCAAATAGCAAGTTTTGACACGCCTTACGATAACCTGGCAGACCATCCATCGGCAGATAGCCGCGTGGGCGTGGTGGATTGGCGATGGTCGCTTCAGCGGCCTTGACGCACTCAAGTACTGGCAATTTGCCATCTTCGGTGTAGTACACACCAACACCCAAATTCACCTTAATATCGGTGCGTGGGTCATTGGCAAATTTATCCATCAAACCCAAAATCGGGTCGCCTGCATAGGGGGTGACATGTTCGAACATGGTGTTATCCTTATAAAATTAAAAAGTTAATCAAGTAATGCCTACTCAATAACAGTGGTTAATGCTGATTAGTATAACGCAATTTGGCACATGATGGGCATAAAATTTCGCCCTTTTGCCGATTTGATTACAATAAAAACCGCCAAAGCAGGATCGCTTCGGCGGCAAGGTGTTAAAACCGCGCAGTTTTTGAATGACTGACCAAAAACTCATGCGCGTTTTGTAATAAAAACTCTTTGAACGCCAATGCCGCAGGTGACAGTGAACGGTTCTTGTGGGTGTATAATAAAAACTTGCGCTCCACCACAGGATCGGCGATCGGACGCATCACGAGCCCATACTGCTCCACCCATTCAGCGGCGTATAATAAGCACAAAGTCATGCCAAGCCCCATGCGCGTCATGCCAAGCGCGGTCGAGAGAAAATTAATCTCAAAATCAGGATTAAAAATCCTGCCTGAAATGTGGTTCGGCAACTCATTGCGAAGACTCTTGATAAATGGACCGTTCAAGGTGATCAACCGCTCATTCATCAGATCCGCCCAGCGCACGACATCTTTTTTGGCGAAAGGATGCGTCGCTGGCAGCACCAAATAAAACGGTGAGCTAAACAGCACATCAGCATTCAGATCATCAGAGTGGAATCGCTCAGGCGCAACTCCCAAATCCGCTTCTAAGTTCTCAATATGATTGACCACTTCATCGACCGAGCAGTCGGTGAGCGTGACTTGGATATTGGGGTGGATTTCGCTGAATTTGGCGATGAATCGCGGCATGGTACTGGCTGACAGCTGCTGCGATACCGCAAGGCGTACATGACCTTGGTGCAAGGATTTTAGGTTGCTCACCTTTTCGTTCAGCACGCTCATCTCGTTGAGCACGCGTTTGGCTTGGGGCAACAGACGCATCCCTGCATCCGATAGGTGTAGCTTGCGCGTGGTGCGATCGAACAGCTTGACTTCTAAGTTCTGTTCCAACTCCTTGATCAAGCCGCTCAATGCCGACTGTGTCAGGCACAATGTCTCTGCCGCCTTGGTAAAGCTGTTCTGTTCAGCGACCAACACGAAGGCGCGTAATTGTCGTAGAGTAGTGCTCACAAATATCCTTAAAAACTAATAAACCTATCAGATAATATTATAAATTAACCCTGATAAGAATACAAGCACCCTTCAAGCCAAAAAAAAACGGTCGGCATAATTTGCATCAGCACACATCATGGCACGATGATGGTGAACACATACGCCGCCAAGTTCACCAGTAGCACGATACCGTATAGGATATTGGTGCGCCCTTGGTTCAGTGACAGCATGACGATGAATGTCGATAAGCCAAGCAGAACCATCGATTTGCCATCAAGCCCCAAGACCAGCGGGATATCGTATAATAAGCAGACGATCGTCACCGCAGGAATGGTCAGACCGATACTTGCTAAGGCTGAGCCTAGGGCAAGGTTTAGACTGGTCTGAAAGCGGTTACGCGTGGCAGCGTTCAGTGCCGCTAAACCTTCGGGCAGTAGCACGACCGCTGCGATGATCACACCGACCAATGCCGCTGGCGCACCCATCGCTGCCACCATCGCTTCGATGCTTGGTGATAGGCTCTTGGCAAGTAGCACGACGATGCCCAAGCACACGAGCAAAAAGCCAAAGCTTGCTGCCGTGACCTTCGTCGATGGTGGCTCAGCATGGTGATCCAAGTCATCATCCGCCGCCAAAAAATAATCACGATGGCGCACCGTCTGCACCATGATGAACGCACCATACAGCACCAGTGACGCCACCGCCACGAACATCAGCTGCGTCGGCGAATAAGTACCTTCGGTGGTCGTGGTGGTGAAATTTGGCAAAATCAAAGTCATCACAAGAATCGACACTAGGGTAATCAGCGCAGTACTTGCCGACTTTTGACCAAAAAACTGCTCACGGTGCTTAAGCCCACCGATCATCAAAGATAAGCCCAAAATCCCGTTCAAAATCAACATGATGGCTGCAAAGACCGTATCGCGCGCAAGGTAAGCAGCATTATCCCCGCCTGCGACCATGAGCGAGATGATCAGCGCCACTTCGATGATGGTGATGGCAAGCGCAAGAATGATTGTGCCAAACGGTTCACCGACCTTGTGCGCGACCACTTCGGCATGATAAACTGCCGACAGCACGCTGCCGATGAGCATCACACCGCCTAACACCTGCAGCCAGATGCTGTCTTTGATACCAATAAAATATAACACCCACGCCACCAACGGCAATGCCATTGACCACACAGGCAAACCAAAACGCGCGTTTGCCGCCATCATTACTCCTTGGGTAATTGATTGATAATTATACTGGTTTTGATTATAACAGACTTATTTTTACATTGACAGTATTGCCGCTGGATTGTTGTGTTTTTTTATCCAAAAACCTACCAACTGGTACTTTGGCGAAATTTTTATTTTATTGATATAAACTCATTAAAATTACTTATCATAAAAGTGATTTTTGGGGCGATTTATCAGATTTTTGATAGTTAAGATAAGTTTTTATGTTAAGTGAAAAATTTTGTATAACCGTATTGACAAAGCATTTTGTAATGTAATAGTATAAAAGATAACACATGTAAACACTGATGTTAGACGCTGTGGCAATGATAAGGGATTTAAGAGTTGCCAACTTATTTTTTGCCGCTTTTTTACAAAAGGAACCTGTATGAGCGACATCATCCATGCCCTACCGCGCATCCAAATGGGTGCAAAATCCGCCAATGCACCGCTGACCATGAGCTATGATAAAGGCCCGAGCGCGCCTTTGATCGAAAGCACCATCGGTGAGTTCTTTGATGCGATGACTGCCAAAAATCCTGAGCAGACCGCCATCGTCTCCGTGCACCAAAACATCCGCATGAGCTACCGCGAGCTACAATCCAAAGCCAATCAGCTTGCCAGTGCGATGATCAATATGGGATTGCAAAAAGGTGATCGCGTCGGCATTTGGTCGCACAACAATGTCGAGTGGGTCATCATGCTGCTTGCCGCCGCCAAAGCAGGGCTTGTACTGGTCAATATTAATCCTGCCTATCGTATCTTTGAGCTTGAATACGCCTTGAACAAGGTGGACTGTCAAGTCTTGGTGCTGATGCGTCATTTCAAATCCAGCGACTATGCGCGCATGATCCAAGAGATGGCGCCAGAATCCTTGCACCAAAATTATAAAAATCTGGAACTGGTACGCTTACCGAACCTAAAACGCGTGGTGTGGATCGACAGCCCAGATTCGACTGAGAATTTCGGCTTTATGCAGCGTTTTAGCGACTGGATCACTGAAGGGGATGAGCATGACCCACGCATCGCTGAGCGCGCCAAAAAACTAAAAGCCGACAACCCTGTCAATATCCAATTCACCAGTGGCACGACAGGCACACCAAAAGGCGCGACGCTCACCCACCGCAACATTCTAAATAACGGCTATTTCATCGGCGAGATGATGAACCTGACCGATGCCGACCGCTTGTGTATTCCTGTGCCGATGTATCACTGCTTTGGCATGGTGCTTGGCGTGCTTGCCATCTTGACTCATGGCGGCACGGTGGTGTATCCAAACGATGGCTTTGATCCGATTACCGTGCTTGAGACGGTCGAAAAAGAAAAATGCACAGGGCTGCATGGTGTGCCGACGATGTTCATCGCTGAGCTTGATCATCCTGATTTTGATAAATACGACCTATCAAGCCTACGCACAGGCATCATGGCAGGCTCAAGCTGCCCAATCGAAGTGATGCGCCGCGTGATTGATAAGATGCACATGAACGAAGTCACCATCGCTTATGGCATGACTGAGACATCACCTGTGTCTTGTCAAACCAATAAATTTTCGCCACTAGAAAAACAAGTCTCTACCGTGGGTCTTGTGCAGCCGAACCTAGAAGTCAAAATCGTCGATCCTGATACTGGCGAGATTGTGCCGATTGGTGAGACGGGCGAGCTACTCACCAAGGGCTATTCAGTGATGCTTGGCTACTGGAATGACACCAGCAAGACCGCCGAAGCGATCGTCGATGGCTGGATGCACACAGGCGATCTTGCGACGATGGACGAAGATGGCTATGTCAAAATCGTCGGTCGTAGTAAAGACATGGTCATCCGCGGCGGCGAAAACATCTACCCTGTCGAGATTGAGAACTATCTGTACCGCCATCCAAAAATCCGCGATGTCCAAATCGTCGGCGTGCCTGACGAAAAATACGGCGAAGTTTTGGCGGCGTGGATCATTCCGAAAAAAGGCAAGGACATCACGGTTGATGAGATCAAAGAATTTTGCCGCGATCACATCGCCCATTATAAGATTCCGACTTACTACCGCTTTGTCGAAGAGTTTCCGATGACGGTCACGGGCAAAATCCAAAAATTCAAAATTGTTGAAGCGATGAAAGAAGAATTGGGTTTAAGCTAAGTTACTCTTAAGGATTTATCTAAAACTGATTGATCTAAGAACCTGTATTCATAACATCTTTGTCATGAAAAATAGGGCGAATCGCCAGATTTTTTAGGAAAAGTCCGCAGATGATATTAAACATATCATCAAGGGCTTTGACGACAAAAATCAAGATTTGGCTATTTTTCATACAAAAGCAAAGGGTTTATTCATAAAATTAAACACATTTTTTTGGATGCGTGATGTTGTGAATACAGGTTCTAAGACTTGCCAAATTAGGACAAAAAACATTTTAAGGATGACCATGAGTTTTGTGATTGAAAGTAAATTATCACCCAATGCTGCTGATTTTCAGCAAAACGCCGCTTTGATGCAGGGCTTGGTTGATGATTTGAAAGAAAAATTGGCAAAAATCACCCAAGGCGGCTCAGAGTCTGCACGCGCCAAGCACTTAGCACGCGGTAAACTGCTGCCGCGTGAGCGTGTCGAGCAGCTATTGGACGCAGGCTCGCCGTTTTTGGAGATCGCGCCGCTTGCTGCCTATGGCATGTACGATGCCGACATTCCTGCTGCAGGCGTGATCGCTGGCATCGGGCGTATCAATGGCACTGAGTGCATGATCGTGTGTAATGATGCCACAGTCAAGGGCGGTACTTATTATCCAATGACGGTCAAAAAGCATCTGCGCGCCCAAGAAATCGCCAAAGAAAACCGCTTGCCCTGCGTGTATTTGGTCGATTCAGGCGGTGCAAACTTGCCAAACCAAGATGAAGTATTCCCTGATAAAGAGCATTTTGGGCGGATTTTTTTTAACCAAGCCAACATGAGTGCTGACGGCATCGCCCAAATCGCTGTGGTAATGGGCAGCTGTACGGCAGGTGGCGCTTATGTGCCTGCGATGAGTGATGAGTCGATCATCGTCAAAGAGCAAGGCACGATTTTCTTGGGCGGCCCGCCACTGGTCAAAGCTGCCACAGGCGAAGAAGTCAGCAGCGAAGACTTAGGCGGTGGCGATGTACATACGCGTCTGTCAGGTGTGGCGGATCACCTTGCCCAAAACGACCTACACGCACTGGCTTTGGCGCGCCAAGTGGTTGGCAATCTCAACCAAAGCAAACCTGCCATTCCCAATCAAACCGCACCGCGTCCACCCAAATACGACGCCAAAGAACTGTACGGCATCATTCCAACCGACACGCGCAAGCCCTTTGACATCCGCGAAATCATCGCGCGTATCGTCGATGGCAGTGAGTTTGATGAATTTAAAGCGCGCTTTGGCAATACGCTGGTTTGTGGCTTTGCACGCATCGAAGGGATGCAGGTGGGTATTGTCGCCAACAACGGCATCTTGTTCAGCGAATCTGCTCAAAAAGGCACGCACTTTATTGAGCTGTGCTGTAAGCGTAAGATTCCATTGGTGTTTTTGCAAAATATCACAGGCTTTATGGTGGGTCGCAAATACGAAAATGAAGGCATCGCGCGCCACGGTGCGAAGATGGTGATGGCGGTTGCTAATGCCAAAGTGCCAAAATTCACCGTCATCGTCGGCGGCTCGTTTGGCGCAGGTAACTACGGTATGTGCGGCCGTGCCTACAGCCCAAGATTTCTGTGGATGTGGCCAAATGCGCGTATCTCAGTGATGGGTGGCGAGCAAGCAGCATCGGTACTAGCGACGGTCAAGCGCGACAACATCGAGCGCATGGGCGCGACTTGGTCAAAAGACGATGAAGAAGCGTTCAAAGATCCGATTCGCAAGCAATACGACGAGCAAGGGCATCCGTACTATGCATCCGCGCGCCTATGGGACGATGGCGTGATTGACCCTGCTGATACACGCACCGTGCTTGCGCTTGCGCTGAGCGCCGCTTATAACGCACCGATTGGTGAGACCAATTTTGGCATCTTTAGAATGTGATTTGACAAAAAGGATTTGTATGACCCACTTGGCCGAAACTTTTCATAGCCTACTGCTTGACATTGACCATCATGTCGCGACCATCACGCTAAATCGCCCTGATAAGCGCAATGCCTTTAATGATGAAGTCATCAGCGAGCTTAGTACCGCGTTTGAATTTGTCGGACAGGCGCCTGATGTGCGTGCGGTTGTCTTGGCTGCCAATGGCAAGGCGTTTTGTGCTGGGGCAGATCTTAACTGGATGCGCGCCATGGCGGATTATAGCCATGATGAGAACCTTGCCGATGCAGGCAATCTTGCCAAGATGCTATCTACCATTTATCACTGCCCAAAGCCTGTGGTGGCGATGGTGCAAGGCGATGTCTATGCTGGCGGCATGGGGCTTGTGGCGGCGTGCGACATCGCAGTGAGTGTCGATACGGCGAATTTTTGTCTGAGCGAAGTCAAGCTGGGCCTTGTGCCTGCGACCATCAGTCCTTATGTGATTCGCGCCATGGGTGCGCGCGCAGCACATCGCTATTTTTTGACCGCAGAAGTGTTTGACGCTACCAAAGCCTACGAGATCGGCTTTGTGCATCAAGTGGTCAGTCAAGACAAGCTAACAGACAGCGTGCAAAGTATCGTCAAAGCCTTGTGCAATGCTAGCCCCAATGCCGTCAAAGTGTGCAAGCAGCTCGTGCAAAAAGTCGCTTATGCCGACATCGATGAGACACTGATTGCCAATACCGTCGCTGACATCGCCAATATCCGCGCGTCAAGTGAAGGCAAAGAAGGCGTGCAGTCGTTTTTACAAAAGCGCAAACCATCTTGGTTGTAAATTTTGGATGAATTGAAAAATTAAGGGAATGCTATGTTTCACAAAATTCTAATCGCCAACCGTGGTGAAATCGCCTGCCGTGTCGCCGCCACCGCCAAGCGGCTTGGCATCAGCACAGTGGCTGTGTACTCGGATGCCGACCGCGACGCCAAGCACGCATCCGTCTGCGATGAAGCGGTGCACATCGGCGGCTCTGCGCCCAAGGACAGCTATCTAAAATGGGATGTCATCATCGATGTCGCCAAGCGCACAGGTGCACAGGCGATTCACCCTGGTTATGGGTTCTTAAGCGAAAATGATGAATTTGCCAAAGCGTGCCAAGACGCAGGGCTTGTCTTTATCGGGCCGCCAGCGTCTGCCATCACCGCAATGGGTCTAAAAGCCGAATCCAAACGCCTAATGGAATCTGCCAATGTGCCGCTGATCCCAGGTTATCATGGCGAAAACCAAGACCCTGCTTTTTTGCACGCCGAAGCTGACCGTATCGGCTATCCTGTCTTGATTAAGGCAAGCTCAGGCGGCGGCGGTAAAGGGATGCGATTGGTTGAGCAGTCGGCAGATTTTCTGGATGCTTTGGCATCATGTCAGCGTGAAGCAAGTAAAAGCTTCGGCAGTGATAAGGTCTTGATCGAAAAATACGCACTTAAGCCGCGCCATATCGAGATTCAAGTCTTTGGCGATACGCATGGCAATTATGTGTATCTGTTTGAGCGTGATTGCTCAGTGCAACGCCGCCACCAAAAAGTACTCGAAGAAGCCCCAGCACCTGATGTCAGTGAAACGATGCGCGAAGCGATGGGACAAGCGGCGATCAATGCGGCGCGTGCGGTCGGCTATGTCGGTGCTGGCACGGTGGAGTTCATCGTCGAGCAGCGCGACGGGCAGATGAATTTTTATTTCATGGAAATGAATACTCGCCTGCAGGTCGAGCACCCTGTCACCGAAGCCATCACAGGCACTGACCTTGTCGAGTGGCAGCTGCGTGTAGCGGCAGGCGAGCCTTTGCCACTGCGCCAAGATGAGCTTAGCATCAACGGACACGCCATCGAAGCGCGTATCTGTGCTGAGAATCCTGATAATAATTTTCTGCCCGCCACAGGTACGCTGATGACTTATGACAAGCCAGAGCACACCGCCTTTAGCATCTCATCGGTGCGTATCGATGATGGTGTGCGTACAGGCGATGTCATCAGTCCTTATTATGATTCGATGATTGCCAAGCTTATCGTGCATGGTAAGGACAGACAGCACGCGCTGGCACTGCTTGATCAGGCGCTTGCCGAGACGCGTATCGTCGGTTTGCCAAATAATGTCGCGTTTTTGCGCCATGTGCTTGCTACTGATTCTTTTAAATTTGCCAATCTGGATACCGCACTGATTGAGCGCGAAAAAGATGTATTGTTCCATCAGCAGCGTCTGCCGCTCAATCTTTTGGTCGCGACCGCCTTGGTACAAAATCTGCACGCTACCACAAGCACTGACCCTTTTGCCACACAGACAGGCTTTCGTGCTTACTCACGCTATCAGCCAAGCTTTGAGCTGTCGTTTGATGATACTGCCTTGCACGCGGTGATGAGTGATGTGACAGATAATAGCTTTACCCTAAGCATCGCCAAAATCATCGAAAAAGACAAAAAACAGCAAAACATTCTATCAAGCGAGACCATCTATCAAGGGCAAGTTGCTTATTTGGCAAATGCCGATAGCGAATACACGCTGTGGCTTGATGGCACACGCCTGCAGGTACACGGCACACAAGTCGGCGAAGTGGTGCATATCTTCACCCAAGCGGGCAGCGGACAGATCACACTCATCGACTGCTTGGCGCACACAGGCGAAGAGTCGGACGCTGGCGGCAGCCTAAAATCACCGATGCCAGGGCAAGTGGTGGCGTTTCGTGTTGCCGTCGGTGATACGGTCAAAAAAGGTCAGCCGCTTGCGGTGATCGAAGCGATGAAAATCGAGCACACCATCCACGCGCCGAGCGATGGCGTGGTGGCAGAGCTGCTGTTCTCTGCAGGTGATTTGGTCGCTGATGGTGATGAATTGCTCAAATTACAGACAGACTAAGGAGCGGTGATGAATTATCCAGACAAAGTGCTGATCGTCGATGTCGCTGCGCGCGATGGTCTGCAAAACGAAAAACAAACCGTACCAACCGACATCAAAGTCAAGCTTATCAATGACTTACAAGCTGCAGGCGTAAAAAAACTTGAAGCCACAAGCTTTGTATCGCCCAAATGGGTGCCGCAGATGGCGGATAATGATGCGGTGCTTGACGGTCTGTCGGTGCGTGATGATGTCGTCTATTCGGTCTTGACGCCGAACATGAAAGGCTTTGAATCGGCGCTTGCTCATCGTGCGCAATTTACCAATTATGAAGTGGTGATTTTTGGCTCAGCCAGCGAAGCTTTTAGCCAAAAAAACATCAACTGCAGCATCGATGAGAGCATCGAACGCTTTGCGCCTGTTGCCGCTGCTGCCAAGGCGCATGGCATCCGTGTGCGTGGCGTGATTTCTTGCACCGTCGGCTGTCCTTATGAAGGCGAGATCAGCCCTGATAAGGTCGCTTATGTCACCAAAAAACTAATCGACATCGGCGCAGAACACATCGGTATCGCAGACACCATCGGCGTCGGCACACCGCTTAAGGTGCAGCGTGCGATCGGTGCAGCGCTTGAATATATTGACATTGACAATGTCTCTGGGCATTTTCATGACACTTATGGGCAAGCGCTTGCCAATACTTTGGCGGCACTACAAATGGGTGTGCATCAGTTTGACACATCAGTAGCAGGACTTGGTGGCTGCCCATATGCCAAGGGCGCCACAGGCAATGTCGCCACCGAAGATGTGGTGTATATGCTGCATGGCATGGGCATCGAAACTGGCATTGATTTGGATAAGCTCATCGATGCAGGTCAAGCGATCAGCGAATTTTTGGGTCGTGCCAATGGCTCAAAAGTGGCACGAGCGATTTTGAACAAACGACAAGCTTAGCTGGTTTTGGCTAAATTTTTATCCGTTAAATGATTTTCTATAATTTTCAATAAGGAGCGTTATCATGAACCTAGGACTCGATTATCAATTGGGCGACGACATCAATGCCTTGCGCGAAGCGGTGCAAGCTTTTGCGGCAGCTGAGATCGCCCCACGCGCCGCCGAGATTGACCACACCGACCAATTCCCGATGGATCTGTGGCAAAAGATGGGGGATTTGGGCTTGCATGGCATTACAGTGCCTGAAAGCTACGGCGGTGTCGATATGGGCTATGTCGCACACATGGTGGCGATGGAAGAGATCAGCCGTGCGTCAGCGTCGGTGGCATTAAGCTATGGCGCACACTCAAACCTATGCATCAACCAAATCAAGCGCAACGGCAACGAAGCACAAAAACAAAAATACCTACCAAAACTCATCACAGGCGAGTACATCGGTGCACTGGCGATGAGTGAACCGGGCGCAGGCTCAGATGTCACGAGCATGAAGCTGCGCGCCGAAGAAAAAGACGGCGTCTATATCCTAAACGGCACTAAAATGTGGATCACCAACGGCCCTGATGCTGATGTGATGGCGGTCTATGCCAAGACCAATCCTGAGCTTGGCGCCAAGGGCATCACCGCATTTTTGGTCGAAAAAGGCATGAAAGGCTTTTATACCGCCCAAAAGCTTGATAAGTTGGGTATGCGCGGCAGTCACACAGGCGAGATGGTCTTTGAAAATGTCGAAGTCCCTGCCGAGAACATCCTAGGCGGCTTAAATAACGGCGTCAAGGTGCTGATGAGCGGTCTTGACTATGAGCGCGCGGTACTAGCAGCAGGCCCGATTGGTATCATGCAAGCGGTGATGGATAATGTCGTGCCCTACATCCACGACCGCAAACAGTTCGGTCAGCCGATTGGTGAGTTTCAACTGATCCAAGCCAAGGTCGCTGATATGTACACCACCTTGCAAGCAGGTCGCAGCTTCCTATATACCGTGGGCAAAAACCTAGATATGCTAGGCGCTGAGCATGTCCGCCAAGTGCGCAAAGACTGTGCAAGCGTGATTCTATGGACAGCAGAGAAAGCCACTTGGATGGCGGGCGAAGGCATCCAAATCTTCGGCGGTAATGGCTTTACCAACGAGTTTCCACTAGGTCGCCTATGGCGTGATGCCAAGCTGTACGAAATCGGCGCAGGCACGAGCGAGATTCGCCGTATGCTGATTGGTCGTGAGTTGTTTAACGAAACAGCGTGATGGCGTGATGGCTTGATAAAAATAAATCCTTGGGCTGGCTCAAGGATTTATTTTTTGGGTTCAGATATTGGTCTCAGCGTCGTTTTTTGGCATAGCCACACCCCTGCCAAGGCAAGCACAAAGCCAAGCATTTGGATGAATGATAAAGTTTCGCCGAACAACAGCTTAGCTTGGATAGCAGCCAAAGGTGGCGCAAGCAATAAAAACGATGTGGTCTTGACCGCGCCGATGTTTTTGATGAGCTTAATAAACAAAAACACGCCTACGCCTGACAGCACCACCACTGCCCAAAACAGCCCAAAGATCGATTGGCTGTTGATCACCAACAAATCTTCTTGCATCACCAGCATTAGTACAGCAGCGGTGAGCATGGCAGCGAAATTTTGTAGGGCAAGTGATGGGATGATGTCTGATGTACCAATGTACTGCTTTTGTAGCACCATGCCGATGGTGATGCTCAGCACCGATAAGACAGCGATGGCAAACACCACCAAAGAAAACTCTGCACCCAAGCCAAGTGACGGCGACACCACACAATAAATCCCAAGTATGCCCAAAATCATGCCAAACAGCGCGCCCATCGCAAGTTTTTCTTTAAAAAATATCAGCATAATAATCAAGGTAAAAATCGGCTGCAAACCACCAAGCAGCGCCATCAAAGATGCGCTCACTCCTTGACTGATCGCCCAATAACCACCGCCCAGATACAAACCACTGCTGAGCATGCCGACCAAAAAATGCTTGCCCCAATCACGCACCGCAGGATAGGCACGCTTTAGCACCCAAGCCACAAGCACAAACATCAAGCACGACAGCGCAAATCGCAACCCTAAGAAAATATTGGGTGACACAACACCGACAATCATCCGACCGACGATAAAGCCCGACGACCAAATGATGATAAAGACACTGGCAAGAATCAGATTGGCTGGCTGCATGGGATGTGGGTGGTAGGTTTGATGGATTGTTGGTATATTATTACAAAAAATGGGGGGGTGGCAAGGGTTGGTGGTATTGGTGTAAAAATGAAAACCCTTAATCTTACAGAGAAAACTAAGGGTTCACCCACCGAGCAGAAGTTTTTTTATTCTTCTGCCAAAAATCCCCCACTTTGGCGCGCCCACAGTGATGCATAGATGCCATCTTTGGCGATCAGCTCATCATGCGTACCCATCTCGACGATACGCCCTGCCTGCATCACCACCAGTCTGTCCATCGACGCGATGGTTGATAGGCGATGCGCGATGGCGATCACTGTCTTGCCTGCCATCATCTGATCCAGGCTTTGGGTGATGGCGAATTCCACTTCAGAATCCAGCGCACTGGTCGCTTCATCCAGCAGCAGAATCGGTGCGTTTTTGAGCATCACGCGTGCGATGGCGATACGCTGACGCTGGCCGCCAGACAGCTTGACGCCGCGTTCGCCGACTTGGGTGTCCAGCCCTGTATTGCCATATTTATCCTTGAGCGTCTGGATAAACTCCCATGCGTGCGCCGCCTTTGCCGCAGCGATGATCTCATCATCAGTCGCATCAGGCTTGCCATAGGCGATGTTCTCACGCACCGTGCGATGCAGCAAGCTTGTGTCTTGGGTAACCATGCCGATATTTTGGCGTAAGGTCTCTTGGGTGATGGTACTAATGTCCTGATCATCGATACGGATCGTACCGCCATCGACATCATAAAATCGCAGCAGTAGATTGACCAGTGTCGATTTGCCTGCGCCTGATCGCCCGACCAGACCGATTTTCTCGCCTGCTTGGATATTTAGGGTGAACTGATCCAGTAGCGGCGGATTTGTCGATTTACCATAATTAAAAGTCACCGCATCGAACGCGATCTTACCCTGTTTCACATGAAACGCCTTAGCATTAGGCGCATCGATGACAGCGTGTGGCGTAGTCAAGGTTTTCATGCCGTCTTGTACCGTGCCCAAATGCTCAAACAAACTCGCCGTCTCCCACAGCACCCAATGCGTCAAGCCCTGCAAGCGGATTGCCAACGCACCAGCGACCGCCACCGCGCCTGCACCGACCTGTCCTTGCATCCACAGATACAGACCGATCGCCACAGAGCCCGTCACCGTAATGAGCGCGATACTCGACACGCAGATCTCAAGCACACTCACCAAGCGCATTTGTTCATTGACTTTGGATAAGAAGCTTGTCATCGCTTCTTTGGCGTACACCGATTCGCGGCGCGCATGGCTAAATAGCTTGACCGTGCTGATATTGGCATAAGCATCGGTGATCCGCCCTGTCATTAGGGCGCGCGCATCGGCTTGTTCTTTTGAACTGCGCTGCAGCTTGGGTAATAAGAACGCAAGCAAGCCAATCACCATCAGCACCCATCCCACAAAAGGCACAGCCAACAGCGGATGTAGATTAACCAGTACCGCACCTGAGCCAACCAAAAAGGTGATGATAAACACGAACACGCCGATCACCGTCATCACCACATCGCGTGCCGACAGCGCCGTCTGCATTACTTTTGCCGACACACGCCCAGAGAACTCTTCTTGATAAAACTGCATCGACTGTCCCAGCATATGCTGATGAAAAATCCACCGCAGTCGCATCGGCGCAACGCCTTGTAGCACCTGATGATGCACGGTTGTCTCAAACACCATCACCACAGGCACACAGACACTGATGGCAAGCATCACCATCAGCTCATCGCGCTTATCCGCCCACAGCTGACCAGGGCTCAGCACACTCATCCAGTCGATGATCTGCCCGACCCACGCATACACGAGCGCCCAATACAGCCCTGATAACGCCGTCAGAAGCGTAAATGCCACAAGCCAACCGCGAAACCCTGTCGTGCACGCATAGATGAACGAGATGAGCGAGCCGTCGGTCTTGGGCAAGCTGACATCAGGAAAAGGATCAAGGCGTTTTTCAAAATAACCAAATAAAGACATAAGCGTTCAATGTTAAAATCAACCGAGTATTATAACAAACTTAAGCCTGTAGATGATGTTATAATTGTTTTATCAAATCTCACAGAAAAACACACCGAACCGAGCGTACCATGTCCTATCTTGGGCTATTTGTGGCGGCATTTTTGGCGGCGACTTTATTACCTGCACAGTCTGAAATGCTGCTGATTTATCTTCTGGATCAAAACCTTGTGCCGTGGCTGCTGCTACTGTGCGCAAGTCTTGGCAATGTCTTGGGTTCGTGCGTGAATTTTGTGTTGGGCAAGTTTTTACAATCATGGATCACGCATCACCGCTTTATTTTCACACCTGATGAGATCGCCAAAGCACGCCTGCGCTATCATCGCTACGGTGCATATTCGCTGCTACTAAGCTGGGTGCCGATCATCGGCGATCCATTGACTTTGATCGCAGGGATCATGAATGAGCGATTTTGGCGGTTTTTATTATTGGTCAGCATCGCCAAAGTGGGTCGATACATGGTTGTTTATGCGATTTATTTGGGCATGTTTTAAAATAAAAAATCAGGGCGAAATTTCACCCTGATTGCGTTGATTTTTCAAATAAGACTTAATCACACTTCATGATACAACTTACTGCCTTGCTTATGGTATTGCTCGGTCATTTGTAAAAATCCTTGTTCGATCTCATCATTTTGGGCGGTGTTTTTCACCCCCTTGGCATAGTCTCTGACATTTTGCGTAATTTTCATCGAACAGAATTTAGGACCACACATTGAGCAAAAATGTGCAGATTTATGGGCTTCTTTTGGCATGGTTTCATCATGCATTGAACGAGCAGTATCAGGGTCAAGGCTTAAATTAAATTGGTCTTCCCAACGGAACTCAAACCGAGCTTTAGATAAGGCATTATCACGCACTGCCGCACCAGGGTGTCCTTTGGCTAGGTCAGCCGCATGAGCCGCAATTTTATAGGTAATAATCCCATCTTTCACATCTTTTTTATTTGGTAAACCTAAATGCTCTTTTGGTGTTACATAGCATAGCATCGCCGTGCCATACCAACCAATCATAGCCGCTCCAATCGCAGATGTGATGTGGTCATAACCGGGGGCAATATCAGTGGTTAAAGGCCCAAGCGTATAGAAAGGTGCTTCGCTACACACTTCAAGCTGTAAATCCATATTTTCTTTAATCATGTGCATTGGCACATGCCCCGGGCCTTCAATCATCACTTGCACATCATGTTGCCATGCACGGTGAGTCAGCTCGCCTAAAGTTTTTAATTCGCTAAATTGGGCTTCATCATTGGCATCTTGGATACAACCGGGGCGTAAACCATCGCCTAAACTAAATGAAACATCATAGGCTTTCATGATTTCGCAAATTTCATCAAAATGGGTATAAAGGAAATTTTCTTGATGATGAGCCAAACACCATTGTGCCATAATTGAACCACCACGGCTGACAATGCCAGTTAAACGATTTGCCGTCATCGGTACATAACGCAGTAATACGCCTGCATGAATGGTAAAATAATCAACACCTTGCTCGGCTTGTTCAATCAAGGTATCTTTAAAAATTTCCCATGTTAAATCCTCGCTAATTCCACCTACTTTTTCAAGGGCTTGATAAATCGGTACGGTGCCAATCGGTACAGGAGAGTTGCGAATAATCCATTCCCTGGTTTCATGAATATTTTTCCCTGTGGATAAATCCATGATGGTATCGGCTCCCCAACGGGTCGCCCACGTCATTTTGGCGACTTCTTCGTCAATGCTAGAACCCAGTGCTGAATTACCAATATTGGCATTGATTTTGACCAAAAAATTACGCCCAATAATCATCGGTTCACATTCTGGGTGATTGATATTGGCAGGAATAATCGCGCGTCCCGCAGCCACTTCTTGACGGACAAATTCAGGGGTAATTTCGGTTAAATTTTTTGCACCAAAATTTTGCCCTGCGTGTTGTCGCATATCCACACCATCACGCTGTTTTTGATTTTCACGAATAGCGATATACTCCATTTCAGGCGTGATAATGCCTTGTCGTGCATAGTGCATTTGCGTAACATTACGACCTTGTTTGGCTCGTCTTGGGTTGGTGATGTGGGCAAAACGGATATTTTCGGTGCGAATATCATTGAGACGCTGCCGTCCAAATTCCGAGCTTAATCCGCTTAATTGTTCGGTGTCATTACGCTCGCTAATCCATGCACCACGCACACTTGGTAAGCCTTTGTTTAGGTCAATGCTGACATTTGGGTCAGTATAAACGCCCGATGTATCATACACTAAAATTGATGGATTCGGCTCACCGCCTAGACTCGTTGGCGTATCGGTTAGGCTAATTTCACGAAATGGGACTTGAATATCTGCACGAGAGCCTTGGACATAGACTTTTTTCGATGCAGGCAAGATACGGGTTAAATCTTTCGCATCTTGCTCACAGCCGTCGAACTTGGCTTGTTCTACTGCGTCAAATTCGCTCGTAGTAGCATGTGTACGACTTCGCTCATTTTCCTTGTATTCCAAGTCAATTTCTGTGGCTGTCGTGTTGGTGATTTGTTGGGAAGGTTCTAAAGATAGATTTGTTTGGCTCATCATAATATCCTTTAAAATGGCGAATAAACAAATCAAGCCATCAAAAATCTTATGATGAAAAACAAAACCATCGAAATGGCAAAAAGACTTTGAAAACTTGATTCCTACGGCAGTACGAACTGCATCAGGTTCAACGGATTGTGAAAATCACTCTCAGCGATAAGCATCGCACTCCGTCAAGTTGCGTTCAGTATATCAAAGTTTTCACCCAAAAAACAATACACCCAAAGTTTTTGCTCGTGCTACATTTTATTGCTTGTGGCGACAATTTTTCCTTGTTATCATATACATAAAAATTTGTTTTAACAAAGCAGATTTTTCTTTTTTATAAAATTTTTCTAAATAATAAAAAAGATCAAAAATAGCGAAAAATAATCACGGTAAACTTACCCAATGTCATGATTTTGGCTGTTTTTTGATCATTATAAGAAGGTTGTGGTTATGAAAGTACTCGTCTTAGGCGGTGGTGTGATCGGTGTGACTTCTGCCTATTTTCTTGCCAAACACGGTGTCGATGTCACCATCATCGACCGTCAAGCGGATGTCGCCGAAGAGACCAGTTTTGGCAATGCAGGACAAATCTCACCGGGTTATTCGACGCCGTGGGCAGCACCGGGCATTCCGACCAAGGCATTTAAATGGTTTTTCCAAAAGCACGCACCGTTTAATTTTCGCCCTGATGGCACGGCATTTCAGCTGCAGTGGATGAGCCAAATGCTTGCCAATTGCAATGACAAATCCTACGCCGTCAATAAAGCACGCATGGTGCGTGTCGCTGAGTACAGCCGTGACTGCCTGCGTAACTTGCGTGCCGATACAGGCATCGAGTACGAACAGCGCACCCAAGGCACGCTGCAGCTGTTTCGTAAGCCTGAACAGCTTGATGCGGTACATCAAGACATTAAAGTACTACAAGAGATGGGTGTGGATTATGAGCTGTACGACAACGCTGCAGGCTTAGCAAGCGTCGAACCTGCCCTAGCCAATGCCAAGGCGAACTTGCTTGGCGGTCTGCGCCTGCCTAATGACGAGACAGGCGACTGCAATCTGTTCACCAAGCGATTGGCAGCGCTTGCCAGGGATTTGGGCGTGAAATTTTTATTCAATAAAACCATCGATCGCTTGGTCGTCGATGGTGGCAGCATGACAGGCGTCATCGTTGATGGCGAGCTTGTGAGCGCGGACAATTATATCTTGGCACTGGGCAGCTACACCCCTGCGATGGTCAAATCACTGGGGCTAAAACTGCCTGTCTATCCTGTCAAAGGCTACTCACTGACCGTGCCAATCGTTGATGCCAATAACGCGCCCGTCTCAACCGTGATCGATGAAACTTATAAAATCGCCATCACACGCTTTGACAACCGTATCCGTGTCGGCGGCATGGCAGAATTATCTGGCTTTGACTTAGGACTGAACCCTGCGCGCCGTCAGACGCTTGAGATGGTGTGCGGTGAGCTGTTCAGCGGTGGCGATCTGCCGAGTGCGACCTTTTGGACAGGCTTGCGTCCGATGACACCAGATGGCACACCTGTGATCGGCGCAACCAAAATCAAAGGCTTGTACCTAAACAACGGTCATGGCACGCTGGGCTGGACGATGTCGTGTGGTTCTGGTAAATTGATCAGTGACATCGTCACAGGACAAACGCCAGAGATCAGCCTTGAAGGTTTGTCATTAGAGCGTTATAGTTAATTTTATCTTAATAATACTTGACAAGGAGTAATTTATGAGTATCCAAAAATTCGACAGCAACGAAACCCTAAGCGAAGTCGCTGTGCATAATGGCGTGGTCTATCTGGCAGGTCAAGTGCCTGATGATGACAGCCTGGACATTGCAGGTCAAGCGCGCCAAGTGTTCGCCAATATCGATAAAGCCCTTGCCCAAGCAGGCAGCGATAAAGCACATCTGCTATCAGCGCAAGTCTTCATCAAAAACCTAAGCGACTTTGAAAGCTTCAACGCCGAATGGAAAGCGTGGGTCGCAGGCACAACGCCACCTGTGCGTGCGACCATCCAAGCCAACTTGGTCAATCCAAACTGGCTGGTAGAAGTGATGGTCATCGCCGCGGTGAAATAAGTCCAAGCAAGCTAAATACCAAAACCGTCTGGGAAGCGATTCTCAGATGGTTTTTTGTTGTCAAACTACATCACAATCAACATTTTACCCCACAAAGTGTGCTATGCTACCGCTTAGCACTATGGTCGTATAAAAACAAAATAAGACTGGGCAGCGAGTTGCAGATAGTACAGCAAGACAAGCGGGCGCAGTATTATTTTGAATTTTATAGACCATAAAACACAAACCACACAAGGGAAAACTATGACCACCAACACCATCCGCGCCTATGCCGTACACGCACCACACAGCCCTGCTGAGCGTTATGACTATGACGCAGGCGCCCTAAAAGCCGATGAAGTCGAGATCAAGGTATATTACTGCGGCATCTGCCATTCTGATCTATCGATGATGGATAATGAATGGGGCACGAGCGTCTATCCACTGGTTGCAGGACATGAGATCATCGGTGAGATCATTGCACTCGGCAGTGATACCAAGGGTCTGTCCATCGGGCAGATGGTCGGTGTCGGCTGGACGGCTGAGTCGTGCCAGCACTGCGATCCATGCATCGGCGGCAAGCACCATGTCTGCAAAAGCGCCGTGCCAACTGTCCTGCACAAAGGCGGCTTTGCTGATAAAGTACGCGCGCAGTGGCAATGGGTCATCCCGATGCCTGATGGGATTGATTATGCCAAAGCAGGTCCGCTGTTGTGCGGCGGCATCACGGTATTTCAGCCACTACTACAGCACCACATCCAAGCGCATCACAAGGTCGGCGTGATCGGCGTCGGTGGTCTTGGACACATGGCGCTTGAGTTTTTTAATGCGTGGGGCTGTGAAGTGACTGCCTTTAGCTCAAATCCTAATAAATACGACGAAATCTATGCCTTAGGCGCGCATCACATCTTAGACTCGACCAATCCTGACAGCTTTGCGGACGCAAAAAACAGCCTAGATCTCATCGTCTCAACAGTCAATGTACCACTGGACTGGAAAGCGTATATGAAACTGCTTAAACCTGAAGGCAAGCTGCACATGGTCGGCGCGGTACTCGAGCCGATGTCAATCAGTGCGTTTTCGCTGATCGGTGGTGCCAAGTCGGTCACAGGCTCGCCAACAGGCTCGCCGATTCATCTGCGCACGATGATGGACTTTGCTGCACGCAAGCAGATTCATCCTGTGGTCGAAGAATTTCCGATGTCAGAGATTAATGACGCCATCCGTCATCTACAATCAGGCAAGGCACGCTATCGCGTGGTATTGAAGAACGACTTTGATTGATTAATTATACTTAACAAAAAAACCGTTTGTGCTTCATAACACAAACGGTTTTTTGGATAAATCTACACCATCACGCACCATCATACAGCTTACGCACCACTTCACCGATGGTGGTGATGCCTTTGGTGATGGTCTCATCATCTTGAGCGATTGATAAGCGGATACATTCGCGCGCGTGCGGATAATTGGCAGTCTCAACACCGACGAAAAAATGCTCCGATGGGATGATCAGCGTGCCTTGCTGTTTTAAAATCTGATACAGTTCGGTCGTTGAAATGGGCAGATTTTCAAACCACACCCATAGGAAAATCGCGCCTTCAGGCTTATGGATTTTCACAGGATAATTGGCAAAATTTTCTTGTAATAGCTTCACCGCCAAGCGCGCTTGCGTCTGATAAAACGGCTGAATCACCGTGTCCGACAGTGTCTTGATCTCATCATTGGCAAATAGTGGTGTCGCCACCGTCGCCCCAAAACGCACAGGCGACAGATTAACGATGGCATTCATATTGCTGATGGTTTTGACCACATTTTTATTGGCAACGATGATGCCCGTGCGCGTACCGGGTAGTCCGACTTTTGATAAGCTAAAGCACAGCACGGTATCATCATCCCAGCTTAAGGTAGTGTCGGTGTAGATGATGTTCGGAAATGGCATCCCATAGGCGTTATCGACGATCAATGGCACGCTGTATTTTTTGGAGATGGCGGTCAAACGCGCCATCTCATCATCAGTCAGCACATTGCCTGTGGGGTTGGTTGGGCGCGAGCAGCAGATCGCACCGATCTTGCCATTTTTTAGCTCTTCTAAATTTTCTAACACATCAAAATCAACACGATATTTGAAAAACCCTTCTTGTCCTTCGTGCGAAACCAGCTCAATGCTTGGCGGCACAGCGACAAAATGCACACCATCGATATGCACATCAGCATAGCCAACATATTCAGGCGCAAGCGGCAGCAGGATCGATTTGTCCGTGCCATCGTCGAATTTACCTGCAAATAAGTTGAACAAATAGAAAAAGGCATTTTGTGAGCCATTGGTCAAGACAATATTCTCACTGGTCAGCTGCCAATCATAATGGCGGTTAAAAAACTCCACCAAAGTCGCGATGAATTTAGCATCACCTTGCGGGTTGGAATAATTGCCCACACTGTCCAAAGCCAGCGCATTCGCTACCACAGATTTAAGCGTCTGCTGATAAACTGCGTTCAATTCAGGGATGCTAGCAGGGTTGCCACCGCCAAGCATATTGACAGGTTTGTCGCTATTGAGCGCATCACCCAGATCATCCATCAGCTGCAATATGGCGCTGTCTTTGGTGAATTTTTGACCGAATTTTGAGAATTTCATGGCAGAACTCTGACTGTATGGCGGTGGTTGTACTGATTAAAAACAGCAGCGTAAAATGGTTTCACATGAAACATCTTGTTATACTGCTTGATACCATCACTCGATGTATTTGACTTTCAGTGGTGGGAAACCGTTAAATTCTACTGAAGAATAAGAATTGGTATAAGCCCCTGTGGTCAGCCAATACAGCTTATCGCCAATCTCAAGATCTTGTGGCAGTTTATAAGCGGCGTGCTCATACATGATGTCGGTGCTGTCACAGGTTGGACCCGCCAAAATCACCGTGCCTTTTTCGGTGGCGGTTTCCATTTTTGGCGTATAAACAGGGTATTTGATCGCTTCACCCAAAGTCTCAATCAAGCCTTGGAACAAGCCAACATCGGTATAAACCCAGCGCGTCAAATCGGTGCGTGATTTGCGGCTGATCAGCACGACTTCCGACACCAACACACCGCTATCACCGACCATCGAGCGGCCCGGCTCTAGGATAATTTCAGGCATTTCATCGTCATCATAGTCTTCTGACAGATAGCGATGAATCTCTTCGGCATAGACTTTGACAGGGTTCACTTCACTGATGTAGTTGGTCGGGAAGCCGCCACCCAAGTTGATCATTTTTAACTGAATATTTTCTTCATATTTCATCCAGTCAAACATATATTTGACCTTGGCAAGCGCATCATCCCACGCCGCGACATCTTTTTGCTGACTGCCGACATGGAACGAGATACCATAAGGCACAAGCCCTAAGTTCTTGGCTTGTACAAGCAGATCCACCGCCATATCAGGGTGGCAGCCAAATTTACGCGACAATGGCCACTCGGCAGTGTCCGCGCCGTGTACAAGAATGCGCACAAAGACTTTTGAACCAGGGGCATTATTAGCAATATTGATTAGATCCGCTTTAGAATCAGTGGCGTACAAGGTGATGCCTTTTTCAAAAGCATATTTGACATGCGCGGCTTTTTTGATGGTATTGCCATAAGAAATGCGATCAGGCGAGACGCCACAGTCTAGCACACGATCAAGCTCATAAATCGATGCGCAGTCAAAATTTGAACCCAAATCCGCCAAATATTTCACCACTTCCACCGCAGGACTGGCTTTCATCGCATAATGAATTTTGGCTTTTGGGAATAAGCTGACCATCTCTTCATATTTGGTCTTGATGCGGCTGAGATCCACGACAAGCAGCGGCGTGTCTTCACCTTCGGCAGCTTGGGTGAATTTTTGCCATTGCAATTGGTCAAAATATTGATCAATCTTAATCATCTTGTTTTTTTCCTATGCGATTATTTGGATGTGTGCAACACGACAAATCAGCGTAATGCACGCATTTTTACCCAGTTATTATAACAAGCTTTTAGGGAATCAAGCTAGGATTTTGCACATTTTGATCAAACAAAATAAGCTTGTCACAATAACAAACTTACTGTTATCATCATTAAATCCCTTGACGATTTTCGGCATAAATCATCACCAAACCCCCAATGGCGATAAGTGTCAATCCCACAAGCTTAATCACATCAACCCTGCGCACTTCAAGACCTAGCCAACCAAAATGCGCAAACAAGGTGGCGAATAGCATCTGCCCCAAAAACACCCAAAGCAGTGTATTCGCTGAGCCGATTTTTGGTGCAGCAATAAACATAAATAAAATGTAAAAACTGCCGAGCAGACCAAATAACCACATCCACCAACTTGCTTGCGTCGGCATCGGTGGTCTTAGCGTTCCACTCATCAAAAATGCAAGTAAAGCAGATGCAACCATACCACCCAAATACAAATAAAAAGTCGCCTGTATTTGGCTTGCGTGTGTACTTTGGCGAAAGGCATTAACCATCGCAAGCTGTAGCGGAATGATCGCACCACCGATTAGACTAATCATGATGTAGGGTAGTTTCATAAAGCATCCCAGCGTTATTATATAGCCACATGATAATTGATGATCTGCACGACTGTCAATGTTGGTAAGTCTCGCACTTTACAAGCTTAAACACACTTTTAGGGTAACAAAAAAGCTCACCCCAAGGTAAGCTTCATCATTGGTTATTGGTATCAGTCATCGCGCGTACGCACTTCTAAGAGCTCAATCTCAAAATACAGCGTTGAGCTTGGCGGGATTTTACCCACAGCGCGCTCACCATAGGCAAGCTCGGCAGGCACGATAAGCGCACGCTTACCACCCACTTGCATTGGTGCGATGACTTGACCATCAGATTCAAAGCCAAGCACACCCAAATCCCAGCCCTTGATCACGCGCCCTGTGCCGATTACACATTCAAACGCGCGACCACGACTGATTGATGAATCAAATTCGGTACCATCGGCAAGCTTGCCCACATATTGCGTGCTAATCAGCGCGCCTTTGACAGCGGCTCTGCCTGTGCCGACGGTGATGTCAGTGACTTCGATCATATCATTCGGTCGCCGAGATATTCGCCGCTAGGCTGATGGTGGAAGTTTGGTTGATGGTGACAGGGGTAATCTCTGCCAATGCTGCGGCGATTTTTTCTTCTTTCAGCTTTTTTTGTGCCAAAGTTTCTTGCGATACTTCTGCTTGCTGATTGCCATCGACACGCTTGATGGTCACTTGGGCGCGACCTTGGCTCAGTGGTGCGATTTTGGCAAATGCACCTTTTGACAAATCTAGCGACACGCCATATTTGCTAAAGCCGCCAGTATCATTGACACGACAGACCACAGACTTGCCATTTTTGACATTGGTCACTTCAAGCAAAGTACCCATCTTGTGACTATTGCTCGCACAGGTCATGGCATTTTGGTTAAAACGCTCGCCACTGGCAGTCTTACGACCGTGGAATTTATCACCATAATAAGTGACGGTGGCAGCTTGCGCGCTTAGGCTTAATAATACGGTTGCAGCTAGTAGAAGTTTTTTCATAACGGATTTCCTTGGGGTGTTGCCCCTTGGTTGATGGTTTATTTTCTTTTACAGCAAATTTTCGTACCGCGTATCATAGCCAAAACCCTTGATGATTACAAGGATTTACAAATATTTTGACATTTTTATAACAATTGCTATTTAATGTTACTGAATTATTGCTTTTAGGGATGGTAAATGGATAAACAAAAGCCACCATTCTTTAATGATTGGCAGCTTGATATTTATTTGCTTTTATAAAATTAATACATAGGCTGATTTAACTTCAGCTGAATCACTTCATTATCATCTGCTAGGTTTGCATTACGCCCTGATGAGCTAGGGAAGTTATTATCATTTAGCACGGTGAGCGTAGTAGCATCTTCAATAATGACATCTTCAATGGTGAAAAACGGAAAGGCGAATTGCTTACCTGCGCCTATATCACCTGCACGCACAGGTTTATAAAGACGGTGCGGATTATGAATATCCATCAAATTAACCAATTCAGTGCGCGCAACTGTCTGACCTGACGATCCTAGCGTAATACGAATCAATTTTTTGTAGCCATCTAATTTATTTTCGCTATCATCTCGCTCAATTAAAATCCCCGAACGATTATCAATCATCTGAAAATCGCCAATTGCTGTTGCTTTTTCGTCCAAGTTAAACAAATAATAATTGCCAGTATAAGCTTTTTTATCCAAATCAAATTGGAATATCAACAGCTGTTTGCCTGTGGCATTGGTTAAGGGTTTTTCTAATACGGGGTACAAAAACTTACCATCAGCGGATTTTGCCATACCTTCAAAGCCACCACTACGCTGTACCAATGCAGAAGAGCTTTGAGTATTCAATGGATTTTGCGGCGAGCGCAGATATTCTCCTGTCTGATAAGGACTGGGCAAAGCAATTGGTGCATTAATTAACACACCATCTTTATCAAAATGCAATAAAAAAGGACCGAACTCTTCTCCAATCCAATAACCACCATCAGCATCACGCTGAATAGATTCAGGATCAAAATCCGCTCCTGTTAAAAGTCTATCAGGTGAATTTTGATTAACAATCTCAAAAGGAATCAGGCGATTAGGATCTTTAAGCTGAACATAATTAAGCACCTTAACTTCACCTGTACCACCTGCTTGGGTGCGAAAATCCACTGCGACCTGATAAAGTCGCAACAAAAAATCTGCCGAATTATCCTTAGCTCCAAAGCCGTTATCCGCAAGCACCGTATAACTACCATCATTGTTTTTCAGCGCACCAGAAAAGCCTTGTACTGGCTGTGCTTTAAACGGCGGTGTAATACCATTCGCCGCCTTAACTGCACTACCTGACATTGGACCATCAGCATAAGTCTCAACACCCAATTTCGCAAAGCCCGTCAATGTTGCTTTTGGAGTGGTTGCCATTGCTGGTATTGCCAAACAGCCCGCCATCAAACCAACTGCCATGTGCTTTTTCATAAAATCTCCTGTGTTATTTATGGATTGCATTCTAATGATGCAAACATTTTAACAGGCATTTATGACAAAACCATGTCGTTCATATGGCAATTTTAAGTCATTGACTTAACAATAAAAATTGCCCAGTCAATAAGACTGGGCAATTTTACAAACCTTATTCCCACTCAATCGTCGCAGGCGGTTTACTACTCACATCATAGACCACACGAGAAACATCTTTGATTTCATTCATAATACGCGTTGAGATTTTATCCACCAATTCATATGGCAAATGAGCAAAACGAGCGGTCATAAAATCCACCGTTTCCACTGCTCTGAGGGCAATCACCCACGCATAACGGCGACCATCTCCGACCACGCCGACTGATTTTACAGGTTGGAACACCGCAAAGGCTTGAGCGGTCTTATCATACCAGCCAGACGCACGCAACTCTTGCATAAAAATATCGTCTGCCAAACGCAAAATATCGGCATATTCTTTTTTGACTTCGCCCAAAATACGCACACCTAAGCCTGGGCCTGGGAATGGATGACGATAAATCATATGATGAGGAATGCCAAGTGCCACGCCAAGTTTACGCACTTCATCTTTAAACAAATCACGAAGTGGTTCAACCAATTCAAACGCCAAATCATCAGGCAAACCGCCAACATTGTGGTGCGATTTAATCACATGAGCTTTGCCTTGTTTGCTTGCCGCCGACTCAATCACATCAGGGTAAATCGTGCCTTGTGCCAAGAATTTTACACCATCTAATTTACGAGCTTCTTCGGCAAAAACTTCAATAAATTCACGCCCGATAATTTTGCGTTTGACTTCAGGGTCAGTAACACCTGCCAAAGCGGTCAAAAAGCGATTTTCCGCATCTGCACGAATTACACGAATGCCCATATTTTCGGCAAACATTTGCATGACTTGGTCGCCTTCATTAAGACGAAGTAAGCCATTATCCACAAATACGCAGGTAAGTTGGTCGCCAATGGCACGGTGTAACAAGGCCGCTACTACCGATGAATCTACACCGCCTGATAAACCTAGCAATACTTTTTGATCGCCAATTTGCTCTTGGAGTTGTTTAATGCGCAATTCAATAATATTTTCTGAATTCCACGCATTACCGCAACCACAAATAATATGTACAAAGTTTGAAATCAATTCTGTACCTTTAGCGGTATGCGTTACTTCTGGGTGAAATTGTACGCCATAAAATTTGCGATTCTCATCACTAGCAGATGCATAAGGACAGCTTGGCGTGGAAGATGTTACGCTAAACCCTTCAGGTAAACGCACCACTTTATCGCCATGACTCATCCATACTTGTGATTGATTTTTGTCATCGCCCACTTTGCTAAGTAAGCTGTCTTGATGGCTGATATTAATCTCGGCATAACCAAATTCATGTACGACACCCGCTTCAACCTTACCGCCTAATTGTTCAGACATGGTTTGGAAACCATAGCAAATGCCAAGCACAGGTACACCTAAATTAAACACAATCTCTGGTGCTCGTGGGCTTCCTTCTTCATGTACGCTTTCAGGCCCCCCTGATAAGATAATGCCTTTTGGATTAAAGGCTTTGATGTCCTCGATTGACATATCATACGCATACATTTCAGAATATACGCCTGCTTCACGTACTCGGCGGGCAATCAGTTGGCTGTATTGAGAGCCAAAGTCTAAAATTAAAATACGGTCTTGGGTGATGTTGGTCATGAGTCTTTCCTGCGATAGTAAAAGAATGATGGCAAATTATTTAAGGATAAATCATAAATGTAAAGCAATGCCCAACATCTCGTTGGGCAACACTGGGTAAATCAAGCATCAATATCCGCATTTAGGGCGTTTTCTTCGATAAAGATACGGCGTGGCTCGACATCATCGCCCATCAGACAGCTAAACAGATGGTCGGCTTTGATGGCGTCTTCGATGGTGATTTTGAGCATACGGCGATTTTCGGGGTCCATGGTAGTTTCCCACAGTTGTTCCTTGTTCATCTCGCCCAAGCCCTTATAGCGCTGAACATCGACGCCACGACGAGCCGCTTGCATCAGCTGCTCCCACAGATGGTGAAAATCTTTGATGGCGCTGTCTTTGTCGCCACGGCGTAAGAATGCTTCTTCAGTCAGCACAGTATTCCACTCACCACTTAGTCGCAGTAAGCGCGCATAGTCGGACGAACCCAAAAAGCCCAAATCCAAGAGATAATGCTGTGGCAAGCGGTGCATATAAATCGTCACTCGTGGTAGCCACTGACCTGCTTCAGACTCCGTACCTGTCATCTCGACAAGCTCAATCTTTGGCTCAAGCTTTGGTGCAATTGTGCTAAGCTTGGCTTGTAGCGCATCCGCCCAAGCTTGTACCGCAGCTTTATCATGAATGCTTACGGTGTCAAATTTCGGCACAAAAGTCAAAGCATCAAGCAGCTCAGCAGGGTATTTGCTTTGCAAGCGATTTTTCACCACTTGGCTTTGGCTATAGGCATTGAGCAGCTTTTCTAAAGCCAATCCCGTCACCGCAGGCGTATCCGCGCTCAAAAACAGCGAATGATCATCAATGGTCGATGACAGCAAGTACGCATCCAATGCTTCAGAGTCTTTAAGATACACTTCTTGCTTACCGCGTTTGACCTTATACAATGGCGGCTGCGCGATATAAATGTGCCCACGCTCAATCAGCTCAGGCATTTGACGGAAGAAGAAAGTCAATAGCAGCGTACGAATGTGCGAACCATCGACATCGGCGTCAGTCATGATGACGATTTTGTGATAGCGTAGCTTATCTGGATTGTACTCATCAGGACCGATACCTGTGCCAAGCGCAGTAATCAGCGTGCCGACTTCAGCGGATGACAGCATCTTGTCAAATCGCGCGCGCTCAACATTCAAAATCTTACCTTTCAGCGGCAAAATCGCCTGCATCTTGCGGTTGCGCCCTTGCTTAGCAGAGCCACCCGCCGAGTCACCCTCGACAATGAATAATTCAGATAATGCAGGATCTTTTTCTTGACAATCCGCCAATTTACCCGGCAAACCCGCGATGTCTAGCGAACTCTTGCGACGCGTCATCTCACGCGCCTTACGCGCCGCATCACGCGCACGCGCCGCATCGATGATTTTGGCGGCGATTGACTTGGCAGCGGTTGGATTTTCCAATAGGTATTCTGACAAGCGTTCGTGCATCGTGGTCTCAACCACAGATTTAACTTCACTTGAGACCAGCTTATCCTTGGTCTGCGAGCTGAATTTTGGATCTGGTACTTTGACAGAAATGATCGCCGTCAAGCCTTCGCGCGCATCATCGCCTGTGACTTGCACTTTTTCTTTTTTGGTTAAATTCTCAGATTCCATATAATGGTTCAAGCAGCGCGTCAAGGCTGAGCGAAAACCTGACAAGTGCGTGCCGCCGTCTTTTTGTGGAATGTTATTGGTAAAGCACAGCACTTTTTCGTTATAGCTGTCCGACCATTGCAGCGCCACTTCCACGCCGATGCCATCTGCGCCATCTGCCGTGAAATGAAAAATGTCGTTTAGGGTTTGCTTGCCGCCATTGATATAGCTGACAAATTCTGACAAGCCACCCTTATGCTCAAACACTTGGCTGACCCCTGTACGCTCATCAGTCAGCACGATGCGCACGCCAGAATTTAGAAATGACAATTCGCGCAGACGCTTGGCAAGGATGTCATAATCAAAGGTCGTCACACCCTTAAAAATCTCAAAGCTTGGATAAAAGCGTACCTGCGTGCCTGTCTGCGTCGATGGCTCAAGCTTGGCAAGCGGCGCATCTGCCACGCCATCGGTATAGCTTTGGCTGTGCGCATAACCATCACGCCAGATGTTGAGCACCAGTTTTTTGGATAGGGCATTGACCACCGACACACCCACACCATGCAGACCGCCTGAGACCTTGTAAGAATTATCATCAAACTTACCGCCTGCGTGCAACACCGTCATGATCACTTCAGCTGCCGATACACCTTCTTCAGGGTGGATATCCACAGGAATGCCGCGACCATTATCCATCACCGACACCGACTCATCATCATGAACGATGATATTGATCTCATCACAATGACCTGCCAGTGCTTCATCGATGGCATTATCCACGACTTCAAACACCATATGGTGCAAACCTGTGCCATCATCGGTATCACCAATGTACATCCCTGGGCGGACGCGCACCGCTTCCAAGCCGCGCAGGACTCGGACATTTTTGGCGGTATATTCTTCGCTGCCGCCAGTATTGTGGTTTTCGTTGGTGATCTCAGTCATGATAAATCAATCCTTCCAAGGGTATTTTTGGGGTGATTTCTACCCAAATTCTTTTGATAAAATTAGTGTTTATTATAGCATTTTTTTTATCAAAAGTCATCTTTGACGCAGGGTATTTGACACGAGCAATCGCAAGAATATGCAGCATCACCTTGGCGGGTTTTTGATAAATAAGATGAGTAGTGGCATGGGTGGAAATATGACGGTTTATACAGCGACAAACTCACCCTGTTTCACATGAAACATCTGATAGCTATTCATCGCTACAGCAGGGAGGTCAGTGGTGGTATCGAGCAGTGATTGCTGAAGTTGATTTTTAAGTTTTTGTTGAATAACAGCATGAAGATCATCATGTAAGCTTGTGATGATGATCTGACAAGGCAGGGATAATACCGCATCTAATAGCACATCGATCGCCTGCGCATCAAGCTCAGCATCGATGTCATCGATCAGTACAGTCGGTGGGTTAATTAGGTGCGTTACCGCGGCGGATTGATCGCTTTGCTGTGTGATCATTTCACAGACCAAAGTCAATTGCGATAACCGCAGTGCAGTGATGAGTAGCTTTTTTTCACCGCGTGATAAGATGTGGGTTGCCGCTTCGGTTTGTGCCGCTTCATCCGCTGCTGACATTGTCATCAGCACCAAGACATCAGCACGATGCGCACCTACGCGCGTATAGCCAAGCTCAATGTCCGCCATCGTACGCGCAGATAAAATCGCTTGCAAAGACTGACTGCTGTCAAATCCTGCATGATAGCTTAAGTGTAGCTTATCTTGATAATCTGGCAATAATTTACCCAGCATATTGGCAAAGTGTAACTGCCACTGATCAAACACCTGTCTGCGACAAACATCAATCTGCTCGGCATACAAGGACAATTGCCCATCCCACGCGGTCAGCTCTGCCAATCTTTGGCGAATGCCGCGCTGCTTAAGCAGACTGTTTCGCTGCTTGAGTAGTCGCTGATAATTGAGCCATGCTTGATAAAAATCAGGTTTCACATGAAACGCCAACCAATCGATCAGCTGACGGCGATTACTACTACCTTCATCCAATAGACTCATGCTTGACGGATCGATCAATAGCATCGGCAGATGAAAACTGAGTGCACTTTGTGATGGCAAGGGCAGCTGATTCATGCGAATCTGTGTATCGCTTTTACCTTGGGTGTCCAGCTGTTTTTTGATGGCGATGCTGGCAGTTTCACCGAAGTTTGTACTTGCCCACACCACACAGTTATCCTTGTGATGACTGATGTAACGACGCGGCTCATGATGGCGAAAACTGCGCCCGCGTGACAGCAAAAACACCGATTCTAATAAAGAAGTCTTGCCACTGCCATTTTCACCGACCACCAAATTACAACGGGCAAGTGAAAGATTCACCTGCCCCAGATTGCGAAAATGATGGATGCTCAGACGCTCAATCATGCCCTAAACCCACACAGGCACACATCAGACGCGCATCGGCATGATGACATATTGATGCAGCTCATCACCGATTTGATGGATCAAAGCAGGTGTGCTTGGCTGATTCATCTCAAGTTGAATACGCCCATCAAGCACGCCTAAGACCGCACGCAGATAGGATTCATTAAATGACAATTCAATCGGCGCGCCTTGATAGGACACAGCCAGTAATTCTTCAGCTTCGCCTTGGTCGCGATTATTTACGCCAACTTTACAAACTTCAGCTTGATCGAACTCAAGCAGCACCCCTGGTGCTTCTTTGCTATTTAACACCGAAATGCGGCGCAGTACATCGACCGCTGCTTCTTTGTCAAATTGTGCGATCTTATCATTATTAGTCGGCAAGACGCGGCGATAATCAGGGAATTTACCTTCGATCAAGCGCGCCGATAGACTAACCACCAGCTGACTGTGCGTTTCGGTATCGCTCAGCACCAAGCCCACTTGCAAAAACTCGCCATCAAAGCCCAATTCCACCACTTCAGTATCGTCATTGGTCTTAGCAAGCTCAAGCAATAGACGCTCAAGCTCAAGCACCGCCTTACCTGGAATAATCATCTGACTGGTTTCATAATTTTCTGAAAGCACGCGATGTGCCACCGCCAAGCGATGACCATCGGTTGCCACCGCAGTCAATTTATTATCTTGGATCTCAAACAGCATACCTGTCAGATAATGGCGCACATCTTGGGTCGCCATCGCAAAACGCGTATGATGAATCAGGCTTGTCAAATCACCTTGGGTGATCTTGATGATATTAGATGCGCTTGCTGTGCCGATGCTTGGGAAATCCTGCGCAGGTAGGCTGCTTAGCGTGTATTTGCCTTTGCCACTGGTGATCAAACAGCGCGTCGTCCCTTCTGGCGCATCGATGGTGACCATCTCTTCAGACAGTGATTTACAGATATTAAAAAACATCTCGGCAGGCAGCGTCGTTGAGCCTGCTTGCAAGCACGCACCTTCAGGAATCTCAAAGCGCGTGGTCAGCTCAAGCTCCAAATCCGACGCAGTCAAAGTCAGACTTTGCTGATCCAAAACCAGCTTGATATTACCCAAAATAACAAAGCGATGGCGCTTATCAGCCGCCTTCACCACCAAATTGATCGCCTTGATCAATAGCTCACGATTGATGGATAATTTCATACACACTCACTGTTTTTCTAAGGTTAATTCTTACGCGTATTCTAACATCATCTTTAGCTTATGATAATCCGTTTCGATGCTAGGATCGGTCATTTTCAGTTCTTCAATCTTCTCGCACGCGTGCATTACGGTCGTATGATCGCGTCCACCGAACACCTGCCCGATCTCAGGAAAGCTGTCGCGCGTCACTTCACGGATCAGCGCCATCGCCATTTGGCGTGGACGGGCAATATTGCGCGCGCGCTTTTTACCCATCAGATCTTTGGGCGAAATCTCATAAAATTCCGCCACCAAATCACGAATACTCTCAGCATTCAAAGCACGGGCGCGAGATTGCACTTGATCGCGAATGGCATCACGCACCAGTGCCATGGTGACAGGCACGCCTTTTAAGTCAGCAGACATACGCACATTTTTAAGCGCACCTTCAAGACCACGCACATCAGGCGGTAAGTTTTGCGCCATAAAAATCGCACAATCTCTGGGCAGATCAATCTGTAATAGGCTTGCCTTTTTCTCCAAAATCTGTACACGCATCTCCATATCAGGCGGTAAAATAGCCAAGGATAAACCACCTGATAAGCGTGAAATGCTACGATCATCAAAATTGGTCATCTGCGACGGCGGACGATTCGACGCCATCACCACCTGCTTACCAGGCTGAGAAAAATGCTCGAACAAAGTCATTAAAATCTCAGTGACTTTTGGTGCTTTTTTGCCATCGTACATGTGCATGTCATCGATGATCAACAAATCTGCGGCGCAAATCTCTTTTTTAAATTTATCAATCTTATCATTGACCACCGCTTTGAGCGTCGTGCTATAAAAATGCTCTTTGGTGAAATAAAAAAACGATTTGCCGTATTTTTGGTAGCGATGTGCCATGGCATGCATCAGGTGTGTCTTACCAAGCCCTGATGAACCATAAATAAAAATCGGACCATAGTTGTACTTGCTGTCTTTTTTGGACAGCTCATTACACGCATTGTACGCATCTTGATTAGCGCGCCCCTTGACAAAGCCATCAAAGGTAAAGGTCGGATCAATTGACAAGCTTTCAACGACTGCTGTCGATGTCTTAGTGCGCGCGGCAGCTTTTGGTTTTGCCTTAGTACTTGGTGTGGTGCTGACCACCATCTCCACACGCACATCACTGATCGCACCCTGACCATAAGTAGTTACCAATGCCTTGATGCGTGCCAAATAGCTATTGACATGATTGACAAAAATCGCATTTGGCGCAAGCAAAATCAGCACGCCATCATCCAACTGCGGACGCAGTGGTGTGATCCATTGGCGGTAGTCTTTTTCTTGCAGCTCCATCTGCAAGTCAGCCAAGCACTGTTGCCACACCTGGCTGCCATCAGCATGCTCTGACACGCTTTGACTAAATTCATCGGCAAACAAACTCATGACCCAACCTACCCAGCAATCCAAAAAAATGACGCAACCACTGCGCCATTCATCAACAGCACAATACCCTAATTAAAAAATAATTAAATTTACTCAGTATAAAAATGAAAATATGACACCAGAGACTTTGCGACCCCGATCCAAATATGGGACAAATACTACCACATTTCGCCCAAATTTCAAGCATTATTTTTTGTGGATAACTTTATGGATAAGACTGTGGATAACTAAAATCACCCAGTTTTCCACATTTTACAAACAGATTATTAACATATTTTTCCACAATATAACTTACAGATTTTAATCATAAAATATTGGTTATCCACAAAAAATCTACCACCTTATTATTATTATATTATTTTTTATTTATATAAAATAAGACAAGTAAAAATCTGTGGATAACTTTTTTGTAATCCGCTTGTCATACGCCATTATAACAGCCCTATCATTTGAGTAAAACAGCGATTTTTGACACCAAAAAACAATTTCTTTGTAAGCGATTGATCTGATTAATATAAAAAAATCTGTTGAAATTTAATCACAGTCACCAAGACCTACCAAGAACCTAATCTTGATGAGTTCTGTGAAAGACTTGACTTTGTTTATCTATTTTGATATGATTGAAAAGTTTTTTGCTGATTTTATCACAAAAACCATTAACTAGTTAATTGTAAATTGGTCGTTTGGTGGCTTTTTGGCTACTGCCGACACTCAAGTCATTACAGATTTTGTAATGCTAACATCTTAAGGTGACTTATGAAACGTACATTTCAACCAAGCGTTCTAAAGCGCAAGCGTACTCACGGTTTCCGTGCTCGTATGGCAACCAAAAAAGGCCGCCAAGTTTTGGCTCGCCGTCGTGCCAAAGGCCGTCATCGTTTGACTGTGTAATGTAAATTACAGCCAAATCCAAAAGCACCGCACTGTCGGTGCTTTTTTGTGTCCAGATTTTTTTAATCATTGTTTGGTGCGCTGTAAGATTGCCATCAAAAGTCAAATGACTGCAAAAATTTTAACAACAATTCATTCGTTTAGTGCTACAATCCTTATTATTTCTCTTGTAATTTACCATGACTGATACCAATTTTTCTACATCTGATACTTCAGTGTCTATAACCAAACCTGTGAATTTTGGCTTTGATAAATCCCAGCGTCTTTTGCGCCCAGATGAGTTCAAAACGGTGTTTGATGCACCGATCAAAAAAATTCACACACCACATTTATTGGCATTTATTGGAAAATCCGATAAGTCATCAGCGCGCTTAGGGCTTGCCATCACCAAAAAGAAACTCAAAAAGGCGGTCGATCGCAACCGTATTAAGCGCATCACGCGTGAAGCATTTCGCCATCATTGTCCCGCTCTTATACCGATCGATGTGGTGCTGATCGTCAAAGTCAGCTACGATCGTGAGTTTGACATCTCTGATGAAGTCACCCAATTGTTTAATAAAATTAACAAACAATTCTCAAAGTAAAAATCCATAATTTTTCTTATTGATAAGAAATGTTAAAAAAACTACTGCTTAGGTTTATTTACCTATATCAGCGTTATATCAGCCCAATGATGGCGCCGCGCTGTCGTTATTACCCTACTTGTTCGGCTTATGGTAGGCAAGCGCTACTGTGGCATGGGGTGCGCCGTGGTCTGCCGATGCTGATTCGGCGTGTGGCAAGTTGCCATCCTTGGGGTGGGTCAGGCATTGATTTTGTGCCCGTTCCTTTGTATCACTTGTATTTTGTGCCAAGTAACATCAAGCCACAAATGGTCTATGATGAGCCAATATTTTATGCTGATTTGCTCAATCATTATTTGTGTCATCACAGTGCGTGAGCGATTTTTGACAATTTTCCCCAAAAAATCAAACTTTTAGCAATATTTTCTAGGATTTTTAGCATAAGTCTAGTAAAATAAAGGGTTTGTTCACAAGATTTTTGGATTTTGACCTATGAACCTTGGGTTTGTGGCGTCTAGGTAGAGTTAGGATTGATAACTATGCAAAAAATTCTTCGGATTTTGATCATCATTGCGATGCTGATCACCGCCTATTTGCTGGTGCTTGCGTGGCGTGATGATTATGCGGGCAAGCCTGCAACCACGCAGCCTGTGGCGACACAGTCAGCCAGTGATGTGCCATCGGCAACCAGTGGCGATGTGCCAGCGGTGGCGGGTACGCCTGTTGCCACTGCCGCCACAAGTCAGCTTGTCAGCGTCTCAACCGACCGCCACGACATCAAGATTGACCTAAATGGTGGTGATATTGTCTATACGGCATTAAAGCAGTATCCAGCCACCAAAGATGGCAGTGATCCGTTTGTATTGCTAGAAAGCGACACAGCGCGCACTTATGTGGCTCAGACCATGGTGGTCGGCGATGGTGTGGACAGCACCGCAGGCCGTGCCAAGTACCAAGCGGATGCGACAAGCTATGAGATGACGGGTGATACCCTAACCGTGCCATTGACTTATGAAAATAATGGCGTGAAAGTCACCAAAATCTACACCTTTACCAAGGGTCAATACCCGATCGGCGTCAAGCAAATCATCAGCAATACTTCAGGCAGGGATTGGCAAGGTGAAGCTTATACGCAGCTAAAACGCGATAACAGCAGCGATCCAGGTGTTGAAAATAAAGGCATGATGAGCATGGCGACTTATCTGGGTGGTGCTTGGGGCACGCCAGATGAGCCGTATAATAAGCTTAAATTTGGCAATTTTAATGATGGCGAGCTGAATGTCTCAAGTGACAAAGGCTGGGTTGGTGTGGTGCAGCATTATTTTGTCTCTGCGTGGACGCCAAAAAATTACACCGCAACTTTCTTTAGCCGCAGCACCGCCACCGAAAACTACATCGGTTATAAGACTGCTGTCGCCGTGGCAAATGGTAAGCAAATTGAGCTTGACAGCACCTTGTACGCAGGTCCAAAAGTGCAAAAAGAGCTTGCGCCAGTGGCTGAAGGCTTGAACCAAACGGTGGATTATGGTCTATTATGGCCGATCTCAAAAGTACTGTTTGCCATCCTTGAAAATATCCATAAATTCATCGGCAACTGGGGTTGGTCAATCATCGTGCTGACTTTGATTGTTAAAGTTGCGCTGTTTTGGCTGTCAAACAAAAGCTATATGTCGATGGCAAAAATGCGCGCCATCGCACCAAAGCTACAAGCCTTAAAAGACAAGCATGGCGATGATCGTATGGCAATGAGCCAAGAGATGATGCAGCTGTATCGCGACGAGAAAGTCAATCCGATGGCAGGCTGCTTGCCGATTCTGATTCAGATGCCAATTTTCCTAGCCTTGTACTGGGTATTGGTAGAGTCGGTGGAGCTGCGTCACGCGCCGTGGATGGGCTGGATTACCGACCTATCAGCGATGGATCCGTGGTTTATTTTGCCGATTTTCATGGGTGTGACCATGTTTGTACAGCAGCTGCTAAACCCACAACCGACCGATCCAATGCAGGCGAAAATGATGAAAATCTTGCCTGTGGTCTTTGCGGTATTCATGCTGTGGTTCCCGGCAGGTCTTGTGCTGTACTGGACGGTGAATAACCTATTTAGTATGACGCATCAGCATATCGTCAATAAGCGTGTAGAAAAGCAAATGCAAGCGCGCGAAAGCTGATTAAACTAAGCATCCAATCCCATCAAGTCTGACTTGGTGGGATTTTTCTTGGCTTGATGGTGGGGAAATTTTGCCATTTTTAATACGAAAGTGATACAATAAAAGGTTAAACTAAATTTATCTTAAAATAGCAATATTCATACCATGAACACATCGACCCAACTGCCCACCATTGCCGCCATCGCCACACCCATTGGACAAGGGGGTGTGGGCGTCATTCGCCTGTCGGGTAAGGCAGCTTATGAGATTGGTTGCGCCATCACGCGCCGCGATCATCTAACGCCGCGCATGGCACATTTTGGCGGCTTTTATGGGATAGACGGCATCATTGATGAAGGGGTGGTGATTTATTTTAAAGCACCACATTCATTCACTGGTGAAGATGTGGTGGAGCTGCAGGGACATGGCGGCATGGTGTTACAAAATATGCTGCTGGCGCGCGTGTTTGAGCTTGGTGCGCGCCAAGCGACGGCGGGTGAGTTTTCTTATCGCGCCTTTGAAAATGACAAGATGGATTTGGTGCAAGCTGAAGCCATCAGCGATGCCATCGCTGCCACTTCCACCGCTCAAGCCAGCAGTGCCATTCGCTCACTGACTGGGGAATTTTCCCACAAAATCAATCACTTGGTGGATGAGCTGACGCATTTGCGTCTATATGTCGAAGCGGCGATTGACTTTCCTGATGAAGAAGATGTGGATTTTTTGGGTGATGGTGTGATCGAGTCCAAGATCAATTCGGTGCTTGGTGGCATTGATGCGATTTTGGATACTGCCAAGCAAGGACAGCTGCTTCGCGATGGTGTGCATGTGGTGCTGGCAGGTAAGCCCAATGCAGGCAAATCAAGCCTACTAAACCGCTTATCCGGCACGGAGCGCGCCATCGTCACGGACATCGCAGGGACGACACGCGATACGCTCGAAGAGACTTTGGTATTGGGTGGCTTGACCGTGCATTTGACGGACACTGCAGGGCTTCGTGATACGGTAGATAAGGTTGAGCAAATCGGTATTGCGCGCGCGTTTGATGCTATTAAAAAAGCCGATGTACTGCTGATGGTCTATGATGTCAATACCGAGCATGATCCGCTTGCCTTGGCGCATGAGCTGTTCGCTGCTGAATTGGATACCGAGATGGGTGAGATTATCCGCCAAAAGCTGATCATGGTTGCTAATAAATGCGATTTGCTGGACGCTTTGCCTGAAGCAGGTGTTTCACATGAAACAAATGATACACCAAAAATTGTCCATGTTTCATGTGAAACATCTTATGGTATTGATACACTGGTACAAGTGCTGAGTGATAAAGTGGGCTTTCATCCACCAGAAAATAGTCTGATCGCACGCACGCGTCACATTGATGCCCTAAAGCGCGCTAAAGCATTTACCTTAGAAGCGCATGAGCAGCTGACAGTGTATCATGCTGGGGAGTTGGTGGCGGACAGCCTAAGATTGTCCCAACAAGCTTTAGGTGAGATCACAGGGCAGATGAGCGCCGATGAATTATTGGGTAAAATTTTCTCAAGCTTTTGTATTGGCAAATAAGGTGAGTATGATAGAAAAATTTGTCGGTTGATAAAAGTAATATCCAATCCAAATTTATCAGCAATTACCACAAATTTTCTAATAGATCAAAATTAATCAAATCACGATAAATTTTGCCATTTGATAAAAATTTTTAAAAAATTAAAAAAATAAATGAGGTTGATATGCACTGCCCATTTTGTAATGATGAAGATACCAAAGTGATCGATTCGCGTCTGGCGGCAGAAGGGGCGCAAGTTCGTCGTCGTCGTCAGTGTGTGTCCTGCGGCGAGCGATTTGTGACTTTTGAGATTTATGAAGTGGTGATGCCGCGTATCGTCAAATCCAGTGGACGCGTTGAGCCTTATGATCAGGCCAAATTACGCCGTTCGATCGCCCTACCGCTACAAAAGCGCCCCATCAGCGCCGATGAGATCGAAGCGACCATCAGCCGTATCGAGCAAGCGGTGCGCAAGACTGGCGAGCGCGAAGTAACCAGCAAGAAGCTTGGTGAGATCGTGATGAGTGAACTTAAGGCGCTGGACGATGTGGCGTATGTTCGCTTTGCCAGCGTGTATCGCGACTTTCAGGACATCAGCGAGTTTCGCGCTGAGCTTGATAAAATCACTCCAGCTAATGCTGCGCAGATGGATGAATCATGATGCAGTCGACTGATGTGTATTATATGACGCTTGCCATCGCCGAAGCGAAAAAAGGCGAGTTCACCACGCGTCCGAATCCTGCAGTCGGCTGTGTGTTGGTCAAAGACGGCAAGGTGATTGGTGCGGGTCATCACCCCAGGGCGGGACTTCGCCATGCTGAGATTTACGCCATGCAGAATGCGACTGCGTGCGGCCATGACATTGCAGGTGCGACCGCCTATGTCACGCTTGAGCCGTGCAGTCATACGGGGCGCACGCCGCCATGTGCTGATGCACTAATCGCTGCACGCGTCGCCAAAGTGGTGATCGCCTGTCTTGACAGCAATCCAAAGGTCGCGGGCAATGGCGTAGCAAAGCTGACAGCCGCAGGTATCGAAGTTGTTGTCGGAGTTTGTGAAGCACAAGCGCGCGCCTTGAATGCAGGATTTTTAAAGGCGATGGCGACAGGTATGCCTTATGTGCGGCTGAAAGTTGGCGCAAGCCTTGATGGTCGCACGGCGATGGGATCGGGCGAGTCGAAGTGGATCACAAGCGATGCAGCGCGCGAAGATGTGCAGCGACTGCGTGCCAAAAGCGCAGCGATCATCACAGGCAGCGGCACAGTGATGGCTGATGATCCAAGTCTAAATGTGCGCAGTCCATCACTTGGCGTGCCGATAGATACCATTCCACAGCCAAAAATCATCGCCGTCGATCGCGCAGGACAGCTACAGAAGCCCAATGATTATCAAGTCTGTAAGCGAGCTGATACGCTGATTTGGCAAGGGGATTTGACGGAGCTTCTGACGACTTTGGTCAAAGAGCATCAGTGCTATGATGTGCTAGTTGAAGCAGGTGCACGACTATCTGGCGCGTTCATTGCTGCTGATTTGGTCGATGAGCTGATTGTCTATCAAGCGCCTTGTATTTTGGGTGCAGATGCCAGACCGATGTTTGATTTTACGCTTGAAACTTTGGCAGAACAAAAGCGATTTGAGCTTGTGTCTGTTGATAAAATTGGTACGGACATTCGCCAAATTTACCATAAATTAGCTTAATTGACTGTATAGTAGATTTGGCAATAAAACAAGTTATCCACAGCTTGATTTGTATGAAAATTAGACAAATGAAAGGCTTAAAATGTTTCATGTGAAACTGTGGATAACTGCTAAAACCATATGATTTTCTGAGTTAATTTTTATCATAAAATATTGATTTTTAATGATTTTATATAAAAATTAGCTCGTAGAAGTATTTTATAAATCCCTTGTGGATAACTTTGATTTTGCCAAATTGCTTGAAAAAGATACACAATAACCAAATAAAGTTATCCACAACCCAATCAATAACAATAAGAGAAAAACCATGTTTACAGGAATTATTGAAACCACAGGTACAATCAAGGCGGTCAATCAAGTTGGTGGTGATGTTGAACTTGTCATCTCTGCGCCTGATTTGGATTTTGGTGATGTGCAATTGGGCGATTCGATCGCGTCAAACGGCATCTGTCTGACGGTGGTATCCATCGGTGATAAGAGCTACGCGGTGGATGTTTCCCGTGAAACCTTGAGCAAATCGGCACTGAAAAACTGGCGTGTCGGCGATACCATCAATCTAGAAAAAGCGATGTTGCCAACCACGCGATTTGGCGGTCATATCGTCGCAGGTCATGTCGATGGTGTCGGCGTGGTGCGCCACATCGCCAAAGACGCACGCTCGATTTATATCGAGATCGAGATTCCTAGCGAGCTGATGCGCTATACAGCCGATAAAGGCTCGATCACTGTCGATGGCATCAGCCTTACCAGCAATGCCATCAAGCCTGCACAAAACTTGGTGTGTTTAAACATCATCCCACACACTGCTGAGCGCACCAACATTGCGCGTCACTGGTCGGTGGGTGCATTGGTGAATATCGAAGTGGATTTGGTCGCGCGCTACCTTGAGCGACTGCTGCTGTCGAATAAAACTGACAGCAAACCAATCAGTAATATCACCGAAGAGACATTAGCGAAAGCTGGATTTATCTGATGATTTTAAGTAAATATTTATAATAAACGCATGATTAATTATTGAAATGTTTCTAATATTATTTTAGTTAAAATTAATAATTAATCAATATTGTAATTTTAATAAATATTTTAAAATATAGAAATTCTTATCAAAAGTAGTGGATTATGAGTCTAATCAACACCCAATCAGGCAAGCTGCGCGTGGTATTTGCGGGGACACCTGAATTTGCAGCGGTCAGTCTTAAGCATCTGATTTCGCATCAAGATGATCTAAATATCGAGATCGTCGCTGTCTATACACAGCCAGATCGCAAATCAGGGCGTGGGCAAAAAGTCACCCCATCGCCTGTCAAGCAAGTGGCATTGGCACATGATATTGCTGTTGAGCAGCCTGTGAGCTTTAGCTTAAAGCATGAGTTTGGGCAAGTTTCACGTGAAACTTTAGCAGCGTATCACCCCGATGTCATGGTGGTGGCTGCCTATGGTTTGATCTTGCCGCTGGGTGTGCTTAATACGCCAAGCCTAGGTTGTATCAATATTCATGGTTCGCTGCTGCCAAAATGGCGCGGCGCTGCACCGATTCAGCGTGCGATCTTGGCAGGTGATGAGAAGACGGGCATCACCATCATGCAGATGGCACAAGGACTGGACACAGGCGATATGCTGTATAAGATGGAATGCGACATCAGTGATACCGATACCACGCAAAGTTTGCATGATAAGCTTGCGGAATTGGGCGCGCAGGCTGTTGCGACTGTCTTGGCTGATTTGCCAAAATATCAGGCAGCAGCAGTGGTGCAAGATGATGCACTTGCCAATTATGCTGAAAAAATCCATACCGCCGATGGGCAGATCAATTGGCAAAATTCTGCTTATTATATCCAGCGACAAATCCGCGCATTGAACTGCTTTACCCATCTGAATGGTGAGCGTATCAAGGTAATCTCAGCCATGCCAATTAAAGCGGATCAAGTGACAACAGTCGCCGCTGGTACGGTGATTAGTGTCGGCAAAAATGCTATCTTGGTTTCATGTGGAACAGATGATACAGGTGTACAGCATTTGATCAATATCACAAGCCTACAATGGGCAGGCGGCAAGCTGCTAACTTCAGAACAAATTGCCAATTCAGATAAAATTAATGATGGCGATGTATTCGAGATGATTGTCAATGAGTGATATTATCAAAAAACTGAACAATAAAAAGCTATCTAGCCGCGCTAAAGTTATCTTAGTTATTGAAGAAATTTTACACGGGAAGTCATTATCAACCCTGCTTGATGAATTATTGGTAGGGGTGGATGAGCAGGACCGCGGCTTTGTGCATGAGCTGACACTTGGCACGCTGCGCCATTGGTGGGCATTATCACGCATTCATGAAAGTCTGATCGAAAAAGCACCGACAGATCACGGCGTGGTCGCTGCACTAAATATTGGACTGTATCAGCTTTTGTACATGAATACCGCACATTATGCCGCGATCAATGATACGGTAGAATCGCTAAAATCTTTGGATAAAGGTTATAGCGCAGGTCTTGTTAATGCGGTATTGCGCAAGATACAAAAATCTGCTGCCAAATACCAAAAAAAGGTGCAAAAAAACCACAGCCTACCCAATTGGCTTGCCAAGCAGCTTAAGCAAGATTGGGTGGAATACTATGATGAATTGGGTGTACAGTTAAGATGCCCTGCGCCGATTTTCCTGCGCGTCAATACACGCAAAATTAGCACCACTGATTATTCACAATTACTAACAAATAATAATATCGCTCATACGCTGATGCCGTTGGGTTTGGCAGATGCTACAACCATTCGTTTGGATGAGCAGATGCGCATCACTGCCCTGCCGCATTTTGCTGATGGTTATGTCAGTGTGCAGGATATGTACGCGCAGCTGACAGCGTATTTATTGGCGGATTATCTGCCCAAATCTACCGATGACACACCTGACCACCATCCAAAACGCGTGCTGGATATGTGCTGCGCCCCTGGTGGCAAGACAGCACAGCTGCTCGAAATGTTTCACATGAAACATCTGACTGCCATCGATAATGACGCGCATCGCCTAAAGCGCGTGCATGAAAACTTATCGCGATTGGGCTTGGATGATGCGCGCGCAAGCATTGTGACGGCTGATGGTACGACTTGGCAGGCTGATGAGCCATTCGATGTTGTTGTGCTTGATGCGCCTTGCACCGCCACGGGCGTGATTCGTCGCCACCCTGACATTGCACTGCTACGAAGTGCTGATGATGTCATTAATACGGTTGAATTGCAGCGGCAAATCCTTGAAAATACTTGGCGGCAGCTGAAAACTGGTGGCGTGCTTTTGTATGTTACTTGCTCGATTTTAAAGGCGGAAAATGAGCAGCAACTAAGCAGTTTTCTAGCCAATCACAGCGATGCCAAAGCTGTGCCATTTACACTGAATCTGCCAAACCAAATCGCCCAAAGTGTCGGCTATCAATGCTTGCCAATCGATGCACAAGGCGGTGATGGCTTTTATTATGCACTGCTAGAAAAAGTGGCGTAAATCGGCAATTTTCGCTATCTTGTGATTGGCAAAATGTGCTAGAATTAATAAATTTTATTAGGCAGACGCCCAGAGCGCGCCGAAACTATAGCTTGGAGAGATTATGCAATATATCAGCACTCGTGGTCAGACCGCACCGATGCAATTTAGCGATGTGCTTTTGATGGGTCTAGCCCCAGATGGCGGCTTGATGTTACCTGAAGTGTATCCACAGATTGATGCTGCAACTTTGGATAAATGGCGTACACTTGGTTATACCGATCTTGCTTTTGAGATTATGTCACTGTTCGCAACCGATATTCCAAGCGAAGATTTGCGTAAGATTATTAATAATACCTACACAATTGAAGCGTTTGGCAGCGATGAAATTATCCCTGTGACTAAGCTTACTGACAACATCAGCTTGCTTGAATTATCAAACGGCCCGACGCTTGCTTTTAAAGATGTGGCGATGCAGTTTTTGGGCAATGCCTTTGAATATGCACTTAAGCAAAAAGGCGAGCGTCTGACCATTATCGGCGCGACATCGGGCGATACGGGCAGTGCGGCAGAATACGCTTTGCGCGGTAAAGAAAATGTCGAAGTGTTCATGATGTCGCCGCATGGCAAGATGAGTGCGTTTCAGCGTGCGCAAATGTACAGCCTAGACGATGCCAATATCCATAATATCGCCATCGAAGGGATGTTTGATGACTGTCAAGACATCGTCAAAGCTTTGCAAGAAGATGCGGCATTTAAGGCAAAATACAGCCTTGGCACGGTAAACTCAATCAACTGGGGTCGTATTCTTGCGCAGATCGTGTATTATTTTAAAGGCTATTTTGCTGCGACACAAAGCAATAATCAAAAGGTGAGCTTCTGTGTGCCATCGGGCAACTTCGGCAACATCTGCGCAGGTCATATCGCGCGCGAGATGGGCCTGCCAATCGATCGCTTGATCGTCGCGACCAATGAGAACGATGTATTGAATGAGTTTTTCAATACGGGCAAATACATTCCGCGCACATCGGATAAAACTTTTGTGACTTCAAGCCCGTCGATGGATATTTCTAAGGCGTCAAACTTTGAGCGTTTTGTGTTCTTGTTGCTTGATAAAGATGCTGATAAAGTAAATAGTCTGTTTAATGATGTGAAACAAGGTAAGGGCTTTGATTTGTCAGATAAATTATCGCAAGTCCAAGCGCAGTTTGGCTTTGTCGCTGGTAAATCAGTGCATCAAGACCGCCTAAACACCATCAAAGCAATTTATGAACAAACCCATCGCCTGATCGATCCGCACACCGCTGATGGCGTCAAAGTGGCACTGGAAGTGGCAAAAGATGGCGAAGTGATTTTGGTGGCGGAGACGGCGTTGCCTGCGAAGTTTGAAGAAACTATGCATGAAGCGGTTGGCGCAGTTGAGTTGCCACGCCCTGCGCACACGGTAGGTCTTGAAGATAAGCCACAGTATGTCACCGTGCTTGCTAATGATGCGCAAGCGGTCGCGGCATTGATCGCTGACAAGGTTGCGCCGCGCTAAATGAGCTACCAAGCCTTTGATGACAAGCAGGCGGTATTAGCGCTGTGGTATATTGTCAATACTTCGCTTGCGGCGTTTTATAAGCTTGTCGCGCACTGTGGTGATGCCAAAGCTGTTTTACTCAGTGACCCTGCTGTTTGGCAGGGTCTTGGCATTCATGCGGCACACCAAAAGCGTTGGCAGGATGCGGTCGATGTCACTGCTTTCATTGATAAAGTAGCGTATGATGTCGGCTGTGGCAGTTATGGGCTGCTAATCGTCGGTGATGCAGCTTATCCATCGGTATTGGCTGAGCTGTATGATCCGCCGCCTGTGCTGTTTTATCGTGGTAATGTCGCGCGTTTAAATGATAAACAAATCGCCATCGTCGGCAGTCGTAATCCAACTGAATCGGCGCAAAAAATCACTTTTGATTTGGCACAGTATTTGGCGCAAGCAGGCTTTGTGGTGACTAGTGGTCTTGCGCAAGGAGTGGATCGGCAGGCGCATTTGGGCGCACTGGCGCAGCTGCCAAGCCTGTCAGGGCGTACGGTGGGTGTGATGGGCACGGGCATTGATGTGATTTATCCGCGCAATCATAACGCGCTGTTTGCCCAGATTATCAAAGATGGCGGCTGCTTAATCAGTGAACTTCTGCCATCGACGCCAGCAAGCAAGCATACTTTTCCGCGGCGCAATCGCTTGGTGGCAGGCTTATCAAAAGCTGTCATCGTCACCGAAGCTGCTCTACAAAGCGGCTCGTTGATCACCGCGCGCCTGTGTGCTGAGCAAGGCAAGCAAGTGTTCGCTGTGCCAAGCAGTATCGATAATGCTAATGCTGAAGGTTGCCACCATCTGATTCGCGAAGGGGCGACGCTGATTTATCATCCTGATCAGATTTTAGAAGATGTCAATTTGCAAGATGATGAATTTTTTAGCGCGCTGCCCAAGACCTTTAGCCAAGGCAATACGCTGTATGGCGAGACGCCAAAAGCCGCTGAGACTGAAAATTCTGCTAAATCTGCACCCGCTTCAACTGCGCAAACAGCCACTCAGCCTGTTGCTATTCCTGAAAATCTGCAAGGCTTATATGCACTGATGGATACGCCCAAGGATTTGGACGCTTTGGTGATGGCAAGTGGTCAAGATGTCGGCAGTTTACTTGCAAATTTAATGGAGCTTGAGATTTTGGGTGTGATTACACAGGTGGGTGGTCGCTATGGTAGATGCTAAGATTTTTCGCCAAGAGATGCTGACTGAAGCGGCAGCATATTTGCACGCAGGTGGTGTGCTTGCCTATCCGAGCGAGAGCGTGTGGGGATTGGGCTGTGATGCCTTTGATGCTGCTGCACTTGAGCGGGTGATTGCACTGAAATCTCGTGATGTTGGCAAGGGCTTGATTGTCTTGACTGACAGCGCCGATCGGCTTGGGTCGCTGCTGAATGTTTCACATGAAACATTCCTTGATATTGACCAATTGCAGCAGTATTCGCTGAATTTTACTCAAGAACACGCGCGTGCTTTGACTTGGCTTGTACCTGTCAAATCAGGCGTTCTGCCCAAAGTCTTGACAGGTGCGCATACATCGCTTGCGGTGCGTATCACCACACATCCGCTGCTTGCCAAGCTGTGCGCCGAGATGGTAAGCGCGCACAATCCTTATGGCTTGTTGGTCTCGACCAGTTGCAATCTATCAGGACAAGCACCTGCCACGACACTTGATACTGCGATGGCAGCATTTGGCGATCGTGTGGCTTATCTGGATGCTGAAGGGCTAGGCTTTGATCAGCCAAGCTGTATCATGGATTTGGTGACGGGTAAGGTGCTGCGTTGAATTTTTTATCGTCTGCCAACTTTGAAATATACTTAAGTCAAAATCACTTGTAGTAATAACCGTACAACTTCGCTTATTCCTGATCTTTTTTCAAATTTTTTATGCTTTTAAAATGGCTGATTTTTCAGCAAAAAACACCGCCTATTCAATTAAGCGGTGTTTTGTTTTTATGTGCTAAACAAGGGGGTGGTTAGGATGGTTTTTTGGCAAAGACTAATTTGACAATCTGCCAAGCTACTGCCACCGCACCGATGATGAATACCACATCACCAAAGGTGCGCACCCAACGCAAGGTCTCAAGAAACCCTTGCTGCATAAAGCCTTCGCTACGCGCATACCACAAGCCTTCGGTGATGGCGGCGTGCGCTTGGAAGATACCGATTGGCAACAGACTGGTGGCGATCATCAGTACCAGACCAATATTCAGTGCCCAAAAACCAAGCTTCATCAGCTTATCATCAAAGCGATGCTCAGGGCGCAGATAGCGCACGATCAGCAGCACAAAGCCTAGTGCCAAGAAGCCATACACCCCGAACAAGGCAGCGTGTGCGTGCACTGCGGTGGTGTTCAAGCCTTGTAGATAGAACAGTGAGATCGGCGGATTGATCATAAAGCCGAACACGCCCGCACCAAGCATATTCCAAAACGCCACAGCGGTGAAGAATAGGATTGGCCATTTCAGTTTTTGCATCCAAGGCGCTTGATGCTGCTTAGAATAATGCTCATAGCCTTCATAGCCAAGCACCACCAATGGCACAACTTCTAAGGCTGAGAAAGACGCACCCATCGCCATAATCGGCGTGGTCGTACCTGTAAAGTACAAGTGATGGAAAGTGCCTGGAATGCCGCCGACCAAGAACAGTGCCGCTGATGCGATGGCAGAACCTGTGGCAGTGCGATAGCTGACCAAGCCCAAATTATAAAAGATAAAGGCAAATGATGCAGTGGCAAAGACTTCAAAAAAGCCTTCTACCCACAGATGCACCACCCACCAGCGCCAGTATTCCATGATGGCGATGTTGGTGCGCTCACCGTAGAACAGCCCTGAGCCATAGAACAGACCCACGCACAGCACCGATGCGACGAAGATGGCAAGTAGGTTTTTGTCGCCGTATTGTTTAAAGCCATTGACCCAGCCACGCATCATCAGTACAAGCCAAATCAGCACACCGACCCATTTTAGGATTTGCCAAAAACGACCCAAATCGACATATTCATAGCCCTGATGACCGAACCAGAAATTCAGATCGGCAGGCAAAATATGCGCGATGGCGAAGTACTGCGACGCAAACGAGCCGACACAGACAATGATGAGAGCTACCCACAGAATATCCACGCCAAGCTTTTGGAACTTAGGATCTTTACCACCATTAATAATCGGTGTCAAAAATAGACCCGCTGCCAAAAATGCTGTCGCAATCCAAAACAGCGCAAGCTGAATGTGCCATGTGCGTAGCAGTGAATAAGGCAGATAATCAGACAGCTGAATGCCGTAGAAGGCTTGACCTTCGACCGTGTAGTGTGCGACGACGCCAGCGACGAAGACTTGGGCGACGAATAATGCCGCGACCAAAAAGCCATATTTGCCCAGTGCTTTTTGTGATGGGGTTAGCGCAAGCTTGGTCAAAGGATCGGCACTTGGCGCGTGAATGACTTCTTCTTCGGGTTTTTTAAACGCCCAAATCCAAATCATAAAGCCCACACCTGCGATCAAAAATACCACCGATGCGATCGACCAAATAATATTCTCGGCGGTCGGTACATTGTCAATCAATGGCTCATGCGGCCAGTTATTGGTAAAAGTCGCATCCGTGCCAGGGCGTTCAGCTGATGCAATCCAACTGGTCCAAAAGAAAAAATCCGCCAAGCGTTCACGCGCAGTGACATCAGGTAAGGTGTTGTTTTTCATCGCGAAACTTTCGCGCGTACCGACAAGCTCAGGTGTATCACCATACAGATCGATGTAATACGGCGCAACCGCTTCGATCGCTTGGATGCGCGCATCAGACAGCACAACCGTCTCAGTGCCATTGGCAGCGCTGCTGCGATATTCTTGCTTCATCTGCTCATTGATGCCTGCTTGTTCAGCGGCACTTAGTTCATCGAATGCCTTATTGTACAGTGCTTTGGCTTGGATATTTTGATAAGCGACAAGCTCGCGATGCAGCCAGTCGGCTGTCCAGTCAGGCGCTTGATACGCACCGTGACCAAGCACAGAGCCCAGCTGCATACCGCCTGTGGTCTGCCATGCCGATTGACCATCCAAAATGTCTTTTTCGGTCATGATGACATCGCCCTGACTGCTGACGAACTGCGTAGGAATTGGTGGTGCTTGGCGATAGACCTCGACACCGCCCCAGCCCAATAGGGTAAAGGCGATGAGCAAGGTGCCGATCAGCCAATACCAATGCTTTTTATAATTACCCATCTCTTGCTCCTTGTGGCTTGATAGGGAAAAAATGATCAGAAAAAAGTGTGGATCAACTTGGAAAAATTAAAAGATATATATAAAATACATCTTTACAAGCGTAATTTTACGAGCATTGGTAGAAAAAATCAAGTAAGCGTGTTTAAAAATCTTAAAAATCGCTCAGTCAAGCAGCGCAAGCAGCTCGTCTTTATTTTTGATAAAATCATCCAGTGTATAGCGATCCAACACCGCCATAAAAGCTTCGGTGGCTTCGGCGATGGCGGATTTGAGCGTGCAGGCAGGGGCAATGACACAAAATTCATTGCTCGTGGTGCTAAAATCAACCGTCGGAATGCGCGCAGGGTTATTGCTACTGTGATCATCACGATCTTGGTACAGTTCATCAAAGCACTGTACCAGTGCAAAATCATGCTCCGTATAGCGAAACAGCTGACCGATATTGATATCACGCGGATGCATCGCCAGACGGATGCCGCCATTTTTGCCGCGCACGGTGTCGATGTAGCCAAGTTTGCTTAGCTGATGGATGATTTTGGTGAGATGGTTTTTGGAAATGTTGTACGCTTGGGCGATGTCGCTGATATTCACAATCTCATCGCTGCGTGGTTTGACCGCCAAATAAATCAACGAACGCAAAGCAAAATCACTATACTGGGTCAGTCTCATGAATATCACCAAAACAAATCAATGCACCATGATGACAAACAATGCACCAATAATCAAATGAAAATTTGTCATACCCAACAAAAAAAGCACCAATTACGGTGCTTTTTTTGTGCAAGGTGTGCGATTTATTTGCGCTTACCGGTCAATAGCTCATAGATGAACAGGATGATGATCGCGCCGATCACTGAGAAGATCAGATAGCTAAAGCCTTGTGTTGCGTCCATCCCAAAAAATCCTGAAATAAATGCACCAACATAAGCGCCCGCGATACCCAAAATGATGGTCAAAATCCAGCCCATGCTGTCTGCACCTGGTTTTAGTGCGCGTGCCAACAAACCAACAACCAAACCTACAATCAATGCCCAAATCATATACTTATCTCCAAAAAATTCAATGAGTTATCTATTTACGCTTAAGCTTATGCTTAAGATTGAGTTTTATTGTAACGAAAGATTATCTTACTGTGGGTAGTTGCTGTGTAAGTAGGGTATGCTTTCGGTAGTAGGGTCTTAATATTCTTACACAACTGTAAGTATGGTCTATGAAATTCAAAAGAATACAGCGACTGCTTGCCTTGCTGTAGGATCGAGCAAAAATTTACACCAGTAGCATCATTATGTAAAGTTAATCAATCACCCATAAAAAACAGCCATCATCTGACGGCTGTTTTTCTTTATAAATCATTCACTTAGCAAGTTTTTTCCACTGTCTCAACGACATTTAGATCAAAGCCTGAGAGTGCATTGAATTTGACTGGGCTTGATAATAGGCGCATATCTTTAACGCCAAGATGTTTTAAGATTTGTGCGCCGACACCGATAGTTTGATAAGGGGCGCGGCGGTTTTTGCTGCTGGTTTGGCTTGGGTTTTTCAAGGTATCAAACGCATCTGCCAAACCCAGTTCATCACCATGACCGATCCATACCAGTACGCCATGCTCAGCATCGCTGATTTCGGCTAGGGCGTTGTGAATCGTCCAGTGGCTGCCTGTGGTGTGGATGCCGAACAAATCTTTCATTGGGCTAAAGCTGTGCACACGCACAGTGCTGACGCCGCCTGCTGTTGGCGTGCCTTTAACGAATGCCAAATGCACATCCTCTGAGCCAAACTCACTAAAGCGATAGGCAGTGAATGCGCCGTGCGCGGTCTCGACTTCAAAATGCTCAACTTCGCTCACCGTCTGCTCGGTCGCCATGCGGTATTGGATCAGATCAGCGATCGTGCCGATTTTTAGCCCATGTTCTTTGGCGAAAATCTCCAAATCATCACGGCGCGCCATCTCGCCATCTGGCTTGATGATCTCGACGATCACAGACGCAGGCTCAAGTCCTGCTAGGCGTGCCAAATCACAGCCTGCTTCGGTGTGTCCAGCGCGGTGCAGCACGCCGCCTTTACGCGCCATGATCGGGAAGATGTGTCCTGGTTGGACGATGTCGGCAGGTTTGGCATTGGCAGCGACAGCCGCACGCACGGTAGTGGCACGATCTGATGCTGAGATGCCAGTGGTGACGCCTTCAGCCGCTTCGATGGATAGGGTGAAATTGGTGCTGAATTTCGCGCCGTTTTTGTCGCTCATCAATGGCAGATCCAGCTGTTTGCAGCGCTCTTCGGTCAAGGTTAAGCACACCAAGCCGCGCGCGTGGGTAATCATAAAGTTGATGGCTTCAGGGGTGATGTGGCTTGCCGCCATGATCAAATCGCCTTCATTTTCGCGGTCTTCATCGTCCATTAAGATGACCATTTTGCCTTGTTTGATGTCTTCGATGATCTCAGAAATGCTGTTCATAGCCATGATTTTTACCTTTTTTATTGTTGTTTATGAAAAATTTTGAAAATCAATCCAAAAAATATGCCACTACTATGGGGGCGTTTGGCTCATTATAAAGGGTTTTGGAAAAATTTGTTAGCCATTTTTTAGCCAATTAATAAAGGCATAACTCGTCTGTTCTTTTTGATTATCGCCAAATTCATAAAAGCGCGCATCCAGTAAATTATCAGGCAAATACTGCTGTGGGTAATAGTGATTGGGATAATCATGCGGATAAATATAGCCGACGCCATAGCCGTCTGATTTCATAAGCCTGGTAACACCATTTCGTAGGTGCAGCGGCACGGGCGATTGGTCGGTTTCGGCAAGTTTCATCGCGGCATTGATGGCGTTGTAGCTGGTGTTTGACTTAGGGCTATTGGCAAGATACACCACCGCTTGCCCCAGAATAATGCGCGCTTCGGGCATACCGATGGACTGCACTGAGCGCAGGGCAGTGTCGGCGATCAGTAGCGCATTGGGATTGGCAAGTCCGATGTCTTCACTGGCAGCGATTACCAGTCTGCGCGCGATAAAGGCAGGATCTTCGCCCGCGCTCAGCATTCGCGCCATCCAGTACAGCGCCGCATCCGCATCCGTGCCGCGGATGGATTTGATCATCGCTGATACCAGATCGTAGTGATTGTCCCCTGATTTGTCATAGCGCACCAGTGACTGCCCTGCCACGGCGGTGACGCTTTGATTATCGATGATCACAGGCTCAGCCCCAGCTGCCACAAGCTCCAACAAATTCAGCGCGCGCCTTCCATCGCCTTGGGATAGGTCGATGAGCGCGGTTAAGTCATTGATGATGATTTGTTTGGTTTTTAGTACGCTATCTTTATAAATAGCGCGGTCGATGAGCGCGGTGATTTCATCGGCGCTTAGGGGGTTTAATTTATACACTTGGCAGCGCGACAGCAGGGCATTATTGACGCTGAACGATGGATTTTCGGTGGTTGCACCAATAAAGGTAATCTCGCCTGTTTCGACCGCTTGTAGTAGTGCATCTTGTTGGGCTTTATTAAAGCGATGAATCTCATCGACGAAGACCACAGGCGGCTCGTGGAATAAGCCATCATCTGCCGTCAGCACTTCGCGCAGCTCTTTGACGCCGCTACTGATGGCGGATAAGGGGCGAAACGGTCGGTTTACCGCATGGGCAAGCAGCATGGCGATCGTCGTCTTGCCAATGCCTGCTGAGCCGTGTAGGATGATCGATGGCAAAAAACCTTGGCGGATGATGTTCGATAAAGGCGCGCCTTGTCCTAATAGATGGCTTTGTCCGATGACATCATCAAGGCGTGTCGGTCGCATTCGTTCGGCGAGTGGTTTCATGGTAAATTGCCCAATAGCAAAAGTTATGCTATTGTAGCATGGATTATTTTTGTGTACCAAACGCAGATATTGCCCAGTCATACTCAGCCACACCCTGTTATCATTTAACCATACCTATGTTCTCCAATCCTTTGACTTATCCTAAGCTTAGCCGTGCCTTGAGTGATGGCGAAAAAGCGATCGCCAAAAGTGTGTTTGGTGATGCCATTGATCTTGAGAGTATTCGGCTAAAGACAGCGTGGTGGGTGCTAAAGGGCTTTGCAGTGTCGCCTAATGGCAATATCTATTTTCACCCTGATGACTGGATGGAAGATGTTTCATGTGAAACATTGATGCGCCGTGCGTGGCTGATCCATGAGCTGACCCATGTGTGGCAGGTGCAGCAAGGGCGTGCGGTGTTTTGGCGAGCATTATTTAACCGCAAATACCGCTATCAATTCGATGGCAAGGATTTTGGTCGCTATGGCGTCGAGCAGCAGGCGCGCATGGTTGAAGAGTATTATATCCGCCGCGAGATGGGATTGGACTGTAGTGCGTGGCAGGCGTGTGTGCCATTTTTGCCTAATTTGCCTGATAAAGAACTTGTCTGATTCTCTAAAGGTTTTTGGCTTTGATAAGTATTTGGTTTGATTTTCTAATTAAAATAATAACAAACTACATTAATACGCTTGCCTAATACCCCAAGTGTTAATTTTTATTATTGATAATGATTTTTATTTTGAATATAATAATAACGATGGCGTGACCAGTTTTGTACCATATCTGATCACTGAATAATAACAAAAGAAAAAAGAGAGCATATTATGTCAAAACGCCTAGCACTATTATCTACAGCTGCCGCACTTGTATTGGCTGCTTGCCAACCTGCCAACCAAACCGATGCCGCCGATGCCAAAAAAAGCGAAAGTGAGCTTGCTCCTGCCATCGCTGCAGCGAGCGCTGATCTGAGCCGTGAAACTGACGCGTACAAAGCATGGGTGAGCGATGAGATCGATCAGTTGGTGACAGGCACGCAAGCTTTCGCCGATGCGCTCAAATCAGGCAATCTTGATGAAGCCAAACGCCTATATCCTTTGGTGCGTATGCACTATGAGCGCAGCGAGCCGATTGCAGAGAGCTTCGGCGATCTTGATCCGCGCATCGATAATCGCGAAGCTGATCTAGAAGCAGGAGAGACATGGACAGGCTTTCATACCATCGAAAAAATTCTTTGGACACAAAACACCACCCAAGGCACTGAAGCCTTGGCGGATCAACTGGTCAATGATGTCAAAGAGCTGCGCGCCAAAATTCCAACGGCTGAAGTCACAGGCGATCTGATGGTACAAGGTTCTGTTGATCTACTAAACGAAGTATCGACCAGTAAGATCACAGGCGAAGAAGAGATTTTCTCAAAAACGGATCTGTATGATTTTAAGGCTAACATCGAAGGTGCTGAGAAGATTTTTGAAATTTTAAAAGATAAAATCAATGCCAAAGATCCTACCTTGGTGAAGGCCTTACAAGAGCGATTCGCCGCGGTCAATGAACTGCTTGCTAAGCACCAAGTCGGCGATCAACATTATAAATCTTATACCGATCTGACCGAAGAAGACACCAAGGCGCTTGCCGAAGCGGTCAATAAATTGGGCGAACCATTGGCACAAATGGGCATTGTCCTAGAATAAACCACACAAAAGCTGGGCATGATGCTCAGCTTTTGACATTTTGGTACTTATGATAAAAAGTCTTTAAATCATCAAGCAAGAATAACAATAACAACAGGGGGTCTTATGACACAAGCACATACACCATCGCGGCGGCGGTTTTTGCAAGGGCTTGGCGCGGCTTCGTTGGCATTGGGTTCGGCATCTTTGGTGGCGTGTCACAGGCAAGATGGCAAGGCGTTAGATGCCACAAGCGATGCATCTGTGCCTGATTTTGCTCGGCTGCGTTATGACTTTTTTGGCGAGCATCAAGCAGGAATCACGACGACTGCGCAGCGGCATATTTATTTTTTGGTCGCGGATCTACATACCGATGACATCGATGCCGTGCGCCAAATGTTCAAAGACTGGACGGCTGCCGCTGCTCGACTGACCCAAGGTGAGAACATCGCTGACTACGGCAAAAATGGCTATGTGCCGCCGACTGATACCGGTGAAGCGGACAGTTTGGGTGCGTATGGCTTGACTTTGACCTTCGGTGTTAGCCGCAGTTTTTTGGATAAATTGGGTTTATCGGATAAAGCACCAGCAGAGTTTCGTGATTTGCCAAATTTTGCGCGTGATCAGATCCGACCTGAGCTATCTGGGGGTGATCTGTGTATCCAAGCCTGCGCCGATGATCCGCAAGTGGCATTCCATGCGGTACGCCAACTGGTACGCCAAGCGCGCTCAACCATCACCATGAAATGGTCGCAAGATGGCTTCACATCGTATGACGACACCGCCCAAACCTCACGCAATCTGTTCGGCTTTAAGGATGGTACCGCCAATGTACTTACGCTCAAAGACGCGGACAAATACATCTGGGCGGACTCTGCACCTTGGCTGACAGGCGGTAGTTATTTGGTGGTACGGGTGATTCAGATGCACCTTGAGACTTGGGATCGCACATCGCTAAAGGGTCAAGAAGAGACCTTCGCGCGGCATCGTGATACAGGCGCGCCACTGGGGCAGGGTGATGAATTTGCTGCCTTTGATCCTGATGCCAAAGATACCAATGGCAAACCTGTGATGCCTGCGGTGGGGCATACCACGCTTGCCAATAAAACAGGCACGCAGATCCTGCGCCGTTCGTATTCGTACGCCAGTGGCATCGATACCAAGACAGGGCAGTTCAATGCAGGATTGCTGTTTATTTCTTTTCAAAAATCCCCTGAGCAATTCATCACCATCCAAAATGCGCTAGGACGCATGGATAAGATGAATGAGTACACCACGCACATCGGCAGCGGGCTGTTTGCGTGCTTTGGTGGGGTGAAATCGGGCGAATATTTGGGTCAAGCACTGCTTGAGATGGCATAATTATGAAAAAATTTCTACACAGCGCCATCATCAGCGCAGCGATTACAGTTGGCATGACAAATACAGTGACAGGCACTGCGATGGCAAGCACACCAAGCACTGATCATACCAATACTGCCACACAAGTACAAATAAGCACCGCACAGCCGCTGAACTTCAGCCCTTTATTCATCGAATTATCCGATGCGATGAGTGCGCTAAAAAATGGCGATGATAAGAGTGCTATCGCGCATTTACAAGTGATCAAAATCGCCGTGTCCGCCATGCCGATGGATACAGCGCACGCACACAATATCAATACCGCGCTCGATGCCGCGATCAGTACACCAACGGATGCACAGCTATCGGTGGTATCGACAGCGCTGTATGCGGCTGAACAAGCCCAAAATCCTGTGGATCATGACAAGCAGCGTCACAAGTTTGCTGAGCAAATCTTGCCTGCCTATGACAAGATGCTGCCTGTACTGCACGCGATGACGCCACAAGATCCTGCCAGTGTCGATGCAGCGCGCCGTGCTTATGCAGCGTTTAACAGTGTGTGGCTTAGCAATGAGCGCATGGTGCGAAAGGCAAGTATGGCGCATTATGGCGGTATCGAGACGGCGATGGCACTGATGCGTGTCGCCATCGAAAGCACTCCTGCCAACACCGAACTGCTCAGCGCCCAAACCGATGCGCTCAAGGCGCAGCTAGACAGTTTTATTTCAGGTCAAGCGGTGCAGACACAGGCGCAGACGATGAGTTTGGCAGATGCCACACAGCTACTTAAGCAGGGCTTGAGCGCATTCCAAAATCACGATCAGAAGGTAGGCTCGGAGAAAATCGCTGAGTTTATCCGTGTCTGGAGCGGTGTCGAAGGGCAAGTCAGCACGCGTAATCCATCACTGTATGGGCGCATCGAATCACAGCTGCCGATCGTGATGGCACATGGCGATGATCCCAAGCAGCAAGCGGTACTGTCAGACTTGATCGCTGAGCTTGACGCCATCAATCCGACCACCGAATACACCGCGATCGATGCAATGCTGATTTTATTACGCGAAGGATTAGAAGCGCTGCTGATCGTCGTCGCGCTGTTATCCGCCTTGAGTGTCGCTAAGCAAAGCCGTGGCAAGGCGTGGGTCTATGCAGGCGTGGCATCGGGCTTGATCGCAAGCGTGCTTGCTGCCATCGCTCTGCAGTCGCTATTGCCTGCGACATCATCGGGTGCGGGTCGTGAAGTGTTCGAAGGAGTGATCGGTATCATCGCGGTGGTGATGATGATCGGTATCGGTGCGTGGCTGCACAGCAAATCATCAGTGCAGTCGTGGAACGCCTTTATCAAGCGGCACATGGGACAGGCACTGACCACAGGCAGTTTTGTTGGGTTATTTGGCTTGAGTTTCTTATCGGTGTTTCGCGAAGGGGCGGAGACTTTGCTGTTTTATGTGGGGATTTTGCCGAATATCAGCATGACCAATTTTCTGTTTGGTATCATGCTTGCACTTGTGGTGCTTATGGTCGTTGCCTTTGTGATGCTCAAGACTTCTGCCAAATTGCCCATCCCTAAGCTGTTTGCGATTTTGACTTGGGTTATTTACTTTTTGGGCTTTAAAATTTTGGGCGTCAGCATCTTAGCACTACAGCTGACCAATCACTTGCCGCGCCATGTCTTATCTGGTGTGCCTGCGATCGAGTGGGCGGGATTTTATCCGACGCTTGAGAGTATTGGCGCGCAGCTTTTGTATGTGATTTTGATCATTGCGCTGCAGTATTATTTGAAATACAAAACCCATGCCGCCGCCCACGCATGATCGATGATAAAAGCCGTCTTGGACGGCTTTTTGGTATGGATAAGTTGAGATTAAATTGAGAGATCTACTTTATTGCCTGTGATCATTGCCTTGATAAGGTTTTGTTTTTCAACAAAACTCATACCGATGGCGGATAGCACATGGAGCGGGATTAATAGATACAAGCTATTTGCCAAAATCTCATGCAACTCTTGTAGCCACTCTTCACCCCAATAGGCATCAAGCCCCATCAGATATCCTGTGACACCAAGAGCGATAATCACGCCCCACAGTGCAAACATCATCAGCGCGCCAAAAGGGTTATGTCCAAGGTGCGTGCCTTGTTTGCCAAAGCCTGTCAAGTGATTCTTGATACGGCGCGGCGTCGGGAAAAAATCGCTAAAGCGTGCATATTTAGTACCAATAAAGCCCCAAATTAGCCGCGACACCACCAAGGCTGCCACCGCATAGCCGACATATTCATGCCATGTGCTGCCTTCTTCGATCAGCTCGGTCAAATTGACAAAAATACCGATGGCGACAAGCCAATGCGTCAGACGCACCCAGATGTCCCAGACTTTGACAGTTTTAGCGGTTGTGGTGGCAGTGGTGTTCATGGGTTTTACTCTCTTAGATGGCCAGATTATTCGATTTCACTTTTGATGATTTTGCCAGTTTTCATGTCGAAGTACATTTCTACTTTTTTACCTTTTGGGCTTTTGCCGTACAGCTCATAGCAGTTGCCGCTGACTTTGAAATTTTTTACTGTAAAGCCTTTGTTAATCAGTGCTTGCTCAAGGGCTTTTTGGGGAATATGCTCTTTGGCAGGATAGCTTGGGCAAGTGGCAGATGCCAGTGCGCTGGTGCTGGCAATGAGTGTAGCGCAAGCGATGGCAAGGGTTTTGATGTGTTTCATGATATGCTCCCAAATGGAAAAATAAACTTAAGGGTTAAAATATCCACCATGTTTTGGTGTGAGCATAGTATAGGTGAGAAAGCTGAAGATAAGCTGAAGAAATTGAAGAATTTTAAAAAATTTATTTTCTATATACTAAATGATAACGGTTCTAAGAGTGAGAAATATTTGCATCAAAGCCACTTGTATTTTGGTAAAATTTTGCCTAGAATACATCGAATATGGAAACCCAACGATCAAGGAGAGATGATGAAAACTGCCCCATCCACACTTGCCATTGCTCTAGCCTTAGCGGTCAGTGGCACAGCGCACGCCCAGACTTATAGCCAGACAGTGTTTTTCGGTGATAGCCTGACCGATACAGGGCGACTGAAATCGATCGTAACAGGCGTAAATCCTGCTGTCGGCGAGCAGCTACAAAACTCTTTTACCACCAATCCTGATCCTGTATGGGCGACTCATTTGGCAAATAGCTTAGGCACAAGTGCAGATGCTAATACCGCTGCCAATGCAGGTGGCACTAACTATGCCGTCGGCGGCGCGCGCTCATCTGAGACGGTGAGTTGGAACGGTGTGTTCGACATCCCAACGACCAATCAACAAATCCTAACCCACCTTGCCCAAAATCAAGGCAAAGCAGATCCAAATGCACTCTATACCGTGTGGATCGGCTCAAATGACTTAATCGCCGCGGCTAATCCAGCCATCGGTCAGCTTGAAGCTTTAGAAAAAATCACCGCTGCGGTAAAAGCTACCGCCACTGATGTCGCAACACTAAAAGCCACTGGCGCGCAGCATATCTTAGTACCAAATGTGCCTGCTTTGGGTTTGACGCCGCGTGCGATTTATGCCGAAAAAGTTTTGGGCGTAGAAGGGGCGATGGATAAGGCAAATTTGGCAGCAAGCTTGTATAATGAGAATTTGTACAAGGCATTAAATGGTTTGGATGCCAATATCATCCCTGCTAATACCTTTGGGTTATTGCAAGAAGTGACGAGCGATCCGCAGGCGTTCGGCTTTAGCAATACAATGGGCGTGGCGTGTAATATGCCAGCGCGCACAGATAATGAAAACGATCCAGCATCGACATCGCTTGCCTGTACGCCAAATAACTTGGTCGCACCTGATGCCAACCAAACCCATCTGTTCGCCGATGACATTCACCCATCTGGACGCACGCATCAGATCTTGGCAGAATATTATCAATCCCTACTGACTGCGCCTACTGCGATCGGTCAGCTGCCCAATGCCATTTTACAAAGTAGCACCAATGATGCGCAGTCGCTGAACCGCCGTATGAATCAGCTGCCTGTGAGCAAAAACAGCGTCTGGGCAGATGTCAGCGCAAGTGATGTTGATAGCGGTGATGTGAGCACAGATGGTGTTAATCCAAGCGTCACCATCGGTGCAGGCTTTGGTGGTAAGGCATCGCACACAGGCGCGTATGCGAAGTTTGGCAAACAAAATTATCAGCTGGGCACACAGATCGATGCCGATGTCAAAAGCTATGGCGTCGGTGTGTATCATCGCCATGATTTTGATAAGCTGAGCGTTAATCTACAAGCAGGCGTGGATAAGCTTAAAGTTGATACCGATCGCGATATCGCTTGGGCAGGCGCACCACGCACGCACCAAGCTCGTGCCGATGGTACGCGACTGCACGCAGGGGTGCAAGCTGGTCTGATGCTCACGCACGGCGCGTTCAGCTATCGCCCTTATCTTGGGCTGACAGCACAAGAAGTGACGCTGCAGGATTTGGTCGAAGATCAAAGCACGCTTGCCACAGCCCTGCGCTTCTCGAACCAATCGCGCAAATCGCTACAGGGTGAAATCGGCGTCAATGGTGCATATCAAGTCAATGACCGCTACAGCGTGTACGGCGGTGTCGGCTATCTGCATGAGTTCAAGGATGATGATCGCACCGTGCAGGCGCGTCTGCTGTCTTTACCTGCCTATCAGCGCGACTATGGCGTAACTGTCGCGGCAGCTGATACCAGTGGCGTGACCGCGCATTTGGGGCTTGCAGCGAAGCTGAATGATGCGGTGATGCTCAATGCATCAGTTGCGACCAATCAATTAAACAGTGACGAGAAATCACTGACAGGTCTGGTCGGTATCCAAGCGCAGTTTTGATTAACCTGCTTAAATAGCAAAACCTTGCTCAAAATCATGGGCAAGGTTTTTTTAATTTTTATTAATCAATCGTTTAGCATTGCGTTTATGTCAAATCATACCAACACCTGAGATGTCACGGGCAAGCTTGGCGGCGGTATTGTCTGTTAAGCCACAAATAAAGTCCAAAACTGTCATATAGTCTTCGTACAGGCTTTGGCGATTTTCTTTATCAAAGCCCAGTAAATCAAGAGCAAGCGTATGCTTGGTAGATAAGACACTGCCATGATGATGTGCATAGATGGCAGGAATGAATAAATCCAGCAGCGTCGATAGACAGCCAAAGGCAGCGATCTCGGTGGCAAGCTTGCTGTTATGACGGAAGATTTCATCAGCGGCAAGCTTTTTGGACTTATTAAGCATATCTTTAATATCAGGATCGATGACAGCAAGCAGATCTTTATGTTCAAATTTCCCTGTCAGTAGCGCATCATGATGTGTCATAAACGCACGCGTCACTGCTTCGACCGCACGACCGATGGCTGTACCACGCATCGCACCCAGACGCTGTTCGGTGTTTTTGATATTAATCAGCTTATCATAGTCGATGATATTTTTTAATACGCCTTGAAAATCATTGACTGAGATCATCCCCATCTCGACCGCATCTTCTAGGTCTAATAGCGCGTAGCAGATGTCATCTGCCGCTTCCATCAGATAGGATAACGGATGTCTTGCCCAGTGGTCGGTGGCGATTTTTGGTAGATCGAGCGTTTCGCTGATGTGGCGAAATAGCGGCAATTCACTTTGATAAATATTGAATTTTTGCCCTTTGCCTTTGGGATTATCACTTGCCCAAGGATATTTGATCAGCGCGCCGATACTGGCAGCGGTCAGGCGCATACCACCTTGGGATTTATACATTTCAAGGTTTAATACCGTACGCAGACTGTGGGCATTGCCTTCATAAGTGCAGATGTCACTGCGCTGCTTGTCTGTTAAATTTTCTAAATAATGTGCGTGCTTAGGATCGCAGAACCATTCGCGTAATGCCTGCTCGCCTGTATGTCCAAACGGTGGATTGCCCAAATCATGCGCAAGGCACGCCACCTGCACCACCGCACCGATGCTGTTGGCGCTGAAATCTGGTGGCAGTAGTCCTGCATCATACAAAGCAGCGCCGACTTGGTTGCCGATACTGCGTCCGACGCTTGCCACTTCGACGCTGTGCGTTAGGCGGTTGTGCGTGTGGTCAGACTGCGCAAAAGGATGCACCTGTGTTTTGCGCCCAAGCTTACGAAACGCACGGCTGAACACCACGCGATCATAATCGATGTGAAAATTGCTGCGGATGTTATTGCCTGTGGCGGTGGTTTTGGGCAGGATTGCACCATCGATGACGCTAAATCGCGTCGTCGAGAGCCGCGTTTGCCACAGGTCTTTGGCAGTGGTTGTATCGAAATTTGTCGGCATCACATTCCTTGTTTGGGCTGATTATTCCTTCACCGCCATGGTGATGGTGTAGGTTTTGCCTTGTTTGATTTTATCGCTGTTGCCGAACACTTCGGTGAATGAGCGTTTCATAAAATCGCGAAGACCGTTGATGGTGACGACATAAAAACGCGCGCCCGTTTCCATCGCATTGTATGCATCTAATAGGTACAGATAGTGCTGCTCTTTGCTGGCTTTGGCGGGCAGATTGCTCATCACTAGGCTGAATTTGCGATTTTTATCGACATGATAAAAGCCATTCGACAGCATGACTTCAGCATTATTCAGACCATTTTTTTGGCAGTTTAATTTGGCATATTCGACCGCGACAAAGTCCTTGTCAATCAGCAGATGCTGACCGTTTGGGCATTCGCGCGCAGCAGTCATGCCAAGTACGCCATAGCCGCAGCCTAAATCAATCGAATTGTCATCAGCTTGAAAATCAATATAATCAAGCAGCATCAGACTGCCATCATCGAGTTTTTCTGGGCTGAAAATCCCCCAAGTGCTGGTGAAATCAAAGGGCTTGCCAAGCACTTCTTGGCGAAAGGTGATGTCATCGCGCCAGTGTTTGGATTTGGCAAGTAGATCAGGATCGATTTGGTGCATGATGGACTCTTAGAAAAATAAGGGTTGGTAACTATTGAGTAAATTTTAGCACACAATGGCGCGTGTCGCCCAAGATTTTCGCTCAATCGGCATAAGTCAAAATCAGCGGACGGCGACCGATGGCGGTTTCGTTTAAGATTGGCTTGAGACTATCTAGGCGCGCCTTGATGCGATCGGTGGTGGCGCGCGCATAGGCGGCAGCGTCAGGCGTGATGCGCGGGTCGTGTTTACCAAATAAATACGCATCGAGCAGTCGCTCAGCGTGCATTCCATCACGGCAATAATGCAGCACACCGCGATGCTCATCGTCAAACAGCGTGCCGACCGCGCTCATCTCTGCCAAGGCAATGCCAAGCGCACCATCTTCACCGCCTAAGCTGCGAAACAGCGTATCGGTCGGAAAACCACCACAGCCAAGAAACAGCGCACGGCGAAAAATCATATTCCCGCCCACTGTCATCTGTAAAATATCCCAAGCCTTGCCTAAATCAGGATGATCGGCATAGCGCGCAGGCAAATCGATGGCGCGTAGTTTGAGTCGCAGTAGGCTTAAGTTTGGCATCAAGGCAAAGATACTTGGCACGACATCGAGCGCGCCGTTTTCATACGCATCATCAGCATCGATAAAGGCGATGAGCTCAGCACTACTGCACAGCGCGCCGAAATTTCGCGCAAATGCCACGCCGCTATTGGCAGGCAGATGATGGGCGATGATGTTGTCATACTGCTTGGCAAGAGCATCAATGCGTGCTGCGGTATCATCGGTCGAGCCGTCATTGACCAGAATAATGCGCTGACAGGCAGACTGATTCAGCACACTTACCACCGTGCGATCTAGGGTATCGGCAGCGTTATAACAAGGAATGATGACATCAAGGCTTGGGGTGTTGATTGGATTGTTCATATAACTCTTTGAGTTTGTTTATGATTTTTGGAAAATAGCAAGAGATTTTTGGATAAAATCAATTTAGCAAACTAACCACGCGGATGATGTTTGGCGTGCAGATCTTGCAGTCGCTGAGTGGCGACATGGGTATAAATCTGCGTCGTGGACAGATCGCTATGCCCAAGCAAAAGCTGTACACTGCGAAGATCTGCGCCGTGATTGACCAGATGCGTGGCAAAGGCATGGCGCAAAGTGTGCGGCGAAATATCGCTTCTAATCCCTGAGATGCGCGCGTATTTTTTGATGATATGCCAAAAATTATGCCGCGTCATAAAGCCGCCTTGCTCGGTCAAAAACACCGCCTGACAGCGATTGCTATCACCCAGTAAGCTTGCGCGTATTGCCAAATATTCTTCGAGTGCGGTCTGAGCATATTCACCGAGCGGCACAAGGCGTGTCTTATTGCCTTTGCCTGTGATCACGATCCAGCCTGAGTTTAGGTTTAGCATATCCAGTGATAAGCCCACAAGCTCAGAGACACGCAGTCCGCAGGCGTAGAGCACTTCAAGCATCGCCTTGTCACGCGCGCCTAAGATGGTTGTGGTATCGGGGGCGTTTAGCAGGGCATTGACATCATGTTCGCTTAAGGATTTGGGCAGATTTTTGCTAAGCTTTGGTGATTTAAGCTGTTCGGCAGGATTGTCATCGCGCGCGCCTGTGTCGATTTGCCATAAGAAAAATTGCCGCAAGCTTGCCAAACTTCGCGCGATCGAGCGTTCGGATTTGCCTTGCTTGGATAGGTTTTGTAGGTGCAAGCTGACATCGGTGCTGTGCCACTGGGTCAAGGGCGTCGCGGATGTGCGAATACACTGGCGCAGATCTTGGCTGTAGGCGTTGCGCGTGGCGGTCGATAAGCCACGCGAGAGCATCGATGCGCGAAATTGGCTGAGATAATCGGGATCATCATCGCAGATGACGGCGATTTCTTGGCGGGCGGTGGTTGCTTTTGCCATGATGAATGCTGATCAAATTTTGAACAAATTGCAGGCGACTGTCAGGCAAATCAGCCCAATTTCTTGGCAATCACATAGCGATAACTGCCATCATCGAGCGTCTCTTGGCTAACAAGCGTATGTCCCAGATGGCGGCAAAAATTGGGAATATCGCGTGTGGTCGCAGGGTCGGTGGCAAGCACTTCGATATGCTCACCGCCTTGGGCTGTGCGTACGGCTTTGTGCAGTAGCATCACAGGCTCAGGGCAAATCAGCCCTTTGGTGTCTAAAGTGTGGTCGGTCATAACAGTTCCAAAAATGATAATAACTGATTGATTTTAAAAATATTTTGTGAATTAGGCTGCGACTTTTTCTTCCAAAAACGCCAAAAACTTGCGCAGATTCACCCGAAACAAAAACGGCATCCCAAACCATGCAATCATCGCCAAAAACAAGCCCATAAAAAACGCCGTATCCATGCCGCTCATCACAAGGCGAATTAGCGTAAAACCAAGCAAACCCACACCTGTCAATAAAATCATGCTAATAATCGAAAAATCAACGATGCGATAGCGAATCAGCAGCCACGCGTGATACAGGCTCAGCGGCATACTGATACCGATCAGTATGTAGGGCAAATAATGAAATGCATAATAAATCACGCTGCTGTCGCGAAAACTTGCCATGCTCGCGAGCGTGCCGAACGCACAAAATGCAACGATGGCAGCCAAGCCCAAATATACACTGACATTGGCAAGGGTGATGGCGTGGCGGATTTTGGGGATGAGTGTTTGATAAATGGTGGTATTTGGCATAATCTTGGCAGGTTTTGGGTTGGTGATTTGATGGATTTTATTTAAAAATCAAGGATAATTTTTGGGTTAATTGTGTAATTACTTTAAATAATCACACATCTTTGACGCTGTCTTTGTGGTTATTGACATAAATCGCCAGCTCAGGCGCGTAATAATAACCATCGATGAGCAAACACGCCGAAATGTCATCAATCGGCTCGGTAGGCGAGCTGATCCAGCCATTATCCAGAGCGATTTGTCGTGCTTCTTTTGAGCTTAGGCGTTCATCATAGATGAAGACTTTTACCGCTTGGCGGCGTTCGGCAAGGCGGTGCGCCAATCGGCGTGCGAACTTATGCGCACGCTTTGAGAGCATCGACTCTGTGCCGTCCATGTTCAGCGGCAAGCCCACTAGCACTTCGTTGATTTGCCATTCTTGGATGATGCCAAGCAGATTGTCCCAGTCGGGCTGACCGTTGTCCATCGCCAAAATATCAAAGGGGCGCGCGTCGCGGGTGATGCTGTTGCCCAGTGCCATGCCCATTTTTTTCACCCCAAAATCTAGGGCAAGGATCAAAGTCGGTGTCGTCATTAGGCATGCCCCAGTGTATCGACCAGTTTGTTTGGATTGATGCCGATTTTGCCAAGTGCGGCCGCCAAGCGATCTTCGTACGGCAAGCCAAATAAAATCGTCAAATCTGCAGGGCAGATGAACCAATCACCTGCGCGTACTTCATCATCAAGCTGCCCCTTGCCCCAGTTACAAAAACCCATACACAACAGATAATGCCTGATGGCATCTTGGGATAGGTTTTCTAAGATGTCTTTACTGGTGGTTAGGCAGACATTTTCACTGATGACAAAGGATGATTTATAATCAGGCAAACCTGTGTGCAGCACAAAGCCAGCTTCGGGGCGCACAGGGCCGCCGGCGAGCGCAGGCGTGTTCATCGCTGCTTGGCTGACTGGCAAATCAAGCTCAGACAATAGACCGCCGACACTACTGGATAAAGGGTCATTGATGATAAATCCCCATGCACCATCGGTAGTATGGCGACAGATGTAGATGATTTTATCGATGAATCGCTCATCGCGCATCTGCGGTGTCGGAACGAGAAAATGATGAACAAGCTTGTCATTGGGCATCGTGTGCATGATCATTCCTTGTCCGCCTTTGGTTTTTTGCTCTTGGCAGGTGCGGCATCATCGGCACGGTCTGCATGATCGGTGGTGAATTTTTCAAGTTTATCAATCGATGTATTCGCCGTCAGCTCATCGGTGTGGCGGATGTCATCAAGCAGGCTCTTGGCGTGCGCGCGCGTGGCTGCGGTGATATTCACGCCACCGCTCATGCGTGCCAGCTCATCGATCTGTGCTTCATCTGTGATGATACTCATATCGCTCACCGTCTGCTCGCCATGCTCTTTATGCACCAGAATGTGGCGATGGGCAGCAGCAGCGACTTGGGCTTGGTGAGTGATGGCAAGGAGCTGTTGGTGCTTGCCAAGTGTGCGTAATAGCTCACCGACCACTTGGGCAGTACCGCCACTGATACCGACATCCACTTCGTCAAACACCAGCGTCGGGCCGGTTTCACTGCCATCACCCGATGCCATTACCTGCATCACCAGTGCCATGCGCGATAATTCACCGCCTGATGCCACCTTGTGCAAAGGCTGTAGCGGCATACCGACATTGGCACTGAATAATAGGGCAATGTCATATTTGCCATGCTGATTGTACTGATCGCTCGGCTTATCACTAAAGCCAAACTCGCAGCGTGCATTGGGCAGGGCAAGTGGTAGTAGCCGCGCTTCTAGTCGCTCGCAGATGTCAGGGGTGATCGCCATGCGCGCTTGATCAAGCGTATCTGCACACGCCAAATACGCATCATAAGCGTCCTTGACCTTGGCATCCATTGTGTCATTATCAGGCAGACCACCCAGCATATCGAGCTCTTCTTGCCATGCGGCTGCATCACCGATCAGCTCGTCTATCGGCGTGTGATATTTGCTGGATAAGCGATGCGCTAATGAGAGTAGATTATTAAGCTCTTCTAATCGTGCTTCATCGGGCAGCTGCTGCTCGGCATAGTCGGCAAGCTTGGCAGCAGCGTCATTGATCTGCTCTTGGGCAAGAGCAAGCAGCTGACTGCATTCGCTGAAAGTCTTACTGGCAGATGCATTATTATCACAGATGCGCATCGCACGCCCAAGCAGGCTTGCCACCGATGGCGTATCGTCATCATTATCCAGTAGCACCGTCGCTTCGGTCGCCACGCGCATTAAGTTTTCAAGGTTTGATAATTCATCGTATTCAGCTTCCGCTTCAGCGAAATTGACCGCCAATAATGGCTCAATGTCGGCAAGCTTGGCGGATAATAATGCCATGCGATCGGCACGCTGCGCAGATTGGGCTTTGGCGTCGTCGGCTTGTTTTTTGATGGTTTGATAAGCGGTAAAGGCGTCTTTGGTGGCTTGTTTTTCTGCTGACAAGCCACCGATACGATCGAGCCAATCGATGACGAATTGGGGTTTTAATAGCTCAAGCCCTGCGTGCTGTGAGTGGATATTGACAAGGATTGCGCCTAGGCTTTTAAGCTCGCTGATACTGGCTGGCACGCCGTTGATCCATGATTTTGAGCGGCCTTGTGCGCTGATTTTACGGCGGATCAGCAGTGTGTCTTCGTCAAGCTCGCGATCATGTTCGCGAAACCATGCCGCCACTTGCGCATTACCCGTGATGTCAAATTCGCCAAAAACCGACGCTTCGTCACAGCCATGACGCACCATGCCACTGTCAGCGCGTTCGCCAGCGCACAGTGATAATGCGTCCAAAATCAAGGACTTACCTGCACCTGTCTCACCTGTGATGACATTGAACCGCCCATCAAAGCTGATTTCTTTTTTTTCGATCAAGGCAAGATTTTGTAAAGTAAGAGAAACAAGCATGCTAAATCCCATAAATACGCCAACCTTTTATCATAATCAAAGATACCGATTTTGGCAATGGAAAAAATGTTATTCACGGCAGGTTTTGCGCGTCGATACGCCATTTGGTAGGTGAAATTTCTTTACTTTATCCTGAAGTTTTGCCACAATAAGTCAGTTTTTTCATAAAGTACAGCATCATGAGCGACCGCAAGCATTCTAAGTCTTTTTATGACAAATCCATCAAAAATTCTGGCAAAAAACCCCACAGCAAATCAGGCGAGCCGTACAAGGGTAAGGTCTTTAAGGATAAAAAAGACACTAAGCCGAAAAACCCGTATTTTTATGGGATTCACGCGGTGGATATGCTGCTGAAGCGTCGCCCGATCGATGTGCTAAATCTGTTCATCCAAGCGCGCGATGATGGGCAGGTGAGCGATGAGCATACGCGCCTTATGCAGTTGGCGAGTGATTTTGGTATCAGCGTGCAGATGGCACAAAAAGAGCGACTGGCTGAGCTTGCCGACAGTCATCAGCATCAAGGCGTGGTAGCACAAGCGCGCCCCATGCCGATGGCGGATGAGAGTGTGTTGGATACCTTGGCACAAAAAGATAACGCGCTGTTTTTGGTATTAGATCAAATCACCGATGCGCACAATCTGGGCGCGTGCCTGCGCAGTGCCTGTGCGATGGGCGTGGATGCGGTGATCATTCCGCGCCATCAGTCTGCGCCGATCACGCCGACCGTCGCTAAGGTGTCGGTGGGTGCGTCTGAAGTTATTGATGTGGTGGCGGTGACCAATCTTGCGCGCACGCTTGATAAGCTAAAAAAAGCAGGCGTGTTCGTCTTTGGAACAGCGCTCGATGAGACAGCTAAGCCTTTGCATGAGTGTGATTTTGGTGGTAAAGTTGCAATCATCATGGGTTCAGAAGGTGATGGTATGCGCAGACTCACCCAAGAGCTGTGCGATACGCTCGTGTATATCCCGATGGCGAACACGCTTGATCGTCCGCAGAGCTTGAATGTCAGTGTCGCCACTGGCATGGCACTGTATGAAGTGGCACGGCAGCGGTTGGTGTAGTTTGTATTGTTTAAATATTATTTAAAATAAATCATGTTCATACAATGGTTGATGGTGGCGATCGGTGCGGTTTGTGGTGCGACATTGCGCTGGCTGATCGGTCTGTGGCTGACTGGTATGACGACTAAGCTTGCGCTTGCGACACTTGTGGTCAATGTCATCGGTTCGTTGTTGATGGGTGTGCTGATGGCGGTGAGTGTCTCAGATACGCATAAGCTGCTTTGGGTTACGGGGTTTTTGGGCAGTTTTACGACTTTTTCGGCATTTTCTGCCAATGTGCTTGAGATGCTCATTGCCCAAAAATACAGCCAAGCACTACTGATCATCATCCTACATCTGATCGGTGGTGTCACAGCGGCAGCGGTAGGGTTTTATGTGGCGCGCTCATTTGGCTGATTTGCCATGATTTTTCTACATTTTCTAAGAAAAAAGATATGTTCCACATGAAACATATCTTTTTTATTGTCAAATTGCGATCATCAAAACTGTTCAATTTCTTCAGGTCGCAAGAATCGGCATTCGCCCATCTCAAGCCCATCAAGGGTGATGGTGCCGATACTGGCGCGGTGCAGCTCGATGACTTTATTGCCAAAATACGCCATCATGCGCTTGACTTGATGGTACTTGCCTTCGGTCAAAATCAGCACAGCGTGCGTCTCATCGACGAATGACAGCTTGGCAGGGCGCGTTTTTTCGCTTTCGCCTTCTAATAAGATGCCGTTCGCCACTTGCTTGATGGCATGGGCTTGGGCGGCTTCATCCATTGGATCGGCAAGCGTCAGCTCGTAGCGTTTGGGTTGATGGCGTTTTGGACTGGTCACACGGTGCAGCCACGCGCCATCATCGGATAATAGCAGCGCGCCTGTGGTATCGACATCGAGTCTGCCCGCCATGCGCAGGCTTGCCACTTCTGGCACAGCGATCAAATCGGTGACGATCGGATATTCTTTGGCTTTTAGGGTGCATTCAAAGCCGTCTGGCTTATACAACAAAATATAGCGACTGCCTTCAGCGACCGACAGCGGCTCACCTGCCCACAGCACTTCATCATTGGCGACATCGATGTGATGGCTTGAGTCTTTGATGACGATGTCATTGACGGTGATTTCGCCTGCGTGCAAGATTTTTTTGGCATCTTTGCGCGACAGTTCAGTGGCTTTGCTTAAAAATTTATCCAAACGCATAAAAATTTTCCAATCAGTAAACTTATGCCTAGTGTAGCATAAATCGACAAAATATGGGAAAATGACAGCATCTTTACCATCAATATCAATACCGTGAGCTACCAAACCCCAAGTGCGCCGTGTGATGCGGTCTATGAAATCAAAAAAAGCGAATTTCTTGCCTTTGCCTACCCGATCGACAGTCGTGAGCAGGCGATGGACCATGTCGCCAAGCTGCGTGCGCGTTATCCCGATGCGCGCCATCACTGCTTTGGCTATATCATCGGCGATCCGAATAACACCACGAGCGCAGGCTTTGATGATGACGGCGAGCCAAACGGCACAGCAGGCAGACCAATTTTGAATGTCTTACAGCATAAGGCGATTGGTAATTGTATCATCGTTGTTGTGCGTTATTTTGGGGGGATTAAGCTTGGTGCAGGCGGCTTGACGCGTGCTTATGGGACGGTGGCGCAGATGGCGGTGGATCAGATGGTACTGACCACTTTTATCCCAAAATCAGTGCTTATGATCGCGACAAGCTTTGCTCATGAAGCACAAGTGCGCTATCTGATCGGTGCGGCAGCAGGCGAGATCAGCGCGGTCGATTATGCGGCGGATGTGATGATCACAGCACAATTGGACACCGCTAAGGTGGATGAGTTTGTGGCAAGCTTGGGTGTATATGGAGCGGTGGTTGAGTAGGTTTATTTTAAGTAGCTAGATTAATTAATATGATAAATTAGTAGGGTGCGGCATCCGCACCAATACACCAAAAGTATTTGATCTTTATGATAAAATCTTCAAAAATCCGTTACTTTTCGACAAGCTGAAGGACGAACGGTTTTTGAAGTTCTTTGATATCAATTCGCATAATTCACAATTTTAAACACAAATCATCATAAACCCCAAAAGCAAAAGCCACAAGTTTTCACCTGTGGCTTTTTGGTGCATTTCCTGCAGTTTCCTTACGAGTCATCCGTGTAACAGCGTTTCATCCATGCCGACACACCCTGTGTCACTTTCCTGTGCTGTTGGGTGTATTATGCCAAAACTGGCTGTGTGCGAAAAGTGGCAAATTTCGCCAATATTTGTAAGAAATTTCGTACACAGCTTTGGACATCGTACGCCATCACGCCACCGCCACACCAAATGCCTTGCCGATCAGCGCTGTCGCCGCCATCGCAAAAACACCCCAAATCAGCACACGCGCCATCGCTGGCACAACGCGCGCACCGCCGAGTTTGGCTGAAGTGTAGCCAAGCAGTGCCAAACCTACTAAAGTCGTCCCTGCCAAAATCACCCCCAAATCCGTGCCGAATTTTGCACCCAACCACAGGCTGATCAGTGGCAGTACTGCCCCGATGATAAAGGATGCTGCCGATGCCATCGCTGCTTCTAAGGGTTTGGCGGATAAGGCATCACTCAGACCGATCTCATCGCGTGCGTGCGCTTCGAGCGCGTCATGCTTGGTGAGTGCGACCGCGACCTGATGCGCAAGATCATCATCCAGACCGCGTGCCTTATAGATATTGGTCAGCTCGACAAGCTCACGCTCAGGATTGTGCTTAAGCTCGTAGGCTTCTTTGGCAAGGTCGCTTTTTTCGGTGTCGGCTTGGGATGATACCGAGATGTATTCGCCTGCCCCCATCGACAGTGCACCGCCGATGATCGCCGCCAATGCTGTTAAGGTCAAAACATCCATGCTTGCCTGACCTGCAACCATACCCATCAGCAGACTGGCTGTCGAGATTAGACCGTCATTTGCGCCTAGGACGCCTGCGCGCAGCCAGTTATTGCGCGAGCTAAGATGCGGTTCTGAATGTGCTGAGTACATAGGATTTCACTTATTAACTATTGTGGATGCCCTTATTATACGCCACGCCGATGTTACACGCACCAATATTTTATTTTTAAATTTTACTTAATAATAACTCTATTTTGTGCCCAAATTCTTATCCAAGAGTGATTCTTGTTCAAGAGCGTGTTGCAATTTTATCCAACGATCAGAAAAATTACTTGACGATAGTTATATAATAATATAACATTATGTGATTTTTATCACAAACTTAATACAATTTTGAAATAATTGTTATACTTTATCAAATCATCAAGGAATAAATCATGCAAAAACACTCATGGCAACTCACCCCATTGCTGCTGGCGATGGCAACCGTATTGGCGATGCAAGGTGCGCACGCTGATGATGACGCAGTCCAAGCAGTATCCGAGATGGCGCCCAAAACAGCGGATACACCGACAGTGATGCTCGATGCCGAAGAGATCGTGGTGCAGCGTGGCGCGCGTGTTCATAGTGCGTTTGGCGGTGCGAAGCCATCGGATATCGTGGTCACAGCCGATCAGCTGCGCAGCCGTGCGGCGACTTTGGGTGATGCGCTGTCAGGCGAGTTGGGCGTGCGTTCAAGCCACTTTGGTGGTGGTGCGTCTGCGCCAATCATTCGTGGGCAAGAGGGTAAGCGATTGAAGATTTTGCAAAATGGCAGTGATGTCATCGACATGGCAAGCCTATCGCCTGATCATGCGGTGATGGTCGATCCGCTGTTGGCAGGGCAAGTTGAGATCGTGCGCGGTCCAAGTACTTTATTGTACAGCTCGGGCAATGTCGCAGGTCAGATTAATGTGGTCGATGATGTGATCTTGGATCATGTGCCAGATGCACCGACAGGCGATGCGACGCTGCGCTTTAATACAGGCAGTGATGAGAAAGTGGCAAGCGTCGGTGTGTCACTGCCGATCGGTTCACAAGTAGCAATCAGCGCCAAGGGTATCACGCGCCGCGCGAACGATTATCAGACGCCTGAATATCAGCGTTATCAATTTGACAATGAAAAAGCACTCAAAGAGCATTTGGCAGCGCCTGAGAATCTGGCAAGCTTAGAATCAGAATATCAGCACTGGCTTGCCAATCATCATCAACAGCCGTATTTTCGTTATCGTCCTGCCAATGAGCGACATTTCATCCGCAGCGAATCGCAGTATCTGGAACAAAAGCAGCGTTATACTGATGCCATCGTAACGCCTAAGCATTTAGATTATCTGCCTGACAGCTGGGCGAATGCTGATGCGCTGTCACTGGGCGTATCGTGGGTGGGCACATCAGGATATGTGGGCGCATCGGTGAGTCATCGCGAAGATGAATACGGCTTACCTGCGCACAATCCGATGTACGAAGGCTGTGGCGCGTATGTCATCTCACCTGCGTCCGAGCGCGACAAGCCTTATCTGATGAGCTATCCGCAGCTGATGGGCGAAGATGATGTCAATTATCTCAATCCGCGCGCCGACTGCCTACAGGCTGAAGTGTTCGACTCCAGTGGTGGGCATACACACAGCACCAAAGAACACACGCACGGCGCACCGCACATCACGCTGACCAATCGCCGATATGATCTTAAAGGTGAGCTGTACGATCCGATCGCAGGCATCAATACGGTAAAACTATCGGTAGGACACAGTGATTATCAGCACCAAGAAAAAGAAGGCGACACCATCAGCAGTGATTTTAAAAATAAAGCCACGACAGCACGGTTGGAAATGATCCAAACACCAACTGAGAAACTCTCAGGCACTTGGGGTGTGCGCTATTTGACATCCAAAAACAGTGCGCTGTCACCGAGTATCGCCAAAGGTCGGCAGACACTGGGTGAGAACCGTACGGATAATATCGCCTTGTTTGGCTTGCAGCAATACGAACTGAGCGATGCGCTAAGCCTGCAGGCATCGGCACGCGCCGAACGCCAGCGCATTAAGATGGATTATGATCTTGATAAGATCACAAGCGTCATGCAGCCAGTGCCGAACCGCTACAACAGCTCATACATCGACGCTGCCAACCAAAAACGCGCCGAGCATTTAGCCCAAGCACTCAATGACACCAAAGCCAATCAAGACACTGCCTATTCTTATGCACTGGGTGCAACTTGGAAATTTGCCCCTAAGCACAGACTAACCGTGACGGCATCGCACCAAGAACGCTTGCCCAACGCCCAAGAACTGTACACGCATGGTGCGCATTTAGCGACCAATTCATTTGAAGTGGGGAATAAGAATTTAACCAAAGAAAAGTCGAATAACCTTGAGATCGCGTTGGATTATCAAGGGGAGAAATTGGATTATCAATTGGCGGCGTATCATTATGATTTTGATAATTATATTTACTTACAGACGCTCAATGCATCACTGGGCAATAGTGCGGTGATCGCGCCTTATTCCTTGAGAATCAACCGCTACAGCCAAGCCAAAGCCAAGTTCTCTGGCTTAGAAGGTAGTATCGGCTATCAGTTCACGCCTGTGTATCATGCGTCACTGTTTGGCGATGTCATCACAGGCAAGCTGACCGATTTGCCTGATGAAGTGGTCGCTTATGATAATTGGACGGATGAAAGAACCTACGCTGCCCAAGTAGATCGCTACACCCCGCGCCTACCGCCAGCACGATTGGGCGCGCGTATCAAGGCAGATGTCGCCGATGGTGTGTCGGGCGAGCTTGAGTATTATCATGTCTTTGACCAAAATAAACTGTCAAAATTCGAGCAGCCGACCCAAGGGCATCATATGCTCAATCTTGGCGTGAATTATCGTAACGATTGGGGCGCAGGCGAGTATGAACTGTTCTTGCGCGGCAATAACCTGCTCGATGAGCCTGTGTATGCGCACGAGACTTTTTTGCCCTACATTCCGCAGATGGGGCGTAATTTTAGCCTAGGCGCGACTTATCGCTTTTAAGTGTGCGACCAAAAAATCGGAGTGTGATGCTTCGATTTTTTTGTGTAAATTTGGGGTGATGTGATAAGAAATCCGCTTGAGTTTTGATAAGATTTGGTGAATAATAAAGGTGAAAAGATGGGATTTTTTCAACAGGTCAATCAAGCAAAGGAGTCAGACAATGAAAAGCGTTGAACATTATCAAGCGGCGCTCTTGAGCCTAAAACAAGAATACCAAGCGCGCATCGAGAAAATCAAAGATCGCATTGCCCACCCAGAAGATAACAGCAATCAAGACTGGGATGATCAAGCCGTCGCCGCCACGCGTGATGAGATGCGCATGAAGCTTGTGCAGGAAGCCGAAGAAGGTCTCACCCAAGTCAATGCAGCACTACGCCGTATCGAAGAAGGTGGCTATGGGGTGTGTAGCGAGTGCGGCGAAGACATCGAAGAAGGGCGATTGGATGCAGTGCCATTTGCAACTTTGTGCGTGGCTCATGCTAAGTGAGTGATGATAAAAATGCGGCTGATGGGTCGCATTTTTATTGCTCATTTCACTGAGCGATTAGTGGGTTTGTGCTGTGCTCTGTTGGTGGATTTTGGCGTTAAACGGCAATATCATGAAGCACAAAAAACAAAAGCACAGCTTTAATAAACCGTGCTTTTATTGATTAATCGCGCAAATTTAATCTGCTTGGCTGCGTAGATACTGCGCCAACAATGCCACAGGGCGACCTGTTGCGCTATTGGTGCTGCCACTCTTCCATGCTGTGCCTGCGATGTCTAAGTGCGCCCATGCTTGATTTTCTTTGATAAAGCGCTGCAAGAAGCACGCCGCAGTCACTGAACCAGCTTCACGGCCGCCGATGTTTTGGACATCTGCGATTTTTGAGTTCAGCTGTTCGTTGTAGCTATCGTCCAGTGGCATATGCCACACCAGATCATTGGTAAATTCGCTCGCACTTTCTAGGGCGAACAGTAGATCTTCATCATTACTGTACAGACCTGAGCGCACGCTGCCCAAGGCGATCACGCACGCGCCTGTTAAGGTTGCGGTATCGATGATGGCTTTTGGCTTGTAGTTTTCTTGGACATAGCACAGCGCATCGCACAGCACCAAGCGACCTTCGGCATCGGTATTCAGCACTTCGACGCTCATGCCATTCATCGCTGTGACTACATCACCGGGGCGAGTGGCGCGCGCCGATGGCATATTTTCAGCACAAGCCAGTACCGCCACGACATCGATGGCAAGATTTGCTTCTGCGATGGCTTTGATGGTACCTAGAATCGATGCAGCACCGCCCATGTCAAATTTCATCTCTTCCATGCCGGCAGCAGGCTTTAATGAAATACCACCTGTATCAAAGGTCAGACCCTTGCCCACCAGTGCGATCGGGTTCGACAGGCGCGATTTTTTGCCAGCGCGACCAGTTTTGCCATAGTATTCGATGACGGCGAGTTTGCCTTCTTCGTCTGAGCCTTGCGAGACGGCGAGAAAGCAACCCATGCCCATTTTTTGCATTTCTTTTTCGCCAAGGATGCTGACGCTGATCTTTTCGGCGTAGTCTTTGGCGAGCTGTTTTGACTTTTTTGCCAGTTCAGATGGCGTTAGGACATTCGGTGCTTCGTTGGCGACATCGCGCGCGACGCTCACTCCTTTGGCAGTAGCAAGCACGAACGCTAGCGCGGCTTGATAGGCGTCAAGCTCATCACGGTTTGAGATGATGGTGATGTCTTTGATGGCGTCGCTGTCGGCAGCTTTTGCCTTGTGATGATCGAAGCGATAGCTTGCAGCAAGTAGCGCAAGACCAAACTGTGTAAAGTGCTTGTGGCAGATGGTATCACCCCATAGGATCACCGCGCGCGGTGCGTTTTTGATCGCGGTATAGGTGGCAGCAGCGACTTTGGCGATATTACCCGCAAGCTTATCAAGCTTACCCACGCCGATCACGGTCAGCACAGGCAGCTCTTTGGCGTGAATGGCATAATCAGTCACACTCTCGCCAAGACCACCCTTGAAGCTGCTTTGGCTGATCAGATCTTGGGCGCGTGTAAGATATTCGGCATCACCCAAGCCACCAAGCACAGTGCCGTCATCGGTCACATAGGCGATGATGGTCGGTATGGGGTTGTTTTTGGTGGCTTTTTTGGCGGTGTATTCTGTCTGAACAGACACGCTGAGCGCGATATTTGGCATGATCATTCCTTAGGTTTATTTTATAAATATCGAGAAAAATACTCGATGGCGATGGGTTTAGTGTAGCATAATTTTTGGGTCTAGCAACTTAAAAATCACAACGAGTTTGTAAAATCTGAATCAGGCTGCCTGACAGACGATCCATTCAGTTGCCAATTGGTTTGGCGATTAATGAATGATGAAAATAAACTTGCCAAATCGCTTAAAACTACCGCGATTTTTTGGTATGATAAGCGGTTTATCTTATTGAATTTTTGGAATCGTATTTGTGATTTTGCGTCGCTATCTGACCAATCAAGTTGCTATCACCACCGCCTTAGTTGTCGGTTTTTTGGTGGTGATGCTGCTTGGCGGTCGTTTAATTCGCTATTTTGGCATGGCGGCAGAAGGCGGCTTGGATGTCAGTGTGCTGTTTAGCCTGATTGGTTATAATTTGCCGTATTTTCTTGAGCTGATTTTGCCTTTGTCATTTTTCATCGGCTTGATGTTGGTGCTTGGGCGACTTTATACCGATCATGAGATGGCGGTGATTAATAGCAGTGGTATCAGTCGTGGGCGATTGGCACGGATGCTGTCGATGCTTGTGATCGTGATGATGCTGATCGAAGCAGCGATCACGCTATTTGCCAAGCCATGGGGCATGGAGCGCGCGACCAATATCTGGACTGAGCAGTCGATGACGCAGGTGTTCGACATCATTCAGCCCAAGCAGTTCATCAGTAGCGGCGATTATCATCTGTATGTCAATGAAATCGGCGCGCGCCGTGAGTCGCTGCATGATGTCATCGTCGTGCAGATGCCCAAGGACAAGGCAAGCGCACCGATCGCTCACCAAGAGCTACAAGGCGATGACGCGGCTGCCTTACAGAATATTCCAGAGAATTATAAAAGCCAATACGATTCGCTGATTTTCGCGCGCTCTGCCACCCAAGTCGCAAGCTCGGACGGCTCAATCCAGCTGGATCTGCACCAAGGTCGCCGCTATGAAGTCGATCCGCTGACACGCCGCTATAGCCAAATCGGCTTTGAACGCTATCGCATCACCATCGCAACAGGCGCACTGCCTGATACCGAAGCGATGCGCATCGAAGGCATCGCCACGCCATCACTGATCGGCATGATCACAGGCGACATCAGCCGTGAGAATGTCAATGAAGCCTATGCTGAGCTTGGCTATCGGCTGAGTCTGCCGTGGATGATGCTGCTTGCGGTGATGCTTGCGACACCACTGTCCTATGTGCGTCCGCGCCAAGGCAGATGGCTAAAGCTTGTGCCTGCTTTGTTTATTTACATTGCTTGTGTGATGGTGATTATTTCGCTCAAAGACACCGTGTCCAAAGGCAAAATCTCGGTCGCAATCTACCCTGTAGCGATCGTGCTGATGTTCGCTTTTGCACTGTATTTGAATTATCATGAACGCCTGATGGCAAGAATGCGCCTAAGTCGCCATACCAGTGAGAAGTTATCATGAAAGCTTGGCTATTACCCCGATATGTGATGCGTTCGGCGCTGCTTTCGATGACGGCGGCGGTGATTGGCTTGTGGCTTTTGCAGATTCTGTTTGCGTATTTGGCAGAGATTGAAGATGTCAGTGATACTTATACGCTGATGGATGCGATGACCTTTATTTATTATCGCGCGCCGTATTTTTTGACGCAGTTTTTGCCGACTGGGACGCTGCTTGGCGCGGTGGTGGGCTTGGGTTTGCTTGCTAATCACAGTGAGCTTGTGGTGATGCGTGCAGCAGGTTTGAGCATTTATCGCATCATCGGCTGGGTGATGATTCCTGCGATGTTGTTTGTGCTGATTTCGCTTGGCGTGGGGCAGTTTGTCGTGCCAAGTGCCAATCATCAAGCGTCTTTGGTGGGCAAAAACCAAACCGATCAGCGGCTGATTACCATCAATGGCTACTGGACGGTCAATCAGCATGACAAGACCGAAGACATCACCTACATCAGCTATGCCGATAGCGATGGCAAGCTCGGTGAAGTCAAGCGTTATCAGCGTATCGATGGCAATCTGACCACAGTGATGCGCGCCCAAAGCGGTGTGTATCAACCACAAGCCGATGCGGGCGGTCGCTATACTTGGCAGCTTAATAACATCAATCATCTGAGCATTCATCCGACAGGTGTCAGCCAAAGCCACAGCGATTATGCGACCTTATCTTTGCCGCTTGCGCCGATGGACATTTATCTACTCACGCGTGACCCTGAAGAGCTGTCGATGACTGATCTGTACGCGCATCGTCAGCTGATGAAAAGCCAAGGCACGCGCTCGCTTCGTCATGAAGTCACCTTTTGGCAAAAGCTGTTCATGCCGTTCTCGGTGCTGTCATTGGTACTGCTTGCATCGTCCTTTGTCTTTGGT